>JAEUHR010000017.1 GCA_016794425.1 Planctomycetota bacterium
GTTGCAGTTGTCGTAGATCGCGTAGAGCGCCTGCAGCGTCGTGCGGATGTCGTTGAAGTCGATCTCCTGCGCGTGCAGCGACCGGCCCGACGTCTGGATGTGGTACTTCAGCATCTGGCTGCGCTCGCTGCCGCCGTAGCGGTGGCGGATCGCCTTGGCCCAGATGCGGCGCGCGACGCGGCCGATCACCGCGTACTCGGGGTCGGTGCCGTTGCTGAAGAAGAAGCTCAGGTTCGGCGCGAAGTCGTCGATCGCGAGGCCGCGCGACAGGTAGTACTCGACGTAGGTGAAGCCGTTCGCGAGCGTGAACGCGAGCTGCGTGATCGGGTTGGCGCCGGCCTCGGCGATGTGGTAGCCGGAGATCGACACCGAGTAGAAGTTGCGCACGCGGTTCTCGGTGAAGAACTGCTGCACGTCGCCCATCATGCGCAGGGCGAACTCGGTGCTGAAGATGCAGGTGTTCTGCGCCTGGTCTTCCTTCAGGATGTCGGCCTGCACGGTGCCGCGCACCGCTGCCAGCGTCTCCTGGCGGATCCGCGCGTAGACGTCGGCCGGCACGACGCGGTCGCCGCTGGTGCCGAGCAGCCGCGTGCCGAGGCCGTCGTGGCCCGGCGGCAGGTCGCCGCGGTAGCGCGGCGCGGCGAGGCCGCGGCCGGTGAAGCGCTCGGCGATCTTCTGCCGCGCGGCCTCGAGCTGACCGTTCTCGGTGAGCCAGCGTTCGCACTGCTGGTCGATCGCGGCATTCAGGAAGAACGCGAGCAGCATCGGCGCCGGGCCGTTGATCGTCATCGACACCGACGTGACCGGGTCGCGCAGGTCGAAGCCGCTGTAGAGCCGCTTGGCGTCGTCGAGCGTGCAGATCGACACGCCGGCGTTGCCGACCTTGCCGAGGATGTCCGGCCGCTCGGCCGGGTCCTCGCCGTAGAGCGTGACGCTGTCGAACGCCGTCGACAACCGCTGGTAGGGCTGGCCGTGCGACAGGTAGTGGAACCGGCGGTTCGTGCGCTCGGGACCGCCTTCGCCCGCGAACATGCGCGTCGGGTCCTCGGCGGTGCGCTTGAACGGGTAGACGCCGGCCGCGAACGGGAACCGGCCCGGCACGTTCTCGCACAGGAGCCACCGCAACCGGTCGCCGTGCGACCGGAACCGCGGCAGCGCGACCTTCGGGATCGCCAGGCCCGACAGCGACTGCGTGTGGTTCTCGACCTTGACCACGCGGTCGCGCACGCGGAACTCGAAGTGCTGCGTGGTCAGGCTCTGCACCAGGTGGTCGAAGCCCTGCAGCAGGTCGCGGCATTCGGGCGCCAGTTCGGCCGCCGCGGCGTCGCGCTGCGTGGCCAGCACCGCGCGCGCGGCCGTCGCGTCCGCCGGCAGCGCCGCCAGGGCGGCGTCGAGCACGTAGGCGCGTTCGGCGATCGCGCTCTGCTGCTGCGCCCAGGCGTTGTAGCGGCGGTTGGTCTCGACGATCTCGGCCAGGTAGCGCACGCGTTCGGTCGGGATCACGTGCGTGGTCTCGGGCTCGCCTTCGTGCAGCGGCAGCGTGCTGGCGAACCGGCCCGGCCGTTCGGCGTCGAGCGCCGCGGCGACGCAGCGGTAGAGCCGGTCGGTGCCGGGGTCCGCGAACGTCGCCGCCATCGTGCCGTAGACCGGCATCTGCTCGACCGGCTGCTCGAACGCCTTCTTGTTGCGCTGGTACTGCTTGCGCACGTCGCGCAGGGCGTCGCGCGCGCCGCGGCGGTCGAACTTGTTGATCGCGACCAGGTCCGCGTAGTCCAGCATGTCGATCTTCTCGAGCTGGCTCTGCGCGCCGAACTCCGGCGTCATCACGTAGAGCGACACGGTCGCGTGGTCGACGATCTCGGTGTCGCTCTGGCCGATGCCGCTGCTCTCGAGCACGATCAGGTCGAAGCCGGCCGCGCGCAGCACGTCGAGTGCGTCGCGCACCGACTCGGACAGGGCCGTGTTCGCGCGCCGCGTCGCCATCGACCGCACGAACACACGCGGGTCGACCGCCGAGTTCATGCGGATCCGGTCGCCGAGCAGCGCGCCGCCGGTCTTCTTGCGCGTCGGGTCGACGCACAGCACCGCGATCCGGTGCTGCGGGAAGTCCAGCAAGAGCCGCCGCAGCAGCTCGTCGATCAGCGAGCTCTTGCCGGCGCCGCCGGTGCCGGTGATGCCGAGCACCGGCGGCGTCGTCGCCGCGCCGGCCAGCGCGCTGCGCAGCGCCTCGCGGTGGCGTTCGGGGAAGTTCTCGACCAGGCTGATCGCGCGCGCGACCGAGCCCGGGTCCGCCGCGCGCGGCGTCGGCAGCGCGTCGCCTTCGCGCACGGTCGCGAAGTCGCAGCGCTGCAGCATGTCGTCGATCATGCCCTGCAGGCCCATCGCGCGGCCGTCGTCGGGCGAGTAGATGCGCGCGATGCCGTAGGCGTGCAGCGCCGCGATCTCCTCGGGCAGGATCACGCCGCCGCCGCCGCCGAAGATCCGCACGTGCGCGGCGCCGCGGTCGCGCAGCATGTCGTGCATGTAGCGGAAGAACTCGTTGTGGCCGCCCTGGTAGGACGTCACGGCGATGCCCTGCGCGTCCTCGGCGATCGCGGCGTCGACGATCTCCTGCACCGACCGGTTGTGGCCCAGGTGCACGACTTCGGCGCCGCTCTGCTGCGCGATGCGGCGGAAGATGTGGATCGACGCGTCGTGGCCGTCGAACAGGCTGGTCGCGGTGACCAGGCGGATCTTGTGCCGCGGGTGGAACGCCCCGCCGGCGGCGGTCCCTGGAGCGGTGCTCGGGCTCGCCGACGAGGAACTGGTGGCCGCGGGGGTCACGATGCGATCTGCGGGAGGGCGGACTGCGGGGACAGGTGCAATCTAGCCGCGTGCGGCGGCATTGCCGAGCACGGGGCGGCGGCCGGCGGGCCGTTCAGTCGGCAGCTGCCTCCTCGGCGGACAGCGGCGAATAGTGCTGGGCGACGATCTTCCAATCGTCGCTCATCCGGCACAGCGAGAACGTGCAGCGGCCGCCCTGCTCGTGGTTGCGGCCCTCAGGATCGGTCTGGCTGAGCTTCCACGAGCCGATCACGGTCGCGAACTGGTCGTCGAAGACCTGGAAGTCCAGGTCCTTCAGCTCCAGGCGCACCGATTCGAGGTAGCGGAACTCCTGGTCGAGCACCTCCTCGAACTCCCCCCAGCCCCGGTCGCGGCGGCCCGAGGCGTCGAGGTTCTGGAAGCGCTTGTCGGTCCAGAAGTGTGAGCGGAAGGTCTTGAGGTCTCGGCTGTTGAACGCCTGCCGCATGCTGCGGAAGAAGTCGTCCAGTTCCTTCAGGCTCTCTACGCTCATGAGAAAGGTCGCTGTTGCAGGGCCCCGGCGAGGGGGGCAGGTTGCCGGCGCTCGAGGGCGGCACGCGCTGGGGGCGCCCTACCGCGGGATGTGGCTGTACAGTGGCTCCTTGGCCCTTTCGTAAACGACCTTGCCGTTGACCAGCGCCATCGTCACGAAGGTCGCATAGTGCAGCGGGTCGCCATCGAGAATCAAGACGTCGGCGTCCTTGCCGGCTTCGAGCGAGCCGATCCGGCGGTCGACCCCGAGCAGGCGCGCTGCGTCCAACGTGAGGGTGCGCAGTGCCTTGCGGCCGTCCAGCCCGCCGCGGACCGCGTAGGCGGCGTCGACCTGCGGGGTGTTGAGGTCCTGGCCGAGGATGCCGCCGATGCCGACGCCCGCGCCGCCGAACATGCCAACCGGGCAGGTGACGGCGACCGGCACACCGGCCTGGGCCAGGATCGCCGCCTGGGCGAGGTTGCTGCCGGTGCGGTCGGGGTTGGCCGGGTCGGCAGGGCGCCGGTCGCGCGGGCTCAGGAACACCATCGAGCCGGTGGCGGCGATCTCGTCCGGGATCACCCAGCCGCTGGTCGGCTTCTGCAGCACGACGCCGCGGCCGAACAGCTTCGCGGTCGCCAGCGCCTGTCGGATCGCGTCGATGTCATCGGCGCGAGGCGCCCCGCGCCGGCCGCCGCCGCCGAACATGGCGAAGCCGCCGCCGCCGCCGGCCGGGTTGATCCACAACATCGCGTCGCCGCGCAGCACCGCGAGCAGCTTCTCGCTGCCGGGCGGCGCGGTCGGTTCCTTCGCGTTCGGGTCGGCGGCCTTCTGCTTCGGGAACTGCTCCAGCGCCTGCAGATACTCGCGCGCCTTCTGCACCGCCTCGGTCAGCTTGTCGCGGTCGCCGAGGCTCAGCTCGGCCGCCAGACCGACGACGGCGTCCTCCTTCAGCACCATGCCCTTGGCGTCGCCCCAGGCGAGTTTGATCACGGCGTTGCTGCCGGTCAGCTGCGCCGACGAACCGACCGAGCCGGCCAGGAATGCCGTGATGCCGGCGGCCAGGCCCTGCTTGATCTCGGGGTCGTACGGGTTGACCGCGTCGGCGTAGGGGGCGCTGCGCCCGGCACCCATGCCGTTGCCGAGCACGCAGACGAAGCCGGGGCTGACCACCTTGCCCTTGGCGTCGATCACGGTCGCGCCTTCCGGCACGGTCAGGTTGTGGCCGACGGCTTCGATCTTGTCGTCGGCGAGCAGCACCGTGGCGCCGGTCAGGCGCTGGCCGGTGCCGAGGTGCACGTCGCCGCCGGTGATCGCGACGTAGACCTTCGGCTTCGCCGGCTTGCTGTCCTCCGGCTTCGCCTCGGCCGGCGGCGCCGGCGGGCGTTCGCCGCGCTGGCCGCGGCGGCCGCGTCCCTGCGCGGTGGCGTCGACCGCGAGCGTCAGCAGGATGCCGGCGGCGAGCAGCGCACGGTGGTGGATCGGGAACGTCATGGTTGCCTCTCGACTTCGTGGCCTTCGAGCCAGACCTGCAGCAGTTCGCTGCTCGGGCTCAGCGGATCGCCGCGGAACACCAACAGGTTCGCGTCCTTGCCGGCCTCGAGCGAACCTGTGCGCGCGTCGATGCCGAGCGCCTTGGCCGGCACCAGCGTGACGCCGCGCAGCGCGACGTCGGCCGGCAGGCCGCAGCGCACCAGTTCCATCAGCCGGTAGAACAGGAAGCGCACGGTCGTCGGGTCGTCGCCGAGCACGAACCCGACCTCGATGCCGGCGTCGTGCAGCAGGCGCGCCGGATGGATCAGGTGGCGCGACCGCGGCAGCGTCGACAGGTCCGGCGCCAGCAGTACCGTGCACTGCATCGCCTTCAGTGGCTCCAGCACGAGGTCGACCGTGCCCTGGAACGGGTCGTGGCGCGGCACGACGATCGTGCGCGGGAACTTCACGTCGTCGGCGACCGCCTGTTGCCAGTGCTGGAAGTCGGCGGCCGAGTCGATCTGCACGATCGCGCGGCGCTTGCCGTCCAGCAGGTCGGCGAGCACGTCGAGGTTCGGGTCCGGCGGCGGCTCGGGCGGCTTCGCCGCGTCGGGCTTGGCCTCGGGCTTCGGCTCGGGCTTCGGTTCCGGCTTGGGCTCCGGCTTCGGTTCCGGCTTCGGCTCGGGTTTCGGCTCGGGTTTGGGCTCCGGCTTCGGCGTCTCGGCCGGCGGCGCCGGCGGCGTCGCTTCGGCCGGCGCCGGCGTTGCGGCGGGTTTGGGCTGCTTGCGCTGCTCGAGGTGCTGCTTGGCCTTCGCCAGCGTCTCCTTCAGCAGCTTCTTGGTCGCGCTGCTGCGCGCCATCGTCAGCTGCACGAACGCGTCGTCGTCGAGCGTCAGCTGGTCCAGCGTCTTGGCGTCGCCGCGCAGCACCGCGCCGAGGCCGGGCAGGCCGCCCCCCTGCGGCGTCAGCGCCAGCGACGTGATGCCCGCGCGCAGCAGCTCGCCGAACACGTCCTGGCGCGGGTGCAGCGCCGCGACGACTTTGGTGGCGGCGCGGTTCTGCGCATCGTTGCGGCCACCGCCGTCGCCCTCGGGCTCGGCGCGCCCGCGGCGGCCGCGCTGGCGTTCGGCCGGAGCCGGCGTGTCGCCACGGCCGAGGCCGGCGCGCGACCAGGCGCTGACCAGGCCGGGCAGGATCGTCATGCCGGTGGCGTCGATCACGCGCGCGCCGGCCGGGGCCGGCACGTCCTTGCCGATCGCCTCGATCTTGCCGTTGCGCAGCACCAGCGTGCCGACCTCGATCACCGGGCCCTGCACCGGCACGAGCCGCGCGTTCGTGAACGCGACCGGGCGTCGGTCCTGCGCCACCGCGGCAGCGGCGGTGGTGAGGGCCACCAGCGTGGCCAGCAGCGAGCAGCATCTGTTCATCGCACGTCTCCGAGTCGGTGCACGAGGGTTCCTTCGATGTAGACCGCGAGCGGCTGGAACCGCGGGTCGAGCGGGTCGCCGGCGGTCACCTGAAAATCGGCGTCCTTGCCGACGGTCAGCGAGCCGCAGCGGTCGTCGATGCCGATCTGGCGCGCCGGCTGGATCGTCAGCGCGTGCAGCGCGGCCTCGTACGGCAGGCCGAGCCGGATCGCCATTGCCGCCTGCAGTTGCAGTTCCTCGGCGGCTATGACCGGCGCGTCGGTGTTGATCGACAGGTCGCGGCAGCCGACGTCCCAGTACGCCTGGCAGGTGCCCTGGAAGCGGCCGTAGCGGTCGAACTCGTACATGCGCGGCCCCAGGTTGACCGGCGTGCCGCGCTTGGCCAGCGCGGCGGCGGCGAGCCAGCCGTCGAAGCAGCCGTGCGACAGCACCATGCGCACGTCGAACACGTCCTGGAACATGCGCGCGGTCGCGATGCAGTCGCGCGCGCCGGCCGTGTGGATCAGCACCGGCACCCGCTTGTCGAACACGGCGCGCAGCGGCTCGAGCGCCGGGTCGAGCGCCGGCCGTTCAGGCTGGCCGGCGGCGAACGCGCGCCACGCCGCGGCGTAGTCGCGGCCGCGTTCGAGCAGCTGCGTCAGCAGTTCGCTCGAGCCCATGCGCGTGAGGCCCAGGTCGCCGCTGCGGCGCTCGGGGTTGAAGCCCTGCGCGACCTTCATCGCGCCGAGTTCGCGTACGACCAGCCGGTCGAGCGGCTCGTTCCAGCGCATCTTCAGCAGCACGCCGAAGCCGCCCAGGTTGGTGCCCGACCCGGGGATGAACAGCGTCGTCGTGACGCCGCCGGCCGCCGCGCGCCGGATCATCTCCTCGCTCGGCTTCACGACGTCGAGCGTGCGCAGCTCGGCGTTCAGCGGCGCGACCATGTCGTTGATGTCGCCGCCGCCGCCGCTGACGTGGTGGTGCAGGTCGACGAAGCCCGGCACGAGCCACGCGTCGCCGTGGTCGACCACGGTGGCGCCGGCGGGCACCGTGGTGCCGGCGCGCGCACCGACCGCGACGATGCGGCCGGCCTGCTCGACCAGCACGCCGGCGTCGATCGGCGGTCCGTCGCCCGGCAGGATGCGCGCCGCGAGGTGCGCCGTGGTCGCCGGCGTCTGCGCGGGCGCGGCCACGGTGGCGGCGGCGAACGCGGCCAGCGCGGGCAGCAGGCGGCGGCGATGGGTGGGGGAACGCACGGCGCGGAGGCGGTCAGAACTCGGGCCGGTTCGGGTTGCGCCGGTAGCAGATCGTCCCGTTGACGACCGTCACGTGCACGTACGAGCGCGGGTCGATCGGGTCGCCGCTCCACAGCACAAGGTCGGCGTCCTTGCCGACCTCGAGCGAACCCACACGCTGGTCGATGCCGACGAAGCGCGCCGCGTTGATCGTCAGGCCGCGCAGCGCCCATTCGTGCTGCCAGCCGAGCCGCACCGCCATCGCCGCCTGCAGCGGCAGCTGTTCCTGCGGCACGACCGGCGAGTCGGTGTTGACGCCGACGCCGTCGCTGCCGAGGCCGAGCACCGGCGCGCGCCAGCCGTGCTGGCCGCCGCGCGACCAGTTGCCGAGCAGGCCTTCGAAGCGGCCGGTGGCGCGGTCGAAGTGGTACTGCCGCGGGCCACCGGCGACCGGCACGCCGGCGCGCAGCAGGTCCTCGCTGAGCCGGTAGCCGTCGAACGTGCCGTGCACGACGACGGTCCACAGGCCGAGCTCCTGGCGCAGCTGCTGCAGCGTCTGCAGCACGACCTGGTAGATCTGCGTGTGCACCGACACCGGGTACTCGTGGCGGAACAGGCCGCGCAGCAGCTCGAGCGTCGGGTCCGGTTCGGGCTTCTCGCCGCGGCCGGCCTGCCAGGCTTCGTGGCGTTCCCAGTAGCGCTTGCCGTCGAGCAGGGTCATGCGGATGCCCTCGCTCATGCCCATCATGTCGGTGCCGAGGTCGCCCGCCTCGCGCTCGGGATTGCCGGCCTGCGCGATCTTCAGGCTGCCGGGGAAGCGCACCAGCGCTTCCTCCGGCGACTTGCCCCAGGTCTTCGTCAGCGTGCCGAAGCCGCCCATGTTGGAGCCCGAGCCGGGGATGTAGAGCGCCGTCGTGATGCCGCCCGCGCGCGCGGTGCGGATCTGGTCGTGCTCCATGCCGATCAGGTCCAGCGTGCGGAACTCGGGGTTGGTCGGGTGGACGGTGTCGTTGAGGTCGAACGTCTCGCTGGCGATGTGGCAGTGCAGTTCGACCAGGCCCGGCATCAGGATCGCGGCGCCGCAGTCGACCTGCTCGTAGCCGGCCGGCACCGCGACGTCGGCGGCGCGGCCGATCGCCTCGATCACGCCGTTGCGCGTCACCACCACGCCGTCGTCGATCGGCGGCGCCGTGATCGGCAGCACGCGCGCGGCGCGGAACACGTAGCCGGGGCTCGGCAGGCCGCGCGGGCCCCACTTCGCGACCTGGTGTTCGGCCTCGGTGGCGGGGCGGCGCGGGTGCCAGACCTCGAAGCGGGGCGGTTCGGCGGGTTCTTGCGCGGCGGCGGCGGCGGCCAGCACCAGGGCGAACAACGGCGAACGGAGCGGCGGCATCAGTGGGACTCCCGGTGGTCGGCGACGACGCGACCGTTGCAGACGACGAGCAGCACGCGGCTCTGCGGTTCGAACGGATCGCCGGCGAACACGACCAGGTCGGCGTCCTTGCCCTTCTCGAGCGAACCGATGCGATCCTGCAGGCCGAACGCGCGCGCCGGCCACAGCGTCAGCGCGGCCAGCGCGTCGGCCGGCGACAGCCCGTAGCGCACCGCGTAGGCGACGTGCAGCGGCAGGAAGCGCGCGCCGGCGCACTCGCCGCTGCCGAACGCGATCGGCAGGTCGCGGTCGGTGAACACTGCTGCGATGTTGGTGGTCTCGCCGCGCTCCTCGGTCAGCACCTCGGGGCCGAGCAGGATCACCGGCTTGCGGCCGCGCACGGCGCTCGCATCGTCCTGGAGGTCGGCGACGCCGGTCAGCAGGAACGGCACCTGCTCTTTCTCGAGCAGCTCGACCACGTCGCCGATCGCGGCGCTGCGGTTGCTGCGCACGACCAGCGCGGCGCGCTTCTCGAGCACCGCGCGCAGCGGTTCGAGGTTCTCGTCGGTCTTCGGCGCCTTCGGCTTGCCGGTCGGTTCGGCCTTGGCAGCGCCACCGCGGCGCGCGGTGCCGGTCGGCGCGGTCTTGCTGGTGCGGCGGCCGTTGACGTCCTGTTCGCCCATGCGACCGAGCGTCAGCTTGCCGGTCAGCGTGTCGCCCTGCAGCGTCGCGTCGAGCACGGCGGTGCCGCCCATGCCGCGGAACTCGAGCTTCAGCTTGCCGTCGGCCCACGTGCCCTGCGTGATCTCCTGGGCCGGGATCTCGCGGTCGCCGATCGACATGCGGATCGAGCCGGTCACCGCGGCGCCGTCGAGCTTCAGCTCGAGCACGACGTGGATCTGGAGTCGGCCCTGCAGGTCGATGTCGGCTTCCCAGACACCGGTCACCGGGTCCTCGGCGGCGGCGGCATCCTTCGCGGGCGTCGGTTCGGGCGGCGGTGCGGCCGCGGCCTGCTGGCCGCCGCGCTGCCACTCCGCCAGCGCCGCCTCGTACTTGCGCCACTCCTCGACGTAGCGCTTGCCGCGTTCGAGCTGGTCGGCCAGCGGCTTGATCGCGTCGGGGCCGATCGCTTCGTGCGCCAGCCGCAGGCCGGCGATCTCGCGCAGCACCATGCCCTGGCGGTCGGCGGCGCCGGTCTTGACCGCGGTCACGCGACCGCCGCCCTGCCCGGCGTCCTTGCCGGCGACCAGCAGCGTCGTCAGGCCCGCCGCGACGGCCGGCGCGAACATCGGGTCGTCGTGTTCGATCGCCTCGTGCAGGCGCTGCCCGGCGGCGCCGTTCGGCACGTTGCTGCCGTTGCCGGCGAGGCCGAGGTGCGAGAACGCGTCGACGAAGCCCGGCGTCATGACGCCGCCCGGCACGTCGAGCACTTCGGCGCCGTACGGCACCGCCAGCTGTTCGCCGACCGCCTTGATGCGGCCGTCCTGGATCAGCACGACGCCGTCGCGGAACACGCGGCCGGTGCCGTCGAGCACGCGGCCGGCGCGCACCGCCAGCGTGCGGCTGGAAGTCTTGCGCAGGAACTCGCGGCGGCCGTCGATCCAGGTCTGTTCGACCATCGTGCCGACCGCGAGCGGGTCGCCGCTCAGGACGAGGAAGTCGGCGTCCTTGCCGGGCTGCAGCTGGCCGACCCGCGCATCGACGCCGAGGATCGCCGCCGCGTCGGCGCCGATCGCGCGCAGCGCGCGTTCGCGCGGCAGCCCGTGGCCGACCGCGACCGCGACCGCCATCAGGTAGTCGCGCGGCGACACGCCGTCGGCCGTCGCCAGGCCGAGCCGCACGCCGGCCGCCGCGGCGCGGGCCGGCGCCTCCGGGTGCTCGTCGCGGGTGCGCACGCGGCGATCCTCGCCGCCGGGCAGCGCGGTGCCGAACCGCACCGGCACGCGGAACACCGCCGCCACGTCCTGCGCGACCAGCCGGTCGATCAGGCCGTCGAGTTCGCGCGGGTCTTCGACCAGCATGCGCACGCCGAGTTCGCGCTGCAGTTCCAGCGCGGCGCGCAGGTCGCGGCCGGTCGGCGTCGCGACGCGCAGCGGCAGCTGCCGTGCGACCACCGCGGCCAGCGGCCGTTCGTCGTAGCGGTGCTCGGCCGGTCCTTCGCCGCCGGGCGCGGCCTCGGTGTCGGTGGCGGCCGCGAACAGCGCGCGCAGCTCGGCCAGCAGCGCGATGCGCGCGGTCGGCACCTGGATGCGCGACGGCAGCAGCGGGTCGTCGTCGGTCGGGTGCGGCACCGGCTCGAACACGCGCGGCGCCTGCATCGCGCCGTCGCCGAAGTTCACGCGCAGGCACGCGTTCTCGGTCAGCACGCGTTCGACGAGGTCGCGGCCGGCGAGCTTGACCACCGCGCCCTGACCCGAGACCAGCCGGTTGCGTCCCGGCGACACGTAGGCGGTCGTGACGCCGCCTTGCAGCGCGGCGAGCTGCTTCTGCTCGAAGTCGAACGCGTCGACCGCGAGGGCGTCCGGCGTGACCTGGTACTCGGCGTCGTCGGCCGGCGCGAAGTCGCCGTCGGTCGCGACGATGCCGGGCATCACGACGCGGCCCTGCGCGTCGACGACCGGCAGCTCGGCCGCGGGCGCCGTCTGGCCGATCGAGTGCACCTTGCCGCCCTTGACGACCAGCCAGGCGTCGCGCAGCGGCTCCTTGCCGTCGCCGAGCAGCAGCGTGCCGCAACGCACCGCGAAGTCGCGCGACGGCACGGCCGCGTCGGCCTGCGCCAGCGCCGGCACGGCGGCGAGGCCCGCGAACGCGGCCGCAACGAACCAGCGCGGCAGGGGCATCACCGGCCTCCGTCCTGCGGCTTGCCGTCGCCGGTGCCCCCGTCCGGGGTGCCGGTCGATGCGGGTGCCGGCGCCGGCGTGGGCGCCGGTGCCGGCGGCTCCGCCGCCTTGTCGCCGCCCGCGGGCTTCGGTTCGGCCGGCTTCGGCTCGACGAACAGCAGCTTCAGGCGCGGGTCCTTGCTGCGCTCGTAGGCGACCGCGCCCTCGAGCACGACGGTCTCGACCCAGGTCGTCGCCTGCAGCGGATCGCCGGTCAGGATCTGCAGGTTGCCGAGCTTGCCCTCGGCGATCGCGCCGACCTGGTCGGCGAGGCCGAGCAGCTTCGCCGGCACGGTGGTCAGCGCTTCGATGGCCTTCTGGCGGTCGACGCCGTTGCGCACGCAGGTGCCGAGCTGCCACCACGGGTAGGCGGTCGGGCCGCCGTCGCCGATCGACAACACGAACGGCACGCCGGCGTCGGCCAGCAGCTTCGCGGTGCAGAGCTTGCGTTCCTTCTGCGTCTCGTCGTCGGTCTCGAAGTACTCGAGCTCGGCGTCGAGTACGACCGGTTGCGCCAGCTTGGTCAGCAGCGGCACGCCTTCGTCGATGTTGCGGCCGAGCACCAGCACCAGGTCGAGCTGCTGCGACAGGCGCAGCGCTTCGTCGAGTTCGGCTGCGGACGGCACGTACAGCCAGCCGCGCGCCTTCTTCTGCACCAGGTCGACGGCGTTGCGCTTGGTGCGGTCGATCTGCTCGTCCCAGGTCTTGTCGGCCGCGATCGCGCCGGCGGCCTGCTCCTGCTCGAACTCGGCCTTGCGGCGGTCGAAGTCGGCGACGTACTCGCGCACGTCCTCGATCGCGCGGCGCAGGCGCCGGATCTGCTGCAGCCGGCCGCCGCCGGTCGCGAGCAGCGACAGCTTGACGCCGGTGTTGCCGGCGACGGCCATGTCCTCGACCGTGCGGCCGTACGGGCGCACGACCATGCCGGCGCCGCCGAGCAGCGTCTGGTTGCCGGGCAGCACGTGGATCGTGCCGATGCCGTTGCGCAGCGCGTCCTCGAACCAGATCGCGGCCGGGTCGATCGCGTCGGCGACCGACAGCCACGGCACGTTCTGCATGTTCTCGTTGAAGCCGCGCTGGCCGGCCTGCGAGTGCGCGACGACCCAGGTCGGCATCACGACCTTGCCGGTGGCGTCGATCACCTTGGCGGTCCACGGGATCTCGACGTCGGCGGCCTTGGCGACCTTGGTGATGCGGCCGTTCTCGATCAGCACGACGCCGTCGTCGATCGTCGGGCCGGAGACCGTCACGACCTGGCCGCCCTTGACGGCGAGGACGTCCTGCGACGGCACGGAGGCGGCGAGCAGCAGCGCTGCGGCCGCGAGCGGGAGAGGGCGGTTCATCGGGAGGCGGGCACGGGTTTGCCGTCGATGTGGACCGACTCGGCGACGGCGGCCGGGTCGAGCGGATCGTGGGACCAGACGACGAAGTCGGCGTCCTTGCCGGCGGCGAGGCTGCCGGTGCGGTCGGCGATGCCGAGCAGCCGCGCCGGCGCGATCGTCACTGCGTCGATGGCCTGCGCCGGGGCGACGCCGTTGCGCGCCGCGAACATCGCCTCGCGCACGAGCTCGAGGGCGGCGGTGTTGGTGCCGGTCGTGATCACGAACGGGATGCCGCGGTCGGCCAGCAGCTTGGCGGTCGCGTAGCGCGGGTCGGCGCCGTCGCGGCCGGCCGAACCCTGCACCTGGGCGGCGCTCGGCGCACCGAGCAGCACGGTGACCTGGGCCGCCAGCAGCTCGTCGGCGACGACCCAGGCGTCCTGCGCTTCGTCGATCACGGTGCGGTAGCCGAACTCGGCGGCGATGCGCAGCGCGGTGCGGATGTCCTGTTCGCTGCGGGCGGTCGTGTAGGCGGTCAGGTCGCCGCGCAGCACGCGCTGCAGCACCTCGCGGCCGCGGTCGGGCGGCGCCGGCGTGGCGCCGAGCGACAGTTCGAGCGCCTGTTTGGCTTCGTGGAACGCGCGCCGCGTCTCCCAGACGACGCCCATGCGGGTCGTCGGCCGGCGGTAGTAGATCGAGTCGACGCGGCCGCCGCGGATCGCGCGGTTCTCGGCCGACGGTTCGCTGCCCATCACGATGCGCAGGCTGACGTCGGCCTTGACCAGCATCGCCGCCGGGTCGGTGCCGGCGGTCTTGACCACACAGCCGAGGCCGCCGATCACGTTGCGCGTGCCGGGCATCAGGTGCACCGCGGTGACGCCGGCGGCGCGCGCGCGCGCCAGCGCCGGGTCGTCGGGGTCGAGGCTGTCCAGCGCGCGCAGGTGCGGCGTGACCTCGTCGCCCTGTTCGTTCAGATCGCCGGCGGCGGCGCCGCCGCGGAACGACGCGTCGATCAGGCCCGGCGTGATCGTGCGGCCGCGGCAGTCGACGATCGCCGCACCGTCGGGCACCGGCGTCGCGGCGTCGCCGACGGCCGCGATCCTGCCACCGGTGACGACCAGCACGCCGTCGGCGATCGGCGGCGCGCCACCGGGCAGGATCCGGGCGCCGGTGAAGACGGTGGTCTGCGCCGCGAGCGCGGTGCCGAGCGCGAACGGGACCAGGACGGACGCGAGGCGGGACATCAGCGGACTCCTGCGGCGGCGGCCGGCGGTTCGGCAACGGGGGCGGCACCGGGTTCGCTGCCGGCGACCAGCACGCCGTCGACCCAGGTCGCGACGTGCGCCGACGACAGGTCGAGCGGGTCGCCGGTGAACACGACGAAGTCGGCCGCGTGGCCCTGGCGCAGCGCGCCGAGCGTGCCGTCGCGGTCGAGCAGTGCGGCCGGCACGCGCGTCAGCGCCTGCAGCGCGCTGCGGCGGTCGAGGCCGTACTGCACGGCCAATGCCGCCGACTGGCGCAGCAGCTCCGGGTCGCCGCCGAAGCAGAACGGCACGCCGGCCACGGCGAGCCGCGCCGGCAGTTCCAGTTCCGCGCGACGCAGCTCGGGCCGCAGCGTGCCGAGCACGACCGCGGCCTGCTGCTGCACGAGCCGCGGCAGCACCTTCTCGGCGTGCGCGGCACCGACCAGCACGAGCCGCAGACCGAAGTCGCGGCCGAGGTCGAGGGCGGCGTTCAGTTCGGCGAAGTTGTCGGCGTAGACGAACACGCCGCGCGTGCCCTGCATCGCCTGCCGCAGCACGGCGGCGTCGGGCCCCTGGCCGATGCCGGTGCGCACGCCGTCGAACGCGCTGCGCAGCAGGTCGACGGCGCCCATCAGCGACGTCGGCGGCCGTTCGGCCTGGCGCGCGTTGCGCGCCAACGACAGCGTCAGGTAGAGGTCGTCGCCGACCACGGCGCGTTCGCGGCCGCTCTTGACCAGCGCCGCGATGCCACCGGCCACATTGCCGGACGCCGGCGCCAGCGCCAGCGCGGTGACGCCGTGCCGCGGCAGTTCGAGCAGGTCCTCCTGCCACGGGTCGGCGGCTTCGGCGGCGCGCAGATCGGGCGTGAACGGCAGCGCGCGTTCGGCCAGGTCGGCGTCGTGGCCGAGTGTGGTCTGCGCCAGCACGAAGCCCGGCACGACGAACGCGGGGCCGTAGTCGACGCGTCGGGCCCGGGCGCGGGCTTCGGCCGGCACCTCGGTGCCGACGTAGGCGACCTTGCCCTGGCGCAGCAGCACGCGGCCGTCGTCGAGCACGGCGTCGGGTGCGACGACGATGCGGCGGGCCTGCAGCAGGACGTCCTGCGCCGCAGCGCGCGCGCAGAACGGAGAGACGGCGGCCGCGAGGGCCAACGGCAGGTAGCGTCGCATCAGTTGGCCTCGAACTCGGGGCGCCCCTTGGCCAACACCAGCAGCACGCGGGCGTCGGACTGCAGCAGCGGCCGGTCGCACACCAGCACGTCGCCGAACTTGCCGACCGCCAGCGAACCGGTGTCGGCGGCGATGCCGAGCAGTTCGGCCGGCGTCAGCGTGATCGCGCGCAGCGCCGCGTCGGCCGGCAGTCCGCCGGCGACCGCGCAGGCGGCCATCAGCCGCAGCTGGTCGGCGCGCCGCGCCGAACCGGTGGCGATCGCGACCGGCACGCCGGCGGCGTGCAGCCGCGCCGGCAGCGCCACCGGATCGAACGCCTCGTAGGCCTCGGGCAGGCTGCCCGGCCAGACGTCGGTCAGCACGACGCCGATGCCGCGCTCGGCGATCGCGTTCGCCATGCCGGCGGCGCCGTAGGCGCGCTCGAGCACCATCACCGGGATCTGCCGCTCGTCCCACAGCCGCAGCGCGGCGCGCAGTTCGTCGGGCCGGTGGGCTTCGACGCGCAGCGGCAGCTCGCCATCGACGACGCGCAGCAGCGCTTCCTTGGCCGGGTCCTTCGGCGGCGCCTTCGGCCAGGTCGGGCGCTTGGGCGCCTCGTCCTTCTTCTCGTCCTTGGCCGCGGGCTTCGCGTCGGCGGCCGGCGGGTCCTGCTTCGGCGGGTCCTGCTTGGCCGGGTCCGGTTTCGGTGGATCCTGCTTCGGCGGATCCTGCGCCAGCGCCAACAGCGCGTCGACCACGGTCGGCGCCGAGGCCGGCTCGGCCGCGCCGCCGCCGCCGTCCTCGCGGGGCGGTTGCCCGCCGCGGCGGCGCCGGCCGCCTTCGCGCGGCGCTTCGTCGGGCTTCGGCGCGTCGGGCTTCGCTTCGGCAGGAGGCGCGGTCTTGGCGTCGCCTTCGCCCTCCTTCTTCGGCTCGTCCTTGCCGTTCTTCTTGCGGTGCCAGTCGAGGTACTCGGTGAACTCCTTCTGGTACTTCTGCAGCGCCTCGTCGTGGTCGGTGCGCGCCTTGCGGAACTCGTCGAGGCCGTCGAACAGGTCCACCGCGGCCTGCAGCTGCGGCTGCCGCTGCAGCGCGTGCGGGCTGTCGGGACCGCCGGTCAGCCGCAGGCCGAGAGCCGCGCGTTCGTGTCCCTGCCAGGTCTCGAAGCCCTCGCGCAGCGGCCGCACGATCGCGCCCTGGCCGCGCACCAGCGCCGGCGACGCGGCGGCCACGTAGGCGGTCGTGATGCCGGCCCGCGCGAGTTCGTCCTCGCGGTCGCCGCGCCGCGCCAGCACATCGGCCAGCGCGTCGGCGGCGTCGCTGCTGCCGTCGGTACGCACCGCGGCGTCGGTGAACGCGTCGGACGCGGCGTCGACCAGCCCCGGGTAGACGTGGCCGGTCGGGAACGAACGCACGGTCGCGTTCGGCGGCACCTCGACCTCGCCGCGGCGGCCGAGCGCGACGATGCGGTCGCCGCGGATCACGACGACGCCGTCCTCGATCGCCGGACCCGCGACCGGGTGCACGGTGCCGGCTTCGATCACGACGACGGGGCGCCGGCGGCGGCGCGGCTGCGGGTTGTCGGTGGGCGGCGCTTCGGTCGCTTCGGCGGGCGGCGGGGTCGTCTCCGGTGCGGGCACCGGCGCCGGGTCCTGGGCAACGAGCGGCGCCGCCAACGCAGCGCAGAGGAGGCAGACGATCGGGCACAGACGCGTCACGGGACTCCGTTGGGGAAGCGCGGTCGGGCGGCGGCGTGGAGGGGCCGTTTCTACGGAGCGCCCCGGGCGACCTGCCAACCCTTTTTGCCGTTGCCGGCGTACCGGGTTCGTCCGTGCGGTGCAGCGTCGCTGCCACCGGCGCTTGCCGCGCTGCCCCTGGTGCAGCGCGGCGCGGAATCGGGCGGGTCCGGGCTCAGCCGCCGAACGCGCTGAGCTTGCCGAACTTCTCGGCCAGCAGGTAGCAGAACGTCGAGCGCAGCTTCTTGGTGTCGCCCTTCATGCGGTCGGCGACCGCCTTGATCGCGGTGTCGAGCTCGGCGTCGGCCTGCGTCAGGCCGAGCTTCTTCTTCAGGAAGCCGTCGCGCACGCGCGTCAGCTCTTCCTTGTCGGATGCGGACACGTACGACGAATCGCTGCCTTCGCGCATGGCGATGCCGAAGTGCTTGACGATGCCGGCAACGGCCTTCTCGTTGGGGGCGGGAACGTACTTCTTCACGTCGCTGACGTAGTCGACCATGGGGTTTCCTTCGGTTGGTGAGAGGTTGGGAACCCGGTCAAGGCTAGGCAGCGAGCCCGCGCGACGCCAGCGACGGGCGCGCGTCGGCGGCGGCCCGCGCGATCGGCGCTTGCGGCGCAGCGCGCCGCGTCGGCGGCCCGGCGGTCACTCGCCGACCGTGAAGCGCTGCGCGTCCGACAGCGCGAAGTCGGGCAGCAGCGGGCAGCCGCCCGGGGCCAGCAGCAGCCACTGCGCCCAGAACTGCAGGCCGATCCAGCTGGTGTCGCACGGGATCGGCAGCGGGTGCGGGCCGCCGCCAGCCAGCACGATGTCGAGGTTCGGCACCAGCGTGCACGCACCGCACGGCAGCGCGACCTGCGACAGGCCGACGATCGCGGCCAGCGGCAGTGCGCCCGGCGCCGGCAGCGTCAGCGCGAACGTCTGGTCGCCGAGCACCGGGGCGCCGACGTGGCCGGGCGTGCCGCCGCCGCCGCAACCGCCGCCGAGGTTCGCGACCGCGCCGCTGCCGTGTGCTTCGACGCGGTGGCCGCGGATCGTGCCGTCGGTCCAGACCACCAGCGCTTCGTCGCTGGTCGTGTCGCCGCTGCTCCAGCGCGACGCCAGCGCCGGTTCGTCCTGCGCGGTCGCCGTCGGTTCGACGACATGGTCCTGGCCGCAGTCGACGCAGGTCGCCGGGGCGAGCGTGCGCACGCGCAGCTGCTGGTTGCCGGCGACCACCTGCGTCCAGGCGGCGACGTAGCCGTCGCGCGCGCAGTCGAGCGCGAACGTGTCCGCGCCGCCGGTGTCGGCGACCACCGTCACGGCCGTGCCGGGCGACAGCGTCGCCGGGCAGACGCCGACCAGGCTGACCGGCAACAGCCGCAGCCGCTGCGGCGCCAGCAGGCTGGTCTCGTGCCACGCGACCGCGAACTCGGTGCCGTCGCGCGTGGCGACCGCGAGGTCGCGCAGGCCGTTGAAGAACGGCGCCGTGTAGAGCGTGGTCTCGGGCACGCACACGCCGCCGATCTCGTTGACCGCGAGGCAGCGCACGTCCTTGAAGTTGCGCCAGCACAGGAGCCAGCGGCCCGCCGTGCCGGCGCTGCGCGAGATCGCGACTTCGCCGAACACCTGCGTGCCGGTCGAGAACGCGACCTGCGTCGCGAAGCCGACCACCGGATCGCCGCCGGCCGGCACCTGCACGAGCAGCCGGCGCAGCCGTTCGGTGGCGCCTTCGTAGATCGTGTACGCCACCAGCACCTGGTTGCCGACCGCGCGCGCGTCGCCGCCGGCGGCGCACTTGGTCTGGTAGGACGAGGAGCCGCCGACGATCACGACCGGGTTCGACGCCGCACCGTTGGTCGCGTTGACGGCGACTGCGTAGAGGCTCATGACCTGGACCTGCCGCGTCGGCACCACGATCAGGAAGCGGTCGACCGAGTTGACGTTCACGACGGCCGGCGGCTCGGTGACGTTGACGCCCCAGGGCACGACGAGCTGCGGCGCCCCGAACGGTGTCCCCGCCGCGGTCAGCAGCTGGCAACGCAACTCGCTGGAGCTGGTGCTGGTCTCGACGACCCAGACCACGAGCCAGCGCTGCGTCGTCGCGTCGAACGACACGGCCGGCAGCCGGTCGAGGCCGGGCTGGTTGCCGACCGGGAACGCCGTGCCGAGCAGCGGGTCGAGCACCAGCGGGTAGGCGGCGCCGTCGACGAACGCGGCCGGCAGCGCCAGTTCGAGTTCGTCGCCGACGAGCCGCACCGTGCCGGCGATGCGCGCGCCGTTGGCGTCGATGCCGGTGACGCCGCCGAACGTGGCGCCGCCGATGCCGTCGCTACCGAAGCGCAGGCCGTCGCGTTCGCACGCGTGCTGCAGCGGCAGCGTGCTCGCGAGCCGGCCGCGCACGACGAGGTCGCCGCGGCCCGTCGGGCGGCGGTGGAACACGAACGACTGCTCGATGCCGTCGGCGCGCGCCGCGTAGACCTCGTGCAGCACGTCGGTGTGTGCGTAGACGACGCGCTGGCCGTCGTGGGTGGGGGCCACCGGGGCGGCCGGCCGCGTGAACCATGCCTCGGCGCCGCGCCGCACCTCGCACAGTTCGTAGCGCAGCGCGGCTTCGGCGTCGGCGCGTGGCAGTGCGGGCGTGAAGGTCGCGCCGCGGGCGTCGAACTCGGCGCGGTACGACGGGCCGAGTGCCACCGGCTGGCCGTGCACGGTGGTCACGCCGGCGGCGCGCTGCCAGCCGTCCGGGGCGGCCTGCTGGGCCGCGGTCGGTGGCAGCAGCGTGGCGGCGGCGAGAAGCGGGAACAGGACGGTACGGAGTCGCGGCATCGGGACCTCACGACGGCCAGCCCCGCGCCGCTGCGGCCGTGACGCGGGCCGCGGTTTTCCGGCCGCCGCCCGGTCAGGTCGGCCGCATCGGCTACTGGACCGTCGTCTCGACCGCGTTGGTGGTGACGAGGCCGCCGGGGTTTGCCCAAGGTGCCAGCGCCACGGACTGGACCGTGAACTGCAGGCCGCTCGGCAGCGACGACGCCAGCGGCAGCGGCAGGCTCAGTGTCGGGGTGAAGCCGAGCATCGACGCCGTGATGTCGAGCGAGGCGACGTAGGCGTAACAGTCCGGCGCACCGAGGATGCCCAGGTCCAGTCCGCCCGGGATCTGGCCGAAGCTGATCACCGTCATGGCCACGTAGATCCCCATGCCGGGCAGGTACTCAGGCGTGTTGCTCGTCGTGTAGGTGACCACCGAACCGGGAATCGACGCCACGTCCGCCAGCAGCGTCATGCCGAGGCAGCCGGTGCCGATGCTGGCATGCCCCTGCACGCCGAGCGGCTCGGGGATGGCTTCATAGCCGGAGCCGTTCGTCAGCAGCATCACGGCGAGGCCCCCGAGGTCGAACGGCTGCGCACTGGCGTCGAAGTTCTGATAGAGGATCGGCCCGTCACTGAGCGCGCCGGTGCCCAGGTCGCTGGCTCCCGGGTCCGCAATGCCGCCGCCGGCCGAGATGCCGACGAGCACGTTCTGGCCCTCGGCGGTGATACCGTCGGAGTAGGCGAACTGGACTTCCCCGGAGGCGAAGATCTGGCACTGGATCGTCTTCAGGGTCGTGTGTCCGACCTCGACCGCGTTCTTCCAGGTGATCACCACGCGGTCCGGGTTGCTGAAGGTGTTGATGTAGACGCCGGCGTTGTTGGCGGGCTGCAGGTCGAGATTGCACCAGAAGGGCGCGACGCGCGGCGGTCCGTTGCGCAGGTTGCCCACCATCGTGGCAGCGCTGCCGAAACCGGTCGCCGGGCCGGGCGTCGGACCACCGTTGGACAGGTAGAGGAAGCCGTTGGTGGAAACGTCCAGCGTCGTGACACCGAAGGGCAGATCCCACACGATGGGGAATGGGAGGACCCAGCGCACGATGTTGTTGGTCCCCGATGTGACAAGGTTGCCAATGTAGGCGTCGGTCACCCAGACATCCGATGGGTCCGGCTGCGGCCCCTTGCACTTGCCTTTGGTTCCTGCCGCGAAGATGCGTTGCACCTCGGCAGGCGTGAGTACGCGCCGGAACAACTCAATTTCGTCGGTCTCGCCGTCCAGGATCGGACTGGTGTAGCCACTGCTGCCGAGGAACAGCGGCTGCCAGTTGGCCAGGCTGCCGGTGACTGGCGTGAACACGTCCGGCAGGGCTTCGCCGTTCACGTAGAACGTGCCTGCCGGGTCCTGACGATCCACCGTGACGGCAAGGTGTGTCCACTCCCCTGGCGGAACGACGACCGAGCTGGCCGTGTATTCGGTTCCGTAGCCGGTACCGAGCCACAGTGTCGGATGCCCATTGACGAGACTCAGTTCGTATCCGAGCGAGCCCGGCGGAAGTGCGGGATGCAAAGCCACCTTGCTCACCAGACTCTGCCGTCCGGGAAAGGTGGTCGTCGGCTTCACCCACAAGTCGATCGAGAAACTCCGATCGGCCTCGAAGTCGAGTTGCGGCGCGTCCGGCACGGTGACGAAACTCGTCGCTGCGTGATTCAGGCCGCTACCGCCGACATAGTCCGTGGTCGGGCCTGGTGGAACGTTCCAGGTTCCGGAGTTCAGCTTCGGGCCGGCAAGGTCCAATGCCGTCGAGTCGTGCCACCAGCCGACCATGTCACGCGGCGGCGTCGTGCAGGTCAGGAACCGCACGTCGTCGAAGAACGCGAAGCCGCCGTGCCCACCTGCATCGCAATCCCAGACCGTCAGCTGCACCGTGATGGTGTCCAAGGTGAGCAGGCCCGGCAGGGCGATCTCGCTCTGGCCGTGTTTGTAGTAGAAGCCGTCGCCGGGGCCCGTGGTTTGCCAGCCCTCGGCGATGGCGTTGTTGGTGTCGGACACGTGGCTGAACACGGAAAGCCCGTTCTTCAGCACCTCGACCTGGAAGCCCGGCTGGCCCGTGGGGTGTGCGTTCTCGAGCACGGCGCCCCACTGCACCGCGAGCACGCCGCTGGCGACGTCCGCCGCGGTCGGGTTGGAGGTCTGTGAAATCCGGGTGGCGTGGTAGAGGCCCAACGGGTCGTTGAGCAAGGCCATCTGCGTGCCCTCGTACGGTGCCACGGCCACGAACGAGGCACCGAACGGCGAACCGCCCGCCCACATCGCCGGCAGGGGATGGCCCGATGGCGGGACGGCAACCCAGGGTCCGAACGTGCCGGTGTAGGTGCCGTATTCGATCGTCCAACCAGTGAACGGAGGCGACGACTCGAAGCCGCCGTTGACGATCTGGGCCTTGGTGGTGCCGAGCAGCAGGGTGGCGGCCAGGAGGAGACGGCCACCGGCGAAGCGGCGGCGGATGGAACTCAGGCAAGTGATCATGGTGACTCCCGGTAGGAGATGTGGTGTCTTCTGGAGGAGATCGAGAACCCGGCCGCGGACGCGATTCGAACTTCAGGTGCGGCGTCTGGCGCACCGAGCGCGGTTCGCGAGCGCGTTCGTCGCGGCCCACCGGTAGTGACCCGAGGCACTGCTCAGCGGACAAGAAAGTGCGGAGCGAGCTCCGCGGCCGCGCATCGGCTGCGCTGCCAGCAGATTTCTCGGGATGTCGTCCGATCGGCATGGTGCGGGTCATTGGGAGGGTGTCCGGCCTCCGGGCCTCACCTCACCACGCAGAACCAGACCACGATGACGACTTCCACCGAACCTGCCGGCCGCCCACGCCTGGGCCGGTTTCCCTCCCTGCTGTGCGCCACGATGTTCGCGGCGGCCGTGCCCGCGCAGTGTCCACAAGGCGCGGATGCCGCGCTCGTCCCGTGGAGCGGACCCGCCGGCTACGCCAGCGGGGATCCGGTCGACGACGAGGGACTGAGCCAGCATGCGCTCGGTTTCTGGTTCCCGATGCCGAACCCGAACGGCAGCGCCATTCCGGTCGTGTTCGACCAGGTCTGGGTCGGCTCCAACGGCGAGCTCTACCTGACCGTCAGTTCGCTGCTGCTGCCCCAGCCGATCGGCGGCAGTACCTTCGGCGTCACCACGGCCCTCGAGATGCAGGGCTCGGTGGCCGGCGGTTCGGCGCGCGTCGTGCCGTTCGGCTGCGACCTGATGAAGACGCAGGCTGCCTGCAACCTGTGGCAGGTCAGCGTCGACACCTCGGTGACCAACGCGTTCACCGTGACCTGGACCGACGTCGCACGGTTCACGACCGGGACTTTGGCGGACAGGTTCTCCTTCCGGTGCACGCTGCACGCGAACGGCGGCGTCGACTTCACCTACGGCGACACGTTTCCGGCCGGCGCAGGCGCCTGTGTCGTGGGCCTCTCGACCGGCAACCTGATCGCGGGGCCGGCCGCCAACCTCTCGGCAACGCCGTCGTCCACGAACGGTCTGCTCTACGAGCTGTTCACGTTCAACACGTTCGACCTCGCCGGCAAGAAGCTGCACATCGGCATGAACCTCGGTTTCACCGGCTATGACGCAGCGGTGCTCCGGACCTACGTGCCGCCGACCTGTGCGTCGCACTGCTCGTCCGGCGTGGGCTGCTATGACGACCCGAACAACGGCGTGTACCCGCTGACCCTGTCGGCGTCGCCGCGGCCGGTGCGCGACACCGCCGGTTGGGTAGCCTTCGACTACACGCTCACCAACGTGCCCGAGGCGTTGCCGTGCACCGGCATCGGTATCACGGCGATCGTACTCAGCGTCGGCCCGCGGATCCCGGCGGTCAACCTCGACATCATCGGCGCGCCGGACTGCTTCATCTACATGTCGACGCTGGATCTCGTCGGGCCGGCGTTCGTGTGGAACTCGACGCCGTGCGTTCCCTACATGACGGCGACGCCGCACCCGTTTGGTGCGTTCCTACCCGCCGGTCTCAACTTCTGCGCGCAGGGCATTGCGCTCGTCTTCCCGCCGCACCCGCTGACGCTGCCGCCCTACAACAACATCCCCGGCATCCTGACCAGCAACGTCGTGAACCATCACGTCGAGTCGCAGTGACTCGACGGCAAGCGCGCTGGCCCGCCGCAACGGTGGCTGCCGCGGCGGCGGCCCGGCGTCAGAACGGCAGCGACTTGCCGGGGCCGGGACGCTTCTGCCGGCCGCGCGCCGGTGGCGCCGCCGACGGCAACTCGCGGCGTCGCTGCGGCTGCACTTCGGCGCGGCCGGTGATCGCGTCGAGCAGGAACGCCAGCACGTCCTCGCCGCCGCGCGCCTTGCCGCGCTTTGGCGGCAACATCAGGTGCGTCTTGCCGGCCTCGACCGGGCGCACGTCGGCGAAGCAGTCGAGCCACGCGCCGCCGAGCGGCACGCCGGGCGCGTGGCGCACGACGAGGCGGTCCTGTTCGACCCACTGCACGCCGTGCACCGACAACGCCATCAGCCCGTGCTTGAGCCGGAACACGCGCAGCAGGGTCTGCACCGGCTTCGGCAGCTTGCCGTAGCGATCGCGCAGTTCGGCCTCGAGCGCCGCCAGGTGCTGGTCGTCGATCGCCTCGTCCATCTCGCGCAGCAGTTCGAGGCGCTGGCGCGGTTCGGTCAGGAAGTCCTGCGGCAGGAACGCCTGCACGCGCAGGTCGACGTCGACCTCGACCACGTGCACGTGCACCGGCCGCTGCTGCCGGGCCGACTCGACCGCCGAGCGCAGCAGCTGGCAGTACATGTCGTAGCCGACCGACGCGATGTGGCCCGACTGCTGCGGCCCGAGCAGGTTGCCGGCGCCGCGGATCTCGAGGTCTTTCATCGCGATCGCGAAGCCGGCGCCGAGGTGCGAGAACTCCTCGAGCGCCTTCAGCCGCTGCCGCGCCTCGAGGCCCGGCGGCTCGTCGCGGTCGAGCAGCAGCAGGCAGTACGCCTTCGCCTCGCTGCGGCCGACGCGGCCGCGCAGCTGGTGCAGCTCGGCGAGGCCGAAGTGGTCCGCGTGGTCGATCAGGATCGTGTTGGCGCGCGCGATGTCGAGGCCGTTCTCGACGATCGTCGTCGACACCAGCACGTCGAAGTCGCCGCGCACGAACGCGCGCACGGTCTTCTCGATCTCGGCCTCGCTCATCTGGCCGTGGCCGATCGCGATGCGCGCGCCGGGCGCGAGCTGGCGCAGGCGGCCGGCCAGCACCTCGAGTTCGGCGATGCGGTTGTGCAGCACGAACACCTGGCCCTTGCGCGCCAGTTCGCGCTGCAGCGCGTCCTGCAGCACGCGGTCGTCGCGGAACAGCACGCGCGTCTCGACCTCCTGGCGGCCCGGCGGCGGGTTGTCGAGCGTGCTGATGCCGCGGATGCCGAGCAGCGAGCCGTGCAGCGTGCGCGGGATCGGCGTCGCGCTGAGCGTCAGCACGTCGACCTCGGCGCGCAGCTGCTTCAGCCGTTCCTTCTGCCGCACGCCGAAGCGCTGTTCCTCGTCGACGACGAACAGGCCGAGGTCGTGGAACGCCACGCCTTCGGCCAGCAGCTGGTGCGTGCCGACGACGATGTCGACGGTGCCCTTCTCGAGCCCCGCCTCGACCTCGCGGCGTTCGGCCGGCTTGCGGTAGCGCGACAGCAGTTCGACGCGCAACCCGAACGGCTCGCAGCGGCCGCGGAACGTGCGCGCGTGCTGTTCGGCGAGGATCGTCGTCGGCGCCAGCACCGCGACCTGGCGGCCGGCCGCGGCGACGCGGAACGCGGCGCGCAGCGCCAGCTCGGTCTTGCCGAAGCCGACGTCGCCGCACAGCAGGCGGTCCATCGGCTGCGGCTT
Organism: Planctomycetota bacterium; assembly: GCA_016794425.1. Classification (GTDB taxonomy): domain Bacteria; phylum Planctomycetota; class UBA1135; order UBA1135; family UBA2386; genus JAEUHS01. The sequence goes on from JAEUHR010000017.1 coordinate 25,778, forward strand.
CTCGAGGTCCTGCTGGATCTCGCGCCACGCGCGCGTCTGGTCGTCGGTGTCGCGGAACGGGAACGCGTCGAGGAAGTCGCGCTCCATCGGTTCCTGCGCGTACGGCGGGCGCTGCACCAGTGCGCGCCGGCTCTGCACCTCGAGCAGTTCGGCGGCGAGGTCGAACAGCGCCTCCTGCACCTGTTCCTTGCGGCGCTGGAAGCCCTTGCCGCCGAGCTTGTCGAGCGGCGCCTTGCCGCCGCTGCCGACGTACTTCTGGACCAGGTGGATCTTGCTGGCCGGCACCAGCAGCTTGACGTCGTCCTGGAAGCACAGCCGCAGGTGCTCTTCCTGGCCTTCGCCGCGCGCGACCAGCTCGGTGCCCTCGAAGCGCGCGACGCCGTGCACCGCGTGCACGACCAGGTCACCGGGACCGAGTTCGAAGAAGCTCTGGATCGCGCGGCTCGGCACCGCAGCGCGTTCGCGCACGCGCGCCTGCTGCGGCACGCCGGCGAACTCGACGTTCGACAGCGCGGTGGTCTGCAGGTCCGGGATCCGGAAGCCGCGGCTGATGCCGCCGTCGAGCAGCTCGACCTTCTCGGCGGCGAGGTCGACGCCCTTGTGCGCGAAGATCTCGCGCAGGCGGTCGGCTTCGTCGGGCGTGCGGCAGAACAGCAGCACGCGGCCCTGCATGCCGCGCACGCTGCGCAGCCGGCCGGCCGGATCGGCCTCGCCGCTGCCGACCGCGCTGCCGGCCGACAGGATCTTGTAGTCGAGTTCGTGGCTCGGCAGCGACGAGAGGTCGACGCGCGGACAGGGGCGCAGCGAGTCGTGCAGCTCCTGCACGCGCGCCGCGAACGAGCTGTCGAACGCGACGATGCGCGCGGTGCGCTCCTCGAGCCGCAGCGGTTCGTAGACCGCGAGCAGCAGGTTCGGCGGCGCCAGGTGCTTCAGCACCGGGCCGTCCTCGTCGGCGGCCGCGGCGCCGAGTGCGAGCACGTGGTGGTCGTGCACCGCGGTCGTGCGCTGGCTCGAAGGATCGAACGTGCGCACCGACTCGAGCACGTCGTCGAAGAACTCGAGCCGCACCGCCGCGTCGGCGCCCATCGGGAACAGGTCGACGACGTCACCGCGCACCGAGCACTCACCGGGCGCCAGCACCAGCGGCACGCTGCGCAGTCCGGCCGCCTGCGCGCGGCCCAGCACCTGCGCGCGGTCGAGCTTCTGGCCGGCGCGCAGTTCGAGCTGGGCGCGGCCGAGGCTCTTCGGTGTCGCGACCGGCTGCAGCATCGCCTCGATGCCGGCCAGCAGCGGCGCGCGGTCCTGGCGTTGGCGCTGCAGCGCGCGCTGCCGTTCGCTGCGCGTGGTCGGATCGGACAGCCCGTCGTCGCCGGTCTCCGCGCGCGGCAGCACGTGCGCGACCACGCCGAACGCCGCGAGGTCGGTCTGCAGCTGCAGGCTGTCGACGTCGTCGGCGGTCAGCACCAGCAGCGAGCCCTTGTGGTGCTGTCGCAGCAGCGCCAGCAGCAGGCCCGCGGCGGCGCCCCAGAGGCCGCCGGTCTTGCAGTGCGCGCCGCGCCGCACGTTCGCGAGCAGGTTCTGGCTCTGCGGCAGCCGGGCGAACTCGGCGAGCAGGTGGTCGGTGGGGGACGGCGGCACGGGGGTCGGCTTCGGGGCGGCGAGGCTACGGCAAGGCGGCACCCGGGGCACGCGCCGCTGCGCTGTCGTCAGCCGCCGTCGCGATCGCCGTTCAGGTCCTTGTCGGTGGCTTCGCCGACCTGGTCGACGAACTCGATCGTCGCGCGCAGCCGCGCGACGACCGGGTCGTCCGGCGCCGGCCGGTCCGGCAGCGTGGTGACATCGACCTGGTCGGCGAAGCGGATCGACCACGAGCCGTCCGATTCGGCGAACAGGTAGTAGCTGCCGAACTTCTTGCAGTTCGTGAACACCTTGCGCAGCAGGTCGTCGCTCGGCGGTTCGGTGCCGTGCCAGACGGTCGTGTAGACCGTCACCATGCGCCGCGCACCGGCCGTGCCGGCTCTGGCACTGACGTACACGCGCTGCTGGCGGTTGCCGTCGTGGTCGTAGCGCAACACGTGGCTCGCGCCGCTCGCACTCGCGTCGTGGTGGAGACCGGTCGCCGCGACCGCCGCGGCGATGCGCTCGCGCAAGGGGTCCGCGGCGGGGTCCTGCGGCGCGGCCAGCACGAGGGCGCTGGTGAGGAACGTCAGGAGTCGGATCACAGGCGGTCCTCGGCGCCAGGGTTGGCGGTCCGTTCGAGTTGGTCGGCAGTCGACTGCACGATGTCGAGGTACTCGGCCAGATCGGCCGGCGTCAGCGTCGTCGGCGCCACGTAGCGGAAGCGGATGCGCCAGTTCGGCTGCTGCTCGGTCGCCGCCTCCAGCACCAGCCCGCCGAGCCCGAAGCGCTGCTGGAACAGCGAGCGCACCAGCTCGTTCGGCGGCGGCTCCGCCGCGTCGTAGACGAGGCTGTAGATCTCCTGGCCGGCGAGGTCGCCATGGGTCGTCACGGCCTTGCGCAGGTACACGAGCTGGCTGCGGTTCGTCGCGCTGTCCGTGTAGCGCAGCTGCCAGACGCCACCGATGTCGTCGTTGTGCAGGCCGGCACGGCGCAGCGCGCGGCCGAGCGGCGGCAGATCGGCGTCGCCGGGCGGCGCGTGGCTCTCGAGCAGGACGACCACACCGAGGTAGCCGATCTCGTTGGCGACGTCGAGTGCCGATTGCGGCGGGCGCAGCGGCACCTCCCATTTGCGCCACGCGTCGGCGCCGTGTTCGAGCAGCCGGTGGATCGACGGTTCGTCCTGGCGCCGCACCGCGCGCACCAGCGGCGCATCGGACAGGATGGTCGGCGGCAGGTTCGGATCGGCGCCGGCTTCGAGCAGCGCTTTGATCGCGGCGTGGTTGGCGTGGTCGATCGCCTCGAGCAGCGGCGCGCCGCGCAGCGTGCAGCCGGCGTCGAGGTCGAGGTCCTTGCCGCCGCGGGCGAGCAGCCACTTCAGCTCGTCGATCGGGCCTTCGCCGGCCAGTTCGCCGACCGCGAGGTTGCGTGTCGCCGCGTCGGAACGCTCGAACAGCAGCTCTGCGACGTCGCGGTGGCCGCGGGCGCAGGCGGCGGCGAGCGCGGTCTGGAACAGCACCGGCGCCGACGCGTTGGCGCCGGCCGCGAGCAGCGCGCGCACGCAGCCGGCCGCGGTCGCGGCGTCGGCGATGCCGGCGGCCCGCAGCAGCGCGTGGTCGGCATGGCTCTGGGGCGCACCGGCGGCCAGCAGCTTCGCCATCACCGGCAGGTCGCCGTGTCCGGCTGCGACCGCCAGCGCGGGCGTCTGCAGACCGGCTTCGTGGTCGGCGGGAGCCCCGGCCGCGAGCAGCAGTTCGACGCGCTGCAGCCGATCGTCGGCCGCGTCGGCGGCGGTGCACAGGGCGTGGCCGAGTGCCCAGACGTCGGGTGCGGCGGCCAGCAGCGTGCGCAGCACTGCGAGCGAACCGGACTTGGCGGCGATCGCGAGCGGCGAGGTCACCGACCAGCCGTCGACCAGCATCAGACCTGGCCGCGCGCCTGCCTGCAGCAGCTCCTGGCACGCCTCGACGGAGCCTGTGCGCACCGCGTGGCCGAGGGCGCTGCGCACGCCGTCGTTGCCGTTCGGGCTCGCGCCGGCCGCGATCGCCTGGCGCGCCGCGGCGAGGTCGTTCTGCGCCAGCGCCTGCAGCAGCGTCGCGTGGTGGTCGCGCGCAGTCTGCACGACGACTCGGGTCGCGTCGTCCGGCGCGTGCTCGCGGGCTTCCTGCTGGTCGTCGTCCTGCGCGTCGGGCCGCGCACCGAGCCGCACCAGCCGACGGATCGCGTCGGCATCGCCGATCCTCGCCGCGTACATCAGCGGCGTGTGGCCGGCGTCGTCGCCGAGTTCGAACCGGGCCCCGTGCGCCAGCAGCAGGTCGACCAGTTCGGGCCGTCGTGCGACCACCGCGTGGATCAGCGGCGTGCGGCCCGCGGTCGAGTCCGCGCCGGCGCCCATGCCGGTGTCCGGTGACGTGCCGGCCAGCAGTGCCTCGGTCACGACCGCCGCCTTGCCGGCGTCGATCGCCTCGCACAGCCGCCGCGCGCGCGCGGCGGCCTCGGCATCGTCGGGGGTGGGCCGATCCGGCGCGGGTTTCGGCAGCGGGAACGGCGGGTCCTGCGCCCGCGGCATCCCGCCGAGCGCGCACAGGAGCAGGGTGCTGACGAGGCGGGTGGGCATGGGCGGCTTGTATCGGCCGGCCGGGGGGTTCGGTATCCGTCGTGGGCAGGTGCGCGGCTCGCGTCCAGAGGTGGGATCGGGCGCTGCCATCGTCCGGTGCGTTCGCGGTCGCCCTTGTTGCGGCGGCACCCTGCCGCCCAGGGGTAGGGTCGACCGGGGACTGGATCGCGCGGTCGGTCCCGCATAGCGTGCCGCTGCCCCTGTTTTCCCGGGCAGGGGTACCCATCCGGCTGGAGGCCGCGTGGGGCCATGCAACCACCGGGCTTGGTCACCTCGTTTCCATGCGCTCACGCTTCCTTGCTCCGCTTTCCGCCAGCCTGATGCTGGCCGCCGCCGCCTCGGCGCAGTGCTTCGAACCGAACTTCGGCACTCCGCTCGGCATCGGCGACGACGTCCTGTTCGCCACCCAGCCCATGGGCATCAACTTCCCGATGGGCGGTGCCTTTGCGACCTACGACCAGATCGCCGTAAACACGAACGGCTGCTGCTTCCTGTGGAACTCCACCGGTGGCGCGCTGACCGGCACGACGCCGACCGGCTACGGCGGCACGACTGCCGTCATGACCACCAACCTGGCCGGTGTCGCCGGCGGCGGTCCGCGCATCGCGCCCTACTGGCGCGACCTGAACATCCTGGCGGCGAACAACTCGCAGGTCTGGCTCAACAACACGATCCCGGGCAAGTGCGTCATCACCTGGGAGAACGCCGTGCACTGGAACGTGGTCGGCGACGTGCCCTTCACGGTGCAGGCGCAGCTCGTCGAAGCGACCGGTGAGATCTGGTTCTTCTACAGCGCGTCGGCGCACAACGCGAACATCGAGCCGCTGGCCGGTGTTTCCGAGGGTGGCGGCATCGCGGTCCCGGCGGCGACCGACTTCGCCACGCCGACCGCCGGCGTGTCGACCTCGCGCATCGTCTACGAGACCTGGACCGCCGCGAACACGTTCGACCTCGCCGGCCAGGGTGTGTTGCTCGTGCCGAACGGCACCGGCTACGACCACGTGCCGCTGCCGTGCCCGATCGCCTCGAACCAGAACGTCGGTGCCGGCTGCCACGTCTACAATGTGCCGTCGCCGACCGAGTCGTTCTACGAGCTGTATCCGGACGCGGTCGCGGCCTCGGCCGCGCTGCAGGGCAACGCGATGCTGCTCGTCCGGACCGGCACGGGTTACTCCGCGACCTGGCTGCCCGGTGCGGCGGCGGGTCTCTACGTGCCGCCGACCGGCGGCGCGACGCTGCTGCCGGTGAACGACGACGGTGACGACCTGGTCACGCTGCCGAGCCCGATGGTGACGAACAGCGGCCTGGTCTCGGCCGTACGCGTCAGCCACAACGGCATCATCACGCTGGCCAGCACGGCGAACAACCCGGGCGACTTCTCGCCGACCGGCCCGGAGCTCGCCGCCGCGACCGGCGAGGCCTTCTACTCGTGGTCGGACTTCCGCGACACCAACCTCACGCCGGTGCCGAGCGGCCGCGTGAAGACCGAGCAGGTGGGCGGACAGTTCCACATCACGTGGGAGAACGTCGACCACTGGGCCTCGCCGCAGGTGACGGCGCCGTGCACGCAGCAGTTCCAGATCGATCTGGCGACCGGCAACGTGACCTACGTCTGGACCCTGATCGACACCAACACGACCAGCACGTTCGGCACGTCCTACCTGGTCGGCTACACGGGCCCGGGCGCGAGCACGGATCCGGGTTCGATCAATCTGGCGACGGTGCTGCCGGCCACCACGACCAACAACCTGATCAGCAGCGGCATGTCGCTGTCGGCGTCGCCGACGCCGCGCATCAACCCGAGCACGCTGGTCACCTACACCGCGAACGGGCTGCCCGAGTTCCTGCCCGGCAGCGGGATCTACGTGTCGACGATGTTCCTCAGCGTGGTGCCGCTGCCCGGCGGCTTCGACCTGACGGGCGTCCTGACCACCGTGCCGGGCTGCAACGCCTACATCGCGACGCTCGACGTCGACATGGGCGGCCAGCTGACGCTGTTGCCGTCGGCGAGCTGGAGCGTCAACTACGACAACGTGACGTTCGCGCCGGGCAACGTGATCGGCGCCCAGGCGGTGGCCCTGTTCAACCCGGCGGTGGCGCTGCCGAACGGCGAAGCGGGCGGCTTCGTGCTCAGCAACGGCGTCGTCAGCACGACCCAGGTGAACTGACGTTTGCCTGAGGCGCGGCCCCGCGGGGCCGCCGGCCTGCACCGCGAGCCTCGGGGTGAACCCTCGGGGCTCGCGCTGCGTACGGGCAGGCCGCGCGCGCCCGCCGGCCGGTCAGGTGCCGAGCCGCATCCAGAGACCGTTGCTGAGCGTCAGGTCGCCGAGCAGCGGGCCGTTCGGGTCGGCGACGACGTACTGGCCGAACCACGACGTGCCGATCAGCGTCGGGTCGAACGGGATCGGCAGCAGTGTGCGCGCACGGCCGGCGCCGTCGGTCAGCACCGTCGGCAGGAAGATCCACGGCACGCCGACGAGGATGCGGCAGCCGTCGATCGCGAACAGCGACGGCGACAGGCTGGCAGCGACGAACGCGGCGCTGTTCGGCAGACCGCCGACCAGATCGATCGCGAACGCGGCGTTGCCGAGGCTCGGCAGGCCGAACGCCTGGATCGCCGGCGTGATGCCGCCGGTGCCGGGGCACAGGCTCGCACCGTAGTTCTGCACGAACGCGCCGTCGCCGCCGTCGAGCGTGAACACCCACAGCTCCTCGCCGAAGACGCCGTCGTCGGCGACGAAGAACAGCCGGTCGTCGACCGCCAGCAGCGAGTGGATCGTCGCGGCGCCGGCGCCGGCGCCGTTGCTGGCGACCGAGCCGAGGCGGCCGATCTGCAGCGTGCCGACCGGCGTGCCGTCGGAGACCCAGAGCTGCAGGCCGTCGATGCCGTCGTAGCCGGCGAACGCGACCAGGCCGCTCGTGCCGACCGCGACCAGCGTGCCGGCCATCACGCCGTGGCCGAAGCCGGCGTTCAGATCGGCGACCAGGCGCGTGCCGGCGGTCGTGCCGTCGCTGCACCACAGTTCGCGGCCGTGCTGGCGGTCGTCGGCGACGAAGAACAGGTCGTCGCCGACCGCGACCATGTCCTGGATGTCGGCCGACAGCGTGCCGGGCAGGTCGAGCACGGCGCGCGTGCCGGCGACCGTGCCGTCGGTGACCCACAGGCCGGTCTCGAGACCGCTGACGTAGGCGCGGAAGAACAGGTGCGAGCCGGCGGTCACGAAGCCGTTCGGCCGTGAGCCGGCGCCGCCGGGCGCCAGGTCCGCGAACAGGGTGGTACCGGCAGGCGTGCCGTCGGTGCGGCACAACTCGATGCCGGCGTTGGTCACGTTCGCCGCGAACCAGGCGTGGCTGCCGAACACCGCGAAGCCGTCGAAGAAGCCGCTGGTCGGACCGGACTGGAAGTCGGCGAGCACCTGCGTGCCGGCCGTGGTGCCGTCGCTGGCCCAGACTTCTTCGCCCTGCAGCGCGGTGCTCGCCGTGAACACGAGCCGGTTGCCGAGTGCGGTCAGGCGGCCCGGATTGCTGCCGTTGCTGCCCGGCTGCAGATCGAACTGCGTCGTGCCGGCCGGTGTGCCGTTCGACACGAACAGCTCGACGCCAGCGGCCGTGGTGGCGGTGAAGAACAGCCGGTTGCCGACCGGCGTCAGGCTGCGCGCGCCGGAGTTGCCGGGGCCCGCGTTCACGTCGACGCCGAGCTGGGTGCCGGCCGCGGTGCCGTTCGTGCGCACCAGTTCGAGGCCGCTTCCCGGCCAGAAACCGCCGAACCAGATCTCGTTGTTCCAGACCACCGCGTCGGTCGGCGAGCTGCTGCCCCCGGCGGGGTTGATGTCGCGCAGCACGTCGGTGCCCGCCTGCGTGCCGTCGCTGAACCACGGCTCGGTGCCGAGGCCGGCGGTCGAAGCGCGGAAGAACAGCCGGTTGCCGAACGGCAGCAGCTCGGCGATCGGCGTGTCGCCGCGGTTGCCGTGCAGGTCCGCGATCAGCAGCGAACCGTTCGCGGTGCCGTCGCTGGCGAACAGCTCGCTGCCGAGGTTCGGCGCGTTGGCCTGGAACACGACGCGCGCGCCGATCGCCGCGAGGTTGGCCGGGTTCGTGCACGGCGGCACGGTCGGCTGTTCGCGCGTGCCGGCCGTGGTGCCGTCGCTGAGCCAGAGCTGCGCCGAGCCACCGGCGAGCCGCGCGACGAACGCGATGCCGCCGAGGGCCGGGATCGGTTCGGTCAGCTGCGCGAACGGGCCGCGCACGACCATCGTGCCGGCGGCCGTGCCGTCGGTGCGGAACAGCTGGAACACGCCGGCGCTGCCGCCGCCGAAGCTGGCGGTGGTACCGGTGACCGCGAACGGCGTGGCCGCGCTGCTGGCGGCGCCGGCGCTGGTGTCGGCGAGCCGCACGGTGCCCGCGAGCGTGCCGTCCGACGCGTACGGTTCGAGCCCGCTGACGCCGTCGTTGGCCCAGAACAGCACGCGGTTGCCGAACGTGGTCACGCGCTCGATCGCCGCGCCGGCGCTGCCGGCGGCGAGGTCACGGACGTTGCGCGTGCCGGCGACCGTGCCGTCGGTGCGCCACAGTTCGCGGCCGAGGCCGGACTGCTGCGCGGTGAAGAACAACTGCGAGCCCACAGCGCAGAGGTCGTCGGGCAGCAGCGACGCGGTGCCGTTCGCGAGTTCGAACACGGACGGCGCGGCGCCAGGGGCGGCGATGCGCCACAGTTCCCGGCCGGTCGCCGACGTCGCGGCGACGAACCAGAGCTGGCCGTTCCAGACCACCAGGTCGCTCGGGTCGGACGAGTTCGGCCCGGGAGCGAGGTCCTGGACCAGCTGCGTGCCCGCCGCGGTGCCGTCGGTGCTCCACAGCTCGGTGCCCGAGCCCGGCAGCGAGGCGGCGAACCAGAGTCGCCCGCCGAAGGCGGCCAGCGAGGTCAGGCCGGCGCTGACGTCGCTGCCCGGCGCCAGGTCGACGACGAGGCGCGTGCCCGCGACCGAACCGTCGGTCACCCACAGTTCGCGCCCCATGCCGTCCTGGCGCGCGACGAAGTAGACCAGGTTGCCGACGACCGTCAGGTCCGACGGGTCGGCGTTGGCGGCGCCCGGGTTGACGTCGCGCAGGCGGAACGTGCCCGCCTGCGTGCCGTCGGTGCGCCACGGCTCGCGGCCGAACTGGTCGGTGCCGGCGAACACGCCGATGCCGTTGGTGACCGCGGCCAGGCCGGGGTTGCCGGCGACCGACGACGCCGCGGCGGGCGTCAGGTCGCGGACCAGGTTCTGCGCCGGCAGCGCCAGCGGCAGCAGGAGGAAGGGAAGCGAGCGGAGGGTCGCGGTGGCCATCATGGAGTGCCCGGGAAGCGGGGGTGTTCGGCAGTGCCCGCGGCGGCGGTTCGTCACAGCGCCGGCCCGGATTTCCGCGCCGGGTCCGGCCCGGGACCCGGCAGCGCCTGGCGGCGTTGGCACCGGGCGGGTCCGTGCGGCCTACATGCCCGGCGGCCCGGGCATCGAAGAGGGGGAATGCGCGCGATGTCCGACTCCGCCGGCGACCCGAGCCCGAGTGGCGGCGCCGGTTCGGTGCGCCTGCCGCTCGCGATCGCCGTCGCGGCCACGCTGCTGCTGGCGCTGTGCGCGCTGCTCGCGGTGCGGCTCGGCGGCGTGCTCGCGACCGCCTCGGTGGAACGGCGGCTCGAGGTGGCGCGGTTGACGGCGACCGTGCAGTACCTCGACGAGGTGCTGACGATGTCGGCCAACCTCGCCGCGCACTCCGGCGAGGATCGCTGGCGGCAGCGCTACGAGGCGCACGTGGCGCCGCTCGACCAGGCGATCGCCGCCCTGCGGGCGATCTCGCCGTCGTTGTTCGACCGCGAGATGGGCGCCGACACCGACGCCGCCAACCGGCGCCTCGTGGCGATGGAGACGCGCGCGCTCGAACTCGTCGGCCGCGGGCACCACGGCGAAGCGGCGCAGGTGCTCGACAGCGATGCCTATGCGGCCGACAAGGCGCTCTACGCCGCGGGCAACCGGCGCGCCCAGCAGGCGCTGGCCGAGCTCGTCGCCACGGAGCAGGCCGACGCCCGGCGCAGCATGGCCTGGGCGGTGGCGGCGACGCTGCTGGTCACGGTGCTCGCGTCGGGCGCCTGGGTCGTGCTGGCGCGCCGCAGCCGCGAGGAGCGCGTGCGGGCCGATCTGGCGCTGGCCCAGGCGACCCGCGCCGCCGCCGAAGCCGCGAACCGGCTGAAGACCCAGTTCGTCGCCAACACGAGCCACGAACTGCGCACGCCGCTGACCGCGATCCTCGGCTACGCGGAACTGCTGGCCGATCCGACCTACGCGGAACGGCACCGGGCCGACGCCTGCGCGACCATCACGCGCAACGGGGAACACCTGCTGCAGGTCATCAACGACCTGCTCGACATGTCGAAGATCGAGGCCGGCGGCGTCGTGATCGAGACGGTCCCGACCGACCCGGCGCTGATCGTCGAGGACGTGGTGTCGCTGATGCGCGTCCGCGCCAGCAGCAAGGGACTCGAGCTCGAACGTTCGTTCGCCGGGCCGCTGCCGCGCTCGGTGCCGACCGATCCGATGCGGCTGCGGCAGATCCTGCTGAACCTGGTCGGCAACGCGATCAAGTTCACGGCCGACGGCGGGGTCGAGGTGCAGGTGGCGTTCGACCAGGCGACCGTGCCGGGCGCGCTGCGCATCGTGGTCCGGGACCACGGCATCGGCATGGACGCGGCGCAGATCGCCCGCCTGTTCGTGCCGTTCTCGCAGGCGGAGGACTCGACCGAGCGGCGCTTCGGCGGCACCGGGCTCGGCCTCGCGATCTCGAAGCGCTACGCGCAGCTGCTCGGCGGCGACATCGACGTCCGGTCGACCCCGGGCCAAGGCAGCGAGTTCACGCTGCGGTTGCCGGTCGTGCTGCCCGAGCCGGTCGAGTGGTGGCAGCCGGACGCGGCGGGCCTGTCGCAGATGCAGCAGCATCGCGCCCTCGCCGTCGCCCGAACCCAGGAGCTGCCGCAGCTGGACGGCCTGCGGATCCTGCTCGCCGAGGACGGCCGCGACAACCGGCGCCTCGTGGTCCATTGCCTCGAGCAGGCCGGCGCCGAGGTCGTCGCGGTCGAGAACGGCCGGCTGGCGGTCGAACACCTGCTCGCGCCCGACCAGCCCGGCGTCGACCTGGTGCTGATGGACATGCAGATGCCCGAACTCGACGGCTACCGCGCGACACACCGCCTGCGCGAACACGGCGTCCGGGTGCCGATCGTCGCGCTGACCGCGAACGCGATGTCGACCGACCGCGAGCGGTGCCTCGGGGCCGGCTGTGACGACTACCTGACGAAGCCGATCGACCGCGCGCTGCTGCTGCGCACCTGCGTGCTGTGGACCAGCGAGCGGCTCGTCGCCAAGGTCTGATCGTCACCGGCCGCGGTGGCGCCGCGCCGCGCGCGCATTCCGCGATGGTGTGCCCGGCCCGGTTCCCGGACCGGTAGAGTCGGGGCATGGCCGGCCGGATGTCCAACCGTGATCGTATCGCCCACCTCCGCGCCGAAGCCGAGGCCGCAGCCAAGGAGAAGGCCGCCGCGAAGGCCGCCAAGGCGGCGCAGCCGGCGGCGCGCAAGGCGAAGGGCAAGACGGCACCGGCGCCGGCGCGCGTGCGCATCGTCTGGGCCGTCTGCGACCACGCCGGCAAGGAAGTGCAGCAGTTCCCGTATGCACAGGAACAGGAAGCGCGCGCCGAGGCGCAGCGGCTCACCGCGGCCAGCGGCCGCACGCACTTCGTGAAGCAGACCGACGTCGCGGTCGAGTAGCGCCGCGCGGCGCCGTCGCCTGCGTGCGGCCGTTCGGCTAGCGTGCGCCGAGCACCATGCGCGTCGTCGTCGCCGAGAAGCCGTCCGTCGCCCGGGACCTGGCCCGGGTGCTCGGCGCCACGCAGCGCCGCGACGGCTTCCTCGAGGGCAACGGCTGGCGCGTGACCTGGGCGATCGGGCACCTGGTGCAGCTGAAGACGCCCGACGAGTACGACCCGGCGCTGAAGCGCTGGTCGCTCGACCGCCTGCCGTTCGTGCCCGAACGCTTCGAACTGCGGCCGACCGACCAGCCGGGCGGCAAGCAGCAGCTCGAGGTCCTGGCCGAGCTGTGCCGCAGCGCCGACGAACTGGTGTGCGCGACCGACGCCGGCCGCGAGGGCGAACTGATCTTCCGCTACATCCTCGACTGGGCCGGCTGCAGCGGCCGCGGCCACTCGCGCCTGTGGCTCAGTTCGCTGACCGAGACCGCGATCGAACAGGCGTTCGCGCAGCGCAAACCCGGCCGCGACTACGACCACCTGCACGATGCCGCGCGCTGCCGCAGCGAAGCCGACTGGATCGTCGGCCTCAACGCGACGCGGGCCTGGACGGTCCGCTACGGCGGTGGCCGCGTGCTGTGGAGCCTCGGCCGCGTGCAGACGCCGGTGCTGGCGCTGATCGCGCAGCGCGACGACGAGATCCGGGTGTTCGACCCGCGGCCGTTCTGGGAGCTGCGCACGCGCTACCGCTCGGCGCGCTTCCGCCACGCCGGCGAACGGTTCCGCGACGCGGCGCCGGCGCAGGCGCTGCTGGCCCGGGTGACCGGCCAGCCGCTGGTCGTCGAACGCATCGAGCGCCGCAGCGAAGCGCTGCCGCCGCCGCTGCTGTACGACCTGACGCAGCTGCAGCGCGACCTGAACCAGCGCCACGGTCTGTCGGCCCAGCGCACGCTCGAGGTCGCGCAGGAACTCTACGAGAAGAAGCTGCTGACCTATCCGCGCACCGACAGCCGCCATCTGTCGCTCGACATGGTCGACACCGTGCGCACGACGCTGGCGCAGCTGCGCGCGTGGAACGCCGACCAGCTCGCGGTGCTGGCGCGCTGGATCGCCGGTGCGCCCGAGGGCGAGCGGGGTCCGCGCAGCAAGCCGCGGCGCGTGTTCGACGACACCAAGGTCAGCGACCACCATGCGATCGTGCCGACCGGCCGCGTCGAGCCGCTCGCCGGCGACGCGCAGCTCGTGTTCGACGCGGTCGCGACGCGCTTCGTGCAGGCGTTCCTCGGCGATCGCTGCCAGGACGTGACCACCGCCCATGCACAGAGCAACGGCGTGCCGTTCCGCGCGCGCGGCGTCGTCGTCACCGATCCGGGCTGGAGTGCACTCGAGCCCGAACCGCCGGCGAAGAAGCGCGGTCGCGGCAAGGGCAAGGCCGCGGCCGCGGCCGACGACGCCGATGGCGACGACGACGCCCAGGAGCTGCCGGACCTGCGCGAAGGCGAGAGTGGTCCGCACGAGCCCGAGCTGCACGAGGGTGAGACCAAACCGCCGCGGCCCTACACCGAGAACACGCTGCTCGCCGCGATGGAGACCGCCGGCAAGGCGATCGACGACGAACAGCTGCGGCAGGCGATGCGCGCGCGCGGGCTCGGCACGCCGGCGACGCGCGCGGCGATCCTCGAGACGCTGCTGGCGCGCGGTTACGTGCGCCGTGACAAGAAGGCGCTGCGCATCACCGACCTGGGCCGCTACCTGATCGCGATCATCGCCGACCCGACGCTGAAGTCGGCCGAGCTGACCGGCGAATGGGAGTGGAAGCTCGGCGAGATCGAGCGCGGCCGGCTCACGCGCAGCGAGTTCATGCGCGAGATCGGCGAGCGGATCGGCGCGCTGGTCGCGACCGGCCTGTCGCCGCGCAACGAGCACCCGGGCATCGGCCGCTGCCCGCGTTGTGCCGCCGACGTGGTCGAGGGTCGCGAGGCCTACGGCTGTTCGCGCTGGCGCGAGGACTGCGCGTTCCGGCTGCCGAAGGTGTGGCGCGGCACGGCGCTGCGCCGTGAGCAGGTGCGCGACCTGCTGTTCCGCGGTGTGCTGCTACAGCCGGTCGTGCTCGACGGCGCACCGCGCATCGTCTGCCGCACCGCGACCGGCGAGCTGATCGACCTCGAGCCGCCGAGCCGCGATGCGCAGCGCGGCCGCCGCGAACGGCCGCCGCGGCCGCGCCGCCGCGGGGCTGCCGGGGCCGACTGACCGGTCCGCCGACGGCCGCGGCGCGCCACGCGCGAACTGCGACTCGTAGTCGACGAACAGCCGCGCGCCGCCGCCGATGGCGTCGTGCAGCGACCCGACGCGTCCCCACGCGAAGTGCCACCACAGCGGGTGCAGTCCGCGCCACGCCGCCGCCGCGCCGGTTGCGTCCGGCCGGCCGAGCATCGTGGTGGCGAGCCGGTCGTGCGCGGCCTTCGTGGCGGCGTCGTCGTCGTCCGGCAGTCGGATCGTCAGCGACACCGACCAGAGCTGCTGCGCGCAGAACGTCGCCGTCGCCAGCAGCGGCTGTCCGGCCACGCTGCCGGCCGCGAAGCTCGCGTGCAGCCACGGTGGCGCGCCGGTGCGCAGCGTCGCGCCGGCCAGCCGCGGATCGGCCCGCACCCGGTTGCGCGGCACGGTCGGACCCAGCCGCAGGCCGTTCGGGAGCGCGATGGTGCCGTCGCGGACGTCGATGTGGAGTTCCATCGCCGGCAACAGCGACGCGGCGCGCGGTTCGCCAACCGGGATTTCCGCGCCTGGGCGGCCGGCGCGGTGTCACCGGCCGGCGAGGAAGCCGAACCGCTGGAACACGAACTCCGGCAGCACGCGCACGATCGCCATCACCAGCCGCCAGCGCCGCGGCAGCCAGACCGCGAACCGGCGTCGCTCCATCGCCGCGACGATGCCGCGCGCGACCGCGCGCTTCTCGCCCCACAGGAAGTTGCGCGGGTGACCCTCGGACATCGGCGTCGGCACCGGTCCGAGCTTGATGTCGTGCACGCGCACGCCGCGGCCGTAGAGGCTGCTGCGCAGACCCTCGAGGTAGCAGCCGAGGCCGCGCTTGGCGGCGCCGTAGGTGTAGTTGCGCGGGCGGCCGCGCTCGCCGGCCACCGATGTGATCACCGCGAGGTGGCCGCTGCGCTGCGCCGCGCAGTGCGCTGCCAGCGGCTGCAGCAGGTTGATCACGCTGGTGAAGTTCGCGTCGACGACGGCGCGCGCGTAGGCGAAGTCGTGTTCGGTCCGCGCCTGGTCCGGCAGCCAGCCGTGCGCGACCAGGGCGCGGTCGAGACCGCCGAGGCCGTCGATCGCCTGCCGCACGCACGCGGTCGCCGCGTCGAAGTCGGTGAAGTCGACGCGGGCATGGCCGACCACGGCCGGGCCGAGCGACTGCACCAGCGCGCGCAACTTGTCGGCATCGCGGCCGACCAACCAGAGCCGGTCGCCGCGCGCCGCGCACAGCGCGGCGACCTCGGCGGCGATCGCCGACGTCGCGCCGAGGATCAGCGTGCGGCGCGGCGGTGCTGCAACCGTGGCGCCGGCGCCGGACACGGAGGCGGTCATGCCCGCGATCGTAGGGTCCGGCGGCCGCGGTTCGATGGGGGCGACGCGCACCCCGCCGCGGCGCCCGGCCCGCTCATTCGCGCGGGGCGGCGTTGGTGCGGAACGGCCGCGTCAGATTGTGGGCGAGCGAGGCGTGGTTCGCGGTCACCACGTTCAGGTCGCTGGCGAAGCCGCTGAACAGGCCGCCGACGCAACCGATCGCGGCTTCGCTGACGAAGCGCATCGGCACGATGATCGGCGCCGCGAGGATCGTCAGGACCGGCGGCAGGTCCTCGTGCGGTGCCGGCGACGGCGGCGCGTCGAGGCGCTGCTGCACGTTGTCGATCGGGTAGGTGAACGTGCACACGAGCGGCTTCACGACGGTGCAGCCGGCGAGGCACGGCAGCGTGGCGGCGAGAGCGAGGCGGCGAGTTGTGGTCATGGGCGAGCAGGAGGGGGGATCGGGGCGAAGCGCCAACGGCGCGCTGCCGTTGTCAGCGTGCGCGGAACGCGAGGCTCTGGCCCTCGACCCGCTCCACCTGCTGCAAGAGCCGCAGCCAGTCGGGCAGCTTCGCCACCTCGACCGTGCCGGAGCCCAGCGTGGCGCGGCGCCGCAGCACCAGCGCGTTGCCGTCGCGGCGCACCTCCTGCAGGTGCGTCAGTGCGCCCGACTGCAGCGCCGACGGGTCCGGCAGCTCGTCGATGGCCAGCCCGTCGAGTTCGAGGCGCAGGTCCCAGTCGAGGCGCACGTCGCTGGTCAACCGCAGCGGCACTTCGCGGTCGGGGCGCGTGCCGGCCATCGCCAGGAACCGGCTCGACGGCAGCGGCAGCGGCAGCAGCAGGCGGTCGCCGTCGGCCTGCACGCCGCGGCGGCGCACGGTCGCGGTCACCGACACCGGCTGGCCCGGTTCGAGCGCGCCGATCTCGGCCTTCTGCACCTGCCAGCCTTGCAGCACGCCCTGCGCGAACTGGCGTGCGAACTGCCGCCGCTCGTTCGCGGAGCGGCGTTGGAAGTGTTCGGCGGCGCGGTAGCCGTCGAGGTCGCCGAGCGTCAGCTCGACATCGGCCTCGAGCTGGTCGGCCGACAGCGTGCCGGAGCCGGTGACGCGGAACATCTGGCCGTGGTCGTCGCTCGGCGGCAGCGTCGCCTGCTCGAGCCCGCGGTCGGTCAGCACCAGCGCGCCGCCGCCGGCGCGTTGTGCCGGCACCTTGCCGACCGGCCAGTGCCGCGGCGTGTCGCCGAACAGCCAGACCGGCACGAGGCCGGGTCGGACCACGCGCACGCAGTCGAGGTCGTAGAAGTGCGTCGGGTCGTAGAACAGTTCGCCTTCGCCGGTGATCAGTTCCTCGCGGATGCTCTCGCAGCGCGCCGGCTCGAGCGTGAAGTCCGCCGCGCGCAGCATCGCCAGCAGCAGCGTGTGCGCGTTGCCCTTCTTGCGCATCAGCGTCTCGGTCGCCGACCGGCTGCGCTGCGGCGCGATCTCGCGCTGGCAGAACGCGTGCAGTGCCTGCAGCTGCGCCGACGGTTCGTCGATGCCGGCCAGCAGCGTCGCCACCTGCGTGCGGATCGGCGGCGTCGGCCGCGTCGCGGCCAGCAGGTCGTGCCGGTGCGCGCGCAGCGCGCCGGTCACGGTGCCGTCGGCGCCGCCGGCGACCACCGGTCCGATGTCGGCCAGCGCCGGCATCGAGTTCTCGGGGGTCAGTCGCGCCACGTCGCGCGCGGTCCAGCGCAGCGCCTCGCGGCCGTCACCGAGGTCGATCGTCTCGGGCGCGAAGTCGAGGTTGCGGTCGCGCAGGTCGATCTCGAGCCCCTGCGGCCGGATCAGCACCAGCTCGCTGAGCAGCAGGTGCTCGTTCATCGAGCAGAACAGGAACTCGTCGACCGCGACGTTGCCGTCGGCGGGGGCGCCGACGAAGTCGCGGTAGCGCCATTCGACGAACACGCCCGGTTCGAGCCGCGGCAGCGCGCGCGCCTCGCCGACCTTGGCCGGCACGTACGAGTCGCCGTCGGTCGCGACCGTGCGCAGCAGCAGCACCTCGTCGGCGTCGTCCGGTCCGCCGGACTCGCCGTACTGCTCGACGGCGCTCTGGTCGTTGAGCCGGCGCAGTTCGTGCGTCTCGATCAGCCGCGAGCCGTCGGCGAACACCTCGACGATGCGCTGGTCGACCAGCACGGTCGCCGGTGCGCCGTCCTCGCGGTCACCGACCGTGAACGCGGCGATCGCCGCATCGCCGTCGTGCCGGAAGCGCGCGAACGCGGCCCCGGGTTCGGGTTCGCCGCGCAGATGGCTCAGCGTGCGCCGCGCCGCGAAGTCGTCGGCGGTGGTGGCCAGGATGCGCTCGCAGGCGCGCACCGCCAGCTGGTCGAGGCCCCGCGCCAGCGCCCGGTCGACCAGGTTGCGCAGCCGCCGCGCGTCGGCTTCCCGGTGCTCGATCGCGCGCTCGAGCAGCGCCGCGTAGACGTCCGCGGCGCCGCGCTGCGCGGTGCTGATCTGCCACAGCAGCGGCACGATGCGTTGCTCGCCTTCCAGCACGGCCGGCATCACCAGCTCGCAGGCGGCCGCCGCGGCCGCGGTGTCGCCGAGGTCCAGCGCGGTGCGCCACGCGGTGCCGAGGTTGGTGCCGAGGTCGGGCCGCAGCCGCAGCGCCTCACCGGCGAGCGCCGCGGCCCGCTGCATCGCGCCGGCGCGCTGGCAGTCCTTGGCCAGCTCGATGCGCGGCTCCGGATCGTGTGGCAGCGCTTCGCACCAGCGATTCAGGATCGGCTGCCGCTCGGCGGCGAAGCGCGCGCGGTCGGCCACCTGCAACAGCAGCCGGAACGTGTCGGGGCCAGCGCGGCCGTCGCGCACCGCCGCGTGCAGCAGGTCCAGCGCCCGTTCGCGCTGGTCCTGTTCCTCGAGCAGGCCGATGCGCGCGCGCAGCATCGCGAAGTGGCGCTCGTCGAGGTCCTTGCCGGCGGCTTCTTCGAGCGTGCGCGCCTCGGCGTTGCGGATCTCCTCCGGCACCAGGGCGAGCGCGCGCCACAGTTGTGCGGCGGCGAGCCGTTCGACGGCCGTGCGCGGCTGCAGGTCGACGAGCATGGCCAGCGGCGTCTCGCGCAGGTCCCAGCGATCGGCCAGCAGGCCGGCCGTGATGCGCAGCGCGGCGCGGTCCGCGTCGGCGGCGGCCGCGGCGGCGGTCTGCAGCGCCGCGATGCCGTCGGCGTACGGCGGCAGCGTGGCGGCGACCGGCGCCGGCGGCGGTTGCAGCGGCACCTCGGCCGGCACTTCACGCAGCTCGGGCAGCGGCGCCCAGCGCGCATCGACGTAGGCCAGGTCGAACGCGTGGTGCTCGCGCCCGCAGGTCTTCACGAGCACGTGGTTCTGGCCCGCGGCCAGACCGACCGGCACGACGTGGTCGGTGCGGCCGTCGCCGAGCGCCGGGTCGACCGCGACCAGCGGCTGGCCGTTCACGAACACCTCCAGCGCCCCGCGCGACCACAGCGCCAGGTAGCACTGGGTCTCGTTCGGCGCTTCGACGCGGTGCAGCGCGTACCAGCAGCCGGGCTGCGGATCGGCCGGGTCGGCGGCGTCGATCTCGCTGGCCGCGATGCCGAGTCGCACCGTGTGCTGGCCGCGGCTCGCGTCGCCACACGCGAACGTGCCGCCGTCGGTCCACGTCTCCAGCTCCGGCGCGAACGGCACGCCGACGAAGTGGTCCTCGTCGCGGCCGAACGGGCCCGTGCAGCGGAAGCTGCGCGGCAGGTGGGCCGCCGGATCGACCCGCGCCGCGTCGGCGGCGCGGCCCGTCGCCAGCAGCAGGCGGTAGCGCAGCCAGCGCAGCTGGCTCGCGAACATGCCGTGCAGGTCGTCGTGCTGCAGCAGCTGCTCGACCACGGGCAGCAGCTCGCCGGGCCGCTGCAGGCGTTCGCGCAGGCCCTGCACGCGGTCGGCGAGGTTGCTCGCGTACGGCGTCGTGCGGCAGGCCGCGGCGGCGGCCAGCGCATCGCGGGCCGCCGCGTCGGGATCGTCGACGGCGGGGGCGACGCTGGCGACGAACGCGTGCGCGAACTGGGCGGCGCCGGCGGGCGCCTGGGCGGGGGCGAGGCCGGCGAACAGCGCCAGCGGGATCGGGGCGAGACAGCGGCGCATCAGCGGTTCTCCTGCGGTTCGAGCACGAGGCGGGCGGCATCGGCGTCCTGCACGGCGGCCGCGAAGCCGCGGAACGCCGCGTAGTCGGCGGGTTCGATGCGCGGCACGCGCAGTTGCAGTTCCCGTTCGACGACGATGCGGTCGCCCTGCTGGCTCCACTCGAGCCGGAACGCGGCGAACGGCTGCTCGAGCCGCACCGCGCGCGGCAGCGGACCCGGGCGCAGGCCCTTCGGCACGGCGATGCGCAGCACTTCGTGGTCGCCGCTCGGCACGCCGAGCAGCAGCGGCGTCGTGCGCTCGGGCGCGGCCGACAACTGCAGCAGCCGGCGGCTGTCGAAGCCGGTGGCGAACTGCAGGCCGCGGCCCTGGCGTTGCGCCAGCTCGTCGGCCGCGAACGTGATCGACAGGCTCGCCGGGGTCGCGAGGTCGTTGCCGTCGCTCGGCGTCACGCTGTCGATGCGGCTCTTGCCGAACCGCTGCAGCAGCTGGCGCTCGAGCTGTTCGCGCAGCGTCGCGGGCGCCTCGACCAGCTGCTGGCGCAGGCCGACCGCCGCGTTGCCGCGCGGCCGCTGCGCCAGCGCCACGGTGGCGCTGCCGTCGGCGCGCAGGTCGATCGTCAGTTCGCGTTCGTCGCGGTTGGCGGCGGGCGTCGTCCACGGCACGTCGGCGAGTTCGCTGCGGTCCGGGTTCACGATCAGCACGCGTGCGCCCTGGTCCATCTCCGGCAGCGTGTCGCTCGGGTGCAGCACCGCGGTGCCGTCGAGGAAGCGCGCCGCCAGGCCCTCCTGTGCCGGCAGCCAGGCGATCGCGTGGTTGAAGTGCTGGACCAGCGCCAGGCTCAGGTCGTCGCGCGTGCGCAACGGATCGGCGAAGATCAGCACCGGCCGCGCGACGATGTCGACCTCGCGCAGCAGCGCGCACAGCAGCAGCGCCTTGTCCTTGCAGTCGCCGTGGCGCCGCTCGAAGATCACCGACGTGTTGTACGGCTTGTAGCCGTGCACGCCGAACTCCCACGCCTCGTAGCGCACGTCGGTGGTGACGAAGCGGTACAGCGCGTCGACGCGTTCGGCCGGCGTGGTCGCGGTCGCGCACAGCTCGCGCACCTTGTCGCGCATCGCCGGCGTGACGTCGATCTGCTTCTCGATCAGGTGCCACCACCACGACGCGAACTGGTCCCAGTCGCGGTAGGTGGTCATGCGCACCAGCGGTTCGAACTCGTCGACGTCCGGCCGGGCGATCTCCGGTTCGTCGCGCGGCAGCGAGCGCATCTCCCAGTCGTAGCGCGTGTCGCCGCCGTCGAGTGCCGCGATGGTCGCGTCCGGCGCGCCGTTCGCAGCCTGCCAGCGGTAGTCGCGGCCGCCGGCCGCGATCACGGTCAGCAGCGAGCGGGCCAGCGGCGCACCGTCGAGGCTCGGGAACGTGTGCTCGAGGCCGAAGTAGGCGCCGAAGAAGGTCGGCGCGAGGTCGTCGATGCGGCCGCGGATCGCGACCGTGTCGCCGGGCTGCAGCGACCCGATCGCGACGGTCGCCCCCTGCAGCCGCGGGTGCTCGACGCTGCCGTCTTCGTGCCGGACCGTGCACGACAGGATCCGCGCGCGCTGCGCGCCGGAGCGGTGCGGCAACCGCCACTGCGTGAAGCGCCGCGCGCCTTCCTCGGACAGCACGCGCGTGATCACGTGCACGTACTCGCTGGTGGTGCCGTTGGCGAACGCCTTGACGACGCGCTGCCGCAGCAGGTGGTGCAGCGGATCCTGGCTCGCAGCCGCGTCCGCGGGCGGCCCCGCATCGGCGGCGATCACGGCGTCGGTGTCGAGTTCGTACGGCTGGTGGAACGGCACCTCGTCGCGCGTCAGCCACTCGAGGTGGCGCCGTTCGGCGGCGAGGTTCGGGTTGAAGTCGATCGCGGCGCGCAGCACTTCGGTCTGGCGTTCGCGGTCGCCGCGCTGCGCGTGCAGGCTCGCAACCGCCAGCAGCGCCTGGTCGTCCTCGGGGCACAGCTGCAGCCAGTCGCTCCACACCTGCAGGGCGCCGGCGAGGTCGCCCTCGGCGGCCAGCAGCTCGGCCAGCACCGAGCGCGGCGCGCGCGTCAGCGGCCAGTGCGCGGCCGAGCGCTGCAGCAGCTGCACGCCGTCGTCGCGGCGACCCAGGCGCAGCCACAGCCGCGCCACCGCGATCTGGTCCTCCGGCGCGGTCGACTCGGCTGCGAGCCGCGCGGCGATCGCCGCCGCCTGGTCGAGTTCGCCGTTGCGGTTGCACTGCTGCAGCAGCGTGCGCAGCGTGTCCTGGCTCGCGACCGGCAGGGCCGCGAGCCGGCGCCGTTCGGCTTCGGCCAGCGCTTCGAGCCCGCGTCGCTGCAGCGCGTACGAACGCACCAGCCGCGCGACCGCCGACTGCGGCTCGATCGCCAGCGCTTCCTGCAGCACCGCCTCGGCGCGGGTCGGCAGGTCGCTGCCGGACAGTTCCAGCGACGCCAGCAGCAGCCGTGCCTCGACGTGCTGCGGATCGCGGCGCAGCACCTCGGCGAGGTCGCGGCGCTGCGGGTTGTCGTCGCGGTCCGCCTTGCCGGCGAGCCGCGGCCGGGTCCAGAAGCGCAGGAACGCGGCCTCGGCGACGTCCGGCAGGCCCACCGCGGCCTGTTCCGCCAGCTGGCGCGGCCGCGGTTCGCGGTCGCCGTCGACGTGCGTGTGGGTCAAGATCGCGCACAGCCGCATCGCCGCCAGCGCCGAACCGTCGGCCGCCGCCGCATAGACGTCGCGTGCGTTCGCGTCGGCCTGGGCACCGGTCGCCGCGTCGCGCGGCTCGGCGGCGCTGCCGGCGACGAGGTCGGCCTCGGCGTCGGAGCTGCGCACGCCGGGCAACGGCGCGCCGTCGAGCGCGGCGATGCGCAGCCGCAGGCCGAAGCCCGCGCCCTCCTGGTCGCAGGCCTTGACCACCAGCAGGTTCGGGCCCGGCTGCAGCGGCAGCACCGCGTGGTCCTGATCGTCGTACAGTTCGCGTTCGACGTCGCGCGCGAACACCTCGACGCCGTTGCAGAACACGCGTACGGCGCCGCTGCTGCCGAGCCACAACGCCGCGTCGCAGGCCGCGTCCGCGAGCAGCGCGGTCGCGACGTAGGCGACCACCTGCGTGTTCGGTCGCAGCACTTCGCCGAGCGGCAGGTTGCCGTCGACCGGCACGGTCTGCAGCTGGCGCCACGCGACCGGCCGCAGCTTGCCGTCGTAGGTCTCGCCCGGCTCGAACGCCGACTCCGGCGCGTAGGCGGTCGCGTAGCCGCTGCCGCGTTCGTTGTCGAACGGGCCGCAGACCCACGCCGGGCGCAGCACGCCGAGCTCGGCGGCCAGCGCCGCGACGTCGCCGCCGTGCTGGCGCCGGGCCTGCAGCAGCAGGGAACCGAGCCGCGCGCGCAGCGCCGGCACCGCGCGCGCCAGCGGTGCCGAGCGCGCCGCGTCGATCGCGTCGAGGCCCGCCGCGAAGCCGCCCTCGCTGGTCAGGCGGACCATCATCGTGGCGCAGTACTCGGCCAGCGCGGCCGCGTCGCGGTCGGCGGTCGCGGTGCCGACGGTCGCGGTCAACAGGCGCGCGAACTCGGCCTGTGCGACCGGGTAGTTCGCGCGCGACTTCGCGGTCAGCGCCGCGGCTTCCGGCAGCTGGGCCGGGGCGCACGGCGCGAACGCCGCGAGCGCGAGGAGCAGGGCGGACAGGAGCTTCTTCCGGGAACGGGGCGTGCGCACGCGTTTGGTGTAGCGATCGGCACGGTCTTCGGCCACCCCGGTCGGGCGATCCGCTAGGCTGCGCCGATGCGCTCCGTCGCCGCGCTGCTCCTGTCGCTGCCGTTCGCCGCCTGTGCCGCGGCCCCGCCGCCGGCGGTGATCGAGATCGACCGCGACGACATCGTGATCCGCGGCGACACGCTGGTGCGGCCGGGCCACTACCGCGTCGCCGACGCCAACGGCGACGGCGTGCTGCACGTGGTCGGCGACGGCATCGTCGTCGTGCTCGACGGCGTGACGCTGGACGGGTCGGCGCCGGGTGCGGCGCCGGATGCGTTCGCTGGCATCGGCATCCGGATCGCCGGCGGGTCGCGCGTGCGCATCACCGGCGGCGCCGTGCGCGGCTTCCGGGTCGGGCTCGGCGCCGAACGCGTGCCCGGGCTCGAAGTCGTCGGCCTCGACGTGTCCGACAACCGCGCGATGCGGCTGCACAGCACGCCGCGGCGCGAGCACGCCGGCGACTGGTTGTGGCCGCACGACAACGACGCCGGCGAATGGCAGGCGCGCTACGGCGCCGGCATCGCGCTGACCGACTGCTCGCGCGCGCTGGTGCTGCGCTGCCGCGCGCGCGGCACGCAGAACGGGCTCTTGCTGACGCGCTGCCGCGACGCGCGCGTGCTCGACAACGACTTCTCGTTCCTGTCGGGTTGGGGCATCGCGCTGTACCGCAGCTCGGGCTGCCGGATCGAACACAACCGCTGCGACTTCTGCGTGCGCGGCTACAGCCACGGCGTCTACGCGCGCGGCCAGGATTCGGCCGGCATCCTGCTGTTCGAGCAGTGCTGCGACAACGTGATCGCGCACAATTCGGCGACGCACGGCGGCGACGGGCTGTTCCTGTACGCCGGCCACGAGACCACGCAGCGCACCGGCGCCGGCGGCTCGAACCGCAATCGCGTGGTCGGCAACGACTTCTCGTACGCGGTCGCGAACGGCATCGAGGCGACGTTCAGCCGCGACAACGCGTTCGTCGACAACTGCCTCGACGGCTGCGACCACGGCGTCTGGGCCGGCTACTCGTCGGCTACCGAGATCCGCGGCAACTCGATCCGCGGCGCCGCGCACGGCATCTCGATCGAACACGGCCAGGACAACCGGATCGTCGGCAACGAGCTGGTCGACTGCGGCATCGGCGTGCACCTGTGGTGGGACGACGACACCGAACTGCTGGCGTCGGCGTTCGGCCGTCGCAACGACACCGCGTCGGCGCGCACGACCGTGCACGGCAACTGGATCACCGGCGGCGGCACCGCGCTGCGCCTCGACGGCGACACCGGGTCGCGCATCGTCGGCAACCGCATCGACGGCGCCGCGCTGGGCCTCGACGCGCGCGGCCGCACGGCGCCGGCGGCGTTCGCGGACAATGCGGTCGCGGCCGCGACCGCGGTGCGCTGCGCGACCGAGGCGCCGCTGCGGCTCGGCGCCAACGCGTGGCAGCCCTGGCACAAGGACGGGCCGCAGCAGGTGCTCGGCGCCGCGGCGCTGCCGGCGCTGCCGGTCGTGCCGCGGCCGGTCGTCGCCGGCGGCCGCGACGCCGCGCCCGGCCCTGGTGGCCGCGAACGCATCGTCGTCGGCGAGTGGGGGCCGCTCGATCCCGCGCAACCGGCGCTGCTGCCGCTCGGCGCCGGCGAAGGCGGCGACCTGCAGCTGCGCGTGCTCGGCCAGGGTCTGCCGTTCCGCGTCGAAGCCAACACCGCCGGGGTGACCGTCGAACCGGCCGCCGGCACCGCGCCGGCCACGCTGACCGTGCGCCTCGCGGCGGCGGCGCCGGCCGTACTGCCGTGGTCGGCCGCGGTGCGCATCGGCGAACGCGCGTGCACCGCCTCGGGCACTTGGACCAGCACGGCCTGGAACGTGCGCTTCTGGCGCTGGCAGTGCGATCCGCGCGACGATGCGGCGGCGTGGCAGGCCCTGCTGGCGACGCCGCCGCTCGCGACCGTCACCACGGCGGCGCTGGACTTCGACTGGGGCGGCGCGGCACCGGCGGCGAACGTGCCCGCCGACCACTTCGCGACCGTCGCCGAGACGACGCTGGAGCTGCCGGCCGGTCGCTGGCGGCTGGTCACCGTCAGTGACGACGGCATCCGCGTGTCGGTCGACGGCGAGGCGGTACTGACCGACTGGACGTGGCACGCGCCGCGCGAACTCGCTTGCGAACGCACGCTCGGCGCCGGCCCGCACACGATCCGCGTCGAGCACTTCGAACTCGACGGCCACGCGGCGCTGGCCTGCCGGCTCGAGCCGGTGCCCGAGTGACGGCGGGAAACGAACGCGGGCGGCACGCCGGCCGCCCGCAGCAGGTCAGTTGCGACGGCCCGACCGGGCCGCGAACTTCGTGCGTCACCCGTACGGTTTCGTCGTCGACAGCGGCGGCTTGCCGTCCTGCAGCAGCGCGCGCACCGCGTTGGCGACGTGGCGGATCGGCTGCTCCTTGTTGCCGTTCGGGTCGTCGTCGAGCGCGCCCGAGTACTGCAGCGTGCCGTCCTTGCCGAACACGAAGCAGTGCGGCGTCGACTTCGCGTCGAGCCGCTTGCCGAGCGTGTCACCGCCGTGGTCGACGAGGATCGGGTGGTTGACGGCGCTGGCCTTGGCCTTCGCGCGCAGCGCCGCGTAGGGGCGCTTGCCGACGTCGGCGTCGGCGAACGCCTCCGGCTTCGGCTGCTCGCCGATCTCGCCGGCGTTCGCGGCGACGCCGAGCACGACGACGCCCTGGTCCTTGAACTCGGCCGTGAGCGCGTTCAGCTTCGGTTCGGCGGCTTCCTCGTACGGGCAGGTCGTCGACCAGAAGTGCAGCACCACGACCTTGCCGCGCAGTTCGTCGAGGGATTGTAGCGTGCCGTCGATCGTGCGCAGGCTCAGGCCCTTGGGCAGGGCCTCGCCGATCGCGAGCGGCTTGGCCTCGGCCGGCGCGGCCGGAGCGGGGGCGGGGGCGGGGGCCGGGGCCGGCGGCTTCGGCGCCGGATCCTGGGCGGACAGCAGCGGCGCGAAGCACAGCGCGCCGAGCGAGAGCAGCAGACGGGGCATGACGGTTCTCCGGGGACGGGAGGGGGAACGAAGGCGCCGGCTATGCGCCCCCGGCCCGCCATGGTCAAGGTCGGAGCCTCCCGCCGCTACCGTCTCGTGGCGCAGATCGGCGCCGCAGGCGCCGTACTGCCGGTCCAGGGTGGTCCGCGGCGCCGGCCGGCGCTACGACGCTCGGGTCGTGACCGCCCCTTCTGACCGCGACCGAGCGATCGCCGATGCGCTGCAGCGCTGGTTCGGCTTCGACAGCCTGCGCCCGCTGCAGCGCGAGGCGATCGACGCGGCACTCGACGGCCGCGACGCGCTGGTCGTACTGCCGACCGGCGGCGGCAAGTCGCTGTGCTACCAGCTGCCGGCCCTGGTGCAGGACCGCCTCGTCGTCGTCGTCTCGCCGCTGATCGCGCTGATGCAGGACCAGGTCGCCGGGCTGCGGCTGCAGGGTGTGCCGGCCGCGGCAGTGCACGGCAACCTGTCGGCCGACGCGCGCGCCGAGCTGCGCCAACTCGCCGCCGACGGCTCGCTGCGCCTGCTGTTCGTGGCGCCGGAGCGCCTGTTCCACGCCGAGTTCCTGCGTTGGCTGCAGAGCCGCGACGTGGCGGCGTTCGCGATCGACGAGGCGCACTGCATCAGCCAGTGGGGGCACGACTTCCGCCCCGAGTACCGCCGCCTCGCCGAACTGCGCGACACCTTCCCCGGCGTGCCGTTCCAGGCCTACACGGCGACCGCGACGCCGCGCGTGCGCGACGACATCGTGGCGCAGCTGCGGCTCGCTGCGCCGGCGG
This sequence comes from Planctomycetota bacterium, assembly GCA_016794425.1. Classification (GTDB taxonomy): domain Bacteria; phylum Planctomycetota; class UBA1135; order UBA1135; family UBA2386; genus JAEUHS01. Next base: position 53,055 of record JAEUHR010000017.1, read on the forward strand.
TGCTGGTCGGTCCGTTCGACCGGCCGGAGTTGTGCTACCGCGTACTGCCGCGCCAGGATCAGGTCGCGCAGGTGGCGGCCGCGATCGAACGCCATCGCGACGCCGCCGCGATCGTCTACTGCATCGCGCGCAAGGAGACCGAAGCGCTGGCCGCGGCGCTGCGGCAGCGCGGCATCGGCGCCGAGCCGTACCACGCCGGTCTGCCGGCCGAGAAGCGCACGCAGCTGTCGGCCGACTTCCGCGCCGAACGGCTGCACGTGGTCGTCGCGACGGTCGCGTTCGGCATGGGCATCGACCGCAGCGACGTGCGGCTGGTCGTGCACGCCGGCATGCCGAAGAGCCTCGAGGCCTACCAGCAGGAGACCGGCCGCGCCGGCCGCGACGGGCTGCCGGCCGAATGCCTGCTGCTCTACTCGGCGGCCGACGCGGCGAAGTGGCGCACGCTGATGCTGCGCAGCAACCAGGAACTCGGCGGCGACCCCGAAGCGCTCGCGGCGCAGCTGGCGCTGCTGCAGCAGATGCAGCGCTTCGCCGGCCGTGCGCGCTGCCGGCACCGCTCGATCAGCGAGTACTTCGGCCAGGCCTACGACGAGACCGACTGCGGCGCCTGCGACGTCTGCCTCGACGAACTCGAGACGGTGGCAGACGGCCACGTGCTGGCGCAGAAGATCCTGTCGGCGGTGGTGCGCACCGGCCAGCGCTTCGGCGGCAACCACGTGATCGACGTGCTGCGCGGCAGCAAGAACGACAAGGTGGTCGCGCGCGGCCACGACCGGCTGCCGACGTTCGGCGTCTGCCGCGACGAGCCCGCGGGCCGCCTCGGCAACTACATCGACCAGCTGGTCGACGACGGGCTGCTGGTGCGCAGCGACGGCGAGTACCCGACGCTCGCGCTCGGCGACGGGGCGATGGCGGTGCTGCGCGGCGAACGGCAGGCGGTGCTGCGGGTGCCGAAGCAGGCGCTGGCCGCGCGCGGCCGGCGGCGCCGCGGCGACCGCTCGGCGCGCGACGCCCACGAACTGTCGGCCGACGAACGGCCGCTGTTCGACGCGCTGCGCGCACTGCGCCGCACGATCGCCGGTGAGCTCGGCGTGCCGCCGTACGTGGTGTTCCCCGACACGACGCTCGAGGAACTCGCGCAGCGGCGGCCGCGCACACCGGCCGAGTTGCTGACCGTGCGCGGCGTCGGCCCGAAGAAGCTCGAGCAGTTCGGCGAGCGCTTCCTGGCCGCGCTCGCGGCGCACGGCGCGACCGGCACCGCGTGAACGAACGCCCCGGCGGGCGGCTATGCTGCGCCGGCCGCGCCGACTGCATGAGCCGTTCCGACGTCGATCCGTCCGGGCCCGCCGACGACCCCGTCGAGATGCTGCTCGGCGAGTGCCTGCTGCGCTGGGAGAGCGACGGCGAGGCCGCGCTCGACGAACTGTGCCGCGCGCACCCCGAGCACGCCGCTGCGCTGCGCCAGGCGGTCGGCCTGCTGCGCGCGGCCGGCCTGACGCCCGACGCGGCGCCGCTGCCGGAACGCTTCGGCGAGTTCCGGCTGCTGGCGCGGCTCGGCGGCGGCGGCATGGGCCAGCTGTTCGTCGCCGAGCAGGAACCGCTCGGCCGCCGCGTCGCGCTGAAGCTGATCCGGCCGGAGCTGGCGTGGTTCCAGTCGAACCGCGACCGCTTCCGGCGCGAAGCCGAGGCGATCGCGCGGTTGCAGCATCCGGCGATCGTGCCGCTGTACGCGTGGGGCGAAGCCGGCGGCGTGCCGTACTTCGCGATGGAACTGGTCGAGGGCTGCTCGCTCGCCGCGGCGCTGGCCGAACTCGCGGGCCGCGCGCCGGTCGGGCTGGTCGGCGACGACCTCGCGGTGGCGGTCGCCGCGCGTGCCGGCCAGCCGTGCGCGCTGCCGTGGCCGCTGCGCGGCGGCTGGGCCGACGTCGTGTGCCGCGTCGTCGCCGAGGTCGGCGCCGCGCTGCAGCACGCGCACGACCGCGGCGTGCTGCACCGCGACGTCAAGCCGTCGAACGTGATGCTCGGCACCGACGGCCGCGTGCGGCTGGTCGACTTCGGCCTCGCGCGCACCGACGGCGACGCCGCGCTGACGCGCAGCGGCACACCGCTCGGTTCGCTGGCCTACATGTCGCCCGAGCAGCTGCAGGGCCGCCGCGACGTCGACGGCCGCACCGACGTCTACGGCCTCGGCCTCCTGCTGCACGAGCTGCTGTCGCTGCGGCGCGCGTTCGCCGGCGACGCTGCCGGCGACCTGCAGCAGGCGATCCTCGCCGGCCGCCGGCCGCCGCTGCCGCTGCAGCACGACGCGACCTGGCGCGACCTCGAGACCGTGGTCGCGCGGGCGACCGCGCTCGAACCGGAGCATCGCTATGCCGGCGTGCAGCAGCTGCTGGCCGACGTCGCCGCCGTGCGCGAGGGGCGTCCGATCGCCGCGCGGCGCGCCGGCGCCGGCGAACGGCTGCGCCGCGCGGTGCGGCGGCACCCGGCGCGCGCGGCGCTCTGCGCGGCGCTGGTGGTGCTGGTGCCGACCGCGGCGGTGCTGGCGACGCTGTGGTGGCAGGAGCGCGCGAGCGGCCGCGTCGGCCGCAGCTACGAGGCGCGCGTCGCGGCGGCGCGGGCCGTGACCGCCGCGTTCTTCACCTACCGCAGCGGCGCGCGCGCCGACGCGGTGCGCGGTTTCGACGCGATCCTGGCCGACGATCCCGAGCACGATCTGGCGCTGCTCGGCCGGCTCCTGTGCGCGCTGTCGGCCGACGACGCCGACGACCTCGAACGTGTACTGGCGCAGCACGCGGCGCTGGCGGCCCGCCACCCGATGCTCGGCTGGTTCGCGGTCGAGGCCGCGAACCTGCGCGGCGATGCCGACGCGGCGCGGCAGCGTGGGGCCCTGCTGCCGGCCGAACCGCCGGCCGCGGCGCTCGACTGGTTCGTGCAGGGCGTGCTCGAGCTCTGGCGGGCGCGCGGCGGCGACGCGGCGCGCGCGACCGTGGCGCTGCGGGCGATCGAACAGGCGATCCTGCTCGACCGCAGCGAGGTGCGCACGCCGGTGTTCCACGTCTACGCCGCCGAGACCGCGGCGCTGTGCGGCGACGACGACACGGCGGTGCGCGCGGCGCGCGCGATCGAGACGCTGTGGCCCGATTCGGCGCTGGCGATCGCCAGCGCCGGCCGCGCGCTGGTCACTGCCGACGGCGCGCGCAGCGTGCAGCTGCTGCAGCGGGCGCGCGACCTCGCGCCGGCGACCGCGGTCCTGCACCTGTGGCTCGCCGAGGGCCTGATGCTGCAGTCGCGCACCGACGAGGCCGCGGCCGCCTACGAGGCGGCGCTGGCGCGCGACGACCGGCTCGGCAGCGCCTGGGGCGGCCTGGCGCTGCTGCACCTGGGCCAGGGGCAGTTCGACGCGGCGCTGCGGTGCAGCGAACGCTACGTCGCGGTCGAGCCGAACCTCGGCCTCGCCTGGCGCGTGCGCGCGCAGACGCTGCACCTGGCGCAGCGCTGGGCCGACGCGCGCATCGCCTACGCCGAGGCCGTGCAACGCCTGCCCGACGACCGCGTTGTCCACCAGGGCTGCGTCGCCGTGCTCGAGAAGCTCGGCGACGCCGCTGCCGCGGCCGCCGAACGCGACCGCTTCGCCGCGCGCCGTTGACCCCGCCATCGCACCGACCCGTGGATCCCCTGTCGACCCAGCTGTCTCGCGCCCGCACGGGCGACCGCACCGCGATCGAGGCGCTGCTGGTCGCCTACCTGCCGGGCCTGCGCGACTACCTTTCACGCCATGCCGGCGCCGCGGTCGCGGCCAAGGAGACGCCGGACGACCTCGCGCAGTCGGTGTGCCGCGAGGTGCTCGAGCGGCTCGACGACGAACGGCTCGAGTACCGCGGCGAGGCGCAGTTCCGCCAGTGGCTCTACCAGGCGGCCGTGCACAAGCTGCAGAACCGCCGGCGCCACCTGCACGCCGAACGCCGCGACACGCGGCGCGAGGTGGCGGCGAGCGGCACCTGGGAGGACCACCTGGCGCGGCTGTCGACGCCGTCGCAGCAGGCGATGCGGCGCGAGGACCTGCAGTGCCTCGAAGGCGCCCTCGCGGCGCTGACCGACGAACAGCGCGAGATCATCCGGCTGGCCCGGCTCGAAGGCCGGTCGCACGCGGCGATCGCGGCGCAGCTCGGCGTCACCGAATCGCACTCGCGCGTGCTGCTGGCCCGGGCGATGGCGCGGCTCGGCCGGCTGGCGCAGCTGGCGGCGAGCCGCTGAGAAAATACCGCCGCGCGGTGTAGCGGCGGCCGCGCGCGGGCTTTGGAGGGACCGACCAACCCGGAGTTCCCGTGACCAGACCATCCCGCACCTCGTTCCGCACCCGCCTGTTCTGCGCGCTGGCGCTCGGCCTCGTCGGCACCGTCGCCACCTGCGGCGGCAGCGCCCCGGCCCGCTACGCCGGCCAGGGCCACGGCTCGCCCGGCCAGCCCCACGGCGCCGGCGCCTGGAGCCACCGCTCGAGCCAGGGCGGCGGCGACATGTCGGTCGGCGGCGACGGCAGCGGCTTCTACTACTACATCGACTCCAGCGGCAGCAGCTGGACCGGTGGCTGAGCGAGGGCGCCATGCGAACCCTGCTCGGCGGTGCCGCCCTGCTGCTGGCGGCGTGTTCGAACGGCGGTGGCGGCCCGGCCGGCGGCGCCGGCGGCAGCCTGCAGCCGTTCGCGATCGACGCCGCGGCATCGCCGGCGGTGGCCGCGTCGGTCGCCGATCTGCTCGAGGTCGGTGACCACTTCGCCTACGAACCCGACGTCGCGGCGGCGAACGCGATCTACGACCAGATCTGGCAGCGCCTGGTCGCGGCGCCGCAGTGGCTCGAGCCCGGCGACACGACCGCGTACGAGTTCTTCGACGACTCCGATCCGGTCACGAACTGGGGCCGCGCCTACCGCTACTTCGGCAACGGCACGTTCGCGGGGCCGATGCAGCCGTTCACGGCCGGCACCTACACGCGGCCGAACGGCGTCGACCTGCCGGCGCTGACGCTGACGACGTGGGACAGCCGCGCCGAACTGATCGTGCTGCTCGACGACGACACGTTCGTGCACGCGATCCAGAACACGAACGGCCTGCCGATCGTCGAAGTGTTCGCGCGCCAGTGACGCCGCGCCGGCGCGGATGCCGGCCGATCGCCGCGCTGGTGCGTTTCCCGGCCCTGCACCGGGTCGTGGCGCCGCAGGGCTCCGGGCCCCGCGCACCGGTCGTACGCGCAGGCCCTGCGTCGCCACGGACCCGCGCGGTTGTGCAGGCGTCGTGCCTGGCATCGGTGTAGCGCTTCGTCGCCGCTGGCTTTCACCGCGGACACGGCCCCTGCGACGACGCACGCGGGACCACGGCCGGCCTTCGCGTCGCGAGACAGTCACCATGATCCGTTCGTTCCGTTCCTGCTCCTGGTTGGTGGTCGCCGCCACCTTGTTCTTGTCCTCGATCGTCCCCGGCCTGCGCGCGCAGACCAGCGTGCGGGAGCGGTGGGACCAGGTCACGCTCGGCAACAGCGACGTCGGCATCGACGCGATCGCGTGGGCCCGTGCCCGCAACAACCTCGGCGCCGAGCGCCGCGTCGACACCATGTTGCTGACGCAGGCGAGGCTGTTCGGCCTGTCGGTCGAGCTGCAGCGGATCGCCGCCACCGCGGTGCGCAACGGCGCTTCGTTCGCGGGGTCGACCAGCCTGCGGCGCGCCGGCCTGACGGTGCGCAACGACGCGGTCGTCAACACGGGCACGGTCTCCTACTGGAGCTCGGCGAACGTGTTCGGCACGAACCCGCAGCAGACGTTCTGGATCTGGTTCATTCCGATCACGGTCGGCGCGAACCTCGGCCACATCGGCGCGATGGACGTGACGCTGCTGAACATGTCGAACTACGGCGCCATGATCAGTGGCGCGATGTCGACCTACGCCTGGGGCTTCGCGTCGTTCGCCGTCGGTCTCGCCGGCGCGCAGTGTGGCCTGCAGGTCGACATCCGCGTCGGCGAGCAGCGCATGGACGGTGTGCTCGGCTCGTTCACGAACTACCTCAGCACGCAGTACCTCAACTACTACATGACGCCGCTGCGCCTGTGGCTGCGGATCCTCTGCGAGCTGTCGTTCCTGTCCGGATCGTTGACGGTCGTCGACGCCAGCCTCGGCGCCCGGAGCCTGGTGCCGTTCCTGCCCTGATCGCCGGTAGCGCCGCGGCGGCGCCGGCTTTCAGCGGGTGGTGAAGCCATGAAGACCAACCTCCTGTTGCCGGCCGCCGCCGCGGTGGTGCTGTGCAGTTCCTGCTGGTTCGGCTGCCGTGCGACGACGACGCCGGCGGCGATCGTCGCCCGAGCGCCCGCTGGCGCCGCCGACCCGTGCGCGCGCGACACCGCGACGCGCGGTGTGGTGCGCGAGTCCGGTGCCCCGGCCGGCCTTGCGGCGGCACCGGGCACGCGGCTCGGCTTCGACCTCGCGCTCGCGAACTCCGTCGCGATGACGCGCACCGGCGCCGACGGGCCGCCGCCGACCGCGTCCGGCCTGCAGGTCGCGGCGGCATTGCGCCTCACGGTGCTCGCGCGTCGACCCGACGCGATGCTCGTGCGCTGGCACGGCGAGCACGCGAACGTGTCGGCGCCGGGTGCCGTCGATCCGGCGGCCGGCGACCGGTTGCGGGAACTGGCGCAGGCGCTCGAGCGCGGCTTCGACGTGCAGCTCGACGCCGTCGGCGTGCCGCGTGCGATCCGCTGGGACGACGCGGCGTCGCCGCCGGCGCGGTCCTTCGTGCGCGCCCTCGTCGGCGCACTCACCTTCGAGTTCCGCCCCGAACGCGCATGGTCGACGAGCCTGGTCGACGCCATGGGGGAGCACGGGTTCGCCTACGAGGCGGCCGCCGACGATCAGGGCGTCGCGATCCGGCGCGAGCGGCAGTTCTTCGTGCCGGCAGCGCCGATCGCGAGCGACGCCGCGCCGCCCGAACTGCACGGCGCGGCGGCGGCACGGTTCGACGGGGCCACCGGCTGGTGGACGGACATCGCGATCGACGAGTCGATGCGGTGGTCCTGTGCCATGGGCGCCACGTTCGCCGCCACGCTGCGGGGCCACGTCCGGTGCACGGCGGTCGAACGCGTGGCCGTCGACGACGACGTCGACTGGGAGCGTGGGTTCGTCGCGTTCGCCGAGGCCGGTGCCGGCGTTCCGTCGGCGATCGACCCGATGCGCGCCGCCTGGGCGCAGCGTCTCGCCGGGCGCGACGAACACGCCCTGCTGCGCGAGCTCGACGGCCTGGGGGTCGGCGGTGAGGAGTCCGCGCGGGCGCGGCTCGAGCTGATCCAACTGCTGGCGGAACGCCTGCGGCAGGACCCCGGCGTGGCAACCCGGCTGGGGGCGGAAGTGCAGGCGGCGAGACTGTCGGGCCAGGTCGCCGCCGACGTGCTCGCGGCGCTGGGCATGGCCGGACACGCGGCAGCCCAGCTGGCGCTGGCCGGCGTGTTCGCGAACGGACTGGTCGAGACGGGTCTGCGGCTGGCCGCGGTCGAAGCGACCGTGGCGCTGGAGCGACCGGAGCCCGGACTCGTCGCGGAGCTGCAGCGATCGTTGTACGGCCAGCCGCTGCGCGGGCTCGGTGGCAGCGCGATGCTCGCGTTGGGGGCGTTCGCCGGCCGCGGCGTGCCGATCGTCGCCGACCTCCTGGCACTCGAGGCGGTCGCACGGGGCGAAGGCATGGAACCCGCGTGGTTCGAGGCGCTCGGCAACAGCGGCGATGCGACGATCCTGCCGCTGGTCCGCCGGCAGCTCGCCGCGACGGATGCCGTGGAGCGCGCGTGGGGGCTGACGGCCGTGCGCCGCGTGCGCGGCGCCGAGGCGGCAGCCTTGGTGCAGGGGGCGGCGCGCGACGACGCTGCAGTCGAGGTGCGCCGCGCCGCCGTCGAGGTGGCCGGCGAGTCGCCGGAACCGTGGAGCCTCGAGCTGCTGGCCGAACGCGCGGCCGCGGACGCCGACGCGAGCGTGCGGCGCGCAGCGTGCGCGGCGCTGTTGCTGCGCGCGCACCGCGATCCGACCGCGCTGGGAGTCCTGCAGCAGCGGGCCGCAGCGGAACCCGATGCGGAGCTGCGCGCCCAGCTGCGCGCGCAGCTGGCGATGCGCTGACGAACGGCTCCGTCGCACCGCGCGCCGCGTCAGCGCCGCCGCAGCAGATCGTCGAGCGCGCGGTCGAGCAGGCCCTTGCCGCGCTGCTTCAGTTCCTCCTCGAGCACGCGCTGCAGCACGCCGGTCAGCGCCGGCAGTTCGACCGTCGGCGCGTCGAGCGTGCCGCGCAACAGCGCCGGCGGCAGCGTGCCGCGCAGCGCCTGCAGCACCTTCTCGCCGTCGCGGTGGCCGCGCAGCAGTTCGGTCAGGTCCAGCTCGTAGTCGAGGCCGCCGTCGAACCGCACGCTGCCGGCGAGGCCGAGCCGCCGGCCCTTCGCGAGCCACGCCGCGGCGGTCGTGCGCACGGCGCCCTGCGCGAACGCGAACGGCGCCGTGAAGCCGTCGAGCGCGAACCGACCGTGGTCGCCGAGCGGCGCCGTGCCCTGCGTCAGCGGCCCGAGTGGCGCCAGCAACGGCTGCAGCGCCGCCGCCGGCGTGACGGCCGCGTCGTGCAGGCCCAGCTCGCCGCTGCCCTGCCACGCGTCGAGCCAGGCGAGCCAGCCCTGGTCGGTTGCGCGCAGCGCCGGGCCGGCGAGCGTCAGTTCGAGGTCGCAGCGGCCCGTCAGCGTCGCGGCGCCGGCCTCGGCGCCGGCCAGCAGCGGCACCAAGTAGCGCAGCAGTGCTGCCGTGCCGCCGTGCAGTTGGCCGCCCTGCCAGCGCAGCGAGGCCGCGAGCGGCAGCGTCGCCGGCTGCGTCAGGTCGACCCGCGCCGACAGCGCCAGCGGGCCGTCGTCGAGCGAAGCACCGGCGATCGACGCCAGCGTGCCGGTGCCGTCGCGCAGCGTCGTGTCGACCACGAACTGCCGGAACGTGAAGCCGCCGAGCGTGAGCCGCGGCACGTCGAGCCGCAGCGTCGCCGCCAGCGCGCGGGCCCAGCCGGCCGCGTCGGTCGGCAGGCTCGTGGTCGCCAGCCGGAGTTCGCCGCCGAGCCGCGCGCCGGTGCCGCGCAGCCATGCGGGCAGCGGCCCGCCCTCGGTCGCCAGCGCCGCGATGTCGAGTTCGCAGGTGGCGGCCAGCGTGCCCGTGGGTGCGGCGGCCGGCGGCGGCGCGCCGCGCAGCCGGAACCAGCCGAGGTCGAGCGCGAAGCGGCTGGCGTCGATCGGCGTACCGGGCGCGAACGTGAGGTCGGGCGTCAGCGTCCACCGTTCGCCGCCGAGCCGGGCGCCGCGCAGCAGCGGGCCGCCGAGCCGCGGCGCCACGACCGCGAGCGAGCCGCGCAGTTCGACGCGGCCGTCGGCGTGCAGGTCGGCGGTCACGGCGCCCTCGGCGCGGCCGTCCAGCGTCGTCACGGCGCCCGGCAGCGCCGCGTCGAGCAGCGGCGCCCAAGCCGCGAGCGTGAGGCCCGCGGTGGTCAGTTCGGCGTGGCTGCCGCCGTGGTCGCCGTGCACCAGCGCCAGCGACGTGCGGCCGCCGGCGATCGTGGCCGCGGCGGTCACGTTCGTGCTGGTGGCGCCGCGCGCGCGGGTGGCCGTGGCGCGCACGTCGGTCGCGGTCTCGAGCAGGCGGCCGTCGCGGCGCAGCTCGATGCGGCCGTCGGTCAACGCGAAGTCGAACGGCAGCGCGGTCGCCGGTGCGGTCGGTGGGCCGCCGCTGCCCGGCGGCGCCGCGGCACCGCGTCGGCCGAGCTGCTGCACGTTCGTCGTGCCGTCGGCGGCCTGTTCGACGCCGACGACGAGGCCGTCGACGCGGACCGTCGCTGCCAGCGTCAGGCCGGGGCCGGTGTCGACCGTCGCGTGCCGGATGCGCAGGCACGGTCGGTCGGCGGTGAAGCCCGCCGGGTTCGCGACCTCGACGCCGGTGGCCGTGATGCCGTGCCGCCACGACCAGGCCAGCGCCTCGATCCGGCACCGCGCACCGAGCTGCGCCGTCGCCCGCCCGGCCAACCAGTCGCGCACCGGGCCGAGCGCGATCGAGTACGGCAGCGCCAGCACGGCCAGCAGGCAGCCGACGCCCGCGAACGCGAGCCGACGGCGCCAGCGGCGGCGGCGCGGCGGGGCGGTCGGTGGGGCAGCGTCCGGCATCGCCGGGATCATGCCGGGCCGGCGCCGGTGGTGCGATGCACGGCCGGTTTGCCGTAGCATGCGCGGCCGATGGTCGCGTTCCGCTGCGTCGTGCTGCTGTCGCTGCTGTGCGCCGTGCTCGGCTGCCAGGCCGACGCGCCGTCGCCGGCGGCCCGCGCGCTGCCGCCGGTCGAGGGCGGGCGTGGGCTCGCGCTGCTGGTCGGCATCGACCACTACCAGCAGCCGTTGGTGGGCACGGTGCCGACGCTGGTCGGCGCGGTGCACGACACCGAACGCGTGCGCACGCTGCTGCGCGAACGCTTCGGCTTCCGCGACGCGGACGTGCGCGTGCTGACCGACGCCGCGGCGACGCACGAGGCGATCGTGCGCGCGTTCGACGAGCACCTGCTGCGGCAGGCGCGGCCCGGCGACCGCGTCGTGTTCTGGTTCAGCGGCCACGGCTCGCACACGTTCGACGCGTCCGGTCTCGAGTCCGCCAAGGCCGACGCGTCGGGCGGCACGGCGGCCGACAACACGCTGGTCACGCACGACAGCCGCGCACGGGACCTCGACGGCGCCTACGACCTCGTCGACGACGAACTGCACGCGCTGCTGACCGCGCTGGCGCGGCGCACCGACGACGTGCTGGTCGTCACCGACTGCTGCCACGCCGCCGGCGCCGTGCGCGGCGGTGACGCCGCGGCGCCGGGCGTGCGCCGCGTGACCGGTGGCTCGGTGCCGTTCGCGCGCGAACGGCTGGCGCCGTTCTGGCCGGCCGACGTGCCGTGGAGCGACGACGACGCGGCCACGCTGGCGCTGCCGACCCTGGTGCACGTGGCGGCCTGCGCCGAGCACCAGGAGGCCGGCGAACTGCGCGTCGCCGGTCGCGTGCACGGCACGCTGACGTGGTTCCTGTGCGAGGCGCTCGAGCGCGCCGAACCGGGTGCGACGTGGGGCAGCCTGATCGAAGTCGTGCGCGCGCGCGTCGCCGGCTGCGGCACGCGGCCCGACCAGACCGTCGTCGGCATCGGCGCGCTCGACCGACCGGTGTTCGGCGGCCGCGCGTCGCCGCCGCTGCCCGGTCACCGCGCCGACTACGACGCGGCGCGCCGCAGGCTGTGCATCGCCGCCGGCCGCGTGCACGGCATCGCCGACGGCGCCGAGTTCGACCTCGTGGCGCTCGACGGCACGCCGGTCGGTACCGCGACGGCGACCGCCGTGGCGGCCGTCGACTGCACCGCGGTCTGGCGCGAGCGGCGCGGCGAACTCGCCGCCGGCACCGCGCTGCGCGCGCTGCCGCGCGCCGGCGCGCTGCGCCTGCCGGCGTTGCGCGTGGCGCTGCCGGCCGACGCACCGCCCGATCTGCTGCGCGACTTCGCGTTCGCGACCGCGGTCGGCGCGGCCGCCGCCGACTACCGCGTCGCGGCCAGTCCGCGCGGCGTCGCGCTGCACGATCCGACCGGGCGACCGGTGCGGCCATGGCCGGGCGAACCGGCCGCGCAGCGCGACGCGCTGTTCCGCGAGTACACGTTCCGCGGCCTCTGGGAAGCGGTCGCGCAGCCGGCGACGTGGCCGCTCGCGCTCGACGTGCTGGCCGCCGATGCGCCGACGCGCGAACTCGGCGCCGCGCGCGGCCTGCCGTTGGCCGCGGTCGAGCCGGTCGCCGGCACGCGCGGCGTCGCGCGCATCGCCGCGGTGCCGATGTCCCGCACCGACGGTGGCAGCCTGCTGACGCTGCGCGCCACCAACCTGTCACCGTTCGACCTGCGCATCGTCGTGCTGTCGGTCGCCGAGAACCGCGAAGTCAACGTCGTGTGGCCGCCCGGCGGCGCGACCGACCGTGTGCTGCGCGCCGGTGCCGCAGCGGCGTTCCCGGTGCTGGTCGGTCCGGCGACCGACTGGAGCGAGCCGCGGCCGATGGTGGATCGCTACGTCGCGTTCGGCACCGTCGAGCCGCTGGACCTCGCGTCGTTCACGTCGGCCGCGCCGGCCTGGTCGGCGGTGCGCGGCGGGGCGCCGCCGCTGCCGTCCTGCCTGCGGCGGCTGCTCGGCGCGAGCCCGATGCGCGGCGGCGTCGAGGCCGACGAATACGCGTTCGGCACCTGCGATCTGCAACTGGTGCCGTCGGGGCGTTGACGCGCTCCGCCCGGCGCGGTGACATCGGCACGCCATGCCGTTCCGTCGCCTCGTTGCGTTGTGCCTGTTCGCGCTGACGTACGCCTGCGCCGCCGGGCCGAACCCGGACGACCTGGAGGGCGGCGGGCGCGGCGGCGCGGGCGTGGTGCTGCGCCGCGGCGCCGTCACCTACGTCGGCAACGCGGGCTTCTGTTCGCGGCCGGCGACGATCGACCTCGGGGTCGTCGAAGCGGCGACGCCCGAGTGGCGCGAGTTGCGGCGCGAGGGCGTCACCGAGGGCTCGGCGCGCCACGCGCTGCTGAAGGCGCGCATGCACGACCGCATCGTCGCCGCGAGCCGCAAGGTCGCGCTCGCCACCGGCAACGACCTCGTCGTGCGCAGCGGCGACGTGCAGGACGCGCGCAGCCTCGTGGTCGAGGACCTGACCAGGCGCGTGTCAGCCGAGCTGTAGCCGCGCGAGCCACGGCACCACCGCGTCGACCAGCTCGGGCACGCGCCCGGTGAAGCGGTGGTCGGCGCCGGTCAGCACGCGCAGTTCGGCGCGGCCGGCGGCCGCGGCGACGACCGCCTCGCTGTCGCGCAGCGGCACCAGTTCGTCGCGGTCGCCGTGCACACACAGCCACGGCACGCGGCAGCGTCGCGCGGCCGGCAGCGTGTCGCCGAGCGCGTGCGCACCGGCCAGGAACGCCGACGACAGCACGCAGCCCGGCCGACCGAGCATCGGCTCGCGGTCGGGCTCGAGGCCCGCGAAGTGGCGGTCGCAGAACGCGCGCACGAACGTCATGCCGGCCAGCGACACCAGCGCCGCGATGCGCGCGTCGGCCGCGGCGCGTTGCACGGCGACCGCGGCGCCCATGCTGTGGCCGACCAGCGCGACCGGACGTTCGCCGAGCGCGTCGAGCACACTGCCGAGGTCGTCGACTTCCTTGTCGATCGTCGCCGTGGCGAAGGCGCCCTCGCTGCGGCCGTTGCCGGCGAACGAGAAGCGCAGCGACGCCAGCCCCGCGGCGGCCAGCGCGTCGCACAGCGCGACCAGGTACGGCCGGTCGTGCTGCGACGTGACGCCGTGCAGCACGACGGCGACCGCGCGCGAGCCCGGGCGGCCGGGCGTGAACACGTGGTCGAGCCGTTCGCCGTGGCGGTTGTGCAGCGCGGCGATCACCGCCGCGCCTCGACCAGCTGCAGCAGCCGGTCGACGCACTCGTGCACGAACGCGGGGTCCTCGGCGTGCACGTGGCGCTCGACGACCGTGATCGACTGCGGCACGGCGGCCTTCAGTTCGGCGAAGAACGCGGCGTCGCCGTCGGGGTCGCGCAGCGGCCCGCCGGGCATCGCGTAGCGGCCGGTGCCGTCGGTCGGCAGCATCAGCACGGCGTTGCCGCGCGTGGGCTGCAGCCGGCGGCCGATCTCGCGCGCGACCTGCACCAGCTCGGCGCGCGAGAGCCGCGGCGCCAGCACGACCGGGCTGTGGAACACGTGGCGATGGTCGCGCCAGCGCTCGGGCACGGTGTTCGGCGGCACCAGCACGCCGACGTGCTCGGCGCCGCCGGGCACCAGCACCTGCGGCACGCCGAGCTGGCCGGCGACGGTCAGCCGTTCGGCGCCGCCGGCGCGCAGGCCGCCGAACAGCTCGTCGGTGACTTCGCCCATCGCGTAGTCGAACACCGCGCCGAGGATGCCCTGGCGCAGCATCTGTTCCATCGCGCGGCCGCCGCTGCCGACCGCGTGGAACACCAGCACCTCGTAGCCGCGCTCGGCGAAGCGCTGCAGTGCGACCTGCGCGCCCTGCGTCAGCACGCCGAGGTTCGACATGCCGATCAGCGGCTTCTGGCCGCGCGGCGTCGAGATCGGCACGTCGACCTGCGCCATGCCGTGCGCGGCGCCGGCGGCGTTGGCCAGCAGGCGGCGCGTGAACACGTTGACGCCGAGCAGATCGGCGACCGAGAACATCATCGTGACGTCCTTGACGTCGACGTAGGCCGACACGTCGCCGGACGCGACCGTCGACACCATGACCTTCGGGAACCCGTACGGCAGCGTGCGCAGCACCTGCGAGCACAGCGCGGTGCCCTGCAGGCCGCCGAGGCCGATCGCCGCGTGCAGGCCGCCGCGCGCCAGCCGTTCGCCGAGCAGCCGCGCAGCGCCCGCGGCCATCAGCGGCGTCGCGGTTTCGCGCGTGCCCCCGGCCCGCACGCGCGCCAGGTCGCTGCCGGCGGCCGCGGCGACCTGTTCGCGCGTCACGTCGGCGCGGCAGGCCGGCGTGCCGAGCACGCCGACGTCGACGACCAGCGCGTCGCTGCCGAGCCGCTGCAGCTGCTCGCGCAGGAACTGCGCCTCGTGGCCCTTGGTGTCCAGCGTGGCGAGCACGGCGACGGTCGTGGTCATCGGGCGCCTCGTTCGGCGAAGCGCAGCGCGGCGAAGCGGCGCGCGGTCGCGGTGACGGCCTGTTCGATCGGGATGCGTTCGGTCGACGAGCCGGTCCAGAAACCGTCGAGCGTGCAGTGGTCCAGCATGTACTGCGCGTCCTCGGGCGTCTCCATCGCGGCACCGTGCGCGATCAGGATCAGCTCCGGGTCGATCGCGCGCAGCCGCCGGTGCACCGCGTCGGTGCGCGCCGCGGTCGCGGCGATCGTCTCGCCGGAGTCGTAGCCGCGGCGGCCGCCCTTCGTGGTGCCGGCGTGGAAGCAGAACACGTCCGGCCGCGCCTGTTCGACCAGTTGCACCGAGTCGGCCTCGTCGAACGCGAGCCCGATCGTGACGTGGCCGAGCTGCCTGGCGAGCTTCAGCATGTCGATCTCGTGCTGGAACGTGATGCCGGACTTCGTCAGCACGCGGTAGACCTCGCTGTCCTTGTCGACGTAGCTGATCGACGGGCCGATGTTCGACACCGAGCAGACGCCCATCGCCAGGAGCTGCTCGAGCACGAGCCGCATGTCCTTCAGCGGGTCGTTCGCGTTCAGGCACGCGCAGACGAACGCGGCGCCGCTCATCGCCGGCAGGATGTCCTCGCGGGTGTAGTCCAGCGTCTGCCGGTTGCTGTCGAGGATCGGCCACAACATCGCCATCGTGCCCATGCCGTTGGCGCGCAGCCGGGCGCCGGCGAACGTGTTGACGCAGTCGACGCCGGACTGCTCGAGCAGCTGCGCGACCAGGCCGCTGCCGGCCGAGGCGATGAAGATCGGCTGCCGCCGCGCGACCTTGGCGCGCAACCGGGCGAGGATCTCGGAGCGGGACGTGCGGGGGACGATCACGGCGGCGATGATCGCCGCGCCAACCGAGGAAATCACGATGCTGCGCGCCGCCGTCGGAACGATCTGCACGCTGGGGCTGCTGACGGCCCAGGCCGGACCCGACCCCTGGGTCGTCTACGCGGGCCGCGGCGACGGCCCCGGCGCCGGCGCGCACGTGGTGTTCGTGACCGGCGACGAGGAGTACCGCAGCGAGCAGGGCATGCCGCAGCTGGCGCGGATCCTGGCGCGGCTCGGTTGCCGCTGCACGGTGCTGTTCGCGGTCGCCGCCGACGGCACGATCGACCCTGGCGTGCGCGACCGCATCCCGGGCCTCGCGGCGCTGCGCGACGCGGACCTGATGGTGCTGTTCACGCGCTTCCGCGACCTGCCGGACGCCGACATGCAGCACATCGTCGACTACGTCGAGGCGGGCCGGCCGATCGTCGCGCTGCGCACGGCGACGCACGCGTTCGCGCCGGCGGCGACGCGGCGGTTCGCGCACTGGGGCTGGGACAGCCGGCAGTGGGACGGCGGCTTCGGCCGGCAGGTGCTCGGCGAGACCTGGGTCGCGCACCACGGCGCCCACGGCACGCAGAGCGCGCGCGGCGACGTCGTCGCGGCGCAGCGCGAGCACCCGATCGTGCGCGGCATCGCGCCGGGTTCGATCTGGGATCCGGCCGACGTCTACGCGGTGCGGCTGCCGCTGCCCGCCGGCTGCACGTCGATCGTGCAGGGCATCGTGCTCGACGGCATGGCGCCCGACAGCCCGCCGGCGCAGCCGATCGTCGACGCCGCGACCGGCGCGCGGCAGGATCCCAACGACCCGGCGATGCCGCTCGCGTGGACGCGGTTGTGGCGGGCGCCGAACGGCGTCGACGCGCGTGTGTTCACGACCACGCTCGGCAGCGCCGAGGCGTTCCGGCACGAGGGCTCGCGGCGGCTGCTGGTCAACGCCTGCCTGTGGGCGCTCGGCCGCGAAGCGGCGATCACGGCCGCGCTCGACGTGTCGCTGGCGGGGGAGTTCGCGCCGACGCGGTTCGGCTTCGGCACCCACCGAGGCGGTGTGCGGCCCGCCGACCTGGCCTGGCGCGACGAGCCGGCCCCGGCCGCGAAGTGACGCGCGTCAGCGGTGGCCGTGGCCGTGGTCGTGCGGCACCGGCGGCGCGGCCGGCGCAGTCGGCGCATCGGCATGCGCGCGGTGCCACGCCTCGACGTCGTCGGTGACGACCAGCGTGCCCCACATCAACGTGAAGTGGCCCGGCACCGTGCAGACGTACTCGTAGTCGCCGGCGGGCAGCGCCGGCACGGCCAGCGCCGCGCGCTGGCCCGGTTCGACCAGCGCGGTCGCGGCCACGAGGTCGTCGCTCGGCGGCACGTAGGCGCGGCCCTCGGCGTCGAGCGCCAGCGGCGACATCGTCGCCGACGCCTGGCCGACCGCGAACCGTGCGCCGGGCTTCACGACCGCGAGGTTGTGCGCCATGAAGTCGTCGTTGTGCAGCAGGAGCTCGAACGCCTGGCCGGCCTCGACCACGAGCCGTGCGCGGTCGTAGCGCATCTGCTCGCGCACCGTGTGCAGCACGAACCGGCGCACGCCGAGCGCGCGCAGGCCGCGCCGCAGCATCGCCGCCTCGTCGCTCGCGGCGAGGCCGGCCAGCTCGTCGGCGCACTGCGTCGCGGCGAGGAAGTCGGCCGCCGTGCGCTGCGCCGGCGGCACGGTCTCGGCCCAGGCCAGCACCGCCGCCGCGCCGGCGGCGGCAAGGTCGGGCTGCCAGCGGTCGCGCGGCAGCTGCAGCAGCGCGCGCGCGGCCGCGCCGCGCAGCGCATCGTCGCGCAGCGCCGCCGACAGCCACGCGAACGCGCGGTCCGGCTCGGCGGCCGGCAGCAGCGGCAGCGCCTGCAGCGCGGCGGCGCGCACGGCCGGCGCCGCGGTTCCTGCGTCCAGCACCGCGTGCACGGTCGCGGCGAGCGTGCCACGCAGGTCGGCGCGCGGCAGCATCGCGATCGCGGCCAGCACGTCGGCGCGACCGGCGTCGTCGGCGGCAGCCGCGAACCGCGGCGCGCCGTCGCCGGCGAGCGCGCACAGCGCCGCCAGCGCGGCGTGGCGCACCGGCGGCCGCCGCGCGCCGCGCGCCAGTTCGTCGAGCGCCGGTTCGACCGCGCGCAGCGTGTCGGTCGGCTGCGCCACCAGCAGCCGCGCGGTGTCGAGCGTCGCGTCGGTGTCGTCGCGCGCGTCCTGGCGCTGCAGCGACGCGACCAGTTCGATCGCGGCGGTGCCGGCGTGCAGCGCGACCAGCCGTTCGAGCGCGGCGCCGCGGCGCAGCGCGTCGACGCTGCCGCGGTCGAGCCGTTCGCCGAGCACGGCTGCGGTCGGCGCTGCGCGGCGCAGTTCGTCGTCGGTCAGCCGCGGCGCGAAGCGGACCGCGAGCGCCGGGTCGTCGGGCTGCAGCACCGTGTCGGCCGGCACCAGCGTGCGCAGCTGCCGCAGCGTCTCGCCGAACACGTAGTCGAGGTGGTGGTCGAACGGCAGCGCCAGCGCCGCGAACGCGACCTGCGCCGCGCGCATCGCGTCGGCGCCGTCGGCGAAGCTCGCGGCGCGCAGCGCGTGCAGCCGCACGCGCGGATCGTCGTCGGTCGCCAACGGCCGCACGCGATCGAGCCAGTCCGGCACCTGCTCGCGCCAGTCGCACAGCACCTTGGTCGCGGCCGCGCGCGCGCGCGGCTCCGGTGACGTCAGCACGCGCTCGAGCAGGTCGCGGTCGACGACGGCGAGGGCCTGGCACGTCCACAGCGCTTCGAGCAGGTGGTGTTCGTGGCGAGGATCGTCGACGTCGAGTTGTGCCAGCCAGGCCGGCAGCGCGGCGGTCACGTCGGCCGGCGCGTGGCGCGACAGTTCGAGCTTCGCCAGCGTGCGCACGTCCTGCACCGGATGCGCCAGCAGGGGCAGCAGCGCTGCGATCGGTTGGTCGGCGATGCGCGGCGGCCGCGCCAGCGGTCGACCCTCGTGGGTGATGCGGTAGATGCGGCCGTGCGCGTGGTCGCGGTTCGGATCGCGGATGTGGTGCTGCAGATGGCCGATCAGCGCCTGGGCCCAGTCGGCTATGTAGAGCGCGCCGTCGGGACCATTGCCGACCGCGACCGGGCGGAACGTCGGCAGCACCTTCGGGTCGGCGGCGACGACGTGCTCGACGGTCGTGCCGCGCAGGCCGGCGCCGTCCTGCTGGACGTCGACGCGCGTCACGGCCTGCAGGCCGATCACGTTGAGGTTCAGGAAGTCGCCCTGCCAGTCGTCGGGGAAGTGCGCGCTGGCGACCATGCCGGTGCCCGGGCACGGCCGCGACGGCCGGTCCCAGAACTGCGGGAAGTCCGGGTGCTTGCCGCGGTCGAGGCGGCCGCTGATCGCCGGGCCGAAGAACGTGTGGTTGCCGGTCGCGTTGGTCAGCAGGTCGTTGCCCCACTCGTCCCACACCTTGCCGTGCGCGTTGACGAACTCGTACGGCGCGTAGAGCTCGACGCGGCCGGTGCGCGGTTCGAAGCGCCAGATGCAGCCGTCGGCGTGGCGCAGCGGTCCGCGCCAGGTCTCGATCTGCGTGCGGTGGAAGTAGCCGTCGCTGAGCGTCGTCGCGAGCGCCGGGTCGAGGCCCATCGCGTTCGTCGTGTGGTGGCTGTCGGCACTGTCGATGCCCATCAGCACGCGCTGCATCCGGTCGGCGCGGCCGTCGCCGTCGGTGTCGCGCAGGAACCAGAGGTCGGGCGCCTGCACCAGCAGCACGCCGTCGCGGCAGAACGTGAAGCCGGTCGGCGCGTTGAGGTCACTGGCGAACGTCGTGCAGGTGTCGGCGCGGCCGTCGCCATCGTCGTCGGTCAGCACCAGCAGCGCGTCGCCGCGCGCGGCGTGCGGCGTGCGCGACGGGTAGTTCGGCCAGGTCGCGACCCACAGGCGGTGGCGCGTGTCCCACGCCATCTGCACCGGGTTCACCAGCTCGGGGAACTGTCGTTCGCTGGCGAACAGGTTCACGCGGCAGCCCGGCGCCACCTGCAGATCGGCGACCACCGCCTCGGGATCGGGGTAGCTCCACGACAGATCGGCGCGATCGCCCGGATGGTTGGTAGCGACCGGCAGCGGCGGCGGCAGGTCCGGTGCTGCGGCCGGCGGCTCGCGGCCGGCCGCCACGGCGTGCACGCGCGCGTCGTGGTGCCGCGTCATCGCGTCGCGGATCGCCATCTCGCGCAGCAGCACGGTGCGGTTCAGGATCGGTTCGCCGGTGACGCCGCTGTGGTCCTTCGGCGCGTACTTCTCGTACGAACGCCCGCCGAACACGTTGTAGCCGTCGATCGTGCGGTAGCGCTGGTGCCAGCAGCGGCTCTTGGCGCGGACCTCGGCGAGCAGCAGCGACGCGACCGGCGCCGGCTCGTCGCCGAACAGGCCGCGGCACAGCACCGGCGCGAGCTGGCGGTCGCCTTCGTCGTCGAGGTGCAGGCCGTTGACCGTCAGCGACCGGTCGGCGGCGGCCGCGAGCGCGTAGAGCGCGAGGCTGGCCGTGAACAGGTCCACGCACGGCACCGCCGCCGCCGCCGCGACCTCCTGCACCGCCGCCGCGTAGGCCGCGAGCTCGGTGTTGCGCTGCGTCGGGTCCGGGAACGCGGGGTCGCGGTGCCGTTCGGCCGCGATCGGCGTGCACAGCGCGACGCGCAGCGACCGACTGCGCAGGTCGTCGACGAACGCCCGCAGCGCGGCGCGGAACGCCGGCAGCCCGGCGGCGCCGGCGTGCGACTCGTTGCTGCCGTAGCAGGCGATCACGACCGTGGCGCCGACGTTCGCGAGCCACTCGTCGCGCGAGCCGAAACCGTCGCTGCGGTGCCACGTGGTGACCTCGTCGCCGGCGACCGCGAGCGTGCGCACGACCAGTTCGTGCGACGGGAACGTGGCCTGCAGGTGCGCTTCGAACCAGCCGGTGTGTTGCCAGCGGTCGGCCAACGCGCTGCCGAGGATCGCCACGTGGTCGCCGCGGCGCAGCTCGAGGCGGGCCGGTGCGGTCTGCGCCGCGAGGGGGAGACTGCACAGGGCCGAGAGGCCGAGCGCGCGGCAGCGGTGGGTTCGCATCACGAGGACGACGAGGGCGGCGGGCAGGGGCGCGCCGATCGTAGCCTCGCTGCCGTCACGGATCGCGCGCGACGCGGAAGCCGACGTGGTCCCAGGCGCCGGTGCACAGGAGGCCGTCCTGGCGCAGTTCGTCGACGCGCAGGTCGCGCGGCTCCGACAGCCAGCTGCCGCCGCGCGCGACGGTGCGGTCCGGACCGGTCGCGACCCACTCGGCGGCGTTGCCGATCAGGCCGCGGAAGCCCCACGGATGTGCGCTGCCGGCGCGCGGCAGCGCGTCGACCGGCGCCAGCGTCGCGAACCCGTCCTCGACCGGCTCGAACGCGGTCAGCCCCGGCGCCCGCGCCTGCAGCAGCAGGTCGGCGAAGTTCGCCCGCTGTTCGAGCGGCCCGTCGTCGCCCCAGCCGTAGCGGCCGCGCGAGCCGGCCCGCACCGCGCACCACCATTCGGTCTCGGTCGGCAATCGCAGGCCGTGCTGCGCACAGAACGCGCGGGCCTGTTCCGGCGTGATCTGCGTGACCGGCCACGCGGCGCGTGCGGCCGCGTCGGTGCCGGCCAGCAGGTCGGGGTGCAGCGGCACGCGCCAGTCGGCGTCGGCGCGGTCCTGGAAACGGCCGGCGCGTGGATCGAACACGCGGTGCGGCGCCGACGCGGCCGGCGCCTGCGACGCGAACTCGGCCCAGACGGCGACCGGCACCTCGGTCTCGGCCAGGTAGAACGGCGCGTGGCCCTGCAGCAGTGCCAGCGCGCGCGCGTCGCGGCGCGGTGGCGGCGGCAGCTCCTCGTCGCGCAGCGGTCGCACCAGCCGCAGCACCAGCTGCTGCGCGCCGACCGCCACGACGACACGTTCGTAGAGGTCGAGCGTCGGGTCGACGGTGCTGCCCTCCGCCGGCGTGCCCCAGCGTGGGCCCGGCAGCGCCTTGGCGCCGTTGCCGGCGCGCGGCGACGTCAGGTCGCGTCGGCTCTCGTTGCCGAGCGCGTCGAACGCGACCACGGTCACGGCGCCGGTCTGGTTGCGCAGCGGGAAGTCGATGCGCCCGTCGTCCGCGGCCGGACGCAGCGCGCCGTCGAGCTGCACTTCGCACGGCCCGCTCGGGTCCTCGACGCGCAGCAGCCAGCGGCCCTCGGCCCACCAGCTGCCGTCCGGCGCCGCCGGCAGGATCGACGGGCCGCTGCGGTCGACGAACAGGGACGCGAGGTGCGGCACGGCCGAGTTGCCGGCCCGGTCGCGCGCCAGCAGGCGCAGCGTCGCCACCTGTTCGATCGCGCCGGCGGGCAGCCGCGCGCGCAGCCGGAAGGCGCCGTCGGCGTCGGTCGCGACCGGTGCCGCGTCGTCGACCGCGATCGTGCCGGGTTCGTCGAGGCGGCCGGTCAGTTCGACCTCGTCGGCGCGCGTGCGGGCCGGATGCGCCAGTGCGTCGGTCCGCAGGCGCGGCGGCGTGCGGTCGACGACGACCGCGACGGCCGCCGGCACCGGCAGCTCGTTGCCGGCGGCGTCCTGCGCCTGCAGCGCGAACGCGACCGTGCCGTCCGCGGCGGGCAGCGGCAGGCTCAGCGCGAACGCACCCTGCGCATCGGTGCTCGTGGCCACGTCGTCGCGGCCGACCACGGTCACGCGGCACGGCTCGTCGGCGCTGCCACGCAGCAGCAGCGTGGTCGCGGCCGTGTGCGTCGGGCCGTCGGGCAGGCTCAGGCGCGGCGGGCGCCGGTCGACCCGCACGGTGTGTTCGCTGCTGGTCACGACGCGGCCGGCCACTTCGGCGCGCAGCTGCACGCGGTAGTCGCCGTCCAGCCCCGGCGCATTGGCGACCGTGAACGCGAACGCGCCGTCGCGTTCGCCGAGCGCCACGTCGAGCGTCTTGCCGTCGGGGCGCACGATGCGGCACGACGGTGCCGTCGGGCCGGCGTGCACGGTGCCGTGCAGCGCCAGCACGTCGCCGTTCGTCGGCGCGTCGGTCGGCGCCAGCTGCAGCGCGAGGCAGCCGCGGGCGACCGCGACCGGCACGGTCAGCGTGTGGCGCAGGCCGCTGCGGGTCTCCTCGACGACGAACGCCAGTTCGCGCGGACCGTCGGCGTCGGGTGCGCGCCACTCGCCGCGCCAGCCGTCGCCGTCCGCGGCGGCCGGCACCGGCGCGCCGTCGAGCGCGACCGTGAGCGGCAGTGTGCCGTCGCGATCGCGGCGCCGCAGGTGCACGGGTTCGCGCGCGCGCGCCAGCGTCGCACCGGCTGCCGGCGCGACGACCTCGAGCGCAGCGGCGAGCCGCGGTGCCGCGGCCGCGGCGAGCGGGCTGCGCCGCGCGTCGATGCGCCGCCGCGCCTCGTCGGCGTCGGCCGGCGAACCGAGCCGGTCGGCGAGGCCGGCCGCGGTGCGCAACTCGGCCAGCGCCGCGAACGGATCGGCGGCCTCCTGCCGCTGCGCGGCGCCCAGGCGCGCCTCGATGCGCAGCCGCAGCGCCGCGTCGCGGAAGCCCGGCAGCGTCTCGAGCCGGCACAGCAACTGCTCGGCTTCGTCGAAGCGCTGCTGGTAGATCGCCGCCATCGCTTCGCGCTGCAGCGCTTCGGGATCGAGCCGCGGCCACGCGACCACGCCGGCCGCAGCGACGATGCCGAACGCGACCAGGGCCGCGGCGGCGCGAGCCCGGCGCCCGCGCGCCGGTGCGGCGGCCGGACCCGGCGCTGCGGTCGCCGGTGTCGGCGGCGGTGGCGCCGGCGGTGGCGCCGGCGGCGGTGCCGGCGGCGCAGCGCGCGTGACGACGGTCGGCGCCTCGGGCCGGAACACCAGCGTCGGCGCATCGCCGGCGCGCGGCGGCGCGGCCGCGGTGTCGGCCAGGGTCTGCTGCAGCTCCAGCAGTTCGGCGTCGTCGGGTTCGTCGCCGTCGACGACCGGTGGCACGGTGAGCCCGACCAGCGCGTCGTCACCGCCGCACAGCGGCGCCAGCTCGGCAGCCAGCGCGCGCGCGTCGGCGTAGCGTTCGGCCGGGTCGCGCGCGACGCAGCGCCGCAGCACGCGGCGCGTCGCGGCATCGAGTGCGAGGCCCGCCGAGTCCGGATCGGGGAACGGCGTCTCCAGCACGAACCGGCGCAGCGCGCCCGGCTCCTGGATCGAGTCCGGCACGTGCGATCGGCCGGCGAGCAGGAACCACAGGCACGCGCCGAGGGCCCAGACGTCCGCGGCGGGGCCGACGGTCGAGCTCTCCCATTGTTCGGGCGCCATGTAGAGCGGCGTGCCGAGCG
Source organism: Planctomycetota bacterium (assembly GCA_016794425.1). GTDB lineage: Bacteria > Planctomycetota > UBA1135 > UBA1135 > UBA2386 > JAEUHS01. Next base: position 76,933 of record JAEUHR010000017.1, read on the forward strand.
TGCCGATCGTCGCCAGCAGCTGCGGCTGGCTGTGCACGGGCCGCGCGAGGCCGAGGTCGATCACCTTGACCTCGCCGCGCAGCGACAGCATCAGGTTCGCGGGCTTGACGTCGCGGTGCACGATGCCGCGGCCGTGCGCGTAGCCGAGTCCCTGCGCGGCGCCGAGCAGCAGCTGCAGCGCCGCGCGTTCGCCGAGCGCGCCGCGCCGCCCGACCAGGCGGTCGACGTCCTCGCCCTCGACGTGCTCCATGACCAGATAGTGCAGTTCGCCGAGCCGGTCGATGTGCGTCACGCGCACCAGGTTCTGGTGCGTCATGCCGGCCGCGATGCGTGCTTCCTGGTGGAAGCGCTCGACGAACCCGCCGTCGCCGCTGCCGCCGCCCGTCGACAACCACAGGCACTTGACGACCTGGCGCTGGCGCAGCGTCAGGTGCTTGCCGAGGTAGACCGCGCCCATGCCGCCGCGGCCGAGCCGCGCGTAGAGCACGCACGGGCGCAGCACCTTGCGCCCGCGCACCGTCGGCAGGATCGCCAGCACCGGGTCGTTCAGCAGCGTGCGATGGGAACTCATGCGGCGGCCGGTCGGATCCGGCTCCGATCGGCGAACGCGGGGCTCGTTCTGCTCCAGATCCGGACCGGCCGATGCCGACGACGTGTCCATGAAGTCGACGATCGCGGTGGTGCTGGCCTGCGCGGGCGCCGCGTGCGCGCTGCCGACCCCGGCCGAACACGGTGCCGCGGTGCGCGACCTGCCCGGACGCAAGCCGCTGCGCACCGGCCTCGTCGTGCTGACCGCCGAACGCAACGTGCAGGCCGCCTTCGCCGACCCGCCGGCGGCCCCGGGCGGCGCCGCGCCGCGCGCCGCGGCCGGCACGGTCTACCGCGAGCAGCTGGTGCTGCCGTCGTCGTTGCCGACCGATGCGGTGCTGGCGGCCGTCGCCGGCCTCGACGTGTTCACCGACGTGGTGCCGCTGTCGTTCGACGCGCGCGGCACCGCTTCGCACGCGGCGTTGGTGCAGCGGCTGCAGGACCGGCTGTGGCCGACCGCGGTCGCACAGGAACTCGACGCGCTGCTGGTGGTCGAAGGCGTGCGCGACGCGGGCCTGGTCTGGTCGGACGCCGACGAGGCGCTGTTCTCGCTGGACACGGTGTTGTGGTGGTTGTGCTGGCCGGTCGGGTTGTGGATCCCCGATCGCAGCTACGCGCCCGACGCCGCGCTGGTCGCGCAGCTGTTCTGGGTCGGCGACGGGCGCGCGACGCCGGTGCCGGTCGACGTGACCACGACGGTCGGGCCGCAGATGCTGCATCCGTGGGAACGCGCGCGGGTGCCGCTGCTGGGGCTCCTCGTGCCGCCGGTCTGGCTGCCCGACGACGTCGACGCGGTCGGCACCGCGGTCGCCGAGTGGACCCGCGCGATGCTGCCGATCGAACTGGCGCGGGCGTTGAAGCAGGGCGCGCTGGCGCAGTCGCCGCACGTCGAACTGGCGCTGGCGGTGCGCGGCGAGCAGCTGCAGGTGGTCGTCACCAGCGCGGTCGAGATCGCCGAGGCCGCGGTGTCGACGCTGCCGCGCGGCGCCCTGACCGAGGCGCCGGCGCCGGTGCCGGTCGCGCTGGCTTCGGGCCAGGAGCAGGCGGCGCAGGGCATCGTGCACCGGGCCGTCGGCGCGCTGCCGCTGGCGCCGCTGCGCGAAGCCGCGCTGCCGCTGCTGCGGCTGTCGGTCACGCTTGCGTCCGGCGAACGGGTCTCGCAGACCTGGACCTGGACCGAACTCGAGCCGCGGGCCACCGATCGCTGAGCCGCGTGCCGCGGCGGTCAGAAGCTGCCGCCGCCGAACCGCACGCTGAGGTCGTTGGTGCCGACCGTGACCAGGTCGAGCACGCCGTCGCCGTCCAGATCGCCGACCGCGATCGCGCGCGGGGTCGCGCCGACCGCGACGCCGGTGGGCGCACCGAACGTGCCGTTGCCGTGGCCGTCGCTGCCGTTGCCGAGCAGCACCGCGACCGCCGCCGCGTCGGCGCGCGCGACCACCACGTCGAGCACGCGGTCGCCGTCGACATCGCCGGCGGCGAGGGCCCAGGCGTTGCCGCCGATCGCGATCTCGCTGCCCGCGGTCAGCGTGCCGGCCGCGACGCCGTCGCTGCCGTCGCCGTGCAGCAGCACGATGCCGCTGCCGGCCACCGCGCCGCCGGGTCGGAACTGCGTCGCCAGCAGGTCGGTGATGCCGTCGCCGTCGAAGTCGCCGGCGCACAAACCGGTCACCGGGTGCGTCAGCGCCACCGTCGAAGCGGTCGGGAACGTGCCGTCGCCGGCGTTGCGCAACAACCAGACGAGGCCGGTGGCGCCGCCGGTGTGGTGGCCGACCGCCAGATCGAGGTCCCCGTCGGAGTCGAAGTCGCCGTGCGCCAGCGCGATCGGACCGCTGCCGACGGCCCGCGGCGTCTGCGCCGTGAACGTGCCGTCGCCGCGGCCGCCGGTGCCGTTGCCGAGCAGCACCGTGACCGTGTCGTCGGTCTCGTTCGCGACCGCGAGGTCGGTGATCGCGTCGCCGTCGAAGTCGCCGGCGACGATCGCGCGCGGCGTCGTGCCGACCGCCGGTGTGGTGCCGTTCGCGAAGCTGCCGGTGCCGACGCCGTTGCTGCCGGTGCCGAGCAGCACGTCGACGCGGTCGCCGCCGCCGACCAGGTCGAGGTCGCTGCAAACGACCGCGGTGTCGACGATGCGGTCGAGGTCGAAGTCGCCGGTCGCGAACGCGGTCGGGCACTTGCCGACGAAGTGCAGGAGCCCGCTCGGGAACGCGCCCGTGCCGAGGCCGTTCGCTTCGGTGCCGGCGTAGAGCAGCACGAGGTCGGCGAGACCCGGCGGCGGCACGTAGGCGGCGACCAGCAGGTCCGGCGCGCCGTCGCCGTCGACGTCTTCGATCGCGACGCCATTGCCGTCGCCGAACATCTGCCCGTCGCTGGTCGTCGAACGTGGCGCGAACGTGCCGTCGCCGCGGCCGCGACCGCCGTTGCCGCGCAGCACGACGATGCCGTCGAACACGTCGGCCAGCACGAGGTCCGGCGCGCCGTCGGCGTCGACGTCGGCGCTGACGCCGCGGAACAGCCGGCCGCCGCCGCCGCCGATCGAGGTCGCCGTGTACGAGCCGTCGGGCCGGCCGTGGGCGCCGCCGGCGCGCAGCAGCGTCGCGCCGTCGCCGTTGACACCGAGCGCGACCAGGTCGGTGCGGTGGTCGCCGGTGAAGTCGTCGAGCACGAGGCCCCAAGGACCCTCGGCGGTGCCGACGAACTCGTCGAGGTAGAAGTTGCCGTTGCCGCGGCCATCGCTGCCGACGCCGGCCAGGAACGCGATGCCGTTCGCGAGCATCAGCGACGCGGCGAGGTCCTGCACGCCGTCGCCGTCGTGGTCGAGCACGGTGATGTCGCCGGCGACGAAGCCGCCCGACAGCCAGCTCTGCTTGGCCGCGAAGGTGCCGTCGCCGACGCCGTCGCTGCCGTTGCCGCGGTGGGTCACGACGCAGTCGCCGGCGCCCTGGCAGGCGACCGCGAGGTCGGTGATGCCGTCGGCGTCGAAGTCGCCGGCCGCGATCGCGCCCGGGCTGTTGCCGGTGGCGACCGAGGCATGGAACGCGAAGGTGCCGTCGCCGCGGCCGCCGCTGCCGTTGCCGGTGCAGACGTAGAGCGCGTGTGTGCCCCATTCGCCGACCACGGCGTCCCGGATGTGGTCGCCGTCGAGGTCGCGCACCAGCAGCGCCATCGGCGTCGTGAAGCTGCCCAATGCGAACGTCGCCGCGAACGTGCCGTTGCCGCGGCCGCCGCTGCCCTGGCCGGTGTAGACGCGCAGCTGGGTCTCGTTCAGCACGACCAGGTCGAGGATCGCGTCGGCGTCGACGTCGACAGCCACGATCTCGGCGATCGTCGAGACCGCGGCCAGGCTCTGGCCCGCCGTGAACGTGCCGTCGCCGCGGCCAGAGCTGCCGTTGCCGAGCAGGATCTGCAGTTCGTCGTCGACCGCGACCGCGAGGTCGTCGATGCCGTCGGCGTCGAAGTCGCCCTTGGCCAGGCACGACGTGCCGCCGGCGATCGCCAGCGTCGTGGCCGCGAACGTGCCGTCGCCGCCGCAGGTCGCGCGGCAGCTGACCGCGCTGGTGGTGCTGCTGCGGTTGCCGGCGCGGTCGACGCAGGTCACCGTGACGTGGTAGGTCTGGCAGTTGTCGACCGCGGTCAGCGTGGTGCCGGTCGCGGGCGCGTCGGCGGTGGCCTGCCGGTCCGGTGCCCCGGCGGTGGTGCCGAACGCGACTTCGTAGGCATCGAGGCCGCTGCCGCCGTCGGCGCCGGGCGTCCACGCGACCGTCAGCGTGCCGGCCGCGTCGGCGGTCACGGTCACCGCGCTGGCGGCGCTCGGCGCCGCGGTGTCGACCGTGAACGCGACCTGCTGCTCGCTCTGCGGGGCGCCCGGCACACGCAGGCGCACCGTGTGCGCGCCGTCGGCGAGGCCGGTCAGCTGCCAAGCACTGCCGACGCCGGCGAACGCGCCGTCGTCGAGCGAACCCTCGAGCGGCAGGCCGCCGGGCGTCGTGGTCGCGCTGACCGTCACGGTGCTCGATGCGACGAACGCACCCGGGTCGGCGATCGCGACGGTCGGGTTCACGACCGTGGTGTTGCCGCCGCCGCCGTCCGACGAGGCCGCGAGACCGCCGAGGCTCGGCGCGCAGCCGGTGGTGAGGAGCGAGAGGCCCGCCACGACGGCGGACAGCGGGTGCGATCGCATCCGCGGTCGATCGGCGCCCGCGTCGCGGCGACCTGAGGCGGTGCCGACCGGGCGGCACCATCGGCGCGTCGATTGCGGTCAGCCTTCGGCCGCGGCCTGGCGGCGCAGCCAGACCGCGCGCGGCAGCGCGAACAGCGCGGTGCCGGCCGGACCGTCGTCGGTGGTGCGGACGAGCTGCATGCCCAGGCGCCGCAGCACGCGCGCCGAAGCCGTGTTCGGCAGATCGGTGGCGGCGGTGATCTCGTCGAAGCCGAGTTCGCCGAACGCGTAGTCGCAGACGCTCGCGGTCACTTCGGTCGCGAGGCCCTTGCCCCACTGTGCCGGCAGGAAGCCGTACAGCAGCTGCAGTTCGGGCGGGTGGAAGAACTCGCGGAAGCCCGCGAAGCCGACCACGTCGGCCGCGCCGGCGAGCCGCACGCTCCACAGGCCGGCGCTGCCGCGCGCGAAGCGTTCGCGGCTCTGCTCGATCTCGTCGGCCATCCACGCCGGCGACACGATCACGTCGTCGAGCAGGAAGCCGCGCACCTCCGGTTCGCGGAACAGCGCCAGCAGCTGCTCGCCGTCCGCCCACGCGAACGGCGACAGGCGTGTGCGTTCGGTGCGCAGGACGGCGTCGTGTGGCATGGCGGGCATCAATCGTTGAGGAACACGTCGATCGCGTTCGAGGCGACGAAGCCGAACGCGTTCGCGGCCGGATCGAACGCGGCGCTCTGCACGCTGATCGAAGTGCCGAGCAGCAGCGGATCGATCGGGATCGGCGAGTCGACGCGCGCCAGCCCGTTCGCGTCGGTCAGCGCGGCCGACAGCGACGCGAGGTCGTTGTAGAGCCGGTTGCCCGGCGCCCCGAGGAAGCCGAGGTCGATGTCGACCGCGGCGCCGACCAGCAGCAGCGAGATGCCGTTCGGCAGGCCGCCGCGCAGGTCCCAGCGCACCGTCGAACCGAGGTTGCAGTGGCCGCGCGCGTGCAACTTCGGCCGCGTGAAGAGGCTCGTGGTGCCGGACTGGCCGCGGTGCACGAGCCGGCTCGCGATCGGCAGCAGCGCGTCCTGCCACTCGATGATCTGGCCGGTGCCGGGCACGTTGGTCTCGGCGCGGCCGTCGCCGTCGATGTCGCCGAGCCGCTGCGCGTCGAGGCCGAGCGCCGACATGTTGATGCTCGGCAGCATCAGCGCCAGTGTCGCGCCCGACAGGATCTCCTTGAAGGCGCCGCCCTGCAGGCGGAAGTCGTCGTGGCCGTCGCCGTCGACGTCCCCGAGCGCGCGGAAGCCGGGGTCCCACGGGTACACGGTCAGCACCGCGCCGGTGCCGCCGGCCCGCACCTCGGTCGTCGGCGGCACGGTGTCCAGATGGCGCGTGTAGTCGGTCGTGCCGTCGTCGTCGACGTCGCCGAGGAACGCCGGGCTGCCGTCGAGCACGGTCGTCGGCGCGAAGGTGGGGCCGCGCAGCACTTCGGCGCTCCAGGTCGACGTCGCCGTGTCCAGCGTCGCGACCGCGAAGTCGGCGTAGCCGTCGCCGTCGAAGTCGACCAGCGGTTCGCCCCATTGGGGCACCGCCACGGTGCGATCCCACACCACCGCGCCGGTGCGACCCGACCGCACTTCGATCGTGTGGTCGGTGCCGTTCGGGTAGCCGAACACGAGGTCGTCGCAGCCATCGGCATCGAGGTCGAAGCCACCCGCCACGGTGGGCTGCACCGGGAAGGCCCAGCCATGCAGCGTGCTGCCGTCCTGGCCCGAGACGATCTCGACGCCGGTTGCGGTCGTGCGGGCCAGATCGCCGCGGCCGTCGGCGTCGACGTCGCCCGCCGGCGCCAGCGCCAGCGCGGTGGCCGAGGTCAGGAACGGGATCGCGCTGCCGGTCGCACCGGAATGCACGCTGAGGCTGCCCGCATCGTCGAGCACGTAGTCGTCGACGCCGTCGCCGTCGATGTCACCGGCGGGTCCGACCGGCAGCAGCAGGTCGGGGCCGAGCACGACACCCTGGGCATCGAGAGCGGCGAGCAGCAGCAGGCTCGAGAGCACGTGGCGGGAAAGCCGGACGGTGGGGAGGATGCGTTTCACGGGGCGCAGAAGGATACCCGCTGCGCAGTATCCGCGGCGCTGCTCGCCGACGGCACCGGGCCGAACTGCGCAGGCCGAACGCACGTCGTGTGCGCGAACGGAACGCTCGCTGCCGGCGGTGCCGCCGCCGGCCCCGGCGCAGTCCGCGTCAGCCGTGGACGAACGCGGCGTAGTCGGCGTGGCCGAGGCCGCGCGCGATGGCGGCGTCCATCGCGGCCATGATCGCGGGCAGCAGGATCGTGCGCGCCGAGCCGGCGGACTCCTGCATCAGGCGTGCATCCTTGCGCGCCATCGCCAGTTCGAAGCTGGTCGGGCCGTCGGCGCCCGCGAGCACGCGCTGGCCGATCCACGGCAGCGCGGCGCCGGGCTTGAACACGTCGAACAGCTTCAGCATCTCGGCCGGCGCGACGCCGTTGCCGGCGCCGATCGCGAACACGTCGTGGATCGCCGACGCCAGCGCGAAGAACACCGAGTTGCCGGCGAGCTTGTGGACCGCGGCCAGGTCGGGTCGTTCGCCGGTGTGCAGCACCTTGCCGGTCATCGCGGCCAGCAGCGGCGTCAGCTCGTCGGCGTCGGCCTGCGGGCCGGCGAGCAGCATCAGGCCGCTGCCCTCGCGCGCGTTGGCCGGTGACATGAACACCGGCGCCGGCACGTAGCGCACCCCGTCGCGGCGCAGCGCCGCGAAGCGCGCCGCGACCTTGGCCGGCAGGTTGGTGCTGTGGTCGACCACCGGCACGCCGCGGCCGAGACCCGGGCGCAGTTGCCCGACGACGGCATCGACGGCGGTGTCCTCGGCGAGCACCAGGTGCACGCGCGCGGCGCCGCGCACGGCGTCGGCGGGATCGGCGGCGGCGACGGCGCCCTGCTGCACCAGCGGCGCGAGTTTGCTGCGCGAACGATTCCAGATCCGGACCGGATGGCCCTTGGCGAGCAGGTTCTCGACCATGCCGGAGCCGAGCAGGCCGGTGCCGAGCAGCGCGATGGTGGACATCGCGGCATGGTCGGGGCGGCGTGCGAACGTTGCAATCTTCCCGACGGTTGCAGTTTGCGCTCGGCCACTGTGCGGCCTCGCGAGGCGGGCGCTACGCTACCGCCTCTCACTCGCACCCCCGGAGGAAGAGGCATGTTCTGGATCCGCAAAGTCGCCCTGACGATCGGCGCCGCGTTGACGTTCGCCGCCGCCCTCGCCGCGCAGCAGTGGCGCACCGAGGCGGTGCCCGACGCCGGCATCGAGTTCGACGCGCCGAGCCGTCTCGAGCGCCTGCCGATGCAGCTCGGCGAAGCCGCGCTCTACCAGCGGGCGCGGCTGCGGCCCAAGGACGAGGCCGACTTCGTGCGCGCCCAGTACTACTGGTACTGTGACGTCTACGTGTTCTCGAAGAAGGAGTCGGCGGATGGGGGCGACGACGCCGCGCTGCCCGAGGGTGTGCCGGAGGAGATGAAGAAGCAGCTGAAGGAGCTGATGGCGCAGTTCGCCGGCAAGCGGCACCGCAACTTCAAAGCCTGGCTCGACGCCGAGCTCGAGGAGCTGAAGGAGGCCAAGATCGAGGTGTCCGGCAAGGCCAAGAAGGGCAAGGGCGGCAAGCTCGACTTCGCGCACTGGGTGTGGCGCAAGCCCGACGACTGGACGGCCGCCAAGGTGACCTACTGCGAGGCCGCGGTCTACGACCTCGGCGACCGCGAGGTCGCGCTGGTCATCGAGATGCCGCTCGAGACCGAATCGCAGAAGAAGCCGAAGAGCAAGTGGACGACGCTGATCGACCGCATCATCGCCAGCGGTCGGGCGATCGATCCCGACTCGGCCACCGCCGACGACGACCAGAAGCGCGACAAGTACGCGGACACGCCGGAGAAGAAGGAGGCGCTCGCGGCCGCGAAGGCGAACATCCAGGGCCTGCAGGGCTGGGACTACTTCACGTCGCCGAACTACGTCGTGCTCTACTCGTGGGACTTCGAGAAGCCCGACGAGCGCAGCAAGGCGAAGAAGGACGCGATCTACTACTCGTCGCGGCTCGAGAAGATGCGCGAGCTCTATCTCAGCAACTACCCGCTCGACGCGACCGGCACGAAGGCCGTGATGCCGGACAAGAAGTCGATCCCGGACCTCGAAGGGCCGACGACCGGTGTGCCGACCACGCCGCCGCCGCCGGCACCGGCCGAGGCCACGGCCGAGGGGGCGGAGCCGCCGGCGCCGCCGGCCGAGAAGCTCGGCAAGCTGCGCTACTCGGTGTTCCGGCTGTGCGCGACGTACGACCAGTTCATGAAGTACGGCCAGTCGCCGCCCGGCGTCGTCGGCTGGTTCTCACCGATGAGCAAGGAGCTGGTCGTGTTCCTCGGCGGCGACCAGATGATGGGCAGCGGCGCCACGGAGACCGTCACCTACCACGAGGGCTGGCACCAGTTCGCCGACTTCTACTTCGACCACCCGGACACCGAGAAGCAGCAGCAGCTGCACCGCTGGTTCGACGAAGGCCACGGCGACTACTTCGGCTCGTTCCGCTGGGGCCAGTCCGGCTGGAAGTACGTCGGCTCGAAGATGCGCTACGAAGACTGCAAGCAGATGGTCCGCAAGGGCGACTACGTGCCGTTCAAGGAGATCGTGCACTGGGACATCCGGCGCTTCTACAGCAAGGACGCGCCGTACTACTACGCGCAGGCGTTCTCGATGATCGACTTCCTGCGCCGCGGCGAGAAGTCGTCGGGCTGGGACCCGCGCTGGGGCCAGGCGCTCGACATGTACCGCAAGGTCATGCTGGTCTACGGCGACACCAAGCGCGCGTCGGACACCGCGTTCCTGAAGTTCACCGACGCCGACTGGAAGGCGCTCGAGGATGCTTGGAAGGCCTGGGTCGCGGGGCCGAACTTCCTGAACGGCCGCTGACGGCCGCCTACTGCGGCGGGCGGCCCGCGTCGGCGGCGAGCCGGGCCAGCAGGCGTTCGGCCGCCGCCTTCTCGGCGGCGCGTTTGGTGCGGCCGGTGCCTTCGTCGCGGCGGCCGTCCTCGAGCCGCGCGACGACGCGGAACTGCTGCTCGTGCTGCAGGCCGGTCGTCTCGATCAGCTCGTAGCGCGGCTGGCCGAGCTTGTGGTGCTGGCAGTGGTGCAGCAGCGCGGTCTTGCTGTCCTTGCCGCCGTCGGCCGCCGCGCTGGTGGCGATCTGCCTCGGCAGCACGTGGCGCCGCACGAACTTCTTCGCCGCGGTGACGCCGCCGTCGAGCAGGATCGCGCCGATCACGGCTTCGACGAGGTCGGCGAGGATGCGTTCGCTGCAGCGTTCGCTCTCGCGCAGGCCCTTGCCGGACAGCAGGTGGTCGTGCAGGGCCAGCCGGCGCCCGACCGCCGCCAGCGGGCCGCGGCTGACGATCCGCGTGCGCGTCTCGGTCAGCTCGCCTTCGGCGATCTCCGGATGCGACCGGAACAGCCAGTCGGCGCTGGCGAAGTTCAGGAACGCGTCGCCCAGGAACTCGAGCCGCTCGTAGCTGAGTTTGCCTTCGTTGCCGGTCGACGAGTGCGTCAGCGCGCGATCGAGCAACGCCGGATCGCCGAAGCGGTGGCCGAGCCGGTCGGCGAGGTCGCGCAGGCAGCGCGCACGGGCTTCGATCTGCAGCGGGTTGGGCTCGGCCATGGGACGCGGCGGGCCGCGTACGGTAGCGCGGCGCCGCGGCCGGCACACGCGCGGTGCCGGCGCTGCCGCGTCAGCCGTCGAAGCCCCAGTCGCCGGGGCGCGACGCCGGCAGGGCGCCGATGCGGTCCGCCAGCGCGTCGACCGCCGCGCGGTCGGCGCCGACCACGGTGGCGTGGCCGAGCTTGCGGCCGGGCCGCGGCGCCTTGCCGTAGGCGTGCACGTGCAGGCCGCGCACGCCGAGCAGGTCCGGCCGCGCCGGCAGTTCGCCGACCAGGTTGACCATCGTGGCGACGCCGCCGCCGGTCATGGCCGTGTCGCCGAGCGGGTAGCCGAGCACCGCGCGCAGGTGGTTCTCGAACTGCGAACAGACGCTGCCCTCGATCGTCCAGTGGCCGGAGTTGTGCACCCGCGGCGCGATCTCGTTGGCGAGCAGCGTCTGGCCACGCAGGAACAGCTCGATCGTCAGCACGCCCGTGTAGTCGAGATGCTGCAGCGCCGCGTGCACGAACTCGGTCGCCGCGCGCACGACGGCCGGCGGCACGTCCGGGGCCGGCGCGCGGCTGCGGTGCAGGATGCCGGCGCGGTGTTCGTTCTCGACCAGCGGATAGACCACCACGGTGCCGTCGCGGCCGCGCGCGGCGATCACGCTGAGCTCGCGGTCGAAGGTGACGAACTGCTCGACGATCAGCCCGCCGCTGCCCGGATGGTCGAGCGCGGTCCAGGCGGCGTCGATCGCGGCGGCGTCGGCGCCGGCCGGCAATCGCACCTGGCCGCGGCCGTCGTAGCCGAGGCGCCGCGTCTTGACCACACACGGCAGGCCGGTCGTGCGCACGGCCGCGTGCAGGCCGGCGCGGTCGTCGGCGGTCGCGAACGCCGGCACCGCGACACCGAGCGACTGGAACATCCGCTTCTCGAGCAGCCGATCCTGGCCGGTGGCCAGCGCGCGCGGCGACGGCGCGATCGTCACGTGGTCGGCGAGCCAGTCGGTCGCGGCGACCGGCACGTTCTCGAACTCGAACGTGACCAGCCGCACGCCGCGTGCCAGCAGGCGCAGCGCCTGCGGATCGTCGTAGGCGCCGACCACCAGTTCGGCGGCGTGGCCGGCGACCGCGTCCGGCGCCGGATCGAGGCAGCGGAAGCGCAGGCCCAGCGGCAGGCCGGCCAGCGCCAGCATGCGGGCCAGCTGGCCGCCGCCGAGGATGCCGATGACCATCAGTTCGGCTCCACTCGCGGATCGCGCGCCGCGAGCACGTCGTCGGTGATGCGCCGGCGGCGTGCGACCAGCGCGCTGCGGATGCGCGCGTCGCTGGTCGCCAGCACGGCGGCCGCCAGCAGCGCCGCGTTGGTCGCACCGGCTTTGCCGATCGCCAGCGTGCCGACCGGCACGCCGCCGGGCATCTGCGCGATCGACAGCAGCGCGTCGAGGCCCCGCAAGGCGCCCGCTTCGATCGGCACGCCGAACACCGGCAGCCAGGTCTTGCTGGCCAGCATGCCCGGCAGGTGGGCCGCGCCGCCGGCGCCGGCGACGATCGCGCGCAGGCCGCGGTCGGCGGCGCCGTTCGCGTACTCGAACAGCCAGTCCGGCGTGCGGTGCGCCGAGACCACGAGGCACTCGTGCGGCACCGCCAGTTCGTCGAGCACGGTGCTGGCGTGCTGCATCGTCGCCCAGTCGCTGCGGGAGCCCATCACGATGCCGACCAGGGGCCCGGGGGAGGACGACGGCGGGGAGGCGGTCATGGTGCGAGCAGCAGGTTGGCAAGGGCCTGCATCAGGGGCAAGCCGAACACGATGTTCCACGGGAAGGTCACGCCGAGCGCGGCGGCGACGTAGACCGACGGTTCGGCCGCCGGCACCGAGAGGCGCATCGCCGCCGGCACCGCGATGTAGGACGCCGAGGCGGTCAGCGTCGCCAGCAGCATGCCGTCGCCGACACCGAGGCCGAGCGCGCGGGCCAGCAGCAGGCCGAGCACCGCGTGCACGGCCGGCAGCAGCACCGCGAACGGCACCAGGAACTTCCAGTTGCTGCGCAGCTGCGTGATGCGGCCACCGGCCATCACGCCGAGGTCCAGCAGGAAGAACACCAGCACGCCCTGGAACAGGTCGGTGCACAGCGGCCGCATCGTCGCGTAGCCCCGTTCGCCGGTCAGCGCGCCGATCGCGAGGCTGCCGAGCAGCAGCAGCACCGGTCCGTTCAGCAGCGCATCGTGCAGCAGCGGCCCGAGGCGGACGTCGGCGGCGACGCCTTGCCGCGCCAGCAGCCGCCGCCGCAGCAGCACCGCGACGACGATCGCCGGCGACTCCATCAGGGCCATCGCGGCGACCATGTGGCCGCCATAGGCGATGCCCTGGCGGTCCAGCAGCGCGCACGCGGTCAGGAACGTCACCGCGCTGACCGAACCGTAGGTCGCCGCGAGCGCCGTCGCGTCGTCGACCGTGAAGCGGCGGCGCGCGATCGCGAACACCCACAGCGGCGACAGTGCGGCGAAGCCGATCGCGACCAGCAGCGTGGCCGCGACGTCCAGCGAGACGCCGCCGCGCGCCAGTTCGACGCCGCCCTTGAAGCCGATCGCCCAGAGCAGGTAGAGCGCGATCAGCTTCGTGACCGGCGCCGGGATCTCGATCTGGCTGCGCAGCAACGGCGCCAGCAGACCCAGCAGGAAGAACAGGATCGGCGGGTTCTGCAGGTTGGCGAGCGCGGCGGACCAGTCCATCGCCATGCCAGCATGGCCGCCGTGCCGCCGAAGTCCAGCGCGGCCGGGCGCGGCCTAGACGGTCTCGCGGCTGCGTTCGTTGCGCTTGCGGTCGGACTCGCGCAGGTGCAGCTTGCGCAGCCGCACGGACTTCGCGGTGACCTCGACCAGCTCGTCGTCGCCGACGTACTCGAGCGCGTCCTCGACGTTGAACGCGCGCGGCGGCGGCAGCTTCACGAACGTCTCCTTGGTCGAGCTGCGCACGTTGGTCGCCTTCTTCTCGCGCACGACGTTGACGACCAGGTCGTTGTCCTTGCAGTGCTCGCCGACCAGCATGCCCTCGTAGACCTCGGCGCCCTCGGGCACGAAGAACGAGCCGCGGTCGCGCAGTCCGTCGAGCGCGTAGAACGTCGCCTGGCCCTGCGCCATCGACACCAGCACGCCGGCCGTGCGCTCCTCGATGGCGCCGCGGTACGGCCCGTAGCCGTGGAACACGTGGTGCATCGTCGCCTGGCCCTGCGTCGCGTTCAGCAGGCGGCTGCGCACGCCGATCAGGCCGCGCGCCGGCACCGTGAACTCGAGCCGCGTGAAGGTGCCCTTGCGGTCCATCTTCAGCAGCTCGGCTTTGCGCGTGCCGAGGATCTCGATCACCTTGCCGACCGCGTCGGCGGGCGCGTCGACGGTCAGGTACTCGATCGGCTCCTGCTTCTCGCCGTCGACGTCGCGGAACAGCACCTGCGGCTTCGCGACCGCGAACTCGTAGCCTTCGCGGCGCATCGTCTCGAGCAGGAAGCCCAGGTGCATGACGCCGCGGCCCGACAGCTGGAACGAGTCGGCGGTGTCGCCCTGTTCGACGCGCAGCGCGACGTTGACGCGCAGCTCCTTCTCGAGCCGCTCGCGCAGGTGGCGCGACGTCATGAACTTGCCGCCGTCCTTGCCGGCGAACGGCGAGTCGTTGACGCGCATCACGATCGTCATCGTCGGTTCGTCGATCGCGATCACCGGCATCGCCTCGGGGCGGTCGAGCGCCGCGACGGTGTCGCCGATCTCGATGTCGTCGATGCCGTAGATGCCGCACAGGTCGCCGGCCTCGACGACCTTGGTCTCCTCGCGCGAGAGCCCGACGAAGCGGTAGACGCCGCGCACCGTGACTTCCTTCTGCGTGCCGTTGCGCGACAGGTGCACGACGCGTTCGTTCTGCTGCATGCGGCCGCGGTGCACGCGGCCGATCGCGATGCGGCCGACGTAGTCGCTCCAGTCGAGCGTCGTGACGCGGAACTGCAGCGGCTGCGCCGGGTCGTCCTTCGGCGCCGGAATGTGGCTCAGGATCGCCTCGAACAGCGTCTGCAGGCTCTTGCCCTCGCCGCCCTGCTTCGCCGCCGCGAGGTCGGTGGTCATCCAGCCCTGGCGGCCCGAGCCGTAGAACACCGGGAACTCGAGCGCCTCCTCGTCGGCGTCGAGATCGATGAACAGGTCGAACACCTCGTTGACGACCTCTTGCGGCCGCGCCTCGGGCTTGTCGATCTTGTTGACGACGACGATCGGCTTCAGGTGGTGCGAGAACGCCTTCTGCAGCACGAAGCGCGTCTGCGGCATCGGGCCCTCGGCTGCGTCGACCAGCAGCAGCACGCCGTCGGCCATCGACAGCACGCGTTCGACCTCGCCGCCGAAGTCGGCGTGGCCCGGCGTGTCGATGATGTTGATGCGCGTGCCCTGGTAGCTGACGACCGTGTTCTTGGCCAGGATCGTGATGCCGCGCTCCTTCTCGAGCTCGTTGCTGTCCATCACGCACTCGCCGACCGCCTGGTTGTCGCGGAACGTGCCGGTCTGGCGCAGCAGGCCGTCGACCAGCGTGGTCTTGCCGTGGTCGACGTGGGCGATGATGGCGACGTTGCGGAGGTTCTGGACCATGGGGCGGGCGCGGGCGGCGGGATTCGGGCCGGAAACGGCGGCGAAGCATTGTCGCGACCGCGCTGCGATCGTCAACCGGCCCGTGGCCCGGTCTCAGCGATCGTCCGGCAGCAGCAGCACCGCGCGGTCGAACGCGACGTCGTCCAGGTGGCCGGCCAGGCCCGGCGCCACCGCGTGCAGGTGGCTGCGGCGGTCGTGGTGCGTCAGCCGGCCGGCGGCGCCGTCGACGAACACGCCGACCAGTTCGACGGCCGCGACCGGGCCCACGAAGCGCCAGGGTGCCGGACCGTCGGGCCGCGCGATCGGACAGGCGCCGGCGATCACGTGCAGCGCCAGGCGCCGGGCGGCGCCGCGCACGCGGACCGGCTGCGGCGCACCCGGGTCGCGGCCGTGTTCACGCAGGGCGGTCTCGATCCGGTCCTCGAGTGCGTCGTAGTCGGTGCAGGCGCCGAGCGGCAGTTCGATCCAGCGCTCTACCTCGGCCACGACCAGCAGCGCCGCCTGGTCCGCGGCGGTCGCTGCGCGCACGCGCAGCGTGCCGTCGGCCTGTGCCTCGGCGATGTGGGTGGCGCCGTCGACGATCGTGACCTCGCCGGCCAGTGCCGCGAGGGCGCCGACGCCGATCGCGTGCGGCGACGCGACGGCAGCCGGTGCGACGCGCGCTTCGGTGTGTCCTTCGCGCAGCACTTCACGCATCGTGCCCCAGGTCGTGACGCGGGTCGGCGGGGCGCCGGCGCAGCCCGCAGCCGCGAGCAGCAGCAAGGTCGACGATGGTCGCACGGGTGCGCATGGTCGCTGCCGTCGTCGGCGCGTCAAGCGTCGTCCCGTCACGGCAGCGGCAGCCCCAGGCGCCGCAGTTCGGCGGCGAGCCGCAGCAGCGGCAGGCCCTGGATCGCGGTCCAGTCGGCGCCGTCGACGCGCTCGAACAGTGTGATGCCGAGGTGCTCGATCTTGTAGCTGCCGGCGCAGTCGAACGGCTGCTCGGTGGCCGTGTAGCGCGCGATCTCGTCGCCCGACAGCGCGCGCATCGTGAGCCGCGTGACCTCGGTCCACTCGATCGTGCCACCGGGGTGCGCGAGCGCGACCGCGGTCAGCAGTTCGTGCGTGCGGCCGGCCAGCGCGGCGAGTTGGGCGCGCGCGTTCGCCTCGGTGCCCGGCTTGTCGAGCACCGCCCCGTCGAGGCAGGCGCACTGGTCGCTGCCGATCACGATCGCCGCGCCCTGCCGGTCCGCGACCGCGCGGGCCTTCTGCCGCGCCAGCTCGGTCACCACGGCCGCCGGGTCGCGCAGCTGGCGCTTGACCGCCGCTTCGTCGACGCCCGGCGCCGCGGTGGCGAACGGCAACCCCAGCCGCGCCAACAGTTCGCGGCGGTAGGGGGACGTGCTGGCCAGCACCAGGGGGTACATCGGCCCAGTCATCGCAGCGGCCGGGCGTCGCGTCCAGGCGAAATCTCGCGCCGCCGCGGGCATTCTCTGCCGACCGGCGCCACGCCCCGGTCGAGACATCATGAAGTCGATCCGATTCCTCGCTTGCAGCGCCCTCGCGCTCGTCACCCTCTCCGCGCCCGCCGTCGCCGGCCCGCAGGACCCGAAGAAGCCGCCGAAGCCGGTGCGCGTCGACGTCGCGACCGTGAAGCGGCTGTTCGGCACCGATCCGACGGTCGAGCCGGTCGACAACCCGTCGACGCCGGAGAAGGTCGCGCTCGGCAAGGCGCTCTACCACGAGCAGAGCCTGTCGAAGAACGGCAACCTGAGCTGCGCCTCGTGCCACGACCTGTCGACCTACGGCGTCGACAACAAGCCGGTGTCGCCCGGCAGCACCGGCCAGAACGGCGACCGCAACACGCCGACGGTCTACAACGCGTTCCGCCAGTTCACGCAGTTCTGGGACGGCCGCGCCAAGAACGTCGAGGAGCAGTCGACGGGCCCGATCCTGAACCCGGTCGAGCACGGCATCGTCGACGAGGCCGAACTGGTCGCGAAGCTGAAGGCGAAGCCGGAGCTGGTCGAGGGCTTCCAGAAGGCCTTCCCGGGCGCCGCGGACGCGGTGACGGTGAAGAACTTCCAGCTCGCGGTCGGCGCGTTCGAGCGCACGCTGGTCACGACGTCGCGGTTCGACAAGTTCCTCGACGGCGACCAGAAGGCGCTGACCAACGAGGAGAAGCAGGGCCTCAACGACTTCATGCAGGTCGGCTGCATCACCTGCCACACGACGCGCCTGCTCGGCGGCCAGATGTTCCAGAAGTCGGGCCTGCTGCAGCCGTACCCGAGCGAGGACCCGGGGCGCGCCAAGGTCACCGGCAACGACTTCGAGAAGGGCTTCTTCAAGGTGCCGCAGCTGCTGAACGTCGAGAAGACCGCGCCGTACTACCACGACGGCAAGGTCGCGACGCTCGAAGAGGCGGTCACGAAGATGGCCAAGCTGCAGCTCGGCAAGGACCTGTCGGCCGAGCAGACGGCGTCGATCGTCGCGTTCCTGAAGACGCTGACCGGTCCGCTGCCCGAGGAGTTCGCGCCGAAGAAGGCGCAGTGACCGCCGGCGGTCAGGCGGCGCCTTCGACGTGCGCCAGCATGCGCGCGTAGGCGCCGTTGCGGGCCAGCAGCTCGCGGTGCGTGCCGGCCTCGACGATGCGGCCGTGCTCGAGCACCAGGATGCGGTCGGCCTCACGCACCGTCGACAGGCGGTGTGCGACGACCAGCGCCGTGCGGCCGCGCAGCGCCGTGCGCAGCGCGTGCTGCAGCCGGGCTTCGGACTCGCTGTCGATGCTGGCGGTCGCCTCGTCGAGCACCAGCAGGTCGGGCTCGACGACCAGCGCGCGGGCGAACGCCAGCAGCTGCCGTTCGCCCTGTGAGAACGTGCCGCCGCGCTCCTCGACCGGCGAGCGCAGGCCCTGCGGCAGCGTGCGCACGAACTCGGCCGCGCCGACGGTCTCGAGCGCGCGCCAGACGCGGTCTTCGCCGATCGTCGGGTCGAACAGCCGCACGTTGTCGAGCACCGTGCCGGTGAACAGGAACAGGTCCTGCGCGACGAACGCGACGCGTCGGCGCAGCGACGTGAGGTCGAGGTCGCGCACGTCGCGCCCGTCGATGCGCACCGCGCCGCCGGTCGCGTCGCGCAGGCGCGCGACCAGCGACAGCAGCGTCGTCTTGCCGGCGCCGGTCGGGCCGACGATCGCGATCGTGCGGCCGGGTTCGGCCGTGAACGAGACCTCCTGCAGCACCGGCACCGCCGGATCGTAGGCGAACGACACGCGGTCGAACTCGATGCGCGCGGCGCCGCGGCGCTCGCTCGGCACCGCGCGCGGGTTCGCGGCCGGGAAGCGCGGCTCGTCGAGCAGCAGGAACACGCGCTCGGCGCTCGCGAACGCGGCCTGCAGCACGTTGTACTTCTCGCCGAGCTCCTTCACCGGCGCCGAGAACAGCGCGTAGTAGAGCCAGAACTGCACGAACTGCCCCGGCTCCATCGTGCCCTCGAGCACCGCGCTGCCGCCGAACCACAAGAGGCCGATCGTCGTCGCGCGCAGTGCCAGGTCGACCAGCGCGAAGAACACCGAGAAGTGCACGACCGTGGCGCGCCACGCGGTCGCGGTCTCGGCGTTGCGCGCCGAGTACTTCGCGAGCACCGCCGCCTCGCGGCCGTAGGCGCGCGTCGTGCGCACGCCGCCGATCAGTTCGGCCGTGTAGGCGTTCTGCAGCGCCAGCTTGCCGCGCACGGCGCGGTAGGCGCGCTGCGCGTTGCGGCGGAACAGCACGCTGATGCCGATCACGACCGGCGTCGTCGCGACCGTGAACAGCGCCAGCTCGACGTCGAGGAAGAACAGCACGACCAGGACGCCGACGATCTTCAGCAGGTCGAAGATCGACTGCAGCACGCCGGTCGCGATCAGCTCGTTGAGGTTCTCGACGTCGCTGGTGACGCGTGTGGTCAGCTTGCCGGCGGGGTTCTTCTCGTGGAACGCCAGCGACACGCCGAGCAGATGGTCGAACAGCTGCCGCCGCACGTCGCGGATCACGCGCTGGCCGTTCCAGGCCGTGACCAGGCCGTAGACGTAGCCGAGCAGCGCGCCG
This sequence comes from Planctomycetota bacterium, assembly GCA_016794425.1. GTDB lineage: Bacteria > Planctomycetota > UBA1135 > UBA1135 > UBA2386 > JAEUHS01. The sequence continues at coordinate 96,052 of JAEUHR010000017.1, forward strand.
CCGAGCGTGACGCCGAGGAAGCCGGCGCCGTGCCACGCGAGTTCGCGCAGCCGTTCGCCCTGGTCGACGCCGGCGGCGCGCATCGGTCCGTCGATCGCGTGCCGCAGCAGCCAGGGCCCGAGCATCTCGAGCGCGAACGACACGAGCAGGATGCCCAGGCAAGCCGCGAAGCCGCGCCGGTACGGGCGCACGAACGGCCACAGCCGGCGCAGGAAGGTCAGCTGGATCCGGCCTTCGATCTGGTCGTCGAGGTACGGGTCGCTCACGGCGCGTCCTCCGACGACGACTCGAGCGCCGCGGCTTCGCTCTGGCGCCGGAACGCCGCCGCGTAGAGCCCGCGCTGCGCCGTCAGCGCGCCGTGGTCGCCGTGCTCGCGCACGCGGCCGCGCTCGAGCACGAGGATCAGGTCGGCGTCGGTCAGCACCGACAGGCGGTGCGAGGCGACCAGCAGCGTGCGGCCGCGGCGCTGCTCGGCGAGGCCGCGCAGGATCCGCCGCTCGGTGATCGGGTCGACCGCCGACAGCGTGTCGTCGAGCAGCAGGCCGGGCCGTTCGGTCAGCAGCGCGCGGGCCAGCGACACGCGCTGGCGCTGGCCGCCGGACAGCGTGACGCCGCGTTCGCCGACGATCGTGTCCAGGCCCTGGTGCAGCTGCGGCAGATCCTGGTCGAGCGCGGCGGCGGCGACCGCGGCCGACAGTTCGGCCGACGGTTCGTCGGCGGCGAAGCCGACGTTGGCCGCGACCGTGTCCGAGAACAGGAACGGCTCCTGCGGTGCCAGCGCGAACAGCGCGCGCAGCGCCTCCGGCCGCAGGTCGAGCACGTCGTGGCCGTCGACGAACACGGTGCCGCGCGGCGGGTCGTAGAAGCGCAGCAGCAGCGCCAGCAGCGTCGACTTGCCGCTGCCCACCGGGCCGGTCAGGCCGAGTTTCTGCCCCGGCGCCAGCGTGAACGACACGTCCTGCAGCGCCGGCCGTTCGGCGCCCGGATAGGTGAACGTCAGGCCGGTGACCCGCAGTTCGCCGCGCAGCGCCGGCGTCGCGCCGGCGGCGGTCTCGGGCGTGACCTCGAACAGTTCGGCGATCCGGATGCCGGCCGCGTACGCGCGCGGCATCGTCGCCAGCGTCCAGCCGAGGATCTCGAGCGGGAACGTCAGCAGCGCCAGGTACGACAGGAACTGGAACAGCTGGCCGATCGTCAGGTCGCCGTCGATGACCTGGTGGCCGCCGACCAGCAGCACGCCGAGCATCACGACGCCGCTGGTCGAATGCGACATCGCGTGCAGCAGCGACCGCAGCCGCACGAGGCGCAGGTTGGCGAGCAGGTAGCGGCGGTTGCGCGTCGCCAGCGCCGCGCGTTCGCGGTCGACCGCGGCGAACTGCTGCACGACCCGGATGCCGGCGAAGTCCTCCTGCGCGCGCTGCGAGACGTCGCCGATCGCCTCCTGCGACTTCTTGCTCCAGCGGTGCAGCCGCGGCATCAGCGCGCGCATGCCGACGAACAACAGGCCGAACACGCCGGCCGACGCCAGCGTCACCGGCACGTCCATCGAAGCCATCAGCCACAGGCCCGGCGGCAACAGGCACAGCGTGCTGCCGCCGTGCAGCAGCAGCGGCCCCATCACGAAGCGCACCAGTTCGACGTCCTGCGTCAATCGGCTGGTCAGGTCGCCGGTGCGCGAGCGGTCGAACCACGCGATCGGCAGGCGCTGCAGGTGGGCGACCAGGTCGTGTTTCAGCTGTTGTTCGACCAGCCGCGAGGCGTCGATCAGCGTCTTGCGCGACAGGTAGCGGCTGCCGGACTCGACCAGCGCCAGCACCGCCAGCAGCTTGCAGGTGTCGGCCAGCACCGTCGCCGAGCCGCCGGCCTGCAGCGCGTCGAGCGCGTCACCGAGCAGCCGCGGCATCCACAGCGACACGGCCGCGTGCACGGGCACGAACAGCACGCCGATCAGGACCAGGCCGAGGTGGCGGCGCAGCAGCGCGGTGGGGCGCCCGAAGGCGCGCGCGATCGATCGGGTCCAGGCCAAGGCGGCGCAGCATCGACGTTCGCGCGCCGTGTTGCAAATGCCGACGGCGCGGCTGCGTCGGCGGTCCGCGTCTCGTCGCGGGACACGGGCGTCGGTTCGTCACCACCTGGGACCGTGCCGGAGCCGATAGCCGACCCGGAGTCATGTGGGAGACGGACCCTTGCAGGAGCAGCTGACCATGTTTCCTTCTCGTCTGCGGCACGAACGCGGCTTCACGCTGGTGGAGATGACGTTCGCGTTCATCATCCTGGTGATCTGCTCGGTGGTGCTGATCAACCACCTGGCCGTCAACTACAAGACGACCGCGACCGAACGGGATCGTGTGTTCGCCTACACGAAGGCCCAGGCGATCCTGGCCGAGGTGCAGGCGTTCGTCGACCGCGGTGGCGTCGACGCGGCCGTCGACCTCGACGTGCTCGACGACGGCATCGTCAACAAGGCGCCGCTGACGATCCAGACCGACAGCGGTGGCAACCTGGTCGCCGCCGACCACGTCGTGTCGGCCAACTTCCAGCGCGCCGGCCAGTGGGTCTGGTCGCGGCGCATCACGGTGCAGCCGTTCGTCGGCATCAACAACCGCAACGTGCGCTACGTCACCGTCCGCATCTTCAAGCGCGACGACGCCGGCGTCGAGCGGCCGATGGCCGACCTGTCGGCGGTCATCAACTCGGCGGGCAGTGCGTTCCCGACCACGCAGGTGTTCGACATCTACCTGCTGGCGATCGAGAACATCCCCGGCTGGTGGGTCTTCATGGACTCGATCAAGCCGTTCGTCGAGTCGATGATCACGGACCTCGAGACCCGCAACCCGGGTCTGTCGTTCCGCACGCACTGGATCACGAAGGCCAGCTTCGGCCGCAACCAGGGCTACCGTCCGTACACCAACGACACGACGGACAGCCACGCGGTCATCGACGAGGTCTACCACTACCCGGGCCGCATGCCGACCGGCAACGCGTCGACGTACTACTACGTGCCCGACAACATGCGCGGCCGCGTCAACGTCGACGGCGTCGAGCGCAACGGCTTCAGCGACGGCTCGAGCGGCACGAACCCGGTGCCTTACGCGCTGGCCGACTTCTTCAACCACGCGATGCGCTACCCGGACGAGCTGGCGCTGTGGCAGGCGCGCGTCGCGGCGATCGAGGACCGCGAGCAGGAGATCGCCGACGCGATCGCGGCCGGCACGGCGCCGCCGCCCGAGCTCGACGACATGTCGAAGGAGCCGACGTTCCGGCTGCTGCTCGAGGACCTCTACAGCAACCCGGACAAGTACAAGAACGCGCTGATGATCAACCTGCACGGCGAGCTGCTGCCGATGCCGGCTCTGCGCAACTACAGCGACGCGGCCAAGGAGCCGGTCGCGCACCCGTACGAACGCGTCGTCGTGCACCCGGAAGAGCTGCGCACCAAGAACAACGACGCCGGCACGACCGACCCGCTGACGCTGCGCGTCTACGCCTACCGCACCAACGCGCGGGAGACGACGACGCCGGATCGCATGAGCGACCCGATCGTCGTCGAGTTCCTGAACATGAACCTGACGGATCCGGGCGACCCCGACGACCTCGACCTCTCGGTCCTCGACTTCCGCAAGCTCGCCGGTGGCGTGCCGGTCGGCGGCATCATCGACTACGACACCGACTTCGTCGATCCGAAGCACGAGGACGACAGCCCGAACACCGCCGAGGAGATGTACTACAAGGCGGAGTTCATCGCGCCGGGCGTCGAAGGGCCGGAGGGGTTCACCCGCCTCTACCTCTACAACACGCCGTTGATCGCGCCGCTCGACGCCACCAACCGCGGCCTCGACAACACAGAACGCGCCCAGCTCTACTGGATGCCGTACGTGCCGAGCCCGGTGCGGACGATCTCGGGCGTGCCGACCTTCGACGGCACGGCCTACAACCTGGCGACGGCGAACGCGACCGTGACGAAGAACACGGCGCGCTGGCGGATCACGCTGCGCACCAACACGCTGACGGAGTCGAAGTTCCTCGACAGCAGCGGTGCGGCGACCAACCCGACCGGCGACGTCGTGCTGAAGATCCGCACGCGCATCGCGTCGGGCTACGTCAGCAGTGCCAGTGAGGACTGGAAGACCAGCGGCACGATGTACCCGCCGAGCGCGCGCATGCAGCCGGACAACCTGTCGGTGACGTACGCCTGGTGGACCGACAGCAAGGAGGACGTGCCGTTCACCGAGCGTGCGCAGTTCAACGGCGACCCGCGCCACGTGCCGTACAAGGACTGCTTCAACGGCGGCGACGACTTCCCGAACGCCTACAACTGGTTCCACGACGCGCTGAACAACGCCAGCGAGAACGCTCGCACCGACTTCACGTCGCTGAACACGTCGAACCTCTACAACCGCTGGAGCTCGGCGATGACCGCCGACGTGGCGCGCTACTTCCAGCTGCTGCGCGAGGGCCTGGTCAGGAGCTCGATCGTCTACACGACGCTGACCGGCTTCTCGTACTACTACCTCGGCATCGGCCAGGACATCGGCTACGACTCGGCGAACGGCTACCCGAACTCGATCCCGAGCAACCTGGTGCCGCACGGCGGCACCGGCAACGGCTACATCAACACCATCATCGGCGCCCGCCGCTACGTGCGGGCGGCCGGCTCGAGCTACTGGTGGGGCATCCCGTGGCTCGGTGAGCTCTACCCGGACACGTCCGCGACCATGTGGTGGGACGAGACCTCCGGCACGCCGCGCGGCAACCTGCAGGCTGGCACCGCTTCGGGCCAGTTCTACCAGGACACCTGCAACTCGGTGTACTCGAGCAGCAACCGCACGGCCTTCGGCACGGCGATCAACAACTTCCTGCAGCGCACGGCCGCGAACGGCTGCACGTGCTTCTTCAACATCGGCACGTCGACGTCGTCGTTCCACCACACCAGCACGTCCGGCAACGGCACGCTGACGACGGTGGGCCAGGAACTCGCCGACAACTACGGCATGGCGATGCCGAACGCGGCGCCGATCACGCGACCGTTCGGCCTGACGTGGAGCGGCGGCACCGGCGAGCAGTGGAGCTACGCCCCGTACAGCACCAAGTACACGGGCTCGCTGTACCGCACCTACTACACGCACGCGTCGGGCATCGGTTCGGGCCTGGTCAAGCTCGTCGACCCGGGCAACACCAGTGCCGCCTACATCGTCGTCAACGGCATCAGCAACGCCGTCGACAACGGCACGACGTTCATCGCCAAGTTCTCGATGCTGTCGCTGGTGCACTCGTTCTTCGAGGCCGGCAGCACGAGCAACACGCTGCGCATCCCGCAGCTGCCGCGGCTCGAGATCGACTCGCCGACCGACATCACCGAACTGCTCGACCCGTCGGACATCGACGTGCAGTTCTCGGTCGACTGGACGCGCTGGGACGGTGTGCCGTACGCGCAGACCGGCACCTACAGCGAGGACGAGCTGGAGCTCGAGTACGTGCTGATGTACTCGAACGACGGCGGCGAGACCTGGCGGTTCATGCAGGACGACTCGCCGGCCACGCCGGGCACGCGGCCGGACAGCGCCTACATCGTCGCCGACGCCGGCGCCGGTGGGGAGACCTACACCTGGAACGTGCCGGCGGCCTCGTTCCCGCAGGGCAGCTACCTGCTGCGCATCGACTGCTACCGGCAGGGCGCGCAGGTGCACTACGCGTTCCACAAGACCAAGATCTTCATCCAGCGGTGAGGGATCCCATGGCCATCGACGACATCGCCCCCGCGGGGGGCCATCGCCGGCGCGAAGCCGGCTTCAGCATGATCGAGCTGATCATCGCCGCGGCGCTGCTGGCGCTGATGGCGGTGACGGTCGCGTCGCTGTCGGTCAGCGGTGCCGATGCGCAGGAGTACGCGGGGCGCCTGAACCGCGTCACCGAACTGACGCAGGACATGGTCGACCGCATGCGGCTCGAGCTCGTGTCCAGCGTGCGCCAGTTCGGCAACGACACCGAGGGCAACGCCAACCTGGCCGTGTTCGACCTGACCGGCATGCCGGCGCGGTTGCCCGGGTCGCGGCTGGCGACGATCAGCCCTGGCGACTCGCTGCGGACCGACACGGCCGGCAGCGAGATCACCGGCAACTCGCTGTTCTTCACCAAGCTCGCCTGGACCGAGCGCTTCGTCGGCACGTCGGGCAACGAGTACCTGATCGACGTCTATCGCTGGGTCTACTACTACCTGACCCCGGTCGACGGCGGGCCGCAGGCGGGGCGCCCGACCGGGCTCGACCTCGTGCGCGTCGTCAGCGAACCGTTGGCCGACGCCGGCGCGATCGACCGCATCACCGACGCGACCGACCTCGAGGAAGTGCTGATCCACCTGCAGACCGCCACGGCCGACGCCGACGGCATCGTGCACGACGCCTGCGATGTGGTGTGGCAGCGCGGCGGTGACCCGGCGGTCACCGGCACGCTGCGCCAGATCGACGGTTCGGCCGGCACGCTGGAAGACGACCCGTTCGGCGGCCGCCCGGACCCGTGGCGGGTGCTGCGCGCCGACGAGGGGGTGCCGGGACAGCTCGAGTACCGGCACCACTCGGTGGCGACGAACTTCTCCCAGGCGAGCTTCGGCGTCGGCCGCTACGGCATCGTCAGCACTTCGGGCAGCGGGTTCCCGCACGGCTTCGAGGTGCAGGTCGTCGGGCCGAGCTCGGCGCGGCAGGTGCTGCTGCACCTCGTCGTCAGCAGCACGAACCGGCGCGGGCGCCCGGCCTGGAGCAACGTCCAGGTGGTCGTCGACGGCCGCGACCTCTGACCGGCGGACCGGGATCCGGCCGCCCGGGCCGGATCCGCGGTTGACCGGCGGGGGCGACCTGCCTACGCTGCTCGGCCCTCCAGGCCAGCCCGGCACCCCGAGACCCCAGAGCCCTCATGGAACAGAGCCTCCCGCAGGAGCTCGTCAAGCAGGTCAGCGGTTCGTTCCGCCTCACCACGCTGTTGCAGAAGCGCGTGCGCGAACTCGTGCGCGGCCAGAAGCCGCTGTTCGAGACGCGCGAACGCAACTACATCAAGATCGCCAGCGAGGAGCTGCGCCGTGGCCTGATCGAACTGGTGCCCGACGAGGAACAGTCGGGGCCGACCCGCCTCGAAGTCTGACCGCCCGGGAGATCCTGGCGCCAGCCTGCCGCGCGGCTCGGCGCCTCACGCCTGCCGGCGCTCGGCTTCGATGGTCTCGATCGCGTGCAGCAGTTCGTCGGGCGTGCGTGCCGCCGCCCGCCGCGTCGAGCCGACGTTGAGGTAGGCGACCGGCACGGCCTCGACCTCGAAGCCGCTGCGCGCCAGCAGGATCGGGTCGTGGCGCGGATCGAGCATCTGCACGATGCGCGACGGCACGTAGGTCGCCAGCGCCGTGCGGCGCAGCTCGACCGACTCGGCGGCATCGCGGTCGCCGACGATCGTGATGAACAGCGGTTCGTAGAAGACCAGGTCGACGGCGCGCCCGTAGCCGGCCACGTAGTAGCCGTACTCCTTGTAGTCGGGCGCGAACGACTCGAGCGCGGCGATCGCCTCGTCGTAGAACTCGCGCCGGCGCGACAGGTAGGACAGCCGCACCAGCGACTCGGCCATCGTCGCGTTGTCGAGGATCGACCGGTTGCGGCGCCGCATCGAGCCCTTGTTGCCCGGGTCGTGCAGGATGTCGAAGAAGCCGCCGCTCGGCGCCTTGTGCCGTTCGATGCACCGTTCGGCGATCGCCTCGGCGGGCAGCAGCAGGTCGGCGTCGCCGGTGTTCTGCGATGCGTCGATCAGCGCCCGGATCAACAGCGCCTGATCGGCCAGCATGCCGGGCAGGTGGTAGGTGCCGTCCCAGTAGTGGAAGACGTCGCGGCCGTCGTAGAGGTGGTCGAGCAGGAAGCGCAGCGCCTGCATCGCCTGCTCGCGCCATTCGGGCCGCGACAGCACGGCGGCCGCCTTCAGCAGGCTCGACACCGCGATCGCGTTGGCGCTGCAGTAGACGGTGCGATCGAGCGTCGGCGCTTCGTGCGCCGCGCGTTCGGCGCGGCCGAGCACGTAGTAGTCGTGGTCGCCGTCCTGGCTGCCCGCGAACGCGCCGGTCTGCGGGTCGCGCATGGTCGTCAGCATCCAGTCGACGATGCCGAGCGCGGCGCGCCCGTAGGCGTCGCGGCCGAACACCTGGTAGCCCTCGAGGTAGGCGCGCAGCACCAGCGCGTTCTGGTCCAGCAGCTTCTCGTAGTTCGGCGTGCGCCAGTCCGGCGTCCGTGAGTAGCGGAAGAACCCGCCTTCGACCGTGTCGTGCAGCGGGCTCTCCATCATGCGATCGAGGGTGCGCACGACGACCTCGCGCATGCGTTCGTCGTTGCGCTTGCTGGCCTGCACCAGCGCGAAGTCGATCGCTTCCGGGTGGGGGAACTTGCTGGTCTCGCCGAAGCCGCCGTGGCGCGCGTCGAACTTCTCGTAGATCGCCAGCGCGATGTCGTCGACCATCTCGCGGCGCAGCTTCGTGCGCGGCGGTGCGTCGCGGTCGGTGCGGTGCGCCCACAGCTCGCGCAGGCCCTTCTGGATGTCGCCCTTGCGCGTGTGCCACGCGGCGCGCACGCGCTCGAGCTGGCGGCGCAGGGGCTCGGCGGCCAGGTAGTTCTCGTGCGCGATCAGCTCACCGTCGGGCGTCAGCCAGGCGATCGTCGGCCAGGCGCCGGTGCCGTAGCGCTGGTTCACGTCCGGGCGCCGTTCGGCGTCGACGTGCACCGGCACGAACGCCTCCTCGACCAGTGCCACGACCTGCGGGTCGGTGAAGCTCTTCGCCATCAGCTCGCGGCAGTAGTGGCACCACGGCGCCGTCAGCACCATCAGCACGGGCCGATCCGCCGCCGCCGCCTTCTGCAGCGTCGTCGGTTCGAAGTGCTGCCATCGGATGCCGTCGCTCATGGTCGCTGCGGGAACTCGGTCGCCAGGAACTGGCCTCGGTCTGTCGCTCGCCTGTCGGTGGTGGTTTCGTCGCGGGCGGGGCCCCGCGCTGAGCAGATCCGCGCGCTGCCGTCGCGGGCGGTCAGCGGCGCTGGGCCGGCGGCTCGTCGCCAAGGCCCGCCGCGTCGTCGTCCTGCGGCAGGAAGGCGCCGAAGCCCTCCAGCGTCGGCTGGCGGATCTCGATCCGCGCCGGCGCCGGTGCCTGCGGCGTGAACGGCACGCGCGGCACGTCGGCCCAGAGGTCCTCGAGCGCGTAGTAGGCGCGCGCCTCCGGCAGGAACAGGTGCACGACGACGTCGTCGAAGTCGAGCAGCACCCAGTTCGACTCCTCGGTCTCGAGGCCGCCGGTGTTGCGGCGGCGCCGGCCGCGCGTGGCCTTGTTGGCGAGGTCGAGTTCCTTCGCCAGCGCCTGCCCCTGGCGCGTGCTCTGCACGGTCGCGATCACGAAGTAGTCGGCGATCACCAGCGGGCCCGACACGTCGAGCACGACGATGTCCTTGGCCTGCTTCTCGTCGAGGCGCTGCGCGATGGCCAGTGCCGTACGGCGCGCTTCGGGGTCCGGCGTGTAGGCGGGGCGGGGGGAGCGTTCGGCGGTGCGGGTGCTCAACTCTCGGTTCTCGGGACGCGGGGATGGTCGCACGACGGCCGAAGGATAGCCGACCCGTGCGTGCACGTAACCCCCCGTTCGCCGGTCGGAGCGGGCCGGTGGGGCCGGCGCCGCGCGGGCGCCGGCTTCTCACCGCGGCTTCGCCGCCGCTTCACGCGAACAGCGGCAGCGCGATCAGCGACGCGATCGTCATCAGCTTCATCAGGATGTTGATCGACGGGCCGGCGGTGTCCTTGAACGGGTCGCCGACCGTGTCGCCGGTGACCGCCGCCTTGTGGGTCTCGCTGCCCTTGCCACCGAGGTGGCCGGCTTCGATGTACTTCTTGGCGTTGTCCCAGGCGCCGCCGGCGTTGGCCATGAACAGCGCCATCATGACGCCGGACACGGTCGCACCGCCGAGCAGGCCGCCGACCGCCGCCTTGCCGAACACCATGCCCATCAGGATCGGCGCCAGCACGGCCAGCAGGCCCGGCGCCGCCATCTGGCGCAGGGCGCCCTGGGTCGAGATCGCGACGCAGCGCGCGTAGTCGGCCTCGCCGCCGGTGCCTTCCTTGAGGCCCGGGATCTCGCGGAACTGACGGCGCACTTCCTCGACCATCGCGTTCGCGGCCTTGCCGACGGCGCGCATCGCCATCGCGCTGAACACGAACGGCAGCATCGCGCCGATCAGGAGGCCCATGACGACGTTGGCGTCGTCGAGGCTCAGCGAGAACGCCTGGCTGTTCTTCGCGGCCTCCTTCATCGCCTCGACCTTGTAGGCCGAGAACAGCGCCAGCGCGGTCAGCGCGGCCGAGCCGATCGCGAAGCCCTTGCCGATCGCCGCGGTGGTGTTGCCGGTCGCGTCCAGCGAGTCGGTGCGCTTCCGGACCTCGGGCGGCTGGTGCGACATCTCGGCGAGGCCGCCGGCGTTGTCGGCGACCGGGCCGTAGGCGTCGACGCCGAGCGAGATGCCGAGCGTGCTCAGCATGCCGACCGCGGCCACGCAGATGCCGTACATGCCGGCCATCTCGTTGCAGAGGTAGATCGCGATCGCGATCAGCAGCGTCGGGATCCAGGTCGACGCCATGCCGGTCGCGAGGCCGTGGATGATGTTGGTCGCCGCGCCGGTCTGCGACTGCTGCGCGATCATCTGCGCCGGCGCCATCTTCTCCGACGTGTAGTACTCGGTGACCTTGCCGATCGCGACGCCGACCGCGAGGCCGAGCACGACCGACAGGTAGACCATCCAGTGGCTGACCGGCGCGGCCGTGCTGCCGATGTCGTGCAGCGGCTGCGGCTGCATGATCATCGTCACCAGCGCGCCGCCGATGACCAGGAACACCGACGCGGCGATCAGGCCGCCGAACAGCGCCGCCGACAGCTTGCTCTCGTCGTCGGCCTTGACGCGGAACGTGCCGAGGAAGCTGGCGATCACGCCGACCGCGCTGAGCACGACCGGGTAGAGCAGCAGGCTCGTCATCGCGCTCGAGTGCGCGTCGCCGGTCAGCGTCGTCGGCACCAGCGACCAGCCGATCACGGCCGTCGAGATGATCGCGCCGACGTAGCTCTCGAACAGGTCGGCGCCCATGCCGGCGACGTCGCCGACGTTGTCACCGACGTTGTCGGCGATCACCGCCGGGTTGCGCGGGTCGTCCTCCGGGATGCCAGCCTCGATCTTGCCGACCAGGTCGCCGCCGACGTCGGCCGCCTTCGTGTAGATGCCGCCGCCGACGCGCGCGAACAGCGCGATCGAGCTGGCGCCGAAGCTGAAGCCGAGCACGAAGTTGGCGAAGTTCGTCTGTTCGTCGTGGTAGACCAGCATCAGCAGCGTGATGCCGATCAGGCCGAGGCCGACCACGGTCATGCCCATGACCGTGCCCGACTTGAAGGCGATGTCGAGCGCGGCGCCGAGGCTGGTCTTCGCGGCCTGCGTGGTGCGCACCGCGGCGCGCGTCGCGCAATACATGCCGAAGTAGCCGGCGCCGGCCGAGAACGTCGAGCCCATCAGGAACGCGACGGCGGTCTTCCAGCCGAGGTACTGCTCCTCCTTGCCGAGGCACAGCAGCACGAACACGACCGCGACGAAGATCGCGAGCACCTTGTACTCGGCGTGCAGGAACGCCTTGCCGCCGTCCTGCACGGCCTTGGCGATCTTCTGCATCTTCTCGTCGCCCTGGTCCCGCTGCATGATCTGGCGGAAGACGTGGACGGCGTAGGCGATGCCCGCGCCGGCGATGAGGAAGGAGAGCAGGTTCCAGAAGACGTACATGTGGGGCGATACCGCCGGGGAGCGAAGTCCCGGCGCCGAAAAGGGCGCGGCACGATAGCCGTTCGGCCGCTTGCCGGGCAAGCGAAGTCGTCGGGGCGGCGGCGGTTTCAGGGGGCCGCGGTCGGCGGCGCCCCGGGGGCACTCGGCGGCGGGCCGGCGGGCGGTTCGGCGGGCGGTTCGGCCTGGGGCGTCGCGGCCGGCGCCGGTTCGACCGGCCGCTGCGGTTCGACGAACACCTCGCTCGGCCGCCGCGCCTTCTGCTGCTGCCGCCGCCGGCGCCACAGCCACAGCCAGCCGGCGACCAGGACCAGGCCGGCGACGGTCGCCCACAGGAGCCCGCGTTCCACCTTCTGCACGGTGGCGATCGCACTCTCGATGACCCCGGCGCTGTGGTAGCCGACCCAGGTCAACAGCGGCACCAGCACGACGATGCCGAGCCCGTCCAGCAGGAGGAACCGGCTCCAGCGCATCTTCATCGTGCCGGCGGTGAAGAACGCGACCACGCGCAGGCCGGCCAGGAACCGCGCGACGACGATCACCAGGTCGCCGCGGCGCCGGAACCAGCGGTCGAACACCGCCAGCCGCTGTTTGGTGACGACGTAGCGCAGCCAGCGCAGCCGCAGCAGCCGCACGCCGAACACGCGGCCGAGCACGAACGGGATCAGGTCGCCGGTCAGGATCGCGCCGGCGCACCAGACCATCATGATCGGCAGCGACGCGTGTTCGGGGAACTTCGCGCAGACGTAGCCGGCGGCCAGCAGCACGATCTCCTCCGGCAGCGGCAGGCCGATGCCGCACAGCAGGAACACCAGGGCGACCCCGAGGTAGGGGTACTCGGTGATGGCTGCCACGATCTGGTCGAACATCGGCCGGTCAGCGCAGGTAGGGCAGGAGCGGCGCGAACCGCGGGTCGCCGTGCACGGCGGTCAGGTCGACGGTGCGGTCGCCGTCGAGCCAGCGCAGCACCTCGGCGAGGCGCTGCTGCCACTCGGTCGCCAGGGCCTGGTCGCGCACCGACGCGGCGCGCTCGACCGCGGCCGCGAGCACGGCGCGGGCCTCGGCGCGGTCGCCGGCACCGAGCAGCCCGGCGGCCAGCTTCGGCGCCAGGAACGTGCGCTGCTCGCGGATCGCCGCGCTGCCGCGCAGCCGTTCGGCTTCGGCGAGGTAGCGGTCGGTCAGCGCCGCGGCGCCGCCGCCCGCGCGCAGCCGTTCGGCCAGCGCCGGCTGCTGCAGCGCGGCGACCTCGGGCAGGAACGCGGTCATCAGCAGCAGGTCGACCTCGCGCGGGCCCGCGGTGGCGCGAGCGCCGTCGAGCCAGGCCAGCGCGGTCTGCAGCCGGCGCAACGCGTCGGCGCCCGGGTCGGCGCCGGCGGCCGGCCGCGCGTCGAGCGCGAGCCGGTAGGCGAACACCGCGTGGCCGTCGCTCCAGCCCGGCAGCAGGTCGGTGATCTGCCGCGCGCGCGCGAACCACTCGGCGTCGTCACCGGCGCGCTGCGCGGCGTCGAGCCCCGCGAACGCGAACGGCAGCACCGCCGGCCGCACCAGCGCGGCGGCCAGCTCGCGCAGCGCGGCGAGCGACGGCGGCGCCTCGCGCAGTGCCAGCGCGAGGCAGACGGCGGCGCCGACGCCGCACAGCGGCCGCATCGTCATCGCCTCGCACCTCGGCGCAGCAACATCCCGCCGATCATGGCGACCGACCCCGCCGCAAGGGAAGGGACGCCGTGCCAGAACGTGCCGGACGGCCACACCCAGCGGCCGCGCAGCAGCGCCAGCACCACGTCGCCGGCCGGGCCGATGCCACCGACCGTCTGCACGAACAGCAGCACCGCGGCGACGGTCCACACGGTCGGCAGCGCCGCCACGGCGCCGGCCAGATACGCGAACGCCAGCGCCGCGAACGTCGGCAGCAGCAGCAGGACCGCTGCCGCGGCGCCGTTCCACGCCTGCGGTTCGCTGCCGGCCGCGACCACACGCACGGCGCCGCGCGGAAACAGCAGCGGCACGCTGCCGTCGACATACTCGAGTTCGAGCCGCTGCACCGTGACCGCCGGCAGCGGCAGTTCCACTGCCTCGAACGACTGGCCGAACGTCGCCACGGCGCCCGGCAGCACGGCGCCATCGAGCCGCAGCTGCACGCGCGTCGGCACGAACGCGCCGACCGGCGGAGCGGCCAGCGGGCACAACCAGACACTGGCCAGCGGCCGCGCCGGCGGCGTGAACGCGAGCCGCGGCGTCGCCGCGGTCAGCGCCGGTTGCGGCGGCGGCGCCAGTTCGTCGTGCCGGGCCGCGGTCGCCGGCGCGCCATGCAGCCGCGCGCCGAACGTCAGCAGCGGCAGCGTCAGCACCAGCTGCGCCAGCAGTGCGCCCACGATCGCCGCGCCCGCGCCGCGCCACGGTCCCCGCTGCAGCCGCGCCACCACGTCGCGGCCGGGCCGCCGCAGCGCGAACAGCGGCCAGAAGCCGGCCGCGCGCGCCGCACACAGCGCGGCGGCGACGAACAGCGGCAGCTGCAGCCACGGCGACGCGGCGCCGGCGGCGCTCGGCAGGCCCGGCAGCGGCGTCGCCAGCGCGTGCGGCAGCCACAGGCCGGCGAGCGCCGCCAGCAGCGTCGGCAGCGCCGCCGCGCGCAGGCAGCGCACGAACGTCAGCCGCAGCGGGCCCCGCGCGCGCGGCAGCGTCATCGGCGGCTGTCTCCGGGCGGGGCCGCGAAGCGCCGGAACAACGCGAACAGGTGCCGCCGCCGCGGCTCGACGGCCAGCACTTCGCCGCCGAGGCCGCGCGCGGCGTCGCCGAGCCGCCGCAGGCCGTCGGCGTCGAGGCCCTGCACGACCAGGCTCTGCGCGCCGGTGCCGAGCAGTTCGGCCAGCGTGCCGCGCGCGCGCAGCACGCCGTCCTGCAGCAGCAGCACCTCGTCGCAGATCTCCTCGACCTCGAGCAGTTGGTGCGACGCCATCAGCACGGTCGCGCCGGCGGCGGCGCGTTCGCGCAGCACCTGCATCACGATCTCGCTGCCGAACGGATCGAGCCCGTTGGTCGGTTCGTCCAGCAGCAGCAGCTCCGGTTCGCCGAGCAGCGCGGCCGCCAGCGCGAGGCGCCGCTGCATGCCGGTGCTGAACGTGCGGATCCAGCGCCGGCCGGCTGAGCGCAGGTCGAGCCGGTCGAGCCACAACCCGGCGCGCGCGTCGGACGTCGCGTTCGGCAGGCCCAGCTCGGCACCGACCCAGGCCAGGTATTCGGGCGCCGACAGCACGTCGAGCGGCAGCGGCCCTTCGGGCTGGAACGCGACCCGGGTGCGCAGCGCACGGTCGGTCGGCGGCCGGTCGAGCACCAGGGCCACGCCGCCGGTCGGCGCCTGCAGGCCGGCCAGCACGCGCAGCAGCGTGGTCTTGCCCGACCCGTTCGGCCCCAGCACGCCGACGATGCGGCCGCGGGCGATCTCGAGGTCCAGCGGTTGCAGCGCCGCGACTGCGGTCCCGCGGCGGCCGGCGAACGTGACGGCGAGCTGGCGGGCCGAGATGGCGGTTGCCATGTCGCGCCGGATGGTATCCTGCGCCGCCTTCCTTTCCTCGGTGGCGCCAAGGCGCACGGAGCAGCGTTGAGCGGGTACCTGCGGTTGTCGGACGGCAAGGTCGTGCCGGTGGCGAACGGCCTCGTGATCGGTCGCATCGCCGGCTGCGACATCGTGATCGACGACGGCAAGGCGTCGCGGCGGCACGCGCGCATCGTCGTCGAGGGATCGGTGGTCGAGGTCGAGGACCTCGACAGCAGCAACGGCACGCAGCTGAACGGCAAGCCGGTGACGCGGCGGCTGCTGCGCGGCGGCGACGTGATCACGATCGGCAAGACCGAGCTGGCGTACCACGAGGGGCCGGTGCCCGGCGCCGCGGCGCCGGCCGCGGCGAAGCCCGTGTTCGACGCCGAGGACGACCTGTTCGGCGGCGGCGGTGCGCCAGCGGCCGCGCCGCCGCCGGCTGCTGCCGCCGCAGCGCCACCGCCGCCAGCGCCGCCGCCGCCACCGCGCCCTGCGGCAGCGCCGCCGCCCGCGGCACCCCGCGCGGTGGTCGAGTTCGAGGACGAGGTCGTCGAAGTCCGCCGCGCGCCCGAACCGGCCGCGAAGGCGACCGCGGCGCCGACCGGCAGCGCCGGCCGCGAGCCGGAAGTGAAGACCCAGAGCCGCATCCTGCAGTACCACAAGACCAGCGGTGGCGGTGGCGTGCTCGGCGACGACCTGGCGCAGATGAGCGGCGGCACCCGTTCGCTGGTCTACGCGCTGGTGCTGCTGGCGGCGGCCGGCGTCGTCTACGGCATCATCCACCTGGTGCGGTGAACCCGGCGCGCCGCTGCGCGTGCAACCGGCGCCACACCGCGAGCTGCTGCGCCGCCGCCGCCGGCCACGCGAACCGGCCGGCGCGCGCGCGCCGCGCCGCTGCGGCGCCGTCCTCGCTGCCGGGCGGCGGCAGCGCGGCGATCGCCGTCGCCCAGCCGGCCACGTCGTCCGGCGGCAGCAGCGTGCCGAGGCCGCCGAGCACCTCGGGCAGCGCCGTGCGGTCGCTGGCCAGCACCGGCCGGCCGTGCGCAAGCCCTTCGAGCGCGCACAGGCCGAACCCTTCGAGCCGCGACGGCACCACGATCGCGCGCGCGTGCGCGTAGAGCGCCGGCAGTTCGTCGTCGTCGACGGCGCCGAACCAGCGCACGAACGGCGCCCGCACCAGTGCCTGGCCCGAGCCCGCGTCGCGGCCGACGAGCCAGAGCTCCGGCCGGCGGTCCTCCGGCAGCGCCGCCAGCGCGCGCACGACGACGCCCAGGTTCTTGCGCGGCTCGAGGTGGCCGGTGTGCAGCAGGTAGCCGTGCGGCGGCAGCGGCCGGCGCGGCGCCGGTGGTGTGGCGCCAGGCGGCGGCAGGTCGACGCCGTTCGGCACGACGATCGGCTGCAGGCCCGGCACCAGCCGCGTCAGTTCGCCGGCAGTCCACTGGCTCGGCGCGACCACCGCGTCGGCGCGGCGCAGCGACCGCCGCAGCACCGCGCGCGCGAACCAGCGCGGCCAGCGTGACAGGCCGGCGACGGCGCGCGTGTCGTGCACCAGGAGGCAGGTCGGCACCGGCGCGCGCGGCAGCGGCAGGAAGCCGTGGTCGTAGACCGTGGCGCCGAGCAGCGCCAGCGCGGCGCCGAGCTCGCGCCGTTCGGCGTTCGCGCGCGCCAGCGTCGGCGCCGCCGGCACGTCGATCGGATGCCAGCGCACGCCGTCGTCGGCCGGCGCCGCGAAGCCGTGGCCGTGCAGCACCGTGATGCGTTCGCCGGGCGCCAGCTGCGCCGCGGCTTCGCGCACGAGCCGCAGCAGCCGCCGGTTGGCGCCCGACGGCGGGCCCAGCAGCCAGCCGGCCACGGCGACGTGCAGGTTCATCGCGCCAGCTCCTCGTGCAGGGCGCGCCAGCGCTGCACCGTCGCGGCGATCGGGAACTGCGCTGCCCGCGCCGGGCCGGCCGCGGCGAGCCGCAGGCGCAGCTGCACTTCGCCGAGCCGCCGCAGGCCGGCCGCGATCGACGCGTCGTCGCGCGGGTCGACGTAGACGGCCGCGTCGCCGGCGATCTCGCGGAACGGCGGCAGGTCGCTGCAGACGACCGGCGCAGCGGCCTGCAGCGCTTCCAGCACCGGCAGGCCGAAGCCCTCGAAGCGCGAACACTGCACGACCGCCGTGCAGTGGCGCAGCAGCGCCAGCTTCTCGGCTTCGCCGACGAACGCGTCGGGCGGGCCGACGAACTGCAGCGGCGGCAGCGGCGCCCCGTGCGCCAGCGCGGCCGCGTGCGCGCGGCGCACCGCGTCGCGGTTCTTGCGCGGCCGGTCGTCGCCGAGCACCAGCAGCGGTCCGTCGCGCGGCACCGCCGGTGCCGCGGGCAGCGGCGGCAGGCCGTGCGGCACCAGGTGCAGCCGCGCCGGCGGTGCCAGGCCGCGGGCGGCGGCCAGCGTGAACGCCGACGGCGCCAGCACCGCCGCGGCGGCCCGCAGCGCCAGCGTCGTCGCCAGGCGCTGCCGCAGCGGTGTGCGTTCGCCGGCCGTGGGGCAGCGCCACGGCAGGTCGTGCACGGTCGCGATCGTCGGGCACGGCGCGCGCAGCGGCACCGCCGCGACCGGGCTGTGCAGCACCGCGGCACCCAGCGCGCGCAGCAGCCGCGGCAGCTCGCGTTGGCGGCGCAGCGCGCCGCGCGGCGCCGCGACCACGGTGACGCCGGCCGGCGGTTCGGCCTGCGCGCCGTCGGGCAGCAGCAGCACGACGTCGCCGCCGAACGTCGCGGCGTAGGCCGCCAGTCCGTGCAGGAACGCGCGCGAGACGCCGGTCGGCGGTCCCGCGGCCAGGCACGCACCGTCGAACGCGACCTTCACGGCGCGACCTCGCGGTAGAGCGCGGCGTGCGCGGCAGCGCAGTCGCGCCAGCGGAACGCGGCGGCGCGGCGGCGGCCGGCCGCGCGCAGCCGTGCCGCGTGCGCGGCGTCGGCGAACACGCGCGCGATGGCGTCGGCCAGCGCCGCAGCGTCGCCGGGCGGGCACAGCGCCAGCGCGCCGTCGCCGAGTTCGCGCATCGGCGCCGTGTCGGCCGCGACCACCGGCACAGAGAGCTGCATCGCCTCGAGCGGCGGGAAGCCGAAGCCTTCCCAGCGCGACGGATAGACCAGCAGGTCGGCGTGGCGCAGCAGCGCGAACAGCTCGCCGTCGCCGGCCGCGTCGCGCCAGTCGACGAGCCCCTCCTGCGCCGCGGCCCGCAGCGCGGCCGTGATCTCGCGGCACTGCCAGCCGGGCCGGCCGACGACGACCAGCAGCGGCCGCGGTGCCGGCAGCGTGCGCCAGGCCGCCAGCAGCGTCATGTGGTCCTTGCGCGGCTCGATCGTGCCTGTGCACAGCGCGTAGCGGCGGCCCGCGAACGGGTGCGCGCCGGCGGGTGCCGGCGTCGGCACGTGGTCGGCGCCGAACGGGATCACGCGCGGAGTCGGCGCGTGCGGCGCGAACGCTCGCACGTCGGCCGCGGTCGCCGCCGACGGCACGACGACGGCGGCGGCGCGCGCGAGTGCGGCCGCGGTGCGTTCGCGCAGCACGGCGGCGTTGGCGCCGTGCCAGCTCGGATCGCGTACGAACGCTAGGTCGTGCACGGTCAGCACGGGGCGCGCGCGCGACACCGGCGGCTGCACGTAGTCGGTCCAGTGGAACACCGTGGCGCCGCCGGCGAGCCGGTCGGCGCCGAGGCCGAGCCGGTGCAGCCACGGCAGCGTGCGGCCGGGGATCGGCAGCCGGTGCAGCCGCGCGCGCGCCGGTGCTGCGACCGGGCGGCGCGCCGCGGCGAGCGCGTGGCCGAACAGGTGCACCACCACGTCGTCGCGCAGCGCCAGTGCCGCCGCCAGTTCGCGCGTCGCGCGGCCGATGCCGGCGGACGACAGCAGTGCGGGTCGGTAGTCGAGGGCGATCGGCAGCGGCACGGGAACGGCGGGGCGCTTCGGCGTGGGACGGTGGCGACGGTATCCTGCTTCCGCTCCGGCTCCGCATGCAACGCCGCACCGTTCCGCTGCTCGTGCTCACCGCCGTCGTCGCGGCCGCGGTCGCCGTGCTCGCGTTCGGCGGGCGCGAGGCGCCGCCGGCGCCGCCCGGTGTCGGTGCCGAATCCGACCCGGTGCCACCCAGAGCGGCGCCAACGCCGGTCCCGGTGCCGGTCGGCGCGCCGCACGTGCACGTCGCCGTGCGCACCGAGGCCGCGTTCGTGCCGCCACCGCTGCCGCGCGTGCGCGCCGCGCTCGGCGCCACCGGCCCCGAGCTGCCGGTCGCGCTGGTCGCCGGCGAGGGCGCCGGTTTCGATCCGCCGCCGGCGCGTGCCGGCACCGCGCTGGTCGCGGTCACGCTGGACGGCGGCCGCCAGGTGCTGCGCCAGGTCGCGCTGCCGGCGGACGGCGTGGCCGACTGCCGCGTCGGGGCACGTGTCGTCGCGCGCGGTCGCGTCGCCGACGACCGCGGCGTGCCGCTGCGCGACGCCCGGGTCTGGCTCGGCGAAGTCGACGCGACCGGCGCGCGCGTGGAGTTCGTCACCGATGCGAGCGGCGAGTGGGCTGGCGACGTGCCGGCCGGCGACGGGGTGCCGGTCGTGGTCGCCGCCGCCGGCCGCGCGAGCCGCTGGCAGGGGTGCACCGCCGTGCCGCCCGGGCTCGAACTCGCCACCGTGCTGCAGCCAGGCCGGCAGCTCGAGGTGCAGCTCGCGGTCGCCGCCGACGACCTCGCCGCGGCGCGGCTGTTCGTCGTGCCGACCTCGGCCGTGGCCACCGGCCTCGCCGAGTGGCCGTTCTTCGCGCAGGCACTCGACGACGGGTTCGCCGTCGATCGTGCCGGCCGCGCGGTCGTCGCCGGTCTGCCGCCGGACGGCGAGGTCGGCCTGCTGGTGCGCCACCCGCTGCTGGCCGGCATGGCGCCGCAGCGCGTGAACCTGCGCGATCCGAACGCGCGGGCGATCGTGCCGGTCGAACTGGCGGCGGCGCGCGTGCAGGGCCGCGTCGTCGACGAGGCCGGGGCGCCGCTCGCCGGCGTCGTCGTGTGGGCGCGGCGGCCGGGCCAGGCGCTCGACGCGCCGGGCACGGCGCGGCTGCTGCCGCCGCAGCTGCCGGTGCGCGGCACCGTGACCGCCGTCAGCGCTGCCGACGGCACGTTCGTGCTGGCGGCCCCGGCGGCCGCGGACGCGATCCTGTCGCTGCGCGCACAAGGCCACGCCGGCCTCGACGTGCCGCTCGCGAACCGGGTCGCCGGCGATCTGGTGCTGCCGGCGTGGCGCGGCGGTGAACCGTCGTTCGTGCTGCTGCCGCCGGCGGCCGGCGCCGCCTGGTCGGCGAGCTGCGACCTGGCCGCCGGCATCACGGCCGGCTGCGCCGCCGACACGCCGTGGCAGGTCTCGTTGCCCCATCCGGGTCGCTACACGTTCGTCGTGACGACGCGGATCGGCAGCGCCGATGGCAACGAACGCACGTTCGCCGGCGTCGCCGTGACCGGTCCGTTCGAACTGGCGCCGCTGCCGGCCCGCTGACGCGTTCTCGCGTCGGGACCGCGGCAACCGCCGATGCCGCCGCGGCCTCGCGCCCGCGGCGCCCGCGGCCGGCAGCCCGTGCCGACCGCGGTCGCGGCAGCGGGGTATGCTCCGTTGCGCGCCGCGTGTGAGCGCTGCGCGCACCTCGTGTGGCTTCGTTGTGTGGTGGGGGGATCGGGTCCCGGCGGACCCGGTCCCCACTTTTGTTTGCCGGCTGCACCGGCGGCGTTACGGTCGCGCCTGCGTGAGCATCCTGCGCGATCCGGTGCACGGCGACATCGAGTTGTCGCGTGACGAGCTACGGCTCGTCGACACGCTCGAGTTCCAGCGCCTGCGCGGCATCCAGCAGCTCGGCAGCGCCAGCCTCGTCTATCCCGGCGCCACGCACACGCGGTTCGAGCACTCGATCGGCACGCTGCACGTCTGCGACCAGCTGCTGCACGCCTGCAACAAGAACGCGGCGCGTGATCCGGCCGGCTGCCACCGCGTGACCGACGAGGAGCGCCGCGTGCTGCGCACTGCGGCGCTGCTGCACGACGTCACGCACGTGCCGTACGGCCACAACATCGAGGACCAGACCGGCCTGCTGCCGCGGCACGACGAACCGGCCCGCTTCCAGGCCGTGCTCGGCGCGACCGAGCTCGGCGCCGAGCTCGATCGCCAGGGCCTGCGCGACGACGTGCTGGCCGTGCTGACCGGCGCCGGCCGCACCGTGCCGCCGTTCTGGCGCCAGGTGGTCAGTGACACGATCGACGCCGACCTGCTCGACTACCTGCGCCGCGACGCGCACTACACCGGCCTCGAGCTGCGCTACGACCGCCGCGTCGTCGACTACTTCCGCGTCGCGCGCGGCGACGGCCGCATGTTCGTCGACTGCGAGAAGAACGGCATGCTGCGCGAGGACATCGTCAGCGAGCTGCTGCGCGTGCTCGAGTGCCGCTACCACTTCAGCGAGCGCGTCTACTACCACCACGCGAAGGTCGCCGCCGGCGCGCTGCTGTCGCGCATGGTCGAGCTGGCGCTGCGCGCCGGCGCGCTGCAGAAGGACGAACTGCAGACGATGACCGACGCGTCGCTGGTGCTGCGGCTCGGCCAGCTCGACCTCGGCAGCGCCGCTGCCACCGAACGGCTGCACCGCTTCGTCGCGCGCTACCGGCGGCGCGCGTTGCCCAAGCGCGTCGTCGTGCTGCCCTGGTACCAGAACCAGGAGCTGCAGGCCGAGCTGCTCGAGCGGTTCTTCACGCCGGGCCGCCCCGAGGCGCGCTTCCAGTGGGAGGCCGAACTCGAAGCCGTGGCGCAGCGCACGTTCGGCCAGCCGGTCGACGTGATCCTCTACTGCCCCAAGCGCCGCATGCAGCTGAAGGAGGCGAAGACGCTGGTGCGGTTTCCCGGCACCGGCGATCGCACGCTGCCGCTCGACGCGTTCGCCGAGCAGATCCCGCGGCTGCGCGACCTCGCCGAGAGCTACCCGCGCATGTGGAAGCTCTACGTGTTCACGTCGCTCGAGGACAAGACCGCGCGGCGCCAGCTGCAGCGGCTGTGCCTCGAAGCGCTGCCGGCCGGCTGCCGCAACGCGCTGGCGCTGTAGCTAGCGGGGCCGCGCTCACCGTTCCGCGGCCCGCCAGCTGCGCGCACCGATGCGACGCCTCAGCCGCCAGTGCAGCAGCGCACTGCCGAGCAGCACCGCGACGATGTACGGCGCGAACCAGCCGAAGCCCTGCGCGACGCCGCCGACGACGCCGATCGCCATCGACAGCATGATCGCGCCGGCGAACAACAGGCAGCCGGACTGGCTGCGGATGTCCTCGTTCGGCTGCGACAGCGGCAGCCACTCGTTGGTCAGACCGGGCAGCAGCGAGACCACCGGCAGCAGTCCCAGCATCGGCAGCGCCAGCAGGAACGGCGTCGCACTGCCCTGCATCGCCGCCACGATCGAGGTGACGCTGCCGAGTGCCGGCAGCGCGAACCAGGTCAGCGCGGCCTTGCGCGCGCCGTGGAACAACGGCGCCCAGTGCGCGAGCGGCGTGCAGCGGAACAGCGCCGCGGCGCGGTGGTGCTCGCTGTGGCGCAGGAACAACAGCGCCTGCAGGGGCAGCAGCACGACGTAGGCGATGCCCATCGCCGACAGGAACTGGGACGGGCCGCGTCCGGCGGCGTCGGCCGCTTCGGCGGCTGCGGTGCGGCTGTTGCGCGACGCCGGCGCGGCGAGGATCAACGGCATCACCAGCAGCGGCGCCAGCGCCGGGTAGATCTTCAGCTTGGTGACGCGGTCGCGCAGCAGGTACGCCGTCGTCAGCAGGAACGCCTGCCGCTCGACCGGGTCGCGCAGCCACCAGCGCAGCGGCGGCGCCGCGATCAGCCGGCGCAGGCGGCGCGGCGCCTGCCGTTCGGGACGCTCGTCGGTGCCGGCGGTCTCGTTCAGCGCCATCAGGCCGACGCCGTAGGCCGAGCCGAGCCTGACCAGGCCGAGCCAGGCGGTGAGCGCGGTCGCGGCGACCGCCAGCAGCGCCAGCGGCCAGTGCCGCGCCACGTCGACGCCGCACAACACCATGTCGAGCGCGCCGAACCACACCGGCGGCAGCGCCTGTGCCCAGCCGGACGCGAGGTCGACGTCGGCCATGCGTTCCATCGCGCGCGGCAGCAGCTGGCTGGCGGCGATCATCGCCACCGACAGCAGCGTCTGCACCAGCGTCAGCAGGTTGTCGAAGCGCTCGCGGCCGAACCAGCGCAGGCAGACGTTGTAGACCAGCACGACCAGCGACGCCGACAGCAGCATCAGCAGCAGGGTCGTCACCACGTGCGCGGCGGCGAACCACGGCGCGTTGCCCTGGTTCCAGAACGCGGTGACCAGACCGACCGCGTTCAGCGCGAACGCGAGCAGCAGCGAGTGGCTGAGCAGCACCGCGAGTTTGGCGCGCAGCATCTGCTCGGGCAGCACGGGCCGGTGCAGCAGGATCTCGGCCTCCTCGCGCACGAACAGCATCGCGCCGGCGGCGCTGGCCAGCGTCAGCGACGCGAACAGCAGCGTGAACGAATGCAGCGAGGCGGCGAACGACAGCGGCGGCACGACGAACGCCATCGCGCCCGGCAGCGCGCCGAACAGCCCGTAGAGCGCCAGCGTGCCGGCGACCCCGACCTGGCGCCGCCGCCGTTGTCCTTCCTGCTGGCCGGGCGCCAGCGCGGCGCGGCCGCGGAACAACAGCTTCCAGAACAGCGCGCGCAGCACCTGCTCGGGCCGGGGCGCGGTCGCGGCGGTCATGGCAGCAGGTTCTTCGCGAACTCGGCCGCGCGCGCCTCGTGGCCGGCGACGCCGGTCAGCTTGGTGAACAGCTGCTCGAGCGTCGCCGCGCCGTGCTGCCGCAGCAGGTCCGCCGGCGCGCCGTCGACCATCAGCCGGCCCTTGTCGATGATCGCGACGCGGTGGCACACGCGCTCGACGACGTCGAGCACGTGTGAGCTGTAGACGATCGCCTTGCCTTCGCGCGCCAGCGTCTCGAGCAGCGCCTTGAAGCCGACCGCGGCGTTGGCGTCGAGGCCGTCGAGCGGTTCGTCGAGCAGCACGACCTTCGGGTTGTGCAGCAGCGCGGCGGTGATCACGACCTTGCGCCGCATGCCCTTGCTGTAGGCGCCGAGCAGCTTGTGGCGCAGCGTGCCTTCGAGCAGTTCGAAGTAGTCGAGGAACTGACGGATGCGCGTGGTCGCGGTCGCCTCGTCGATGCCGTACAGCGCGGCGACCATCAGCAGGTACTCGAGGCCGGTCAGCGCCTCGTAGACCGCGCCGCTGTCGGGCACGAAGCCGAACAGGCGTTTGGCCTCGAGCGGCTGCTTGACGATGTCGACGCCGCAGATGCGCGCCGTGCCGACCGTCGGCTGCAGCATGCCGGTGACCATCTTCAGCGTCGTCGTCTTGCCGGCGCCGTTGGGCCCCAGGAGGCCGAGGATCGTGCCGGCGGGCACGTCGAGCGACAGCTGGTCGACGGCGAGCTGCGCGCCGAACGTCTTCGACAGGTTCTGCAGCGAGATCGACGCCTCGGTCGTCATCGGGCCCTCGGTGGTTGCAGCAGCGCGCCGAGCCCGGTCAGCGCGAACGACACGAGCCACAGGTAGTAGCCGGGCCGCAGCGCTTCGACGAACTCGCGGTCGTTCAGGTAGAGCCAGCTCGCGTCGAGCGCGGCACAGCCGAGCAGCAGCGCGCCGACCAGCAGGCGCTGGCGGCCCGCGGCGAGCACCACGAACGCGACCAGCATCACGGCGTTCGTCAGGCAGGTGGCGCCGAGCGTGCGCACGCGCGCCGCGTCGGCCTCGCGCGGCGGGTCGCCGACCAGCAGGTCCCAGGCGGCGCAGCACGCGCCCCAGCCCGGCAGCCAGTCCGGCGCCGACAACGCCGATGCGCCGAGCGGCCGCGTCCATTCGGCGGCGCCGCCGAACAGGTTCTGGCCCTGGAACACCGGCACGAACCACGCGACCAGATACAGCACGACGCCGGCCGTCAGCAGCTTCGCGCCGGCGCTGGTCGGTTGCGGTTTGCCCATGGTGGCCCGGCTCACTTCCAGTCGGCGCGGTAGCGCAGCACGAGGTCGCGGCAGCGCCGGTAGACCGCGGCGGTGGCGCGCACGTCGTGGGCGTTGTACTCGGCGATCTTCACGATCTCGCCGCGCGCGTAGGCCGGCGCGACCATCGAGCCGTCCATGACCTCCTTCGGGCTCTCGATGCCGAACGCCCAGCACACCACGTCGAGCTTGCTGGGGCCGCGGCCGCGCTGCGTCAGCAGTTCGAACAGGTCGAGGTGCGGCTGCAGCGCGAACCGCTGCGACAGCAGGTCGACGCGCGCCGGCACGCCGTGGATCAGGCTGCGTGTGACCAGGAACGGCACGTCGAAGCCGCGGCCGTTGAACGTCACGACGGTCTCGGCGCGGCTCGCCAGCGCCCAGAACGCGCGCAGCAGGTCGGCCTCGCTCATCGGCCGCAGCCACTTCGGGCAGTCGGCGATCGTCTGCCCGTCCGGCGGCACCGCGAGCACGGTGACCTCGTCGCCTTCGTCGGCGTCGCCGTCGCCGATCGCCAGCGAGACGACCTTGCCGAAGAACGGCGACATGCCCATCACGGCCTGCGGTTCCATCTCCTTGCGCTGCGCGTTGTCGGCCAGCGCTTCGGCGACGGTCGGCGGCAGGTCGCGGCGGTCGAACGCCGGCACCGTCTCGATGTCGAACACCAGTGTGCGGCAGCACAGGTCCTCGACCGGCGCCAGCGCCGGATCGACCAGCTGGTCCGGATCGAAGCCGTCGGGCACCTCGCCGGGCGCGATCACCTTGACGCGGTCGATCACCAGCTGCGGTTGTCCCTTGTACTCCTTGACGCGGCCGCGCACCTTGACCGGCCCGCGCAGCGGCGCCGCCTTGACCGCGTCCATCGCCTCCTTCGCGTCGGCCCAGATCTTGGCCTCGACGACCGCGTGCACGTCGGCCAGCTCGACGATCAGGAACGGCTTCTGGTCGCGCGTCTGCAGTTCCTTCCACGAACGCAGCTGTGCGAACACGTCCCAGTCGTGTTCGGCGACCACCAGCGCGGCCAGGTTGTCCGCGCGCACGACGCGCTGCTTCTGTTCGTCGTGGTTCACCGCGCCTCCGCGAACGCCCGCAGGCGGTCGACGGCCTTGCGCAGGTCGTCCATCGACGCGGCGTAGCTGAGCCGCACGAAGCCCGGGATCGCGAACGCGCTGCCCGGCACCACCGCGAGCTGGTGCCGTTCGAGCAGCTGCTCGGCGACCTGCACGTCGTCGATGCCGCGCGCCGCGCACAGCTCGCGGGCGTCGACCAGCGCGTAGAACGCGCCGCGCGGCGGCCGCAGCGACAGGCCGCGGATGCCGGCCAGCGCGTCGCAGAGGAAGCGCCGCCGCTCGCCGAACGCGCGCATGCGGGTCGCCTGGTCCTCGGGCAGCGGCGTGCGGCACGCTTCCAGCATCGCCTCCTGGCTGATCGTGCACGGGTTGCCGAGCACCTGGCTCTGGATGCGGCAGCAGGCGTCGATCACGGCGCGCGGCGCGGCCAGGAAGCTGGTGCGCCAGCCGGTCATCGTGTGGCTCTTCGTGAAACCGCTGACGACCATCGTGCGCTCGCGGCCGCCCGGCAGCACGGCCGGCGACACGTGCGTGGCGCCGTCGTAGAGCAGCGTACCGTAGATCTCGTCGCTGAGCAGCCACAGGTCGAGGTCGCGCGCGACGTCGACGATCGCCTGCAGCTCGTGGCGCTCCGGCACCGCGCCGGACGGGTTGTTCGGGTAGTTCAGGATCAGGCCGCGCGCGCCGTGCCGCCGCGCCGCGTCGCGCACCGCCGCCGCGTCGTGCACGAAGCCGCGCTCGGGCACCGGCGGTACGATCACGGGCTCGCCGTCGGCCATCGTGACCAGCGCCGGGTACGAGACCCAGTACGGCGCCAGGATCAGCACGCGGTCGCCGGGTTCGACGACCGCGTCGAGCGCCATGTGCAGCGCCGCCTTCGCGCCGGCGCAGACCATCACCTCGTCCTTGCCGTGGTCGAGGCCGAACGTGGCCCGCAGCCAGTCGGCGCCGGCCGCGCGCAGCTCCGGCACGCCGGGCGCCGCGGTGTAGCGGGTGCGGCCCTGTTCGATCGCGCGCACGCCGGCGCGCGCGATCGGCGGCGGCGTCGGGAAGTCCGGTTCGCCGGCGCCGAGCGAGACGACGTCCGCGCCGCGCTGCTTCATCGCGGCGGCCTTCGCCGTGATCGCGAGGGTCGCCGACTCCTCGATGCGGCGGGAACGGGCGTTCGGAGCGAGGCCGGCCATGCGGGCGAGTAGACCGCCGGCGCGCGGGGAAGGCAAACGTGCCGGATCCGCGGCCGCGGCGGAAGGTGCCGGCGGTCCGCGCCGTCGCAGCTGGGTGCGGATCTGCGCTCCTGATGCGCGCGGCCGTCCGCTACGCTCCGATCGCGATGCCGAAGCCAAAGCCCAAGCGCCGTCGGCGCATCCTGCGCACCGTCGGGATCGTCGCCGGTGCGCTGGTCGTGTTCCTGCTGCTGTTCGTCGTCGCGTTCGTGTTCAACCCGCTCGAAGGGTCGCTGCCCGAGCTGCGCGACGTGGTGCCGCGCGGCGTCAACTTCTTCGTGCGCAAGCAGCGGCTCGCCGACGACTTCGCGACCTTCCCGGAGCCGCGCTTCTGGGCCGAGTTGGCCGATGCCCGCGCCTACCCGGACCTGATGCAGACGCGCGCCGTGCAGGAGCTGAAGCGCGGCGGCCTCGAGCGGGCGCTGCAGGAGGCCGGCGACACGTTCCAGCGCGTGCGCCAGGACAGCGGCGGCTGGCTCGACGTGATGCGCGACCTGATCGGCACCGAGCTGATCGTCGCCGGTTACGAGATCGACTACACGCAGCAGCCGCCGAAGCCGCTGGCGCAGCCGTGGTGGTGCGTCTACACGCGGGTGTCGTGGCGCGTGCGTGCCGCCGACGGTCTGGCGCGGTTCGGCTTCGTGCAGGAGCAGTTGCGGCAGAACGGCGTCGACGTGACCGAGCAGGACGGCATGCTGGTCGCGAAGGTGCCGGGCGTGCCGACGCCGATCTACGTCAAGCGCCATCTCGACGCGCTGATGGTCGCCAACCACACGCTGCTGCTCGAGCAGAGCCAGCGCCTGATCGACGGCAACCGCGACGAAGAACCGATCGGCCAGATGCCGGCCTACACGGACGGTGCCGTGCAACGCATCGAGCAGTGGGCCGAGAAGCGCGGCGTCGAGGTGCCGAACGTGCTCGAGTTCGTGGTCGAGCCCAACGCGTTCGACGGCTTCGCGCGGTTCGCGACCGGCTGGCCGAATCCGCAGAACAAGGACAGCATGAACGAGCGCGTGCTGGCCAGCTTCGTGAACCTGAAGGGCTGGCAGCAGGTCACCGGCGGTCTGCTGTTCGGCCCCGAGGGGCTGACGGTGACCGGCCAGGTCGGCCTGAACAGCAAGCAACACACCGGCTTCCAGAGCAGCTTCTACCGCGCCGAGCAGCAGCGCCGCGAGGAGTGGCTCGATCCGTTCCTGGCGATGGTGCCCGAGTCCGCGTGTGCGGCGGCGGCGCTGCGCATGCCGGCCGGCGAGTTCCTGTACGCGATGTTCGACGCGCTCGACCAGGCCGAGCGCGACCTGATCAACGACGGCATGAAGCGCGCGGTGTTCCAGGGTACGCAGCTGACCGACACGCGCGAACTGATCGAGAAGCTCAAGGTCGCGTTCCTGCCGCGCACCGGCTTCGTGTTCCGCCGCAACGTTCCCGACACGGACCGCGACGAGCAGGGCAACCTGAAGGTGCCGGTGACCGCGCGGTCGCCGATGCCGCAGGTCGCGTGGGTGTTCTGGCTGCGGCCGAACACGAACCAGCTGGTCGACGACTTCGTCGGCATGCTGCGCTCGCACTTCCAGACGTTCGGCTTCCGCCGCGTCTACTACCTGCGCGTGCCGCACGCGAGCGGCATGTTCGCCGAGCCGGTCAGCGAGTTCACGCACCCGGCGATCCCGGCGACGGGCTCGATCGCGATGATCGTGTTCCGCGACTTCTTCGTGGTGTCGAACTCCGGACCGCTGGTGCGCGACATCCTGCGCACGCGCTACCCGGCGCTGTCGGGCGCGCGGTCGATGCGCGAGCTGCCCGAGTTCCGCGCCTGGCAGGACACGATGCCGGCGGAGCTGAACGGCGTGGTCTGGCTGCGCGGCGAGACGCTGGTGCCGGTGCTCGACGACTACCTGCAGTTCGCCGACGCCGCGAGCGAGATGCCGGACCCGGACTGGCTGCGGCAGGTGCGGCCGACCGCGGAGGACCAGGTGCGCCGCGCGCGCTACCCGCAGTTCCCGAGTGTCGCCAGCATCCCGAAGCCGATGACCGAACCCGGCGGCGAGTTCGACCAGGCCGTGGTCGCGCACATGCAGGAACTGTGGCGCCGCGAACGCACGAACTTCACCGCCGACGACCGGCAGCAGATGCAGCAGTTGCGTTCGTTCGCGGGGGCGCTGCGTGCCGCCGCGGTCGAGGTGGAACTCGAGAACAGCTACATCCGGTTCCGCGCCAGCGTGCTGCCGGAGCTGCGCTGACCGCGCCGGGCCCGGGGTTGAAATCGCCCCGGAGCCGGCTACGTTCCTCGCCCTCGCCGGCCGGCCCAGGTGGCGGAATTGGCAGACGCACTAGCTTGAGGTGCTAGCGCCCCAAAAGGGCTTGCAGGTTCAAATCCTGTCCTGGGCACCACTTTCCGACCGTTCGCGGCGGGGGGTGGCAGGCGCCGACCGGCGATGCGCCACGCGGCGTGCCGCGCGGCCGCGACGCGAGGCCGCCCGTACTGTCGGGGAACGCGACAGTCGTGGGCCGCCGGGCGGAGCCGAAGCAATACCGGCCTAAGGCGATGCCGGCGCGGTCGTCGATAGCGCGGACATGACGACGAATCGGGTGCGTGGGCTCCGCGAGCGCGGCTTCACGTTGCTCGAACTGATGATCGTCGTCTCGATCCTCGCGATCATCGCGAGCATCGGCGTGCCACAGTACGTCGCCGCGCTGCGCACCGCGCGCATCGGCAAGGCGAAGCACGAACTGGTCACCATCTCGCACGCCGTCGACGCCTACGCGGCGGCCAACGGCGGTCAGCTGCCGCTGACGTTGCACCAGGTCGGTTTCGGCGGCCGGCGCGACCCGTGGGGCGTGCCGTACTGCTACCTGAACTACACCGACGGCACCGGCGACGGACTGCAGTGGGCGATCGACGCCGGTCTCGTCGACCCGTCGGCCGTCAAGGGCACGCCGTCCGGCGGCGGCGCCGGTGGTGGTGAGGGTGCCGTGATCGAAGGCGTCGGTGGCGGCACCGGTGGTGGCGGCGGCAGCCTCGGCGGCCGGCGCGGCGGCTTCCTGCCGTGGCCGCGCCCGCTGCGGCCGCAGGGCGCCGAGACCGTGCAGATGCTGTCCGGCCGCGTCGGCGTCGCCCGCACCGTTGCTGCCGACGTCGTCGCGACGGTCCCACGGCCGATGGCCAGCACCGAAGTCGACTCGCTGTTCACCAGCATCGCCACCAGCAGCGGTTTCACGGTGTTCACCAGCGTGCCGGTCGAGACCACGCGCCGCCGCGACCGCTACATGTTCCCACTGAACACCGACTACGACCTGTTCAGCCTCGGGCCGAACGCGCGCACCACCGTGTCGCTCGGCGAATCGCTGGGGCAGGACGACGTCATCCGTGCCAACAACGGCGGCTTCTTCGGCGTCGCCGCCGACTACTGAACCGGAGCATCCGATGCCGCGACGAATCCTGCGCTGGCGCTACATCGTCGACTGGAAGCTGCAGGGCAGCCTGTGCCTGCACGGCCTGCTCTACGGTCTGCTGGTGCTGGTCGCCGTCTCGGTCGGCATCTTCCTGCCGCTGGTCTGGAACCTAGGCAGCGCCGAACGCGACGCCGTGCTCGAGGAGCAGGCGGTCGTGATGCTCTACATGCACGAGCGCTTCTGGTGGCTCGCGCTGTCGTGCATCGCGATCGTGCTGCTCGGCGCGATCAAGTTCTCGCACCGGATCGCGGGACCGATGGTCCGCTTCAAGCGCAACCTGCGCCTGATCGCCGACGGCAAGCTGCCGACGCCGCTGCGTACGCGTCCCGGCGACTACCTGAAGGAAGAGGTCGCGTGCCTGAACCGGGCGGTCGCGGGCCTCGCCGCGCGCGCCGAGGGCATGCAGCAGGCGCACGCGGCGCTGGAACGCGAACTGGCGGCGGCGCTGGCCCGGGTCTCGCGCCAGGCGGCGTTCGAGTTCGAGGCGGTGCGCGAGGCGAGCCGTGACCTCGGCCGGCGCGTGCACTCGCTGGAGTCGTTCGACCCGCGCGACGACGCACTGCCGGAGCCGGTGCCGGCGCCGCGGCCCGGATTCGTGCTCGCGACCGGCGGCGAGGACGCCTGACCGTGGCGGACGGACGCGGGTTCGCGCCGATCGGCGTCCTGACGTCGCGCATCGGCCGGCGGCTCGTGGCCCTGTTCGCCGGTTGCGCGCTGCTGCCCCTGCTCGCGTTCGCCTGGGTCACGCTGTCGCGCGTGACCGAGCAGATGGACGCGGACCTGCGCGAGTCGCTGCACAACGGCGCCAAGACCGCCGGCATGGGCATGGCGGCGCGGCTCGGGCAGGTCGCGGCCGACCTCGTCGTCATCGCCGAACTGCTGCAGCAGGACGACGCGGTCCTGCAGGGTGGCGCGGTGCCGCCGTTGCCCGATCAGGTGGCGGCGCGCTGCTCGGCGCTGTGGCTCGAGGTCGGCGGCCGGCAGGTCGCCCTGCGTGGCCGGCCCGGCGCGCCGCTCGGCGCGCTTCAGCCCGCGAAGGCGGCGCACTTCGCGGCTGGCAAGCCGGTGGTCGACATCGTCGGTTCGCCGCCGCTGCTGGTCATGGCGCGCGCCGTCGGTGCGCCGGCCGAGGGTCGCCGGTTGGTGGCCGAACTCGGCGACGAGCGATTCTGGGACCCGCAGGAACTGCGCAGCCCGGGCTCGCAGTTCGCGGTGCTCGACGACCAGGGGCGCGTGCTGAGCCATTCGTTCGAGGTGCTGCCGCGGCTCGAGCCGCTGCTCGCCACCATGGCGCGCGAGAAGTCGTCCGGCACGGTCGAGTGGCACGCCAACGGCGAACCGCACCTGGCCCGCTACTGGCGCGCGTTCCTGCGGCCGCAGTACGCGACCGACCTGCTGGTCGTGCAGTCGCGGTCGCTGCACGAGGCGCGGCGTGTCATCGACGAGTTCGTGCGCTGGTTCCTGCTGACCGCGGTCTGCACGCTGATGTGCATCGTGTTCGCGAGCCTCGTGCAGATGCGGCGCACGATCGGGCCGATCGTGTCGCTGAACGAGGCGACGCGGCGTGTCGCGCACGGCGACCTGTCGGTGCGCGTCGCGCTGCGCAGCCGCGACGAGTTCGGCGAGCTCGGCGCCGCGTTCAACCACATGACCGCGCAGCTGCAGGAGAACGTGCGGCGCCGCGAGCAAACCGAACGCGAGCTGGTCTCGTCGCGCGACGCGGCGCTGGCGGCAGCGCGGGCCAAGGCCGAGTTCGTGACCAACGTCTCGCACGAGTTCCGCACGCCGATGGCGGAGATCCTCGGCGCGACCGAGATCCTGGCGCAGATCGACGACACCGATGCCGCTGCGCGGCGCGAGTTCGCGGCGATCGCGCTGCACGGCGCCACGCGCCTCGCGCGCCTCGTCGACGACGTGCTGCAGCTCGGTTCGACCGCGGTCTGGGAGACCGAGCCGGTCGACGTCGCGGCGACGCTGCGCGACGCGGTCGCGCTGCAGCCGGTTTCGCTGCAGCAGCGCGTGTCGCTCGAGCTCGCGCCCGATCTGCCGCGCGTGCAGGGCATCGAGCATCGCCTGATCGACGTCTGGTGCCGGTTGCTCGACAACGCGGCGAAGTTCAGCGAGCGCGACGCGCCGATCGAAGTGCGGGCGGCGCTGCAGCGCGGCGAGGTCGTGATCGAGTTCGTCGACCACGGCGTCGGCATCTCGCGCGTCGAGCTGAGCCAGATCTTCGAGCCGTTCCGGCAGTTCGGGCGCGACCAGATGACCGACAAGGCGCACGGCACCGGCCTCGGACTGACGCTGGTCAAGAACACCGTCGACCGGCTCGGCGGGCACATCGAGGTCGACAGCGAGCTCGGCAACGGTTCGACGTTCCGCGTCTCACTGCCGGTCGCCGTGCCCGCCGCCGCGGTCGCCGAGGTCACCTGAGGCGGCCGCGGCGCGCTGCAGCGCCTGCCACAACTCCGCGACGTGCTCGCGTTCGGTCGCGAGCGCACCGATCGACACGCGCACCATCCAGCGGCCGTCGAGCTGCGCCGGCGTGACCCAGGCCGCGCCCGAACGGTGCAGCCGGTCGACCCATGCCAGCGTGTGTGCGTCGAGCGCCGCACCGTCGAGGCCCGGCGGTTCGTGGCGCAGGCAGACGGTCTGCAGCGGCACCGGCGCCAGCACGCGCCACGGCGGCGTCGCCTGCACCTGGTCGGCGAGCCAGCGCGCGTTGGCGAGGTCGCGGCGCAGCCGTGCTCGCAGCCGTTCGGCGCCGTGCGTGCGCAACAGGCTCCACAGCTTCAGCGCGCGGAAGCGCCGGCCCAGCGCGATGCCCCAGTCGCGGTAGTTGACGACGCGGTCGTCGACGGCCGTGCGCAGGTAGCTCGGGTTGGTGCTCATCACGCGCACCAGGTGCTGGTCGTCACGCACGTAGAACACCGAGCAGTCGAACGACGCGCCGAGCCACTTGTGCGGATTGACCACCAGCGAGTCGGCTGCTTCGACGCCGTGCCAGAGGTGGCGGCACTCGGGCAGCAGCGCCGCGGTTCCGGCCATCGCCGCGTCGACGTGCAGCCAGGCGCCGTACTCGCGCGCGAGGGCGGCGCAGGCAGCGACCGGATCCATCGCGGTCGTCGCCGTGGTGCCGGTCGTCGCGACGATCGCGCACGGGCGGCGACCGGCGGCGCAGTCGGCGGCGAGCTGGCGCCGCAGATCGGTCGGGTCCAGCGCCCGCGCGCCGTCGACGCCGATCGTGCGCACGTGGTCGCGGCCGAAACCGGCCAGCAGCGCGGCCTTGGTCACCGAACTGTGCGCCTCGAGGCTCGTGTAGACGACCAGCGGCGGGCCACCGCCCTGCAGCCCGGCGCCTGCTGCCGCGTGGCCGCTGCTGCGCTCGCGCGCACACAGCAGTGCCAGCAGCGTGGCGGTCGACGCGGTGTCCTGGATCACGCCGCGCCAGGCTGCCGACAGGCCCGACAACTGCCGCAGCCAGTCGACGGCACGCTGTTCGAGTTCGGTCAGCGCCGGCGCCGATTGCCACGTCAGCCCGAGCACGCCGAGGCCGGTCGACAGCAGGTCGCCGAGCACTGCGGCGAGGTCGCCGTTCGACGGGAAGTAGCCGAAGAAGCGCGGGTGCTGCCAGTGCGACAGCGCCGGCAGCAACACCGCGTCGAGGTCCTGCAGCACCGCGGCGAAGCCCTCCGGCTGCTCCGGCGGCGTCGCCGGCAGCCGGGCCAGCACCGCGCCCGGCGGGACCGTCGTGCACACGGGCCGCGCGGCGACGTCGCGGCGGTAGTCCGCGAGCCAGTCGACGACCGCGTGGCCGAACCGGCGGAACTCCTCGGGGCTCATCGACAGCGGATCGGGGGCTGCGTGCATGGGGCGGTGCGATGGGGGCTTCGTGGCGCAGGGCTGCGGTACCGCATCGAAGCGCGCCGCGGCGCGCGCGCAACGCCCGCCGCGGACCGCGCGGGAAGCGGGCGAGGAAGCGGTGAACCGGGCCGGTCGGTTGTTATGCTCGGCGGCTCGCCTGACCGGATCGAAGTCGTTCGCCACACCACACCCGATGAACGAACCGCAAGGAGCCCCGGAGCCGTCGTCGCCGTCGCCGGCGCAGATCGCCGCGACCATCGCGTTGCTCGGCGACGACCGTGGCCCCGTGCTCACGGCGGCGCGCGAGCGGCTGCTGCGCTGGGGCGACGCGGCGCTGCTGCCGCTGCGCGAAGGCGCCGAATGCGAGCACGTGCGCACGCGCGCCCGCTGCCGGGCGCTGCTGCGCACGATCGAGGTGCGCGACAGCCTGCGCCGCTTCGGTCGCCTGCGGATCGGTCGCGGCGGGCGCGGTTCGGCGCCGGCGCTGCTCGAGGGCGCGGTGCTGCTGGCCAGCATGGTGCGCACGTTCGTGCCCGGCGCCGACGAGCTCGGCCGGCGGCTGCGTGTGGAGGCGAACCGGCTGCGCCGCGAGTTCGCCGGCCGCAGCCTGCCGACGTGCGCGCGCCTGCTCGCCGGCCGGCTGCACGACCAGATCGGCCTGCAGGGCGGCAACGCCAGCGTGCTCGAACTCGACCACGTGCTGGTCGACCGCGTGCTGCACCAGGGCACCGGCGTGCCGGTGACGCTGTCGCTGATCTATCTGCTGGTCGCGCGCTGGGCGGGCCTGTCGGCGGCCGGCGTCGCGATGCCGGACCACTTCCTGGTGCGGCTGCACGGCGTGCGGCCGGTGCTGGTCGATCCGTTCCACGGTGGCCGGTCGGTCACCAAGGCCGACTGTGCGCGCTACCTGCGCAGCACCGGCCACGACCAGGTCGCCGAACACCTGCGCGATCTGACCGACCGTGAAGTGTTGATCCACTACCTGCGGGCGCTGCGGCGCGCCGCGAAGTACCGCGCGGTGCCCGAGAGCCAGCAGACGCTCGGCCGTGCGCTGGACCTGCTCGAGACCAGCTGACGTGGCGCCACGGCCGAGGCGCAGCTTCGTCGCGGTCGCGCTGCTCGGTGCCGCCGGCTGCAACGGGCTGTTCCAGCACTCGCTGCCCGATCGCCCGGCCAGCCATGCCGTCGTCGCGCCGGCGCCGCAAGGGCTCGTGGTCGGCAGCGCCGAACGCGACGTCACGCCGGCGATCGGCGGTTACCTCGCGGGCTTCGATCTGGCGCGCACGAGCACGTCGGTCGCGTCGCCGCTGAAGGTGCGGGCGTTCGTGTTCGGCACCGGCGCGCGCTGGTTCGCGGTGCTGGGGCTCGACAACCTCGGCGTGATGCGCGAGGACGTCGATTGGCTCAAGGGCGGCCTGACCGGCTTCGCCAACGGCGACGTGTTCGTGTGCGCCAGCCACACGCATGCCGGGCCGGACCTGATCGGCCTGTGGGGCAACTACTTCACCAGTTCGGGCCGCGACCGCGCCTACCTCGCGTTCGTGCGCGAACAGGCGGCTGCCGCGGTCGCCGAAGCGCGTGCCGGCGCGCGGCCGGCCGAGCTGCGGCTCGGGCGCGCGGCGCTGCCGCCGACGGGTCTGGTCAAGAACGCCAACCGCGCCGAGGTGTTCGACCGTCGCGTGACCGTGCTGCAGGCCGTGGCGCGCGAGGACGGCCGGCCGCTCGGCACGCTGCTGCACCTCGCCTGCCATCCGGAGGTGCTGCCGCGGCGCAACACGGCGATCGGCGCCGACTTCGTCGGCACGCTGTGCGACGAATGGCGCGCGCGTGGCCACGGCCAGGCCGTGTTCGCCAACGGCGCGCTCGGCGCGATGATCTCGCCGGACGTGCAGCCGCGCGACCAGACCGGCGTGCTGGCGATGGGGCGTACGCTGTGCGACCTCGCCGAAGGCGCGCTGCGCGCCGCGCGGCCGCTGCCGGTCGACGCGGTCGAAGTGCGACGGGCGGACGTGTTCCTGCCGATGGTGTCGGCCGGGTTCCGGTTCGGCCGGCTGGCGACGGTGCTGCAGCGCGAACTCCACGCAGGCCATGCGCGCAGCACGGTCGGCTGGCTGCGCCTGGGCGCGTTCGCGGCGGTCGCGGTGCCCGGCGAGATGGAGCCGGCACTCGCCGCACGCGTGCGCGCGGAGCTGGGCCTGCCGGACCTGTTGGTGCTGGGGCTCTGCGACGACGAGGTCGGCTATCTGCTGCGCGAGCAGGAGGCGACCGATCCGGAGTTCGCCTACGAGCGATCGATGAGTCCGTGCCGCACGGCCGGTGAGCGCGTGCGGCGCGCGCTGACCGGGCGCTAGCCGAAGCGCGTCGAGTACGGCAGCAGCCGGTCGATCGCGTCGAACACCGGCCAGAACAGGTGCGGTATCACCTGGATCAGCAGCACGAAGATCACGATGCTGCTGTACGGGATGCCCTGCAGTACTTCGTACGGCCGGCGCATCGCCGGCACGAGGCCGCTGACGATGCCGGCACCGTCGAGCGGCGGGACCGGGATCAGGTTGAACACGGCCAGCAGCACGTTCAACAACAGGAACGTCGTCGCGATCCTGCGCACCGCCTCGGCGGCCTCGCCCTCGGGGTTGCCGATCGCGTAGAGCACCACGAACGCGATCGCGGCCAACAACGCGTTCGCGAGCGGGCCGGCCGCCGACATCAGCGCCGCCTTGCGCGGGTGGTCGAAGGCCCAGCGGGCGTCGATCGGCGCGTGCGCGAAGCCGAGCGTCGACGTGCCGCCCGACAGGTAGAGGGTCAGCAGCGGCAGTACGACCATGCCGAACGGCTCGCGCTGTATGTGCGGCAGCGGGTTCAGCGTCACCTGGCCGGCGTAGTAGGCGGTGCGGTCGCCGCCGAGCAGTGCGAACAGCGCGTGCGCCGCCTCGTGCACGGTGAGGCTGATGATCAGCGTCACGAACAGCAGGATCAGGTTCTCCCAGTCCATCACGCGTTCCGGTCGTCGCCGGCCTCGTCCTGTTCCATCGCCGCGGCGAGCTCGGCGGTGACCTTCTTGACCTTGGTCTCGGTCGCGGCGAGTTTCTGGCGGCAGATCGCGAGCAGGGCTGCGGCGCGCTCGACCTTCTCCGACAGCACGTCGAGGTCGATCTCGCCGGACTCGATGTCCTGCAGGATCTGCTCGAGTTCACCGCTCGCGTCCGCGTAGCCGGGCTCGTCGGCCTTCTTCTTCTTGTCGCTCACGTCTGGTCACCCTCGGGGGAATCGGGTTGCACCGCGTCGATGCGCGCGCCAGCGCGGCCGTCGCGGAACTGTAGCTGCACCGCGTCGCCGCGCTGCAGCCGCGCGGCGGCCGGCAGCACCTTGCCGTGCCGGTCGCGCACGATCGAGAAGCCTCTGCCGAGCACGCGCACCGGGTCCAGCAGCCGCAGCCGCGTCGCGTGCTGTTCGAGCCGCGCCGTGCGGCGGTCGAACTGGCGGGCGGTGCCGTGCACGGCGCGCGCGGCGGCCGCGCGCAGGTCGGCGCGTTCGCGCGACAGCCGGAACACGGTGCGCAGCTGCAGGTCGTGGCCGGCGCGCGCGAGCTCGCGGTGGGCGGTGCGCAGCCGCTGCTCGGCCGCCGCGACGACGTCGGCGGCAGCGCGCTGCAGGCGGCGCCGTTCGTCGGCGAGTCGATCCGCGACCAGGTCGCGCAGGCGTTCGGCGCGTTCGCGGGTGTCGCTGCGCGCGGACTCGACGCCGCGCACCAGCAGCTCGGCGACCGCGGTCGGCGTCTTCTCCGAGTGCGCGATCAGGTCCAGCACCGACTGGTCGCGCTGGTGGCCGATGCCGACCACGACCTTCAGCGGGTGCGCGGCGACCGCCAGCGCCAGATCGAGGTCGTCGAACCAGGCGAGGTCGGTGCGCGAACCGCCACCGCGCACGATGCACAACACGTCGAACCGCTCGGCGCGGTCGGCGAACCATGCGAGGCCCCGCAGCAGGCTCGGCTTCAGTTCGGGGCCCTGCACCTTGATCGGCACCAGCGTGACGTCGAGGCCGACCTGCGCCTCCTGCAGGTGGCGCAGGAAGTCGTTCCAGCCGTCGGATTCGGGACTGGTCAGCACGCCGATCCGCAGCGCGGGCACCGGAAAGCCGCGCGAACGGTTGCGTTCGGCGAGGCCGCGCTGGCGCAGTTCGGCGAGGATCTGTTCGCGGGTCAGTGCGAGCTTGCCGAGCGTGAAGCTCGGATCGATGTCCTCGACGACGACCTGGTAGCGACCGCTGCCGACGTAGAGGTCGACCTTGACCAGGACCCGGATCTCGATGCCGTCGCGCAGCGACAGCGGCTGCTCGCCGGCCGCGAGCTTCGGCAGCAGCCACTCGGCGGTGCGACCGAACAGCGCGACGTCGACGACCGCGACCGGACGCGCCGCGCGCGGGGCCTTCTCGACCAGCTGGAAGAACCGGTGTTCGCGGCCGGCGGTCTTGTCGAAGTCGACGATCTCGCCGGTGATCCAGACCGAGTCCGGGATCGCGCCGCGCAGCGCGTCGCGCACGCGCGTGTTCAGCGCCGAGATCGACAGCGCCGGCGGCGGCGCGTCGGTTCCGTTCGCGTCGCCGGGCAACGGCAGCGCGCGCTGGCGCGGCGGCGCCTCGGCCGCGGGCTTCGCCACCGTGCCGAGCGTGCCGGCCAGCAGCGCCGGGATCTCGGGTGCGAACTCGAACAGGTGGCCCGCGAACGTCGCGTAGACGCGCTCGACCTGCGCCGCCGGCACGCGCCACAGCTTGCCCTTCGGGTCCCAGCGGCGGCCGGGCAGATCCTTGACCGCGGCGACCAGATCTTCGCGGTACGGGAAGCGGATCAGCAGGTGAGCCCCGTCCGGATCGAGCTCGACGGAACCGGTCATCGACCGCGCTTCATAGCGGATCGGCCGCCTCGGTCAGCAGGGAAACCGCCGCGCGGGCCGCCGAGCGGGCCGCGGCCATCGTGATCGGGCGGCCGGCGGCCGTGCTGAGGTCGGACATGACCTCCGGCGCGAGCCCGCACGGGCGCACGGCGTGCCACGGCGCGAGGTCCATCGCGACGTTGATCGCGATGCCGTGCAGGTTGATCCAGTGCTTCACGGCGACGCCGATCGAGGCCACCTTGCGTCGCCCGACGAACACGCCGGTGCCGTCGACCGACGGTTGTGCCGCCAGCCCGAACGCCGCGGCGACTTGCACGCCGAAGGTCTCGAGGCGGCGCAGCCAGTCGCGCACGTCGCGCCGCGGCAGGCGCACGATCGGATAGACGGTCAGCTGGCCCGGGCCGTGGTAGGTGACCTTGCCGCCGCGTTCGATCGGCACCACGTCGGGGCCCAGGTCCGCCGGCGCTGTCGCGCGGCCGGCCGTGTAGACCGGCTCGTGTTCGACGAGCCAGACCCGGCCGGCCTGCTCGCCGCGGTGCACTGCCGCGTGCAGCGCGCGCATCTCGGCGAGCACCGGCGCGAACGGCACCCGGCCACGATCCTCGACTTCGGGGAGCAAGACGGCAGACTAGCCGCTGTGACCGCCGCCGTGTCCGTCGTCTGCGCGCTGCTGCTGCAACAACTGCAGGTCGAGCCATACCCGGGGCTGGTGGGGGACCGCGTCGTGGTG
Source organism: Planctomycetota bacterium (assembly GCA_016794425.1). Lineage (GTDB taxonomy): Bacteria > Planctomycetota > UBA1135 > UBA1135 > UBA2386 > JAEUHS01. The sequence continues at coordinate 136,688 of JAEUHR010000017.1, forward strand.
ACCGCCAGCACCGCACTGGGGCCGGCGCCGGCCACGGCGATCGAAGTGGAACTGCCGGACGGCTCGGTCCAGCAACTCGGCAGCGCCGACGTCGGCGGCCGCATCGGCTTCGTACCGGTTGCTGCCGGTTCCTACGTCTACCGCGCGACGATCGAAGGTGTCCGCGTGCTGGCGCCGCATCGGGTCGTGGCGCGCCGCGAGCGCTGGTGGCTGGCGCTGGGCTCGGTGCCGCTCGGGCTGGCGCTGCTCTGGCGGTTCAGCCGAGCACGCGGTCGACGTGGCCCTTGACCGTGCGCAGGTCGGCATTGCCGGTGAACCGGTCGACTTCCTTGCCGTCCTTGAAGAACACGCAGGTCGGCACGCTCATGATGCCGAAGTTGGCGGCCGTGTCCTGCGCCGCATCGATGTCGATCTTGTAGACGTCCATGCGGCCCTTGTACTCGCCGGCGACCTTGTCGATGGTCGGCGCGAGGGCCTTGCACGGGCCGCACCAGGTCGCCGAGAAGTCGACGAGGACGGGGACCTTGGCGGTCTGCAGGGTGGACTGGAAGTTGGCGTCGGTGAGTTCGGTGACCATGATTCGTCCGGCAGGTTGTGGTGGGATTCTGGCCCACGCCGCGGGCGGCGCAAGGGTGCGAGGCTCGCGGCGCGGCGGGCTCGCTCAGCGGGCGCGGTTCAGGGCCGCGAGCAGGCGCTCGGTCGGGATGCCGTTCTGCGTCGCGACCTCTTCCACGGTGTCGTGCGGGTTGAAGCCGCAGTTGCGGCAGCCGCCGAGGTGGAAGTCGCGCATCAGGACCATGCCGAGCGACGGGTCCGCCGTCAGTGCTTCGAGCATCGTGGTCTGCGCGGTGAAGGGAGTGCTGGAGTCGGTCTTCTGGTTCATCGTGGTTCTCACTCTGCGTTGGCGATGCTGATGCGCTGCGCGACCTTGCCGGCGATCGCCATCAGGGCGCGCGCGCTCTCGGATTCGGGTTCGGCGAGCACGATCGGGCGGCCCGTGTCGCCGCCTTCGCGCACCGCCATCTCGATCGGAACCTGGCCCAGCAGCGGCACGCCGAACTCGCGTTCGATCTTTGCGCCGCCGCCGCTGCCGAACAGGTGGTAGCGGGTGCTGGAGCCCGGCGGGGTGAACCAGGCCATGTTCTCGACGACGCCCAGCACCGGCACGTTGACCGTCTGGAACATGCGGATCGCCTTCTTCACGTCGAGCACCGACACGTCCTGCGGCGTCGTCACGATCACGGCACCCATCAGGTGCGCCTGCTGGCTCAGCGACAGTTGCGCGTCGCCGGTGCCGGGCGGCAGGTCGACGACCAGGTAGTCGAGGTCGTGCCAGGCGACGTCGAACAGGAACTGGCGCACCGCCGAGTGCAGCATCGGGCCGCGCCAGATCACCGGCTGGTCTTCGGCGACCAGCAGGGCCATCGACATCACCTGCAGGCCGTGGCGCTCGAACGGCACGATGCGCCGGTCGACCACGGTCGGCTGGCCGCTCAGGCCGAGCATCAGCGGCACGTTCGGTCCATAGACGTCGGCATCGAGCACGCCGACGCGGGCACCGGTGCGCTGCAGCGCGCACGCCAGGTTGACGGCGACGGTCGACTTGCCGACGCCGCCCTTGCCCGACGAGACCGCGATCACGTTCTTGACGCCCGGGATCGTGCCCTTGTCGCCGAGGACCGGCCGGCTCGCCGTGACGCGCGCCGACAGGGTGACGTCGACCTTGTCGACGCCGGCAACCGCGCGAACCGCGGCGCCGGCCTGGTCGCGCATCAGGTCCTTCACCGGGCAGGCCGGCGTCGTCAGTTCCAGCGTGAAGGCGACGTTGCCGCCGCAGATCCGCAGGTCCTTGACGAAGCCGAGCTCGACCACGTCCCGGTGCAAGTCCGGATCGCGCACGCGACGGAGGGCATCGAGGACGGCGGCCTCGGTAGGCGCGGCGATCGGGGTCGACATGGACGCAGAAATAGCCTCTGAACGGGGCACATTACAAGCGCGGCCGCAGCACGCGGCCCGGCAATCGGGGAAGCAACCGGCGCCAGCCGCGTCGAAGCGGTCCGGCGCTCCCGTTCCGAGCTTCTGTGCGCGGCCGCGTTCGCATGCGCGGGCCGACGAGCTAGAGTCCCCATGATGTTGACCCTTCGCCTGCTGCCCGTGTTCCTGATCGCCTGCCTGCTGCACGGCCAGGAAGACCGCCTCGACGACCGCGAGGCCCAGATGGAGCGCCGCGTTCGCGAACGTGCCGAGCAGATGGACAAGGAGCGCGCCGAGCGCCTCGGGCGCGGGGAGAAGGGCGAGGGCGAGGGCAAAGAGGAGGAGGACCTCAGCAACCTGACTCCCGAAGAGCGTCTGGCCCGTTCGGTGCGGCACAACGCGTCGGCGTTCTGCCGCTTCGTGCCGGCGCTGAAGCCGCAGAAGCTGATGCCCGGCCAGACTGGCATGTTGGTCGTGTCGGCCGTGTTCACCGGCCAGGCCGTGATGCCGTCGCCGGCGCCGCTGCAGATGCTCGGAGCGCCGCAGCAGGGCTTCGTGACGCTCGGTGGCCTGCAGATGCGCCCGGCCGAGAACGGGCGCCACGCCGCTGCCTATGTCGGTCGGCCCGTCTACGACAACTACGCGATCTTCGAACTGCCGGTGACGGTCGCCAGCGATGCGCAGATCGGTGCCAAACAGGCGGTCGGGATCGACCTGCAGTTCGACATCTACGACGGCGGCTCGGGCCAGCCGATCGGTCGCTTCATCGATCGCGTCAACGTCGAAGTCGAGGTCGGGCGGGTGGCGGATCCGCCAGTTCAGGGCGGGTTCCCTGGCCAGGGATCGGACAGCGTGCCCGCGCCGGACGCGCCTCCCGCGGCAGCGGCCGTGGCTGCGTCGGCAGCCGGCAGCGCGCCGGTGACGGACCACGCTCCAGCGCTGGCGGGCCAGCCCGTCGTGCCGGCCTCGACGGACGCGCCGCCGGCAGCTTCGCCCCAGCCGGCCGCGGCGACCGAACCCGACTGGTCGACCATGCAGGACGACGCCGGCGGCATGCCGTGGCCGCTGTGGGCCGGCGGTGGCGTGCTGTTGCTCGGACTCGTGCTGCTGCTCGCGCGCAAGCGCTGAGGTCGCTGCCGCGCGGCACGGCGGTTTTCGGGGAGTCTGGCGCCGGTCGCCGCATCCTGGCCCGGCACGGTTGTTGACCCCTCGCTGGGAGCGGCGCGTCCGCCCGCCCGGATCGGGCGAAGGACGTTCTGCGCGGAGGTCGTATCAGCGGCCTCTGGCAACCGTGCCAAGGAGGCTCGCGAACATGCTGTCGAAGATCCTGCCCAAGCGACCGAAGCCCCTGTCCCACCGGCAGGTGGTGCAGCTGTCCCTGCTGGACGCGTGGCTCGATGTCGCAACCGACCGGTTTCCTGCCACCGTGGCGCGGCTGGCCACCCAGTTCCTGCGTGCCCAGGCGACCCTGGACCTGATGCAGTACCGCGAAGGTCGTCGGGCGACTGCCAATCCGGCAGTCGTGGCAGACATTCCCGACCTGCGTGGCACTTCCTACCAGCTCGAGCTGCGGCGCATCCAGCCGATGGACCGCGAGGAAGAGTTCCGCATGGCACGCCGGCACGAGTTCCTGCGCGCCCTGGTCGAGAAGGCGCTGCTCGCCGCCGGCTTCGATGCCGCCGGCGCCGAGGCTTGCCTGCGCCGACCGGCGCGCGAAGCCGTGCTCGCGCTGCGCGACCTCGCCGGCTCTCGCCGCGTGGACCGGCCCTGGTTGGAGCAGATGCTCGGCCAGTATGAGGAGCTGCGCAATCTCTACGTTGAAGGTGCACTGCACATCGTGCTCAGCACCGTCAACCGCTACCGCGGCCTCGGTGTCGACACGGCCGACCTGATCCAGGAAGGCAATGCCTCGCTGTTCCAGGCGATCGACGGCTTCGATTGGCGCCGCGACGTGCGCTTCCGGACCTACGCCCAGTACTGGGTGCATCAGGCCGTGCTGAAGATGCTCTACAACAGCTCGCGCACGGTCCGCGTGCCGATCTGGGTGCAGAAGGTGCTCGGCAAGATCCGGCGGGCGCAGGAAGCCGGCCGGCGCGAAGGCCGGAATCTGACGCCGGCCGAGATCGGCGCGCGCATCGGCCTGCCGGCGGAGCGTGTCGAATGGGTGCTGGCGACCCGTCGCTACGCCGTCAGCATCGACGCGGAGACCGAGCCCGGCGAAGGTGGTTCGCTGGCCCAGGCGCTGCCCGACACCAGCCTCGTGCCGATCCCGGAGGCGATCCCGCCCGGCGATCTGCGCGAAGCGCTGGCGGAGGCGATGGCCGACCTGCCGGATCGCGAACAGAGGATCCTGCGGCGCCGGTTCGGTCTCGACGGCGGCGAGCCGCAGACGCTGGGCGAGATCGCCGTCGATCTGGGCATCACTGCCGAGCGCGTGCGGCAGCTGCAGAACGCCGCCATCGGCCGCATCCAGAAGCCGCCGAAGCTGCGCCGCCTGCAGGCGTTCGTCGAGTGATCGCGGCCGGCGGTCAGGCCGGCTCGCGGTCCGGTTCGCGCCCCTCGTTGCTGTGCGCGAGCATGTCCGGCCAGGCCTCGTCGAACAGCCGCCGATAGACGCTCGGTCGCTGGTCCTTCTGCACCGGCAGGATCCGGTGCATGGTGCGCACCTTGCGCAGTTCGATGTCGGCGATCAGCGCCCCGGCGTCACCGGTGCCCGATGCGAGGATCTCGCCGGTCGGATCGACGATGCGGCCGTCACCGAGGAACGACTGCGGCTCCAGGCTCTTCAGCGACGCTTCCTGGCCGGTGCGGTTGCAGCCCAGCACGAACAGCTCGTTTTCGATCGCGCGCGCGCGCAGCAGCGTGCGCCAGTGCTGGGCACGCGCCTCGGGCCACTGTCCCGGCACCAGCAGCAGTTCGGCGCCCTTGTGGAAGTAGTAGCGCGCCAGCTCCGGGAACCGCAGGTCGTAGCAGATCAGCACGCCCAACCGGCCGAACCGCGTCGCGAACAGGTGCGGCTCGCTGCCAGCGGTGTGGTGCCGCGGCTCGAGGTTCGGCGAGAACATGTGGATCTTGCGGTACGAGCCCAGGCGCTCGCCGCGGTCGAACACGGTCGCGGTGTTGTAGATCCGGCCGTCGACCGCCTCGATCGCGCTGCCGACCGCGAGGATGCCGCGGGCCGCGGTGAGCTCCTGCAGTTCGCGGTCGGCGGCCTCGGCTGCCGCCAGCGTCGCCTCGTCGAACGTGGTCAGGAACGACGTGGACCACAGTTCCGGCAGCACGCACAGCGTCGCGCCGGCGTCCGACGCCTCCTCGACGCCTGCCCGCATCGCGGCGCAGTTGGCCGCCACGTCGCCGGGCCGCACGTCGAACTGCACGCAGGCGGCGCGGAACTCCTCGATCGTCTGTTCGCTCGCGGACACGGGGCGTCAGGATAGCGGCGTTGGCCGGTGGCGGTACTCGCGGCGGTCGAATCCGCTCTCCGTACGCACCAGGGGCCGTCGCAGGCGACGGCCCCCGGAACTGCGGCCCATTGCGGCCGTCGATCAGCCCTTGAACAGCATGTCGTCGGTCGGCAGCCCAGGCGCCTTCTTGGCGCGCGGCGCGGCGTTCGTCCGCGTCTCGACGATCAGCTGGTCGCTCGGCTTGAAGATGATCGTCTCCTTGTTGGCGACGTCGATGCTCTCGCCGGTCAGCGGGTGCTTGTAGGCGCGCCCCTTGCGGATGCGGCGCTCGAACGTGCCGAAGCCCTTGACCGCGACCTTGCCGCGGTTGCGCAGCAGATCGCTGACGGCGTCGAGCACCGCGTCGAGTACGCGAGCGGCGGTGCGGCGCGGCACGTTCAGTTCCTCGGCGACCTGGTCGGCCAGGATCCCCTTGTTCGCCTGACGACCGAAGGCCTCCTCGGCCGCAGCCGCTGCCTTGCCCGTCGCTTGATCCATGCGATCCATCGCATCCTGCTTCGTCGTGCGGGTCATCCCTTCGTCCCCTGTTTTCCCGGTTGGCTTGCCTGCGGCAGGTTCCCCACCTGCCTGATTCGTCCGTCGTTCCCGTCAGCTCTTGGCGGCCTGCGGAGTCGCGCGTGGGGTCCCGACGTAGCGTTCGAGACCCGACACCAACTTCGCGAGGTAGCGCGCTGCGACGCTGCCGGGGAAGACTTCGCTGAACGGCGCGCGCTTCAAGACGGCGCCCTCAACGGAGCTATCTTCCGGCAGCAATCCGAGCCAGTTGAGGTCGAAGCCCAAAAAGCGCTCGGTGCAGCCCTTGAGCTTCAAGAACACCTGCTCCGCCTCTTCCGGCGAGCGCACGCGGTTGACGACGCAGTGGATCGGCTTGTTGTAGCCGTCCTGCACGATCACCTTGACGATGCCGTACGCGTCCGCGATCGCCGCGAAGTTGCTGGTCGTCACGAGGATCGTGTGGTCGGCCATGCTGACGAAGTCGGTCACGCCCTTCGAGACACCGGCGCCGGTGTCGAGCAGCACGACGTCGCAGAACGGCGTCAGCTCCTCGACCGCGACGCAGATGCGGGCGCGGCCGTTGTCGTCGAGGTTGGCCATCTCCTTCACGCCGGAGCCGCCGCTGATGAACTTCACCTTGCAGGGCCCGGTCTCGATGATCTCGGCGAGTTCGGCCTTGCCCTCGATGTAGTCCGACAGCGTCTTCGCCGGCTTGATGCCCGCCAGGATGTGTGCGTTGGCGAGACCGAGATCCGTGTCGACGATGATCGTGCGGTGGCCTCGCCGGCTGAACTCGCAGGCGAGGTTGACCGAGAGCGAGGTCTTGCCGACGCCGCCTTTGCCGGACGTCACGGCGAAGATCGTCGCGCGCTTGCCCGACTTCTCGGGCGTGTTCAGTTGCTCAGCCATGTGTCGTCACCGTCCGCGTGTGGCGGAACTCGAACTTCATCGGCAGGGGGCTCGCCCGAGCTTGTGTCCAACTGCGGGACGTCCACGAGGGCGGCCACTCAACGCCTCGCCGGGTCGAGCCGATCACCGGTCCGTGCCAGGCCGGCCGGTCGTCCGGCCCGGTCGCGGGCGGCGGTCCCGGTTGCGTCAGGATTCCCATGCGGTCGCATTCACGGCGTTCCCAGGATGGTGGGGCCAGGCCTCTGGCGGCGGTCGGCCAGCACGCGTCGCTGGTGCTGCCGGCCCTGCTCGTGGTGGTCAGCGCGCTGGTGCTGGCCGACTCGTGCCGCCAGCAGCTGACCGCGGCCGCGGCGGCGCGGCCGACCGTCGGCGAGTCGCTGCCGCTCGTGCTGCTGCTGTTCGGGTTCGCACTGGCCGGCGCCGCGCTGGTCGTCGTCCAGGCCGGCCGCGTCGCGGCCCGCGTGGCCGGTCCCGAACGGCGCCTGGTCGAGGCGCTGCGGCGCATGCGCGAGGGCGACCTGTCGTTCCGCGTGCAGCTGCGGCGCGGCGATCCGCTGGGCGCGGTGGCCCGCGAGTGCAACGCGTTGCTCGACTGGCTGAACGCGAACCCGCCGGCTGGCGCACGCACCGGCGGCGACATCGTCGACGTGGACCTCGAACCGGTCGGCGAGGACGCGCCGTGAGGTGGCGCACCGCGAGCCAGCGGGAGTGGTGGGTCGCGACGATCGTGCTCGCGGCCAGCGCCGCGACCGCCTGGCACCTCTCGCACGAGGCCGCGCACCTCGATGCGGTCAGCGTGCGGCGCTCGGAGCAACTCGAACACCTGTCGCAGCTGGCGCGGTCTGCCGCGGTGACGCCGGTCGCGGTGCGGGCGCTCGAAGGCCTGTTCGGCGAGCACGACGTCGTCGTCGCGCAGGCGCCGTGGGGGCCGCACCTGGCGGTGCGCGAGCGCGGCCAGGGAGGTCCACCGTGAGCCACCGTCGCGCCGGTGGGCTCGGCACCTGGCGGTGCCTGTGGGACGCGCCGCTGTGGGTGGCGGCGTGCGGCGCGATGGTGCTGGCGGCGCTGGCGCTGGCTGCGGTCGGCGGCGCGCTGCAGCGGGCGGAGTCGGTGCGGCGCGATACCGTGCCCGAGCTGGCGCGGCTCGCGGCCGAGACCGGCCTCGCCGCGACGCTGGCGGCGTCGCCCGACGCGGCGGACGCGACGGTGGCCGTCGGTGGCGTGCGCGTCGCGGTGCGGCGCGCGCCCGGCGGTTCGTTCGAGGTCACCAGCGTGGTGGCCGGCGAAGGCGAGTTCCGCTTCCGCTGCGAAGAGCTGCCTGGCGCCGCGGCGCCGGTGTTCGCGCGGGCGAGTTCGGCGGTCGACCCGGGCGCGGCGCGCCTCGTCGGTCGCACGCGGCTCGTCGCGCGGGAGGACCTGCCGCAGCTCGATCCGGTGCAGCTGGCCGGTGCACCGCGCGGCGACCGGCTGGCGGCGTTCCGCGCCGATCCGGGCGTGGCGCTGCTGTCGTGGCAGGCCGGCACCGACAAGCCCGACTTCGTGTTCGAGCCCGCGCGCAGCGCCGAACTCGACGCCGCCGGCGGCCTGATCGTGCTGCCGGGACACCTGTGGATCCCGCCCGGCGACCAGCCGATCCGCCTGTGGCTCGAGCGCGACCTCACGCTGGTCGTGCAGGGCAACATCTACTTCGCCCGGTCGCTGGTGGTCGACGGACCGGGGCGGCTCGTCTGCGTCGCCCGCCGCGCCAACGGCGAGGCGTCGTTCGCCGACCGCGACGCGAACGGCAGCTGGTCGCCCGGCGACGGCCTGCGCGGTGTCGGTGCGTTCGTCGGCCCGGCGGAGGGGGCCGGCAGCGTCTATCTCGGCCTGCCCGGCAGCGCCGGTGGGTCGATCGGCTGCGACGCGGGGCTGGTGGTCGACGGGGAACTGCACGTCGGTCGGCCGGCGCAGGTGGCCGGGCCGCTGGTGCTGGCGCACGGCGCCACGGTCACGAATCCGCTCGGCGCGCGGCTGGAGCCGCGGTTCGAGTGGGGGTTCGACGTCGAACGCGAGCGCGTGCGCGGCTTCGTCACGCACGGCGCCCCGCGCCCGGGCATCCTGCGCCGCGTCGCGTCGCCCGGCACGGACGGCCAACAAGCTCTTTACCTGGCCGGGCCCGCTCGCTAGTGTGCTGCCCCCATTCGCGGGGTCGTAGCTCAGTTGGTAGAGCGATGCGTTCGCAATGCATAGGTCAGGGGTTCGACTCCCCTCGACTCCACCAGAACCTGCGGCCTGCCGGATCCGTCCGGTAGGCCGCATTCGTTTGCTGACCGCGCGACCGGCGGCGCGGGCAGTTCTGCGCATGGCAGCTGCCCACGCCGGTCCCTAGAATCCTCGCCCTTCTGCGGCGGGCCGCCCCACGGTGGGACGGTCGGCCGCGGTCCGAGCACTGCCCCACAGGAGCCAGCACCCCATGGGTCGCCCCGTCATCGTGTCCGCCTGCCGCACCGCGATCGGCAAGTTCCAAGGCGCGCTCGCGCCACTGTCGGCGCCGCAACTCGGTGGCCTCGCGGTCGCCGAGGCGCTGCGCCGCGCGCAGGTGCCGGCCGACCAGGTCGAAGAAGTGCTGATGGGCAACGTGCTGCAGGCCGGCCTCGGGCAGAACCCGGCCCGGCAGGCGCTGCGCGCCGCCGGCATCCCCGACGCGGCGGCGGCGGTCACGATCAACAAGGTCTGCGGTTCGGGCCTGAAGACCGTGATGCTGGCGGCGCAGGCGATCAAGGCCGGCGACCTGAAGGTGGCGGTCGCGGGCGGCATGGAGTCGATGTCGAACACTCCGTACTACCTGCCGACAGCACGCACCGGCGCGCGGCTCGGCCACACGCAGGCGCTCGACGGCATCGTCTGGGACGGCCTGTGGGACCACTACAACAACTTCCACATGGGCAACACGGCGGAGCTCGTCGCCCAGAAGTACGGCGTCTCGCGGCAGGAGCAGGACGCCTACGCGGCCGAGAGCCATCGCCGTGCGGTGGCGGCGCAGCAGGCCGGCGCGTTCGCGGCCGAGATCTTCCCGGTCGAGCTGAAGCAGAAGAAGGGCGACCCGCTGCGCTTCCAGGTCGACGAGGGGCCGCGCGCCGACAGCACCGCCGAGGCGCTCGCGAAGCTGAAGCCGGCGTTCCAGAAGGACGGTTCGGTCACGGCCGGCAACGCCAGCTCGATCAACGACGGCGCCGCGGCGGTCGTGGTCTGTGACGAGGACTGGGCCCGCGCGCACGGCCTGCGGCCGCTGGCCCGCATCACCGGCTACGCCACCGGCGGGCTCGCGCCGGAGTGGGTGATGATGGCGCCCGAGGTCGCGACGCGGAAGTTGTGCGCGCTGCAGAACTGCAGCCCGCGCGACTTCGACCTGTGCGAGATGAACGAGGCGTTCGCGGTGCAGATGGTCGCGCTGCAGCGCCAGCTCGAGATCGACGCGGCGCGCTGGAACGTGCACGGCGGCGCGGTCGCGCTCGGCCACCCGATCGGGTGTTCCGGCACGCGCGTGTTGGTCACGCTGCTGCACGCGATGCAGCGGCACGGCAAGGCGCGCGGCGTCGCCGGCCTGTGCCTGGGCGGCGGCAACGCGGTCGTCATGAGCGTCGAGAGGATCTGAAACCCATGAGCAACAACCTCCCCAAGGCCGTGGCCGTGATCGGCGCCGGCACGATGGGCAACGGCATCGCCCAGACGTTCGCCAGCTGCGGCGTGCCGACCTTCATGATCGACGTGCAGCAGGACTTCGTCGACCGCGGCCTGGCGACGGTCCACAAGAGCCTCGGCAAGTTCGTCGAGAAGGGCACGCTGACCGCGGAGGTCGCCGAGCGCACCAGGAAGCTGCTGGTCGGCACGACCGACAAGAAGCACCTGGCCGAGGTCGACCTGTGCATCGAGGCCGTCACCGAGAACCTCGACGTCAAGACGGCGGTGTTCCGCGACGCCGATGCGGCGCTGAAGCCCGGCGCGATCCTGGCCAGCAACACGTCGTCGATCTCGATCACGGTGCTGGCCGCGCGGACCCGGCGCGCCGACCGCGTGATCGGCATGCACTTCATGAACCCGGTCCCGCTGATGAAGCTGGTCGAGGTGATCCGCGGCAACGACACCAGCGACGCGACCACCGACGCGGTGCTGGCCTGGTCGAAGGCGCTCGGCAAGGTGCCGGTGCCCGCCAACGACTACCCGGGGTTCGTCGCCAACCGCATCCTGATGCCGATGATCAACGAAGCCGCGTTCGCCCTGATGGAGGGCGTCGCGACGCGCGAGGCGATCGACGAGATCATGAAGCTCGGCATGAACCACCCGATGGGCCCGCTGACGTTGGCCGACTTCATCGGCCTCGACGTCTGCGTGTCGATCCTCGACGTGCTGAAGGACGGGCTCGGCGACGACAAGTACCGCGCCTGCCCGCTGCTGCGCCGACTCGTCGCCGCCGGCCACCTCGGTCGCAAGACCAAGCGCGGCTTCTACGACTACTCGCAGGCCAAGTGATGACCACCACCGTCGCCCGCTCCCCGCAGGTCACCGACTTCGAACTCGGCCCGGAACTGCAGCAGTTCCGCACCTTCGTGCAGGGCTACGCGCGCGAGCACCTCGGCGGCGCCGCCCGCTGCGACGCGGAAGCGAAGTTCCCGCGCGAGGCAGTGCAGGCTGCGGCGAAGCTGGGGCTGCTGCGCACGACCGTCGCCAAGGAGTACGGCGGTTCGGCGATGGGCAACCTCGCCAGCTGCGTGATGCTCGAGGAGATCAACGCGCACTGCGTGTCGACCGGCGTCACGATCAGCGTGCACAACTCGCTGGTGAACTCGCTGCTCGGCAAGTGGTGCAGCGAGGCGCAGAAGCGCCGCTGGTTCCCGAAGCTGGTCACCGGCGAGTGGCTCGGCGCCTACTGCCTCAGTGAGGCGTTCTCGGGCTCGGACGCCGCGGCGCTGCGCTGCGAGGCCAGGCGCGACGGCAGCCGCTACGTGATGAACGGCGCCAAGCTGTGGATCACGACCGGCAGCGAAGCGCAGCTGTTCGTCGTGTTCGCGCGCACGGCTGCCGACCGCGTCAAGGGCATCTCGGCGTTCGTCGTCGAGAAGCAGTGGCCCGGCGTCAGCGTTGGCAAGAAGGAGCGCAAGCTCGGCCTGCGCGGCTCGCCGACGACCGAGATCGTGCTCGAGAACGTCTCGGTGCCGGCGGACTGCCTGATCGCCGAAGAAGGCCAGGGTTTCACGATCGCGCTCGACACGCTCGACGGCGGCCGCCTCGGCATCGCCTCGCAGTCGCTCGGCATCGCGCGGGCCGCGATCGAACTGATCCGCGACACCGTCGCGGCGCGCAAGGACGCCAAGGGCCGTCCGAACGCGTCGCAGGCCGAGCAGTGGACGCTCGCCGATCTCGCCAGCGACCTCGACGCCTACCGGCTGCTGACCTGGCGCGCCGCGATCCTGCGCGACAAGGGCGTGCGTTGCAGCACCGAGGCCGCGATGGCCAAGTCGTGCGCGTCGCGGCTCGCGAACCGCGCCGCCCGCGCCGCGGTCACGGTGCTCGGTCTCGACGGTGCCAGCGGCGCGACGCCGGCCGAACGGCTGCTGCGCGATGCGCGCATCACCGAGATCTACGAAGGCGCGACCGACATCCAGCGCCTGGTCATCGCGCGCGGCCTGACGAGCCCGGCATGACGTCGAACACGCCACAACCGCCGCCCGGCGTGCCGCTGCAGCCGGCCTGGCCCGCGGCCGCGACGCCGCCGCGCGAAGCGCGCGGGGTCGCGTTCTTCGTCGCGATCTTCCTCGGCATCCTGCTGGTCGCCTCGGCCGGCCTGAACGTGCTGCTGCTGCTGCTCAGCGTCGGCAGTTTCGCCGGCGGTGGGCTCGCGCAGGGTGTCGACGGCGCGTTCGACGAAGTGCACGTGGCCGGCGAACGCGGTGCGCGCACCAAGGTGCTGCAGGTGCCGATCACCGGTGCGATCGCGGAGTCGGGCAGCCCGCTGCTCGGCGCCGCCGGTGGCACGGTGACGCAGGTGCGCCGCGCGCTGCGCCAGGCGGAAGCCGACGACGTGCACGGCGTGCTGCTGCTGGTCGACTCGCCGGGTGGCGGCGTCACCGACTCCGACGAGATCCACCGATTGCTGACGCGGTTCCGCGCCGACCACCCCGACAAGCCGATGCTGGCGCTGTTCGGCGACATGGCGGCGTCCGGCGGTTACTACGTCGCAGCCGCGGCCGAGCACATCGTCGCGCGGCCGACCACGATCACCGGCAGCATCGGCGTGATCATGAGCGCCTGGAACTTCGCCAAGGCCGCCGACGAGTTCGGCGTGCAGCAGATCGCGATCAAGTCGGACCGCACGCCGCTCAAGGACATCCTGTCGCCGACGCGGCCGATGCGCGACGACGAGCGCGCGCTGCTGACCGGCATCGTCGACGAGCTCTACGACCGCTTCGTCACCGTGGTCGACGAGGGCCGGCCGAACCTCGACCGCACGCAGGTGCTCGCGGTCGCGACCGGCGCGATCTACACCGCGAAGCAGGCGCTGGCGAACGGTCTCGTCGACGCGATCGGCGACCACGACACGGCGGCGCAGTGGTTCGAGCAGAAGCTCGGCAAGGCCGTCGCCGTGGTCGAGCACCGTCGCCGGCCCGGGCTCGGCGACCTGCTGTTCGGCGCCGACGCCCACGCGGCGCCGTCGCTCGAACAGTCGCTGGGCGGCCTGCTGCGCTCGACGACCGGTCCACGATTCCTCTACTACTGGCAAGGCGCGCGCTGAGGCCGCGCCGGAAGCTCCGAAGATGCACAACCTCCAACTCACCGAAGACCAGGACATCGTCGTCGACACGGTGCGCAAGTTCGTCGCCGACGTCGTCGGCCCGGCGACGCTGGACGCCGACGAGCATCGCCAGCCGGTGGCGCAGCAGTTCGCGGCGCTGGCCGAGCTCGGCGTGTTCGGCCTGCTGGTCGCCGAGGCCAATGGCGGCGCCGGCATGGGTGCGGTGCCGTTCGTCGCTGCGCTCGAGTCGGTCGGTGCGGCCAACACGTCGCTGGCGCGGTTGTGGATCGAACAGGCGCAGTGTGCCGCCGCGCTCGAGGCGGCTGGGGGCAAGGACCTCGACGCGATCGTCGGCGGCGCCAACCTCGCGGTGTTCGTCGGCGCCGAGCACGGCGTGCGCTGCGCGAACGGCCGGCTGACCGGCGCCGCAGCGATCGTGCCCGGCGGCGGCGCCGCCGACCGCGTGCTGGTCGCGGCGCGCGACGGCGAAACGGTCGTGCTGGCCGAGGTGGCCGGCGCGGCGGTCCGCCGCAGCGGGCTGCGCGCGCTGGGCCTGAACAGCGCGAGCTGCGCGCGGGTCGAGTTCGTCGACACCGCGGCGACCGTGCTGGCGACCGGCGCCGGCGCGGCGGCCGCGATCGCGCGCGCCGAGTTCGTCGCGCGGATCGGCACCGCCGCCGCCGCGGTCGGCAGCGGCCAGGCGTCGATCGCCGCGGCGAAGAAGCACGCCGGCGAGCGCATCGCGTTCGGCAAGCCGCTGCTGGTGCAGGAGGCCGTGCAGCGCAAGCTGGTCGAGAGCCGGCGCCAGGTCGACGCGGCGCGCCAGCTGGTGTTCCACGCCGCGCGCACGGCGGACCTGGGCCTCGACTCGGTCGAAGCCACGCTGCAGGCGCGGATCGCCGCGGTCGACGCGATGGTGCTGGCCGCCGACGAGGCGATCCAGATCCACGGCGGCTTCGGCTACACGGTCGAGTACCACGTCGAGCGGCACTACCGCGACGGCAAGATGCTCGAAGTGCTCGACGGCGGCGCCGAGACGATGCGCGACCAGCTCGCGCGCCGGCAGTTCGCCTGAGCGGTGATCAGCGGTGGGCCGATGCCCACTCGCGCGCGCGGCGCTCGGCATGGCGCAGGATCCGCCGCAGCGGCGGCTGCCGCAGCAGCCGGCGGTGTGCGCGCAGGTAGGCGCGCACGAACGTGCGCACGGTCGCCTCGCCGCCGGGCGAGCCGGCGCCGCGGAACGCCGCCAGCAGCCGGCCGAGGTCGGCGCCGCGGCCGCGCGTGTCGGTCGCCGACGCGCGGCGCACGCCGTCGAGGTCGACCAGGCAGACCTGGGCGCGGCCGGGATGCCGCACCAGGTTGTCGAACTTCAGGTCGCGGTTGCGCAGGCCGTGCGCGTGCAGGCGGCCGACCGCGGTGCCGAGCGACCGGGCGGCGTCGGCGACCGCGCCGGCGTCGAGCGCGCCGGCGGCGAGTTCGTGCGCCAGCGACGGCTGCGCCAGGTTCTGGCTGAACACGAAGCCGCGGCCGCGGTCGAGGCACAGCGCGACCGGCGGCGCCGTCGGCACGCCGGCGTAGGCGAGCCAGTAGGCGGCGCGCCACAGGCTGCGGGCGGCGCCGGCATCGCGTTCCTTGATCGCGTAACCGGTGCCGAGCCACACCGCACCGCGGCGCCCGCGCCGCAGCGGCGGGCCGGGATCGGCCAGCAGCCGCGTCGCGTCCGGCACGATCGCCTCGGGCAGGCCTTGGCCGAGGTGTACGAACCAGCGCGGCTGGCCGCGCCGCCGCGCCTCCGCGTGCGTGTGCCGGCACGCGCGCGTCGCGCGGCGCCCGAACGCCACCAGCCCGCGCGCGCGCACACGGTGTGTCGCCAGCGCGAGTTCGTGCTGCAAGCCGTCGGCCAGCGGCGGGCCGCCGGCCAGGTAGCCGGCCAGCAGTTCGCGCGCGGCCGCGTCGAGCGCGCCGCCGTCGAGATCCTGGCAGAACAGCGCCAGCGCCGCCGCGCGTCGCCGCAGCGACGGCGGGCCGCCGTGCCGCATCGACGTCAGGTCGAGCAGGAACGGGCGGCCGGCCGGGTCGAGCACCAGGTTGCCCGGGTGCAGGTCCGCGAGGTCGATGCCGTGGTCGTGCACGGTCCGCAGCAGCGCGCCGACCGTGCGCTGCACGGCGGCGGGCGCCGCGAACGTGAACGGCGCCGCCTCGGGCACCGTGCGCGTGACGACGAAGCTGCGCGGCTGGCCGCCGTCCATCGCCGTGCCGCTGGCCAGCACCTCGACGACCGGCAGGCCGAGCGCGCGCGCCGCCGCCAGGTGGGCGGCTTCGCGTTCGCCGCGGCCCTGGCGCAGCGCGTCGCGGGCGCGATCGGCCAGCGTGTCGGCGCGGAACACCTTCGCGTGCACCTCGGCGCCGCCGAGGCGGCCGCGGAACACCGAGCGCACGGTGCGTTCCTTGAAGCGTTCGAGGTCGTGCCGGTCCCAGTCGGCGACATCGTGCGCCAGCAGCGCGCGCAGCGCATCGGCGACTGCCGGGGCCGCGGTCGCCCGGGCCCGGTCCTTGCCGGCGACGGATATCGCGGGCTCGGCGTTGCCCGGCGTCGTGCGATGCGGAACCATGGAGCGGCGCGATGTGGAAGCTGCACCGATACTACCTGAGAGAACTGACCGTCAACGCGGCGATCACGTTCCTGGTCATGTTCGCGGTGGTGCTGCTGTCGTCGGTCGCCCGCGGCCTGCAGCGTTCGCAGGGTGGCGGCATGCTCGACGCGGCGAAGATCACGCTGCTGTTCGCGCTCGATGCGTTCCCGCACCTGTGGACGATCGCGTTCCTGCTCGCGACCGTGCTGACGTTCGTGCGCGCGGCGCAGGACCGTGAACTGATCGCGATCCGCGCCGCCGGCATCGCCCCGCGCGTGCCGATGGCGGCCGCGGTGCTGATCGGCATCCTGCTGTCGGTGTGCGGTTCGGTCGCGATGCACTACGCGATCCCGTACGTGCACTACCACAAGTACCGGGTCGTCGCCGACGTGGTGCGCAACGCGTTCCTGAACCTGAAGCTCGGCACCGACCGCATCAACATCCCGGGCACCGGCTACGTGATGACGTTCCGCGAGCAGGTCGGCAGCGACTATCTCGACTGCACGATCTACTGCCCGCCGGACCGCACGCTGGAAGGCATGGTGTCGCCGATCCTGCGCGTCGACAAGGTGTCGCTGCCGCCGCCGACCGAACACAGCGACAGCATCCACATCCTGCCGCAGGGCGTGCGCGACCCGATCGGCGGCGCGATGGCGGCCGAGATCCCGATCGAGATCCCGCTGCACGACATCGCCGACCGCGAACGCCGCCACGACCGCGACGACGACCTCGGCAGCGACCAGCTGCTCGCCGAAGTGCTGCGCGGCGTGCACCCACGGCCGCACGAGGCGATCTACACGCTACTGCGGCGCTGCTGCTTCTCGCTGATGCCGGCGCTGCTGGCGCCGATCGGCTTCTGCATCGCCGAGTTCGCGCGCGAACGGGGCCGCGTGCTGGCGCTGGTGCTGGCGCTGGTGCCGCTGGCCTTGTTCTACCTGGGCGAGATCGTCGGCGCGCGGCTCTTGCGCACCACCGAGAGCCCGTGGAGCGCGTGGATGCCGATCGTGCTGCTGCTGCTGCCCGGTGTGCCGCTGTGCTGGAGGCAGCTGCGCCGATGACGCTGCTCGACCGCTACGTCGGCCGCATCGTCGCCGGGGCGTTCGGCGCCAGCCTGCTGTTCTTCGTGTTCCTGTCGATCCTGATCGACATGCTGAACAGCCTGCCGAAGTACGTCGACCGTGCGACCGACATGGGCACCAGCGGCTGGAGCCTCGCGGTCGACCTGGCGAGCTACTACGCGAGCCTCGTGCCGGTCGTGTTCACGACCGTGACGCCGTTCGTGACCGTGATCGCGTGCATGTTCGCGGTCGCGCGGCTGCAGAACAGCAACGAGACCGTCGCGATGCTGTTCACGGGCCGCAGCATCCACCGCGTGCTGGCGCCGATGCTGCTGTGCGGCGTCTGCGCGGGCCTGGCGATGGCGGCCTGCTGGCAGTGGATCGTGCCGCACGTCGCGCAGACGATCGCGACCAGCGAGGCCCGCATGCGGCGCGGCAGCGCCGTGCAGGAGAACGTCGTCGTCGAGGTGCGCGGCGAGGTCGACAAGCGGCTGCGCGCGAAGGAGTACGACCCCGTCACCCGCACGATGCGCGGCGTGTCGATGCTGGTCGAAGGTGTGCTGGCGCTCGAGACCACGCTGACCGAGGCGGTCGCGGCGACCTGGGATCCCGTGCAGCGCGACTGGCGGCTCGAGCAGGGCAAACTCGTGACCCGCGGCGGCGAAGTGCCGCAGACCTGGCTGCAGCGCAGCGACCTGACACCCGAGGTGCTGCTGGCGCAGGGCCGCGACACGATCGATCCGGAGCTGCTGTCCTACAGCGAGCTGTTCGCGCTGGCCGAGGCGCGGTCGACGCGCACCGACGTGCGGCTGGCGCTGCACCGCCACTTCACCTACCCGCTGGCGAACGTGCTGCTGCTGCTGCTGGCGCTGCCGTTCGCGATCCGCTACGAACGCGGCAGCCGCATCGATCGGCTGCTGATCGCGATCGGCCTCTGCGCCGGCTACACCGTGTTCGACATCACGTGCCAGAACCTGGGCCAGCACGGCCTGCACCCGGTCGTCGCCGCCTGGTCGCCGCCGATCGTGTTCGGCGCGCTCGGCATCGTGCTGTTCGGGAGCACGCGCACGTGAGCAGCGCCGCGCCGGAACCCCGCCGTCGGCCCGGCTGGCTGGTGCTGCTGGTCATGGTCGTGATCATCGGCGCGCTGACCTGGGTCATCGTGCTCGGGCCGCGCTGACGCGGCCGGCACACAAGCGTCAGCGTCAGCCGCGGCACGGCGTCACTTCGGCGCCTTCGGCACCGGCACCGTGATCTCGACCGCCTTGCTGCCGTAGTCGGCGACGACGCGCAGCTCGTCCTTCTGCAGCTTCGCCTCGCGCACGGTCCACACCGGTGCCGCGGCCGCAGGCGCGGCCAGTTCGGTGACCTTGCCCTCGGTGGTCTGTTCACCGGCCGGCGGCTTCACGTCGCCGAAGCCGAACGAATCGGTCGGTGCCTGCATCCACGGCACGAGCCGCGCGGTCGCGCCGGACAGCACGAGGTTGAACGCCTGCTTGTCGTCCTTGCCGAGGCTCAGCGTCGCCACCGGCACGGCGCCGCGTTCGACGCGGTCGGCGGGCACCTGGAACGCGAGCAGCCGGCCGCCGCCGAGCTTGTGTTCCTTGTGGCCGAGCGCCAACGCGGTGCCGCGCCACTGGGTCGGACCGAACTGCACGACGAGCTGCGCGCCCTGGTTGCCGGCGTCGGCCTTGCCGTCCTTCTGCCACTCGAGCTGCAGCTTCTTGCTCTCCTTGCCGGTCTGCTCGATGTCGCCGCTGAGCCGCACGTCGGCGCCCGCGCCGAGCGCGTGCGCACTGCCGTCGGCGACCAGCGAGCCCTTGCCCTCGCCGTCGCGCACGAACGTCACGCGGTACTGGCCCGGCGCCAGCCAGGCGTCGCCGACCAGCAGCGGCATGCCGACCTGCCAGGTGCTCGCCTCGTTGTTGCCGAGCCGCCAGCTCTGGCCGACCGTCAGCTCACCGAGGTGGTGCTTGCCGACCGGCACCGCGCCGTAGGTGATCGTCGTCGTGCGCTTCTGCCACTCGAACGTGGCGTCCGGGCGTTGTGCCGCGAGCGGCGCGAGCAGCAGGACCAGCAGGGAGGAGCGGGCGGGCAGGTTGGAGTGCATGCGGGGCCTCGGCGGGGGTGGGGCGGGCGCGCCCTTTACGAGGCAGCAAAGGCGGCGTAACGCGGCCGGGCAATCCGCCGTCAGACGAGGTCACTGTCGCCGAGCGTGTGGTACCACTGCTCCTTGTAGAAGTACGTGTCGTGCTGGCTGAACGGGATCACGACCTGGAAGTAGACCGAGCCGTAGACCAGGAAGCCGAGCCGCTGGAACGCCAGGAACCGAGGGTCGCGGTGCTGGAACAGTGTCGCCAGCGCCGTGGCCTGCATCGCGTCGGCGCGCTGCTCGGCGGCGGCGACCAGCGCCGCGGTGGTGTCGTGGTCGTCGGCCGGAACCAGCCAGTCGACCAGGAAGCACATGTTCGGGAACAGCAGCTCGGCCTGCCGCACGACCGCGATGCCGCGCAGCGCACCGCTCGAGCGGTCGCGGCACTCGAGCAGTTCGTAGACCGCGTCGTGCGCGTCGGCGTAGCGCCAGTTCAGGTAGGCGGCGTCGCGCACCAGCGCCAGCGTCAGTCCCGCCGCTTCCCGCGCCCACAGCGCGTCGACGTCGGCCGCGAAGCGGTCGACGCGCCGCACCTCGAGGTCGGCCGGCACCGCGCGCGGCGGCAGCCCGCCCGGCGGCCGTTCGCGGAACAGGAAGTCCCAGTCGCGGACCATCTCGTAGCGCAGGTACTTCTGGCCGATGCGCCAGGTCGCGATCGGCCAGCCGTAGTGGAACGCGTTCTGGTCGCTGCCGCGGCCGCCCCACTGCTCGTAGTGGGCGAGGGCCAGATTCACGAACAGGCCCGGCCGCGGGCCGTGGCGGCGGTGGTCGGGGAGCACCCAGAGGTCGACGCACTGGCCGCAGATGCGCGTCTCCTGCTCCATCTTGACGCGCGCGGGGATCGTCACGTAGGCGCCGACGAGGCCGTGCTGCGCATGCTCGGCGACCATCGTGTGCACGAGCCCGGTCGGGTTGCGGCCGAACTTCCACTGCCAGTGCGCCAGCGAGCGCGGCGGGAAGATCTGGTTGTGCCCGGCCAGCAGGCCCGCTTCGTCGCCGGGCCGGTACGGGCGGAACGTGATCGGGTCGCTCATCGGCGGGTGAGCCTATCGACCGTCGGCGGCCGGATCCCGCACCGCGGCGGTCACGTCCCCTTGCCGGCCCGTTCCTGCCAGCGCCGCAGCAGTTCGACCGCCTGGCGCGGCGTCAGGTCGTCGACGTCGAGCCTGTGCAGTTCGTCGAGCAGCGGGTCCGGCGGCGGCGCGAACAACTCGCGCTGCTTCGGGCCGGGCCGCGCGCGTTCGCGGGCGGCCACCAGCGCGTCGCGCATCGACGCGCCCTCGCTGTCGAGCTCGGCCAGCACGGCCTGTGCGCGCGTCAGCACGGCCGCCGGGATGCCGGCGATCTTCGCGACGTGCAGGCCGTAGCTGCGGTCGGTGCCGCCTTCCTCGATGCGGTGCAGGAACACGATCTCGTCGCCCCATTCGCGCACCGCGACGCGGCAGTTGACGATGCCCTTGCCGGGGCCGGCGAGGTCCATCAGCTGGTGGTAGTGCGTCGCGAACAGCGCGCGGCAGCGCACGCGTTCGTGCAGGTCCTCGGCGATCGCCCACGCCAGCGACATGCCGTCGTAGGTGCTGGTGCCGCGGCCGACCTCGTCGAGGATCACGAGGCTGCGGTCGGTCGCGTTGTGCAGGATGTTCGCGGTCTCGACCATCTCGATCATGAAGGTCGAGGCGCCGCGGCTGATGTCGTCGGCGCCGCCGACGCGGGTGAACACGCGGTCGACGAGGCCGATGTGCGCGGCCTTGGCCGGCACGAAGCTGCCGATCTGCGCCAGCACGACGATCAGCGCGTTCTGCCGGATCCAGGTCGACTTGCCGGCCATGTTCGGACCGGTCAGCAGCACGAGGCGGCGCTGCGGCGGCTGCAGGTCGGTGTCGTTGGCGACGAACGTGCCGGCCGCGTGCGTGGCCTCGATCACCGGGTGCCGGCCGTCCTCGATGCGCAGCACCGACGAGTCGTCGACGACCGGCCGGCAGTAGTGGCGTTCGCGCGCGACCAGCGCCAGCGCCGCCAGTGCGTCGAGGTCGCCGACCGCCTGCGCGGTCGCCTGCAGCCGCGGCAACTCGGCGGCCGTACGTTCGCGCAGCCGCGTGAACAGCTCGTACTCGAGTGCCCGGGCGTTCTCCTCGGCCTTCAGCACCTTGCTCTCGAACGTGCGCAGCGCGTCGGTGACGTAGCGCTCGGCGTTCTTGGTCGTCTGCTTGCGCACGAACTCCGGCGGCAGCGCCACCTCGCGGTGCGTGTGCGTGACCTCGATGTAGTAGCCGAACACCTTGTTGAACCCGACCTTCAGGCTCGCGATGCCGGTGCGTTCGACCAGTTCGGCCTGGTAGCGGGCCAGCCACTCGTTGCTGTCGCGGGCCAGCGTGCGCAGTTCGTCGAGGTTCGCGTCGTGGCCGGCCCGGATCATGCCGCCGTCGCGGATCGTCAGCGGCGGTTCGTCGACCAGCGCCGCGGCCAGGTGTGCGCACAGGTCGGGCAGCGGGTCGAGCGCCGCCGCGAGTTCGCGCAGCAGCGGTGCCGTGGCCGTCGCCAACCGCGCCCGCAACGGCGGCAGCCGCTCGAGGCTCTGCCGCAGGCCGAGCAGGTCGCGGCCGTTCGCGCGGCCGAACGCCGCGCGTGAGGTCAGCCGCTCCAGGTCGAGCACGTGCGCCAGCTGCTCGCGCACCAGCGCCAGCAGCGCGCCGTCGCCGTGCAGTTCGGCGACCGCGTCCTGGCGCGCGCGGATCGGCGCGACCGCGACCAGCGGTGCCAGCAGCCAGCCGCGCAGACGCCGCGCACCCATCGGCGTCGACGAGCGGTCGAGGATCGCCAGCAGCGGCGTGCCCTCGTCGTCGCGCATCGTCTGCACCAGCTCGAGGCTCTGCCGCGTCGCGCGGTCGAGCCGCATGTGGCCCTGCGCGTGCCAGACCTCGAGCCGCTGCAGGTGCGGCAGCGCGCACTTCTGGGTCTCCTGCAGGTAAGCGACCAGCGCGCCGGCGGCGCCGACCGCGCGCGGCATGTCCTGCACGCCGAAGCCGGCGAGCGTCTTGGTGCCGAAGAACTGCTGCAGCGTGCGTTCGCCGGCCTCGGCGCCGAACTCGAACGGCGCGCGCCAGGTGATCGGCACGCCGGCCGGCAGCCACGGCCGGTCCTCGCTGCGCGCGGTCTCGGCCAGCAGCAGCTCGGCCGGCTCGATGCGCGCCAGCTCGTCGGCGAGCCGGTCCGGCGCACACTCGTGCACGTGGAAGCCGCCGGTCGACAGTTCGACCCAGGCGAGGCCGGTCACGTCGCGGCCCGACACCACCGCGACCAGGTGGTTCTGGCGCCGGTCGTCGAGCAGGTGGTCCTCGGTCAGCGTGCCCGGCGTGACCACGCGCACGACGTCGCGTTCGACGACGCCCTTGGCCTCCTTCGGATCCTGCATCTGCTCGCAGATCGCCACGCGGTGGCCCATCTGCACCAGCCGGCGCAGGTAGCCGTCGACCGCGCGCACCGGCACGCCGGCCATCGGGATCGCGTTCTCGCCCTTGTTGCGGCTGGTCAGCGTGATGCCGAGCGCCTTCGCCGCGAGCTTCGCGTCGTCGAAGAACAGCTCGTAGAAGTCGCCCATGCGGAAGAACAGCAGCGCGTCCGGATGGCGCTGTTTCTGCGCCATGTACTGCGCCATCGCCGGCGACAGATCCGAGCCGTCGGTCATCGCTGGCCGGCTCCGCGCGGCGCCAGGTCGCGCAGCCGCAGTGCTTCCTCGACCAGGATCCGCGCCGCCGTGTCGGCGTCGGCCGCGGTCGTGTCGCGGCAGAACGACAGGCGCACGACCTCGCGCGCGGCGTGGCGGTCGAGGCCGATCGCGGCCAGCACCGGGTTGCCGGGGCCGTGGTCGTCACCGCCGTGGCAGGCTGACCCGATCGAGAACGCGACGCCGCGGTCGTCGCAGCGTTCCATCACCGTCTGGCCGACGATCCCGGGCAGGCGCAGCGACAGGATGTGCGGCAGGCGCCGCGTCGGGTGGCCGAGCCGCACGGCGTCCGGCAGCGCCTCCTGCACGCGCTCGAACACGCGCGCGGCCAGCGCTTCGGTGTGGGCCGCGGTCTCGGCCTGGTGCGACAGCGCAGCGTCGGCGGCGACCATCATGCCGATCGCGCCCGGAGTGTTCTCGGTGCCGCCGCGCAGGCCGCCTTCCTGGCCGCCGGCGAGCAGCAGCGGCGCCAGCTCGGCCGTGCTCGACAGCGCCAGGAAGCCGGCGCCGCGGGGGCCGTGGAACTTGTGGCCCGACACCGCGACCGAGTCGACGTCGAGTTCGTCGAGGTCGAACGGCAGCTTGCCGTAGGTCTGCACGAGGTCGACGTGCACGTGGGCCGAAGGCGCCGTGCGGCGCACCAGTTCGACCAGTTCGCCGAGCTGGCACAGGGTGCCGAGCTCGTTGTGGCCGTGCAGCAGCGCGACGACCCGCACGTCCTGACCGAGCGCGTCGAACAGCGTCTCCGGCGCGAGGTCGCCGTGGGCGGTCACCGGCAGCGCGGTGACGTGGTGGCGCCAGCGCGCCAGCAGGCCCTGGCACTGCAGCAGCGCCGGATGGTCGCTCTGCGCCATCAGCACGCGGCCGGGTGGGCGCGCGGCGGCGCTGCCGACGATGCCGAGCTGGTCCGCTTCGCTGCCGCCGGACGTGAACACGAGCCGCGCTGCGCCGAGCGTGCCGCGCAGGAACTCGCGTGCGTCGTCGAGCGCCTTGCGCGCCGGCGGGCCGAACGCGTGCTGGCTGCTCGGGTTGCCGAACAGCTCGAGCTGGGCCCGGGCGATGGCGTCGACGACGGCCGGCAGCGGGCGCGTGGTCGCGGCGTTGTCGAGGTAGATGCGGCGGGCGCCGGTCATCGGCGGATCATCCCGAATCGGCGTGGCCGGAGCCAGCGGCAGCGCCGCGGCTCGCACCGGGCGGGGCTGGAACCCAAGTCGCGGCCGGCCGCCGACCGATAGCCGCGCCATGTGGCTCTGGTTCGGGCTCGGCTGGGTGGTGGTCGCGGGCGCGCTGGCCGTGGTGCACCATCGGCTGCGGCGCCTGCGCGACGGCTACCCGCCCGAAGTCGCGGCGTTCCTGCTGCGCTTCGAGACCGAGCTGGCCGAGGCGCACCCGAACGTGCGGTTCCTCGGCATGCTGCCCGACCGCTTCGCGTGCCTGCTGCAGGTCGACGGCCAGGAGACGCCGGTCGGACTGCACGACGCCTGGCGCCACGCCGAGGCGTTCCCCGACGCGTTCTCGCGCATGGTCGCGCGGCTGATCACCGACGTGACCGAGGTCGGTCTCGACCGCGTCGAGGACATCGACTTCGCCGCTGCGGCGCCGATCCTGCTGCCGCAGGTGCGCAGCCGGCAGTGGGTCGAACAGCAGGGCGCGTTCGGCGACGCGGCGCTGGTCGCGCGACCGCTCAACGACGAGCTGTCGACGGTCTACGTGCTCGACGACGCGCACTGCATGGTGTTCGTGTGCCGCGAGCACCTGCGGCGCTGGCGCAAGACCGAGGCCGACCTGCACAACCTCGCGCTGGCGAATCTGGCGCGCCTCGGCGGTGAGCGCCTCGATGCCGCTTCGCTGCGCGAGCAGGCGGTGGTGCTGCAGACCGGCGACGGGTTCGATGCCGCGCGCGTGCTGCTGCTCGAACAGGCCGAGGGCCTCCTGGTCGCGATCCCCGACCGCGACACGCTGTGGGTCGGTCCGGCGCAGGGCCAGAACCTCGAGCAGCTGATGGCGACGACCGAGGCGATCGCGCGCCAGTCGCCGCACCCGGTGTCGCCGAACCTCTACCGCGTCACGGACGGTCAGCTCGCGCCGCTGCCAGCGTCGGACTGAGTTCGACCGCGGCGGCGGCCGGCACTTCGAAGCGCTGGCGCCGCGCGGCGTCGATCGGGTCGACCAGTTCGTAGCTGCCGGCGCCGAGCACCAGCGTCGTCGGCCGGTCGCGCTCGAGCACGAGGCCGGTGGCGGCGTGCAGCGTCGGCAGCCACTGCGGGTCGTCGCAGCGGACCAGCCGCAGCGGGCCGGCGTGGGTGGCGCCGGCCGGCAGCGTCAGCTGCACCGCGGCCGTCGCGACCGGCAGCTCGACCGCGTACGTCGTCGCGTCGGCCGGCACGTCGATGCGCGTGCGCACCAGGTACCCGTGCCGTGCCCACGCCGGTGCCGCCGCCAGGGCGACCAGCAGCGCGCCGCGTGCGTGCGTCCGCACGGTCACCGCGACGCTGCCGTCGACGACCGCGGCACCGGCCAGCGGCGTCCAGGTGAAGTCGGCGCTGGTGCTGGCGTCGTAGGTCGCGATGCCGGCCTCGGCGCCGGCCGGCTCGACGGCGCCGGCGGGCAGGCGGATCGTCAGTTCGGCCGGCACCGGCTCGCGCGCGGCTGCGGCCGGCACGGCCTGGCGCGCGAACTCCTTTGCCGCCGGCAGCCGTTCGGGCGGGCGTGGCGCGACGATCGGCGCGATCGGCGGGATCGCCAGCTCGGGACCGGTGCCGCGCCGCAGCGCGAGGAAACCGCCCCAGGCGATGGCACCGATCGCGACCGCGAGCAGCAGGGCGAGCAGCAGCGAGAAGAGGGCGCGGATGGTCGGGGCTCCGGAGGGCTGGGACGGCCCGCAGTCTAACGCGGTTGGCCGGGGCGTGCGCCGGGTGTCGGCGCGTTCGTTGGCGTCGCCTGCACGGGGCCGGCGGCGATCTGCACGCGGGTCTCGGCGCCGTCGACGACGACCGGCTGCGCGGTGCGTTCGCGGCCGGCGAGCTGCAGCACCAGCAGGTAGCTGCCGGGTGCGACGCCGTCGAACGTGAACGCGCCCGCGGCGACCTCGGTCGTGTGGCCGGTCGGGTTGTCGCGGCGCCACTCGTTGAGGTTGGCCGGCAGCTCGGTCAGGCCGGGCAGCAGTTCGGCGCGGCCACGCAGCGCCGCCGCGTCGCCGCCGGCCCCGGTGTCGACGCTGCCGACGACGCGCACGCTGGTCAGCGACAGATGGCGTTCGGTCGCGGTGTTCGCGCTGACCGCGATCACTTCCTCGTGCAGCAGGCCGCGGCGGCGGCTCTGGTGCACGCGCAGCCGCCACGTGCCGACGGGTACGTTGTCGATGCGGAAGTTGCCGGATGCGGCGACGGTGGCGTTCTGCGTGCGACCGCCGCGCATCATGCGGCCAAACATGCCGCCGCGTTCGTCGTCGGCCGTCTCGCCGATGCGCGACAGCTCGACGAACAGGCCCTGGCCGGGGCTGCCGTTGTGCAGCACGGTGCCGGCCACGGCGCCGACCAGCGTGCGTTGCAGCTCGACGTCGAGGCGCTGTTCGTCGCCGCCGCGCACGGTCACATCGGCGGCCAGCGTGCCGTCGAACAGCTTCGGCCCGAGTTCGCGCATCAGCTCCTGCGGCGAGCCGATCCAGGCGCGCACGATGTAGTCGCCCGGTGTCAGGCCCTCGATGCGGTAGGTGCCGTCGGCCGCGATCGAGCCGGTGCGGAACGGTCCGCCGCCGCCGCCCTGGCCGCGGCCGCGGAACATGCCGGGCCCGGCGTCGCCGCCGAACGTGGTCGGCACCGCCGCCACGCGCGCCTCGGTCTGTTCGCCGTCGACGAGCCCGAACACGCGTCCGGTGACGGCGCCGAGCATGCCGAGCACGAGCTGCACGCCGGAACGGTCGGCGTCGAGTTCGAGCGGCTCGACGGTCGCGCTGGCGTGCCCGTCGGCGCTGGCCTGCAGCCGGTAGCTGCCGCGCGGCACGTGCTTCAGCACGAACTCGCCGTCGGCGTTGGTCTCGGTCTCGAGGTTGCGCGACGCGTCGGCGAACTGGCGCGCGATGTCGCGCACGGCCGCAGCGGCGCGGTCGCGGCCGCCGGTCGTGGTCTCGTCGGTGCCGCGCGGGCGGCGCGCCGGCGTCGGCAGCCGCAGCGACACGCGCGCGCTGGCCACCGGTCGATCGTGCGCGTCGCGCACGATGCCCGCCAGGTAGACGCCGCGGTCCAGCTGCAGCCGCAGGTCGGGCGCGGCGAAGCCGAGCCGCAGCTCCACCTCGGCCGAACGCAGCCGCGCATGGTCCGGCGACTGCACCAGCAGCTCGTAGACACCTTCCTGCAGGCCCGCGGCGACGAACCGACCGTCCGGATGGTCGTCGAAGCGGCCGAGGTCGCGATCGTCGCCGCCGCCGTCGCCGCCGCCGCCGGGACGCATTCGCCGGCCGTCCTCGCCGTCGAAGCGCAGCTGTTCGAGCTGGGCGCGGATCGCGCCGCGCTCGGCGTCGGCGAGGTTGCCGCTGCGCAGCCGTTCGAACAGTGCCGCGGCGTCGACCGGTTCGGCGCCCGGCGTCGGCAGGCCGCGCACGCGCACGGCGCGCAGCGCGAACCGCGTCACCGGCGTGCCGTCCTCGTCGACGACGATGCCGGAGAGGCGCAGGCCGTCCTGCAGCGTCACCTGGATCGGCTGGCCCAGCTTCGGGTCGACGTCCGCCTGCGTGTAGGTCAGGAAGCCGTCGGCGCGCACCTCGAGCTGCATCGCCGTGCCGGGCAGGTGGTCGAGCACGAAGCGGCCCTGCGCGTCGGTCTTGGTGTCGTGCCCACCGCCACCGCCACCGCCACCGCGGCGGCCCGCGGTGCGCTGGCCACGCAGGGCGACCGAGGCTTGCGCCACCGGCCTGCCGTCCGCCGCGCGCACGATGCCGCCGAGCTCGTAGCCCGGGCCGAGCCGGATGTCCTCGACGTCGACCGGCCGTTCGTTCTCGACCGCGAACACGTCGGTGCGACCTTCGACGTGCCGCGGTGCGGTGGCGCGCGCCGACCAGTCGCCGGCGGCGACATTGGGCCGGCGGTAGTAGCCGTTGTTGTCGGTCGTCACGCTGGCGAGCAGCTTGTCGCGGTCGCGCAGGAAGCGCATCGCGTTGCCGTTCTCGGGGCTCAGCTCGACGGTGGCGCCCGGAATGCCGTTGCCGTCGAGGTCGGTGACGCGCCCGACGACTTCACCGCCGCGCTCGAGCACCAGGTCGCCGAGGTCGACTTCGGCCTGCACCTGGCCGACGTCGCGGTCGAACAGCCCCGGCGCGAACGCGCCGTGCAGCACCTGCAGCGACACGCGCAGCGACCGGAACGTCTGGCCCTGGAACGCGAACCGCCCGTCACCGTCGGTCTCGACCGGGTCCGGCACGCGCCGCTGGCGGCCGTTCTGGCCGCGCGGCCCGCCGCGGCCGAAGTCGAGCCAGACGCGGGCCTTGGGCTGCGGCGCGCCGAAGCGGTCGACGACCCGCCCGCGCAGCAGTACCTCGACGCGCAGATCGGCCGCGGTCGCGCCGGCAGCCGCGGCTTCGAGTTCGACGCGTTCGACCACGGGGTCGGCCTCGCTGGCGGCGGCATCGATCGGCGCGTCGACCTCGAGCTCCTCGTGCTGCGACCATTGCAGCGGTGCGGTCGCGTCGTCGCGGAAGAGGCCGGGCAGCAGGACGCCGCCGGTCACGAGCAGGAGCAGGGCGGCGACCAGCAGGACGAGGGATTGTCTGGGCATGAGGCGGAACGCGGCGGGCACCCGGCGGCGAGGGCGCCCATTACGGCACCCGCCGGCGATCGCCGACAGCGGCGACCTGTAAAGTGTTCGCATTCTGCCGCCGGAGCGCCCGCGGGGACCGCGGCGAACGGCCGTTCGCAGCGCCGATTCGCCGCGATCAGCTGCCGAACGTCGGCTGCAGGACCGAGCTGACGCCGAACACCCCGTTCACCGACAGCAGCAGGGCCTGCGCGGTCGCGGCGGTGGGCAGCGGGAAGCCCGGGTTGGTGACCGGGATCGTCAGCGTGCCCTGCGCGTCGAACAGATCGGGCCACAGGATCGCGTTGCCGAACAGCGCCGCGGCCAGGCCGAGCGGCTGTTCGCTGCCCGGCAGCGTGATCGTGACGAGGCCAGGCGTCGTGTCGAGTGTGATCGCCAACAGGCCGACGCCCACGGTCGGCCCGCCGGACACCACGAAGTTCACGCTGCCGGTCGGCAGCGGGGAGGGCAGGTTCGTGGTGAGCACCGCCTGCCGCGGCTGCACGCAGCGCAGCGCGTGGCTCTGGGCGAAGTCGGTCTCGAACACCACCAGCAGGCTGGAGCCCGGCTGGAACGGCTCGAAGACGCCCGTGCCGGGCGTCGGCGACGGCAGGAACTGGAGGCTCGCGGCGCCCGGTGCGCTGCCGTGGTCGAGCAGCGGCGTGCCGAGCCACGGGGCGGGGCCGGTCGCGTCGTGCACCTCGCCGACCTGGTTGTGGAACCAGTCCGTGAACAGCAGGTCGCCGTCGTCGTCGAGCGCGAGGTCGCTGGCGGCGTCGAGGCCGGCGAAGACCAGTTCCGCGTCGGCGAGGCCGAGCACGGTGCCATTGGTGATCGCCGCGTCGAGCACGGCGCGCCGCAGCCGCAGCACCGAGGTCTGGCCCGGCGGCGTCGGGAAGGCGAGGCTGGCGGTCGCGTAGTAGAGGTCGCCGTCCGGTGCGAGTGCGACCGGGCCCGATGCGCCCGGCAGCAGCGCCACGGTCGCGGTGGCGCCGGTGGTCAGGTCGACCACTACGAGGTCGTTGTCCGGTGAGCCGAAGCCGCCGGTCTTCGCCGACACGAGCGCGCGCTGGCCGTCGAGCGCGACGGCGTCGTAGTTCCACGTCGCGGTGGCGAGCGGCTGCGTCGGCGCCGGTCCCTGCAGCGGCACCAGCCACAGGCGGTGGCTCGAGGCCTCGCCGAACAGCAGCCGATTGCCGTCGACCGGCACCAGGAACGACGCGAACACCGGCGCGGGCAGCTGCAGCAGCGACACCGCCGGTTGGCCGGGTGCCTGCCGCAACACTTCGTCGCCGTCGAACCAGCAGAGGTCGCCGTTCGGCAGCCGCAGCGGCGTGCTGGCGTTCGCCGGCAGCGGCACGACCGTCGCGGTCATGCCCTCTGGCGTCGGTTGGGCGAGCAAGGGGACGGACAGGATCGCGAGCAGCGAGGCGCGCAGCAGTGTGGCGGTCATGGTTCGAACTCGATGGCGAGCGGGGAGGTGGTGCCGACGTCGCCGGAGCCGGACGCGTCGAGGGCGAGGACTTGGACTGTGAACGGACCCGGCACGCTGCCCGGGTTGTGCAGGGCCAGCGTCGCGCTGCCGGTGGCGTCGACGGCGGCCGTCGCGGCGACGAGCACCGGCGCGAGGCCGAACCAGACCGGCACGTCGCCCCAGGCGAACGGGACCTCGGTGCCGGTTCCTGGCCCGGCCAGCGCCACGGCGAGACCGTTCGGTGGTGCGCCGCTCAGCTGCAGCGCATGCGTGCCGACCGCGAGCGACGGCCCGCCCGGCAACTGAGCCGAAGGCCGTGCCGGTGCCAGGTGCAGCAGTTCGACGCGGGTCGCGAAGTCGCTGTGCACGACGCACAAGTGCGGGGCCGCAGCCGGTGGCTGGTAGCCGCGCAGCGGCGCCGCGCCGTGGGCGGCGAAGTGCAGTGCGAGCGCGTAGCGCCCGGTGCCGACGTCGAGCGTCGTGCCGGCGGGGGTGAGGCCGCCGGGTGCCGTGTGTACGACGATGCTGCGCGCCGGGTCGCTCGCGTGCACGCGGCCCTGCGTGTCGACGGCCAGGTCGTAGAGCCCGTCGAAACCCGCGCCGATCGCGGCGACGTCGGCCAGCGACAGCGTGGCGCCGGCGACTGCGGCCGCGATGCGCGCCGCGGGAATGCGCAGCAGCCGCGCCGCACCGGGCGGTGGCGGCACGATCGGGCCCAGTTCGCCGACCACGAGGTCGCCGTTGCCGAGCCACACCAGCGGGCCGGACGGACCGACCAACGGCAGGATCTCGCGCGGCACCCGGCCGGGTCCGAGCAGCCACACCCCGGCGTGGGCCCCGGCGGCCGGCCAGGTCGGGTTGGCGGTGACCAGCAGGTCGGCACCGCGTGCGACCGCGTCGAACGCATTGGCGACGCCGGCCAGCAGCACGGTCGGGCCGCCGCCGAGGTCGATGCAGGCGACGTCGCCCGCGACCAGCGCCCCGACCGCGAACTGGTTGCCGCCGAGCGGCAGCACGAAGGCGATGTCGTCGGTCGGCGGCCACGCGAACACCGGCTTGTGGCGCAGCGAGCGCTCGCCGCGCGCGTGGAGCAGTTCGTGGCGGATCGCGATCAGGTGTTCGCCGTCGTGCCACGGCACGATGGCCCGCACCCAGGGGACCTGCGCCGTTTCGGCGCACACCCCGCGCACGCCGAAGCCGGGTGGCGCAACCTGCGCCTGGGCCAGCGAGCAGCCGAGCCCGCACACGCACCACGCCGCCGCAGCATGCACGGGCAGTGCACGCCGGGCCGTTCGTCCAGCAGCCATGATCCACCTCGGCGTCGTTCGCGCCGCATGCGGAGAAACGATCGACGGCCGCTCGCGGCCGCTCCCCGCGGATGTTCTGACTCCCGGATCGACCTACTGGCCCGCCTTCCCGGGGCGCCGACACGGCGGTCCCAGTGGCATTTGGGCGTTCGTACCCGGTCACAGCTGCGGGACAGCGCCGGATTCGCACCGGCTTCCCCGCGGGGAACACGAACGGTAGGCGCGGGCGGCGGGACTGCAAGCAACCTGGTCGGGATCACGGGGGCTTGCCGGCGGCAGCGCGCCGCCCGAAAACACCGCCGCGCCGGCATGCCCGCCGGTGTGACCGTTCCCGATGCACGCGTCCCTGTTGAGCGACGTCCGGCGCCATGCCGCGGCCGCCGGCCTGAACCTGTTCGGCCTCGTCGACGCCGAACGCTTCGACGCCGCGTCGACGCCCGAACGTCGCATCCGCACGCTGGCGCCCGGCTGCGGCAGCGTGGTCGTCGTCGGCAGCGGCGGGCGCGAACTGTGGCAGCGCTTCGCCGAACTCGGCTGTGCGTGCAGCGGGGCCTCGGCCGAGGCCGTCGACGGCTTCGCGTTGGCGGCCGTGCGCGCGATCGAGGCGCAGCTCGCGGCCGCGGCCGTCGGCTGCCGGACGGTCGGTGCCGGCTGCCACGCGCGGTTGCCGTTCGCGCGGCTCGGCGAGGCCGCGGGGTTCGGCACGGTGTCGCCGGTGACCGGGCTGTTGCTGCATCCGGAGTTCGGGCCGTGGGTCCGCGTGCGCGCCGCGCTGCTGGTCGCGGGCCAGCCGTTCGGTCCGATCCACGACGCCTCGATCAGCGACCGCTTCCAGCCGTGTTGTGGCTGTCCCCGGCCCTGCGTCGCGGCGTGTCCGGTCGGCGTGCACGACGGCGCCGGGCGATCGGACCTCGCGCGCTGTGCCGAACACCGGCACGGCGGCAACTGCGCCTCGCACTGCAGCAGCCGCAG
Source organism: Planctomycetota bacterium (assembly GCA_016794425.1). Classification (GTDB taxonomy): domain Bacteria; phylum Planctomycetota; class UBA1135; order UBA1135; family UBA2386; genus JAEUHS01. The sequence goes on from JAEUHR010000017.1 coordinate 169,406, forward strand.
CGCCTGTCCGGTCGGCAGCGCGCACCGCGACGGCGATGGTGAGCACGCGCATCGCCACACGCATTCGCTGCGCACGCTGCAGCGGTGGTACGGGCACGGCGTCTGGCGCCTGGTGCCGCCGCGCTGGCGCGGCAGCCCGTGAGCGGCCCGCGCCGCATCGTCAGTCTGGTGCCGAGCACGACCGAGAGCGTGTGCGGGCTCGGCCACGGTGCTGCCCTGGTCGGCTGCACGCGCTGGTGCGAAGAGCCCGCCGCCCAACTGGCGCAGGTGCAGCGCATCGGCGGCACCAAGAACCCCGACCGCGAAGCCGTGCTCGCGCTGGCGCCCGATCTGGTGCTGGCGAACGCCGAGGAGAACCGCGCCGAGGACCTGGCCTGGCTGCAGCAGCGAGTGCCGGTGCTGGTGCAGACGCCGCGCTCCGTCCGGGAGGCGGCGGCGGCGCTGCGCGAGCTGGCGCAGGCGCTCGGCGACGTCGAGGCGGCGGTGCCGTGGCTGCTGCGCATCGAGGCCGAGCTCGCTGCCGCCGAGGTCGAGCGGTTGCGCGCCGCGCCGCTGCGCGCGTTCTACGCGATCTGGCGCAAGCCGTGGATGTCCGTGAACGCGGACACCTTCGTGCACGACGCGCTGCGCTGCAGCGGGTTCGCGAACGTCACTGCGGCGCTGCCGGTGCGCTACCCCGAAGTCGACCTCGCCGCGGTGCGCGCGCTGGCGCCGGATGTCGTGTTGCTGCCGAGTGAGCCCTGGGCCTTCACCGCGGCGGACCGCGATGCGTTGCAGCACGAGGGCACGTTCGGCTCGGCCGTGGTCGCCGTGTGCGACGGCCGCGATTTCTGCTGGCACGGCGTGCGCATGGCCGAGGGACTCGGCCGCGCGCGGCGCCTCGCCGCGGCGCTGCGCTGCCGCTGAGGTCGACGATCAGCCGGCGGCAGTGCGCGGCCGGCTCTTGGTCAGGTCGACGATCGGTGCGGTGTCACTGACGCTGCGGATCCGGCCCAGCAGGGCCTCGGCCGCGGCGGTGTCGCCGGTGCGATCGCTGCGGGCCAGCTCGGCGCCGTCGCTCTCGTGCACGGTGACGCGGTGCGAGCCGTCCTTGGCGACGGACGCCATGCTGCGGTTCGGATCCCGCAGCGCGGCGCGCGCGTGCAGCACCGCGGTCTGCGCCTTGATTTTGCCGTCGCAGGCGATGCTGCGCAGCAGCAGGTCGCCGTCGGGACCTCGCAGCTGGAAGTGGAACTTGCCGGACTCGTCGAGAACCAGTTCGAAACGGGTTGCCATTCGGTACTCCTCCGCCCACGAAGACGAACGCGGCGCAGCGGATGTTCCGGTTCGTGGGCACATTCCCGACTGCCGCGCGCCGACGGCGCTGCCGCACGAGCCGCAAGCCGCCCCGGGGCCTCGCCTTCGGTGTGGTGCGCCGGTTCAGGGCGCGGACGCGGCCGGCGCCGAACGGTTCGCGTTCTGTTCGCGGCGCCGCCGGCGGCGGGCGTCCAGGTGCTGCTGGTGGGCCAGCGTCTCGCGAGCCGACCGCCGCTGGCCGAGCCAGAACAGCAGGATCAGCACGGTGAGCACGACCACCAGCACGAGGCCGATCTGCCGCATCGCGGGCCCGGTCTCGAGCACGTAGGAGTCGAGGTCGGCGGCGACGAACAGCGGCACGAAGTGGCGCTGGCCGTTCATCGACTCGTAGGCGAAGCGGCGGTAGTAGAAGCCGCGCACCTCGAGTTGGGCGCGCAGCGGCAGTTCGCGCACGCGCTGCGGCACCCAGATCGGCACCGTCGCGCCGGCGTATTCGCGCACCTGCACCCAGGCGACGGTCCAGAAGCGGATGCCGGCCGGATTCGGCGGCGCGGCCAGCGACTGGCGCCGGATCAGCGTGCCGATGATGCGCCGCATCTCGCCGCGCTGCACTTCGTTGTCGCGGAACGGCTCCCAGAAGTCGTGCGCCGACAGGATCGGCCGCTCGCGCCACTGCTCGAACGAGCGCGAGTCCGCGGTGTCGCGCGCAAACGCAGCCAGGTGCCACAGCGGCTCGGTCTGGTCCTCTTCGACCGTGTGCCAGGTCGGATCGCCGGGCCAATAGCGGGTGTCGTCGACCTTGGCCATCACGGCCGGATCGAGTTCGTGCACCGCGGGCCAGTCCTCGTAGTCGCGCCGGATCTCGCGGCCGACCAGCATCGGCGCCTCGCGCACGTCGAGCGGGTAGGTCGTGTCGCGCAGCTTCAGCAGGTAGCCCTCGATGCGGACCCAGCTGCCCGGCCGGATCACCGCGTCCGGCGGGATCGAGAAGGCGCCGATGGCGAAGCCGCCGTCGGCCAGCGCGATCGTCGCCTCGTGGATGCCGTAGCCCTGGATCGGATGGCCCTCGCGCGGGCCGCTGAGGTCCTTCAGTTCGCCTTCGTACCAGATCCAGCGCCCGCGCCAGGTCTCGAGGTCCGCGCGCACGGTCGCCGGCGGCACCGGCTGCTCGGGCATGCCGAGCGCGAGCGCGACGGTCGGGCCGACGTCGATGCCGGCCTGCAGCAGGTGCCGCAGCGGTTCTTTCTCGAGCTGCAGGCGCTGTTCGCGCGTCGCGTCGCGCACCGTCGTCAGCAGGGTGCGGTCGAGCGGCGGCACGGCGACCGTGGCCTCGACGGCTTCGACTCCGGGCTGGGCGGGTGCCGGCTGCTCGAGGCCCCACGCGAGGTAGGCGATGCCGGCGATCAGCGAGCCGCAGATCAACAGGCGCGCCAGCGGCGGGATCGGCGGCAGACGAAGCACAGTGGTGCGGTCCATCGGCGTCGCAGGATAACGGTGCCCGATCGGTTCCGGTTTGGTCCGACCGCGGCGGCCGAGCGGAAACTGCAGTCTGCCGGTGCGGGTTCGCTGGCCGGGGCGGCCGGAGCCGGTCAGCTCTCGGGGCGATCGAACAGGCCGCCGAGGTGGAAGTTGGCGATGTCCGAACGGTCGACGATCGTCGCCGCGTTGACGCCCAGCGTGATCGCGATGACCTCGGCGATCTCCTCGCTGGTGGCGCCTTCCTTCTTGGCCTTCTTCAGGTGGCCCTCGAGGCACCCCTTGCAGCCCGACGTCAGCGCCGCCGCGATGGCGATGAACTCCTTGGTCTTGATGTCGATCTTCGACTTGCCGTAGGTCGCCTTGTAGAAGCCCATGTAGAGCTGCTTGAGGTCCGGGGTCAGCAGCGCGTAGCTGCGCATCGTCGAACTCGGCAGGCGGCCGTCGGCCAGAGGTTCGGCCGACGGGGACTTGGTCTTGGACTCTTCGCTCATGAGGGTCGGGGGGCGCGGGGCGGGCTCGGCCGGGTGCGGCGGCGCCTGCTACGAAATCGGCAGGTGGAAGGGACGGGGATTATTGCAGTCCGAGCTGCAACCGCACCAGTGCGTCGCGGTCGGCGCCGAGTTCGAGGCATCGGAAGGCCGCGTCGAACGGCAGCCATTGCATCTCGCCGATCATCGGCCCCGGCTTCAGGGCCGCGACCGGTTCGCTCGGCGTGCCGGCCTGCCAGGCGTAGGGCCACTCGACGACGCCGAGTTCGCCGAACAGCTCCTTCTGCGGCTGCAGCAGCTCCATCAGGTGCACCGGCCGGCGCAGGCCGGTCTCGGCCAGCACTTCGCGGCGGATCGCGTCTTCGATCTTCTCGCCCGGCGTCACCGGGCCGACGACGGGACCGAGCGGCCACTCCTCGCGCGGCTTGTGGCGCAGCAGCAGGTACTCGACGCGCTGGTCGAGGACCTGGAAGACGAAGACGCGGACGCGGTGTTCGAGGCAGAACATGCGTGGGCTCTCCCGATGGCTACGACACTCTGGCGGCGCACCAAGGGGTACGCCTACTAGTCGCCCTCATCGGCACGGATGCAGTCGTGCCATCGGCTTTGGCGCCGGTTTCGTGCGCGACAGCGGCGGCCGGCTACTTGCCCTTGCCGCCGCCGCCACCGCCGCTGCCGTCGGGGCTCGGCTTCGTGTCGGCCTTGCCACCGCCCATTCCATCGAGCCCCTGCCGCGCCGCGCCGCGCGCGGCACCGGCGCGGAACCCGTCGCCGACGAACTTCAGCGATGCCAGCAGCGAGGCGTCCTGGAAACCCGAGCCCCAGGCGTGGCCGCCGCCCTGCACCAGCTGCCAGGTGTGCGGGATCTTGTTCGCTTCGAGGGCCTCGTGCAGCTGCTGGTTGGTCTTGCCGAACTCGAAGCGGTCCTCGGTGCCGGCGTCGAAGTAGAGCCGCAGTCCGGCGAGGTCCTCGACCTTGGCCGCCTCGGCGAGGCCGAGCGGGTTCGTCGCCCGCCACAGCTTCTCGTCGATCGGGTCGCCGAACACCTCGGTCAGGCCGAACCGCGACGCGCGCTGCAGCAGCTGCGGCGGCAGCTGCTTCGGGTCGGCGGGAAACACCGCCGAGCTGTGCACGGCGATCGTGCCGAACAGCTGCGGGTGCGTGAAGCCGATCCGCAGCGCGGCCATGCCGCCCATGCTGATGCCCATCAGCGCGCGCTGGTCGCGTTCGCCGGCGACGCGGTAGGTGGCGACGACGTGGTCGAGCAGGTCCTTCTGCACGAGCTGCTGGTAGTTCCGCTTCTCGCCGGCGTCGATGTACATCGAGGTGCGGCCGCCGTCGGCCAGCACGAACACGCACGGCGGCAGCAGCTCCTCGGCGACCGCGCGGTCGAGCAGCGGTGCGCCGCCGCGGACGTGGAACCGCATGTGGTCCTCGAACATGCCGTGCAGCCAGATCACCAGCGGCCACTTGGTGTCCTTGTGGGCCGCGTCGTCGTAGCCCTTCGGCAGGTAGACGCCGTACGGCATCTCGCGGTCGACGGCGGTGCTGTGGAACGCCTGTTCCTGGAACGCGAACTGCTTCAGTTCGACCGGCGTCGACTCGCGCCGCGGCCGACGCGGGCGCTGGCCGTCGTTCTCCTGGGCGGCGAGATCCTGGACGGCGGCCAGCGACGTGGCGAACAGTGCGATCAGGGCGACGGTGGTCGTTCTCGGCATGCGATACCTCGGCGGCGGGGCGGGCGGTAGTGTTGCATCCGGCCCCGCGTTCGCCCAGGGGGCACGCCGAATCCGTGGACGCCGCCGCCGAACGACTTGCCCCGCTGCTGTCGCAGCTCGTCAACTACGAACGCCTGCGGCCGGACAAGCGGCTCTGGGATCTGGCGGCGATGCGGTCGCTGCTGGTGCGGCCCGGCGCGCCGCCGTCGCCACGCCCCGCGGTGCAGGTCGGCGGCAGCAAGGGCAAGGGCACGACCAGCGTGTTCCTCGGCGCGCTCGCGAACGCGGCCGGCCGCACGGCGGGCGTCTACACGTCACCGCACGTGACGACGCTGCTCGAGCGCATCGTGGTCGACGGCCGCCCGATCTCGACCGCGGCACTCGAACCGCTGCTGCGGCACGTGATCGCCGCCGGTGCCGGCGACCGGGCGCCGACGTTCTTCGAGGCGATGACGATCGCCGCGCACGACTGGTTCGCGGCGCAGCGCACGGACCTCGCGGTCTACGAGGTCGGGCTCGGCGGCCGCCACGACGCGACCACGGCGCTGCCGGTCGACGCCAGCATCGTCACGACGATCGAACTCGAGCACACCGACGTGCTGGGGCCGACCGAGGCCGCGATCGCCGCCGAGAAGGCGTTCGTGGTGCGCGAGCGCGGCCTGGGCTTCACGGCCGCGCGCGGCGAAGCGCTGCCGGTGCTGCGGCGCCACGCCGAACGGGTCGGCGCGCGGCTGTTCGAGTTCGGCGAGGACTTCGGTCTGCGCGGCCTGCGCTGGCAGCCCGACGGGTGCCGGTCGCAGTTGTGGCTGCCCGACGGCCGCGAGCTGCGGCTGTTCCTGCCGGACGCCGCCGCCTACGAGCTGACCGCGCTGGCGCTGGCCGCCGCGGCGTTCGCGCAGGTGCTGCCGGCGGCCGAACTGGTGCTCGATCCGGCGCCGCGGCCGCGGTTGCCGTGCCGGTTCGAGGTGCGGACCGAGCCCGATGGCGAGCTGCTGGTGCTCGACGGCGCGCACACCGAACAGTCGCTCGGCGCCGTCGCCGCCGAACTGCAGCGGCGCTGGCCGGACCGCCGCGCGGCGGTGCTGTTCGCCAGTGCCGCCGGCAAACGCTGGCGCGAGGGTTTGAGTGCGCTGCTGCCGATTGCCGATAGCTTCGTTGTCACGGAAGTCTCGGGCACGGCCAGCGAGGCCCCCGCGGCGCTGGCGGCGTTCCTCGCCGCCGGTGGCGCGCGGTGCGAAGTGGCGGCGGACGTCGCGTCCGGCCTCGCGGCAGTGCGCCGCCGGCCGGGACCGCGGCTGTGCGTCGGCAGCTTCTACCTCGCCGGTCAGGTCCGGGCCCTGCTCGACGACGCACGGCGATGAACGAACGACCCGACCCGAGCGGCGCTGCGGCCGCCCCTGTGTTCGTCGAGGACCTGTTCCTGACCGACGTGTTCCTGATCAAGGGACGTCTGCCGAACAAGAACAAGCGCCTCTCGAACCTGCTCGAGGACTACCAGCGCACGTTCCTGCCGGTGCACGACGCCACGCTGGTGTCGCTGCGCAACAACGAGGTCATCCGCACGCCGTCGGTGATGGTCAACACCGGCGAGGTCATCCTCGCGCACGAACTGGTCGAGGTCGCCGGCGACGAGGCGCTGCGCCGGCTCGCCGCCGGCAGCACCAAGACCAGCCGCATCCGCGCGTTCTACAACGGCATCGTGCAGTTCGAGCTGGCGGGCCAGATCGAGGCCGGTGCCTACGAGTCGATGGGTGCCGTCAGCCGCAAGTACTTCGTGATGCAGAAGCCGGTCGTGCGCGGCCTCGACCTCGCGCAGAGCGAGCTGGCGCTGCTGAAGGGCCTCGACTACGCGATCGTCCGCAAGGACCGCATGGCGTACGTCTACGACTTCGGCTAGCGCCGCACGGCGCCGGAACGACCACACGGCCGCTTGACCCGGCCGGCGCCGTCGCCACGATCCCGTGCGTGACCGCGCCCGACACCAGCACGCGCCGCGCCGCGTGGACGATCCCGCTCGCCGAGGGACCGGTGTCGGCGGTCGTCGACCGCGTCGCCGCGGCGATCGCCGCCGCGTCGGTCGGGACCGTGGTCGTGCTGCTCGCGGGCGTGCGGCCGGACGCGCGCGGCCACGGCACCCACGAGCAGCTCGGGCTCGAGGCCTGCGGCTGGCCGAGCGCCTACGGCATCCCGTGCCCGACCTGCGGCGTGACGACGGCGGCCTGCCACCTGGTCCACGGGCACGTCGTGTCCGCGTTCGTCGTGCAGCCGTTCGGCGCCGTGCTGATGCTGCTGGCGCTCGCGGTCGGCGCGCACGCCGCGTGGTGCCTGCTGCGCGGCCGTTCGTTCGCGGATCTGCTGGTGCGGCTGCCGGTGTGGCGCTGGCTCGGCGGTCTGTTCGTGCTGCTGCTCTTGTCGTGGGGCTACCGCTGCCTCGACTTCACGCCCTGACGCCGGTTCAGCGCCGGCCCGGTCGCCGGCGGCCTTTGCCGCGCAGCTCGGGGCGGCCGCCGCGCACTTCGAGCCGTTCGGCCTCGAGCGCGTCCTGCAGCATCGTGCGGTAGGACCGGTAACGCGACTCGGCCACGCGGCCCTCGTCGAGCGCCTTGCGCACCGCGCACTGCCGTTCCTCGGCGTGCAGGCACGAGCGGAACTCGCACTGCGGCAGCAGGGCCGCCAGCTCGGGGAACAGGAACTGCAGCTCCTGCGACCCGGTCGCGAACAGGTGGAAGTTGCGCACGCCCGGCGTGTCGAGCACGTGGCCGCCGCCGGGCAGCGGCAGCAGTTCGGTGTGTGTCGTCGTGTGGCGGCCCTGCCGGATGTGGTTGAGGTCGCCGACGCGCAGGTTCACGCCGGGCACGACGGCGTTCAGCAGCGACGACTTGCCGGCGCCGCTGAGGCCGCAGACGACGGTGCGGTTCTGGTGCAGCAGTGCCGCGAGTTCCTGCAGCGCGGCCGCGGTCTCGTGCCCGGCCTTGGTGCTGGTCGCGATCACGTGCACGCCGGCATGCGCGTAGACCTGCCGCCAAAATGCCGCGGCCGTGGGATCGAGGTCGATCTTGGCGAGCACCAGCGTGGCCGGAATGCGCTCGCGGGCCGCCGCCGCCAGGATGCCGTCGACCAGTTCGGGCTGGAACGGCGGTTCGGCGGTGCTGGCGACCGCGAGCACCTGCGTCAGGTTGGCCGCCAGTACTTGTGCCCGCTCCTCGCCTTCGCCGGTCGCGCGGCGGTGCAGCTGGGAACTGCGCGGCAGCACCGCGTCGATCGCCTTGCCGGTCGCATCGAGCACGACGCGGTCGCCGACCGCCAGCGGTCGCCGCTCGCGCGAGCGGTCCTCGAACAGTTTGCCCGCCAGCGGCAGCTGGCGCCGTTCGCCGTCGACCTCGACGTGGCAGACCTTCGCGTCGATGCGTAGAACGAGGGCCTGCGGCGACGATGGTTGCATCCGGAACGAAGCTGGTGGGCAGATTGGCGCCGAGTCCGACCGGCGCGCTGCACCTCGGCAACGCGCGCACGTTCCTGCTGGCCTGGCTGTCGGTGCGGTCGCGCGGTGGCACTCTACTGCTGCGCATCGAGGACATCGATGGGCCGCGCGTGAAGCCCGAGACGATCGCCGGCACGCTGGCCGACCTGCGCTGGCTCGGCCTCGACTGGGACGGTGAGCCGGTGCTGCAGAGCGACCGGCTCGGGCACTACGAAGCGGCCGCGGCGCGGCTCGTGGCGGCGGGGCATGCCTATGCCTGCGTCTGCTCGCGCAGCGAGGTCGAGGCGGCGGCGTCGGCGCCGCACGCCGGCGACGAAGGGCCGGCCTACCCGGGCACGTGCCGCGGTCGGTTCACCGATCGCGCGGCCGCGCGCGCCGCGACCGGCCGCGACGCCGCACTGCGGTTCCGCGTCGACGTCGCCGCGGTGCCGTTCGACGACGGCTTCGTCGGGCCGCAGCGCGGCGCCGTACACGGCGACTTCGTGGTGCAGAAGCGCGACGGTGGTCCGGCCTACCAGCTGGCGGTCGTCGTCGACGACGCGGCGCAGGGCGTGACCGAGGTCGTGCGCGCCGACGACCTGCTGCCGAGCACGCCGCGGCAACTGCTGCTCTACCGCGCGCTGGGGCTCGCCGCGCCGCAGTTCGTGCACGTGCCGCTGGTCGTCGGCGGCGACGGGCGCCGGCTCGCGAAACGGCACGGCGACACGTCGCTGCGTCATCTGCGCGCGCGCGGCGTCACGGCCGCGGCGGTGGTGGGCTACCTGGCGTTCCTGTGCGGCCTCGGGCCGCGCGGCGGCAGCGCGTTGCCCGGCGACCTGCTGGGCCGGTTCGCGTGGCAGCGGCTGTCGCGGCAGCCGGTGCGCGGCGACGACCACGGTCTGTTCGCCTGAGCCGCGCCGGGTGCGCCGCTCAGTGGCCGCTCGGGCGCACGCCGAAGGGCTGCAGTTCCGCCACCAGCGCGGCGGTGGCACGGTCGAACGCGCTCGCGGCGGCGCCGTCGAGCCGCGGGGCCGCTGCCGCCAGCGCTTCGTCCCAGCACGCGATCGCGAACGCGCGCGCCGGCGTCGGTGTGCCGTCGAGCGCCGCCGCGCCGCAGTAGGCGAGCAGCTGGGTGCGCCAGTCCGCCTGCCAGGTCGCCGGGTCGAACCGGGCGGCGTCCGCCGGTTGCCGCGCCGTCGCGTGCAGCGCGGTCGCGGCGGCGCGGGCCGCTTCGGGCAGCACCGCGATCGACTGCGCCGGCGTCCTGCCGCGCGCGGCGGCTTCGGCCGCGCGCCACGGGCGGGTCGCCAGCACGCCGAGCACGGTCAGCGTCGTCGCCACCGCCAGCCACCGCGTGCGCCGCCGTCGCTGCGACGATTCACGCTGCTGCTGCTGGCGCTCCTCGACCGCGCGCTGGCTCTGCGCGACCAGGTGCTGCCAGTGTTCGAGCAGGCGCACGAGGCGACCCGACGGACCGCCGTCCTGGTCGGACTGCTCGATCGCCTGCACGATGCCGTCGACGGTGCTGCGCGCGGTGCGCACGCGCTCGAACGGATCGGTCGCGGCGTCGAGCCGCTGCTCGGCGAGGCTGGCCTGTTCGAGCACGATCTGGGTCTCGACGCCGCGCAGGTCGCGCGCGTAGAGCGTCGCGCGGTCGTTCGGCGTGTGCAGCGCCAGCATGTGCAGGCAGTCGCGGCGCGCGGCGAGCACCTGCAGCCGTTCCGACGCGGCGGACTCCGGGTCGTCCTCCAGCGTCGCGTAGCGCGTCGCCAGTTCGACGTTCTGCCGCACGGCGGCGTCGATCTCCTGCCGCCGCTGGCGCGCTTCCGCGAGCCGCTGCTGCAGGCGGGCGGCCTCGGCACGGTCGCGTTCGTCGTTCGGATTCAGCGCGGCGACCGCGCGCTCCATGTCGAACAGGCCGGTGGTCCAGTGGCCGCGCGCCAGCGCGTGTTCGGCCCCTTCGGCGAGCCGGTCGCGCGTCGCGCGGGCCTGGTCGAAGCGCAGCCGCAGCGCCTCGATCGCGTCCTGCAGCTGGCTGCGCGGCCGGTCCGGCAGATCGACGAACGCCTCGAGGATCCGCGACGTGTCCAGGCGCGACAGTGCGGCCTGCAGCGGACGCACCGGCACCGGCACCGCGCGCAGCAGCGCCGAGGCCTCGTCGAGCTCGCGCCAGGCGCGCTCGGTCAGGTCGGTCAGTGCCGCGCCGAGCGCTTCCTGCGCCGGCGCCACCTGCGGCAGGTGCGGGAACTCCTCGCCGAGGTTGATCAGCGTGAGCTGCAGGCTGCGCAGGCCGACCAGCCCCGTCGCCGTGTCGCTGCGCCCGCGGCCCTCCAGTGCGCGCGTGGCGGCGGCGACCAGCGTCGTGAGCGGTCGCAGCGCCGCCGCATCCCAGGTCATCGCCAGGCGGTCGACGTTCGGCTGCGCGCGCACGATGCGTTCGAGGTAGAACGTCAGGCGGTGCAGCTGGTCGCGCTGGCGGGCGACCGTCGGTGCCGCGCCGCCGTGCCGCGCCGCCATCGCGTCGATGGCCGCGTGGGCTGCGGCGAGGTCGAGCTGTGCCGTCGCGGTCGCGATCGCCGAGGTCTCGTCGCCGAGCTGTTCGTGCACCGCAGCCAGCTGCTGCTGCAGCTGGTGCAGGTGGTCGAGCGGGTCGCGCAGCAGCGGCGACGCGGCCGCGGTGCCGAGCGTGGTGGGGCCGGGGATCGGGCAGCCGCCGGGCAGCTGCAGGCAGACCTGCGCGAGCTGCGCCGCTTCCCGCAGCCACGTCGCCGCCGCGTCGAACTCCTCGGTGCGACGCAGCGCGGCGACGTGCGTCGCCGCGTCGGCCAGCAGCCGGCCGGTCGCGACTGCCAGCGACCGTCGCCAGTGCAGCGTCGCGGCATGGCGCGGGAAGTGCCGCAGCACGCGCGCCGCGGTCGCGAACGCGCGCAGCAGCGCGGCCGGATCGGTCGGCACGGCGGGCGGCGTCGCCAGCAGGTCCGGGCACGTGCGCAGCACGCGCCGGGCCCGCCGGTGCCATGCCGCCACGCCGGCGCGGTGCGGCGGCGGCGCTTCGGCGAGCGGTGCGCCGCGCGCGGCGGCGTCGAGGGCGCGTTCGTCGCCATCGTCGGCGAGCCGGCTCGCGAGCTCGCGCAGCGCTTCGGCCGCGGCCGCAGCGGTGGGGCGGTGGCTCGGGTCGGGTGCCGTCAGTGCGCGCACCAGGGCCGTCACGTCCGGGTGCTGCGGCAGCGCGTTGCGATCACCGCCCGCGAGCAGCCAGGCCAGCGTCGCGCCGAGACCGAACACGTCGAAGGCGGCGCTCGGCGGTTCTCCGGCCGGCTGGAACTGCCGGTTGCCGTGCACGCGCTCCGGCGCCGCGGCCGCGTCGCTGCCGATCGGCGTCGCGTGCTCGAAGTCGAGCAACAGCGTCGTCGACGGCGTGCGCAGCAGGTTCGGTGGCTTGACGTCGCCGTGGCAGACGCCGGCCGGGGCCGCCGCTGTGCGCAACGAGTGCAGCCGCGCCAGTGTCTGCGCGACCGGCGCCAGCACGTCGCAGGCGAGCGCCGCCGACAGCGCGCCGCGTTCGGCGACCAGGCGCGCGAGGTCGGCACCCTCGGCGTAGGCCGTCGTGATGCACGGCCGCCGCGACGCCGCGTCGAGTGCACAGTCGAGGTAGCCGATCACGCCGGGGCCGGCGCAGAGCCGGCCGAGCGCGGCTTCCCGTTCGGCGTCGGCCAGCGCGCCCGACACCACGAACTTCCGCACCACCAGGCCGCCGCCGTCAGCGGCGCCGGCGAACACGGTCCGGTGCGGCGAAGCGTGCAGCAACCGGTCCATGCCGACGGTCGCGGCTGGCTGGGTCATGGTGGAGGTGGAGCCGGCCCGGCGCATCGATCGCCGGAGCGAGAAAAGGGATGGCTGGGATCGGCCCGCGGGGCGAACAGGTGGTGGCGGGCCGCAGGATGCTACCAGACCCGGGCGGGCAGGCAGGGGGCGCCGCGACGGGAAACCGACACCCCACTCCCGCTGCTCGGTGCCAGCGGCGACAATCCGACGATGGCCGTCAGCCTGGAGATCACCGACCGCGCCGGCACGCGCGACTTCGAACTGGAGCAGGATGCGTTCTGGATCGGCGGGCTGCGGTCCGACTGCGCGGTCTGCATCGACGTGCCGGGTGTGTTCGGCCGCGTGCTCGAGGTGTCGCGCGACGAACGCGGTCGCCTGCGCGTGCGCGCCGAGCCCGGCCTGCCGTTCCCGATCCGCGGCGCGACCGGCGCGATCGGCGCCCGCTACGAGAACGTGCTCGACGGCGACACCTTGAACGTCGGCCCGGCCCTGGTGCGCTTGCGCCATCGGCACGCGAGCCCCGACGTGCCGGCGCAGGAGATCGATCCGGCGGTGCTGAGCCCGGCGCCGGGCTCACCGGTCGGTTCGTGGTACCGCACGTTCATGGAGATGGCGGACCATCTCGAAGGCCTGAAGAGCACCGACCAGATGGTGCCGGCCGCGATGGCGGCGATCCTGCGCGCGACCGGCGCCGACCGCGTGCACGTGCTGCTCGATCTGGACCAGGACGAGGCGTTCTACATGAGCCGGCCGGAGGACCGGCGGCCGTTCCGCGTCAGCCGGTCGCTGGTCGAGCAGGTGCGGGACAGCGGCCGCGTCGTGCACGTGCCGGTCGCCGCGTCCGACCCGGTTGCGCGCACGTTCCACAGCGTGCGCAGCGAAGGCATCTCGGCTGCGGTCGCGCTGCCGATCCAGGCGCTGGGCAAGAGCCTCGGCGTGATCTACGCCGACTGCACGCGCGACGGCGCGCAGCTGACCGCCGAAGACCTGCAGCGCGTCGCGTTCTGCAGCCGGATCCTCGCGACCGCGATCGGCAACCGCGTGCTGGTGCGCAGCCTGCTCGACCGCAGCGCCGCGCCGAGCCACGGTCGGCACCAGGCACTGGTGACGCAGAGTCCCGCCTGCGCCGAGTCCGTGCGCCGCGTCGAGCTGTACGCGCCGGCCGACTACACGGTGCTGTTGCGCGGCGAGACCGGCACCGGCAAGGAAGTCGTCGCGCGCGCGCTGCACGAGCTGTCGCGGCGCAGCAAGGGACCGTTCGTGCCGGTCAACTGCGCGGCGATCCCCGAGCAGCTGATGGAGAGCATGCTGTTCGGCCACGAGAAGGGTGCGTTCACCGGCGCGATGCAGGCGCGGCGCGGCCACTTCGAGGAAGCGCACGGCGGCACGATCTTCCTCGACGAGATCGGCGACATGGCACTCGGCCTGCAGGCCAAGATCCTGCGCGTGCTGCAGGACCGCATCGTGATGCCGATCGGCGGCCGCCGGCAGGTCAAGGTCGACGTCCGCATCGTCGCCGCGACGCACCAGGACCTCGAGCGCATGGTGCAGGCGGGCACGTTCCGCGACGACCTCTACTACCGGCTGCGCGAACTCGAGATCGGCCTGCCGCCGCTGCGCGAGCGCCGCGAGGACATCCGGCCGCTGGCGCTGCGTTTCCTCGCCGAGGCCGCCGAGGAACTCGGCTACGACGAAGTGCCGGCGCTGTCGGCCGACGCCGAGGCGGCGCTGCACGCGGCGCCGTGGCGCGGCAACATCCGCGAGCTGCGGCACGTCGTGAAGGCCGCCGCGCTGCGCGCGGGCGGCACCACCGTGCTGCCGTCGCACCTCGAGCTCGACCGCTCGCCGGCGCGCGCGGTCGCCGCCGACGCTGCCGCCCCGGCCGCCGAGGCGCCGCCGGCGCCCGGCACCTGGAAGGAGCGGCTCGAGCAGCAGGAGAAGGAAGCGCTGCAGCGCACGCTGGCGGCCGCGAACGGCAACCTGACCCGGGCCGCCGAGCTGTTCGGTGTGCCGCGTACGACCTACCGCGAACGGCTCGTCAAACACGGTCTGATCGACGCCTGAGCACCGGGGCCCACGCGCGCCGACGCCGGCTGCTAGCCCTCGCTCTTCGGCAGTGACTGGATGAAGCGATCGGCCTCGTCGATCGAGCGCTGCATCTCGGCGATCAAGCCGGCGACGTCGGTCTGGATCCGCGCCGCCTCGTTCGACAGCGAGCGGATCGCGGCGGCGTTCAGATTGTGCTTCAGGAACAGCACCTGGTCGTGGAACGCGGTCAGCACCGGCTGCATGCGCTGTTCGGCCGTGCGCATCGCCGCGATCAGCTCGCCGTAACGCCGTTCGGTGTCGGCCTTCATCTGCTCGCTCTGTGCGCGCAGGTTCGGGTTCTGGATCTCGCCGATCTCCTGACCCCATTCGGTGAACATGTCGCGGCTGACCTTCTCGATCGAGGTGATGCGCTCACCGACCTCGGTGGCGCGCTCGACGCAGTCGGCTTCGAGGTCGCGGAACTGGCCGTACTTGGCCTCGAGTTCGCCGCCCTGGAATCCCGTCAGACCCTGGAACGCCTCGAACGTGGTCTGGATCTGCTGTTTGGCTTCGGCCTGTGACTCGCGGGCCGCCTGCACGCGTTCGACCAGCAGGTCGCGCTTCTGGTAGCCGAACTTCTCCATCGTCGCGTAGTAGATGCCGCTGCAAGCGCACAGACAGGCGAGCGCGGCCGGGATCAGCAGGGTCTTCATGGTGTGTCGGTGAGGTGGTGCTGCTTGTCGCCGCCGGCGGCGCGCGACTCAAGCGTCAGGGTGCCGGCGGCCGCGGATTCCGCCTTCGTACGATACTCGAGCCCGCCGGCTCGCTAGGTTGCGGTGCCTTGCCCGCGCGCCCCTCGGATCCGATTGCGACGCTGACGGTCGTCGGCGACGTGCATCGCTGGTGGCGGCCAGCCGATGCGACCTTCCTGGAACGCACGAGTCCCGACCTGTCCCTGTTCGTCGGCGACCTCGGCGACGAGGACGTGGCGATCGTGCGCGCGATCGCCGAGCTGCCGGTGCCGAAGGCCGTGATCCTCGGCAACCACGACGCCTGGCAGAGCTTCGGCCGCAAGGCCGCGACGGACCGGCTGCGCGAGTCGCTGCACCTGCTCGGCGACGACCACCTGGCGTACGCGGTGCGCGAAGTGCCGCGCGCCGGCATCTCGCTGATCGGCGCGCGGCCGTTCTCGTGGGGCGGCCAGAGCCTGCGCAGCCCCGAACTGTACGACGAGATCTACGGCATCCACACGATGCGGCAGTCGGCGGCGGCGATCGTCGACGCGGCGCGCAACGCGCAGCACCGCGACCTCGTGATCCTCGCGCACAACGGTCCGCTCGGCCTCGGCGACCGTTCGCACGACGTGTTCGGCAAGGACTTCGGCAAGCCGGGCGGCGACTGGGGCGACCGCGACCTCGCGCTGGCGATCCAGCGCATCGAGGGCTTCGGCCTGCGCGTGCGCGCCGTGATCGCCGGCCACATGCACCACAAACTGGTGCATCCACGCGGCGGCGAACGCACGCGCTTCGTGCGCCGCGGCGACACGCTGTTCCTGAACGCGGCCTACGTGCCGCGCGTGCGCCAGACCGGCAACGGCGACGAACAGTCCTACTTCCTGCGCACGCGGTGGCAGGCCGGCCAGTGCATCGGTGTCGAGGAAGTCTGGGTCGACGTGCACGGCGACGAGCGCGAAGCGACGGCGCCGGCGTTCGTCGAGCTCGACGCCTCGGTGCCGGCGATCGACGAGAGCGTCGAGGGCGACGGCCAGGAGTAGCGGCCGCGCGGCCTAACGGCTCGCCGCCGCGACCTTCTCGACTTCGCGCCAGACGCGCAGCAGGTTGCCGGACCAGATCTTCGCGATCTGCTCCTCGGTGTAGCCGCGGCGCACCAGCTCGGTGGTGACGTTCGGGCTCTGGTGCGCGCCGTCGAAGCCGTCGATGCCGCCGCCGCCGTCGAAGTCCGAGCCGATGCCGACGTGGTCGATGCCGACGGTCTTCACGACGTGGTCGATGTGGTCGACGAAGTCGCGCACGTTCGGCCGCGGCCACTTCGCGTCGATCGCCGGCATGCCGTCGCGGAACTTCGCCCAGCGGCGGTCGCGTTCGGCGTCGTCGAGTTCAGAGCTGTCGCTGCCTTCGCCGAGGCCGCAGTCGGCCATCAGCTGCTTCATCGCCGCGGCGCGTTCGGGCACGCTCTTGACGAACTCGCCGAGCGCGACGCACTGCACGACGCCGCCCTTGGCTGCCAGCGCGCGCAGCTGCTCGTCGTCGAGGTTGCGCGTGTGGTCGTTGACGGCGCGCGCGCCGGAGTGCGACGCGATCACCGGTGCCTTGCTGAGCGCCACTGCCTGCAGCATGGTCGCCTTCGACGCGTGCGAGACGTCGACCATGATGCCGATGCGGTTCATCTCGGCGACCGCCTTGCGGCCGAGTTCGCTGAGGCCGTGGTGCAGCGGTTCGGCCGGCGTGTGCGAGTCGCCGAGCTGCGAGTGCCGGTTGTGCGCGATGCTCATGTAGCGCGCGCCGCGCCGGTGGAACTCGGCGATGCGCCCGAGGTCCTCGCCCATCGGGTAGCCGTTCTCGATGCCGATGCAGGCGATCAGCTTGCCTTCGCGGTGCAGCCGTTCGACGTCGTCGGGCGTCGTCGCGAGGCCGATCGTGTCGCCGTGCATCCGCACCATGCGGTGGATCGCGTCGAACAGCGCGTTGGCCTGGCCGAGCGCGCGCCGGTAGCCGCCGGGGTCGAGCCTGCCCTGCGCCGTGTAGACGATGAAGAAGCCGCAGTCGTAGCCGCCGCGCCGCATCTTCGGGAAGTCGACCTGGCTGTCGCCGTCGACGGTCGGGTCGTAGAGGCGCCGGAACCGTTCGCGCGTCGCCGGATCCTCGGGCAGCGACTCCGGCGCCAGCTTCGGATCGATGTCCTTGTGGGTGTCGAGCGTCAGGATCCGCGCGTGGATCGCCAGCGCGTTTGCGGTCGGGTCAGCGGCCTGCTGCGCGGGCAGCGCGGCGAGCAGCAGCAGGGGCACGGCGGGCAGGAAGCGGCGCATGGCCGCATGCAGTACCACGGCGCGGCGCCGCGGACCAGCACCGCGGCTCAATCGAACACGGCGGCGAGCTGGCCGACGTCGACGTTCTCGCGCGACCGGCGCAGCAGCACGTAGCCGACCGCGTACATCGTCGCCGAGAACGGCGCCAGCACCACCGCGACCGCGATCTGGAACCAGATCGGGGCTGCTTCACCGGGCGCGGCCGCCAGCACGAAGGCGCCGACTGCGCCGAGGCCGCCGACGACCAGCATGATCAGCAGCGCGCCGGCGAACACCTGCCAGCGCGACCCCTTGGTCAGTTGCGCGCTGCGGTTCAGCGCTTCGCTGATGCTGAGGTTCTCGACCACCGCTGCCGGCACCGCGACGAACAGGATCACGCTGGCGATCACGCCCGGCACGATCAGCAGCAGCGTGCCGATGCCGACGATCAGGCCGACCACGAGGCTGACGCCGAACACGCGCAGGATCGACCGGAAGCCGGCGCCGATCAGCTTGCCGAGGTCGACCGCCTGACCACGCATCTGCTGCACGACGCCGTAGCTGATCGCGCCGGCCAGCACCCAGCTGAGCACCGACTGCAGGATGCCGGAGCCGATCACCAGGCCCTGGCTCGGCGCCTGTTCGATCACGAACAGCAGCACGATCCACGGCGACATCACGATCGCGCTGAGCACCGTGAACGGCAGCAGGCTGCGGAAGTAGACCGAGAAGGTCTGGCCGACGAGGTCGCCGACCTTCAGCGGCTGGGATTGGGACGTGGTCACGTTCGAGGTCTCCTCCGGGAAGTGTGGGCGGGTTGTATCCGGGGCCGCGATCCGGGCAACAACGACGCCCCCGATTGCAACCCCGATGCTGCGGGCTAGCGTGTGCAGCGCGCATGGCCATGCTGCGGGGACTCGTGCTGGTTGCCCTGGTCCTCGGCGGGCTCGCCGCGCAGGACGACTACGCGGCGCGCGCCGAGCGCGTGCTGGCGCAGCACGGCTGCCAGGACAGCCTGCCCGGCGAGTCCGCGCCGGCGCGCCGCGGCTCGGGGCGTCCGGACGGCAGCGAACCGCGCGGCGAACGCAGCGGCGCGCCCGGCCGTTCGGGTGGCCGCTGGAACCCGGGCCTGCCGATCCCGCCGATCGTCGCGCAGATCCTGCTGTGGACGATCGTCGCGCTCGCGATCGCGCTGCTGGTCGCCAGCATCGTGCGCGGGCTCGGCGGCAGCGCGACCGCGGCGCGCGCGCCGTCACCGACGAAGCCGGCCGCGCGCCCGGCCGCGGTGGCCGGCAACCCGCCCGAACCCGACGCGGCGCTGCCCGACCACGCCCGGCTGGCCGCCGCCGGCGACTTCGCCGGCGCCGTGCGCGCGGTGCTGCAGGCGGCGTTCGCGGCGTGGGTGCAGCGCGGCGGGCCGCTGCCGCGCGCGGCGACCGCGCGCGAGGTGCTGCGGCTCGTGCGGAACCGCCGCCTGGCCGACGCACCGCTGGCGCAGCTGGTCGCCGCGGTCGAACGCGCGCACTTCGGCGGCCGCGGCGCCGACCGCGGGCTCTACGAAGCCTCACGCGACTGGCTCGGCTCGTGGGAGGCGTCGTGCCGCAGCGCGAAGTGACGCCGTTCTCGCCGCGCGCGGCACGGCTGGTGGCGGCGGCGGGCCTGCTGTCGCTGCTGGTCGCGTTCTGGCTGCTGCTGTTCCCCGGTGACGGCATCGGCATCCGCGACGTCGGCGCGCACGGCTACAGCCGGTCGGCGATCGGCCATCTCGGCCTGATCCAGCTGCTGCGCGATCTCGGCGAGCCGGTGCTGCAGCTGCGCCGCACGCGCGACCTCGACGAAGCCGGCCTGTTGGTGCTGGCCGAGCCGCGCGACCTGCGGCGCCGCGACGACCGCCAGGTCGAGGACTGGCTCGAGCAGGTGCCGACGACCTTGCTGGTGCTGCCCAAACGCGACGGCGAGCGGGACCAGATCGAGCCCGACTGGCTCGGCGAAGTCGAACTGGCGCCGGTTGCCGACGGTGAGGACCTGCTGTCGCACCTCGCGGTCTGGACCGACGAACGTGTGCCCGAACTGCTGCGCGTCGACACGGCGCACGACTGGCAGTCGGTCGCCGGCTGGCCGCGGCCGGAGCTCCCGGCGCCGGTGCAGCTGCTGCGGGCCGAACGCACGCCGATGGAGCCGCTGTTGTGGTGCGACGAAGGCGTGCTGCTGGCGCGCATCGGCGGCGTCGCCGTGCTGGCCGACCCCGACCTGATCGCCAACCACGGTCTGCTGCGCGGCGACAACGCAGCGCTGATCGTGCAGATCCTGCGCCACCTGCGCGGCGACGCGCGCGGTGCGGTGGTGTTCGACGAGACGCTGCACGGCCACGCGATCGAACCGAGCATCTGGCGCGTCGCCGGCCAGTTCCCGCAGGTGCTGGTGTCGGCGCACCTGCTGCTGCTGCTGGCGCTGGTGTTGTGGATCGCCTGCGACCGCTTCGGCGCGCCGCTGCCGCCGCCGGCCGCGATCGCGGCCGGCAAACGCTTCCTGATCGACAACGCCGCCGCACTGCTGGCGCGCGGTTCGCACCACGGTCCGTCGCTGCGCCGCTACGGCCAGCAGCGCGTGCGCGCGACAGCCGAGGCGCTGCACGCCCCGCGCGGCCTCACCGACCTCGCCTGCCGCGACTGGCTGCTGGCGCGCGTGCGCGATCCGGCGCGCCGCGAACGGCTGGCCGCGCTGCTCGGTCGTTCGACCGGCGCGCTGCCGGCGCGCGACGCGGTGTCGATGGCGCGCGAGATCCGAACCCTGACCGAGGAGATGAGGCATGGAAGTCACTGAAGTCGCCGCGACCGCCGAACGGCTGCGCACACAGCTCGCGCGTGTGGTCATGGGCCAGGACCGCAGCGCCGAGCTGCTGTTCGCGGCGTGGCTCGCCGGCGGGCACGTGCTGCTCGAAGGCGTGCCCGGCACCGCGAAGACGCTGCTGGCGCGCGCGCTGGCGCGGTCGCTGCAGCTGGCGTTCGCGCGCATCCAGTTCACGCCGGACCTGATGCCGGCCGACGTGCTCGGCACCAGCCTGTTCGACTTCCAGAGCGGCCGCTTCACGCTGCAGAAGGGGCCGATCTTCACCGAGCTGCTGCTGGCCGACGAGGTCAACCGCACGCCGCCGAAGACGCAGTCGGCGCTGCTCGAGGCGATGCAGGAGCGCTCGGTCACGCTCGACGGCGAGACGCACCGGCTCGGCGCCGCGTTCTTCGTCATAGCGACGCAGAACCCGATCGAACAGGAAGGCACCTATCCGTTGCCGGAGGCGCAGCTCGACCGCTTCCTGCTGAAGCTGCGCATCGGCTACCCGGACCGCGACGACGAGCGGCGCATGGCGGCGGTGCACGGTCGCACGGTGCCGGACCTCGAGTCGTTCGGACTCGAACCGGTGGCCGGCAACGAGTTCCTGGCGGCCGCGCGCGAATGTGTCGCGGCGGTGCGCATCGCCGACGCGGTGCTCGACTACCTGGTCGACGTCGTGCGCGCCACGCGCGAACACGCGTCGCTGCGCTGCGGCGCGTCGCCGCGCGCGGTCAACATGCTGGCCGCGGCGGCGCGCGCGCTGGCCGCCGTGCAGGGCATGGACTTCGTGCTGCCGGACCACGTGCAGCAGCTCGCCGGGCCGCTGCTCGCGCACCGCGTCGTGCTGACGCCGGCGGCCGAGATCGAAGGCGCCGACGCGGGCGCCGTGGTCGCGCAGATCGTCGACGGCATCAAGGCGCCGCGATGATCCGACCGACGCCACGCGCGCTGGCGGTGTTCGGGGCCGGCCTGCCGATCGCGGCGCTGCCGACGCTGGTCGGCGGGTCGTGGTCGTGGGTGCCGTGGCTCTGGTGCCTCGCCGCGTTCGGGCTGGCGCTGGTCGTCGAACTGCTGCGGCTGCCGTCGCCGGCGTCGGTCGCGGTCGACGTGGCGGCGCCGAAGCTGGCGCCGATCGGCAGCACGGTCGACGTCGTCGTGCAGGCCACCAGCCGGCATCGGGTCGACGTCGAGGTGCGCCTCTCGTGCCGCGGCGACGCGGCGCCGCCGGTGCCCGTGCAGCTGGCCCTGGCCGGCGCGCCGGTGGCGGTCACGGTGCCGCTGCAGCCGCGCCGGCGCGGCACCGTGCGGCTCGCCGAGGCCGCGAGCCGCTGGCGCGGACCGCTGGGCCTGTTGTGGTGCGAACGGCGGCAGCCGCTCGGCGTCGAGGTCGCGGTCGTCACCGACGTGGCGGCGGTGCGGCGCCGCGCGCTGCAGATGGCGTCGAACCGCGAGTTCCAGGTCGGCCTGAAGATCGAGCGCTACGTCGGCGACGGCAGCGAGTTCGACTCGCTGCGCGAGTTCGTGGCCGGCATGGACCGCCGCGCGGTCGACTGGAAGGCGTCGGCACGCCATCGCCAGCTGCTGTGCCGCGAGTTCCGCGCCGAGCGCGACCACGCCGTGATGTTGTGCCTCGACGCCGGCCGGCTGATGGGCGAGCCGCTCGACGGCATGCCGCGGCTCGACCACGCGATCCACGCCGCGCTGCAGCTCGGCTACGTTTGCCTGCGCACCGGCGACCGTGTCGGTTCGTTCGCGTTCGCCGACAAACCGCAGCACGTGCTGCTGCCGCAGGCCTCGGTGCACGCGCTGCAGGCGATCCAGCTGCGGCTCGCGGCGCTCGACTACGGCACCGCCGAGACGAACTTCACGCTGGCGATGACCGAGCTGCTGCGCCAGCTGCGCCGGCGCACGCTGGTCGTGCTGTTCACGGACTTCGTCGACAGCGTGACCGCCGAGCTGATGCTCGACAACGTGCGCTGGCTCGCGCGGCGGCACCTGTTGCTGTTCGTCGCGATGCGCGACCCCTTGCTGGACCGGCTGGTCGCCGGCGAGCCGGCGTCGGTCGAGGACCTGCACCGCGCGGTCGTCGCCGAAGACATCCGCCGCGAACGGCTGCTGGTGCTCGAGCGGATCCGCCGCGCCGGCGCGCAGGTGATCGACGCCGAGGCGGCGGCGGTCGGGCCGGAGCTGATCGACCGCTACCTGCAGGTCAAACGCCGGGAGCTGCTGTGAGCCGGGAACCGGAGACGCCGTGGTCGGTGCGCTTCCGCCGCGAACGGCAGGCGGCCTGGGTCGAACTGGAGGACCTGGTGTCGCGCTGCGAACGCGGCGGCCTCGCGGCGCTGCGGCCCGAGCAGTTGTCGCGGCTGCCGGTGCTGTACCGCGCCGCGCTGTCGTCGCTGGGCGTCGCGCGCGCGTCGGTGCTCGACCAGGGGCTGCGCCTGCACCTCGAGTCACTGGTGGCGCGCGCCTACCTGGTCGTCTACTCGCCCAAACGCAGCCTGCTCGAGGTGCTGGTGCCGTTCGCGACGACCGGCTTCCCGCGCGCGGTGCGGGCGATCCGCTGGCACGTGCTGGTCTCGGCGGCGGTGCTGCTGCTCGGCGGCGCGCTGGCCTGGGCGATGTACGGCGTCGACCCGGAGCACTACTACCTGTTCGTCGACGGCGGCATGGCGGCCGGGCGCGATCCGACCGCGTCGACCGAAGCGCTGCGCGAGACGCTGTTCGGCGACGACGATGGTGACCTGCTGGCGTTCGCGAGCATGCTGTTCACGAACAACTCCTCGGTCGGCATCCTGACCTACGGGCTCGGCTTCGTGTTCGGCCTGCCGGTCGTGCTGCTGCTGCTCTACAACGGCATGCTGCTCGGCGCGATGAGCGCGCTGTTCCACGAGCGCGGCCTCGGCGTCGAGTGGTGGTCGTGGGTGCTGCCGCACGGCGTCACCGAACTGCTGGCGATCGTGTTGTGCGGCGCGGCCGGTCTCGCGGTCGGCCAGCAGCTCGTGTTTCCGGGGCCGCACTCGCGGCTCCACGCGCTGACCGTCGTCGGCCGCCGCATGGGCGCGGTCGTCGCCGGCAGCGTCGTGATGCTGGCGCTGGCCGCGGTGGTGGAGGGCGTGTTCCGCCAGGTCGTGCAGAGCGTGCCGGTGCGCTACGTGCTGGCCGCGACGTTCGCGGCGCTGTGGTGCGCGTACTTCGTCTGCGCCGGCCGGAGGCAGCGGTGACGACGTTCGAGCCGACCGAGAGTGTGCTGACGCCGGAGGGCTTCGAGCTGCGGTTCGGCCGCGCGACCGCCAGCGAACGGCTGGTCGCGCTGGCGATCGACCTCGGCATCGTGCTGCTGGCGACCTTCGCGCTGGTGCTGCTGCTGTGGTTCACGCTCGGCATCGGTGCGGCGATGCTGGTCGCGTTCCTCTTGCGCCACGGCTACTTCACCTGGTTCGAGGCGCGGTGGAACGGCCGCACGCCGGGCAAGCGCCTGTTCCACCTGCGCGTCGTGCGGGCCGACGGCGGGCCGCTGACCGTCGAGACGGTGCTGGCGCGCAACCTGACGCGCGAGGTCGAGCTGTTCCTGCCGCTGACCGTGCTGCTGCAGCCGGACGCGCTGTTCCCGGACCAGGTCGGTTGGGTGCGGCTGGTCGCGGTCGCGTGGATCCTCGGCCTGTTCCTGTTCCCGCTGTCGAATCCGCACCGGCTGCGGATCGGCGACCTGCTGGCCGGCACGCGCGTCGTGGTGACGCCGCCGGTCGCGCTGGTGCACGACCTCGCCGACGTGCGGCGGGCCGGCCAGGAGCCGCGCGACGGCGTGTTCGCCTTCTCGGCGGCGCAGCTGTCGATCTACGGCGAACACGAACTGTCGGTGCTCGAGGACGTGCTGCGCAAGGCCAAGCGCAACGCGACCGATCCGGCGCTGGTCGAGGTCGCGAAGAGCATCGGCCGCCGGATCGGCTTCGACGACGCGGCGGCGGTCGTTGGCCACGAGGCGCGCTTCCTGCGCGAGTTCTACGCCGCCCAGCGCCGGCACCTCGAACAGCAGCTGCTGCTGGGGCGGCGGCGGCTCAAGAAGGTGCCGCGGACCACGAAGGGCGCGCGGCCGTCCTGAGCCTTTGGCAACGGCGTTGCACGGCACCGGCGCGCCGGCATCATCGTCGGGCCCCATGGTCGAGACCGCGGATCTGGTCGTCGTCGGCGGCGGCATCGTCGGCTGCTCGGTCGTGCACCAGCTCGCGCGCCTGGTGCCGCGCGAGACCCGCATCGTGCTGCTCGACCGCGGGCCGATCGCCGGGGCGACCTCGGGTTCGTCGATGGGGCACCTGATGGTCACGCCGGACGACCCGCAGTCGTACGCGTTGACCGCCGCCAGCGTGCGGCTGTGGCGCGACCTGCAGGCGCGCGGCGGCGGCTTCGACTTCCAGGACACCGGCGCGCTGTACCTGGCCGACACCGACGAGGACGCGGCGCTGCTGCCGGTGCTGCGCGACCAGTTCACGGCCGTCGGCGACCGCGCCGAAGTGCTGGACGGGCGCGCGCTGCGTTCGCTCGAGCCGGGCCTCGCCGAAGACCTCGACGCGGCGCTGTTCTACCCCGGCGACGCGGTGGTGCTGCCGATGCCGGCCTGCGCGGTGATGCTGCAGGAAGCGCGGGCCTGCTGCCCCGGCCTCGACGTGCGGCCCGGCTGCGCGGTGGTCGGCGTCGACCGCGACGGCGACCGCATCGCGGCGGTGCGCACCGAGCACGGTGCGATCGCGACGCGCACGCTGGTCAACGCGACCGGCGTCTGGGCGCCGGCGCTGGCGGAACTGTGCGGCGCGCCGCGGCTGCCGATCTTCCCGCGCGCCGGCAACCTGGCGGTGACGGCGCACTGGACGACGCCGGTGCGCACGCAGCTGCTCGAGGTCAGCTACCTGCGGTTCGCGCACGGTGCCGCCGCGGTCGATCCGACGCGCACCGACGATCCGGGCGGCCACGCGGTCAACGTGCAGCCGCAGTCGAACGGCAGCTGCCTGATCGGCAGCACGCGCCAGTTCCGCGGCATGGACCGCACACTGAACCCGCAGCTGCTGCGCCGGTCGCTGCAGCGAGCGATCCGTTACGCGCCGGGGCTGGCCGCGGCGCCGATCGTGCGCACCTGGGTCGGGCTGCGGCCGTACGCGATCGACAAACACCCGCTGATCGGGCCGTGGCCGCCGGTGCGCGGCCTGTGGATCGCGGCGGGCCACGAAGGGCTCGGCATCACGCTGGGGCCGATCACCGGGCGCCTGCTGGCGCAGCAGGTCGTCGGCGTGCCGTGCGACGTCGACCCGCAGCCGTACCTGCCGGCGAGGTTCTGCGCGTGAACGGCGCCGACGGACGCGCGGTGGTGCAGTTCCGCTTCGCCGGGCGCCCGGTCGCGGCGCGCGCCGGCGACACGATCGCGATGGCGCTGTGGCGCGACGGCGCGGTCGCGCTGCGTGCCAGCAGCCGCGACGGCGCGCCGCGCGGCGTGTTCTGCAACATGGGCGTCTGCTTCGAGTGCCTGTGCCGCGTCGACGGCGCCACGGTCCGCGCCTGCACGACCGTCGTGCGCGACGGCATGCAGGTCGAACCCGGAGGCCGGCCGTGAGCGAGGCGCGCGTGCTCGATGCCGACGTCGGTGTCATAGGGGCCGGACCGGCCGGGCTCGCGGCGGCGCGGCGGCTCGCGGCGGCGGGCCTGCGCGTGGTCGTGCTCGACGAGGCGCCGCAGCCCGGCGGCCAGATCTTTCGGCAGGCGCCGCCCGGTGCGCCGGCGCTGCCCGGCGGCGAGCCGCCGAGCCATCATGCTGGCCACGAACTGCTGGCCGCCGCCGCGGCGCTGCCGATCGTCTGGTGCGCGGGAGCGACCGTCTGGGACGCGCAGCCCGGCCGCCTGTGGTTCGAGCGCGACGGTGCGTCGTGGCTCGTGCGCTGCCGCGAGATCGTGCTGGCGCCCGGCGCCTACGACCGCTGCATCCCGTTCCCCGGCTGGACGCTGCCGGGCGTCGTCACGGCCGGCGCCGTGCAGGTGATGGTGCGCGGCTTCGGCGTCGCGCCGGGCCGGCGCGCGCTGGTGGCCGGTTCGGGGCCGCTGTTGCTGCCGACGATCACTGCGCTCGTGGCCGCCGGTGTCGAGGTCGTGGCCGCGCTGGAGGCCGCGCCGCGCTGGCCGGCGCTGCGCGCGCTGCCGCGCGTGCTCGGCAACGGGGCGCGCCGGCGCGAGGCGTTCTGGTACGCGCGCCGGCTGCTGGCGGCGGGCGTGCGGTTGCGCTGGGGGCACACGGTGTTCGCCTGCGACGGCGACGGCCGCGTGCAGCGGGCCGTGGTCGGCCGGGTCACCGCCGACGGCCGGCCCGTGCGCGGCAGCGAGCGCACGCTCGCGGTCGACCTGGTCGCGGTCGGGTTCGGCCTCGTGCCGTCGATCGAGCTCGGGCTGCGGCTCGGCTGCGCGGCGCGCCACGACGCGGTGCGCGGCGGCCACCGGCTCGAGGTCGACGCGGCGCAGCGCACGTCGGTGGCCTCGGTCTACGCCGCCGGCGAGATCTGCGGCATCGGTGGCGCGCAGGTCGCGGCGGCCGAAGGCGAACTTGCGGCCGCCGCGATCCTCGCCGACCGCGGCACGGTGCAACTCGGCGCCGCGCTGCCGCGCCGCGTCGCCGCCGAACGCCGCGCCGCCGACGCGCTGCTGCGCGCGTTCGCGCCGCTGCCGGGGCTGCATGCGCTGGCGACGCCGGACACGATCGTCTGCCGCTGCGAGGACGTGCCGCTGCAGCGCGCCCAGGCGGCGGCGGCGGTGCACGGCGGTTCGGCGCGCGCGATCAAGGTCGGCTGCCGGGCCGGTATGGGGCCGTGCCAGGCGCGCATCTGCGGCCCGTCGCTGCAGGCGCTGGCGACCGGCGCAGCCGACCGCGTGATGGACCTGCCGGTCGTGCAGGTGCCGGTCAAACCGGTCGGCGCCGCGACGATCGTCGACGCACCGCCCGGTTGAGGTGCGCGGTCGGTATCCTGCGCGGCCATGCTGCCCGCGCTGGTGCCGTCGCTGCTGTTCGCCCTTGCCCCGCCGCAGGAGCCGCTCCGGATCGGCGTGCTGGCGCCGGTGACCGCGGCCGCCGAGCCGTCGCCGTTCGTGCTCGGCGCGCGGGCCGCCGCCGCGGCGCTGACCGCCGCCGGCGGCGTCGACGGCGCACCGGTCGAGCTGGTCGAGGTGGCGGCCGGCGAACCGGCGCAGGTCGCGGCGGCGATCGGCGAACTGCAGGCCGCCGGCGCGGTGGCGGTGGTCGCGGCCCCGGATGCGGCGCTGCTGCCGGTCGTGCGCCGCATCGCCCAGGGCAAGCTGCCCGTCGTCGCGCACGTGGCCTTGCCGACGGCGATCGCGAAGGCTCTCGACGGCGCCTGCGCCGAGACGTTCTGCATGCAGTACGTCGGGCTGGTCCGCGACGGCGACAAGGCGGCCAAGGACCTCGAGCGCGTGCTCGGCACCGGCGGCCTGACGGCGCCGACGCGGCTGTTGTGGCAGCACGACGTCGGCCAGAACGCCAAGGCGTGGCCGAAGCTGCTCGAGAAGAGCGGCCGGCCGCACCTGCTGCTGCTCGACGCCGACCCGGTCGCGGCGGCGCGGTTCGTGACCGAGGTGCTCGGCGCCGACCCGCTGCCCGTCGTGCTGACGCCGCGCGCGTTCGGCGCCGCGACGCGCGCGCTGGCGCGGCCGCTGTTCGTGATCCTCGGCCAGTCGCCGGCGCAGCTCGGCACCGCCAACGAGTTCCGCCGCAGCTACGAGGCCGCGCACGGGGTGCCGGGCCACGGCGCCGCCGAGGGCCACGAGGGCGTCTCGGCGGTCGCGCGCGCCGTCGACGCCGCCGACAACCGCGACCCGAAGCTGTGGCGCAAGGCGCTGCTGTCGGTCGTGGTCGAAGGCGCCCGCGGCCGCGTGCCGTTCGACAAGGCGAACGACGGCATCGCGGCGCCGCTGTCGCTGTGGGCGCTCGACGGCACGGCGACGGTGCCCTACGCGCCGCCGGTCGTGGCGCTGGCGGCGCTCGACGCGCAGCCGGCGACGTCGGCCGGACCGCAGACCACGGCCGGCGCCGGTCCGCAGCGCGAGATCGGCGAGCCGTTCGGCACCTGGCGCACGCGCCAGTTCGTGTTCGAGCCCGGCGCGCAGTGGGTGCTGTGCCTGTGGGCCGGCCCCGACGACCCCGGCTTCGACAGCGACGAGGAGGACCTGCGGCTGCTCGGGCTGTCGACCGGCGGCAAGGACCCGATCGCCGACCATCTGGTGCGCGAGGAGATCCTGGCGCGCGTGCTGGCGATCGCATCGACGAAGTTCGGCCGGCGCGAGGACGGCACCGGCATCCCGGGCAAGAGCCTGCGCGTGTCGTTCGCGGCGCACGTCGACCCGGCCGAACGCGAACGGAAGAAGCAGCGGCTCTGGCCGGCCCGCTTCGGCGGCGACCACACCGGTGCCGGCGGCGAGGCGTTCGGCACCTACTGCCGCGTCTACACCGCGTTCATCCGCCGCACGATCTTCCAGCCGCACGCGCTGGACCCGGCGCTCGAGCCGGCGGATCGCTGCTACCTCGACGGCAGCTACCACTTCGGCACCGACCGGGCCCGCGACAAGCGCAGCGAACTGATCCGCGCGCTGATCAACGGCTACGCCGGGTCGATGGCGCTGACGCTGGCGCACGAGGTCGGCCACCTGTGCGGCCTCGGCCA
This sequence comes from Planctomycetota bacterium, assembly GCA_016794425.1. Classification (GTDB taxonomy): domain Bacteria; phylum Planctomycetota; class UBA1135; order UBA1135; family UBA2386; genus JAEUHS01. The sequence continues at coordinate 198,265 of JAEUHR010000017.1, forward strand.
CGTCACCGACGATCCGGTCGAGATCATGAACGTCGAGGAGGGTGCCGGCATCGACTACCGCGATGCGCACTTCGGCGCCGACTCGTGGAACTTCCTGGCCGAGCGCTACGGCATCGTCGGCCAGGAGCCGCCGGCCGGCGGCAAGAAGAAGTGACCGGCGCCGATCACAGGCGCAGCACGACCGGCAGGTCCGGGCCGAGGTCGAGCCGGTCGCCGCGCGCGCCGTCGAACACCAGTTCGAGCGCGTGCGCCGGGCCGTCGACGAAGCGCAGGCCGGGCACCGCGACCTCGCGCAGGCTCGACATCGGCGCCAGGTCGGGCACCGTCAGCACGACTTCGCGGAGCCGCCGGTCGGCCGCGCGGTGCGGCACGCCGAACGGCACGAACGGCCGGTCGATCGCGAACAGCAGCGGCTCGCCGAGCACGCCGCTGTTGCACGCCATGTCGATGCGCAGGTCCGGCGGCAGCCACGCCGGCGCGTAGGGCCAGGCCGCGAACGGCGGCGGCGCGCCGGCCGGGGTCGGACGCACGCAGACGCCGAACGGCGACGCCGCGGTCTCGCGCCAGCGCGCGCGCTCGTGCAGGCCGAGCGGCTTGACGTGCCGGTCGCGCGCGGCCGCGTCGTCGGCGAGCCACAGCAGTTCGAGGTAGGCGTCGGCGAAACCGAAGCAGACGTTCGCGGTGCCCTGGCCACGGTGCTCGCGGCGCACGCCGATGCAGAGCCCGAGGTCGACGAGGCGCCGCTGCTCCGGTGCGTCGGTGCGGCAGAACACGAACACGTGGTCGACGGCGTGCATCGGCGCGCAGCATGCGCACGCGACCGCGGAGAAGGAAGTGGCCCGCGGCGCCGCGCAGCATACGATTGCGCCATGAGTTCCCAGCCCGGCACGGCCAACATGGCCGTGTTCTGCGATTTCGAGAACGTCGCGCTCGGTGTCGCCGACGCCAAGTACTCCAAGTTCGACATCGACAAGGTCCTCGACCGGTTGCTGCTGAAGGGCAACATCGTGTTGAAGAAGGCCTACTGCGACTGGGAGCGCTACAAGGCGTTCAAGGCCGCGATGCACGAGGCGGCGTTCGAGCTGATCGAGATCCCGCACCGGCGCATGTCCGGCAAGAACTCGGCCGACATCCGGCTGGTCGTCGACGCGCTCGACTTCTGCCACACGAAGCCGCACGTCGACACGTTCGTGATCTTGAGCGGCGACTCGGACTTCTCGCCGCTGGTCAGCAAGCTGCGCGAGAACGACAAGAAGGTGATCGGCGTCGGCGTCAAGAACTCGACCAGCGAGCTGCTGATCGCCAACTGCGACGAGTTCCTCTACTACGACGACCTCGTGCGCGAGAAGCCGGCGCGCAAGCTGAAGGCGCCGACGCGCAGCGGCGGGCGGGCCGGCGACGGCCCGAAGCGCGAGGGCGACGACCGGATCGCCGAGGCGCTCGATCTGATCCTCGAGACGATGGAAGCGTTGATCGCCGAGCGCGGCAGCGACGAGACGATCTGGGGCTCGATGATCAAGCAGGCGCTGAAGCGGCGGAAGCCCGGCTTCAACGAGAGCTACTACGGCTACCGGTCGTTCAACGAACTGCTCGAGGAAGCCGAGAACCGCGAACTGCTCGAACTCGCGCCTTCGGCGGCGTCGGGCGCCTACCAGGTGCGGTTGCCGATGCGCGGCAAGTCGGCCGCCGGGCGCTGAGGCCGGGCGAGCTGCGGCCGCGGCCGGTTCAGGGTTCCGTGACTTCGACGTCGAGCGTGACGCCGCCGTCGGCGGCGGGCCACGCGACCAGGCGGTGCCCGGCCAGCGTCAGCGCCTGCGGGCCGTGCGCGGCGGCGCGGCACAGGCGCCACGACGCGAGCTGGCGGTCCTGGCCCGGTTCGACTTCGCGCTGTTCGACCGGCGCCGCCGCGGGCCGCGCGCCCGGCTGCGGCTGCCGCGCGGCGAGGGCCCGCAGGTCGACGACGGTGTCGGGGCCGATGCAGCGCGCGTGCACGGCGCGGCGGTGGGCGCCGTCGCGCACCAGGCCGCCGACGTCGACCAGCAGCGAGTCGCGCGGGCCGATGCCGCGCAGCAGGCCTGTGCCGAGGTCGATCTCGACGCAGGCGTCCTCGCCGACGCCGATGCCGAGCCGCGTGTCGCTCTGTTCGAGGGCGGCGACCAGCCGGCCGAGGCGGTCGCGTTCGAAGAAGTGCGAGTCGGTGACCAGGTCGGTGACGAACCCCATGCCCGGGCCGACGCGCGGCCCCTCGGGCCCGAGCGCGGCCGTGCTGTCGCCGCCGAGCAGCATGCGTTCGCCCTGCATCGCGCAGCCGGCGCTGGCGCCGGCGACGACGCCGCCGCGCTGCAGCAGCCGCAGCATCGCCTGCCGTTCGGGCGTGTCGGCGCCGTCGGGCCGGTAGCGCGCGGTGATGCGGCTCTGGTCGCCGCCGGTGAACAGCAGCGCGGTGGCGCGGTCGATCGCGGCGACGGTCGCGGCGGTCGGCGTCTCGCGCCGCACGACCTCGACCGGCAGCGTCGGCGCCCACGTGCGCAGCGCCGCGAGTTTGCCCTGCCAGACGTCCTCCTGGTCGCCGGTCGCGGCGGTCACGACGACGACGTGCGGGGGGCCGGGCCGCGCGGCCAGCGCCAACAGGCGCGTGAACACGTCGCGGCAGTCGTCGTCGAGCCCGCCGCCGATCAGCAGCAGCGTGCCGGCCGCGGCCGGCGGTGCTGCCGGTGCCGGCGCCGGTGCGGCGCAGGCCGCGAACAGGGCCGCGAGCAGCAGCGCGAACAGGGTCGGTCGCAGCGGGTTCATCGTTCGAAGATCGCGACTTCGTGGCGGCCGCGGCTGTCGGCCAGCGCGCGGTACATGCCGTCGCTGTTGTAGACCGCGAACGCGTTGCCGGCCGCGTCGACCGCGACGACGCCGCCGTCGTCGGGGTTCAGCGTGTGCAGCACGACCGCCCTGGCGGCGGTCGCGAGGTCCTCGCCGGCGAACTCCATGCGCGCGGCGATCGTGCGCGCCACCGTGTGGCGCAGGAACTGCTCGCCGGTGCCGGTGCCGCTGATCGCGGCCCAGGCGTTGGCGTAGGTGCCGGCGCCGGCGATCGGTGAGTCGCCGATGCGGCCGTAGCGCTTGCCGGTCAGGCCGCCCGTGCTGGTCGCCGCGGCGAGCCGGCCGGCCTGGTCCAGCGCGACGCAGCCGACCGTGCCCTTGCCGGCGCCGGGCACCGCCGCGGCGCGTTCGCGCAGCACCTCGTCGAGCATCGCGCGGCGCTGCGGTGTCGTGAACCACTCGTTCGGCACGCGCTCGACCGCGACCGTGTCGGCGAAGCGCTCGGCGCCGTCGCCCATCAGCAGCACGTGCCGCGTGCGTTCCATCACCAGGCGCGCCAGCGACACCGGGTTCTTCACGGTGCGCACGCCGGCGACGGCGCCGTAGCCCATCGTGCTGCCGTCCATCACCGCGGCGTCGAGTTCGTGGCCGCCGGCCTCGTTGCAGGCAGCACCCTTGCCGGCGTTGAACTTCGGGTCGTCCTCGAGCAGCCGCACGACGGCCTCGCAGACGTCGAGCGCCGCGTCGCCGTTCGCGAGCCGCGCGCGGCCCAGTTCGAGCACCTGCTGCAGCGCGTCGCGGTAGGCCTGCAGTTCGGCCGCCGGCGCGTCGCGGCCGAGCGTGCCGGCGCCGCCGTGGATCGCGATCGCCCAGGTGCCGGCGGCGGCGGTCTCCGGTGAGCGGTGGGTGGCACAGGCCGTCGCGAGCACGACGGCGACCAGCGAGCACGGCAGGATGCGCATGCGCGAAGGTGTAGCGGCACCGCCGGTCGGCGTCGATCAACGCGCGGTCGCGTGCAGCAGGTCGTGCACGGCTGCCATCAGCTGCGGTACCGAGAACGGCTTCGGCAGCAGCTGCGAACTGCCACCGAGTTCGAGGTCGGTCTCGTCGCCGGTGAACCCCGACACGAACAGCACCGGCAGCCCGGGCCGCTCGGCGCCGAGCCGCGCCGCGAGGTCGCGGCCGCCGAGCCCCGGCATCACGACGTCGGTGATCAGGAGGTCGATCCGGCCCTGATGCTGCCGCACCAGCTGCAGTGCCGCCTCGCCGTCGTCGGCGACCAGCACGTGGTGGCCGGCGCGCGCCAGCGAGCGGTGCACCAGTTCGCGCACCAGCGGTTCGTCCTCGACCAGCAGGATCGTCGCGGTGCCGGTCGCGGTCGGCGGTTCGGCGGCCGGCGTGGGCAGCGCGGCTTCGTTCGCCAGTGGCAGCCGGATCCACACGGTCGTGCCGGCGCCGGGCGCGCTGTCGATCCAGGCGTCGCCGCCGCTCTGGCGCACGATGCCGTGGACGGTCGCGAGGCCGAGACCGGTGCCCTTGCCGGGTGCCTTGGTCGTGAAGAACGGCAGGAACGCCTGGGCGCGGCGTTCGGCGTCCATGCCGACGCCGGTGTCGCGGACCCACAGCAGCGCGTGCGACCCGGTGGTGCCGCGCGCGGCGTCCGGCCCGGCATCGACCGCGCCGACCGACGTGCCGATGCACAGTGTGCCGCCGTCCGGCATCGCGTCGCGCGCGTTCAGCGCCAGGTTCAGCAGCACCTGCTCCATCTGTGTGCGGTCGACGCGCACCGGCACCGGTCGCGACGCGTGCTCGCGCTGCAGCGTGATCTGCGCGCCGATCAGGCGTCCCAGCAGGCCGGCCAGGTCGTCGACGACTTCGGTCAGGTCGAGCACGCGCGGCGTCAGCACCTGCTGCCGGCTGAACGCGAGCAGCTGCCCCGTCAGGCCGGCGGCCCGCGCCGCGGCGTCGAGCACACCGCGCACGTCGTTGCGGCGCGGATCGTCGGCCGCCAGCGATTCGCCGAGCGAACTGGCGTAGCCGGAGATCGCGGTCAGCAGGTTGTTGAAGTCGTGCGCGATGCCGCCGGCCAGCTGGCCGATTGCCTCCATCTTCTGCGCCTGCCGCAGCTGCTCTTCGAGTGCGCGGCGGCCGGTCACGTCGGCGATCGCGCCGACGAACGCGCCGGCGCCGTCGTCGAGGTCGCGCACCAGCGTGCGCGAGACCAGCGCCCAGAACCCGGTGCCGTCGCGCCGGTGCAGCACGATCTCCTGCGGCTGGCCGGCGCCGGCGGGTTCGCCGAGCGACAGCAGGTCGGCGCGGTGGGCCGGCGGCAGATCGGCGTCGGCGCGCACGGCCGCGAGCAGGTGTTCCGGCGATTCGTAGCCGAACATCGTCGCGAACGCTGCATTGCAGTAGGCGATGCCGTGGCCGGGCACGCAGCGGAACAGACCCTCCGCGACGTGGCGCTGGATCGACGTCAGCAGCTGCTCGTGCTGCTCGCGTTCGATCGCGATGCCGGCCAGCACCGCGGCGCGTTCGACCAGACCGATCTCCAGCGCGGTCGGCTGCCGCGGTGCGTCGTGGTACATCGCGAACGTGCCCAGCACCGTGCCGTCCGCGGCGCGGATCGGCACCGACCAACAGGCGCGCAGGCCGTTCGCCAGCGCCAGCGAGCGGGCCGACTCCCAGGCCGGGTCGCTGGCGATGTCGGCGGTCACGACGGTGCGGTTCTCGTGCGCCGCCGTGCCGCAGGTGCCGCGCCGCGGGCCGATCTCGAAGCCGTCGATGGCGCGGTTGTAGACCTCGGGCAGCGACGCGCCGTGGCCGAGCCGCAGATGGCGGCCGCGCAGCATCAGGATCGAACACTGGCTGCGCGGGATACTGGCCTCGAGGCCGCGCACGATCTTCGCGAACACCTCCGGCAGCGGCCGGCCGGTGGCGATGCGTTCGAGCACGCGCGCCTGCAGTGCCAGGGCCGCTTCGGCGCGCGCCCGATCGGTGATGTCGCGCACGACGACCAGCACCTCGTCGTCGGCGAGCCGCGTGAAGCGCGCCTCGCGCACCAGCGACGGCGTCGGCGCCTGCGACTGGTACTCGATCGCTTCGGCGCGGCCGTGCTGCAGCGTGTGCCGGATCGCCGCGTGCATGCGGGCGGCGAGGTCCGGCGCCATCAGCGCGTCGAGACGCTGGCCGAGCAGCGCTTCGCGCGGCGTCGGCAGCGCCACGCCCATGGGCGCGATCGCGTCGACGACGGTGCCGTCGCGGCGGATCCGGTACAACACGTCGGGCAGCACCGACAGCAGCGCGGTGCGCAGGTCTTCGCTGCGGCTCCACTGCTGGGCCGAGTAGTGGCGTTCGGCGGCGAGGCTGCCGAACAGCAGCGGCACCACCAGCAGCGTCAGCTCGAACAGCTGGATCGGGATGTAGCGGTCCGGCACGGCCGTCAGGCCGAACGGCCCGTGGCCGTGGCTCGACAGCAGGTAGACCGCCATCGCGGTGCACGACGCGGTCGCCGTCGCGCCGCGCTGGCCGACCCGCAGCGCCGCGTAGAGGGCCAGCGGCAGCAGCGCGTAGAGCAGCGTCACCGAACTCAGCGACGGCTCCATGCGGACCATCACGGCCCACAACACGGCGACGACGGCGACGGCGATCGCGGCCGCTTCGGCGGCCGAGCGCAGCGACGGCAGCGAGCGCGCGGTCGACCAGGTCGTCGCCAGCGGCACCACCACCAGCACACCGAGCGCGTTCATGCGCCACCAGCCGTCGTAGCCGGATACCTGCGGGCCGTAGCCGACCACGGTGCGCGCCAGCGCCGAGCACGCGACGCTGGCTACCGGCGCGATCGCGGCGGCGGCGAACAGCGCCAGCACGTCGCGCACGCGCGCGAAGTCGCGCTGGGTGCGGCAGCGGTCGAGCACGAACCGGCCGAGCAGCGCCTCGCCGGCCGCGCCGAGCGCGCCGAAGCACGACGCCAGCCACGCGTTGCCGGTGGCGAGCCGCTGCGCGAGTGCGCAGCCGAGCACGACGCCGACCGAGCGCGGACCCAGGAGCCAGACGCCAGCGATCGCGACGCCGCTCGGCAACCAGATCGTCGAGTGCGTGACCTCGCTGCCGCCGAGGCCGTGCAGAACGTTCGCCAGAGCGAACGCCAGCACGAACGCCAGGTAGGGGAGCACGCGCCGCCGCATCGCCGCAGTGTGCAGCGGCCGGGCGCGGCTGGCCAGGGCCGGTCAGTAACCGAGCGTCGCCGCGACGGCGTTGGACCCGACCAGCCACGCGGGGTTGATGCCGGGGTCGAGGCTCAGCGCCTGCGCGAAGATCCGGTCGCCGACCACGCCGCTGACCGGCGTCCAGGTCCAGGTGGCGATGCCACCGCTGGTCGGCACGTTGATCAGCAGGTCGGGGATCAGGTAGCCGGAGCAGCCGAGCATGCCGAGGCCGTCGAGCGGGAAGCCCGGCGGCGTCAGTTGCACGAGGCCGAGCGCCAGCACGGCGAGCAGCGGCGCGTTGGCGACGTCGAGCGTGAACGCGCCACCGAGGCGGCCCGCGTCGGGCATCGTCAGTGCCGGCACGCCGAGCGAGCCGGCGCAGCCGGTGCCGTACGCCCGCCAGCGCGCGCCGAATTCCCACGTCTCGGCCGACACGGAGTTCGGTGCCGCGACGAAGCCGCCGAAGCGCACGACCTGCCGCGTCGTCGTCAGGAACGCCATCGCGTGGTCGCGGCCCGCCTGCGGCAGCGTCGGCTGCTGGGTCCAGAACGCGCCGTCGAACTCCCACGTGTCGTTCAGGACGCCGCTGGCGTCCTGGCCGCCCATCAGCACGCAGACGTCGCGCACGGGGTCGTAGACCATCTTCGCGCCGATGCGCGCCGACGGCTTCGGGCCCGTGACCACCAGCTGGATCCAGCTGGTGCCGTCCCAGAGCCAGGTCTGGTCCGACAGCGTGCTGCCCTGGTTGCCGCCGAACAGCACGGTCCGGGCCATCCCGTCGGCGTAGCACATCGCCGGTCGGTCCAGCGGCCCCGGGTTCTGGGCCGGCGTCCTCTGGGTCCAGTTGGTGCCGTCGTACTCCCAGGTCTGGTTCGTCGTGCTGCCGAGCAACTGGCTCGTCGCGCCGCCGTAGAGCACCGTGCGGTTGCGCAGCGAATCGAACGCCAGGCCGTGCCGGTAGCGCGGGCCCGGGTTGGTCGCGGGGGTGGCCTGCAGCCACGACGAACCGTCGAACTCCCACGTCTCGTTCGACGGCGGCGGCACCGAGATGTTGGTCGCGAGGCCGCCGTACATCACGGCGCGGTTGCGCACCAAGTCATAGACGAGCTCCATCTCGGCGCGCCCGGTCGGGCTCGTCGCCGGCGCCAGCAGGGTCCAGTCGGCGCCGTCGTAGAGCCAGGTCTGGTTGCTGAGCCCGGCGCCGGCAAAACCGCCGAACAGCACCAGGCCGCCGGTGCCGGGCACGAACGCCATCGCGGCACTGCGGCGCGCCGTCGGGCCGTTCGCGGTGGTGTTCTGCTCCCACTGGGCGGTCAGCGTGGTGGCGGCGGCGAACAGGACCAGGGTGGCGGCGGATAGTCGGGTGCGCATGCGGAGCCTCGGCGAAGACGGTCCCGCCAAGGCGCCGTTCCGGCCGGTTCGGCCGGCGGAATCCGCCGAACCTGCGCCGCCGCCGCCGCGTCAGTGACCGACGATCAGCGTCGCGGCGTTGCTGGTCACCAGCCAGGCCGGGTTCCAGTTCGGATCCAGCGACAGGCCCTGCAGGTGGTAGGTGTCGCCGAACAGGCTCGCCGAGGTCGGGAACGTGAAGCTCCAGCTCGCGGTGCCGGCGCTGGCCACCAGCGGCACGATCAGCTCGGCGCTGGTGTAGGCGCGGCAGCCCGTCATCCCGAGCGGCGTCAGCAGCGCCGGCAGGTTGCCGAGCGGCCACTGCGTGCGGCTGAGGCCGACGGCCATCGCCGCGACCGGCATCGTCGGCACGAGGTTCTGCAGGTCGACCACGCAGGTCGTGCCGATGCGCGGCAGCGCGCCGAGCGCCAGCTGCGGTGCGCCGGCCGAGCCCAGGCACGACAGGCCGAACGGCTGGAACTGGGCGCCGTACTCCCAGGTGTCGCTGCGCAGGCCGCCGTTCTGGATCTCGCCGCCGAACGCGACGACGCGGTCGCGCACGATGTCGTGCGCCATCGCGAAGTCGTGCCGCGGCGGATACATGCCGGCGTAGACGCCGGTCACCTCGCGCCACGTGGTGCCGTCGAACTCCCAGGTGTCGTTGAAGATCTGCATCGTCACCGGATCGAGGCCGCCGCTCAGCATCACGACGCCGCGGCTCAGCACCGGCACCATGCGCGCCGCGACGCGCGCCGGCGGCTGCGGGCCCGAGCCGACGAACTGCGTCCAGGTGGTGCCGTCGTAGAGCCAGGTGTCGCCGATCGCGGTGCTGCTCGGGTCTTCACCGCCGAACAGCACCATGACTCCCTGCGTGTAGAGGTACGCCATCGCGGCGTCGACCAGGCCCGGCGGCGACGTGACCGGCAGCATCGTGGTCCAGGTGCCGTTCGCGAACTCGTAGGTGCCGGCCAGCGCCTGGCCCGGCATCCAGCTGTTGTAGCGGCCGCCGTAGACGACGAAGACCTGGCGCGCGCCGTCGAACGCCATCGCGTGGCGGTAGAGGCCGCCCGGCGTCGCCGCCGCCGACACCTGCTGCCAGTCGGTGCCGGTCCAGGTCCAGGTGTCGTCGAGCGCGAACTGCGAGCCGCCGAGTCCGCCGTAGAGCAGCACCTGGCCGCCGATCGGGTCGTTCGCCAGCGTGCAGCGCGCCCGCGGCGACGGCGTGGTCGACGGCGTCAGTTGCGTCCAGCCGCCGTTGGCGAAGCTCCACAGCTCGCTGGTCGCGTTGCCGCCGAACAGCAGCATGCGGTTGGTCGCGACGTCGAACACCATCGATGCCCCGGCGCGGTCGCCGGGCGGCTGCGCCGTGGTGACGAAGCCCCACTGCGCCGGCAGCGCGGCCGCGGTGGCGAGAAGCGACAGGATGCCGAGACCGCGTGCCGTTGCCATGTTCGGATGCCTCCGGTGCAGGGGGTCAGCAGGGGCTCAGGAGCCCACCGTGATCGAGATCGCGTTCGAGATCGTGAAGCCGAACGCGTTGACCGTCGGATCCAGGCACAACGCCTGGGCGTGGAAGTGGTCACCGACGGCGCCGCTGACGGACGGCCAGGTCCACTGGAACGAACCGCCGCTGCCGATCAGCAGCGACGTCAGCACGTCCGGCGTCGTGAACGCGAGGCAGCCGGGCATGTTCAGGATCGGGCCGAGGTCGATGCCCGGCAGCGCGACGAAGCCGAACACCACGACGCCGGCGTTCAGCGACGGGTTCAGGTCGTTCGCGGTGACGGTCCAGGACTGGCCGAGGCGCGGCGAACCGCTGACCGACAACGACGGCGTGCCGTTGGTGCCGGCGCAGCCGGAGCCGAACGTACCGGTCTCCCACTCCCACGTCGCGCCGCGGTAGGTGAACGTCGGGTAGTGGATGCCGCCGAACTGCACCATGCGGTTGTCACCGGGCAGCCAGGCCATCATGCCGGTCAGGTGCGGGTCGGTGATCGACGTCGACACCTGGGTCCAGGTCGCGCCGTCGAACTCCCACGTGTCGGTGAAGTAGGCGTTGCCCGTCATGTCGTTCGGGTCCGCACCGCCGGTCAGCACGCAGACGCCGCGCAGCGCGTCGTAGGCCATCTTCGCGCCCGTGCGCGCGGCCGGCTTCGGGCCGGAGACCGGCAGCACCGACCAGGTGTGCGTGGCGCCGTCGTAGGCCCACGTGTTGTCGTTCCAGAAGCCCTGCACGTCGATGCCGCCGAACAGCACCGTGCGGCCGATGCCGGCGTGGAAGCACATCGCCGGCCGCTCGAGCGGGCCCGGGTTGGTCGCCGGGAACACCGCGTGCTGCGTCCAGCCGGTGCCGTCGAACTCCCAGGTCTGGTCGCTGTCGATCGGGAAGAAGTTGTTCGGCAGGCCGCCGTAGATCACGACGCGGCCGTTCAGCGCGTCGTAGCTCATGCCGAACAGGCCGGTGCCGCCCGGCGTCGCGCCGACCAGCGGCGGCTGCGACCAGCTGTTGGCGCTCGGGTCGAACAGCCAGGTCTCGTCCTTCGACGCGCCGCCGAAGAAGCTCGAGTTCAGGCCGCCGTAGAGCACGTAGACGCCGAGGTTCGCGGCGTAGACCATCTCGGCGCCCGCGCGCCCACTCGGACCAGGGCCGGCCAGCACCGGCTGGCTCCAGTTGTTGCCGTCGTAGGTCCAGGTCTCGTTGCTCGGCGAGAAGCCGCCGGTGTCGCCACCGAACAGCACGATGCCGGTGTCGCTGGCCATCGCGGCGCCGGCGCGTGCCGACGGCGACGTCGCCGGAGCGACCTGGGTCCACTGGGCGGAGAGGGAAGTGACGGAGAGGGCGATTGCCCCGAGCAAATGGGTCTTCATGGCGGGATGTCCGACCGGTAAGGAGCCGAATCCGGCCGGACGGCCAACGGCGCCCCGCATCAGCGGCGAAATTCCCAGCGCAGCTGGCCGGACGACAGGCGCCAGATCGATGCCGCGGGGCCGTTGCCGGGGCTGGCGGCGAACAGCTCCGCCCGCCCGTCGCCGTCGACGTCGTTGGTCGCCGCCAGCGCGGTGCCGAAGCGCGGCGACGGCAGCGGCCCGGCGACCGTCGACAGCGCCAGCCCCTGCGGCGTGTAGAACTCGATCGCCCCGGTGCCGGCGAAACCGCCGGCCGGCGCGCCGACCGCGAGGCCGTGTTCGCCGGGCGCCAGCTGGAACCGCACCAGCGTGGTGCCGAACCGGCTGCCCGGCGTCGGTCCGACCAGCGTGACGAGGCGGGCGCCGGTGCGGCCGGAGTAGAGGTGCACCTCGTCGCGGTCGGTCGCGGTGGTGGGCCGCACGGCGGCGATCGCGACGTCGTCGACCGAGTCGTGGTCGAGGTCGCCGGTGCCGAGCACCGTGGTGCCGAAGCCGTGGTCCGGATCGTCGTCGGTCCAGGTGTGCAGCACCGCGCCGGTGCCCGACGAGTAGAGCCGCACGAGGCCGGGGGCCTCGCCGTAGTTGCCGCCGACCAGCAGGTCGCGATGGCCGTCGCCGTCGACGTCGCCGGTCGCCGCGAGGCAGGCGCCGAACCAGACCCCGGCGACGTCGTTCGCGAGCGTGCGCAGGAGGCCGCGCGTGCGGCCCGAGTGGATGCAGACGAAGCCCTGGCCGGCCGTGTTGCGCAGCAGCGGTGAGGCCGCGACCGCGAAGTCGTCGGTGCCGTCGCCGTCGACGTCGTCGAGCGCCGCCACCGCGACGCCGTACGACGCCAGCGCGCCTTCCAGCCGCGCCAGCCGCTGCCGCGTGCCGCTGGACCACAGCTCGGCGATGCCGAACGTCGTGTGCTGCGTGCCGGCCGGCGCACCGACCAGCCAGTCGCGCCGGCCGTCGCCGTCGACGTCGCCGACGATCGCCAGCGCGTAGCCGAACATGTGGTCGCGGCCCTCACCGGCCAGCGTCGCGACCACGGTCGCCGTGCGGCCGTCGACCACCAGCACGCGGCCGGTGCTGTCCGGCGCGCCGCTGTTGACCGCGGCGGCCAGCACGTCGTCGTTGCCGTCGCCGGTCACGTCGTCGACCGTGCACAGGGCGTGGCCCAGCAGCAGTTCCGGCGGCAGATCGGCCGCCGCTGCGACCGGCTGCGGCTCCAGGAACACCCAGTCGCGGTACGACAGCGTCATGCGCAGCTGTTGCAGCAGCGGCAGCATCACGTTGCCGAACCGGGCCGCGAGGGGCGGCCACCACGCGGCGACGCAGCGCGCCGCCGGCGGCAGTGGCAGCCGTGCGCACAGCAGCGCCGCCGCGACCATCTGCCGGCCGGGCGGATCGCGGTAGGCGGCCTGGGCGGCGACGAACGCCCGCGTCTGCCGTTCGACCGCGTGCAGCAGCGGCAGCGTGGCGGCGAAGTTGTCGGCGAGCCACGGCGGCACGAAGCTGCGGATCGGCAGTTCGCCACCGAGCAGCGTGCGGCCGGTCGACGACGAGTCGGTCTCGACCAGGGCCTGTGCGCGCAGGCGGTCGAGGCCGCCCAGCCGCAGGATCTCGAGCAGGTCGGCGCGGGTGCCGCGCGAGCGGTTGCGGCCGAAGTCCTGGTCGAGCGCGGCCAGCGCCTGGCGGCCGTAGGCGGCGAGGTCGCGCTGCTGCAGCGCCAGGCGCGCGCGTTCGAGCCGCAGGCGCGCCAGCCGCGGCCACTGGCCGATCGCGCTGTCGAGCAGCTGCGCCGCGCGCGACAGGTCGCCGGCGCGCGCCGCCAGCTGTGCGAGCCGCAGCACCGGCGTCGGGTCGTTCGGCGCCAGCTGGCGCAGCCGTTCGTAGTCGGCCGCCAGGTCGGCCGTCGGCTCGAGGCCGGCGCGCAGGTCGAGTTCGAGCCGCTGCTGCTGCGGTTCGTCGCGGCGGTCCGCCGGCAGCTGCTGCAGCCAGTGCCGCGCCTGCGCCAGATCGCCGAGGTCGAGCGCCGTGTCGGCCAGCGCCAGCAGCAGCACCGTCGACTCCGGGAAGTGGCGGCGCGCCTGCAGCAGGTGCACGTAGGCGAGGTCGCTGACGCCGTCGGCGCGGTGCACGAGGCCCAGCGCGGCGTCGACCAGCGGCCGTTCGCGCAGCTCGGGTGGCAGCGACTGCAGCGCGCGTTCGCAGGTGCCGAGGTCGCCGACCAGGAAGCCGAGCAGGCCGACCGCGGCGCGGTCGGCCGGGTCGGCCGTGCCGAGTTCGTCCTCGGCCGGCTCCGAGTCGAGGGTGCCGAGCGCCAGCCGGCGCGCGGTGGCGCGCGTCAGCGGCCCGACGCCCTCGCCGCGGGCCGCCAGCTCGGCGTCGACGGCGTCCTGCAGGTCGAGGCTGTCGGCGTACGGGAGTTCGCGCAGCCACAGCGCCAGCCGCGCGGCGTCGCGCTCGCGGCGGATCGAGGCGTCGTCGGGGGCCAGCGTCGCGGCGCGCTCGTACTTGTCGACGGCGGCGCGCAGCGCGGCGGTGGCCGCGTCGCCGGCCGCCGGCACCACGCGGTCGGCGCCGCCGGGGGCCGGCGCGATGCTGCGGCCCTGGAACGCGAACACCTGCTGCTGCGCCTGCCGCACGAGCTCGGCCGCCGCGTGGCGGTCGCGGTTGGCGGCCTGCACGCGGTCGACGATCGGCACCATCAGCGCCGTGACCAGCGCGGCGCCGACGCAGCCGGCCAGCAGCGGCGTGCGCTGCCGGCGCACCAGCTTGCCGATCCGGCGCAGCGGTCCGACCGGCCGCGCGTGGATCGGCTGCAGGTCCTGCAGCCGCTGCAGATCGTCGGCGAGCGCGCCGGCATCCGGGTAGCGGCGGCCCGGGTCGACCTCCATCGCGTGCGCGAGGATCGTCTCGAGGTCGCGCGGCGCCTGCGGCGACAGGCGGCGCAGCGGCGGGAAGCGGCCGTTCTCGATCCGGCGCAGCAGGTCGGTCGTGGTGTGGCCCGCGAACGGCGTGCGCAGCGTCAGGCACTCGTACAGCGTCGCTGCGAGGCCGTAGACGTCGGCCGGGGGGCCGAGCGTCGGTTCGCCGCGCAGCTGTTCGGGCGCCGAGTAGACCGGCGTGCCGACGAAACTGCCGGTGCGCGTCAGGTGCGGCTCGGTGAGCCGCGCCAGGCCGAAGTCGACCAGCACCGGTTCGCCGTTGCGCCGCAGCAGGATGTTCGCCGGCTTCAGGTCGCGGTGCACGAGCCCCTGCGCGTGCACGACCGCCAGCGCACTCGCGATCTTCGAGCCGAGCCGGACGAAGAACTGCGTCAGGTTGCGCGCGCCGAGCTGTGCCGCCGGCAGGCCGAGCCGCTCGGCGACCTGTGCCAGCGTCGCCGGCTGGCCCGTGCGCTGCTCGTGCTGGCGCAGGTGGTCGAGCAGCTGCTGCAGGCTCGGCCCGTCGACGAACTCCATCTCGAACGCCAGCACTTCGCCGTCGTCGACGATGCGGTGGATCGCGACCACGTGCGGATGGTCGATGCGCGCCAGCGCGCGCGCTTCGTGCAGGAAGCGCTGCCGGCTGCGCGGCGAGGCGCCGAACGAGTGCGGCAGCACCTTCAGCGCGACGTCGCGTTCGAGCTGGGCCTGCCGCGCCAGATAGACCGTGCCCATGCCGCCGCGGCCGAGTTCGCGCACGATCTCGTAGCCCTGCAGCGACGGCCGCGGGCGCGCGCGGCGGCCGGCGGCGCCGGCGGCCAGCGCCAGCGCTTCGTCGAGGCGGTGCGCGACGGTCGGATGGCGCGCGGCGGTCGCTTCGCGGTCGACTTCGTCGCCGTCGAGCAGCTGCCCGAACAGGTCCTCGAGCAGGTCGGCGAACGCGCCGTCGTCGTCGGCAGGCGCCGTTTTCACCGGGGCTCCGACGGCTCCGCGTCCTGCCCGCCGCCCAGGCGCCGCAGCTCGTCGCGGTAGGCCTGCAGGCCGCGCACGAAGCGGTGCTTGCAGGTCGACAGCGGGATGTCGAGCGCCGCTGCGACCTCGGTCGCCGGCAGTTCCTCGAACACGCGCAGCCGCACGACGTCGCGCAGCGGCGGTTCGACCGCGTCGAGCGCGCGCTCGAGCAGGCGCGCGCGTTCGAGGTTGGAGGCGACCCGGCTCGGCGTGGTCGAACGCGGCGGCAGGTAGCCGTCGACCGTGTCGTTGCCGCCGAGGTCGGAGAAGCGGGCATGCGGCGTCGCGCCGCCGCGCTTCTGGCGGCCGCGGTTGCGCACCAGTTCGCGCACGCGGTTGTGCGCGATGCCGAGCAGCCAGGCGCGGTAGCGTCCGAGGCCGGCCCACTGGTGCTGCAGCCGGTCGCGCCACGCCATCCACAGCGTCTCCTGCCAGACGTCCTCGATCGACACGTCGACGCGCGCCTGGGCGCCGACCCAGCCGCCGATCACGACGAAGATCGTCGCGGCGTCGAGGCTGTCGACCAGCCGACTCCAGGTCGTCGGGTCGAGGTGGGGTGCGGTCGGCTCCGGCAACGCTGCCATGGTGCGACGGCACAGGCTACCGCACGGTCGCGTCCGCGGTGGCGGCGCCGCGGCGCGTCGGCACCGGGAATCGGTCGGCCGCCCGCTGGCCGCGGTGGTCGGGGTGGGTATACGTGCCTGTATGACGCACCGTGCCGCCGCTGCCATCGTCCTCGCCGCTCTGTTGTCGGGTTGCGCCGCACCGCCCACGTCGCCCGAGGCCCCGGCCAACGTGCCCGCGGCTGCCGCGGCGGCGCCGGCGGCCCAGGACGCGGAGGCCGCGAAGAAGGCCGCCGACGAGGCCAAGCAGAAGGCCGACGAGAAGCGCAGCAAGCAGAAGGAGCTGCGCGACAAGCAGCGCCAGCTCGCGCATGCCGCGGTCGAGCGCCAGGTGCAGGAGATCGATCGCACGACGCGCACGCTGACCGTGCAGGTGGCGCTCGACCGCGCCGGCGTCGAGCTCGAGGTGGCGCGCAAGGAGCTCGAGGTGTTCCTGCAGGACGTCAAGCCGCGCGAGATCGAGCAGCGCCGGATCTCGCTCGACGGCACGACCTACTACGCCGAGCACCAGAAGGACGAACTCGGCGAACTGACCGCGATGTACGAGGCCGACGAGTTCGCGCGTTCGACCAAGGAGCTGGTGCTGAAGCGCGGCCGCCGCGAGATGGAGCTGGCGGACCGGCGGCTGGCCGTCGAGAAGCGCGAGTACTCGCACTTCGAGCAGACCGAACTGCCGAACCGCGAGCGCGAGCTGCGGCACAAGGTCGCCGACGCCGAGCTGGCCAAGCGCAAGGCCGAGCTCGAGGTCGAGAAGGCCCGCATCGAACTCGAACTCGAAGCCCGCAAACTGACCGAACGCACCGCCGACCTCGAGGAGGACGTGCGCGACCTGCAGGAGGCGCTGGCGAAGCTCGAGGCCAAGTCGTGAGCCGCCACGCGCCGCTCTGCGCCGCGCTGTTCGCCGCGCTGGTGGCGGCCCAGGCGCCGGCGCCCGGCAGCCGCGAAGCGGCGCGGGCCGGCGCCGACCGCGCGCTCGAGTTCTTCGTCCGCACGCAGAACCCCGACGGCAGCTGGGGTTCGACGTCGTGCGAGACCACGTTCGAGATGTCGTTCGCGGTCGAGACCCACTACGCGTGGTCGGTCGCTGCGCACGGCCTCGCGACGATGGCGCTGCTGGCGGCGCCCGAGACGCCGGCCCGCCGCAAGGCCCTGGACCAGGCGGTGCGCTGGCTCTGCAAGTGCCGCATGACGATGCGCGGCAGCAACTGGGACAACGACGCGGTCTGGGGCTGGCTCTACGGCGGCGTCGCCACCGTCGAGGTGGCCCGCGATCCGCGCTTCCAGACCGACGACTGGCGCGGCCCGGTCGGCCAGCGCGGCCGCGAGTTCTTCGGCTGGCTGCAGAAGAACCAGGAGCCGCTGGGCGGCTTCGGCTACTACGACGACCCGCCGTACACGCGGCGGCCGAAGTGGGGGACCAGCTTCTCGACCGCCTCAGTGCTGCCGGCGCTCGGCCTCGCGCAGCAGCTCGGCTGGCTGCCGGACGGCGAGACGCGCGAGCGCGCCGCGACCTACGTGCGCCGCTGCCGGCTGCCGAACGGCGCCTACGAATACGACCTGTCGCCGGTGCCGCGCATGAACGGCGGCGAACACATCAACGACGTCAAGGGCAGCCTGGGCCGGATCCAGGCCTGCAACTGGGCGCTGCGGCGCGCCGGTGACCCCGGTATCACCGACGCGGTGGTCGAGCAGGGCCTGCAGTGGTTCTTCGAGCACCACCGCTTCCTGCGCGTCGCCCGCATGCGGCCGATCCCGCACGAGGCCTACTACGCCAACGCCGGCTACTTCTTCTTCTTCGGCCACTACTACTGCGGCCTGGCGATCGAACTGCTGCCCGCCGACCGGCGCGAGGCCTACCGGGAGCAGCTGCGGGCACGCGTGCTCGAAACACAGCGGGCCGACGGATCGTTCTGCGATTTCCTGGGCTCGAGCTACATGGTGACGTCGTCGACCGCGTTCGCGGCGCTGGCCCTGATGGCCGGCCTGACCTGACGCGGCCGCCGGTTGCCGGCTCCGGTCCGAGGACCGGGTCGCGCGATTGACCGTTCCGCAGCGCGCGCCTATCGTCTTCCGGCTTTTCCTCCGCCTCCGGACCCCTCCTCCGTGCCCAAGACCGTAACCCTCGGCACCGGCCTCGCGATCGGCGGCGACGGCTTCGTCGTCATGGCGGGGCCCTGCGCGGTCGAGACCCGCGAACTGCTGCTCGGCGCGGCGCAGGCGGTCGCCGCGGCGGGGGCGGTCGTGCTGCGCGGCGGCGCCTTCAAGCCGCGCACGTCGCCCGATTCGTTCCAGGGGCTCGGCGCCGCCGGCCTCGAACTGCTGACCGAGGCGTCGCGGCTGACCGGCCTGCCGGTCGTGACCGAGGTGATGGACCCGCGCGACGTGCCGCTGGTTGCCGCCCACGCGGCGATGCTGCAGGTCGGCAGCCGCAACATGCAGAACTTCCCGCTGCTGCGCGAAGTCGGCCGCCAGCGGCGGCCGGTGCTGCTGAAGCGCGGCGCTGCGGCGACGCTCGACGAACTGCTGCTGGCCGCCGAGTACATCCGCCGCGAGGGCAACGAGGACATCGTGCTGTGCGAGCGCGGCGTGCGTTCGTTCGACCCGACGACGCGCTATCTGCTCGACCTGGCCGCGGTGCCGGCGCTGCGCCGCCGCACCGACCTGCCGATCGTGGTCGACCCGAGCCACGGCACCGGCGACGCGGCGCTGGTGCCGCCGATGGCCAAGGCCGCGCTGGCGGCCGGCGCCGACGGCCTGCTGATCGAAGTGCACATGGCGCCCGAGCAGGCGCTGTGCGACGGCAAGCAGGCGCTGCGGCCGGCCGCCTTCTCCGCACTGATGGCCGACCTGCGGCGCCTCGCGCCGGCGGTCGGTCGCCATTGGGTCCGCGCCGACGCGCGGACGGGCACCATCGCGGCGCCGCGCTCCGGCGCGGCCGCCAGGGACCACCTCGACGACGGGGTCATCGCGCCGTGACGCATCGTTCGCGCAAGCCGTACATCGCCGGCAACTGGAAGATGAACCTCGACCGCGCGCGGTCGCTGGACCTGATCAAGACCGTGAAGGGTCGGCTCGGCGACGGCAACGATCGCGAAGTCGGGTTCTTCGTGCCGTCGATCTACCTGGCCGACGTCACCGCGGTCGCGCAGGGTTCGCCGCTCGGTGTCGGCGGCCAGAACATCTGGTACGAGGCCAACGGCGCGTTCACCGGCGAACTGGCGCCGCGCATGCTGCGCGAAGTCGGCGCCGACCGCGTGCTGGTCGGCCACAGCGAGCGCCGGCACGTCTTCCACGAGCCCGACGAGTGGATGGGCCGCAAGGTGCGCGCGGCGCTCGACTGCGACCTGCTGCCGATCTACTGCGTCGGCGAGACGCTCGACGAGCGCAAGGGCAACAAGACCGACCGCGTGCTGAAGCGGCAGCTCGAGAGCGGCTTCGACAAGGTCAAGCCCGAGGACTCGCACCGCGTCACGGTCGCTTACGAGCCGGTCTGGGCGATCGGCACCGGCGAGACCG
Organism: Planctomycetota bacterium; assembly: GCA_016794425.1. Lineage (GTDB taxonomy): Bacteria > Planctomycetota > UBA1135 > UBA1135 > UBA2386 > JAEUHS01. Next base: position 217,645 of record JAEUHR010000017.1, read on the forward strand.
CGACCCTGGAGCAGGTCGACCTGGCGCACCGCACGATCCGCAAGTGGCTCGTGCAGCGCCTCGGCGACGGCCCGGCCAACCTGATCCGCATCCTCTACGGCGGCAGCGTGAAGCCCGACAACGCCAAGGAGCTGATGGCCATCGACAACGTCGACGGCCTGCTCGTCGGCGGCGCGAGCCTGCAGGCCGAGACGTTCCTGCCCATCATCGAATACGACCAGCGTTGAGACGATCCCGATGACGATCCTGTTCTATCTCGGTTGGGTGCTGTTCTTCGTCTCGGCGGTGCTGCTGACGATCCTGATCCTGCTGCAGGAGTCGAAGGGCGGCGGCCTCGCCGAAGCGTTCGGCGGCGTCGGCGCCGAGACGTTCGGCGTCAAGGCGGGCGGCATCAACAAGGTGACGTTCCTGCTGGCGGCGATCTTCTGCGGCTCGGCGATGCTGATCGCGGGCACCTGGACCGCCGGCTGATCCGGTTGCCGGGTCGCCGCGCGGCGCCGCGATGGACCACCAGACGCTCAGCATGACCGGTGCCGGGTTCGCCTCGGCGGACACCGAGGTGGGACCGCTGCGCGTCGAGGTGCGCGCCGTCAACGGGCGCGGCCTGGCCGTCAAGCTGCGGCTCGCGGCGCCGTGCCAGGGCTTCGAGGCCGCGATCGAGGAACTGGTCCGCGAGGCGGTCGCGCGCGGCACGGTTACGGTGGTTGCCGAGCGCGAAGGAGCGGACGCGGGTGGCGTCGACCGCGCGCAGTTCGCGGCGGCGGCAGCGGCGCTGTGGCAGCTCGCGACCGATGCCGGGCTGCGGCAGCCGACTGCCGGTGAGGTCCTGCAGTTCCTCGCCGCGGCCGGCCGCGGCGACCCGGTCACGTCGCGGCCGCTGCCGCCGCGCGTGCGCGCGGTGTTCGCCGCGGCGCTCGCCGACCTGCGCCGGCACCGCGCCGACGACGGCGCCGGCACCGTGCAGGCGATGCGCGAGCAGCTGTCGGAGTTCGCGCGCCTGCGCGCCACCGCGGCCGAGCGCGCGCCGCAGCTGGCTGCCGTCTGGCGCGAGCGTCTGCTGCAGCGCGTGCAGGAACTGATCGCGCAGCACGTGCCGGGACCGCCGCCGGCGATCGACCTGGTGCGCGAGGTCGCGCTCTACGCCGATCGCGTCGACACGGCCGAGGAACTGCAGCGGCTCGAGCACCACCTGGCCGAGATCGACGCCGTGCTGGCGCGCGGCGGCGAGGTCGGGCGCCGCCTCGAGTTCCTGCTGCAGGAGCTGCTGCGCGAGACCAACACGCTCGGCTCGAAGTCACCGGACAGCTCGGTGGCGCACACGGTGGTCGCGATGAAGTCCGGCATCGACCGTCTGCGCGAGCAGGCGGCCAACCTCGAATGAGCGAGCCCCGCGGCAGACTGGTGGTGATCTCCGGCCCTTCGGGCGCCGGCAAGACTTCGGTCTGCCGCGCGCTGAAGCAGCACCCCGACGTCGAGTTCTCGGTGTCGGCGACGACGCGCACGATGCGCCAGGGCGAGGTCGACGGCGTCGACTACCACTTCCTGTCGCGAGAGGACTTCCAGCGGCGGCTCGGCGAGAACCAGTTTCTCGAGTGGGCGTCGTACAACGGCAACCTCTACGGCACGCCGCGCTGGCCGATGGACGCGGCGCTGGCGCGCGGCAAGGTGTTCCTGCTCGAGATCGAGGTCAAGGGCACGCGGCAGCTGCGCGAACGGGGCGTGTCGGGGCTCTACGTGTTCATCGCGCCGCCGGACATCGGCGAGCTGCGGCGCCGGCTCGAGCGCCGCGGCAGCAACGAAGCCGCCGAGATCGACGCCCGCGTGGCGATCGCCGTGCAGGAGATCGCCGCGGCGCAGGAGTCCGTCGGCGGCAAGCCGCTGTACGACGTCACGCTGGTCAACGACGACCTCGCGGCGACGATCGCGCGTGTGGAGGCCCTGCTGTGGCCGTGACCCCGCGCGTGCTGCTCGGCGTCGGTGCCGGCATCGCCGCCTACAAGGTCGCGTGGCTCGCCAGCCGGCTGGTGCAGCGCGGCGTGGTCGTGCGCGTCGCGATGACGCCGCGCGCGACCGAGTTCGTCGGCGCGCTGACGTTCGAAGGCCTGGTCGGCAGCAAGGTGATCCGCACGTCGACGCAGGTCGATCCCGACGGCACCGCGCCGCACATCGAGGCCGCCCGCCAGAGCCAGGCGTTCCTGATCGCGCCGGCCACGGCCGACCTGCTGGCGCGGCTCGCGCACGGTGCGGCCGACGATCCGGTGTCGCTGCTGGCGCTGACCTGTCGCTGCCCGCTGGTCGTGTGCCCGGCGATGAACGACGCGATGTGGACTGCGGCCCCGGTGCAGGCCAACGTCGCCGCGCTGCGCGCGCGCGGGGTCGAGTTCCTCGGGCCGGTGCGCGGGCACCTGGCCGAGGGCTATGAAGCGATCGGCCGCCTGGTCGAGCCCGAGGTGATGCTGGAGCGCCTGCTGCAGCTCGTGGGCGTCGGACCGTGACCGCCGACTGGCGCGCGTTCGAGCTGGTCGGCGCCGACGCCGCGGCTGCCCTCGACTGGCTGCACGTGCACGTGGACGTGCTCGGCGTGCTCGAAGCCGACGACGGTGCGCTGCAGCTCTGGCTCCACGGCCCGCTGCCGCCGTTGCCGTTCGCGCAGGTGCAGGTGCGCGAGCTGGCCGTGCAGGCGGCGGACTTCGGCCACACGGGGCGCGAACAGGACATCGCGATCCGGATCGCCGACGACCTGCTGGTGCGGCCACCGTGGGTCGAACGGCCGCCGGCCTTCCGCGGCGTCGAACTGGTCGTGCCGCGCGGCAGTGCCTTCGGCAGCGGCGAGCACGCCAGCACGCAGGCGGCGTTGCGCCTGTTGCACCGCGTGTGGGACGCGCCGGCGCGGTTCGCCGACGTCGGCACCGGCTCCGGCATCCTCGCGCTCTACGCGAGCGTGCGCGGCTGCCCGCACGTGCAGGCCTGCGACATCGAGGCGCCAGCGGTCGCGGCGGCGCAGCAGCTGATGCCTGCCGCGACGGTGCGGCTCGGTGGGCCCGAGTCGCTGGCGCCGGCCGACGCGGTGGTGGCGAACCTGACCGCGGCCGAACTGCACGCGGCGCTGCCGGCGATCCTCGCGGTCTGGCAGCGGCGCTCACCGCTGGTGCTGTCGGGCATGCGCGCGGCCGAGGTCGACGGCGTGCTGGCGCGGCTGCCGGCGGCGCCGTTCGCGCGCGAAGTCGTCGCGCCGTTCACCGCGGTGGCGTTGCCGCCGGCGCGGTGAGGTAGACGTCGAAGCGCACGCGGTTGCCGTCGATGCGGAACGACACGCCGTCGGCCAGCGGCGCCAGGTGCGGATGCCGCTTCACGACCACCCGCTGTCGCGCGATGCCGCGCGCGAGCTGCAGCAGCGCCGCCGCGTCGTCCGGCGGTGCCGCCAGCGCGCGGCAGACCTGCATCTCCTTCTTGACCTGGGCGCTGCCGGCGTCGTCGAACATCGGGTCGAGGTAGACGACGTCCGGCGCGGCAGCGTCAGCGAGCTGGCGCAGCCGTTCGGCCGCGTCCCCGGCTTCGACCTGCAGCCGCTCGGCGAGCCGCGTGCCGGCCAGCGCGGCGCGGACCAGCAGCACGAACGCCGGCACGCGCTCACACCCGGTGACCCGGCAGCCGAGCTGGGCCAGCACCATCGCGTCGCGCGCCAGGCCCGCGGTCGCGTCGAACACGCTCGGCGGCTCCTGCCGTTGTGGCAGCCCGATTGCCCGCGCCAGCGGATCGTCGCGCCGGCAGCCGCGCAGGCGTCGGCCCAAAGCACCGCTGCCGGGATCGAGTTCGATGCCCAAGTCGCCCATGGCAGCGGGGGAATGCAGCGCGATGGTGCCACGCACCGTACGCACCAGCTGCCAGCCGCTTGGGTCGCGGGCGCCGGCGACCGCGATGCCCAGGGCCGCGGCCAACGCCAGATCCTCGCCACGCACCGGCGGCGCCAGGGTTACTTCCACGGGTTGCCATCTAGGTGGCATTCGTCCTACGTTCGGTCCTCCGCGTCGCGCATGTGCCAGCCAGCATGCGCATCCGGGCTCCCCATGCCAACGGCTTCGTGCCGTTCTGCGGTCCGGATCCTGGACTCGGCGAACCGAGTCAGAACAGCTCTTCTCCTCGCAAGTGTTAGGCTTTCGCAGATCGCCAACCGACGCGCGGTCCGCGGCATGCCCGTCCCTCCTCACGGGTCCTCGTCTCCCCAATCACCTCCGTTCCCCCTGCAAACCCATGCGGCGTCTGCACCTCAAGTTGTTCTACCTTCGTACGCGTCTGAAGCGGGAAGCCCAGGGCGTCACCGCCAAGATCCTCGGTGTCCGGCCTGCGACCATGTCGCACCTCGAACAGGGCCGGTCCCAGCCGACGCTGGCGATGCTGATCGCGTTGTGCAAGCACTACGACGTGACCCCGACCTACCTGCTCGACGACGACCGGCCGATCGACCCGCAGGCGCGCGACCGCTGGAGCGAGCGTGAGAACGTCGTCAGCCGCGGCAACTGGCTCGAGGTGCCCGAGGGGGCGATGGTCACCACGCACGACGGGGCACGCCTCGTCGCCGTGCAGCCCGGCGCCCGCTACTACGACGCGACCGCGCAGGCGCAGCGCATGACCTGCCCGAGCGCCGCCGCCGCCAAGCAACTCGACCAGGCGCTGGTCGGCGCCGCGCAGCAGAAGGACCGCGATCTCGAAGAGATGCTGGCGCGCGAATTGTTGGCGCAGCGCAAGCCGCGCAACAAGCCGGCGAAGAGCGTGCTCAAGCAGGCGATGGCGCAGATGGGCTGAGCGCCGCGCGGCGCACGCCGAGCCCGCTGCACAGGCCGCGGAAGTACGGCCGGACCCAGCGCAGCCCGCGCTGGGTCAGCAATGCCGCCAGTGGCTTGCCGACGAACGCCAGCGCGAAGAACGCCGCGCGCTGCAGCGGTCCGAGCCGGTAGCGCGCGAACAGCACCTTCGCGCGCGCCAGCCAGTAGACGCGGTCGGCGTTCAGTTCGCCGAGCACCGGCGTGCCGGGCTGGCTGCCGCCGCCGGTGTGGCGCACGCGCGCCGCGTGTGTGATCCACAGCTCGTGGCCCAGCGCGCGCACCTGGCAGCACAGGTCTGCGTCCTCGCAGTAGAGGAAGTAGCGCTCGTCGAACCGCAGCCCGGCGCGCAGCACAGGGGCGCGCAGCAGCATGCAGGCGCCGGTCACGAACTCGGTCGCGAACTCGGTCGCCGCCGGCGCGCGGCAGTGGAAGCCGCGCAGCGTCCAGCGCGGCACGCGGCCGTTCTGGAACCACGGCCGGCCCTGGTCGTCGTCGATGCGGCAGCCGACCACCGCGGCGCCCGGATGGCGGCGGGCGGTCGCCAGCAGTTCGGCCAACGCGCCCGCGGCCAGTTCGGCGTCCGGATTCAGCAGCAGCACGTACTGCAGGCCGGGCCAGCGGCGCAGCGCTTCGTCGAAACCGCGATTGCAGCCGGCGCCGAAGCCGCGGTTGTCGCGGTTGTGCACGACGTGCACGCGTTCGCGGCCGGCGTTGCTGCGCGCCAGCTCGGCGCCGGAGCCGTCCGGCGAGCCGTTGTCGACCACCAGCACCTCGAGCGGCGGCGACTGGGTCAGCAGCGAGTCGATGCAGCGCTGCGTCGGCGCTGCGAAGCGGTAGTGCACGACGACGGCGACGTGCGCGATCGCCGGTGCGGCCAGCACGCCAGCGGTCATACCGGCTGCGGCGCGCGGCGCGGTGCCGGCGCGGCGGTGGTGGGACGCGGGGTGGGTTCGGCGGCGAGCGGCAGCACCGGCCGGCGGCACAGGCCCTTGCCGTAGCCGGCCGCGATGCCGGCCAGCAACTTCGCGGTGCAGCGCACGAACGCGATCGGGCCGAGGCGCCCCGTCACCAGCCAGCCGACGAACCGCACCAGCCGCGGCAGCTGCAGCGGCCCCGCGCACAGCGCCGCGCGCAGCGTCCCGGCGTGGCGGAAGCCGAAGTAGATCGTGTCGCGCGCGACCGTGAACCAGGCGCGGTCCTGCAGCGTGCGGCGATAGGGGCCCGGCGACGATTCGTGGTGGACCGAGATCGCATCGCGGTAGGCGAAGGCCGCGGCGCTGCGGCCGGCGGCCACGAACAGGCGCCGGCACACGTCGATGTCGTCGGGCTGGTAGACCAGGTTCTCGTCGAAGCCGCCGGCGGCCAGCAGCGCGCGGCGCCGCAGCGACAGGTTGCAGCCCGAGAACGTCGGCGCCAGCCGCGGCGGCACAGGCGCGCCGTCCGGCACCGGCACGATGCGGCCGAGCGCCGACGCGGCCAGACGGCCGAACTGCCGCGAGCCGTCGCCGCGCACCACCGGTCCGCTGGCGGCGACGACCACCGGATCCACGAACGCGGCGTCGATCGCGGCCAGCCAGCCGGCGCGCGGCCAGGCGTCGTCGTCGAGGAACGTGACCACTTCGCCGCGCGCGAGCCGGGCCCCGACGTTGCGCTGGTGGCCGATGCCGCGGCGCGCGGCGCGGTGGCAGGCGACCCACGGGAACTCGCTCTGCACCATCGCCGCCGCCGCGTCGTCGCCGGGCGCGTGCACCGTCAGCACTTCGGCCGGCGGCGTGCCCGGCTGCCCGAGGTGCGCCGCGAGTTCGCGCAGGCAGCGGCGCAGGTCCGCGCACCGATCGGCCGTGATGACGACGATCGAGACGCGAGGCTCCGGCTCGGGCGCGTTCCGGTTCACTGGCAGGCCTTGCGGGCGACGAACATCGAATCGACCTGGCGGCGGTCGACCCAGCTCGGATCGGGGGTGATGCGCTGTTCGACGACGCGCCGTGGTCCCGTGTGCACCGGGTGCACCGCGTCGTGCAGCACGACGAAGCCGCCCGGCCGCACGTGCTTCGACCAGTCGTCGAAATCGCGCCGTGCGGCCTCGTCGCTGTGGTCGCCGTCGAGGAACAGCAGGTCGATCGGCTCGCGCCAGTCGCGGGCCAGGTCCTGGCTCAGGCCCTGGCGCACGTCGACCAGGTCGTGCACGCCGGCGTCGCGCAGGTTCTGCTCGAACACCTCGCGCAGCGAACCGACGCTGCGGGCGCGGTCGGCGTAGAGATCCTGGCTGGCAGTGTCACCGGTGGCGTCGAACGGGTCGATGCAGCAGAGCCGGCCGTGGTTCTTGGGCTGCAGTCCACGCGCCAGGCAGACGCTGCTCTTGCCCTGCCAGCACCCGATCTCGACCACCAGCGGCCGTTCGTGCGGCAGCGCGCGCGCGAGCTCGTACAGCGTGATCGCTTCGTCGACGGTCAGCCAGCCGTCGATCGAGGTGTACGGGAGGATCCGCGAGTAGCGCAGGCCGCGCAGCAGCAGCTGCGCGCGCGTGCCGAGGCGCCACGGCTTCTTGGTCTGCATCGCCCTTCCTATCGGCGGTTTCGCGCCGCGGCGTGAGTCAGGCCCGGAAGCCGCTCGCGGCAGCCAGCCCGTCGCCGAAGCGGCGCAGCCGGCCCCGCAGCTCGAGCCACCAGAGCCAGGCCGCGAACGTGATGCCGCCGGCTGTGAGCTGCAGCGGCAGCACGGCCGGGCCGGGGCCCAGCAGCGCCGGCAGCGCCGCGGCGAGCCCGGTGGCCAGCGACGTGCGCAGCACGCCGGCGAACGGCAGCGCGTGTCCGGCCCGCAGGTCGCGCACGGCCCAGCCGGTGGCCAGGCAATAGACGCCGTGCGCCACCACCGCCAAGCCGGCGCCGCACAGCGCCGCGTCCGGCGGCGTCAGGTCGAGGGTCGGTGCGAGCGCGCCGAAGGCCACGAACAGCCCCGCGTGCAGGACGGCCGGGCCGGCGAAGGTCCAGCCGTAGGCGCGGTCGCGGCCGGCGGCCAGCAGCGCGTTGCTCTGCTGCCAGCCGGCGTGTTGCAGGCATCCGGCCAGCAGCGCCAGGACCAGGGCCGGCGCCGCTGCCGCGAACGCCGCCCCCGGCAGTGTGCACAGACCGACCGCGGTCACGGCGCCGCCGGCCAGCATCGGCAGCGTGACCAGCAGCGTCGCGCGCGACGCCTTGGCCAGCGTGCGCCGCGGGTCGCCGCCGGCGCCCGCGTGCAGCATGTGCGGCATCAGCAGGCGGGCCAGCTGCGTCGACGGCAGCAGCGCGGCGCCGGCGAAACGCGTCGCGACCGCGTAGAAGCCCGCGGCTTCGTCGCCGAAACAGAGCGCGACGAACCAGATGTCGCCGGCGCAGAGGATGCTGTGCAGGCCCTGGGCCGCGGCCAGCCCGAGCCCCGGTGCGGTGCGCGGCACCGCGTCGGCTGCCACGGCGGCGCCGCGCTCGAGGCCGCGGATCGCCGGCAGCGCCAGCAACGCGTACGCGGTGCGGCTGCCGAGCCCGATCGCGGCGACGGTCGTCAGGTCGTGGCCGCCGAGCGCGAGCCACGCCAGCACCAGCACCAGCTGCAGCAGCGCCGTGCCGGTCTCGAGCGCGACTTCGCGCCGCGTGCGGCCGGCGACGTCGAGCAGGTTCTTCAGATCGAACGCGGCCGGCAGCACCTGCAGCACGCACAGGGTCCAGAACCACGGCGCCTCGGTGGTCGCGAACGCGACGCCGGCGCCGGCGACCGACAGCGCCGCGCCGACGCCGAGCCGCGTGCGCACCGAGGTCCACAACAAGTCGGCGGCAGCACCCGGGCAGCGCGCGACCGCGCGCGCCATCACGCTGCGCACGCCCTGGCCGGCCAGCACCGCCACCAGTGCGGCGACCGCAGTGCCCTGCGCGTAGGTGCCGAGCCGTTCGGCACCGAGCGCGCGCCCGATGCACAGGAACGACAGCAGCTGCAGCACGCGCTGGCCGAACACGCCGACCAGCAGCGTGGCCAGCGTCGAGCGCACCGCGTGCTTCACGGCCGTGTCATCGGCCGTGCGCGGCCGCGCGGTGGAGTGCTTCAGCTGCCGCGGCCGTCGGCCGCGAGCGGCCACGCGGGCCCCGGCCGGTAGCGCAGCCGCAGGCCGGTCGGGCGCCGTTCGGCGAGCCGGTGGGCGACCGCCTGCACGAGCCCGGCGAGCCCGTTGTGGTCGGGTGCGGTGCTCGAACACCACAGGTGGCCGTAGCCGAACAGCCAGGACAGGAAGCGCTGCCGCAGCGTCGCGTGGTCGCGGCGCAACGCCTCCTGCAGGCCGCGGGCGAAGTCGTCGGACGGCACCTGCACGGTGGCGCCGGGCAGTCCGTACAGCGCACTGCCGCAGTGCACGACGGCGCCGCCGGCCAGCAGCGCCACGCTGGCCAGCGGGTGGTTGACGGTCAGTGTCGCCAGCGCGGTGGCTGCTGCATCGGCCGCCGCGGCGGCGCCGACGAAGTGCAGGCGTACGGCGGTCTGCAGCCCGACGAGTGCCCGGTGGTGCAGGCCGCGCGGCGGCGCGACGACGACCAGCACCAGCGCCGGATCGATGGCCGCAGTCGCCCGCGCCGCCGCCGCGATCAGCGCGTCGTGGTCGGGCGGCGCGGCCGCGTCGAGCCGGACCCGCACGTCGTCGGGGTCCTGCAGCAACAGGCAGACGAACGGCTCGGCCGGCAGTTCGTACGGTGGCGTCGCCGGTGGCAGCAGCGGCGGCAGGCTGGCGCGCCAGCCGTGCAGCGCCGCCGCGAAGCCGCCGAATCCGTGGCGGCGAACGGCCGCGGGCACGTCGGCGAGGCGCGCGCGCAGCGGCGGTCGCCGCACGTCGCGGCGCGTCAGCGCGCTCGGTGTCGTGCCGGCCAGCGTGTGCGTCAGGCAGGCGGCCAGCAGCGACGGCTCGTTGCGCACGACCCGGTAGTCGCCGGCGCGTCGACGGCGCGCGGTGGCGTCACCGTCGAGCCCGGCCTCGTCGGCCTGCAGCGTGTGCGGCAGCAGTCCGTCGCCGGTCCACAGCACGCGCGTGCCGGTGGCGCGGGCCGTGAACTGCAGCAGCAGGTGCGACGCCGTGCGCTGTTGGTGCAGCAGCAGCAGCGCCGGGCGCTCGGCCTCGAACCAGCGCAGCAGGCTCGGCACCAGGCTCGCCAGCCGCCGTTCCTCGCGCCGGCGCCAGCGCCGTGCAGCGCGGCCGGTGGTGGGGGCGCCGCGGCGTCGGCCCTCGTGCAGCGCCAGTTCCTCGATCGGTGCGCGCATCGGGTCCGGCGCGGTCGGCGGCACCAGCACGCAGTCGAAGCGTTGCCGCCGCCAGAACGTGTGGCCGACCGGGTCGACGTCGACCACCAGTGCGGCATGCCCGTCCTGCTGCAGTTCGCGCGCGAGGCGCTCGTGCAGGTGGAAGCGGTCGATGCCGGGCGCGCCGAACGCGATCGTGGCCATCGCAGGTGTCGATCGACCGCCGCGTGGATCCGGCTTGACGGAACGGAAACGGCGGCGCCATCGCCGGTTCCTCATACGGTTCGCCGAGCCCGAATCCTCGGCCTCGACCCTGCCGCGGCGACGAGCCACTGCTACACTTCCGCGCCACCTGTCGAAGCGTCCGCCTCGCGTTGGCGGACCTGCCCCACATCGGTCGAGGATTCCCGAATGCTGCGTTCCCTGCTCGTCCCGCTCGCCGTCGCCGCGGTCGCCCTCGCGCCGCGCGCGCAGACCGTCCCTTCCGGTTTCGTGATCGACACGCTGGTCAACACCGGCCTGCTCGCGCCGAACGACTTCTGCTTCCTGCCCGACGGCCGCGCCCTGCTGGCCAACCGCGGCGGTGAGGTGATGGTGTTCGCCGAGGGTGTCGGCATCGCCACGATCGGCACCGTGCCCAGCGTCGAAACCGGCTCGGAGCGCGGCCTGCTCAGCATCGAAGCCGACCCGGACTTCGACACCAACGGCTACTTCTACGTCTGGTACTCGAGCGGCTCGGACTCGTTCCTGAAGCTCGACCGCTACCAGTGCACCGGCCAGCTGTCGAACCCGAACAGCACCGCGATCACGTTCAGCTCGGCGACGCGGCGCGTGATCCTGGCCAGCGTGCCGGACAGTGCGTTCAACCACAACGGCGGCTCGGCGCGCTTCGGCCCCGACGGCATGCTGTATCTGACGATCGGCGACGACGCCGTGTCGTGCAACGCGCAGAGCACCACGTCGTCGGTCGGCTGCCTGCTGCGCATGAACGTCAGCACCGCGGTGCTCGGCACCGGTGCGAGCACGGTCGCGCCGACGTTCACCGCGCTCGATCCGGGCACCAACCCGCTCAGCGCCAACGCCGACATCAGCCAGCTGGTGATCGCGCACGGCCTGCGCAACCCGTTCCGCATGGAGATCGACCAGCTGACCGGCAACGTCTACATCGGCGACGTCGGTCTCTCGACGCGCGAGGAGTACACCGAGTACGTCTACCCGAGCTCGGGGCCGCTGCCGCTGCGCAACTTCGGCTGGCCCTGGCGCGAAGGTCTGACCGCCGGTGGCGGTTGCAGCGGCTCGCAGCCGCCTGGCCTGGTCGACCCGCTGGCCGATGCGGTGTCGCCGTGGGACTCGATCATGGGTGGCCCGCGCTACCGCAATCAGGGCGGCCCGAACGATTTCGGCGCCTCGTTCGAGGGCGACGCGTTCTTCCTCGACTACTTCGCCGGCGAACTGCGCCGGCTCGACTGGACCGGCACCGCATGGCCGGCGACGGCGAGCAGCTGGGGCTCGGGCTTCACGGCCGTGACCGCGCTGCGCCAGGCGCCGGACGGCTCGATGTGGGTCGTGCAGCAGCCGTCGACCTACGCGACCACCGGCGGTTCGCTGAAGCGCGTGCGGCCGCTCGGCCCGACCAACAGCGTCGTCGCGATCAGCGGCAACAACCAGCTCGGCGCCGCCGGTGAGGTGTTCGGCCAGCCGGTGGTGGCGCGGGTGCTCGACACCAACGGCAATCCGCTGCCGTTCGGCACGGTCAACTTCGCGGTCACCGGCCCGGCGATCCTGACGACTGCCAACCCGGTGATCGCCGACGCCAGCGGCTTCGTGCAGACCTCGGTCATCGCCACGACGTCCGCCGGCGGCGCGATCACGGTCACCGGCTCGACGCCGGGATCGGCGACGAACGGCGTGTTCTCGCTGTTCTCGCGCCGGCTCACCGTGACGCCGGCCGGTTCGCTGCTGGTCGTGTCGGTGCTGAACAAGACCGACGCGGTGCCGGCGCAGGTGCCGCTGATCGTCATGATGTCGTTCCCGCAGACGCCGATGCTGCCGACGTTCTTCGGGCCGGTGTTCACGAACCCGTACGTGTCGTCGACGCTGGTGCTCGACGACGGCTTCGGCCATTTCCCGACCGTGGCGTGGGGCGGTACCGGCGGCACCGGCACGCCCAGCCTGACCAAGGTCTACACCGTGCCGGCCGGCCTGCTGACCGGCCAGCGCATGACCTTGCAGGTGGTCGGCTGGGACCCGCTGACCGGTTGGTTCCGCACCAACACCGAAGTCCGCCAGTTCTAGGCTGACTCGCCGCCGAACGGGGTCCGGCGCGCCGGGCGCCGTTCGCGGCTGCGGGCGCCGACGGCGCCCGCCGATGGCCGCACTCCGCCCTTGACCGAGGGGGAGAGGGTCCGCAGAATCCTCGCCCCCTTTCCCTGGAGTCCGCCGTCCCACCATGTCGCGTCCGCTGGCAGTGATCTGCCTGGCTGCCGGTCTCGGCAAGCGCACGAAGGTCAGCACGCCCAAGGTGTTGCTGCCCGTGTGCGGCCGCACGCTGGTGGCGTCGGCGCTCGCCGCCGTGGTGCCGCTGCAGCCGCAGCGCACGGTCGTCGTGCTGCACCACCAGAAGGACCTGGTGCAGAAGTCGCTGCAGGCGTCGCTCGGCGACTCGCTGCGCGACGTGCGCTACGTCGACCAGGGGACGCCCAAGGGCACCGGTCACGCGGTGCAGGTCGCGATGCAGGCGCTCGGCGACTTCCGCGGCGACGTGCTGGTGGTCTACGGCGACTGTCCGCTGGTCACGACCGAGACGCTGCGCGAGCTGTGTGCGTTGCGCGACGACGCGCCGTGTGCGGTGCTGACCGCGTGTCCGGAGAACCCGACCGGGCTCGGCCGCATCCTGCGCGACGCCGACGGCAACTTCGTCGGCATCCGCGAGGAGCGCGACTGCAGCGAGGAAGAGCGCGCGATCGACGAGATCAACGCGGGGTTCTACTGCTTCGACAGCGAGGCACTGCGTCCGGCGTTGCAGGGGCTGCGGCCCGACAACGCGCAGGGCGAGTACTACCTGACCGACGCGGTCGCCAGCTTCGCCGCCGCCGGCCTGCCGGTGCCGACGCTCGAGACCGGTGATCCGACCGAGATCCAGGGCGTCAACTCGCTGGCCGACCTGGCGATGGCGCGCCAGATCCTGCAGGAACGGATCCTCTACGAGCACCTGTTGAACGGCGTGCTGATCGTCGATCCGGCGACGACCTGGATCGACCACGGCGTCGCGATCGGCCGCGACACGCGGATCCTGCCGTGCACGGTGATCGGCACCGGCTGCGTGATCGGCCAGAACTGCGAGGTCGGGCCGTTCGCGCACCTGCGCGCCGGCACCGTGCTCGAGGACGGCGCCGAGATCGGCAACTTCGTCGAAGCCAAGAAGACCGTGATGGGGGCCGGCGCCAAGGCCAAGCACCTGACCTACCTCGGCGACACCACGGTCGGCGCGCGCGCCAACATCGGCGCCGGCACGATCACGGCGAACTACGACGGCGTGCACAAGCACCCGACCGTGATCGGCGAGCGCTGCTTCGTCGGCAGCGGCAGCGTGCTGGTCGCGCCGACCGAACTGGGCGCCCACTCGATGACTGGCGCCGGCGCGATCGTCACCCGCGGCACCAAGGTCGGTGCGGGCGAAGTCTGGGTCGGCGTGCCGGCGAAGAAGCTGAAGCAGCGCGAGCTGCCGACCGGCGGCCACGGCGCCAAGGACAAGGCATGAGCATGCGCGGCGAACGGTTGCGTGTTTTCACCGGCACCGCCCATCCGCGGCTGGCGCACGACATCTGCGCGTTCATGGGCGTGCCGCTCGGTGCCGCGTCGCTGGCGCGCTTCCCCGACGGCGAGATCAACCTGAAGGTCGAGTGCGACGTGCGCGGCGCCGACGTGTTCGTCGTGCAGCCGACCTGTCCGAACGTGCACGAGCACCTGTTCGAGCTGTTGTCGTTCGCGGACTGCCTGCGCCGCGCCTCGGCCGACCGGATCACCGCGGTGATCCCGTACTTCGGTTACGCCCGCAAGGACCGCAAGGACGAGGGCCGCGTGCCGATCAACGCCAAGCTGGTCGCCAACCTGCTGGTGACCGCCGGCTACAACCGCGTCGTCGCGGTCGACCTGCACGCGGCGCAGATCCAGGGCTTCTTCGACATCCCGGTCGACCACCTCTACGCGCGGCCGGTGATGATCGAGCGCGTGCGCCAGCTCGACACCGAGAACGTCATGGTGGTGTCGCCGGACATCGGCGGCACCAAGCTGGCGCGGGCCTACGCCAAGGACCTCGGCTGCGACCTCGCGATCATCGACAAGCGCCGCATCAGCGGTGAGCAGACGGTGATCGAGCACGTGATCGGCGACGTCAAGAACCGCGACGTGCTGCTGGTCGACGACATGGTTTCGACCGGCGGTTCGATCGTCGACGCGGCGCGCATCGTCAAGGAGAAGGGCGCGCGCAAGGTGTTCATCATCGCCACGCACGCCGTGTTGTCCGGCAACGCCGTCGACCGCCTCAACAAGGCCGACGTCGAGAAGATCCTGTTCGCCGACACGGTGCCGGTGCACGACAAGGGCATCACCCGGCTCGAGGTCTGCTCGATGGCGCAGCTGCTCGCGCGCGCCATCGACCGCATCCACCGCAGCGAGAGTGTCAGCATCCTGTTCGAGAGCGAGCGCTAGCGCGCCTTCGGACTCCGTCTTCACCGCATCCATCAGAACGAGGTAGAGCTATGCAAGTCGTCCGCATGAAGGCCGAGCGCCGCACCGCGCTCGGTCGCAACCAGGTCGCCAACCTGCGCCAGCAAGGCTGGCTGCCCGCCGTCGTCTACGGCGAAGGCAAGGAGCCGATGTCGATCGCGATCTCCGAGTGGGAACTCGAGCAGCACGTGAAGGCGCACCACCGCGTGTTCCAGATCGAGGTCGGCGGCGCGTCGCAGTCGGCGCTGCTGCAGGAGGTCGCGTGGCACGCGACCACCGACCGGCCGCTGCACGTCGACTTCAAGCGCATCGACCTGACCAAGCCGATCGACACCGAAGTCGAGGTCACGCTGATCGGGCACCCGGTCGGCCTCGGCAAGGGTGGCTCGCTGATCAAGGACCACGTCGTCCTGACCGTGCGCTGCCTGCCGACCGCGATCCCGGACGGCATCGAGCACGACGTCGGCGCGCTGGACCTCGACCAGGGTGTCACGGCCGGCCAGATCACGCTGCCGGCCGGCGTCACGCTGGTGACCCCGGCGCACACGTCGGTCTGCCACGTCGCCCTGATCGTCGTCGCGGCCACGCCGGCGGCGCCGGCGGCGGCTCCGGCCGAGGGTGCGGCGCCCGCCGAGGGTGCCGCGGCCCCGGCCAAGGGTGCCGCGCCGGCGGCTCCGGCCAAGGGTGCGCCCGCCAAGGGCGGCCCGGCCAAGGGCTGAGCCGATGCGGGCAGTCGGCGTGGTCGGGCTTGCCTGCGGGGCCCGCGCTGCGTAGCCTGCTCGCCCCCTGGACGCCGCCATGGGCTGGCACCGCATCGTTCTCGGCATCGGCAACCCCGGCGCCGAGTACGAGCAGACCCGACACAACGTCGGGTTCATGGTGCTGGACCTGCTGGCCCAGCGACTGGGGGTCGCCTTCGAACGGCTCGAGCGGCGCGCGACCGATGGTGCGCGCGCCTTCTCGGGCAAGGTGAAGGCGAAGGTCGGCGAGGGTCGCCGGAAGGGACGCGAGTTCCTGCTGGTGAAGCCGCAGACCTACGTGAACTTGTCCGGAGACGTCGCTGCGCCGCTGCTGCGGGCCGCAGGGCGGAACCCGGACGCGCTCTTTGTGATCGTCGATGACCTGAACCTACCGCTGGGCCGGATGCGTGTCCGGCCGTCGGGGAGCGCAGGGGGCCACAACGGCCTCAAGTCCATCCAGCAGATGCTGGGCTCGGATGCGTTTCCCCGTCTCCGTCTCGGTATCGGACCACTCCACGACGAATCGTCGTCGTCGGGTACCGAAGGTCGTCGTCGCGCCGAGCTGCACGCTGCAGACTGGCCCGACTTCGTCCTGGCTCCATTCCTCCCGGAGGAACGTGAGGTTCTCGGTCGTGTGCTCGCCCGTGCCGCCGACTGTGCGGAAGCCTGGCTCGGTGGAACGGACGTGCAGGAACTGATGGGAACCTACAACGGTCTCGATCTGGCCTCCGACGAGGGGTCCGGGCGCGGCCGCGCGGGTTCCACTGGAACGGACACGGGCCCACGCCCGGGAGAATGACTTTGCAACGCACCCGCACCTACGAATGCATGTGCCTCCTCGACAATCGGGAGGTTCGCAAGGGCTGGCAACCGCTGAAGGACGCGGTGCTGGGCCTGTTCACGAAGCACGGCGCCAAGATCCTCAGCGGCAAGCGCTGGGACGAGCGGCGGCTCGCCTACCCGATCAAGGGGCAGCACCGCGGCACCTACCTTCTCGTCTACCTGGCCGCCGACACGCAGGCCCTCGCCGGCATCCGCCGCGACCTGCAGTTCAACGAGGCGCTGCTGCGGTTCCTGCTGGTCGACTGCGAGCAGGTGCCGGAGAACGCCTACGAACCCGAGGCGGCCTTCGACGTCAACACGATCCCGGCCGACGACGCGCCCCCGGCGCCCGAGCCGGTGCCCGAGACCGTCGAGGTGTCGTCGAGCACCGACGGTGTGGAAGCCGCGCCGGCCAAGGAGGCCACGGAGTCATGAGCATGAGTTCGGTCGATTCCAACAGTGGCTCGTACGGCGGTGGCGGCCGCGATGGTGGTCGCCGCAGCAAGTTCGGCCGGTTCGGCGCGCGTCGTCGCGAGGTGCTCCCCGAGGAGCCGCTCGACTACAAGAACGTCGCCTATCTGTCCAAGTTCGTGTCCGCGAACGGCCGGATCCAGTCGCGCAAGCGCACCGGCTTCTCGGGCCAGAACCAGCGCATGCTGGCGTCCGCGATCAAGCGCGCGCGCCTGTGCGCCCTGATGCCGTTCGTCGGGAGGATGTGACATGGAACTCCTGTTGAAGCAGAACGTGGAGCACCTCGGCCGCACCGGCGACGTCGTCGCGGTGAAGCCGGGCTACGCGCGCAACTACCTGCTGCCGCGCGGCCTCGCGGTCATGGTGACGAAGTCCAACGTCGCCGAGATCGAGCGGGTCCGCGCGCTGGCGTTGCTCGAAGAGCAGAACCGCGTCCAGGGCCTCAAGGAACTGGCGGCCAAGCTGGCCGAGGCCTCGGTCACGATCGAGGGCAAGGCCAACGCCGAAGGCCACCTGTTCGGCTCGGTGACCGGCATGCACGTCGCGGCCGCGTTGCGCGAGAAGGGCATCCACGTCGACGACCGGCAGGTGCGCCTCGCGCAGCCGCTGAAGGAGATCGGCGTGTTCGAAGTGCCGATCCACCTGCACACGACGATCGAGGCGACCGTGAAGGTCTGGGTCGTCCAGCAGAAGCCGCAGTGACGTCGCTGCGCCGGGCCGCGCGTGCGGCCCGGCAGGCGACGACCGGTCCGTGAACGAAGCGATCCGCGTCTCCCTGATCAGCCTCGGCTGCGCCCGCAACCTCGTCGACTCGGAGGTCCTGCTCGGCCACGTCGTCGAGGAGGGGCTGCAGGTGGTGCACGATCCGGAGGACGCCGACGTCGTCGTCGTCAACACCTGCGGGTTCATCGAGACCGCGAAGCAGGAGTCGATCGACACGATCCTGTCCGTGGCCCGCCTGAAGCAGGAAGGCAACCTGAAGGGCGTGATCGCGGTCGGCTGCCTCGCGCAGCGCTACGGCGACGAGCTGAAGCGTTCGATCGGCGAGCTCGACGCGGTGTTCGGCCTGTCGGACTACAGCGGCGTGCCGGCCGTGGTGCGCCGCATCGTCAACGGCAGCGACCGGCGCTGGGTCGCGACCGTCGACGGCGGCCGGCCGAAGGGGCCGCGCAGCGACACCAAACGCGTGCTGCTGACGCCGAAGAGCTTCGCCTACCTGCGCATCAGCGAGGGCTGCGACCACACCTGCACGTTCTGCGCGATCCCGAAGATGCGCGGCAGGAACCGCAGCAAACCGATCGACGTGCTGGTCGAGGAGGCGCAGAACCTCGCCGCGGCGGGCATCAAGGAACTCGTCGTCGTCGCCGAGGACAGCACCGCCTACGGCCTCGACACGACGCGCAAGCGCCAGATCCACGTGCTGCTCGAACGCCTCGCCGAGGTCGAAGGCATCGAGTGGATCCGGTTGATGTACGCCTACCCGCACACGGTGCTGCCGGAACTGACGACGTTCCTGCGCGAGCACCCGAAGGCGGTGAAGTACCTCGACATCCCGATCCAGCACATCAGCTCGCCGATGCTGAAGGCGATGAAGCGCGGCGTCGCCGGCGAACAGGTGCGCGGCATCCTCGACCGCCTGCGCGCCGAAGTGCCCGGCATCGCGGTGCGCAGCACGCTGATCACGGGCTTCCCCGGCGAGACCGAGGCGGACTTCGCGGCGCTGCGCACGCTGGTGACCGGCTACCGCTTCGAGCGGCTCGGTGTGTTCCCCTACTCGCAGGAGGAAGGCACGCCGGCGTTCGACCTGCCGGACCAGATCCCGGCGGCTGTCGCCGAAGCGCGCGCCGGCGAGCTGATGGAACTGCAGCGCGGCGTCATGGGCGCGTTCCAGCGCTCGTTCGTCGGCCGCACCGTGCCGGTGCTGGTCGACGGCTACGACCAGGACGCCAAGCGCCTGGTCGCCCGCACGCAGGCCGACGCGCCGGAGGTCGACGGCCGCGTGCTGCTGCCCAAGGGCAGCGCCGAGCCCGGCACGATCGTCACCGTCTCGATCACCGGTGCCGACGACTACGAACTGCACGGCAAGGTCGCCGTGTCCCGGCGATGAACCTGCCGAACCTGATCACGCTGAGCCGCCTCGGGTTCACGGCCGGCGTGTTCGTGTGCCTCGAACTCGCGCCGCGTGACGGTGCGAGCGGGGCGCCGCTGGTCTGGACCGCATTCGTGCTGTTCCTGATCGCCGCGATCACGGACTTCCTCGATGGCTGGCTGGCGCGCAAGTGGAACCTGGTCACCGCGTTCGGCCGCGTCGCCGATCCGTTCGCCGACAAGGTGCTGATCGCCGGTTCGCTGATCACGCTGCTGAAGTTCCCGGCCGCGTCGCCGGGGTTGACGACCTGGTTCGTGGTCGTCGTCGTCGCGCGCGAGTTCCTGGTGACCGCGGTGCGCGGCGTCGTCGAGGCCGGCGGCAGGGCGTTCCCGGCCGATCGCCTCGGCAAGTGGAAGATGGTCTCGCAGTGCGTGCTGGTCGGCTGCCTGATGACGCTGGTCGCCGGCAGCGACGTGTGGACGTGGCTCGCGGCGCCGGCGTTCTGGACGAGCCTCGCGCTGACCGTGGTGTCCGGCGTCAACTACGTCTGGAAGGCGCGCGACGTGCTGTTCGGAGGCAGCCGATGAGTCTGGTCGATCGCCTGCGCTGGTGTCTGATCACGAGTTTTGGCCTCGGCTGCTCGCCGTGGGCGCCCGGCACGGTCGGCACGCTCGGCGGCGTCGTGCTGGCGGTCTCGCTGCACTGGGCGCTGCCGGAGCACGTGCTGCTCGCCTGGGGCACCGCGGCGCTGGTGCTGTTCGCGTGGGGGTCGTCGCAGTCGGCGTTCGTCGCGCGGACGTGGCCGAAGGAGGACCCAGGCCACTTCGTGCTCGACGAGGTCGTCGGCTACCTGGTGACGATGCTGGTCTACGCCGCCGTCGCGGGCCGGCTGCCCGACGCGACCGCCTACATGGTCGGCTTCTTCGCCTTCCGCGGCTTCGACGTGCTGAAGATCCAGCCGGCCCGCAAGCTCGAAGACCTGCCCGGGGCGCTCGGCATCATGGCCGACGACCAGATGGCGGGCGTCTACGCCGGGCTGTCGCTGTGGCTGGCCCTGGCGGTTCTCGGCTGGTGAACGCGTTCGGTTGGTGACGCCGGCCACACCGCTCTGCATGATGCGCCGCGCGCGGCGGACCCCGGCCGCAAGACCCTCCCGATGGCGCGAAAGAGCACCAAGTCGAACGGCAAGCTGGCCCGCACCCTCGCGCTCGCCTGCGGCATTGCCGGCCTGGTCGGTGGGCTGTTGCTGGCGGTCGGACTGGTGCAGAACCTCGCCGGCGGCATCGACGACCCGGCCCTGGTGACGCGCGGCTGGCAGGTCGGTCTCGGCCTCGCCGCGCTGGTCGCGGTCGTGACCGCGCTGACCGGCTGGATCCTCGGCGGCAAGATCGCGACGCGCATCACCGACATCGGCCTCGCGGTCGGCAAACTCGGCCGCGGCGGCAGCGAGGTGCGCGTGCGTTCGGCCGGCGACGACGAGGTCGGCGCACTCGGCCGTTCGGTGCAGTACCTGGCCAACGACCTCGCCGAGCTGCTGAAGAGCCAGGAGGCGGCGGGCGGCTCGGCGCTGGTGTCGATGGACCCGCTGGTCAAGCAATTGCGCGACAAGACCGTGCCGCAGCGACTGCCCGGCGTCGCCGGCTACGAGATCGACGGCGCGCTCGCGAACGGTTCGCGCGGTGGCCTCGACTACTTCGACGCGGTCGCGATCGAGGGCGAGGAGCCGTCGGTCGTGCTCTACCTGGTGTCGGCCGAGGGCCACGGCGCGCTGGCCGTGTTCGCCTGCCGGCTCGCGCGCGACGAGCTGCAGCGCGCGCTGACTGCCGGCGCCACGCCGCGCAAGGCGTTGGCGCACACCAACAAAGTCTGCAAGAACCACCTGCCGACCGGCTGCTGCGCCAAGGCGACGCTGCTGCAGGTCACGCCGCAGGGCGCCAAGCTCTACCAGGCCGGCGCGCGGTCGCCGCTGCTGATCTGCCAGCGCGGCGAAGTGCTCGAACTGAACGCCGAAGGCATCGCGATCGGCCTCGACGACGGCCCGGTGTTCGAGAAGTCGCTGCGGCCGCAGGAGATCGCGATGAGCCCCGGCATCCGGCTCGTGCTCGGCAACGACGCGCTGCATCGCAGCGAAGGCCTGCTGGACCTGCTGCGCCAGCACTCGCCGCGGCACACCAACATGTTCATGAACGTCGTGCTCGGCGCGATCGAACAGGACGCCGGCGAGGACGGCCTGCGTGAGGACGTCGTGCTGATGACCGTCAAGAAGGCGGGCCAGGAATGAGCGGCGCGCGCCGGGTCGGGCCGCCGGGGTCGTTCCAGCGGCTGATCGAGGACGTCTACTTCGACCGCGACGCGGCGCGCGGCACGCCCGGCACGCTGCTGTGGTTCGTCGAAGAGGTCGGCGAGCTGGTGCGCGCGATCCGTCGCGGCGAGCGGCAGAACCTCGAAGAGGAGTTCGGCGACGTCTACGCCTGGCTGGCGACGCTCGCCTCGCTGCACGGTCTCGACCTCGAGGCGGTCGCACGGCGCAAGTATGCGGCGGGTTGCCCGCGCTGCCGGGCGACGCCGTGCAGCTGCCCGCATCCGGCCGCGTGACGGCGGTCAGCGCGCCGCGGCGCGCTCGCGCAGGGCCGACAACTGCTCGCCCCACCAGAGCCCGAGTTCGCGCGCGAACGCGGCACCGGTGTGCCCGTGCCGCGCGGGGTGGTCGTCGCGCAGGGTCTCGAAGCCGCGGTGCCGCACGGTCACCAGCGTGCCGTTCCCGGTCGCAGTGAACGTGACCTCGACCTCGGTCCGTTCCAGCGGCGCGAACGTCGCGTTGCGCCACGTGTAGACGAGCCGCTGCGGCGGCTCCCAGGCCAACACGGTACCGAGTTCGAACTCGTGTTCCGTGCCGCCGTCGCGCCAGCGCTCGTAGACCCGGCCGCCGGCCCGCGGCTCGATCGCGATCGTGCCATCGTGACGGCCGGCGTGGCGGAACTTCGGCCCGCGGCGCCACCACGCGTCGATCTCGCGCGTGAACAGGTCGAACGCCACCGCCGGCGGTGCGGCGACGCGGACGCTGACCGTCGCGGTGGCCGCGGGCCGACTCACTTCGCCTTCCCGGTGCGCTTGTGCACGTGTTCGGCGAACGCGGTCAGTTGCTCCTGCCACAGCGCCTCGATGCCATCGACCCAGGTGCGCAGTTGCGCGAAGGCGTCGCGTCGCAACGTGTAGACGCGCGCCCTCGCGTCGTCGTCGGCCACCTGCTCGTGCACCAGTTGGGCTTCGCGCAGGATGCGCAGGTGCCGCGTCAGCGTCGGCGCCCGCACGGCGAGCTCGGCCGCGAGTTCGCCGGCGCGGCGGGGGCCGTGGCGCAACCGCTCGACGACCGCTCGGCGGGTGCCGTCGGCGAGCGCGACGAAGGCGCGGTCGATCGCGGCACTAGCCATGCAACTTGCCGCCCGTGCGCAGCCGCTGCAGGAACCACCACATGTGTCCCTCGCAGTCGAAGGCGCCGTAGCTGCGGTCGGACCAGTAGGCGTCGCCGTAGTCGCTGGTGACCGGCTCGACCGAGATCGGGGCGCCGGCGGCGCGCGCGCGGGCGCAGTGGGCTTCGATGTCGTCGACGTAGACGGCGAGGTTCTGCGTCATGCGACCACCGATGCCGGCCGGACTGGCCAGCCGTTCGCGCCACGGCTGGCCCGCGCGGCGGGTGTCCGTGCCGCCGACCATGATCAGCCCGTCGCCGTACTCGAGCTCGCTGTGCTCGACGCGGCCGCCCTCGCCCTCGACCAGCAGGCGCACCTCGAAACCGAAGGCTCGGCACAGCCAGTCGATGGCGGCGCGAGGGTCGTCGTAGAACAGGGCGGCGGTGATGCGCGGCCAGCCGGGCGGGGTCGGTTTCATGGCGTTCTTGCTCCCGGATATAGTTCACACAAACGTGAACTATATGTCCAGGTGCTGCGCGCGAATCTCGGCCGGGTGGCTCCGTAGAGGCGCGCTTCGTTCGCGCCGCTACCCTGTGCCCCGAATGACCGAGCCGCAGCCCGAACCCCACCCCGAGTCCGCACCGCCGCGGTCGGCCGACTGGGAGGCCTTCTACCGGGACTACCGGAAGCCTGGCTACGTACCGGGCTTCGAGATCACGACGAAGCTGGGCGGCGGCATGTTCGGGCTGGTGTTCCGGGCGCGGAAGCAGTCGATCGGCAAGGACTACGCGATCA
>JAEUHR010000030.1 GCA_016794425.1 Planctomycetota bacterium
CCCACGTAGACCACCCCCTCGATGAGTTCGGCCTTCTTCAGGTGCGGCATCGCGTCGTAGCGCCGCTCGAACTCGTCGCGGGTGAGTCGGTCACCGGCGCACAACTCGGGGATCCGAGGCGATGTCGTCATCCAGGCCACATCTCCATGGCGTGAGGGGGCCGACAATCTAGCGGACTTCGCGACCGGCTGCCGACCCGCTCCCATCCGCGACGCAGCGCTCGAAGAAGCCGACGAGCCGCTCCCGTCCCTGCTGCGTGTCGACCGCGACCGTGTGGCCGGGCGCTGGCAGCTCGACGAACTCCTTCGGCTCGCGCGCGGCTTCGAACAGGCGCCGCCCTTCGGCCAGCGGCACCACCGGATCGTGCGTGCTGTGCAGGAACAGCATCGGCACCGGCGCGATCGCGGCGACCGAGTCCTCGGGGGCGTGCGCGTCGGACAGCAGCAGCCACGCCAGCGGCCAGGTCAGCGCGCCGCCGCCGAGCGCCGCGTTGCCCATCGCGACGTAGCTGCCGAACGTGCTGTCGACCGCGACGCCGCGCACGCCGTGGGTGCCGCGTTCGCCGAGCGCCGCGGTGGCGATCGCGCCGCCGAGGCTCTGGCCGAACACGACCACGCGCTTCGGGTCGACGTCCGGCCGCGCGAGCACGTGGTCGAGTGCCGCGCAGGCGTCCTCGAACACGCCCTGCCGCGACGGGCTGCCCGCCGACGCGCCGTAGCCGCGGTAGTCGAACGCGAACACCGCGAACCCGCGCGCCGGCAGCCAGTCGACGAAGCCCAGGTGGCTGGTCAGATTCTGCGCGTTGCC
Source organism: Planctomycetota bacterium (assembly GCA_016794425.1). GTDB lineage: Bacteria > Planctomycetota > UBA1135 > UBA1135 > UBA2386 > JAEUHS01. The sequence continues at coordinate 808 of JAEUHR010000030.1, forward strand.
GTGCACGTGCAGCACCGTGCCCTTCGGCTCCCCCTGCGCCGGCAGGAACCAGCCGTGCAGCCGCGTGCCGTCGCCGCTCGCGAACCAGACCTCCTCGGCGCCCGGCGGCAGCGGCCGGTAGCGCCGCGCGTCGGGATGGTAGAACAGGCCGTTGCAGCCCGGGCTCAGCGCGGCGACGCCGAGCAGCAGCGCGAGCACGCCGAGCCGCGCGCCCCACCGCCGCCGCCGCGTCACTTCGCCCCCGGCGGCACGCGGCGGTTCAGGAAGTCGGCCAGCGACGCGTAGAGGTGTTCGCGCGTGTTGCGGCCTTCGCGGATCGCGTGCGTGCGGTTCGGGTAGGCGAGGTACTCGAACAGCTTGTTCTGCGCGACCAGCTCGTCGAACAGGCGTTCGCTGTGCTGGAAGTGCACGTTGTCGTCGCCGGTCCCGTGCACGAGCAGCAGGTGGCCCTGCAGGTTCTTCGCGAACGTGATCGGCGAGCACTGCTCGTAGACCTCGGGGTACTGGCGCGGGTCGCCGAGGTACCGCTCCTGGTAGATCGTGTCGTAGAGCGCGACGTCGGTGACCGGTGCGACCGACATGCCGGCACAGAACAGGTCCGGGTAGCGGAACAGCAGGTTCAGCGTCATCGCGCCGCCGCCGGACCAGCCCCAGATCGCGAGGCGCGAACGGTCCATCCAGGCGTGCTGCGCGCAGAGCTTCTGCACGGCGAGGTTCCAGTCGTGCGAGCTGAGCACACCGATCTTCTGGTAGAGCGCCTTGCGCCAGTCGCGGCCCTTCGGTGCCGGCGTGCCGCGCGCGTCGACGGACATCACGACGTAGCCCTGCTGCACGAGCCAGCGGTGGAACAGGTGGTGATTGAGGAACCAGGTGTCCTTGACGGTCTGCGCCCACGGTTCGCCGTAGACGTAGAACAGCACCGGCCACGTCTTCGCGGGATCGAAGTCGGGCGGGTACATCGTCCAGCCGTCGAGCGTGACGCCGGGCTCGGTCGTGACCTGGAAGAACTCGTTCTGGCCCTTCGCAACCGCGTCGTAGCGGCTGCGCAGCGTCGCGTTGTCGACCAGCACGCGGACCCGTTCGTGCGACGGCAGACGCACGAGGTCGATCACCGGCGGCACGTCGAAGCGCGAGTAGGTGTGGATCGCCAGCGAGCCGTCGGGGCTGATGTCGTAGTCGTGCCAGCCGGACCCGTGCGGGTCCTTGCCGTCCGACTCCGGCCCGCGGCGCGGCCAGAGGCTCTGCCCGATCCCGTCGGCGGACACCTGCATGTAGGCGCTGACCTCCGCCGGTTCCCCGCGCCCGCCTGGATCGTGCCACGCCACTCCGATCACCTCGGTTCCTTGCACCAGAGGCACGGCCGTGACGAGCATCTGCTTGCCGCGACTGTCCCAGTAGACCTGCCCGAACCGGCGGTATTGCTGCTCACCGGCCGCCGCGAACGCGCTGTCGCTGGTCCAGAAGAACCACTCGCCATCATCCAGCCACGCGAAGTCGTCACGCACATCGACGTAGGCGTCGTCACGCTCCGCGTGCACGAGGCGCACCTCGCCGGTCGCAGCATCGCAGCCGAGCACCCGCAATTCCTGCTGCGACCGCGGCAGCCACTGCACCGCCAGCTCCTTGCCGTCCGGATGCCACTCCATGCGCGGGAGGTAGGTCTCGCGCGGATCGCCGGGCGTCTGCATCCACACCGTCTCGCCACCGGCCGCCGCAATCACCCCGACCCGACACGCCGAGTTCGTCGTGCCCGCCTTCGGGTACTGCACCGGCACGATCTGCGCATACCGATCCGACAGGTTGTCGACCATGTAGAACGTGCCGACGCCTTCACAGTCGAGCTGCCAATAGGCGATGCGCGTGCCGTCCGGACTCCAGCGGAACCCGTCGCGGCAGTCGAACTCCTCCTCGTACACCCAGTCGAACGTGCCGTTGATGACCGTGTCCGAGCCGTCATTCGTGAGCCGCGTCACCCGCTTCGTCGCGACGTCCTGCACCCAGAGGTCGCGCTGCGCCACGAACGCGACCCGCCCACCGTCCGGCGACCACTTCGCGAACATCAGCGACGACTTCGGCAGGTCGCCGCCGAGCCGCCACGGCGCCGCCTTGCCGTCGAGCGGCACGACGTGGTACTCGCCGCGTGTGTTCTGCCGCCACACGCGCTCGCTGTCGGAGAACACCAGCAGCGACGCACCGTCCGGCGCGAACGCGTAGTCCTCGATCGTCAGCGCTTCACCGCGCGCCTCGACCCAGAGCATCGCCGCCGTGACCAGCACCTGCCGTTCCCCCGACACCGCCTCGTAGCGCACCAGCTCCGGCACGCCGCTGCCGTCCTTCGTCTCGAGCGTCGCGTAGTGCGTGCCGTCGAGCCAGCGCACCGGCCCGAACGGCGCCGGCGCGAACTCGCCGGACGTGATCCGATGCGCATCGAGCCGCGCCGGATCCTGCGCGCCGACTGCTGCCACCAGGGCGAAACCGACCCACCACCCGCGTCGCGTGTGCACGGCGGCGAGCGTAGCCCCTGGCATCCACGATTGCGCCGCGGACACTTGCCGCGATGCGCGCGCTCCCGCTGTTCCTGTTCGCCGCCGTGCTGCCGGCACAGCAGGCGAGGTGGCAACTGCCGCCCGGCGGCGTCGCCGTCTACACCGCCGACGAAGCGCTCGAGCCCGATCCGCCGGGCGGCCGGCTGCCCGGCTGCCCGCTGCCGCACGCGACGATCCTGTTCCAGAGCGAACTGCATCCGAGCGGCTCGCACGTGGTCGCCGACCCGGCGGACTGGCGCTGGATCGCGCCGCACCTGGCGTTCGATCTGCGGCTGCCGGGCAAGGGCCCGATCAAGGCGCGTCTGTCGCGCGTGCCGGGCCTCGGCAACCTCGAACTGACCGGCACCGCGGCGACCGACGCCGCGACCGGCGTGCAGACGTTCGAGCTGCGGTTCCAGGTGCAGGAGCCGGTGCTCGACACCGAGGAGAAGAAGCAACGCGGCCGCGACTCGCGGCCCTGGTTCGGCGGCGACGGCGGCGGCAGCCTGCGGCTCGAACGCACCGTCGACGCGACCGCCGGCGTCGTCCAGGCGTTCACGGCCCGCTTCGAACTGAACCTGACGCTCGGCCCGCACCACGGCCTCGGGCCGCTGAAGGGCACGTTCACGCAGAGCTGGCAGCTCGAGACCGTGCGCGAACGCCGCGGCCGCGACTTCCAGGCGCGCGTCGACCAGGCGATCCAGGACGCCGCCGAGGTGATCGAGCACGAACTGCAGCCGGACCGACCCGAGTTCGCGACGCGCCACAGCCCGACCGAACACACCTGCGGCGAAGGCCACCTGGCGCTGACGATCCAGACGCTGCTGGCGGCCGAACGGCCGCGCGACGGCCCGGCGCTGCAGGCCGCGTTCGCGGAGCTGCACCGGCGCGAAATCCGCGAGACCTACAGCCTCGCGGTCGCGCTGCTGGCGACCGACCAGGCGTTCGCGCCGCCGCTCGAACGCGACAACCTGCTGCGCGGCGTGATCGAGCGACCGACGCCGCGGCAGCTGCCGCCCGAACACGCGGCGAAGGTCGCCGAGTGGTCGCAGCGGCTCTTGCAGAACCGCGACCAGGGCGTCGACGCGGCCTACCGCTCACGCTGGTGGTACCTGGCCGGCAGCGGCTTCGACAATTCGAACACGCAGTACGCGTTGTTCGGCCTGTTCGCGGCGAGCCTCGCGCGGCAGGACATCGGTCGCGGCGTCTGGCTCGCGGCCGGCGAGCACTGGCTGTCGGTGCAGCATCCGGCCATCGGCGCGGCGCGGTCGCTCGAGCTGGTGCCGCTGGCCGAGCTCGACGCCGGCAAGCGCACCAGCGCTGGCCGCAGCACCAAGGCGCGCGGCTTCGGTTACACGCTGCCCGGCGACGGCCCGGCCTACGGCAGCATGACCTGCGCCGGCATCGCCGGCCTGTCGCTGTGCCGCGGCGCGCTGGACCTGCACGGCAAGACGCCGCTCGACCAGAAGCTCGACGCGGCGATCCGCGAGGGTTTCGCGTGGCTCGCCGCGCACCGCAGCGTGCGCTGGAACCCGGGCCCGCCGCCGCTGCGCCACCACCACTTCTTCTACTGGCTCTACAGCCTCGATCGCGCCTGCGAGCTGTCGCGCGTCGGCCGCATCGACGACTGGGACTGGTACTGGGAAGGCGCCGAGCTGCTGCTGGCGATCCAGGACCACAACGGGCGCTTCGGCGAGGCGCAGCTCGAGGAACAGTGCTTCGCGCTGCTGTTCCTGAAGAAGGCGCAGCTGCCAGTGTTGACCGGTCCGCGCTGACCGGCCCGCGCTGACCGGCCCGCTCAGCGCGGCGCGGCCGCCGCCGGCTGCATTTGGGCGGTGCCCGGCGCGGTGGCCGCTTCGGCGACCAGCACGGCGTCACCGAGCCGCCACTCGAGGTCGTAGCTGCCGGCCGCGAGGCCGGCGAACTTCAGCGTCGCATCGGCCGGCGCGCGCGGCGTCAGCGACAGCCACGGCGTGGCATCGCGGCCGGACGCGGTGCGGCGCCACAGCGTCAGCGTGCCGCGCTGCCCGGCGTGCGCCGCCGGCAGCGCCACCAGGAACGCCCCCTCCGCGGCCGGCACCAGGGCCGGCATCGGCGGCGTGCGGCGGCCGGCAGCCTCAAGCACGACCGCGTCGCCGCGCCCGTTCGCTTCGACCGGGGTCCTGGCGGAACGGGTCGCTTCGGCGCAGTCGAGCGTCAGCACGCGCAGCAGCACGACCATCGCCGCGGGCAGGGCCCACCACCGCAAGCGCTCGTTCATGCAGCCGTCTTCGGCACGGCGGGGGTCGCGACCGAAGCCGGAACGGCCGGCGGCGCCGGCCGGGCATCTCAGCCGACGCCGTCGGCGGCGCAGCGGGAGGTCTCGGCCGGGCCGACCTCGACCATCAACTCGATCGTGCGCACGACCAGCGTCCAGCTGGCCCGGTCGTTCAGGGCCCGGGCGATCTGCACGGCGCCGGCAACGAACCGGGCCGGCGGCAGGTCTTCGAGCGCGCGCTGCAGCACCCAGCGCGCCGAATGCTGGTCGACCGCGAAGTGCTCGACCGCGCGCAGGCTGGCGCGCAGGTCCTCGACCCCGGTGATCGGCGGCAGTTCGCCGAGCAGCCGCGCCTCGTCCAAGCGGCGGTGGCGGCGCAGCCAGGCCGGCAGCAGATGCCGGACCAGCGCGTCGACCACGACCAGGCCGCGGCGCCGTTCGAGCGCGGCGGTGGCGCGCGTGTTGACGAGCTTCGGCACCAGCGGCCGCAGGTAGCGGTTGCGCCCTTCGTCGCTCATCGCGTCGTTGCAGGCGCGCACGAACGCGGCGATCACGGGGCAGGCGCAGGTGGGCTCGTCGCTGTGCGGCTCGCCGGCGAGCCACGCCACCATCTCCATCGCGCACATGCCGTCGTCGCGCGACGCGTGCGCGCCGCGCTGCAGAGGATGTTGGTCGATCAGTCGCTGCATGAAGTCCGCCGGGGTGCGGCGGCCGGGAACCAGGGATGCAGAAGCCTATCCCATGCCCGGCGCCGGAGCGCGGGCGGGTTTTCCCCGACCGCGCGGCGCCGAACCGCCGCTGGCACCGCCGCGCGGCCCCGTCAGCGCCGATCGAGCATGCCCGGCGGCAGCGTGTCGACGGCGCCGGGCGGCCGCGGCACGGCCAGCAGCGCCGCGAACCACACCGCACCGAAGCCCGGTGTGATCGGCTGCGCGAACCGCACGCCGGCCGGCGCGCCGGCGCCGTAGGCGATCGCGACGACTTCGCGGTCGTAGGCGTGCGGCGAGCCGTGCGTGGCCGGCGTCGTGCCGTCGATCCAGTACGGCTTCACGACCAGCAGTACGTCGCCGACGCGGCCGGGCACCGTCGCGAGCCGCAGCGCGTGGCGCAACGGGTCGTCGCCCGGCGCGCCTGCCAGCACGTCCTCGGTCGCCAACGCGGCCACGATGCCGCCGCCGACCGCAGCCGCCGCCGCGACGCGCGCGGCGTCGAGCCGGGCCGGGCGCCCGGGGCGCGCCGCCTGCAGCTGCTGCACCAGGTCGGGGTCGAGCACGAACGTGCCGTCGCCGGCGTAACGGATCCAGCGCTTGCCGGCCGGCGGCGCGAGGTCGAACTCGGCGCTGAGCGCCTTCTCGGCCCGCGCCCGCGCGGCGGTCAGCAACAGGCCGCGGCCGGCGTCGACGCCGCGCGACCGGGCCCACTCGGGCGTCGGACCGATGCCGTGGTCGGCGGTCAGGAACAGCGCGTAGCGCCCGGCGCCGACGCGGCCGTCGAGGAACGCCAACAGCGTCGCCAGTTCGCGGTCGAGCCGCAGCAGCGCGTCGCGGGCCTCGACCGAGTCGGGACCGAAGCAGTGGCCGATCACGTCGGTCGACGAGAAGCCGATGCACAGCAGGTCCGGCTGCGCGTCGGCGCCGAGTTCCATGCCGACCACCGCCGCCTCGGCCGCGAGCCGCACCATCGTGTTGCCGACCGGCGACGCGAACACCTGCGTGTAGAACGCCTGGTCCGGGTCCGGCTTGCCGCCGGTCAACGGCTGCGGCAGCGTGCGTGCCCGGCTGCCGTTCTGGTGCGCGAGTTCGTAGGGCCGGTCGTCGACCAGGTCGGCGTAGGCGTCGGCGCCGGCGCAGCGATCCCAGACCTGACCGTGGAAGCCGTCGATCGCGCGCGCGGTGTTGAACGCGGTCAGCCACGCCGGCACCGCGTCGGTCCAGGTCGTGTTGGTCACCAGATTGCCGGTGCTGACCTCGAACCAGGCGACCGCATCGGCACTGCCGCCGGCCATCAGGATCGCCGAACGGTCCTTCCACGCGACGCTGACGACCTTGCTGCCGGCACGGTGCGCCTTCAGGCCGTCGCCGAGCGTCGGCGTCAGCAGGCGACCGGGGCCACGGTTCCTGCCCTCGGGCAGGCCCGGCAGTGGTGCGCGCTGCTCACCGACGCAGTAGACCTCGCTCGCGTCGTCGCCGGACCACCAATCGTTGCGCACGATGCCGTGCACCGACGCCGGCGCGCCGGTGCCGATCGTCGCGTGCCCCGGACCGGTCTCGGTGCAGGCGTGCTGGTAGGCGCAGGCCGGAAACTCGGCGCCGCCGTCGAGCAGCCGGCGGAACCCGCCGTCGGCGGCGAAGTGCGGCCGCGCCTGCTCGAACACCCAGTGCGCGAGCTGGTCGACCGAGCACAACACGACGAGGCGCGGGGGCTCGGCCTGCTGCGCCGCGGCGGGCGCGCACGCGAGCGCGAGGACGGCGGCACGCAGGACCCGGCGGTTCATTCGGCGAGTGCTCGCGCGGCACGTTCGAGCGTGCGCCAGGGCAGGAGTCCGAGGTGGTAGATCGCGATCGACGTCACGCCGTGCGCGGCAGCGAGTTCGCGCACCTCGCGCAGGTCGTCGTCGCGCGTCCACTGCGGCGCCTTCGGCCACAGGCACAGGCGCCACGAGCGCGGCGGCGCGGCGATCGCCGCCGCCGCGGTACCGGCCAGCAGCGCGCGCACGCCGTCGCGGCCCTCGCCGTAGGCGGTGACCACGAACTCGTCGGCGCGGAACCCGTGCGTCTGCGCGATCGGCAGCTGGCTGCCGGTGAACAGGTCGTCGGGGTGGACCTGCACCGCACACTGCAGCGCCGGCGGCATCGCCTGCCGCAGCGTGCGGCCGAGCTGCGCCATCGTCGCGCGGCGCGCCGCGAACGCGGGCCCGTAGCCGGCGGCCTCGGCCGCGGCATCGGCCGGCTTCGGCGGCGCCATCGCGTCGGCGTCGGTCACACCGCGGCGGATCTGTTCCTGCGCCCAGCGGCGGATCGCCGCCGGATCGCAGCGGTCGTCCTCGCTGCGCAGCCGGTCGCAGCAGGCCGCGCAGAAGCACAGCGACAGCGCGTAGTCGAGCACGCCGCGCGGCGTGAAGCTGCTCTTGTCGTGGTGGCTCGAGTGCTTCCAGCCCAGCCAGCCGAACGCTTCGAACTCGATCGCGCCGAGGCCTTCGTGCGCCGCCAGGTCCTCGACCAGGGCGCGCAGGTACTCCTGCACCGGCGGCTGCGCCGGGCACAGCGCGTAGTGGTAGCGATCGCCGCAGGCGTTCTCGACGCAGAGCTCGGGGTGCTGGCGACCCAGGCGCGAATTGTGCGCGCCGACGGTCCATGCGCGCACGGCGAGGCCGTGGCGCGGCGCCGCTTCGCACAGGCGCTCGAGCGGCGACGGCCGCGCCGCATCGACCAGCGCCGACGGCTGCGGCCGCAGCGTGCCGTAGTCGGGGCCGGGCCGGAAGTGCACGGTGCCGTCCTCGAGGAACCGCACGCGGCCGTCGGGATGCCACGGCATCAGCCAGCGGCCCGCGTGGTAGGCAGTCGCCAGCGCGATCTCGCCGAAGCCGAGGTCGCGCAGGCGCCCGAGCCCGCCGTGGCCGGCCAGCGCGTCGAGGTCGAACGGGTGCGCGTAGAGCGTGAGCTGCATGGTCAGCCGTGCGTGCCGCGCTGGCGCAGCTGGTCGACCTGGTCCTGCAGGGACTGGACCTGCTGTTCGAGCACGGCCAGCCGCGCTTCCAGGGAAGCCTCGCGCGGCCCCGCCGGTACGGGCCCGGGCGCGGTGGCGGTGGCGGCCGCTGCGGCATCGGCCGCCGGCGCCGTGGCCTCGCTGCCGTCACCGAGCAGATGGCGCCAGCGCCGGTCGCGTTCGCGCGGACCGAGCGGCAGCAACTCGACCAGCGGCGGCGCGTGCTGGGCCAGCTGGTGCAGCACCGCCTCGATGCGCTCGGGCGAGGCCGTGAACCCCATGCGGGCCACGCGCGGCTTCAGGGCACCGGGCGCCTGCGGGCCACGCAGCAGCAGTTCGGCCAGCACGGGCATGGCCTCCGCACCGACACCGACCTGCTCTTCCACCCGGTGGCGGTAGCGCGCGACGCGCCCGCCGCCCTCGACCTTGGCCACGAAGCCCTTCTCCTGCAGCGCCATCAGCGCGCCGGCGACCTGGAACGGCAGCAGGTCCATGGTCGGCTCGCGGTTGCTCTTCTGGTTGCAGCCGTCGACCAGTGCGTTCTCGCTGAGCGGATAGCTGTCCGGCACCGACAGCTGTTTCTCGATCAGCACGCCGACGATGCGCTGTTCGGTCCGGTCGAGCTTGCCCATCACGGCTTCTCCGGCTTCTTGTCGCCGCCCGGCAACAGGCTCTTCAGGCCGCCGGGGATCAGCTTCTTGGCTTCCTCGGCCGCCTTGCGGGCAGCCTCTTCCTGCAGACGCTTGGCCTCGGCCTCGGCCTTCTGCTTCGCTTCGGCCTCGGCCTTCTGGCGGGCCTCGTCGAGCATCTGCTGCGGCGTCTTGTTCGGGTCGACGATGCCTTGCAGGTCGGTCGGCAGTCCGCCGAGCAGCTTGCCGGCCTGCCCCTGCACGAAGTTCGCGAGTTCGCGCTGGCCGGCGGCCAGCAGCGCGTCCTGCAGCGCCTTGTCGTCGAGGAACACGGCCGGCTGTGACACCGGCCCGCGCAGACCGATCGGCAGCGCCAGCGTGTCGACCTTGGTCTCCTTCGCGCCGGCCAGCGCGAACAGCGTGTCCTTCAGCGTGACCTGCAGCGGCAGGTCGAGGGCCGTCGGGGTACCGGCAGCCGAACGCAGCGAACCCTTGGCCGCGAGATCGATCGTGCCACCCCGCAGCGGCGGCGCGCCGCCGATGCGCAGCTTGCCGAACACGTCGTCGACCGCCAGCTGGCGGAACGCGAGTTCGAAGCCGACCGCGGGATCGGCCTTCGACCGGCCGTTGACGGCCAGCACCATCGACCCCGACTGCGATTCGATGCGCGCCGACATCGCTTCGGCGACCAGCGACGGCAGGTCGGCGACGTTGCGCAGGTGCACGTCGAGCTTGTCGGCGCGACCGCCGATCGAGTAGCCGATGCCGTCGAGGTCGATGCGGCGGATCAGCACGCGCGGCCCGCCTTCGATCAGGTGCGTCGCGACGACCGACGCGATGCCGACGCGCGCGGCGTCCACTTCGCGTTGTTCGGCGCGCTGCTCCGGCGTCGTGCTGTCGGGCGCAGGCTCGTCGCCGCCGCTCAGCACGTCGATCCACTCGCGCGCCTGCTCGAAGCGCTGCTGCCAGACCTCGAAGTCCTTCAGGTAGTCCTCGACGGTCTTGGTTCCTGCCGGCGGCGGCGGCGGCGCCGGCTCGGGTTCGCCGCGCGGGATGCGCACGCCGGGAATGCTGCGCGTCGAACCGCTGCGCACGCGGTCGGACTTCAGCTCGTCGATCACGAGCCGCTTGCGCAGCAGTTCGCCGGTGTCGACGGTCGCGACCAGTTCGTCGGCGGCGAGCAGGTCGCGGTCGAGGGCGCGGCTGTCGGCCAGCGCCAGCCCGCGCAAGTGCAGCGTGCCGCTGCCGAAGTCGAGCTGGGCCTGGTCGAGGTCGACCGTGGCGCCGTTCACGAATTCGAGTCCGCTGCGCGTGTTGTGGGTCAGGATCGGCGTCGAGAACCACTGCTGGAACACCCACAGGCTGCCGACCAGCACCGCGGCGACCAGCACGCCGCCGAGGCGGATCGGCAGGCCGACCTTCTTCTGCTCGCTGAGCTCGCGCCAGCTCTGCTTGCCCTTGCCCTTGCCGAGCAGCAACCAGCTCAACAGCCGCACCCACCACCGCGAGGCGTACTTCTGGTAGCCCTCGCTGTGCTCCTCAACGCCCGCCATGTAGCTGCGGATCGCGCGGATCGTGCGGTTCAGCAGCATGCCACTGGCGACGCCGAAGCCGAGCCCGAGCAGCAGACCGCCGGCGGTCGCGTAGTACTCGAGCCCGAACCACGCGGTCACGCGCCCGTTGACGAGGCCGCGGAACAGCCCCTGCAGCGGACCGTCCAGCAAGAACACGCCGACGCGATAGGTCACCGGCAGCAGCGCGAAGCTGGTCAGCTTCCCGACCAACAGCACGAGGCCGAACACCCCGAGGTTGGCGTTCAGCACCAGCACCGTGCACAGCAGCAGCAGGATCAGCCCTGGCGCCTGCAGGAAGCCCCCACCGAGGTCACCGGGCAGGAAGAAGCCCGGCACGAAGCCGAGCAGTCCACCGAGGGTCGCGGCCAGCAACACCTGGAACGGGGTCGCCTTGCCCCGCAGCACCGAACCGATCTTGCGCGTCAGCAGCATGCTCGACACGGTACGGTGCCGGGCGCGTTCGCGCCAACCACAGCGCACGCCGCGGTGCGCGGCTCAGCGACCGCGGCTCACTGCAGCACGGCGAAGCCGCCCGGCGGCACCTGCACGGGCAGCGACACGTTGCCCAGTTCCACCATGTAGAAGCCGGGCACCAGGCCCGCGACCTCCCAGCCTGTCGCCTCGCTGGCGAAGCGCTCGGCCACGACTTCCATGCCCTCGGGCATGTCGGTGAATTGGCGGCGGAAGCGCATCCGCACGACGGTCGCCCCGGCTGCGCCCGGACGCAGGGTCTCGCCGAGCAGCACGCGGCCGGTCGGCTGCAACTGCGCACTCAGCACGAGCCCGGACTGCTGCGACTGCGGCACGGTCGCGAAGGCGCCATCGGCGCCCAGCACGAGCAGGTTCTCGCCGCCGAACGCACCCAGCGTCAGCATGCCCTGGCTCGAAGTCAGGCCGAGGAAGCGCGTCTCCACGGTGCCGCGTGGCCCCGTCGGCGAGGTCGCGAAGACCTGGGCATTGGCAACCACGCGCCCGAGGCTGTCGCGGGCGATCAGCGCGCGCGCCCCACCGGTGCTGGTGTCGATGCGCTGGTGGCGCACCGAGCTCGCGAGGTAGAGATCGGTGCCCGGCAGGTTCTGCAGCGGGCGGAACTGCGCACCGACCGGGCTCGACCCGCCGAGCCCGACCGTCACGAACGGCCCGGCGAAGCCGATGTTCGTGTTGGTGACGGCCATGTTGTTGCCGCTGCCGACCACGCGCCAGAGCAGCCCTTCGCCAACCGCCGCGTCCCACACCTTGCCGTGGTGGTCGGCGTGGAACTGCCGCTGCCAGACGGCGCGTGTGGCCAGGCCTTCGATGTCCTCCCACAGCGTGATGTCCGCGTGCGGGACACCGAAGTCGAGCACCACGGAGTGCAGGCGCTTCAACACGACCGGCGCCATCGGCAACAGCGCGTTGGCGCTGCCGCGCACCGGCACCGGCACCACCAGCGGCGAGAACTCCGGGTGCGCGAGCACCAGCGCGAGGTGCTGGTGCTGCGGCAGATTCGGCGCGAAGCGACGGACCGTGAAGCGGCCCTGGTCGTCGCTGGATTCCGCGATCACCGGCACCGGGTACACGTGACCGAGCAGCTCGTCGACGATGCACGGCACGACCCGCACACCCAGCACCGGCTGGTCGAGGACATCGACGACCTGCCCGCGCACCGGCTCGGCGAGGTCCAGCACGATCGACTGTTCGGCGCGCACGTTGGCGCCGTCGCGGACCAGCGGGAACGCATCCGGCGCGACCATGCCGTAGGCCAGCTGCTGCGGCAGCGCGTGCAGCACGGCGAAGCTGCTCAGGCACGGCTCTTCGCTGGCCATCACGACCTTGCCGTAGGCGTCGCTGATGCCGAACGAGAAGTGCGTGCCGCCGTTGGTCGGGTAGATCGCGACCACGTGCGTGCCGACGCTCGGCAGGCCACTGCGCTGGTAGACGCTGGCCAGCAGCTTCGGCGGCTCGGCCGGCCCCGCGGCGGCGCTGCCGCCCGACACGCCGACCGGATCACCACCGGCCAACTGGGCGCCACCACCGACCACGGCGACGGTCGAGTTGCCCTGATAGATGCCGATGCCGCCCGCGGCGATCAGCGTCGGGCCGACCTCGGGCCGCACGATCTGCGCGTCGTCGCCGCGCAGCACTTCGACCTGGATGCGCAGATCGGCCGGCGCGCCCGACATCGGGTCGAGCAACTGGGATTGGTAGTCCTCGCTGGCGACCGACACCTCGGCGACGATCGTGTAGGTGCCGACACCGAGTTCGATCTCGCTGCCGTCGGCGACCGGGATCGTGACGGGGCGGTTGGTCTCGACCGTCAGCGAGCCGGCTTCGAGCACCGGCACGCCCTTCTCGAGCCGCATCCGCCCCTCGCCGCTCATCGCCAGCGTCGCCGCCGGCTGCGAGTCCTGCGACGCGTCGTGCCAATCGACTTTGGCGCTGCCGTGGCGGCCGACCTTCAGCCGGCCACGCTCACCGAGCCCGTCGCCGACGAACAGCCGGCCCGTGTCGCCGAACGCGTCGCGGGCGCTCTGCACGACCAGGCAGGCGTTGCGGTCGACCTGTTGCTCACCGCTGACGACCCACATCGCCAGCCCGACGAACGCGCCGAGCAGCAGGCCGAACGCGAGCAGCAGCGTGCGGCGGTGGCGCACGAGCGCCACCTGCCCACGCGCCAGGAAGCCGTGCTCACCCGGCGCGCTGAGCGGAGCCGCGCCAGCACCCTTGGCCGGCGCCTCGTCGCCGACCGCCGGCAGCGTCGCATCGACGATCGCATCGACCACGCGCGCGGCGAAGTCGGGCCGCCGGCGCCGCAGGCCGCGCGCCTGCTCTTCCATCGCCATGCGGGCGAAACCACGCCGCAGCCGCAGCACCTCGTGCTCGGCCCGCGACAGTTCGACCGAGCACGCGAAGCACGCGTGCACGTGTTCTTCGACCTTGCGGTGCTCGCCGGCCGCGAGGTCGCCGTCGGCGAAGTCGCGCAGCAGCCCGCGCACCCAGGCGCACTCCCGCCCGGCCGGCGGCGCCCGCCGCAGATCCTCGGGATTCGGGGGCTGGTGCATCGGCAGGCCCGTTGTTTCCGGGTCGGTCATCGCTCCCGCACCCCCTGCAGCCGGCTGGCGAGGATGTCCTTGCCGCGCGCGAGCTGCACCTTGACCGAACTGACGGAAACGCCGAGCGACGACGCGATCTGCTGGTTCGTCAGCCCGCGCAGGTACTTCAGCTCCAACGGCAGGCGGACCTTGTCCGACAGCTGTTCGAGCTCGCCGCGCACGCTGACGTCGAGCGTCGGCCGCGCCGGCCCCTGCTGCTGCCGCGGATCGGGCAGGTCGAGCAGCGCATCACCGTCTTCGGAACGCGCCACCGGCAGCTCGCTGACGCGGCGCCGGCGCAGCTTGTCGCGGCACGCGTTGCCGGCGATGCGCAGCAGCCAGGGCTCCAGGCTGCGCGTGCTGTCGAACTGGCCGCGGGCACGGAACAGCTTGACGAACGCGTCCTGCGCTGCCTCTTCCGCATCCTCGGGTCGCCGCAGGATGCTCAATGCCAATCCATGCACCATGTCTTGGAAGCGCTCCACGAGTTGGGCGAACGCATCCAGGTCTCCAGCCTGGACGCGGAGCATCAACTCGTTCTCGGGGCGCGGACTCAAAGCGGGTGTGAAGTCGTGGTGGCGCGCGCCACAGTATGCCTCGTTACGCACCGAAGTGACGCAGTGGCTCGTCTTTCTGTCGGGCGCGGTGGGCTGGTCGACGGCGGCACGGCGCGACCTGCCCCAGCGCCCGCCTGACCAGGGCAATTCTCCCTGAGTTTCCAGCGCGGACGCGATCTGGCCGATGCCATGGGCACGCTGGCAAGCACAGCCCGCGCACCCAAGCCCACTCGACCCAAATGGCCAAGATCCCCGACAAGCAGGGCCTGTTCTTCGAACTCGACGGTGTCGTCGTCGACTCGGTCCGCCTCTCCCCCGAAGGCGAGATCCGCTTCCTCGACCGCGCCATCGATGCGCTAGGCCGCATCGACGGCAGACAGTTCCGGCTGTTCGTCGCGACGAGCCGACCCGACATCGCCTTCGGCGATCTGAAGGAGCGCGAGTTCACGCGCTTCTGCGAGGTGTTCCTCGCGCGCATGCAGGCCGAGGGCATCCCGATTGCGAAGATCTACTCGTGCCCCTACCACCCGAAGGGCAAGGGCCGCTTCCGCAAGGAGAGCGTGTTCCGCAAGCCGGGTCCGGGCATCTTCAAGATGGCGCAGCAGGAGTTCGACCTGAACCTGCAGCGCAGCTGGATGATCGGCCACACGACCGCCGACGTGCTGGCCGGCCAGCGCGCCGAACTCGGCACGATCCTGCTGCGCACCGGCCAGGGCGGCAACGACGGCGACTACACCGTCGAGCCGCACTTCGTCGAGGACGACCTCTGGCACGCGGTCGCCCGCGTCAACCAGTTCGAGTACTCGCTGAAGGTCTGACGCGCCGCGGCGTCAGCCGCCGAGCGCGGCGACGCCCGGCAGCTTCTTGCCCTCGAGCAGCTCGAGGCTCGCACCGCCGCCGGTCGACACGTGCGACAGCTTCGCGGTGATGCCGAGCTTCTCGGCGGCTGCAACCGAGTCGCCACCGCCGACCACCGTGAACGCGCCCGCCGCGGTCGCCTGCGCGACCGCCTTGGCGACCGCCTCGGTGCCCTTGCAGAACGCGTCCATCTCGAACACGCCCATCGGGCCGTTCCAGACCACGGTACGGCTGCCGGCCAGCGCGGCGACGTAGGCCTGCACGGTCTTCGGGCCGATGTCGAGCCCCATCAGGCCGTCGGGGATCGCCGCCTGCACGCTGGCCGGGCTGTCGGCCTTGAACTCGGCCGCGCAGACGTGGTCCACGGGCAGCAGCAGTTTCTTGCCGCTCGCCTTCGCCGCTGCGAGCACCTTGCCGGCGGCGTCGACGAGGTCCTTCTCGACCAGCGACTTGCCGACCTTCTGGCCCATCTGCACGAGGAACGTGTAGGCCATCGCGCCGCCGACGATCAGCGTGTCGACCTTCGGCAGCAGGTTCTCGATCACCGGCAGCTTGTCGCTGACCTTGGCGCCACCGAGGATCGCGACGAACGGCCGCGCCGGGTTCTGCAGCACACGGCCGAACGCGTCGAGCTCCTGCTGCATGAGGAAGCCGGCCGCGCACGGCAGGCCGGTGATGCCGCTGACCGAGCTGTGGGCGCGGTGCGCGGTGCCGAACGCGTCGTTGACGTAGACGTCGCCGAGCTTGCGCAGGCTCTGCCGGAAGGCCTCGACCGCCGCCGGTTCGGCCTTCCTGCTGGTCTCGGTGCCGTCCTTGTTCTTGACCTTGACCTTGCCTTCCTCTTCGAGGTGGAAGCGCACGTTCTCGAGCAGCACGACCGAGCCCGGCTTCAGCGTGCCCTTGGCGCACGCGGCTTCGACCGCCGGACCGACGCAGTCGTCGAGGAACGTGACCGGCCGGCCGAGCAGCTTCTGCAGCTCCGCGGCGACCGGCTGCAGCGTGTACTTCGCGACGCGCTGGCCGTCGGGACGACCGAGGTGCGACATCAGCACGAGCGCCGCACCCTGCTCGAGCACGTAGCGGATCGTCGGCAGCGCCGAGACGATGCGCTGGTTGTTGGTGATCGCCAGCGTCGCCTTGTCCTGCGGGACGTTGAAGTCGACGCGCATCAGCACGCGCTGGCCCGCGAGCGGCAGGTCGCGCAAGGTCCGGAACGTCGCCATGGGATCAGCGCAGCTGCTTGGCGACCTTCTGGGTCAGCTCGACGACGCGGTTCGAGTAGCCCCACTCGTTGTCGTACCAGCTGACCAGCTTGAAGAAGTTCTTGTTCAGCTCGATCGAGCTGCCGGCGTCGAAGATCGACGACGCCTTGTGGTGGATGAAGTCCGACGACACGACCTCGTCCTCGGTGTACTCGAGGATGCCCTTCATGTAGGTCTCGGACGCCCGCTTGATCGCCTTCTTGATCTCGTCGAGCGAGGTGTCCTTGACGGTCTTGAAGGTCAGGTCCACCACCGACACGGTCGGCGTCGGCACGCGGAACGCCATGCCGGTCAGCTTGCCCTTGACCTCGGGCAGCACCAGCGCGACCGCCTTCGCGGCGCCGGTCGTCGACGGGATGATGTTCTGCGCCGCGGTGCGGCCGCCCTTCCAGTCCTTCTTCGACGGACCGTCGACGGTCTTCTGCGTCGCGGTGTAGGCGTGCACGGTGGTCATGAGGCCCTCGGCCAGGCCGAAGCCCTCCTTCAGGATCACGTGCACGAGCGGCGCGAGGCAGTTCGTCGTGCAGGACGCGTTGCTGATGATGTGGTGCTGCTTCGGGTCGAGCTTGTCGTCGTTGACGCCCAGCACGACCGTGATGTCCTCACCCTTGGCCGGCGCCGAGATGATGACCTTCTTGGCGCCTGCGGTCAGATGGCCCTTGGCCTTCTCGGCGTCGGTGAACAGGCCGGTCGCTTCGATCACGACGTCGACGCCGAGCGCCTTCCACGGCAGCTCGGCCGGGGTCTTCGCGCTGACCACCGCGATCGCCTTGCCGTTGACGACCAGCACGTCGTCTTCGGCCTTGTCCGCCGCCGACTTCTTCGACGTCACGCTGCCCTGGAAGCGCCCCTGGATCGAGTCGTACTTCAGCAGGTAGGCGAGGTTGTCGGCCGGCACGATGTCGCCCACGGCAACGACGTCCAGCTCCTTGCCGAGCAGGCCCTGTTCGACGAGCGCACGGAAGACGAGACGGCCGATGCGGCCGAAACCGTTGATGGCGACCCGGGTGGCCATGACGAGATAAGCTCCTGTTGGTTGGTTCTGCGCGAGAAAGCGGCCGAGCAGTCTACCGACCGGAACCCCCGAGCCCAATGGACAGTTTCGCTCGCCTCCTGGACGCGTGCGCGCGCTGCCTCTGCCGCTTCGAGAACCTCGTCGCGGAACGGCCGGTGCTGGCGGCGGTATCGGGCGGCGTCGACAGCACCGCGCTGCTGCTGGTGCTGGCGCGGCTGCATGCCGCCGGCCGGCTGCCAGGGGCGCTGCACGTCTGCCATGTCGACCACGGCGTGCGGCCGGACAGCCGGGCCACGGCCGACCACGTGCTGCGGCTCTGCGAACGGCTCGAGGTCCCGGCCACGGTCCGGCGGCTGGAACTCGGCGCCGCGCGCCCGAGCGAGGACACGCTGCGGCAGGCCCGCTACGACGCGCTGCAGGCGGTCGCCCGCGACGTCTCGGCCGGCCTGCTGGTGACCGCCCACCACGCCGACGACAACCTCGAAACCGTGCTGTTCCGCATGCTGCGCGGCACCGGGCCGCGCGGCCTCGCCGGCATCCCGGAATCGCGCTGGCTCGGCCGCGGCGAGCACCGCGTGCTGCTGGTGCGGCCGTTCCTGCGCACGCGGCGCAGCACGCTCGAGGGCGTGTTGCAACAGCTCGGCGTCGAGGTGCACGTCGACAGCACCAACGGCGACATCGGCTACGCGCGCAACCGGCTGCGGCTCGAGACGATCCCGGCCCTGCGGCAGCGGCTCGGCATCGGCCTCGACGTGGCGCTGATGACGGTGGCCAGCACCGCGCGCGCGGCGACCGAGATCGTCGAGGCGCAGGGTCTGCGGATCCTGAGCCAGCGCGCGCGGCACAAGACCGCGTGGCGGCTCGAACTCGATCTGCGCGGCATCGGCAGCGAGAGCGAGCCGTTCGTGCGCGAAGCCCTGCGCCAGGCGCACACGTGCCTCGACCCGCTCGGTGAAGCGCCGCTCGGCCACTGGCTGGACCGCGCGCTGGACCTGCTGCAGAAGCCCGACGGCAAGCGCCTCGCGGGCCGCCACGGCCTCGTCGTCGAACGCACGCGCGACGGGCTGTTGCTGCTCGATCCCGACCGCGCCGGCGCGCCGCCGAACACCCGCGACGGCGGCCAGCTGTTCCGCAGCGACGGCGGCCGCCAGCGCTTCGGCGCCACCGAGTGGTGGCTGGAGGCGTTCGAGCACCCGCTGCCGCCGCTGGTGCCGTCGCCGAGCGAAGCCGGTCGGCTGCGCGCGCTGCTGGACCCGCGGCTGGCCGCGTTGCCGTGGCGGCTGCGCACGCGCCGGCCCGGCGACCGCTTCCAGCCGCTCGGCCATCCGGTGGCGATCGACCTGCGGCGGTTCCTGCAGAGCCGGCACGTGCCGCGCTTCGACCGCGACCGCCTGCCGCTGGTGGTCGACCGCGCGGACCGGATCCTGTGGATCCCGGGCGTCGAAGTCGCCGAGACGGCGCGGCTGCAGCTGAACACGCGCCGCACGATCGAACTGGTTGCCGGCTGCAGCTGACGCGCCGCTCGCACCGGTGCCGCGGCTCTGTCATACTGCAGCGCCCCCTCCGATCCGCTGGAACCCGCCCACACGTGCGACTCACCGTCGAGACCGGCCCGCTGGCCGGCACCGTCGTCCCGCTCGACCGCGCCCAGCCCGCGGTGCTCGGCAGCGCCGAAGACTGCCTGATCCGCGTCCAGGAACCCGGCGTCGCGCCGCACCATGCCGTGGTCAAGGCGCTGAAGGACCAGGGCTTCGGCGTCAAGGCGCTGGCGCCAGGGCTGACGCTGAACGGCGCCGCGATCGAGGCCTCGCCGCTGCAGGACGGCGACGTGCTGGAGCTCGGCACCACGCGCATCGCGTTCGGCGAAGTGCAGCAACGCGGCATGCCGCGCATCGCCGGCTACCGGATCCTCGACGTGCTGGGCCGCGGCGGCATGGGCATCGTCTACCGCGCCGAGCAGACCAGCCTGCACCGCGAAGTGGCGCTGAAGGTGCTGAACCGCGACCTCACGCGCGACCCGGCGTTCGTCGCGAAGTTCGTCGCCGAGGCGCGCGCGGCGGCCAAGCTGCAGCACCCGAACGTCGTGCACGTGTTCGACGTCGAGCACGCCGACGACGTCTACTACTACGCGATGGAGCTCATGCACGAGGGCTCCCTCGAGGACTGGCTGAAGCAGCACGGCGCGATGCCGGTCGATCGCGCGCTGCAGGTGGTCGCCGACGCCGCCGCGGGCCTCGCCTACGCCGAATCGCTCGGCATCGTGCACCGCGACATCAAGCCCGACAACCTGATGCTGGACCGCCACGGCGCGGTCAAGATCGCCGACCTGGGCCTCGCGCGCACCGAGGAAGGCGGCGACGAGAAGGCGGTCGGCACGCCGCACTTCATGGCGCCCGAGCAGGTGCTGCGCAAGGAGATCGACCACCGCACCGACCTCTACGCGCTCGGCTGCACGTTCTACCGGCTGGTCACCGGCCGCACGCCGTTCCGCGGCACCACGGTCAAGGACATCCTGCGTGCGCAGGTCAAGGACGAGCCGGAGGCGCCGCACAAGGTCAACGCCGAGGTGCCGGCCGAGGTGTCCGCGCTGGTGCTGAAGCTGATGGCCAAGGACCCGGCCGCCCGCTTCCAGACCGCCAACGAACTGATCGAACAGCTCGAAGTGCTGCTGCAACCGCCCGCCAAGCGCGGGGTCTGGATCGCGGTCGCGGCAGTCGGCGTGCTGGCCGCGATCGGCGCGGTGGCGTGGGCGCTGACGCGGCCCAAGGACGTCGAGATCGTGCAGGTCGAGAAGCGCTACGACGACCCCGAGAAGCAGCAGTTCGCCGACGAGATCAAGGTGTTGAAGAAGTCGGCCCGCGAAGACGCGGCGACGATCGCGCTGCTGACGGCGCGCTGTTCGGGTCTGGCCGACGAGGAGCTGGCAGCCGAGTTCGACCGCATCGCGGCCGCGCACCCCGGCACCGGCGCCGGCACCGAGGCCGGCGAACGCGCGCAGGCCACGCGCGCCGCGGTGGCCGACCGTGGCCAGCGGCTGGCCCAGCGCTCGGCGCAGGTCGAGGCCCACGTCGCGGCGCTGCGGCAGACACTGCAGCCGCGGCGCCAGGCGCAAGAGTACGCGCAGGCACTGCAGCTGCTCGCCACGGCGGCGCCCGAGGCGCTGCGCGACGCTCCCGAACTGCACCAGAGCATCGCCGCGCTGCGCGACGAGATCGTCGGCGAGGCGCGCGATCGGCTCGGTGCGCTCTCGACCGCGATCACGCGCGCCCAGGAGGCCAAGGACGACGCGGCGCTGCTGGCAGCGGCCGAGGCGGCGGCGACCGCGATCGCCGCGACCGCCCGGTGGCCGGCCGACCTGCGCCCCGACCTCGAACGCCTGCAGGCGACGGTCGCTTCGGCGCGCACGGCCGCGACCACGCTGGCCGACCAGCGCACCGCCGCCAGCTGGCAGCAGTACCACGCGCTGCTCGGCGGCACCGGCGGCATCGGCGCGAGCATGGCCCGATTCGACTTCGCCGCGGCAGCGGCCGCCGCCGAGCAGTTCGCGGCCACGAGCCCGCTGCCGGCAGCCGCGACCCAGGCGCGCGAGTTCGCGGCGGTGGCGCAGCGCGCCGCCGCGTTCGCGCAGGCCCTCGAAGCCGGCGCCGCCGCGGGCCAGCTGTCGCTGCCGGGCGCCGACGACACGGCGACCGCGATCGCGCGCTGGGACCGGGCGGCCGGCGTGCTGGTCACGCTCGACGCCAGCAAGCGGCCGCCGCGCGAACAGCCGCTGCCGGTCGCGTCGTTGCCGTCGGCGACGTGGTCGGCGCTGGCCGAGCAGGTGCCGGCCGCGGCCGGTGCGCGCGAGTGTTTCCTCGCCCTGGTCGCGATCTCCGAGCACACGGCCGCCGCGCGCACGTTCCTCGGCCGGCTGCGCGCCGACGACGACAACAGCGGCACCGGCGACGGCGCCTACCCGCTGTCGGCGACGCTGTTCGACCAGCTGCAGCGACGCGTGTCGGACCAGGACGCCGAACCGTGGGCACACGGCCTGCGCAGCGAGCTCGCCGCCGCCCAACACCTGGTCAGCGGGCTGCGCGCGGTATCCGAACGGCGCAACCTCGCCGCCGCCGGCCACATCGACCGCCTGCTCGCCGACCATCCGCACAGCTTCGTCGTCGCGCTGCTGCCGTGACCTTCGCGCCGATCGACGACGGCGACGGCGTCCGGTTTCCGGTGAAGGTCGTGCCGGGTGCCGCGCGCGACCGCATCGCCGGCGCACTCGGCGACGCGCTGAAAGTGCAGGTCGCGGCGCCGCCCGAACAGGGCAAGGCAAACGCGCGGCTGTGCGAAGTGCTGGCGGTCGCACTGGCGGTACCGACGCGCGCGGTGCAGGTCGTCGCCGGCCACGGCAGCCCGCGCAAGACCGTCGCCGTGCGCGGCGTCGACGCCGCGACCGCACTGGCGCGGCTGCTGCCGGCACGCTGACCGCGCGGGCCGTGCTTCGGCCGCGGCCACCCGCTACGTTGGCGCGATGCCCGCTCCCGCGCCCTCGCATCGCACCCTCGCCCGCGACGTCGCGCAGTTCGTGCACGAACGCACGCCGCTGCGCCCGCGCGTGGCGATGCTGCTCGGCACCGGCCACGCGTCGATCGCCAACCAGCTGAAGGACAAGGTCGTCCTGCCCGGCGACGACCTGCCGGGCGCACCGCTGCACGCGCCGCTGCTGGTCGGCCTGCTCGAAGGCGTGCCGGTCGCCGTCGCCGACGCGCCGCTGGCGATCTACGAAGGCCTGACCGCAACCGAACTGGCGCTGCCGGTGCGGGTCCTGAAGGCGCTCGGCTGCGAGGTGCTGATCCTGACCGCCGGCGCCGCGAGCCTGTGCCAGCAGATCGAGCCGGGCATGGTCGCGATCGTCGAAGACCACCTGAACTGGAGCGGCATGCACCCGCTGATCGGCCCGAACGACGACCAGCTCGGCCCGCGCTTCCCCGACATGAGCGAACCGTACGACCGCGAGTGGCAGGAGGTCGCGCGCGACGTCGCCGTCCGCGCCGGCATTCCGTGCCTGCCGGGAGTGTTCGCCGCCGTCGCCGGGCCGAGCATGCCGACGCGCGCCGAGTACCGGTTCCTGCGCCAGGCCGGCGCCGACCTCGTCGGCATGTCGCTGGTGCCCGAAGTCATCGCCGCCGTGCACGTCGGCTTCCAGGTGCTCGCGCTGGTCGGCGTCACGCAGCAGCTCTCGGTCGGCAAGTCGGCGCAGGTGTCGATCGAAGCGATGATCGAGGCCGCCGACCTCGCCGCGCCGCGCATGGCGAGCCTGCTGGTCGGCATCGTCGCCGCCGCGCGCGAACGCTGAAGGCTGCCGTGGCGACGCCCTCCCACCTGCGACCGCGCCTCGGAGTGCTGCTCAGCGGCACCGGCCGCACGCTGCAGAACCTGCTGGACCGGATCGGCGACGGCCGCCTGCGCGCGTCGATCGCCGGCGTCGCCGCCGACCGCGCCGATGCGTTCGGGCTGCAGCGGGCCATGGACTCGGGGCTCGAGACGCGCGTGCTGCGGGAACCGTCGGCGATCTGGTCGTGGCTGCTCGAACTCGACGTCGACCTCGTCGTGCTGGCCGGCTACCTGCGGCTGTTGCCGATCGTGCCGGAGTTCGACGGCCGCGTGCTGAACATCCACCCGTCGCTGCTGCCCAGGCACGGCGGCAAGGGCATGCACGGCGACCGCGTGCACGCCGCGGTGCTGGCGGCCGGCGATGCCGAGTCGGGCTGCACGGCCCACCTGTGCAACGCGCGCTACGACGACGGCCGGATCCTGCTGCAGGCGCGCGTGCCGGTGCGCCGTGACGACACGCCGGCGACGCTGGCGGCGCGGGTGTTCGCGGCCGAGTGCGAGGTCTACCCGACGGCGATCACGCTGCGCTGGCAGGAGCTGCAGCAGGACACGACCGCCGCGCCGTGACGCGACCGGCGGTCGGCGACCGGCGATCCCGGTGCGCGGCGCTCACTCTTCGCGCGACTGCGCGCCGAAGATCTGCAGCCCCCAGTAGAGCAGCTGCATCAGCGACGCGGCGGCGGCGGCGACGTAGGTCAACGCGGCGGCGTCGAGCACCTTCTTGGCGCCGACCAGTTCGTCCGCTGCCAGCACGCCGCTCTGCTGCAGCGTCGCCAGCGCGCGCTTGCTGGCGTCGAACTCGACCGGCAGCGTGACCAGCGTGAAGACCGTGGTCGCGCCGAACAGGATCAGGCCGATCCACGCCAGCGTCATCGAGCCGCTGGCGGCAGCCATGCCGAGGCCGATCAGGATCAGGATCTCGCCGAGACCGGTGCCGAGGCCGGCGACCGGCACCCAGGCCGAGCGGAACTGCAGCGGGCCGTAGCGGTGCGCGTGCTGGATCGCGTGGCCGACTTCGTGCGCCGCGACGCCCAGCGCGGCGATGCTGTTGCTGGCATAGACCGGCTCGCTGAGACGCAGCGTGCGCGAACGCGGGTCGTAGTGGTCCGTCAGCTGGCCGGGCACCGCCTCGACGGCGACATCGTGGATGCCATGCGCCTGCAGGATCGCGCGCGCGACCTGGGCCCCCGAGAAACCGGACCGCGACGGCACTTCGGACCAGCGCGTGAACGCCCGCTTGACGCGGCTCGAGGCCCACAGGCTCAAGACGAGACCGACGCCGAGGATCAACCAGTAGATGGGATTGGTCGTGAGGACGAAGGCGAGCATGGTGGTGATTCGGGCCGGAACGCCCGATGGAGCGCGGTGTTAGCACGCCACGGCGGCGACGCAAGCGAACTCCGCGGCCGGTCCCGATTGCAGCCGATCGCCGGTGGCCCTACAGCCCGGCCCCATGAAGTTCGCCCATCGCCCGGCCGAGTCCCGCGGCCAGTTCGACCACGGCTGGCTGCGCACCGCCCACACGTTCTCGTTCGCGGACTACCACGACCCGGCCCATGTGCACTTCCGCAGCCTGCGCGTGATCAACGAAGACCACGTCGCCGGCGGCACCGGGTTCGGCATGCACCCGCACCGCGACATGGAGATCCTGACCTGGATCCTCGCCGGTTCGCTGGAGCACGAGGACAGCATGGGGCACCGGCAGGTGATCCGACCGGGTGAGGTCCAGGTGATGTCGGCCGGCACCGGCGTGCTGCACAGCGAACGCAATCCCAGCCCGAGCGAACCGGTCCACCTGCTGCAGATCTGGCTGTTCCCCGACCGGCGCGGCCTGCCGCCGCGCTACGAGCAGCGCGCCACCGATCCCGCCGCGATGGCCGGCAAGCTGTTGTTGCTCGCCGCGCCGCCCGGCGCCGGCGGCACCGTGGCGATCCACCAGGACGCCCGCATCCACGGCACCCGGCTCGCGCGCGGCCAGTCGGTCGACCTGCCGGTCGCCCCCGGCCGCGGCATCTGGGTGCAGGTCGCCCGCGGCAGCGTCACGGTGGCCGGCCACGCGCTGGCCCAGGGCGACGGTGCGGCGATCGAGGACGTCGACCGCGTGGCGCTGGCCGGCCTCGGCGCCGACCCGGCGGAACTGCTGGTGTTCGACCTCGGCTGACCACCCCCCGCTGGCGCGCGCGGCTCCGGTCGCGACAATGCGCCGCGGCCATGTGGATCGCGTGCGCCCTGCTGACGGTGGTTGCCCAAGCACCAGAGGGCGTCGATGCCTCGGCCTCGACGCGCGAGGAAGCGCCGTGGTGTTCGCCCGAACAGGCGGTGCGCTGCGCCGAGGCCGCCGACCGCGGTCTGCGCTGGCTGGCGGCCCAGCAGAGCGAAACGGGCTGCTGGACCGGCCACGTCGGCCACAAGCAGCAGGACAACTACGTGCTGCTCTACCAGGCGCTGTCGGTCGACGGCCAGCGGCGCTCGGGCCACGGCCACCTCGGCGTCACGGCGCTGTGCGGGCTCGCGTTCCTGTCCGGCGGGCACCTGCCCGACCGCGGTGAGCACGCGACCGTCGTGCAGCGTGCGACCGACTACGTGGTCCGCTGCGGCATCGAGAACGGCTACCTGACCGACTCGGGCACGCGCATGTACAGCCACGCGTTCGCGACGCTGTTCCTGGCCGAGGTCTACGGCATGGCAGCCAACGACGCCGCGCGCGCGGCGCTCGAGCGGGCGGTCACGCTGATCGTCGACTGCCAGAATGCGCACGGCGGCTGGCGCTACAACCCGTTCGACCGCGAGACCGACATGTCGGTGACGGTCTGCCAGCTGCAGGCGCTGCGCGCCGCGCGCAACATCGGCATCCGCGTGCCGGTCGCGACGATCGACCGCGCGCTGGCCTACGTGCAGGCCAGCCGCGTGCCGGACGGCCCGAGCCGCGGCCTGTTCTACTACAAGATCCACGGCCGCGGCGCCTATCAGAAGGAACGCGAGTACGCGATCAACGCCGCCGCGCTGACCGCCCTGACCAGCGCCGGCATCCACGACGCGGACGTGGCCGACCCGGTGCTCGAGTTCCTGCAGGGCGAGTACGCCGGCGTCGCCAGCCCCGGCTACCGCGCCCACTACTACTTCTGGTACGGCAACTACTACGCGGCGCAGGCCTTCTACCAGCACGGCGGTTCCCGCTGTCGCAGCTTCTTTGCCCGGCTCGCCGACGACCTGCTGGCGACCCAGATGCGGGACGGCCGGTGGCGCAACGACACCGGGCCCGGCGACGCGTTCGGCACCGCGGTCGCGTGCATCCTGCTGCAGATGCCCAAGCAGTATCTGCCCATCTTCCAGCGCTGACCTTTGCGCTTGATTCCGCCCCCAGCCCGGTGAGGATTCGGGCCGGTCAAACCAACGGTCAGACAGGGAGTATGCGAAACCAACTCGCGCGTGGCGCTCTCGCCGCGTGCCTCGCCGCCGGCGCTGCCGCGGCCCAGGCACCGGCATCCGAGGACAATCGAATCGGTGGACTCCGCTCGGACGAACTGCGGGCGTCGTTGTACGAAGGCTGGGGCGAGGTGCCGCAGGACGACCAGTACTCGCTGCACAGCATGTTCCAGCAGAACCACGGCGACTTCATGAACCGCCGCGAGCGCTTCCGGCCGCAGATCGACCTGCGCGCGAGCTTCCTGCCGAACCAGCGCATCCGCAACGAGCAGGGCCACTTCGACCAGGCCGGCTACGGCATCGACGTCGACGCGCCGATCCTGGTGTCGCCGGACGGCTATCTGAAGTTCGGTTTCTACGGCCACGGCCGCAGCTACCAGTTCTCGGACCAGTTCGGCCGCGCCGGCAACGGCGCCGCGCTGCCCGACGACAGCCTGTTCGCGGCCGGCCTGGTGCTGGGCTTCGGCGTGTTCCTCGACCACGCCGGCAACATCCTGTTCGAGTGCGAGACGCGGCCCGGCGCGTGGTCCGACCTCGATGGCGGCCTGCACCACGAGGACTTCGACTTCCCGTCGTGGGCGACGTTGACGTTCCGCGCGATGGACAGCCTCTTCTTCAAGGTCGGCGCGCGCTACAACCAGGTCTACGAAGACGCGCCGTGGCTGCCGATCGTCGGCATGAACTGGGAGCCCATCGACGGCTTCCGCTTCGACCTCGAACTGCCGGAGCACGTCGAGTTCTCGTTCTGGCCGTCGCCGAGCACCGGCATCCTGCTGGGCGCCGAGGTCACCGGCGCCGAGTACCACGTGCGCTCGTCGCTCGCCGATCAGGAGAACAGCCCGCCGGCGCGCGAGGACCTGCGGGTGCAGGAGATCATCGCCTACCTCGGCCTGATCTACCGCATGAACGACTTCACGTCGCTGAGCGTGCGCGGCGGCGCCATCGTCGCCGGCGACTACGACCTCACCAGCGGCCAGAACGGCTTCAACAACGTCGAAGGCACGCTGAGCGGGACGGTGTTCGCCGAGGTGTCGTTCGGCGTGAACTTCTGATCGCCGCGCTGCGCGCGGCCATCAGAAGTGGGTCCCCCGTTGCGCGGCCGGGCGGCAACCACGGCGCATGACGGCAACCAACCCGGACTCGCGCAACGGCGCGCTCCGCGCGGGGTCGACCGGCTACAGGATCCGCTTGCCGAAGGCGCTCAGGATCACGTCGACGGCGACCTCGCCGGACTGGTTCTTGACGTCGAGGATCGGGTTCAGCTCGGTGACCTCGAGGCTGGTCATGCGACCCGTGTCGCTGACCATCTCCATCAGCAGGTTCGCCTCGCGCCAGCTGATGCCGCCCTTGACCGGCGTGCCGGTGCCGGGCACGTCGCGTGGATCCATGCCGTCGAGGTCGAACGAGACGTGGAACCCGGCCGTGCCGTCACTCGCGAACCCGATCGCCTCCTGCATGATCGCGCGCATGCCGCGCTCGTCGACGTCGCGCATCGTGTAGGCGTGGATGCCGGAGCGCTTGATGTTCTGGCGCTCGACCTCGTCGATGTCGCGGATGCCGATCAGGCACACGTGGCGGCGGTCGACCTTCGGCCAGAACCCACCCATCTCGACCAGGCGCGGGTGGCCCATGCCGATCACGGTCGCCAGCGGCATGCCGTGGATGTTGCCGGTCGGCGACGTCTCCGGCGTGTTCATGTCGCCGTGCGCGTCGACCCAGATCAGGCCGATCTTCTGGTCGCGTTCGCGGTAGAACTCGCTGACGCCGGCCACCGTGCCGATCGCGATGCTGTGGTCGCCACCGAGCACGACCGGCACCTCGCCCAGTTCGAGCGAACGGCGCACGCGCAGCCGCAGCCGGTTGCAGACGTGGTAGATCGGCTCGAGGTAGCGCGCGTTGGCGGTGCCGGGGTCGCGGGTCTCGGGTGCCGGCACGCCGACGTCACCGTCGTCCTCGACGCGCAGGCCGAGCTGGCGCAGGCCCTGGCTGACGCCGGCGATGCGGATCGCCGACGGGCCCATGTCGACGCCGCGGCGGCCGGCGCCGAGGTCCATCGGCACGCCGACGATGCGAACGGTCCTTGGCTGGGTCGTGGTCTCCACCATGAGGCCGAACAGCCTACCCGCCGGCCAGTCGGATCGGAGCCCCGCGCTGCAAACCCAGCCGGGTCGCTGCGTTGCCGCCGTTCTCGGCGACCTCGAGCAGCCCGTACGAGCCCACCAGCGCCAGCAGTTCGCCGCGGCGCACGTCGGCATACGTGCCGTGCACGGGCACCGAGCGCCCGCCGAGCTCCACGCGCGCGTGGCCGGCGAGGCTCCGCGCCGGCACGTTGGTGATCAGGTTGCCGAAGCCGTCGACGTGCACCACCTGCGGCGCGCCGGTGAACGGCACCTCACCCGGCGCCGGATCGTCGATGCGCGGCCCCAGCGACGCGAACCCGTAGCGGCCGTTGGCGAGCCAGCCGGCGACCGGCGCGAACAGATCGCGGCCGTGGAAGGTGCGCGACAAGTCACGCAGCTGCAGCAGTTCGGCATCGAGCGCGCGCACCTCGGCGGCGGCGTCCTGCGCCAGCACCGCCGCCAGCAGCCCGTTGTCGGGGGCGAGCCAGAAGCCGTCGCAGGCGGCGACCGCGAGCGCACGCCGCGCCGAACCGACGCCCGGATCGACGACCGCCACGTGCACGGTGCCGATCGGGAAGCGGCCGATCGCTGCGGCGACATGGAACGCGCCGGTTGCGACGTCCTGCGGCGGCACCTCGTGGCCGAGGTCGACCAGCACGGCCTTCGGGTTCGCGCGCAGCACGGCGCCCTTCATGACGCCGACGTACGGATCGCGGTGGCCGAAGTCGGTCAGCAGCGTGACGATGCCGGACGGGCGCGGAACCATGAGGGCAGGCAGCCAAGCAGGTGCGGCACCGCTGCGCAAGCCGCCGCGCGGTGACGGCCTGTCGCCCCCGCCTGCCGCCACGACCACGTTGCGCCCGGCGGACCGCAGAGCGCCATCGCTCTAGTGGTCGACCGGGTGCCCGAGGATCGCGAACAGCTCGCCGCGCTTCTGTTCCATCAGCGCCTTCGTGTCGGCCTCGAGGCACATGCGCAGGAACGGCTCCGTGTTGCTCGGCCGCACGTTCACCCACCAGGTCGGGTAGGTCACGGTGATGCCGTCGAGGAAGTCGATCGTGGCGTCCTTGTACTTCGCCTCGACGGCCTTCATCAGCGCCGCCTTGTCGGCGACCTTGAAGTTGATCTCGCCGGTGCCGTGGTACTTGCGCAGCGGATCCGCCGCCTGCTTCAGCGTCTTCTTCTCCTGGCTGAGCTGGTTCAGCACCAGGATCGCCGCCAGCACGCCGCAGTCGGTGTAGTAGTTCTCGGCGAAGTAGAAGTGGCCCGACAGTTCGCCGCCGCCGATGCAGTCGGTGCGGCGCATGGTCTCCTTCATGAACGAGTGGCCGACGCGCTCGCGCACGGGGCGGCCGCCGAGCTTCTGGATCTCCTCCGGCACGACCTTGCTCGAGCGCAGGTCGTAGATGATGCCCTTGCCGGGATGCCGCTGCAGCATGCCGCGCGCGAGGATCACGGTGATCAGGTCGGCGTGCACCGTGCGGCCCTCTTCGTCGACGAACGCGCAGCGGTCGGCGTCACCGTCGAACGCGAGCCCGAGCGCGGCCTTGTGCCGCTTCACCAGCGCCCGCAGGTCGTCGAGGTTCGACTCCTTCAGCGGGTTCGCCTCGTGGTTCGGGAAGGTGCCGTCGAGCTGCTCGTACAGCGAGACGACCTTCAGACCCGGGATCGCGGCGAAGATCGCCGGCGACTCGTTGGCGCCCATGCCGTTCGCGTAGTCGACGCAGATCGTCATCGGCGCGATGCCCTTGGCGAACGACGCGATGTGCTGCACCCAGTCGCGCTTCAGATCGACCTGGTCCCGCTTGCCGTGCTTCGCGGCCGGCTTCGGCTCGGGGCCCTGCACGAGCCGTTCGATGTCCTTGATGCCGGTGTCGCCGGACATCGGCCGGGCCTCGCGGCGGCAGAGCTTGAAGCCGATGTACTCCTTCGGGTTGTGCGACGCGGTGACGGCGAGGCCGCCGTCGCACGGCAGCTTGCCGATCGCGTAGTAGACCATCGGCGTCGACGCGAGGCCGATGTCGACGACGTCGCAGCCCTGTTCGAGCATGCCGGCGATCACCGAGTCCTGGATCTCCGGCGCCATCGTGCGCATGTCGCGCCCGACGACCAGGCGCTTGGCGGCGAGGAACTGCACCATCGCGGCACCGATCCGGCGCGCGGTGCGGGCGTCGATCTGATCGGGGTAGGTGCCGCGGATGTCGTAGGCCTTGAAGATGCTCACGGACGGTTTCCTTTCACGAGGGCTGGGAGGAGGCTTGGGTCGCCTGTGCGAACGCGCGGCAGGCGTCGAGGCAGCGCTGCACGCCGGCGTCGTCGACGTCGCGGTGCAGCACGAAACGGAGCCGGCGCGGCCCGGCGGTGCCGGCCAGCACGCCGTGGCGCCGCAGGTGCGCCAGCAGCGATTCGGGTTCGCCGTGCCGCAGGTCGGCCATCACGATGTTGGTCTGCACGGCGGTCGGGTCCACCAGCAGGAACGGCAGCTCGACCAGCCCACGCGCGAGCCGCTGCGCGCGTTCGTGGTCGCGCGCGAGCAGCGCCGGCCCGTCGCGCAGCGCCAGCAGGCCGGCGGCGGCGATCACACCGGCCTGGCGCATGCCGCCACCGAACGCCTTGCGCACCCGGCGCGCCTCGGCGACGAACGCGCGGCTGCCGGCGACCAGCGAACCGACCGGCGCGCCGAGTCCCTTGCTGAGGCACAGGGTCGCGGTGTCGACCGGCGCGACCAGGTCGGCGACGGCGCAGCCGAGCGCCACCGCGGCGTTGACGAGGCGGGCCCCGTCGACGTGCACGGCGAGGCCGTGCCGGCGCGCGGCGGCGGCGGCGGCGGCGACGGCCGCTGGCCCGAGCACGCGGCCGCCGGCCATGTTGTGCGTGTTCTCGAGCACCAGCAGCCGCGACCGCGGGTGGTGCGGGTCGTCGCTGCGCACCGCGGCCGCGATCTGCTCCGGCGTCGGACAGCCGTCGTCGGCCGCGAGCAGCCGCACCTGCGTGCCGGACAGGCGCGCGATGCTGCCACCCTCGTAGAGGTAGACGTGCGACCGCTGTTCGCAGATCAGCTCGTCGCCGGGCCGGCAGTGCACGTGGATCGCGATCTGGTTCGCCATCGTGCCCGACGGCGTGAACAGCGCGGCCTCCATGCCGAGCAGTTCGGCAGTCGCCTGCTCGAGGCGGCGCACCGTCGGGTCCTCGCCGCGCACGTCGTCGCCGACCTCGGCCGACGCCATCGCCTGGCGCATTGCCGGCGTCGGCATCGTGCTGGTGTCGCTGCGCAGGTCGGCGATCGGGGCGGACATCGCGCGGCTGAGGATGCCGGCCACCGGGGCGAATGCAAGCTGGCGGCCCGCGCGGCGGCAGATCGTCGTTGCGGCGGCCCGGCAGCGCGTGCAACGTCTCGGGCCTGCCCCACCTCGAACGGCAACTCCGGCTGCTGCGCGCCTACGCGCTGGTGACGTACCCGTTCGCCTGCGTGCCGTTCCTGTTCCTGTTCTTCCGCGACCATGGCATCGGCGAGGGCGCGTACGGCGAGATCGTCGGCGCCTACTACCTGGCGATGTTCGTCGCCGAAGTGCCGACCGGCATCCTGGCCGACCGCATCGGCCGCAAGCCGATGCTGGTGGCCGGACCGCTGCTGCTGGCCGCGGGCTTCGCGGTGCTGGTGCTGTTCCCGCACTACGGCACGTTCGTGGCCGGCGAGGTGCTGCTCGGCCTCGGCCACGCAGTGCTGTCGGGGCCGCCGACCGTGCTGCTGTACGAGACGCTGCGCGAACACGGTCAGCAGCACCGCTACCTGCAGGAGGAGAGCCGCATCGCCGGCCTGCGCATGCTCGGCACCGGCTCCGCGTTCCTGCTCGGCGGCGTGCTGGCGCGCTTCGGCAACGCGACCCACGACGCCTACGGCCTCGCGATCGTCGCGACCTCGGTGCTGTGCGGCGGCGCCGCGCTGCTGGCACTCGGGCTGCACGAACGAACCGCCGCCGGCGCCGCCGCGCCGCGCGAGTTCCTGCGCCAGCTGCGCGGCGACCTCGCCAAACCGGCGGTCGTGTGGCTGTTCGGCTACTGGATCGTGCTGTTCACGCTGCTGCGCTACCCGTTCCACAACTACCAGCCGTATCTGGTCGCGGCCGGCCGCAGCCAGCCGCTGCTGCTGGACCCGCTGTTCCTCGGGGTGCTGTTCGCGACGCTGAACCTGGCCGCCGCGCCGATGAGCTCGCAGGTGCCGCGGCTCGTCGCGACGGTCGGCCGCCGCGTGCTGTTCTGGGGCATGCCGCTGCTGCTCTGCGGGTCGCTGCTGGTGATGGCGTGGGAACGCAGCGCCGCCGCCGACGGCGCCGACGCGCGGCTCGTGTGGCTCGGCATCGGCATGTTCTTCGTGCAGCAGGTGCCGTTCGGCATGCACTGGGCGCTGCTGTACGAGTTCGTGAACCACCGCATCGGCGCGGCGGCGCGCACGACCGTGCTGTCGGCGCTGTCGCTCGGCACCCGCAGCTGCTACGCGCTCTGCAACGTGCTGCTGTTCCACACGCAGGAACGGCGCGGGCTGCCGTTCACGCTGGCGCTGGTCGGCGGCGTCGGTGTCGCCGCGACCTGCACCGTGTTGTGGCTGCGGCCGCGCGGCCTGCTGCGCGGGCGCGAACCGATCGCCTGACCGTCAGCGGCCGAGGTCGACGAACACGCCGCCGTTCTCCTCCGCCAGCCGCTGCAGGAACTCCTTCTGGAACTCACCGATCGCGATCGCATGGATCACCATGCGGTAGATCTCGTTGTGCTTGCGGATCTCCTTCAGGATCTCGTTGGTGTCGATCAGCTTGCCGACCGAAGGACGCCCGTCGCTGAGGAAGTAGACCGTGTCGAGCGGCCGCTTGACCGCCGCCTTGTCGAAGCCGGTGATCGCCGCCTGCGACGGCTTGTCCGGATCCTCGCCGAACGCGTAGAGCAGTGCCTTCAGCGTGTTGGTCTTGCCGGCGTCGAGGTTGGCCGCCCCGCCGAGCCCCGCCTGCGCGAGGTCCTGCGACTCGTTGCCGCCGAGCGGCTTCAGGCCGCGCACGAACGCCATCGCGGCCTCGCGGTTGACGACGTTGGCCGGCACCAGCCGCTTCTTCCACACACTGATGTCGGTCGCGAACGCGACGATGTCGAAGTTGGTCGCCGACGTCAGCGTCTGCAGCGTGTTCAGCAGTTCGGTCTGCACGATCGTGAAGCGGCGGTAGTCGCGGTAGCCCTGGAACTTGTCGCGCTCGACCACGAGGTCGTCCATCGAGCCGGACACGTCGATGATGAACAGCACGTTGGTCGACGTCGTCGGGATGCCGACGAACGTGTTGGTCTCCTCCTTCTTGCCGTAGAACGCGTCGTACTTCTTGCGGCTGGCGGCCTTCTGTGCGAGCTCCTCGTCGGTCGGGATCCGGTAGTCCGACATCGTCATCAGCACGTTCCACTGCTCCTGCCAGCGATCGGGGTCGACGCCGAAGTCGAGCCCGGTGATCTGGAACAGCGCGTCGGCGCACTCGGTGCGCAGCCGGCCGGCTTCTCGCATCAGGTGGATCAGCGGCTGCACCGCCGTCTGCGGCCGCAGCTTCGCGACCGCGGCAATCGCCGCCGACTGCACCTGCCACTCGGCGTCGGCGAGCAGCTTGGTCACCGCTTCGGCGTGCTGCTTCAGCTTCAGCGCGCCGATCGCGTCGACCGCGGCCAGCCGCACCAGCGGGTCGCTGTCGGCGACGAACTGGCCGAGCAGCCCCGCCGAACCCTCGACGCCGATGCGCTGCAGCGCGCGGGCGGTCTCGAACCGCACCGCCGGCGGCGCCTTCGGGTTGCCGGCCGTCGCTTCGATCGCCGCGACCGCGGACTTCTGCTGCGCGCGGCCCAGCACCTGGATCAGGATCGCGGCCTGCTCGAAGTCCTTCAGCTTCGGCAGCTCGGCGACCCAGGTCGCGTAGGTCTCGGGCTCGCGGTAGTTCTGCAGCACCTCGAGCGCGGCCTGCTGCACCGCGGCGCTCTTGTGCTGCAGCAGCTTCATCAGCGTCTCGGCCGCCGGCGGGCACTCGGCCTTCTTCAGCATCTGGATCGCTTCGACCTGCGTCGCTTCGTCCTTCGCCTTCTTGAAGAACTTCTGGAACTCCTTCAGGTCGTCGAGCTTGGCTTCGAGCGTCGCCTGCGCCGGCAGCAGCACGGCGAGGCCCAGCAGACACAGAACGGACAGGACGCGGGCGGCGGTGGTCGACGGCATCGGACTCCAGGCGGGGTTCGGAACGCGCCGCCGAGGTTACCGCTTCGGCGCGTCGCCTGCATGCCGCCACCAGCCGAGCCGGCGATCGCGTTCGAGGTGGCGGCGCAGCACGGTCAGGTCGTGCTGCGCGTCCCGCACCGCGTCGACCGCGATCGGGCCGCCGGCGTGGCGCGGTTTCAGCACGAACGCGAGGTGGCGCCGGAACTCGACCTCGACCACCCAGTGGCTGCGCAACAGGCCCGCGCCGAGCTGCAGCGACTTGGCGAGGTTCTCGAGCTGCAGCAGCAGCACTTCGTCCTTGCCGCCGATCTCGACGAACGGCAGCGTCGGCGGCTCGAGTCCACCGGCCGCTGCGTCGCGCACCAGCACGCCGGGCAACGCCTCGAGCGCGCGCACCAGCGCAAAGACCACGACCGGCAGGCCGCGTGCCTCGGCCTGCTCCAGGTCGTCGAGCGCGTCGATCGCCCAGCGGTCGCCGAAACGCGCCCCGCACAACCCGCATTCGTGCACCGCTGTGCCGGCCGCGGTGCGCACGCGCATGTCGGAGTTGCCGCACTCGGGGCAGGTGTGCACCCACCCACGTTACTGCGGCGGCCGCCGGCGATCAGCGCGGCGGCTGGGTTCCCTGCGGCGGCACCGACGGCGTGACCGGTTCGGCACCGACGCCGGTGCCGAGCTGGCGTTCGACCAGGCGGCGCAGCCAGTCGTCTTCTTCACGCGTCGTGTCGAGGCGGATCTCCGCATCCTCCTCGCCGCGGACGACCTCGCCGATCAGCGACTTCGGCAGCATCACGCGGTTCTTGCGGAACTCCAGCACGATGTGGTCGTCGGCGATGCCGCTGAGGATGCCGCCGACGAGACGGTTGTTGTTGGTCAGGCGCACGAAGCCCGACGTCGCCCGCTGCAGCTCCTCGTAGTCCTGCGAGCCGAGCTCGGTCAGCCGCGCGATCGCGGCGACCTGCAGGGTGACTTCGCCGTCGTCGAGCCGCAGCGTGACGCGCTGGCTGTCGGCCGACTTGACGCTGCCGATGAAGTAGTTGCCGTTCTGCAGCTGCGCGAACGCGCGGCTGCCCGGCATCACGCCGCTGGCACCGGTGCGCGCCGCGACGTTCTCGGGCTCACCGATCATCAGCTCCTCGCTGACGCGCACGAGCCGGCTCGGCGCGCGGCCGGGCACGTTCGGGTCGGTCGGCGTCTCGGCCGTGGCCTGCGGCGCAGGCCAGCCGGGCAGTTCGGGCGTCGGCGCCACGACCACCGGCGTCGGTTCGGCCGGAGGCGGCTCGGTCGCGACCGGCGCCGGTTCCGCGGGCGTGGGCTCGACGGCCACCGGCGGCTCGACCGGCACCGGCGTGACCGGCGGCGGCTGCTCGGCGACGGGCGGCGTGACCGGCGGCGGCTCGACCGGCTGCGGCGGCGTGACCGGCGGCGGCTCGGTGACGACCACGGTCGGCGTCGGCGGCACTTGGGCCGGCGGCGGCACGACCTCGGCCGGCGCAGTCGGCGGCGGCGTCGGCACCGAGACGGCGACCTCGGGCCGCGCCACTTCGGCCTGCTGCACGCGCTGCGGCTCGAGCCGCAGACCGACCCACTCGGGCCGCAGCACCATCACGGCACCGGCGGCGCAGACCATCAGCGTCGCGGCCATCGACCAGAACAGCCGCGCGGCGGGGCCGCTGCGGGCCGGCGCCCCGAGCACTTCGTTGGTCGGCTCGTCGCCGACGTAGAGGTCGTGGCCTTCGGCCGCGGCGGCGACGCCGGCACCGACCAGTTCGCCCGCCGGCTCGGCCGCTTCGACGTACTCGCCTTCGGCCGGCACTTCGTCGCCTTCGGCGCGCGCCACCTCGCCGACCTCGGACAGGTCGTCCACGGTCGCCGCCGGCAGCGGCTCCCAACCCGGCTCGTGCTGCTCTTCGTCGGCGGACGCCGCCACGGAGGGCAGCTCCGTATCGACGTCGGCATCCGCGTCGTCGCCGTCGGCTGCCGCCGGCGTCTGGTCCGAACCGGCCTTCGTGGCCTCGTCGTGCCAGGCGCCGTCGCCGTCGTCGAGCACGAACGGACCCGACTGCTCGAACTCACTGATGCCGTCCGTGCCACCGCCGGCGGCCGGCGACGCACCGATGACCTCGAGTTCCTGCTCGCTGTCGAGACCGAACTCCTCCTCGGCCTGCAGCAGCGAGTCGAGTTCCTTCGTGAAGGTGGCCTCGGCGGCGGTCAGGTCGTCCACAGCCGCATTCGGCTCGGGAACGCCGACGGCCTCGGCCTCGAGGTCCAGCTTCGAACCGTCCCAGCCCTGCGCCGTGGCTTCGGCGAACTCGGGCCCACCCTGGAACGTCTCCGAGGTGCGCTCGACCTTCGGCGCCTCGAACAGCACGTCCTCTTCGTCCGGCAGGCCGCCGGCCGCAGGAGGTTTGGCCTTGGTCCCCTCGGGCACCTCGAACAACGTCTCGAGATCCTCGTTCTTCGGCGCGATGTCCTCGATCACGAAGTCGTCGTCGAGGAAGTCGTCGTTGTCGTCACGTTGGCTCTCGCCGGTCATGCTGCTCTCCGTTCCGATCGGGGACGTCCCGTTATCGGCACGTGGGTCCCGCGGACTGATGCCGCGGCACCACCTGGAGGCAGCGATGGTACCGACCCGACCCGCCGCAGCGCCCCGATTCAGGGGCCTTCCGCGGCGAGTTCCCGGCTCAAGTCGGAGGACCGCAACAAGCGGCGCACGCCGCCGCGCAGCACGGTGAGACCGAGCGAATCGACGTATTCCAGCAGCGGGATCAGGAACTTGCGCGACGTGTCGAGGCGGTCGCGCAGCGCCGGGATGTCGAGCACCTCGTCGTGGGCGAGGCAATTCGCGCGCACTTCCTTCAGCACGGTGCGCACGGTCGGCGCGCCGTAGAACAGGTCGCCGATCTGCACGATGCGCCCCTCGTCCTGCGCCCGGTCGAGCAGCGACAGCAGCTGGTCGCCGCCGAGCCCGACCAGCGCCGCCAGTTCGTCGGCGACCGGGGGGCGGAAGCCGCGCTGCTCGCACCCAGCGACCAGGCGGTCGAACTGCTGCTGCTGCTGCGCCGGCAGCGGCCGCAGGCGCTCGAGGAACAGCAGCGTGCCGTGGCTGCCGCCGCGCACGCGCCCGGCCGCGATCAGGCGGTCGACGACGTGGTCGAGCAGGCCCTGCGGCAGCGTCTTCGTCGTGCGCACGGAGGTGCGTTTGACCGACGCCGCCGCCGGTCGCTTCGCGAGCATGCGATCGACCGACGCCAGCAGTTCGCGTTCGCCGTCGTCGACGAACCGGCGCAGGAAGGCGCGCATCGCCTTGCGGTGCAGTTCCACGGCCGGCATGCCGGCCAGCACGTCGAGCACCTTGGTCTCGGGCACCTCCAGCGCGCGCGCCAGGTCGTCGACCGTGCGGCCCTCGGGTCCGGCCTGCTCGAGTTCGTGTTCGACGCGCGCCTCGGGCCGGTCGCCGGCGGCGAGGATGCCGACCAGTTCGAGGCCGAGGTCCTTGCGCCGGTAGCGGCCCGAGGCGGACAGGCGCAGCACGCGGCCGCCGCCGACCGTGCTGGCCGGGTTCTGCAGGCGCAGCAGGAAACGATCGCCGTGTGCGCAGCAGACCGGTTCGTCGAGCTCGAGCCGCGCCACCAGCGAACTGCCGGGCGCGGCCGCCTCACGATCGAGCAACAGCAGGTGGCCGCGGACTTCGATCGTGCCGGTGTGGAACCGGATCGGTTCGCGGTGCGCCAGCGGCGGCGAACGCCGCGTCGTCACCAGGTCGACGTCCACCGCGTCGCCGACCGTGAACACGCCGGGCGCGCCGCAGACCATGCCGCGGTGCACGCCGGCCTCCTTGGCGTCGGGCACCGACAGCGCGCTGCTGTGGCCGGCGATCGCCTCGTCGACCTTGCCGCCGTAGGCGTGCAGGCCGCGCACCTTGACGCGCTCGCCGAGCGGCAGGATCTCGACCTCGTCGCCCGGCCGCACGCTGCCGCTGACCGGGATGCCGGTGACGACGGTGCCGATGCCCGGCAGCGAGAACACGCGCTGGATCGGCATGCGGAACGGCCCGCGGCTCTGGCGCGGCTCGACCGCCAGCGCCAGCGCCTCGAGCTTCTGGCGCAGCTCCGGCAGCCCTTCGCCGGTCACGCTGCTGACGCGCACGATCTCGGCGCCGTCGAGCACCGTGCCCTCGATCAACCTGGCGATCTCCGCCGCCGCCATGTCGGCCAGCGTCGCGTCGACCATGTCGATCTTGGTCAGCACGACCAGCCCGCCGCGCACGCCCAGCAAGTCGAGGATCTCGAGGTGCTCGGTCGTCTGCGGCATCACGCCGTCGTCGGCGGCGACGACCAGCAGCGCCAGGTCGAGGCCGGTGCAGCCGGCGACCATGTTGCGCACGAAGCGCTCGTGGCCCGGCACGTCGACGAGGCCGAGCCAGCGGCCGTCGGCCAGCTTCAACCGCGCGAAGCCGAGGTCGATCGTCAGCCCACGTTCCTTCTCTTCCTTCAGGCGGTCCGGGTCGATGCCGGTCAGCGCCTTCACCAGGCTGCTCTTGCCGTGGTCGATGTGGCCGGCGGTGCCGACGACGACGGGGTGGATCGCTCGGGCCACGGGAACTACGCCGGTCCGACGGACCGCATCGGGATCACTTCTGCAGGAAGAGGATGCGCTGGCACGACCCGCAGCGCACGACGGTCGCCTTGCCGAGCAACCGCGCGGTGTCGTTCACGGTGATCTTGTTGTAGCAGCCCTGGCAGTAACCGTCGACGACGCCGCACACGGCGACGTTCTCGCGGGTCTTGAACAGGCCGTCGTACTCGCGCAGCAGGTCGTCGGGGATGCCCTGCGCCATCGCGGCGCGCCGCCCGCGCACTTCGGCGATCGCGCCGGCGCGCGAACTGCGCAGTTTGTCCGCCTCGCCGAGGAACTCCTGCAGCACCCTGCTCTCGGCCGCGACCGCCGCCTCGCTAGCGGTGACGTCGGGCCGCAGCGTCTCGACCGCGTCGAGCAGCTTGAGGCACTCCTCCTGCATCACGTCGCGCTCCTTGCGGACCGCCTCGATCTGGAACAGCGTCGCCTGGTACTCGGCGTTGTTGCGCACCATGTTCAAGCGCTCGTTGAGCCGCTTGATCTCGTCGTCGCTGCCGCGGATCGCCTTCTCCAGCGACCGCGCGTCGAGTTCGGCCTTCAGGAACCGGTTCTTCGCCTCGGTCGCGGTGCGCTGCAGGTCGTCGAGCTTGCGGCGCCGCCGCGTTTCCTCCCCCGGCAGCGAGTCGATGTCCTTGGTCAGCGAGACGACCTCCTGATCGACGCTCTGCAGCTCGAGCAGCTTCTTGACGTGTGGATGCAAAGGCAACTCGGCGGGGACGGCCGGAACGGGCGGCGTGGCAGTCTAGCCACGCCGGGATCCCGCTCAAGGGCGCCGTGCCCGTGAATCGTGCCGACCTGCGCCGCGCGGGCAGCGCGGCCGGCCCGGCGGCGACGCGGGGCAGGTCCGCTGCCGCCTGTCAGCCGGGCTCGCCGACCGCGCTGTCGAAGAAGCCGCCGAGGCGCCGCGCGCGCACCGGATGCTGCAGCTTGCGCACCGCCTTGGCCTCGATCTGGCGCACGCGTTCGCGCGTGACCCGGAAGATGCGGCCGACCTCCTCGAGCGTGTAGGTGTAGCCGTCGCCGATGCCGTAGCGCAGCTTGATGATCTCCCGCTCGCGGAAGGTCAGCGTGCTGAGCACGCTCTCGATGCGCTCCTTCAGCATCTCGCGGCTCGCCGAGTGCACCGGCGACTCGACCGATTCGTCCTCGATGAAGTCGCCGAAGTACGAGTCGTCGCTGTCGCCGATCGGGCGGTCCAGCGAGATCGGGTGCTTGCTGATCTTCATCACGCGCTTGGCCTCTTCGACCGAGACCTGCGCGGCTTCGGCGACCTCTTCGATCGACGGCTCGCGTCCCTTCAGCTGCGTCAGCTTCTTCGACACGTTGCGCAGCTTCGACATCGTCTCGATCATGTGGACCGGGATGCGGATCGTGCGCGCCTGGTCGGCGATCGACCGCGTGATCGCCTGCCGGATCCACCACGTCGCGTAGGTCGAGAACTTGTAGCCGCGGCGGTACTCGTACTTCTCGACCGCCTTCATCAGGCCGGTGTTGCCCTCCTGGATCAGGTCGAGGAACGACAAGCCGCGGTTGCGGTACTTCTTCGCGATCGAGACGACGAGGCGCAGGTTGCCCGACGACAGCTTGCGCTTGGCATCCTCGTAGTTCGCGTAGGCCTGGCGCAGGAAGTCGAGCCGCTTCTGCAGCCGCTCGGTGGTCTCGAGGCCGTCGATCTGCATGTCCAGCACACGGCGCTTGGTCTCCAGCGCGTCCGGGTTCTGCAGCTGCGCGCCGCGGTAGCGCAGGAGCCGCGTGTTCAGCCGGCTCATCTCGGCGATGCGGCTCTCGAGCAGGTCGATCATCGGCCGCACCTTCTTGCCCTGCAGGTTCAGCTCCTCGATCAGCGCGACCGCCTTGCGACGGCGCGAGAAGATGCGCTTCTTGACGACCATCGTCGGCTGCGCGCCGAGGTCGCCGGCGATCAGCTTCGCGAAGTCCTGGCGCGCCGCCTCGTAGATCAGGCGCAGCGTCGCGATGTTGCCGGGCAGACGGTCCGACAGGTCGGCCTTGCCGACTTCCGGATCCTGCTGGTTCACCTTCAGCGTGCGGTCGAACGCGAGCTCACCCTTCAGCACGTCCTCGAGGATCTCGATCGCGTTCTTCATGCCGAAGCCCGACGACAGCACTTCCTTGCGGAACTGCTTGCGCGTCAGCTCGATCTTGCGCGCCAGCGAGATCTCCTCCTCGCGCGTCAGCAGCGGGATCTCGCCCATCTGCGTCAGGTACATGCGCACCGGGTCGTCGATCTTCTCGGTGATGTCGACGATCGGCGCCGACAGCTCGGCCTCGGTGGGCTCGGCGATGTCGAGCTCGGCACCGAGTTCGGTTTCCTCGCCCCCACCCTCCTCCTCGTCGCGACGACCGCCCTTCTTGCCCTTCTGCTTCTGGTCGTCTTCGACCACGTCGAGGCCGGCCTCCTCGATCATCGCGATCGCCGACTCGATCTTCTCCGGCGACGACATGTCGTCGGGCAGGACGCTGTTGAGTTGCGCCAGCGTGATCGACCCCGACTTGCGGTGGGTCTTGATCAACGCCTTGATCTTCTTGTCGAACTCGGTCGGTGCGGACATGGGT
Source organism: Planctomycetota bacterium (assembly GCA_016794425.1). GTDB lineage: Bacteria > Planctomycetota > UBA1135 > UBA1135 > UBA2386 > JAEUHS01. The sequence goes on from JAEUHR010000030.1 coordinate 42,624, forward strand.
TGGTCTCGGGGGTCGCGTGCCGTGCGGCTTCGGAGCGGTGGATCGGTTCAGTCGGTGGGTGGTTCGGGGGGCGGCGCCGGCGACGACGTGGCAGTGCCACGCGGTCGATCGCGCCGCATCTGCTGCAACAGCTGGCGCTGCGCGTCGCCGGCCGTGGCGTGGTCGCCGGCCGCCAGCGCGCGCTGCAGGCGTTCGCGCAGCGCGCGGCGCTGCGGCTCGCCGTGGGCGCGGCGGCGCCCTTCGACGAGCCCCTGCAGCACGGCGGCCGGATCGGCCAGCTTGCCGGCGCGGTCGGCGGCGAGCGCCAGCAGTTCGCGCTGGTCGGGTCGTTCGGCGGCGCGCACGAACAGGTACTTCAGCAGCTGGTCGCGATGGTCGCGGCCGAGCGCCAGTCCGTCGGTCGCCTGCGCCACGAGTTCGGCGATGCCGGCATGCTCGAGCGGCGCTTCGGTGAGGTCGAGGTCGACCAGCAGCGCCGGCCGCGCCAGCACGCAGGCCAACACGTCGAGTTCGGCCTTCTCGAGCAGCGACAGCGTCGGCACGGCCTGGGTCGGCGCGGCGGTGGGCTCGGCGTCCTGGCGGCGCGGCCGCGCCTCCTTGCGCAGCAGCCGCTCGAGGGCCTGGGCCGGCACGGCGAGATGGCGCGCCATGTCCTGCAGCAGCGCCGCCTGGCGGACCGGCGATTCGACCAGGCCCAGCACGGTCGCGCACTCCCGCGCGGCCGCGTCGAGATTGACCGCCTGCGACAGGTCCAGCCGGCGGCGCAGCAGACGGAACCAGACCGCGATGCTGTCCTCGGCACCGTCGATCACGTCGGCGAAGCGCACGCGCCGCTCGGCGACCAGTTCGGGGTCCTCGCCCGGCTTGGCGACGACGATGTCGGCCGGGTCCTTGGCAGTGCCATCCTCGGCGTCCGCCATCAGCGCCATGCGCACCGGCACGCGCGCGTTGACCAGTTCGCGCAGCGCCCGCTCCGCCGCCTGCGCGCCGGCCCGGTCGCCGTCGAACATCAGCACGATGCCCTCGGTCGCGTAGCGCTCGATCGTGCGCGCATGGTCGGCCGTGAACGCGGTGCCGAGCGCCGCGACGGCGCCGGGAAAGCCCGCGAGGTGGCACGCGATGACGTCGGTGTAGCCCTCCATCACGACGATGCGCCGCTGCCCGGCCTGCTTGGCGCGGTGCAGCCCGAACAGCACGCGCCGCTTGTGGAACACCGGCGACTCCGGCGAGTTCAGGTACTTCGGCGGCGCGTAGTCGCCGCTGGCAGGCATCGGTGCCCCGGGCACCACACGGCCACCGAAGCCGACCACGCGGCCGCGCTCGTCGTGGATCGGGAACATCAGGCGGCCGGCGAACGGCTCGCGCCCGTTCTTCCACAGGCCGGCCTGCTCGAGCACTTCGCGCGGCAGCCGCTGCTCCTGCGCGAAGCGCGCCAGCTGACCAGCGCGCGGATGGCAGCCGAGCTGCCAGTCGTCGATCGCGGCGCTGAGGCCGCGGCCGTCGAGGTAGGCACGCGCGAGTTCGCCTTCGTCGCTGCGCAGCACGTCGTGGAAGAACGTCGCCACCGCGGCCAGCGCCCGGTAGGGATCAGGCCCCTTCGGCTTGCCGGCGCCGCCGCCCTGGAACACGCCTTCGAGCGAGATGCCGAGCCGGTCGGCCAGCACTTCGATCGCTTCGCGGAACGTCAGCCCGTCGCGCTCCATCAGCCACGTGAACACGTCGCCGTGCTTGCCGCAGCCAAAGCAGTGGAAGTGCTGGCTCTCGCGGAACACCGTGAACGACGGCGAACTCTCGGCATGGAACGGGCACAGCGCGACCAGCGTGCGGCCACGCGGCCGCAGCGGCAGGTAGCTCTCGATCAGGGCGACCAGGTCGGTCGACTCCTTGATGCGCAGCTTGATGTCGAGCAGTCGGTCCATGCAGGATCGGAAGGTCGGCCCGGCAGAAAGGTGGCCCGTGCCGACACGGCGCAGCGAAAGCGCCGACCGCATCGAGCCCAGGAGTCTACTCCACACCCGACGGCGGCGACGCCGACGGGGCAGAGCTTCCGCCTGGTTGCACGGAGCTGCCGACGGTGCGGGGGCGCCACCGGGAATCGTGCCCGTTGCGATCGCCCTGCCGCCTCGTCGGTCGTTCCGACCTGTCTGCCACCAACCCGCACTGTCCTGCCGTCGGTCGCCCCGTGGGGCCCCGCCGATACCGGTGTTCTGTGGTTTTGCCTTGCCCGGGGACGCTGCGAGAAGTGGAACCCCGCCTTGTAGCATCCCGTCGGTGCCTGTCAAGCCAGCGCTGCCCCGGTCACGCCGGTCGGCAGGCGCGCCACCAGCCGACGATCGTGTCGGGCGCAATCGCCTCGGCCCGCAACTGCCAGTCGATCGCGCCGAGCGCCGCGGTCGAACCGCCGATGGCTGCGGCCGCGGCCGGCAGCGTGGTGCGCAGGGCCTTGCGCCGCTGGCCGAACAGCGCGCGCACGAACGCCAGGAACTGCCGCCGCGCCGGCTCGTCGGCGCCGTCGAGCGGTCCTCTGCGCCGGTCCAGCCGCAGGATCGCCGACACGACCTTCGGCCGCGGCCGGAACACGTCGGGCGGCACGTCGCGCAGCAGCGCCGCGGTGCCGACCGCCTGCACCACCACGGACAGCCCGCCGTAGTCGGCGCCGCCCGGCCGAGCCGCGATCCGCTGCGCCAGTTCCTTCTGCACCAGCACGACCGCGGTGTCGAGCAGCGGCGCCGCGGCGACCAGTTCGGCCAGCAGCGGCCCCGACACGGAGTACGGCAGGTTCGCGACCACGAGCCGGCGCCCACCGGCTGCCGGCGGCGCCGCCAGCAGCGCGGCAGCGATGCCGGGGTGCAGTGTGCGCCCCGGCCCGCCGAGCGCGTCGCCGGCCAGCCAGTCGAGGCCGCGCATGCCGGCCAGGTCCGCCTGCGCCAGTTCCAGCAACCGCGGATCCAGCTCGACGCCGAGCGTTCGCCCCGCCCGCGCCGCCAGTTCGCGGGTCAGGAAGCCGAGCCCGGTACCGATCTCCACCACCGTGTCGGCCGCGGTCGGCGCCGCCTGGTCGGCGATCCAGCGGTGCAGCGACGGGTCGAGCAGGAAGTTCTGGCCCAGCGTGCTGCTGGGACGGAAGCCGAGCGCCGCCATGCGGTCGCGGTAGTGGCCGAAGGTGTCGCGGTCGGCCACGTCAGCGCCCGAGTTCGTCGCGCAACAACCGGTGCAGCGCGCGGTCCGGCTGCAGCGGTACCGCCACCATCGGCCACGCCGCGGCCAACGCCCGACGGTGCTGGTCGCGGCGCACGAACCGACGCACCTGCTCGAGGTCGTCGGCGCGCGGCTCGAGGTCGGCCTGCAGCAGCGCAGCCAGCAGTTCGGCCGGCGTCGCCACGAGCCGCAGGCCGGTGCGCAGGCGCCGTTCGCCGGCCGGCACCGCTTCCACCAGCGCGGCCATCGGCGTCAGGAAGTCGCCACCGACGACCTCGTGCGGCACGCGCGGCGCGACCGCCGTCGCCGCCCAGGCCAGCGGCACCAGCCCCCCCGGCCCCTGCCAGATCGCCAGCGCCGGCGCCGCGAGCACCAGCCGCTGGCCCGTGGCCAACGAGGCGCCCGGGTCGAGGCGCACCGACGTCCAGCCGGCCGCGACCGACTCGGTCCACTCGCTGACGTTGCCGATCAGGTCGTACGGATGCTCGCCGCCGGTGCGGCGACCGGCCTCGAACGTGCCGACCGGCACCGGTTCGCCGAGGCCGAGTTCGCCGGTGTTGGCCCGCGTCGGGTCCTCCTTGCTGCCCCACGGATAGGCGTGGCGGCCGTCGCCGACCGCGGTGGCCCATTCGCTGCGCTGCGGCAACCGCAGGCAGCGCCAGCGCGCGAATGCGCGCGCCTGCCGCAGGTCGACGCCACCGACCGGCAAGGCCGGATCGCCGTCGAACACCGCCGCGCCGGCGGCCACCGCGCGACCGGCGGCCGTCGCCGCAAACGCGGCCCAATCGCCGCGCGTGACCTCGAACCGGTCGACGAACAACGGCGGCCGCCCGTCGGCCCGCTCGAACAGCACCAGGTCGCGCAGCGAGCCGAAACGGCCCGCGCGCGGCGGCGAGCCGGCGGCGGCGATCGGCGCGCTGGCGTCGCAGGCCGGCGCACCGGCGAGCAACAGCAGCGTGCCCACGACGGCACGCACGCGGGCGCGCCGCCGACCGGTCACGGGTCGAGCAGCAGGATCTCGACGCGGCGGTTCTTCTGCCGCGCCGGGTCGTCGGTGCCCTGCACCGCGGGCCGGAACTCGCCGTAGCCGGCGACACCGACGCGGTTGGCGGGCAGGCCGCCCGTGTGCGTCAGGAAGTCGGCGACTGCCATCGCGCGCTCCACCGACAACCGCAGGTTGGTGCCCCACTGGCTGCGCTGGATCGGCACGTCGTCGGTGTGGCCTTCGACGCGCACGCGCCGGCCTTCGAGCGACGTCGCCAGGTCCGCCAGGGTCTTCTTGCCCTGCTCGGTCAGCGCCGCCTGGCCGGACGCGAACAACACGCCACCGGCGACCCGGAACGCGTAGCCCTCCGGCGTCGACACGAGCTCGACACCGCTGTCGGCCGCCGGCGTACCGGCGCCGTACTTGGCCAGCAGCGACGACAGCTTCTGCTTCTGCTCGTCGATCCAGGCGGCGTCGGCTGCGCGCTTGCTGAGGTCGGCGACCTGGCTGCGCAGGCGCTCGTTCTCGGCGGCGAGCTGGCGCTGGCTCTCGGCCATGCCGGCGATCTCGGCCTGCAGCGCCGAGTTGGCGCCGAGCGCCTGCCGATGGGCCTCGGGTGTGACGCAGGCAGCGGCGGCCAGACACAGGCTCGCCAGGACAAAGGTGTGCTTCATGGTGTGCCCCCTCGCGTAGTCAGGGTGCGTCCGGGTCCGACCGGTGGACACGGTGCGCGGCCGCGAAGCTAGCGACCGCGCCCACCAATTACCACGATCTCGGCAAGGGCCGCGCGCTGGCGGCCGCCGGCGATCGGGCGCGCCGGCTCGGCGCTACTTCTTCTCGGACGCGAACACCGACGTGAACATGCTGTCGTCGGGGTTCGCTTCCTTGCTGACCGAGTAGGTCACCAGGAAGCCCCAGATCATCACGACCGCGCTGAGGATCGCGACCGCGGTGACCCAGCCGGGCTCCTTCTTCGACTCCTCGACCGCGGCGGTGGCGCGCGACGGGCGCACGACGGCGGCGTTGGCGCGGCGCGTCGGCTTGTCGGCGACCTCTTCGTCGTCGTCGGCGATCAGCGTGTCTTCCTCGCTGATCTGCTCGGTGACCATGCCGGTGTCGTCCTCGAGCGAGTCGGCGAACGACAGGTTCGAGTCACCTTCGGCCTTCGCGGTCAGCGCCGCGATGTCTTCGGCGCGGAACTTCATCGAGTCGCCGTCACGGAAGGCGCGGATCTCGCCCTCCGACACCAGCTTCTTCAGCTCTTCGCTGCGCATCTTCAGCTCGCGCAGCGCCTTCTCGAACGAAAGGAAATCGTCGCTCTTGTCGGACACGGACCTACCTCGCAGCGTCGTCGGACGACTTGGGGGAGAGGAGAGGGGAGGGTTGCAGAAGGGGCGAACTCCGGCCGGGCACCAGCGAGGTGCTGGCTCGGAGCGCCGGGGAGCTTACCTCGCGCCCGGCAATTGTGTAGCCACTACTTGGGGCGGTCGGACTCGTCCTCGAGGCCGGTCCGCACCGAACGGTCGGTGCCACCGCGCTTCTCGAACAGCCGTTCGAGGTCCCGATACTCGTACTCACTGCGGTCGTTGTAGCCCTGCAGGCGCAGGTCCAGGTCGATGCGCCGGGCGCCGACCAGCACGATGCGGCGCTGCTCGGTCGATCCGCCGCGCGCCTCGTAGACCGCGAGTTGCCGGTTCACGGTGTCGACCAGGTAGAGCACCGAGGTGCCGACGCCGTAGCTGCCGGTCACGGCGAGGAAGCCGTTGTTGCTGACCGCCGCCGAGCCGGATTCCTCGCTGTAGACGACGCCGGTCGTGTTCGGGTCGCGCGGTTCGACCAGCGGATCCGGCTTCGGCGTCGTCGGCACCGGGTTGGTCGGTCCGCGTCCCTGCGCCGCCAGCGTCGCAGCACCGCCGCCGAGGCACGGCGGCAGCAGCTGCCCGGCGAGGAATGCGGCCCCGAGGCCGGCGCCGAGCAGGAGAGGTTGCATCCAGGACTTCATGGGCAGGCGCGGCACTCTACCGCTCGGACCCGGTCGCCGCGAAGGCCCCGCGCCGCAGGAAGTGCAACACCTGGCGGCAGACGTCGGGATGCATGCCCATACGGGTGTGCCCGAACGGCAGCACGGCGACCGCCGCCGCACCCGGCAACACGGCCTCGGCGACGCCCACCGTGCCGTCGTCGTCGCCGGGGATCGATGCGTTGCCCGCCCCGAGCGTACCGACCAGCGCGCCGGCGCGTTCGGGCCATGGGATCGGCCGCTGGTGCAGCGGCGCGCCGGGCGACAGCTGCAGCGCCGCCTGGTCCCCCATCACCAGCCGGAACAGGAACCAGTGCTTGCGCAGGTCGGCCAGGATCGCACCGCGGTGCGGCGTCGCGAGGTAGACGCAGCGCGTCGGTACGCGCGCATCGGCCCGCCGCAGGTACTCCTGGATCACCAGCCCGCCCATCGAATGGCCGACGAAGCACAGCTCGTCGACCGGCCGTGCGTGCCGCCGTTCGACCTCGTCGTGCAGCCGCGCCGCGGCCTGCTCGATGGTCTCGGCGAGGCTCGCGTAGTCGACGTTGGCGACCTCGTAGCCGTGCGCGCGCAGCGTGCGCTCGAGCCGGCCGAGCGCCGCCGACGTGCGCCACAACCCGTGCAGCAGCACGCACAGCCGGCGCTTGCCGTCGGCCGGCGCCTTCAGGTCGGGCTCGCTCGGCGCGAAGCCGGCGTTGATCACGGCGTCGAACGGCCACGAGATCGGCACGCGCGCCAGCACCGCGCAGCCGTGCAGCAGCGTGAGCGCCAGCACCGCGAACGCGCACCAGCGGCCGAGCCGACGCCGGCGCCGCGGCGGGCCGGCGTCAGGCGCCACTGCCGGTCCCCGAGTGCAGCCGTGGCTGCCGCGGCAGCACGGCCAGCACCGCGGCCTCGTGCGCACCGAGTTCGCGCCAGCGCGCCGCCAGGGCGTCCGCGGGCAGCAGCAGCGCCGCGAGCTGCACGTAGAGCGCCTCGTGCCGCGCCTCGGCCTCGCCCAGCTCGCCGTAGAACGCGGCGGCCTCGGCGTCGACCGCGCGCAGCGCCGCAGCCATCGCCGCCATGCGTTCGCACGACCGCGCTTCGATGATCGCCGCGACCAGCAGTTCGTCGGCGAGCCGGTGCGGCATCGTCGACCGCACCGCGGCCTTCAGCCGCTCGGCGTAGCGCCCCGGCTGCAGCGGCGCGAACGGCAGCCCGCGCTGCGCCAGCAGCCGCAGCGTGCGTTCGAAGTGCACCAGCTCTTCGCGCGCCAGCGCCGACAGCGCGCGCTGCACGTCGGCGCCGCCCGGCACGCGGAACAGGAACGCCAGCGCACCCGCCGCCGCCTTCTTCTCGAGGTGCGCCTGGTCGAGCAGCAGCGTGCCGAGGTCCGGCACCATCGCCGCGGCCCAGTCGGGCGGCGTCGCGTACGGCAGCGGCGGCAGGGGTGCTTCGGCGGTCACCATCGCCGCAGCGTAGCGGTCAGCGGCTACTGGCGAAACTCGCCGCGACCTCGGCCGCGGCTGCCGACGCGGTCTGCACGCCCACCAGCTGCCGCCCGCCGTCGAAGCAGAGCCGGCGCCCGTCCCACGCGAACGTCAGCAGTTGCGCGCCGAAGCCGTCCGGCCGCGCGAACACCAGCGCGATGCGGTCGCCGCGCACCTCGCCGGCCAGCAGCGGCCTTTCGAGCCACGGCAGCAACGACGCGTCGGCCGACAGCGCGCGCAAGGTCGCCGCGTCGAGCCGCCGGTCGAACGCCTGCAGGCGCCGCAGCAGCTCGCTGCGGTGCGACGCCGTCGTCGCCGACGCGAACGCCGCCAGGTCGCCGCGGCTGCAGGCCGCGTCGACGGCCGCTGCTGCCGCGCGCAAGCGAGGCAACGCCTGCGCTTGCTGCACCGGCCCCTGCGGCAGCGGGTTCGGCCAGGTCGGCGGCACCAGCGCGAACACCAGCGCCGTCGCGCCGAGCGCGGCCAGCACGGTCGCGAGCCAACCGCGGCGTTCGCGTTCGCGGCTCACTTCGGTCCCTCCGGCGCACCGCCGAAGAACACCTCGGTGGTGCCGCTGCGGAAACGGATCACGGTGCCCCCCGCCGCCGCCGCGGCCGCGGCTTCGGCGTCGGCGTGTGGCAGCTCGGCCTCGGCCACGATCTCGCCGTTGACGATGTGGCGCGGCCGCGGGCCGCGCAGCACCGCGGTCCACGGCAGTTCGATCGGCCGGTCGGGCAGCGGCGGCGCCACCAGCACCAGCACGCCGCGCGCGGCGTCGTAGCGGCACGCCGCCAGCGGCGCGCGCGTGCGGCGCACGCCGGGTTCGGCGCCGCCGCCGTGGCGGCGGCACTCGATGCGGTAGGTGCCGGGCCGATCCGGCAGGAACACCGTGCGGCCGTCGAACCACGCCCACGGTTCGCCGTCGAGCGTCACCGCGTCGAAGTCGTCGCCCATCACGACGCTCGGCGGCACGAGGCGGCTCGGCTGGGCCAGCTGCACCGTCACCGACAGCGGCTCCGGATCGCGCAGCGCCAGCACGTGTGCCGAGCCCGGCCCCGGCCGCGTGCGGGCCAGCACCGCGGGACCGACGCACAGCTGCACGACGTCGCCGGGTTCGTGCCGCACGCGCAACAGCCGTGCGCCGTCGGCGGTCGCCTGCGTGCCGCGCCACGTCCACCAGCCGTTCTCGCGCACCGCGACCGGCGTCGTGATGCCGCCGTCGAGGCGCACGACGCGCGTCCACGGCAGCGCGAGGCCGGCGTGCAGCAGAGCCTCGCCGGTCGCGAGCACGTCGAGCGACGTCGGCTGGTCGATCGCGCGGCACAGCGCGACCGCGTCGGCGGCGACGGCGCGGCTGCGCGCGTGCGGCACGAACAGGAAGCCGAGCCGCTGCTGGTGCCCCACCTGTGGTGCCGCATGCAGCACCAGCGCGCCAGAGTCGACGGCCAGCGTGTCGTGGCGGCCGAGCTGCAGCGGCACGACGACGACGTCGGGCAGCGCGCGATCGATGGCCGCGAGCACGAACGGCTGCCGCAGGTCGGCGCCGGCCGGCACGCGGTGGCCGGCGAACTGGAACCGCCGTTCGACCTGCAGCCCGCGCGCGGCGGCGTCCCACTGCACGCGCAGCACGAAGCCCGGCAGATCGGCGATCGCGGTGAACTCGAGCCGATCCGCGTGCAGCGACGACGTCGACCGCTCCTCGAGCCGAGCCAGACAGCCGGCCGGTTCGAGCACGTTCGCGGCCGCACCGACGTCGCCGCGCCGCACGATGCGCAGCCGTTCGAACGCGACGGCGCCACCCTCGAGCTGCTCGAACTGCAGCGTGTGCGGACCGGAGCGCACGAGGTGCAGCGGCACGATGCCCGCGGCGACTTCGCCGGCGCGCACCGGCACGCAGCACAGCAGCGCGCCGTCGAGCGCGATCGCGACGATGCCGCGCGCTGCCTCGCCGCGCAGCCGGTACTCGAGTTCGTGGTAGCCGGCGGTGCCGTGCCACTCGGCGCCGACCGCGGCCGGCCACTCCGGCGCGCGCGCGAACGCCAGCAGCGCCGGCAGCCGTTCGTCGGCCGCGACGACGGCGCGCACGCTCGCGGCATGGCCGCCCGCCGGCGCGAGGCCGTTCGCGAGCAGGTCGACGCTGGCGACCGCCGCCTCGTCGAGGTCGGGCCGCGCGCCGTAGAGGCGCGTGCGCAGGAACGACGCCGCCAACAGGCGCGGCGCGCCGGTGCCGAACCGGGCCCGGCCGTCCGGGTCGTACGCCAGCGCACCGCCGCTGCCGGTCAGACGGAACCAGTTGTTCTGCAGCACGTGCACGGCCGCCGGCGCGTCGCTCTCGGCGCCGAAGCCGGCCGGCGCGGTGTCGAGCAGCGCGCGCGCGGCGGCGCGATGGCCGTCGCTGCCGGTCGCCGACAACCGCATCGCGACCGCCGCCAGCAGCGGTTCGAGCGAGGTGCCGTGCACGTAGGCGAGCGAGTCGGCGTCGAAGCTCTGCGGATCGAAGCGCCGCCACCACATCGCGCCGCCGAGGCCGGCGCGGTCGCGCACGAAGTCGTTCGCCTGCGTGACGATCCAGTCGCCGTGGCTGCCGCCGCCGGCGACCGCGTCGGCGGCCACCGCACCGCGCCGCGCGCGCGCATCGAGCACGCCGAGCGGGAACGCCAGGGCCGCGAAGCCGGCGCGCCAGTGCGCGCTGATGCCGGCGAGGCCCAGTCCGGGCACCGCGCCGTCGTCGGCGTCGAGCGCGCGGAAGCCGCCGAGCGGGCTGCCGCTGCGCTCGCCGGTGCCGTACAGCGCCGCGGCGGGCTGGAAGTCCTGCAGCATCGCGCCGGCGAGGCCGAGCGTCGCGTCGGCGTCCTCGGTCAGGCCGAAACCGTCGAACGCACCGTCCGAGAGCCGGCGCACACACGCGAGTTCGCGCGCCAGGAAGCGCAGGGCGGCCAGCCGTTCGGCCTGCCGCGCGTCGCCAGCGAGCGACGGCACCGCCGCGAACAGCAGCAGGCCGCGCGCGTGCGCCTCGGCCGCCAGCCGCCGCGGTTCGCCGGCCGGCCACACCAGCCGGTCCTCGGCCGACGGCCACGCGGCGGGCCGCTTCAGCGGGTCGCGCGACGGCCACGCCAGCGGCGGTCGCTGCGCGTCGTCACCCAGTTCGAGTTCGAGCAGGTCGGCGCCGGCGAGCCAGCTCGGCAGCAGCACGTCGCGCGTCAGCTCGTCGGCGCGCCGCAACGCGGCGGTGTCGGCGTCCAGCAGCGGCGCGCGCCAGCCCCAGTGCGCCAGCAGCGGCAGGTTCGGACCGTGCCGCGGCGTGAACGCAGCCGGCACCGCCAGCGGCGCCGCGGCCGCCGGCGGCGGCACGGTCAGCAGCACGAGCCGCGCGTCCGGTTGCGGCCGCAGCATCTTCACCGCGGCGCGCAGGAACGCGACCGCGTTGCCACGCACGGTCGGATCGCCGTGGCCGGTGTCGGGCACGAGCCCGAGCGCCAGCACTTCGCCGTGGCCGCGGCGCCAGCGCACCAGCACCGGCGGCCCCGCCGGTTCGGCCGCACCGTCGCGCTCGACCGCCAGCCGCGCCAGCACTTCGCCGCGCTGCGGCGCACCGACACGCCACGTGCACAGCGGCACCGCACACGGTTCGCCGCCGCACAGGTAGTACGTGTGCTCGCGGCCTGCCGCGGCGACCAGCGGCGCGAACAGTTCCGGCACGGCACCGGTGACGACTTCGAGGCCGAGCCAGGCGCGGCCGAGCGTCGCGCGGCGGTCGAAGCCCCAGCGGAACGTCACCGGCTCGGGCCACTCCGGCTCGATCGCCAGCGCGGCCGCCAGCGTCGCCGCCTGGCCGAGCAGCAGCAGCCGGCCGCCGCGTTCGACGAAGCGACCGAGGCCCTGCCGCTGCGCCACGGTCCAGCCGCCGGCGTCCGGCGCGCCGTCGTGCAGCACGACGACCGTCGCCGCATCGCCGAACTCGAACGCGGCCGGATCGTCCGGCAGCGTCGCCGCGACCAGCGGCCCGAGGTCGCGCAGTGCGGCCTGCCACGGCGCGAGGTCCTGGCCACGCGGCGGCGGCGGCAGCCTGCCGACACCGGCGCAGGCACCGAACAGGAGCGCCACCGCGACCGACAGGCACACGGCGGCGAAGCAGATTCTCGCGCGACCCTCTGGCATCCTTGCCACCGATGGATCGGCACGCACCCACCCCCTCCCTTGAGGACCGTCTCGAATTCCGACAGTGGCTGGCCGGCCGCGACTTCGCGCAGCACGACCCGATCGCCAGCCAGATGGTGAACTTCACCTACCTGATCGGCGACAAGCAGACCAAGGAGGCCGTGCTGGTCGACCCGTGCTACGCGGTCGGCGAACTGGTCGACCTCGCCGAGCGGGAGGGCTACCGGATCACCGGTGCCCTGGCGACGCACTACCACCCGGACCACGTCGGCGGCGACCTCTGGGGCCACCAGCTGCAGGGCGTGCGCGAACTGCTGGCGCGCTGCCCGTGCAAGGTGCACGTGCAGCGCGCCGAGGCGCCGTGGGTCAAGCGCGTGACCGGCTGCAGCGACACCGACCTCGCGCTGCACGACAGCGGCGACGTCGTGCAGGTCGGCGCGATCCCGATCACGCTGATCCACACGCCGGGCCACACGCCGGGCTCGCAGTGCTTCCTGGTGCAGAACCGCCTCGTCGCCGGCGACACGCTGTTCCTGCAGGGCTGCGGTCGCACCGACCTGCCGGGCGGCGACCCGCGGCAGCTCTACCTGTCGCTGACGCAGAAGCTCGCGCAGGTGCCGGACACCGCCGTGCTCTACCCGGGCCACCTGTACGACCCGCGGCCGAACGCCAGCATGGGCGAGACCCGGCGCAGCAACTTCGTGTTCCAGCCGAAGAGCGAAGCCGAGTGGCTGCGCATGTTCGGCGGCTGACGGCGACGCGGCTCGGCCGAACTCAGCCGGCGCCGCGGCGCCGCGCGGCCGCGCGCTTCAGCACCGCCTTGTCGCGCTCGCTGAGCCCGGCCATGCCGACCTCGTGCACGCGTTCGAGGATGCGGTCGACCTCGCGGTCGAGTTCCTGTTCGGCCGCGGCCACCTGTGCCGCGCGGCGCTCGGCGCGCGCCTGCCGCCAGCGCGTGAACCAGCCGGCCCGACGCGCCGACGGCTCTGCCAGCGGGCCCGCCCCGCGCTTCCAGGCGTCGGGGTCCATCGCCCACGGGTCGGCGGCGACGTGGCCGTAGACCAGCGCGTGCCGCGCGTAGCGGCGCTCGTTCAGGCACTGCGAGATGCACGACAGGCCGAGCACGACGCCGAGGCCGCTCTCGAGGTCGGAGCGCCCCAGCGCCAGCAGGATCAGCAGCGCGCCGCCACCGATGCCGACCGCGGTCGCCCACATCGTCGCGCGGTTCGGGTGCATGCGCAGCGCCAGCAGCGCGCGCAGGCAGCGGCCGCCGTCGAGCGGGAAGAACGGCAGCAGGTTGAACAGCAGCAGCGAGAGGTTCGTCACCTGGAGGAACCACACTGCGAACGCGATCGGACACCCGGTCCAGCCCGCGATCGTCAGCACGCGATCGGGCAGCAGCAGGTACAGCGGCCAGACCACGACCAGCCACGCGAGGTGCACGGCCGGACCGGCCAGCGTCACGACCAGCTCGCTGCGCGGCGTCGTGGTCGGCGAGTTCATGTGGGCGACGCCGCCGAGCGGCGACAGCGTGATCGCGTCGGTGCGGATCCGGTAGCGCCAGCCGGCCGCGATGTGCCCCATCTCGTGCGACCAGATCACGACGAACAGGCCGACGAACGCGATCGCCGTGTGGACCGCGCGCTCCAGGTCCGTGCCATGCGGCACCCAGCGCCAGAAGATCAGCGGCATCAGCACCGCCGCCGCCCAGTACATGCGCACGTGCACGCCGAACAGGTCGCCGATCGCGAAGCTCTTCGTGACGAAGCGCAGCAGCTGCATCAGCGGCGAACGGTCGTAGTCGCGGTAGCCGGTCACGGTGCGCGGATCTTACGCCCGCCGCGCACGACTGCACCGCTGCACCGGGACGACGCCGGGATCCGCTGCCAGCGCGCCCACCGCGCGCCGCCGCGCTGGGGCCGTTGGCAGCGGAACGCCGCGGGGCCGGGTCAGCCGCCGCGCCGCCGCTCCTCGAGTTCGGCCAGCGTCTTCGGCCAGTCCTTCTTCAGCAGCGCCGACAGGCCGCGGTCGGCCAGCAGCTTGCCGCCGCACTGGCAGTTCGCGCAGTAGTTGCACTCGTTGTCGGCGTAGCGGATGCGCTGCACGGGCGCGCCACAGTCCGGGCACGGCTGCCCGTAGCGACCGTGCACCGCCATGCCGGCGCGGAACGCGGTGACCTTGGTCGGCCAGCCGTCGCCGACCTCGGTGCGCAGCACGGCGGTCCAGTGCGCGAACACCGCCACGACCGCGGCGTGCAGCCGTTCGATCTCGGCGTCGGCCAGCCGCGACGTCAGCACCGCCGGCGACAACCGCGCGCGGTGCAGGATCTCGTCGCTGTAGGCGTTGCCGATGCCGGCGAACAACGTCGGGTCGCACAGCGCGCGCTTCACGGTCCGGTTCTCGCGCCGCAGCGTGGCCGCGAACTGCAGCGGCGTCGCGCCGTCGACCTCGAGCCCGCCGCGGTCGAACTGGCGCAGCGCGTCGCGGCCGCGCACCAGGTGCAGCGACGCGCGCTTCTTGCTGCCGGCCTCGGTCAAGACGAGCGTGCCGGGCGCGAAGTCGAACGCCGCCAGATCGATCCGCGCGCCGAGCTTGCGTTCGCGCGGGTACCACTGCAGCCGGCCGGCGATCATCAGGTGCAGCACCAGGAACAGGTCGCCGTCGAAACCGAACACGAGCCGCTTGCCGAGCCGTTCGACACCGCGCAGCACCTGGCCGCGCAGCGCCTCGGGCGGCGGTTCGACGGTGCGCAGCACGAATGCACTGCGCAGCCGCACGTCCTCGAGCACCTGGCCGACCAGCAGCGCCGTCAGCCGCTCGCGGTAGATCGTGACGTCGGGCAGCTCGGGCATGCGCCGCGGCTATCCGTCGACGGTCAGCGACACGTCGTCGAGCCAGACCTCGCCGTCCAGCACGACCACCAGCTGCACCACCGCGCGCACGGCGCCCGCGCAGGGGAACTGCTTCTCGACGCGCTGCCAGTCACCGTCGGCGGGCAGCCGCACGAGGTCGACGTCGTCGTCGATCGGCTTGCCGTCCTTGCCGTAGCGCCAGACCTTCAGCCACGCGTTCTGCACGCCCTTGCACCGCAGCTGCGCCGCCGCCGTCAGCGTGCGACCGGGCGGCAACTCGACCTCCTGTGTGACGAGGTCGAGCGGCGCGCCGCCGGTCTTGCGCACGTACAGCGCCTGCTTGCCTTGCTGGCGCTGCTGCTTCTGCACCTCGGCGGTCAGCCGGCCGCTGTTGGCGATCGTGCGCCAGCCGTCGAGCCCCTGCTCGAAGCCGCCGTTGCGCAGCAGGTTCGCGCCTGCCTTCGGCGGCGGTGGCCAGCGCGGCGCCGGTGCGGCCTGCGCGCCGAACAGCCAGCCGAGGCAGTCCTTCAGGCGCGGCAGCGGCCGGTCGTTCCAGCCGTGGCCGCCGCGGTAGATGCTGACCCGGACCACGGCACCGGCCGCGCTCAGGGCATCGTAGGCGGCCCGCGCGTGGTGGAACGGCGTCGTCGTGTCCTCGGGCGACTGGTCGATCACGATCCGCCGTCCCTTCGCGCCGGCGAGCTCCGCCGGCGCGACCGGCTCGGGCCAGACCGACATCGCGACGTAACCGCGCGCGAACGGTCCGTCGGCGGCGACCAGCAGCGGCCAGATCGCGGGCCCGCTCGACGACCACGCCAGCACCGCGCGCCGCGCCGGTTCGACCGCGAACTCGCGCGCGACTTGGTCGACCACCGCGCCGACCAGCTGTTCGGTCGGCCAGGCCATGTCCGGCACCGGCGACGCCGCGGTCGGCCAGACCACCACCTGATCGTCGCGCCACTTCACCGCGGTCACCAGTGCGACCGCGCAATCGTCGGGGACCTGCGCCGCGATGCCGTCCTGCACGAACGGCAGGAACTCGCGCGATCCGTCACCGCCGGGCAGCACGACCAGCAGCCGGTTCGACGTGCCGGCCGGCGCCGGCTTGCGCGGCGGGATCACGAAGTAGCAGCTGCGCGGCAGCAGCACGAAGGTGCGCTCCTGTGCAGCGGGCGCCGGCTTCTGGCCGATGGCATCGGTCGCGAGCAGCACACCGACGGCCAGCGCGGCGACGAGCAAGGTCGTTCGCATGACGGCGCCATGCTAGCACTCGCCGCGCACGCCTCTACACTGCTCGCCCTTCGCCCATGGCCTTCCCCGAACCGTTCTACAGCTGGCGCCCGCACCCGTGGCACGGCATCGCGCCCGGCGCCGAAGCGCCGCGCACCGTGCAGGCCTACATCGAGATCACGCCGTTCGACCTCGTGAAGTACGAGATCGACAAGGTGAACGGCCTGCTGCGGGTCGACCGGCCGCAGCGCACCAGCTCGCAGCCGCCGAGCCTGTACGGCTTCGTGCCGCGCACGCTCTGCGGCCGCCGCGTCGGCGCGCTGACGCCCGGCGCCAAGGACGGCGACCGCGACCCGCTCGACATCTGCGTGCTCAGCGAGCGGCCGATCACGGCGCGCGAGATCCTGGTCAAGGCCAAGGTGATCGGCGGCCTGACGATGCTCGACAACGGCGAGGCCGACGACAAGATCGTCGCGGTGCTGGCCGGCGACTTCGTCTGGGGCGAAGTCGACGACCTCGCGCAACTGCCGCCGGTGCTGGTCGAACGGCTGCGCCACTACTTCTCGACCTACAAGCTGCTGCCCGGCGCCTCGCCGGTGCCGGTGACGCCGTACGACAAGCTGCGCGCCCACGAGGTCGTGACTGCCGCGCTGCAGGACTACCAGGAAGTCTACGGCGGGCCCGCGTTCGCCTGACCGCGCCGTCGCGTATGCTGCCGCCGCGCATGAGCGAGCCCGAAGGTAGTCCGGTCTTCAACCCGCGCATGCACCAGGGCGGCAAGCTGTCGTTCCGCAGCCGCGTGCAGGACGGCGCCGACGACCCCGGTGAGTTCCTGGTGCTCGGCGGCAAGAACCCGCCGCCGCTCGACCAGCTGGTGCCGCGCGGCTTCGCCGACGTCGAGATCGAGATCGGGCCCGGCAAAGGCGCGTTCGTGCTGGCGGCCACCGCGGCGAAACCGGACACGTTCCTGCTCGGCATCGAGGCGGCGCCGGGCTACGCGAGCCTCGCCGCGACGAAGCTGCGCCAGAGCGGCCGCCGCAACGGCCTGTTCCTGGTCGACAACGGCAAGCTCTACCTCGAGGACCGCGTGCCGGCCGGCGCGCTGGCGGCGGTGCACGTCTACTACCCGGACCCCTGGCCGAAGCGCCGCCACAAGGGCCGACGGTTCTTCACCGACGACGTGCCGGCGGTGCTGGCGCGCGTGCTGCGGCCGGGCGGCTGCTGCTACGTCGCGACCGACAACGCCGCCTACGCCGGCCAGATCGTGCGCGTGCTCGGCGCCAGCAGCCTGTTCGTGCGCGAGGAGGCCGAGGAGGCACGCGTCGCGGCGCTCGGCGAAGGCCACGCGTTCTCGCCGACGAACTTCGAACGCAAGTACCGCGAGGAGGGCCGCGTGCTGCGCCGCTACGCGTTCCGCAAGTCGGCCGCCGGGAGCCCGGCGCGATGACCTGGGTCGACGTCGGCGCGATCGCCGACCTGAAGTTCACGCCGGGCGCGCCGGTGCGCGTGCACGATCGCTGGATCGCGATCTTCCGCCTCGACCGCGACTGGTGCGCGATCGACAACGCCTGCCCGCACGCCAGCGCGCCGCTGTGCGACGGCACCGTGCTGGACGGCAAGGTGGTCTGCTTCCTGCACTGCTGGGAGTTCGATCTGCGGACCGGCGCCTGCGACGTCGGCCCGCAGTGGAACGTGCGCACCTATCCGGTGCGGGAACAGGACGGCCGCCTCGCGGTCGACTGGCCCGACGCGGCGCCGAAGCCGGCCTGACGCTCAGCGCTCGGCCGCGGCGACGTCGGCGGCGGCGCGCAGCTCGCGGCCGTCGCGCAGCCGCCAGACCGCGGTGCCGTCCGGAGCGCGGTGCACCGCGACCACCAGCGCCTGCAGTTCGGGCCACGGGCACGGCAGCATGCCGACAGCGTCGACGGCGTAGCGCCCGTCGCCCGCCCGCAGCGACACCGGCAGCACGATCGGCTCGGCTGGCGCGGCAGGCGCGGCCGGCGCGCACAGGAACGGATTGCCGCCGGCGAGCGCCAGCAGCAGCACACCGAGCGCGAGCGCGATGCAGGTCTTCTCGTGCATGCGAGGACGCGCCATCTACGCATCTCCGCGACCTGCTGGCCACCCTTTTCCTGCCGCCGGTGCCACGGCCGCATTCGCGCCTTCCCCGGGCCGGCGCCGGTGCCTAGGATCCCGCGCTTTCGCCACGCCGAGACGACGCGCCGTGACCGACGGGATCGCCAAAGACCGACTCGAGAAGCTCCAGGCGCTGCGCAGCGCCGGCCAGGATCCGTTCCCCGCCCGCGTGCCGCGCGGCCAGCCGATCGCCACCGTGCTCGACGACTTCGCGTCGCGCCACGGCCAATCGGTGACGTTGTGCGGCCGGCTGGGCCAGATCCGCGACTTCGGCAAACTGCGCTTCTCCCACCTGCAGGACCGGTCGGGTTCGATCCAGGTCGGCTTCCAGCGCGAACGGCTGGCCACGTTCTGGCCCGAGCGCCGGCGCGTCGAGAGCAACGACCTGGTCAGCGTCACCGGCGAACTCGGCACGACGCAGAAGGGCGAGCCGACGCTGTGGGCGACCGACGTCGTGCTGGCCAGCAAGGCGCTGCGGCCGGCGCCCGAGAAGTGGCACGGCCTGCAGGACACCGAACAGCGCTACCGGATGCGCTACGTCGACCTGTTCGCGAACACCGACGTGCGCGCGGTGTTCGCGCAGCGGTCGCGGATCGTGCGCGAGGTGCGCGCCTACTTCGACTCGCTCGGCTACCTCGAAGTCGAGACGCCGATCCTGCAGCCGATCTTCGGCGGCGCCGCCGCGCGGCCGTTCGCGACCCACCACAACGCGCTCGACATGGAGCTCTACCTGCGCATCGCGCCGGAGCTCTACCTGAAGCGCCTGTTGGTCGGCGGCATGGAACGCGTCTACGAGATCGGCCGCGTGTTCCGCAACGAAGGCGTCAGCACGCGGCACAACCCCGAGTTCACGATGCTCGAGAGCTACGAGGCGTGGGCCGACTACCGCGACGTGATGGACCGCGTCGAAGGACTGTTCGCCCACCTCGTCGCCAAGGTGCTCGGTGGCAACGGCACGGTCGCGTTCCGCGGCCGCGACTACGACCTGACGCCGCCGTTCCAGAAGGCGCGCTACCTGGACCTGTTCGCGCAGCAGAACCCCGGCGTCGACTGGTTCGACGACGCGGCCGTGCGCCGGCGCGCACGCGAACTCGGCCTGCCGCACGACGGCATCGCGCCGCACACGCTGGCCAACGACGTGTTCGAGGCGACCGTCGAGGAGACGCTGCAGGGGCCGGTGTTCGTGCACGACTACCCGGTGGCGATCAGCCCGTTGGCGAAACGGCTGACCAGCGACCCGCGCGTCACCGAACGCTTCGAGCTGTTCGTCGCCGGCATGGAGCTCGGCAACGCGTTCAGCGAACTGAACGACCCGATCGACCAGGAGCAACGCTTCGTCGAGCAGGTCGCGCACAAGAACGACGAGACGCCCGGCGAGGTCGACGTCGACTACGTGACCGCGCTGGAGTTCGGCATGCCGCCGGCCGGCGGCCTCGGCATCGGCATCGACCGGCTCTGCATGCTGCTGTGCGGCGCGGCGTCGATCCGCGACGTCGTGCTGTTCCCGCTGCTGCGGCGCGTCGATCCGGACGCGGCCGCCGACGCCGCGGCGACTGGCCCAGGGACTGCCTCCGAGTCGTGATCGCCGCGTTCAGCCCGTTCGTCGCGCTGCGCTACCTGCTGGCGCGCCGCATCAGCCTGCTGGCGATGCTCGGCGTGACGTTCGCGGTCTGGTCGATGATCCTGGTCAACAGCGTGTTCACCGGCTTCGTCGGCGAGATCCGCGCCGACGTGCGGCGCGGCACCGCCGAACTGCTGCTGACCGACCTGCCGCTCGACACCGGCTACGAACCGCTGCGCGCGGCGCTCGAAGCGGACCCAGCCGTCGCCGCGACCGCGCCGCGGCTGCGCCACCACGGCCTGCTGCAGCCGCTGCGCACGCCGACCGGCCGCGGACCGGCCGCGGCGGCGGCGGAACTGCAGTTCGACCACACCGAGTCCGGCTTCGCGCTGCTGCTCGGCATCGACCCGCTGCGCGAGGGCGAGGTCACGCCGCTGCGGCAGTGGCTCGAACGGTCGACCGAGGTGTTCGCCGTGCACGGCGCCGCGCTGGAACCGTCGCGCGTGCTCGACGAACCCGATCCGGCGCGCCGCGAACAGCTGCTGGTGCCCGACGAGGTCGAGTGGCTGGCGCGCCGCCGCGCGGGCCTGCGCGTCGACCACGCGCGCACCGCCCACCACAGCACCTGGCCCGGCGTGCTGCTGGGCTGGCGCCGCGCCTACCACATGGGCTGGCTGCGCGAAGGCGACGCGTTCGACCTGCTGACCGCCGCCAGTGTGCCGACCGCCGACGGCGGCGCGCGCATGACGACGTTCCGCGCGCGCATGGCGTTCGCCGGCTGGTTCGCGACCGGCTACCGCTCGTTCGACGAGAACACGGTGCTGGTGCCGATCGAGACCCTGCGCACGATCCTCGGCCACGACCGCGCCGACCCGCAGGGCATCGACCTCGTCACCGACGTCGCGATCCGGCTGCAGCCGGACCTGGCGCCGCGCGACGCCGCCGCGGCGGTGCGGCGGCTCGAGGACCGCGCCCAGGCCGCGCTGCCGCCGGGCAGCCCGCCGTGCCGCGTACTCGACTGGCAGCAGCAGAACATCGTGTTCCTCGGCGCCGTCGCGACCGAGCAGGCGATGATGCAGTTCGTGCTGTTCGTCGTGATGCTGGTCGCGGCGTTCGTGATCTACGCGGTGCTGCACATGATGGTCGTGCAGAAGTGGAAGGACGTCGGCATCCTGGCGTCGCTCGGCGGCACGCCGCGCGCGATCGGCGCCGTGTTCGTGCTGTGCGGCCTCGTCACCGGCACGCTGGGCAGTGCGCTGGGCACCGGGCTCGGCGTACTGTCGGCGCAGAACCTGAACACCGTCAACGACTGGCTGTTCGCGACCTGCGGCGTCGAACTGTTCCCGCGCTCGCTGTTCGACCTGCAGCAGGTGCCGGTGCGGCTCGAGACCTCGTGGCTGCTGCTGGTCGCGATCGCCGCGATCGCGCTGTCGCTGCTGGTCGCGCTGCTGCCGGCACGCAAGGCGGCACGCATGAACCCCGTCCAGGCCCTGGCCCACGAATGAGCACGCCCGTCCTCGCCGCCCACGCCGTCACCAAGCACTACCGCCTCGGAAAACGCGAGATCCCGGTGCTGCGCGGCGTCGACCTGACCCTGCAGGCCGGCGAACGCCTCGCGCTGCTCGGCGCGTCGGGCGCCGGCAAGTCGACGCTGCTGCACGTGCTCGGCCTGCTGGACCAGCCGACGTCGGGCCAGGTGTGCTTCGACGGCCGCCCGGTGCACGACCTGCCGATCGCCGAGCGCGCCCGACTGCGGCACGCGCACACCGGCTTCGTGTTCCAGTTCTACCACCTGATCCCCGAACTGACCGCGCTGCAGAACGTGCTGCTGGCGCGCATGATGGCGAGCTCGATGACGGGCTACTGGCGCCAGCGCGGCGCGGCGCGCGCGGCGGCGAAGGCACTGCTCGAACAGGTCGGCCTCGGCGATCGCCTGCACCACCGGCCGGCGGAGCTGTCGGGCGGCGAACGCCAGCGGGTCGCGATCGCGCGCGCGCTGCTGGCCGAGCCGCGCGTGATCCTGGCCGACGAACCGACCGGCAACCTCGACTCGCACACCGCGGCCGGCGTCGTCGACCTGATGTTCTCGATCCAGCAGCAGCGCGGCATCGCGCTGCTGCTGGTCACCCACAACGAGGACCTGGCGCGCCGCTGCGACCGCATCGTGCGCATGCAGGACGGCGTCGTGCTGGCCGAGCCGACGGGGACCTGATGTACCGGTTGTTCCTCGCCGTCCGCTACCTGCTGACGCGGCCGATCAACCTGCTCGGCATGCTCGGCATCCTGCTGAGCGTCTGGGCGCTGGTCGTCGTCGTGTCGATCTTCTCGGGCTTCCTGGTCGAGATCGAACGGCACGTGCGTTCGGCCAGCGCCGACATCAGCGTCGGCGACCTGCCGCCGTGGGCCGAGTGGACCCCGCTCGAACGCGCGCTGCGCGACGACCCGAACGTGCAGGGCCTCGCGCGCCGCCTCGTGCACTACGGCATGATCAGCCGCCCCGGCGAACGGCCGCCGACGCCGCCGCTGCTCGGCCGCACGGCGCTGCACGGCGGCGACCAGCCGTTCCTGCTGTTGCTCGGCATCGACGCCGCGGCCGAACGCGACGTCACCGGCTTCGCCGAATGGCTGCAGCACCCGGCGATCCCCGCCGACCTGCGCGCCGACCCGCAGGCCCCGCTGGCGGCGCCGGACGGCCGACCGCGCGTCCTGGTCGGCCTCGAACGCCTGCAGCGCGACGGCCTGCGGCGCGGCGATGTCGTCGTCTTGACCTCCGGGCGCCTGCTCGACGGTCCGGAGGGCGGCCGCGGCCTGCAGCAGATCACGCTGGAACTGGTGGTGGCGGGCGCCTTCAAGACCCACCACGGCGGCTTCGACGGCAACAACGTGTTCGTCGACCACGGCGTGCTGCGCACGGCGCTGCACCCGGACCGGCCCGACGGCGTGCAGGAGATCGCGATCCGCGTGCGCGACCTCGACGGCCTCGCGGCGACCGCCGACCGGCTGCAGCGCGCCGTGGCGCGCGTGCTGGACCGCGGCGACGACCGCGCGTTCGGCCGCGTCGTCACCTGGCGCGAGAAGAACGGCCAGTTCCTGGCTTCGGTCGAACACCAACGCGGCCTGCTGAAGATCGTGCTGGTCGTGATCATGGTCACGGCCGCGTTCCTGATGCTCGCCACGCTGTCGATGATGGTGACCGAGAAGACCTCCGACATCGGCATCCTGACCGCGATGGGCGGCACCCCGGGCGGCGTGCTGCAGGTGTTCCTGGCCTGTGGCCTGACGATCACGGCGGCCGGCACGGCGCTCGGCGTGCTGACCGGCATCGTCACGTCGGTCTACCTCGAGGAGATCCGCCAGGCGGTGCTGTGGGCGACCGGCATCGACCTGTTCCCGCTGAACGTCTACAACCTCGACCGCGTGCCGTGTTCGCTGGACCCGTGGTGGCTGCTGCAAGTGGCAGCGATGGCGTTCGCGGTCGGTGGCGTGGTGTCGGCCTGGCCGGCGTGGCGCGCGGCGCGGCACGACCCGCTGGTGTCGCTGCGCGGGGCCTGAACGCGTAGGATCGCCGCGTGCGCGCCGTCGCCCCGTTGGCCCTGTTGCTGGCCGCCTGCGTCACCGAGCCGCCGCTCGGCGTGCGGCCGTCGCCCCTGGCGAGCCTCGGCCGACCGCTGCAACCCGACTGGACGGCATCGGCGATGGCGCGCCGCGCCGCGCAGATCCACGAGTTGTGGCTCACGCTCGCAGCCGAACCGCAGCGCGCCGCCCGCCTGGCGCAGCGACCCGCCGGACTCGCTGCCCGCGAACTGCGGCGACCCGAGGCACTGGCCGCTGCGGCGAGGCAGGTGGCCGGCGACGAACTGCACCGGCCCGCCGCATGGGAGACCGACAGCACGGCGATCGTCCGGTCCCTGACCCGCGGCGACCTGCGGCCGGCGGCACAGGCCGAGCCCCTGGCGCGGCTGCTCGGCCTTGCCCACCCGCCGCTCGGCGAACTGCACGACCGGCGGCATCGAACGGACCCGGAGGAAGAGCGGGCGGAAGCCACGCTGCTGCAGCGGCTCGTGCGGCGGCTGCGCCTCTGAACGGGTACCGTCCGGGCGCCACGGGCGGCACCAGAACTGTCTTCGACTGGCCGCCTCGCAGCCTGCTGCGTAGAAGCCACGTCCCACAACCGCCGAGGAACCCTTGCGCGCCGCCACCTCCCCCTGCCGTTCGTTCGCCCTCTGCACGCTGCTGACCCTGCCGCTGCTCGCGCAGGAGCGGCTGCCCGACGATCGCCGGCAGGGCGCCGAAGCGGTCACCGTCGAGATGTGCGAGCAGTGGCTCGGCACGCTGGCTTCGCCCGAGTTCGAAGGACGCGGCACCGGACAGCCGGGCTACCGCATGGCGGCCGACTACGTCGCCGAGCGCTTCCGCGAACTCGGCCTCGAAGCGCGCGGCGACGATGCGACGTACTTCCAGCACGTGCCGTGGTCGGACAGCAAGATCGACGAGGGCAAGACCTGCGTCGAGTTCCGCAGCCCGCGCGGCGATTCGCTGCGCATCCCCGCCCAGCGGCTCGGCGGCACCGCTTCGAGCGCGCTCGCGGCCAGCGGCCCGGTGCTGCTGCTGGTCGCCGCGCTGCCGACCGTTGCGCCGACCGAAACCGCGAACGCGCCGACGATTCCCGGTCTCGCGGACGTCGATGCGACGGGCAAGGTCGTGGTCGTCTACCTGCGGAGCGGCGAGGATCGCCGCGCCGCGGCGATGGCGCGCTTCGCGATCCTGCAGGGTTTGCAGGGCAAAAAGCCGGCAGCCGTCCTGTTCGCGCAGCGCGACGACGTGCGCGGCCCCCTGCGCGGGCGCCAGGGTGCGCAGCGGCGCACCAACCCCGCCGCGGCCGGCATCGCGCGCGCCCCGCTCGACGTCACGCTCGGCGGCGCCGACCTCACGGCGCTGCTGCAGCTCGCCGGCCAGGACGCGGCGGTGCTCGACGGCCTCGTGCTGGCGACCCCGATACCGCTCGAGGCGCAGCTCACGGTCGCGATCGAAGAGGCCGCGGCGCCGGCGATGAACGTGTTCGCGGTGCTGCCGGGCAGCGATCCGCAACTGCGCGATCAGTACGTGGTAGTCGGCAGCCACCTCGACCACCTCGGCAAGCGCGGCGATCGCCTGTTCCCCGGCGCCGACGACGACGGCTCCGGCACGACCGGCGTGCTGGCGGTCGCGACGATGCTGGTCAAGAACGGGGGGCGCCCGGCGCGCAGCATCCTGTTCGTCTGTTTCAGCGGCGAAGAGCGCGGGCTGATCGGCTCGGGCTGGTTCGCCGACCATTGCCCGGTGCCGCTGTCGTCGATCGTCGCCGAGCTGCAGATGGACATGATCGGCCGCGACGAGGAAGAGAACGCCGAGGGCAACAAGGACGAGAAGGCCGAGGACAACCGCAACTCGCTGCACCTGGTCGGCACGCAGAAGCTGGCGCCCGAACTGCACGCGATCTGCCTCGCCGCCAACGCGCGCGCCGGCTTCGACCTCGAGTACGACGAGGAGCGCATGTTCGGCCGCAGCGACCACGCGAACTTCGCGCAGAAGGGCGTGCCGGTGGCCTTCTTCTTCACCGGCCTGCACCGTGACTACCACCAGCCGAGCGACACGCCCGACAAGATCCACTACGAGAAGCTGCTGCGGGTCGCGCGCTACGTCTACGACATCGCGTTCACGCTGGCGCAGCAGCCGGGGCGGCCGCAGATCGACCCCGGGCTGTGGCGCACCTACCGCGGCAAGCGCGGCGGCGAACCGGCGGCACCGATGAAGCCGGCCAGTGAAAGGCCGGCCAGTGAAAAGCCGGTCAGTGAGACGCCGGCGGACGCGCCGCAACCGGCGGACCGAGGATCTCGCTGAGCACGAACGCGGTCCGCAGGTCGCTCAGCGGGAAGCGGTGCGCGGCCTCGCGGCGGCGTTGGTGCAGCGGCGAACGGCCGCCCAGCGAACCGATCTCCGCGCGCACGGTGGCCGTCGCCGGCTTCGCCTCGCGCTTCTTGATCGCATCCCCCACGTGCGGGTCGACGTGGATCTCGAGCCGCCGCTGCTGTGTGGTCGGCACGACCGGCTGCGGCGGCCGCTCGACCTCGACCGGGCGGCGCGGCACCGGCGCCTCGCGCCGCTGCGGCCGCGGCTGCGGCCGGGCTTCACCCGGCGCCTCGGGCGGCAGGCCGAGGATGCGTCGCATCTCGGCCGCCACGTCGTCGGCCCCCGCCGCGCCCTCGCGCGGCCGCCGCAGCGGCGGCGGCGACGGCGGCGCGCCGCGCTGGCTCGCCGCCTTGCGCACGGCCTTCATCATGTTGCCGACGATGCCCGCGATCCACGCGAGCAGGATGAAGACCAGGATCGGATTGGCCTGCAGGAACTCGATCAGCCGGCGCATCGATCACTCCTGACCCGGCATCTTCTTCTTCTGGTTCTCGGCCGACAGGTGGGCCTCCTCACCGGCCGCGATCTGGGACCGCATGCGCGTGTCGGACTCCAGGTTCTTGATGCGCTGGTAGTCCATGATGCCGAGATGGCCGGTGCGGAACGCCTCCGCCATCGCCTGCGGCACCTCGGCCTCGGCCAGCACCAGCTTGGCGCGGTTCGCGGCGATCTCGGCGACGTTCTCCTGTTCGGCGGCGACGGCCATCGCGCGCCGGCTCTCGGCCGCAGCCTGCGCGACGCGCTTGTCGGCCTCGGCCTGGTCGGCCTGCAGGCGCGCACCGATGTTGTCGCCGATGTCCACGTCGGCGATGTCGATCGACAGGATCTCGAACGCGGTGCCGGCATCGAGGCCCTTGCCGAGCACACCCTTGCTGATGCGGTCGGGGTTCTCGAGCACGTCCTTGTGCGAGTTCGACGAGCCGATCGTCGACACGATGCCTTCGCCGACGCGGGCGATGATCGTCTCCTCGGTCGCACCACCGACCAGTCGCTTGATGTTCGTGCGCACGGTGACGCGCGCCTTGGCCAGCACCTGGATGCCGTCCTTCGCCATCGCCGCGATCTTGTTGTCGGCCGGGCAGTCGATGACCTTCGGATTGACGCAGGTCTGCACCGCATCGAGCACGTCGCGGCCGGCCAGGTCGATCGCGGCAGCCTGCCGGAAGTCGAGGCCGAGGTTCGCGCGGTCGGCGGCGATCAGCGCGCGCACGACGTTGATCACGTTGCCGCCGGCCAGGTAGTGCGCTTCGAGGTCGCGCACGTTCAGCGGCAGGCCGGCCTGCGTCGCCGAGATCGCGCCGCGCACGATCACGGTCGGGTTGACCTTGCGCAGCGACATGCCGACCAGCTGGAACAGGCCGATCCGCGTGCCGGACATGTAGGCCTGGATCCACAGGTTGACGAACTTCAACAGGATCAGGATCAGGACCACCAGCAGGACCAGCAGTCCAATCACTACCCAGTGCCAAACCTCCAACTGTGCGAGCATCGGTTTCCTTCCGTGACGATTGTGGGAATGCGGGATCAGCGTCGCGCGACGACTGTGCGGTTGCCAGAGACATCGACGACGACGACGTCGACGCCGCCATCGAGCATCTCGCCGCGCGTGACGACGTCGACCTTGCGCCCGTCGATGCGGGCGAACCCGGCCGGCCGCAGCGGCGACAGGGTGACGCCGGTCTTGCCGACCAGGCCCTGCAGGCCACCGTCGGCGGCGGCGGCCGAGCCCTGCGTCGCCGGGCCGTCGAGGATCAGCTGTTTGCCGAACGGCGTCTTCGGCAGCAGCCGGAACGCCAGCGCCAGCACGATCGGTGCCGCGATCGCCTCGACGATCAGCATCGTGACGCCGAACGGGATCGAGTCCTGGAACGCGAAGAACACCGCGCTCAGCAGCGACACGGCCGACAGCGCCGCGATCACGCCGAACGACACGAACAGCACTTCGCAGACCAGCAGCGCGAGGCCGACGACGCACAGCAGCAGCACGACGCCGACGCTGCCGGACTCGCCGGCGCGCGGCGCCTCGGCCACGGCGACGACGACGCGGTTGCCCTGCACGTAGAGCACGCGCACCGACGCGCCGGGCTCGACGAACTCGCCCTCGGTGACGACGTCGTACGGCTTGCCGTCGAGTTGCATGGTGCCGGTCGGCCGCAGCACGGTCGCGGCGGTGCCGGTGCGCCCGACCAGCGCGGTCAGCGCGTCGTCGGCGAGCCCGAGGCCGCTGCTGCCACCGGCGCCCGCCGCGCCGCCCGAGCTCGGCCGCGGCGGCACCAGGAACACGCGGTTGAAGAACGGCACCTTCGGCAGGAACCGCCAGGTCACGAAGCCGATCACCAGCACCAGCACGAACAGCAGCGTGACGTTGGTCAGGTTGGCCAGCAGGATGTCCTCCTCGATCGCGTTCTGCGGCAGCACGAACGACTGCTGGCTCAGCACCAGCGCGAACACCAGGCACAGGAACCCGAGCGCGCCGAACACCACGGTGCCGGGCAGCAGGAAGATCTCGACCGCGATCGCGGCGAGCCCGAGGAAGAACACCAGGATCTCGGTGACCTCGGCGAGGCCGACCAGGTAGCTGTGGAACATCGCCAACGCGAGGAACGCGACGCCGAGCAGACCCGGCAGCCCGACGCCC
Organism: Planctomycetota bacterium; assembly: GCA_016794425.1. Taxonomy (GTDB): domain Bacteria; phylum Planctomycetota; class UBA1135; order UBA1135; family UBA2386; genus JAEUHS01. The sequence continues at coordinate 70,820 of JAEUHR010000030.1, forward strand.
GGCGTCTTGACCTCGAACAGGATCAGCACGAAGCCCGCCACCAGCAGGAACGGCTGCAGCAGTTCGAGCCAGGCGACCATGTGCTCGGCCCAGTCCGGCACCAGCTCCGCCATGCGGTCGCGCTCGAACAACTGCACCTCGGCGAGCTGGTCGAACGACTGCAGCGTGCCGTTCGAGAGCCCGAGATCCTCGGCCAGTTGCGCGCCGACCATCACCGGCCGCGGCAGTTGTTCGGGCGCCAGCACCACCGCGCCGCTGGCCTGCAGCGCCGCCAGTTCGCCGGCATCGAGCAGCCGCTGCCGCTCGAAGCCGCCGTCGCGCACGGTCGCCGTGAACAACTGCGTGCGCGGGTCGGCCATCGCCAGCACGAGCTTCTCGGTCTCCGGCCGCAACTTGTGCTCGCGGCGTTCGAGCCGCCCCTTCAGCGCGGCGCGCAGCGCGTCGAAGCGCTTGGCCTGCTGGCCCTCGGGATCGGCGGCGAAGATGTCGTCGAGCTCCTGCTCGGGCTTCTCGATGCCGCCGACTTCGGCGTTGCCGAGGAAGTAGAGCTGGTCGGTGACGACCGCCAGCTGCGCGGCGCCGTGCGCGACCCGCCCCTGCACGACCGCGATCGTCGGCACCTCGGCCGCCTGCACGCCGTCGAGCAGGCTCTGCATGGAGTCGCCGTCCTCGCCGAGGCTGCCGGCATCCTGCAGCCGGAACACGACCGCCTTGCAGCCGTTCGCGACCGCCGCGCGCAGCGTGCGCGTGCACCGCGCCAGCTCGACGGTGCCGAGTTTGCCGGTCAGCGTGACGACCAGCACCTGCGGCTCGACGGCCGCCGGCTGCTGCCCGTCGCCGGCGACGCGGCGCAGTGGCCCACCGCAAGCAGCGACGACCGCGAGGCCGAACAGGACCCAGAACCCGAACAGGTGTTTCGACACGCGCACTGGTTTACCGGGGGAGCTGCGGCTTGGCACCGCCGATTCGGCCACGATCGGCAGGGCGTGCAGGGTTGGGCCCCGGACGGTCGATAGGCAAGGTGTGGGGACCACCGAGGACACCCGCCGCCGCGCGTTCGCCCGGGACGCCGCCCGGCGCCTGGTCGACGCCTTGCGCACGCTGCGGCAGCACCCGCACCACACGGTGCTGTGCCGCACGGCCGTGCGCCGTTGCGTCGACGCGGTCCGCGCCGCCACGACCCAGGCGCCGCTGCGGCTGCAGCTCGGCTGCGGCCAGGCGGTCGTCGACGGCGAACCGGTGTTCGAGTTCGCGCTGCACGACGCCGGCTTCGGCGCGCTGCGCACGGCCGGCATCGGCGAACTGGTGCTGCCGCGCGGCATCGACGGCACCGCGGTCGAGCATCTGATCCAGGCCCTGGCCTGCGCCACCTGGTCCGACGACCCCGACCACGATCCGGCCGCCGCGGTGTGCGCGCGCGTGCCCGAGGTGCACCTGCGCGCCGCGGTACCGGACCAGGCGCTCGACGACGACCGCCCGCGCGCCGACTGGTGGCTGCTGCCGCCGGCGTTGCCCGAAGAACGGCGCCTCGAGGCCAGCATCGAACGCGCGCTGCACGCCAACCTGCCGGCCCGCTGCGCGCGGCAGGTCGTCGCCGACCTCGACGACCCCGACGCTGCCGCACCCGAACTGCTCGAGCCGGTCTGTGCGGCACTGCTGCAGCGCGCGGACCTCGCGTCGGTGGCCTGGCTGCTCGAGCAGGTGCAGAACCACACCGGCGTACCCGCGGCGACCGCAGCGACGCTGCTGGCGGCGGCACGGGCCTACTGCGACGACGCGCGGCTCGGCGACCTGCTCGCCAGCGCGCCGACCGACCGCCTGCTCGACCTGCTGGCGCTGGCGATCCAGCTCGGCGACGACGTCGTCGACCGGCTCGGCCGGCTCGCCGAAGCCCGGCGCCACCCGCTGGTCGGCTGGCTCGACGAGCTGCTCGGCCGGCGCTGAGGGCGGCTCACCGTTCGGCCACGGCCAGCGCCCGCAGGCACAAGAGCGCCATCGCGGTGCCGTAGCTGCGGCCCAGTTCGTGGCTGTCGACGAAGCAGCCGTCGAACTCCGGCAGCGCCAGCACCACCGCGCGCTGGTCGGCAGCGAGGCGGCGCCGCGCGTCGGCGTCCTCGAGCCGAGCGATCGCCTCGCAGCGGCCGAGCACGTCGAACCAGAAGAAGAAGCCGCCGTAGCCGAGCGCGTCGGCGTGGTCGTCGTACTTGCGCACCGCGGCCAGCTTCGCGTGGTGTTCGATGCCGGCGTCGATCGCGGCGCGCAGCCGCGCCTGGTCCGAGGCGCCGTGCAGGCACAGCGCCAGTTCGCACAGCGGCATGCGGCCGGCCGCCGACGGCACCGACGCGTGCGGCGGACCGTCGGTCGTGTGGCCGTAGGTGAACGCACCCTGCGCGGTGCGGTTCTGCAGCAGCGCGCGCACACCGCGGTCGACCTTGGTCTGGTCGACGTCGGCACCGTGCTCGCGCGCGGCGGCCAGCGCCTGCAGCGCGGTCGCGATCGCGAACGGGTTGCCGTACTCGTGGAACCAGACGCCGGTCTCCGGCTGCAGTGCCAGCAGCGCGCCGACCGCGAGCGGCAGCGCGGCATCGGGCGCCGCGGGCGCGTAGACGCGGCGCCACGCACACAGGAAGCGCACCGCGTACGCGCGCGCCCACAGGATCTCGTCGCGGTCGCTCAGCGACAGCCAGGCCTCGCGTTCGGCGTTCGTGCGGATGCGCTGCAACAGCGCGGTGGTCCGCGCCAGCAGCGGTTCGGGCAGCACCGCGGTGCCGGCGCGGTGCCGCTCGACGGCCGCCAGCAGCGCCTCGCCGACCAGGCACGTGACTGCCGCATGCACGTTCGGCAGGCCGTCGGTACCGCCGAAATCGTAGGTGCTGTCGCGCACGACGCCGTCGCCGTCGTCCATGCCGAGCAGGAACTCGATCGAGCGCTGCCAGAGCTCGGCCTCGCCGTAGGTGCCCGCCGGGGCCCGCGAGCCGTCGGTCGGTGCCGTGGTCAGCACGGCAGCCGGCAGCGCGCCGTAGACCTCGAAGCCGTGCACGAACGGGCCATGGCCCTCGGCTTCGAGCGCGGCCTTCCAGCCCCACGGGCTGGAAGGCGCCGCCGCCGCGAGTTCGCGCCAGGTCGCGACCGCCGCTGCGCGCTGGCCAGACCGGAACTGCAGCACGCCGCGCAGCCAGCCACACTCGGGGCCGTCGTCCGGCGAGTACGGGCTCGCGGCTTCGAGCGCTGCGAACGCGCCGGCGACATCCCCTGCCTGCAGGCTCCGCCACGCGCCGGCCGCCGTGACACCGCCGGGAAACCGCTCGATCGGCTGGCCGACGAGCCGCCGCAGCGGCGCCTCGAACCACTGCGGGTGGAACGTCGTCAGCTGGTCGAGCTTCGCCAGCACCGCGCCGTCGCCGGCCAGCACGACGTAGCCGGGTTCGACGAACCGGCCGCGCACCAGCCCGAGTTGCTTCGCCCGGTCGCCGGCCGCGACCTCCTTGACCGGCACGAAGTGGTCGCGCAAGAGCTCGATCGTCGACGGCCACGAGAACGGCCCGCCCAGCAGATAGCGGTCGATCACGTCCTTGCGGTCCATCGGCGACCGGGCGACCGACGGCACGTACCAGAACACCGGCTTGCCGGTCTGCTTGCACTCGGTCAGCGCCGCCGCGACGTCCTGGCGCCACGGCACCGCGCTGCCGGCGCGAGCCGCCAGCTCGGACGGCGCCGGCCGCACCTTGCGGGTCGAGTTCTGCGCCGGCAGCAGAGCGCCGAGGCACCCGACCAGCAGCCAACACCGACGCAGGGCTCCGTTCGCCATGACCCGGCAGCGTGCCCGACCCGCCCGCGCACGTCAAAGCGGGCAGCGCGCTTCGCAACGCGGCGCCGCGTCCGTATACGGGGACCCCATGATGCTGCGTTCCCTGCTGCTCTCGCTCGCCGCCGTCTGCCTCCTGCCCGACGAGGGCCAGTGGCTGCCGACCCAGGTCCGCGACATGGACTGGGACGCACTGCAGAAGCGCGGCATGAAACTGACGCGCGACGAGTTCTGGCACCCCGAACGGGGCGGCGTGCTGTCGGCGACCGTGCAGATCAACGGCTGCACCGCCTCGTTCGTGTCGGCCGACGGCCTGCTGGTGACCAACCACCACTGCGGCTTCGGCGCCGTCAGCGAACTGAGCACGCCGGCGCACAACTGGCTGCGCGACGGCTTCGCGGCTGCCGACCGCAAGGCCGAACTGCCGGCACCGGGCATGGTCGCGTCGGTGCTGAAGCGCATCGAGGACGTGACCGCGACCGTGCACGAAGCCCAGGCCAAGGCCACGACCGACCTCGAGCGCTGGACCATCACGCAACAGACGCTGGCGCGGCTGGTCGCCGAGGGCGAGCAGAAGGAGGCGAACACCAAGTGCTCGGTGGCGAGCTTCCTCGAAGGCAAGGAGTACCACCTCTACTACCGCACGCAGATCCGCGACGTGCGGCTGGTCTACGCACCGCCGCGCGCGATCGGCGAGTTCGGCGGCGAGGTCGACAACTGGGAGTGGCCGCGGCACACCGGCGACTTCACGTTCTTCCGCGCCTACGTCGCGCCGGACGGCAGCGTGCGCGACCACGACGAGGCCAACGTGCCGTACCGGCCCGAACACTGGCTGCGGGTGTCGACCGAGGGCGTGCAGCAAGGCGACCTGGCGATCATCATGGGCTACCCGGGCCGCACGCAGCGCTACAAGTCGAGCCGCGGCGTCGCGACGCAGCAGGGCTACGTCTACCCGCGCCGCGACCACGTGCTGACGCAGGCGCTGGCGGTGCTCGGCGCCGCCGGTGCCACCAGCGAGCAGAAGGGGCTCGAGGTCGCCGACCGCATCAAGTCGCTGGCCAACGTGCAGAAGAACGCGAAGGGCCAGGTGTTCGGCCTCGAGCGCAACGCGGTCGTCGCGCGCAAGCTGGCCGAAGAGGAACAGTTCCGGGCCTGGGTCGCGCAGGATCCCGAGCGGCAGCAGAAGTGGGGCACCGTGCTCGACGAACTGCTGGCGATGGACGAGGCCGAGGCGGCGACCATCGAAGCCGACACGATGCTGTGGTTCTTCGGCACGCTCGGCGACGACATGCGGCTGCTGGCCGTGCTGGTCGAGGCCTGCAACGCGATCGCGAACTCGCCCGAGGGCACGCTGCCGGCGCGCTTCCTGCGCGTGCTCGAGAGCGAGCAGCTGACCGCGGACCTCGACCTGCTGCAGCGGCCGATGCTGGCGATCCTGGCCGCCGAACTGGCCGCGGTGTCAGCGGCGCAGCGGCTGGCCGGCACCGAGGGCCTCGACGTCGAGGCGCTGTGGCGCGACACGAAGATGCTGGACGGCAAGGCGCGCGCCGAGCTGTTCACGGCCGGCGCCGACGCGGTGGCCAAGAGCACCGATCCGATGCTGGTGCTGGCGCGCGGCCTCGCGCAGGAACGCACGCAGAGCCAGCAGCGTGCGCGCGAGCGCGCCGGCCGCATGCTCGACGTCGGCCGCCGCTGGATCGAGGCGCAGGAGGCGTTCCGCGGCAAGTCGTTCTACCCGGACGCCAACAGCACGCTGCGCGTGTCGATCGCCGAGGTGCAGGGCTACGCGCCGCGCGACGGCGTCTACTACACGCCGCACACGACGGTCGCGGGCATCCTGCACAAGGAGACCGGCGCGGAACCGTTCGCGAGCCCGAAGGCGCTGCTCGAGGCCGCGAAGACGCGCGCCGGCAGCCGCTGGAACGACCCGCGCCTCCGCGACGTGCCGGTCTGCTTCCTGACCAACGGCGACACCACCGGCGGCAACTCCGGCTCGCCGGTCGTCGACGGCAGGGGCCGGCTGATCGGCCTCAACTTCGACCGCGTGTTCGAGAACGTCGCCGGCGACTTCGGCTGGAACGCCGAGCGCTCGCGCAACGTGGTCTGCGACGTGCGCTACGTGCTGTGGGTCGTCGAGAGCGTGTTCCCGTGCCCGAGCCTGCTGCAGGAGCTCGGCGCCTAGGCGCGGCCGCCCGCGCCGCGGCCGTCAGTGCGCCGACGCGGCCTGGAACGCGCGCTCGACCTCGGCCTCGTAGATCACGATCTCGGGCAGTTCGCGGTAGCGGCCGTCGAGGTCCATGCCGAAGCCGAGCACGAACTCGTCGGGGATCTCGAAGCCGGTGTAGTCGAGTTCGACCGGCACGACGCGGCGCGACGGCTTGCTGAGCAGCGTCGCGATGCGGCAGCTGGTCGCGCCGTTGGCCAGGAAGTGGCGCCGCAGCGCGTGCACGGTGCGGCCGGTGTCGACGATGTCCTCGAGCAGCAGCACGTCGCGCCCCCGGCACGGCACGTCGCGCCCGACCGCGAGCTGCACCACGCCGGTGCTCTCGGTGCCCGAGTACGACGACGCCCGCACTTCGTGCAGCGGCGGCTGGCCCGGCAGCAGCTGCTGCAGCTGCCGCGCGAACGTGCGCGCGCCCTCGATCACGACCACGAGGCACAGCGGCTCGGCGCCGGCGTCGGCGGTGATCTGCCGCGCCAGTTCCTGCGTGCGGCGCAGGATCTGGTCGCGGGACAGCAGGACGCGGAACGGCGGATGGCGGGGCGGATGCGTCACGGGAGTACGAACGGGATGGCCGGCGACACGCCGGGCACGGTGGCGAAGTCGAGCGACAGCAGCACGTGCGCGGCATACAGCTGCTGCCCGGCCAGCGGGTTGGGCGTGCCGGACGGGATCGACCAGGAGCGATAGCCCTCGAACGGCAGCAGCGCGATGCAGCCGCCGACCGTCAGCGCGGCGGCGAACAGCGGGTCGAAGTCGAGCGGCACCTGCGCGTTCAGGAACGGGAAGCCGAACGACGCGCTGTTGGCGAGGCCGAGCACGCTGATCGTGAACCCGTCGTCGAGCGCGGTGCCGTGCAGCGTGAACGTCTCGGGCTCGACCGTCACCGCGATCTGCACCGGGTGCACCGTCGTGTCGGCCGGATTGCGGCTGCCCGGCGAGCCGAGGTCGCCCGGCCCGTACGGCAAGGTCGCGGCCGCGAAGTTGCCGGCCGTGCCGGCCGCGAACAGGTCGCGGCGCTCGGCGGCGACGCCGCTGCCGCCCGGGAAGCCCGTCGACCACGCGACCGAGTCGATCGTCGCGCCGGGCCGGCTCAGCGTCAGCGAGTCCGTGGTGTCGGCCAGCGACAGCGCGCCGAACGGCAGCGCCATGCCGAGCGGCTGGCCGCCGTTGCGGCTCGGCGCGCCGTCGATCTGGAACAGCATCGGCCGCCCCGGCAGCAGCGCGAAGTTGCTGGCGATCGTCACCGTGCCGCTGTTGTCGGCGATCTGCAGCCCGCGCAACGACACCGGCCGCGGCCCGATGTTGACGACCTCGACGTATTCGCCGTTGGTGTCCGGCACCAGGTTGGGGTTGCGTTGGATCTCGCTGACCCGCACGTCGCCGGCGGCCAGCTGGGGCAGCGCGACCTCGTCGCACCAGAACTCGAGGAAGCTGCCGCCGGCGGCGGTGGCGCGGTAGCGGCGGCCGTCGGTGTCGATCCGGAGGCTGCCGGTGACGCCGAAGCCGATCGTGTTGGCGCTGCCGGTCGTCGTCGACAGCAGCGCGCGCGCCGCGGCCGCCTGGTTGATGCGGTTGACGATCGTCGGCGTCGGGTGGCCGAACGAATTGCCGGTGCCGCAGCTGACCACCGCCAGTTCGGGCTGCAGCCGCGCGACCAGGTCGACGCTGGTCGACGTGTTGGAGCCGTGGTGGTTCAGCTTGTAGACGTCGACGTCGCCGCAGGCGAGCGTCGCCGGATCCTCGACGTCGGCCGTGCTGTTGCCGCCGCCGGTCAGGTCGCCGCCGAGCCACATCGCGAACTGGCCGTAGTCGAGCCGCAGCGCGACCGAGCGCGAGTTCTCCTCCTGCGCCGACGCGGTCGGATCGACGAACGCACCGCCGGCGACCGAACCGTTGGCGCACAGGCACGTCAGCGTGGCGCCGCCGCCGAGCTGGTAGACCGCGCCGACCGTGACCGTCGTGCGCCGCGCGCCGGCGGCAGCCAGGTAGTTGTTGGTGCTGGTGGTCGTCGGCCGGTTCACGTCGCCGCGGTCGTAGGCGGTCGTGAACGGCAGCGCGTTCAGCACCTCGTCGAGGCCACCCTGGTGGTCGTCGTGGAAGTGCGACAGGAACGTGAAGCCGTAGCCGGTGGGCTGCAGCGCGCTGATCGCGGGCAGCATCACGGTCGTGCCGTCGCCGTTCTCGCCGGCGTCGATCAGGTGCACGGTGCCGTTCGGCGCCCGCACGACGATGCCGTCACCCTGACCGACGTCGACGACCACCACCGTGAGTCCGACCGGGGCATCGGCCCCGCCCCCCTGGGGCAGGACCGTGGCGGCGAAGGCGAGACCGAGCGCGGCGAGCATCGCGGGACGATAGCGCGGTTGCGAGCCGGCGCCAAAGCCGGCGGCGGTGGTATCGTCGCGCGCCGCCCGCGCCATGCTGACCCACCACTACGGCCCCGACGTCCTGGTGTTCGACGACGCGTACCTGGCCACGCTGCTGGCCGTGATCGGCAGCCCGGAAACCGGCACGGCGCAACTGCCGGCGCTGGTGCGCGCCGGCTACCGGCGCCTCCTGCAGGAAGTGCTGGCGCGCGAGTTCCCGGTGCGCGAGCAGCAGATCCCCACTCGCATGGCCGCGATCGAGCCGCGCGCGTTCGTGCGCGGGCCGCAGCTGTGCCGCGAGACCCGGCTGGTGATCTGCGCGGTGATCCGCGCCGGCATCCTGCCGGCCCAGGCCTGCTACGAGGCGGCGATCGAAGTGCTGCCGCCGGCCAACGTGCGGCTCGACTTCCTGAACCTGTCGCGCACCACCGACGCCGACCACCACGTCACCGGCGTGCGGCTCGACGGCAGCAAGATCGGCGGTCCGGTCGACGGCGCCGTGGTGCTGATCCCCGATCCGATGGGCGCCACCGGCGGCACCGTGGTGCGCGCGGTCGACATCTACCAGGGCCTGGCCGGCGGCCCGCCGCACCGCATCGTCGCCGCGCACCTGATGGTGACGCCGGAGGCGATCACGCGGGTCACCGGCAGCCACCCCGGCGTGCGGCTCTACGCCGGCCGCGTCGACCGCGGGCTGTCGAGCGACCGCGCGCTGCGTTCGCCGCCCGGCGCGTTCCCGCACGAGGAGCGCGGCCTCAACGACGTGCAGTACATCGTGCCCGGCGCCGGCGGCATGGGCGAACTGCTGACCAACAGCTGGGTCTGAGTCGGCAGCCGGGTCCGAGTCCGGCGCGATTTCCGTCGAAAGTGGCGCCGTGCCGTGCCTGCCCGCATGGGCCTGCGCCACCACCACCGCCGCCCGGCGCTCGCCGGCACCGGCACCGATGCCGAACCCGACGCCCCGGACTGGTGCGCCACCGCCGGCTGCGCCGCCTGCCGGGCGCTGCGCGAGGCCGACGCCGAGACCACTGCCGACGGCCGGCGGCCACGTTCGCCGCCCGTGTGCTTGCCGCGGCACCGCTGCGCCCGCTATTCCTGCCGCCCCCCATGAGCACCATCGTCCACGTGCAGGGCCGCGAAGTCCTCGACTCGCGCGGCAACCCCACCGTCGAAGTCGAAGTCGAACTGGAGAGCGGCGCGCGCGGCAGCGCGATCGTGCCGTCGGGCGCGTCGACCGGCGCCCACGAAGCCGTCGAGCTGCGCGACGGCGACAAGAAGCGCTACCTCGGCAAGGGTGTGACGAAGGCGGTCGCCAACGTGGACGAGGCGATCGCCGAGGCACTGCTCGGCCAGCCGGCCGAAGACCAGCACCTGTGCGACACGCTGCTGTGCGAACTCGACGGCACGAAGAACAAGCAGAAGCTCGGCGCCAACGCGATCCTCGGCGCGTCGCTGGCGATCGCCAAGGCGGTCGCCAACGAACTCGGCATGCCGCTGTGGCGCTACGTCGGCGGCAGCCGCGCGAACCGCCTGCCGGTGCCGATGATGAACATCCTGAACGGCGGCGCGCACGCCGACAACAACGTCGACTTCCAGGAGTTCATGGTGATGCCGGTCGGCGCCAAGAGCTTCCGCGAAGGCCTGCGCATGGGCGTCGAGGTGTTCCACGCGCTGAAGGCCGAACTCAAGCAGAAGAAGCTGATGACCGCGGTCGGCGACGAGGGCGGCTTCGCGCCGAACCTCGAGTCGAACGCCGCCGCGTTCGAGATCATCCTGCAGGCGATCAAGAAGGCCGGCTACAAGGCGGGCAGCGACATCGTGCTCGCGCTCGACGCCGCGGTGACGGAGCTCTTCGAGAAGGGCAAGTACACGCTCGAAGGCGAGGGCAAGACCTTCGACAGCAAGGGCATGGTCGACTTCCTCGCCGGCTGGTGCCGCGAGTTCCCGATCTTCTCGATCGAGGACGGCATGGCCGAGGACGACTGGAAGGGCTGGCAGATGCTGACCGCCGCGGTCGGCGACAAGACGCAGCTCGTCGGCGACGACCTGTTCGTCACGAACACGGAGCGCTTGGCGCGCGGCATCAAGGAGAAGGCGGCGAACGCGATCCTCATCAAGGTGAACCAGATCGGCACGCTGACGGAGACGTTGGAGGCGATCGAGATGGCGCACCGCGCCGGCATGAAGTCGGTCATGTCGCACAGGAGTGGCGAGAGCGAGGATTCGACGATCGCCGATCTGGCGGTCGCGTGTGGTTGCGGTCAGATCAAGACAGGTGCTCCGTGCCGCAGCGACCGCGTCGCGAAGTACAACCAGCTGCTCCGCATCGAAGAGATGCTCGGCGAGTCGGCGGTGTACGGGGTGTGACACTTCCCATCTCGATCGCTGCCGTGAACAAGGCATGAAAGGCGCTTCCGTTCTGCAGTGGTGCCGGCAGTTGGCGTCGGCCAAGCACTGCAGAGTGGCCGGTTGAAGTCCTCTTGCTCAACAGCGACACCGGCACCCTCGTCAACCACTCGTCGAGCACGACCGCGCCAACGCCCCCGCCGACCTCCACGCTCCCACCTGGACCGTATCGGCTCGACATTGTCGCGGAACGACGCGCGACCTCGCCGACCTGTGGCCCGATGTGCAGCCGTACCTCGGCCGCATGCGTGGGTTCTGGAACTGGCTGATGCACTCGTGGAAGCCGGTGGCCTGAATGGCCGATCCGCGGCCGCCCGTACCGCAGAACCTCCTCGCACCGCAGCTGCTCACGACCGTCGCGACGAGCGGCGGTGCGATCCTGGTCGACACGGCGCAGGAGATCCTCGGCAACAAGCTCGGTGCGTTGCTCCATCGCGCCGAACTGCGTGACGTGATCGACACCGCGCCCTGCTCGCGAAGGGCCTGGATTCGCTGCGGCCACCGCAGTCGAGGCGAACGAAGCCACGGAGCTCGCGCGGTTCTGCCGGGAACCGTCGGAGCGCATCACTTCGACCAGCCGGCCGTGACCCGGCCGCGGGTTGGCTGCGGCGGCAACAGCGTCGCAACCACGTTCGACGCGGCAGCCGCGGCGTTCGCAGAAGACGAGCGAACGCTGCATGTCGGCAACGGGGGACGACGCCGAGCCGAGGCCGCCCCTGCGTCACCCGCGGCCGATCGCCTCGCTCTTTTCATTCGCCGTCCGGCCGGCACAATGTTCGGCCACGTTTCCCCGACCCTCGACGACCGCGTGCCCGTAGCGACGTTTCCCTTCGCCGACCCTGCACCCGCCTACGGCGCCTGGGCGAGCGTGGCCGTCGTCGGCGCGCTGGCGTTCGTGATCGTCGGCGGCGCCCTGCTCACGGTCCGCATCGTCACGCGTGTTCTGGATCGCATCCAGCCGACGACGCGCAGGCTGTCGACGTACGAGTGCGGCGAAGAGCCGATCGGGTCCGCGTGGTTCCGCTTCAACAACCGCTTCACGACGATCGCGCTCGTGTTCCTGGTGTTCGACGCCGAACTGGCTCTGCTCTGGCCGATCCTGCCGCGCTGCGTCGAATGGCTCGGCCAGGGCCGCGGCGCGCTCGTGTTCCTCGAGGTGACGGCGTTCGTCGGCACGCTGGCGATCGGGTTCGCGTGGGTCGCGGCGAAGGGCGGCTTCCTGTGGGACCGCACCGTGCCGGCGCGGCCCGACCGGCCGGAGGTGTTCCGTGGCTGATCCGCAGTGCCGCCCGGGCAACGCATCGCACGAGCAGATCCACCTCACCGCGGTCGACGAGTTCCTCGCGTGGGGCAAGGAGCACTCGCTCTTCTACCTGCTGTTCGCGACCGCGTGCTGCGGCATCGAGCTGATGCAGGCCGGCGGCCCGCGCTACGACATCGACCGCCTCGGCATGATCCCGCGCGCGACGCCGCGCCAAGCCGACCTGATGATCGTGGCGGGCACCATCACCCACAAGATGGCCGAGCGCGTGAAGCTGCTCTGGGACCAGATGACCGAGCCCCGCTGGGTCGTCAGCATGGGGAGCTGCGCGAACAGCGGCGGCCCGTTCAGCAAGTGGAGCTACTCGGTGCTGAACGGCATCGACAAGTACGTGCCGGTCGACGTGTACATCCCCGGCTGCCCGCCGCGGCCCGAAGCACTGATCGACGGCGTGATGGCGCTGCGCGAACGTGTGCGTCTCTACCGCACCACGGGCCAGCGTACGAAGACGCCGCACGTGGTCGCCGGCATCGAACCCGCATTCGGCGCGCACCACGAGAAGCCGGAGCAGAAGACGTGACGGCGCTCGCCGCGGAACCGGTCGCTGCGCGCATGCGGCAACGGACTCCTTCGATCGAAGCGCGGACGACGGAGAACGGGCAGCCGTTCCTGTTCGTCGCGCCCGCCGACCTCGTCTTGCTGCTGACGCTGCTTCGCGACGACGAAGACCTGCGGTTCGACGCGCTGATGGACCTCACCGCGTACGACCTGCTGAAGTACCCTGCCAAGGCCCCGAGTGACGCCATCTGCGCCGTCTGGCTCCTGTGGAGCCACGTGCACCGGCACGAACTCATGGTGCAGACGCACGCCGCGCGAAGCGACTGCCGGCTGCCGACGACGAGCGGCGTGTGGCCCGCGGCCATCTACTTCGAACGCGAGGTCTTCGACCTGTACGGCGTGCACTTCGACGGCCACCCCGATCTGCGCCGCATCATGTGCCCGCAGGACTGGGTCGGGCACCCGTTGCGCAAGGACTACGTCTACCCCGCGACCTACCACGGCGTCTCCCACCTGCGCGACGGCCAGCACTTCGAGTCGCAACCCGCGCGGGAGGCCCGATGACGGTCGAAGCGACGACACCGTCGGGCGAGACCATGCAGCTCAGCATGGGGCCGCACCATCCCGCGACCCACGGTGTGCTGCGCATCGTCGTCGAGAGCGACGGCGAGATCGTGCAGAACTGCACGCCGGACCACGGCTACCTGCACCGGTCGATCGAGAAGATCGGCGAGTGCGTCGAGTGGCCGATGTTCGTGCCTTACACCGACCGCGTCGACTACGTGTGCGCGATGAACGCCAACCTCGCGTACTGTCTCGCCGTCGAGCGGCTGCTCGCGACGGACCCGGCGACCACGGTCGTGGTGCCGCGCCGCGCCGAGGTCATCCGCGTGCTGGTCGCCGAACTGAACCGGATCAGCAGCCACCTGATCGCCGTCGGCGCGATGGCGATGGACGTCGGCGCCTACACGCCGTTCCTGCACGGCATCGCGCAGCGCGAGCTGGTGAACGACATCTTCGAGAAGCTGTGCGGCCAGCGGCTCACCTACAACTACGTCACGATCGGCGGCGTCGCGTTCGACCTGCACCACGGCGCGGGCGACGAGATCGCGCGCTTCCTCGACCAGTTCGAGCGCGAGATGGTGCGCTTCAACAGGCTGCTGACGACGAACGCGATCTTCCGCGACCGCTGCGCGGGCGTCGCGGCGGTCACACGCGACGAAGCGATCGAGTGGGGCCTGGTCGGACCGAACTTGCGCGGCAGCGGCGTCGACTTCGACCTGCGGCGCGACGTGCCGTATGGCGTCTACGGCGAACTCGGCGTGCGCGTGCCCGTGGGCCAGTGCTTCGCCGGCCGCCGCGGCCGCCAGGGCGACTGCTACGACCGCTACGTCGTCCGCCTTCTCGAGATCAACGAGTCGGTACGCCTGTGCCGCGAGGCGCTGAAACTGCTGCCGCCGAAGGCCGAGAAGGAGACCGATCCGATCGGCGGCTGGCAGGCGGACGTGACGAAACAGTTGAAGAAGCCACCGAAGGGCTCGGTGCACTGCCGCACCGAGGCGCCGCGCGGCGAGATGGGCTACTTCCTCGTCAGCGACGGCACCAAGACGCCGTGGCGCGTGCGCGTGCGCACCGGTTCGTTCTCCGCGTCGGGCATCTTCCACAAGGTGATGCGCGGCACGTTCCTCGCCGATGTCGTCGCGATCATCGGATCGTTCGACGTCGTGGTGCCGGAGATCGACCGGTGATCGCGACGCAGGAAGGCGGCGCCGGCTTCGGCTACGCAGTCGACTCGCTCGCGGCCTGGCTGTCGGGCTCGCCCGCACCAGGCGGCGTGCCGATCGCCGTCGCGATCGTCGTGTGCTGGATCCTGCCGCTGCTCTTCTGTGTGTTCCCGCTCGCTTCGCTGGGCCAGATTCTCGAGCGCAAGATCGCCGCCGCGATCCAGCGCCGCGAAGGTCCGAACTCGGCCGGTCTCGACGGCCCGCTGCGACTCGCGTTCCGCATCGTGCTCTTCTGGAGGCCTCGCGACGCGCAGGACCGCGCCTTCGCCCGCTTCTGCGAAGTGCGCGTCGTGAACACCGTGCTGCGCGTCGGTCGGCGTCTGGGTCTCGGCCAGCTCGTCGCCGACGGCGTCAAGATGCTCGGCAAGGAGGACATCGTGCCCGCCGGCACCGACGGGCTCGTCTTCCGACTCGCGCCGTACCTCGCGCTGGTCGGCGCGTTCCTGCCGTTCTGCGTGATCCCGTTCACCCACCACCTCGTGATGCTCGAGTCGGGCACGAGCACGCTCTTCGCGATCGCGTGCGCCGGCATCACGGTGCTGGCGCTCAAGATGGCCGGCTGGGGATCGGGCAGCAAATGGTCGCTGCTCGGCGGCATGCGCGCGGTCGCCCAGCTCGTCAGCTACGAAATCCCGGTCGGCCTCGCAGTCGCCGGCGTCGTGCTGTGGTGCGGCACGCTCGACCTGCACGCGATCACCGCGCAGCAGTACCACCCCGGCGTGCTCTCGCTGCTCGGCTGGAACGCGCTGCAGAACCCGTTCCTCCTGCTGCTCGCGGGCATCCTCTTCTTCGCCGGCCTCGCCGAATGCCAGCGCACACCGTTCGACATGGCCGAAGCGGAGAGTGAACTCGTGAGTGGCTTCAACACCGAGTACTCCGGCCTCCGCTGGGGCATGTTCGCGCTCGCCGAGTACGCGGAGATGGTGCTCGTCGGCGCGCTGCTCGTGACGCTCTTCTTCGGCAGCTACCAGAGCCCCGTCGGCGAAGAGTGGATCGTCGGCCTGCCCGTCTGGCTCGAGACGATCCTGCACGCCGGCTGCTTCGGCGCGAAGGTCATCGCGGTCTTCCTCACCATGATGTGGATCCGCTGGACGCTGCCGCGGCTGCGCGTCGACCAGGTGATGAGGCTGTGCTGGCTGCAGCTCGTGCCGCTGTGCCTCGTGTCGTTGTTCGGCATCGCGCTCGTGATGCTCGCCGCCGGCGGCGCCGCACCGGGCCCGGCGTACGGGCGCCTGCCGTCGCGGCCGCGTGTGGACCTCGGCATCGTCGGCCATCTCGTCGCCTGGGCCGTGCCGCTCGCGCTCGGCGCGCTGCTCGTGCGCGCCGCGCGCAAGAAGTACGGCCAGCTGCACCCGGCGCTGCTCGAACTCACCGCGGAGAAGGCCGCCGGAGGTGCCCGATGATCCTCGCGTGGATCGACGACCTGTGGAACGGCGCCACGACCTTCGTCACCGGGATGCGCACGACCGGGCGCTTCCTGCTGGAGAACCTGCGCGGCGAAGGCGGCGCCAGCAGCATCACGCGCCAGTATCCCGAGCAGCCGGCGGAGACGATCGGCGACCGCCAGCGCGGCCACCTGCACAACGACGCGGCCCGCTGCATCGTCTGCCACGCGTGCGACCGCGTGTGCCCCGTCGACTGCTTCAAGATGGAGGGCGAGCGCGACGAGAACAACAAGATCCACTGCTCGCGCTTCGACATCGACCTCAGCAAGTGCATCTACTGCGGCCTGTGCGTGCGGGCGTGCCCGACGGACTCGCTTTCGATGACGAACGCGTTCGAACTCGACCCGCGCCGCGACGGAGCGCGCTTCCTGTTCCCGCGGAGCAGCGGCCAGCTCGACGTGCGCTTCGAGGAGTCCGATGTCGAGCGGTTGCAGCGCCTGTCGCGCACGCCGCGCACCGAGCTGTCGGCCGAGGACCGCACGTGGCTCGACGGCCGCATCGACCCGACCGGCCCGCACCTGATCGGCATGTACGGCCTCGGCTACTACTCGCCCGAGGAGAAGGCGCGCGTCGACGCCGAACGCGAAGCGCGCAAGAAGGCGAAGGACGCGGCGACGAAGGCGGAGGCCGCGGCGAAGGCTGCCGCCGCGAAGGCCGCAGCGGCGCCCGCCTCGCCCCCGCCCGCGAGCGAAGGAGCACCGAAGACGTGATCGAGACGCTGCTCTTCGCCGGCTGCGCTCTCTGTGCGATCGCCGGGGCGCTCGGCGCCGCGCTCGTGAAGAACCTCTTCCACGCGGCGCTTCTGCTCGGGCTCGCCCTCGTCGGCACCGCCGGCCTGTACCTGTTCCTCGAGGCGCAGTGGCTCGCGTGCGTGCAGGTCGTCGTCTACGTCGGCGGCATCCTCGTTCTGATCCTGTTCGCGACGCTCTTCAGCGCCGACATCCTCGGCGCAGTGCAGCGCGCGCCGTGGTCGGTGCGGATGGCGGGCTGGCTCGGCGCCGTGCTCGCGGGCGGAGTGGCGTGGCGGCTCGTGCAGGTGGTCCTCGCGGAAGCGCGCCACCTCGACCGCACCCGTTCGGCGCCGGGAGTGGCCGACCCGCTGACGACTTCCGGCGGCGCGGCCGCGGGCAACGTGCTGCTTTCGTCCTGGTTCGTGCCGTTCCTCGCGACCGGTCTGCTGCTGACGGTCGCCCTCGTCGCCGCCGTCGCGACGGTGCAGCGGTTCCGCCGCCCGGCGAACGGCGGTTCGGAGGCCATCCGTGGCTGAGTTCGGCCCCTCGTCGCTCGCGTCGTACCTGATCGTCGCGGGAATCCTGTTCGCCGCCGGCGTGCTCGCGATCGCGACGCGTCGCAACGCGATCGGCGTTCTGATCGGCCTCGAACTGATGTTCAACGCGGCGGCGCTGCAGTTCACGGCCTACGGCCGCTTCCGCGCCGGCGCGCCGGATCCCCAGGGCCAGATCGCGGCGGTCTTCGTCGTGGTCGCCGCCGCGGCCGAAGCAGCGGTGGCGCTCGCGCTCCTCTTCGCGGTGTACCGCACGAGCAAGGACGTCGATCTCGAAGCGACGCGGGAGCTGCGGTCGTGATGCCGAACTGGCTGCCGCTGTTCGTCTGGCTCGTGCCGCTCTCGGCCGCGCTCGTGACCGGCCGGCTGCCGTGGCGCAGCGCCGGCGCCGCGCACGGGATCGCCACCGGCATGCTCGCCGCGACCACGGCCCTCGCGGTGTGGATGACGTCGATCGTGCTGCGGAGCGGCGGCACGTTCGCCGGCCCCCACTTCGACTGGCTCGACCTCGGTTCGTTCTCGCTGGGCGTCGGCGTGATGGTCGACCCGATGGCCGCGATCATGGCGGTGATCGTCGGCCTCCTCGCGACGCTCGTGATGGCGTTCAACGCGTGGTACATGCACGACGAGCCGAAGGCCGCGCGGTTCCCGTGGCAGTTCTGCTTCTTCGTGTTCGCGATGCTCGGCGTCGTGCTGAGCGACAACCTGTTCCTGTCCTTCTGCTGCTGGGAACTCGTCGGCCTCGGCAGCTACCTGCTGATCGGCTTCTGGTTCGACAGACCCGCGGCGAGCGCCGATCCGGAGTATCAGGCGACGAAGAACCCCGACCCGCGGGGCGTGCTCGAACACCTCCTGAGCCCCGCACACGCGCAGCTGAAGGCGTTCGTGATGAACCGCGTCGGCGACGCGGGCTTCCTGATCGGCATCGGCGCGCTGCTCTCGCTGATGGTCACCGCCGGCGAACACGGCAGCGTGCTCGACTTCGTGCGTCTGCCCGGCGCAGCGGCGGCGGCACAGAGCACGACGTTCCTCGGCCTGTCGGGCGGCCAGCTGCTGACGCTTGCAGCGCTCGGGATCTTCTGCGGCGCCGTGGGCAAGAGCGCGCAGTTCCCCCTGCACACGTGGCTGCCCGACGCGATGCAGGGCCCCACCACCGCGTCGTCGATCATCCACGCGGCGACGATGGTCGCGGCCGGCGTGTTCCTCGTCGCGCGCTGCTACGCGATGTTCCCGGCCGACGCGCTCGCGGTCGTCGGATGGACCGGCGGCATCACGTGCCTCTTCGCCGCGACGATCGCCTGCGTGCAGTGGGACCTCAAGGCCGTGCTCGCCTACTCGACCGTCAGCCAGCTCGGGCTGATGTTCGTCGGCCTCGGCGCCGGCGACGAACACGGCGGCCGCGCGGCGGGGATCGCCCACCTGTTCACGCACGCGACGTTCAAGTGCCTGCTCTTCCTGTGCGCGGGAGCCGTGATCCACGCGGCGAACGGTCTGCAGGACCTGCACCGCATGGGCGGCCTGCGCCGCACGATGCCGGTGACGGCGTGGTGCAGCCTGATCGCGGTGCTCGCGATCGCCGGAGCGCCGGCGTTCAGCGGGTTCTACAGCAAGGACGCGGTGATCGCCGCCGCGCTGGCCCACGCGACGGCCGCCGGCGGCGCCGCGTGGGGACCGTTCCTGCTCGCCGCAGCGGGCAGTCTGCTGACGTCGTTCTACATGCTGCGCTGGTGGATCCGCGTCTTCGCGGGCGAACCGCGCGACGATTCGCTCGTCGAGCACGCGCACGATCCCGCGGGCGCCGCGAAGTGGGTGCTGATCGCACTCGCCCCGTTCGCGCTCTCGCTGCCGTGGACGACGGGCGACTGGCTCGACCGCGCCCTGCGCGCCCCGCACGCCGAGCACCTGCACGCGGCACACGGTCAGGCGGTCGTGCTGGCGAGTGCGCTGCTGCTCGCCGGCGCCGCCGCGGCCCTCTTCCTCTACTGGTGGGCAGTGCGTCGCGACCGCGACACCGCCGGCGCGCTCGCGTCTCGGCTGCGGCCGCTGCATCGCGGGGCGCAGGAACTCTGGGGCATCGACCGCCTCCAGGACCTCGTGTTCACGCGCGGCCTCGGCCGCTGGTTCGCGGGCCGCTGCGCGCGAGTCGATCTCGGCTCGCCGTCGCGCCTGCGCGCTCTCGACGAAGCGGGCGACCGCCGCGCAGCGGACCCGCTGTCGCTCGACGGCGCGATCGACGGTCTCGGCCGGTTCTTCGGCGGGCTCGCACGCCGCGGCGCCGTGCTGCACGGCGGGCGCACGGGCGCCTACCTCGCGTTCGTGGCGATCGTCGTCGGCGCCGGGCTCTGGTGGAGCGTGCTGCGATGATCGGCCCGCTCGCCGCGACCGTCGCTGCTCCGCTCGCGCTCGCCCTCGCCGCGCTGGTGCCGCCGCTGCGCCCGCTGGCGCGCTGGTTCGCGGTGCTCGGCAGCGCGCTGACGCTCGGCGTCGGGGCCTTCGCGTTCGCAGACCTCGCGGCGCGACCGGGCGCCGACCTCCGCCTCGTCGAATCGCACCCGTGGAGCACGACGTTCGGCGCGTCGCTCGCGTTCGGCGTCGACGGCCTCGGCGCCGCGATGCTCACTCTGTCGGGCCTGATCACGCTCGTCGCGACGATCGCGGCGTTCCGCGAGTCGCGGCGCCCGCACGCCTACCACGCGCTCGTGCTCACGCTGCTCGCCGCCACGAACGCGGTGTTCACCGCGACCGACCTGCTCGTCTTCTACGTCGCCTGGGAAGCGCTGCTCGTCCCGATGCTCGCGCTGATCGGACTGTGGGGCGGCGAGCAGCGCCGCTACGCCGCGATCAAGTTCGTCGTCTACACGCTCGCCGGCAGCGTCGCGATGCTGCTGCTGCTGATCGTGATCGCGAACACGACCGCTGCGAACGGCGGCGCGACGTTCGACCTTCCCCGTCTCGCGTCGATGGCGCCCGTGTGGGCCTCCACGACCGTGCTCGGCGCGCCGATCGCACGCTTTGGCTTCGTCGCGGTGCTGCTCGCGTGCCTCGTGAAGCTGCCGGCCGTGCCGCTGCACACCTGGCTGCCGCACGCGCACGTGCAGGCACCGACCGCGGTGTCGGTGCTGCTCGCCGGCGTCCTGCTGAAGCTCGGTGTGTACGGTCTCTACCGGATCGCCTGGCCGCTGTTCCCGGCCGAGGCGCTCGCCTGGTCGCCGGCACTCGGCGTGCTCGGCCTCGTGTCCATCCTGTGGGGCGCGTTCACCGCACTCGGCCAGACCGACCTGAAGCGCCTCGTCGCGTACTCCTCGGTTTCGCACATGGGCTTCTGCCTGTTCGGCCTCGCGAGCGGCACCGTCGCGGGCGCGCTCGGCGGCGCGGTGCAGGCGGTGACGCACGGGTTCTCGTCCGCCGCGTTGTTCCTGCTCGTCGGTGTCGTCTACGACCGCGCCCACCATCGCCGCGTCGACGGGTTCGGCGGCCTCGCCGGGCCGATGCCGCGCTTCGCGTGGCTGCTCTTGTTCGCTTCGCTCGCGTCCGCCGGACTGCCCGGCCTCGGCGGTTTCGTCGGCGAGTTCCTGGTGTTCGCCGGCGGCTTCACGGCGAACGGGTCGTTCCCCGCGATGACCGCGGCGGCGACCGTGAGCGTCGTGCTCGCCGCCGCCTACCTGCTGTGGACGGTGAAGCGTGTCGCGTACGGGCCGCTCGGCGATCCGCAGCACGGAACGTTCGCCGACTGCGACCGCCGCGAACGGCTCGCGATCGTGCCTCTCTGCGCCCTGCTGCTCGTCGTCGGCGTGTGGCCGAAGCCGCTCGTCGACGCCCTGCGCCCGGTGTGCGAAGCGCTGCTCACGAACGTGCACGGAGCGGCCCGATGACGGCGTTCGCCGACACCGCGGCGTTCCCGTTCCGCCTGCTCCTCCCGGAGACGATCCTCGCGGGCGGCCTGCTCGCGACGCTGCTGACGAGCCTCGGCAAGGGCCCGGCATGGCGAAAGCTCGCCGCGCTGCTCGCCGCGGCAGCGGCGATCGGGGCGTTCGTCGCGTCGCTCGATGCCGGCGCAGGAGCGGTCGGCACCACGATCGCCGGTGACAGTTTCGTCGACCGCACCGTCGCGATGCTGCGCGTCGACGCCATCGCGACGATCGTCCGTCCCGCGATCACGGCCCTGCTCGCGCTGTGCGTGTTCGCGCGCAGCATCGACCGCGACGACGCCGGCGACGGCGAAGCGTGGCACGCGTGCACGCTCGGCATCGGCCTCGGCGCGCTGCTCGTCACGTCCGCCGCGAACACGATCCCGATGTGGCTCGGCCTCGAACTGGTCTCGCTCGGCAGCTACGCGCTCGCCGCATGGCGCGGCGGCGATCGCCGCGCCGCGGAGGCCGGCATGAAGTACGTGCTGTTCGGCGGCGCTGCGACCGGCCTCATGCTGTTCGGCACGAGCCACCTGTACGGGCTCACCGGGCACCTCGACTTCGCCGGCATCGGCCACGTGCTGGGCCAGGGCGCTTCGCCCGCGACGGCCGCGGCCCTCTGCCTCGCCGCCGTCGGCGCCGCGTACAAGCTGACGGTCGTGCCGTTCCACGTCTATGCACCCGACGTCTACCAGGGTGCGCCGCCGACGAGTGTCGCGGTCGTCGCGACGCTGCCGAAACTCGCCGCCGGTGCGGTGCTGCTGCGCGCCCTCCCGCTGGTGCTCCCCGCGAACGTGGCGCCGCCCGGATCGGCAGCGGCCGGCCTCGCGATCGTCGCGTTCGTGAGCCTCGCCGTGGGTGCGGTGATGGCGACCGTGCAGCGCGACGCGCGGCGCATCCTCGCGTTCAGCGGCATCGGGCACGGCGGCACCGCGGTGCTGGCCATGGCGGCGATGCCCGGCGCGACGAGCGGCGGCGCTGCGAGCGCGACGATGCTGCAACTGCTCGCGTACGCGGCGGCCGCGTTCGGCGCGTTCGTGTGCCTTGGCATCCTCGAGCGCGACACGAATTCGACCGACCTCGAAGCACTGCGCGGCGCCGGCCGCCGGCGGCCGTGGACGACGGGTGCGCTCTGCCTCTTCCTCGCGAGCCTCGTCGGCATCCCGCCGCTCGCCGGCTTCCTCGCCAAGTGGGCCGTGATCGCCACCGCGGTGACGGCCGGACCCTGGCCGTTCGCCGCAGTCGGGGCGCTGCTCGTGACCACCGCCGTGTTCGCGTTCGCCTACCTCCGCATCGTACGCGCCGCGGTGCTCACCGAACCCGCGCACGAGATCCCGTGCGCACCGCCGCCGTGGCCCGCGACGCTGGCCGTGGTGGTCGCTGCGCTGGTCGTGCTCGGCCTCGGACTCTGGCTCGACGTGCTCGCGGTTCTCACCCGCGAACTCGCGTCGTAGTGCGATCGGCAAGCGTCCCGAACGCAACCCGCCGCTACGTGCCGAGGCGCGATGCGCTCCGAAGCGTCGGCAGCGGACCGCCCAGGAACTCGGCCTGAAAGCCTCCGCCGGCGGCGCCGAAGTACGGCGCGCAGCGCCCCACGTTCAGGAGGGTTCCAGGCTGCAGCCGCCAGAACGCAACGTGCGTCAGCTTCGCCGCCCTGGCGTTCCCCCTCGGGGGGATCGAGTGCCTCTGCGCGAACTCGGCCGGCGTCCCGACCGCCGCTGCGATCGCGAACCAGTCGTTCAGCAGCGCCCCGGGCCGGAGGCCTGGTCGGCGGCCCAGGTCGGCCATTCGAGCCACGTCGATCGGTGCATAGAGCTCGACGGTGATCATCGGGGCGATCCACGCCGCGGGATCGCGCGTCGGTCGCGTCTCGACGGCCCGGGCGGGCAGCCTGATCTCGGAGCCGGGAATCGACAACATCGTCTTCTCCAGGGCATGGGCGGTGGAACGCCACATGTGTGGGCGCCGCCGCCGAACCATCGAAGCGGTGTTCGGCAACGCGCGCGACTCCCGCTGCCGACGCGCCTGGAAGGCTATCGCCATCCACGGCAGCGACACAGGCGCGCGCCGCGACTTCGCCGGCGACGTTCGACGGAGCGACCCGCGGCGGCGAACCGCCGCCTTCCGCCTGCGGAGTGTGCCCGCTAGCATCCCGGGCTCGCGCGCCATGGCCCGGACCCCGACCGAAACGAGTTCGTCCTTCCCCGCTTGGGTGGCACTCGCGAGTCTCGGCGTCGCCTCGTGGCTCTGGTTCGCGAACGCCGTTCCCGCGGCGCGCGAACGCACCGAACTGCGCGCCCTCGCGGACCATTTCGAGGACCTGCGGCGCCAGTACGACGCGGCGATCGCGGAGGCCCGGCTCGCCCGCGGGCCGAACGCGCACCAGGACCTGCAGGGTCTCCTGGTCGCGATCGACCGCCTCGGCCTCACGCCTGCCGAACTGTGCGCCACGTTCCCGGAACGTCCGGCGCAACCCACGAACGCACCCGAAGAGCCGCTCGACGGGGCGCTGCCGCCGGTCGAGCCCCCGGCGGCGCCGGGCGCCGAGCCGATCGCGCCGCCGTCGAGGGTGAAGTTCCAGTGACCGGCTCCCGTCCTACGGCGCCGCCGCGATTCCCGCCCGCGCGCCGAGGCCATCGAACGTAGAGCCGCCGCGACCCGTTCCACCCCGCATCTCCTCGCACCCCTTCCGCGTCCGACCCCAACCAACCCCATGAGCAACGCAACGAACCCCAAGGACCTCGAGCAGGTCGAGAAGCTGCGCAAGGCCTACGCCGCGATGAAGGCCGAGATCCAGAAGGTCATCGTCGGCCAGGACCACGTCGTGGACGAACTGTTCATGGCGCTCTTCTGCCGCGGCCACTGCCTCCTGATCGGCGTGCCCGGCCTCGCGAAGACGCTGCTGATCTCCACGCTCGCGAAGGTCCTCTCGCTGTCCTTCAACCGCATCCAGTTCACGCCGGACCTGATGCCGAGCGACATCACCGGCACGGAGGTCATTCAGGAGGACCGCACGACCGGTCGCCGCGAGTTCAAGTTCCTCCCGGGCCCGGTCTTCGCCAACGTGATCCTGGCGGACGAGATCAACCGCACCCCGCCGAAGACACAGGCAGCCCTGCTCGAGGCGATGCAGGAGTACCAGGTAACCGTCGGCGGCAAGCGCCACGAACTGCAGAAGCCGTTCTTCGTGCTCGCGACCCAGAACCCGATCGAGCAGGAGGGAACCTACCCGCTGCCCGAGGCTCAGCTCGACCGCTTCATGTTCATGGTGAAGGTCGACTACCCGTCGGCCGCCGAGGAGCGCGAGATCCTGCGCCGCACGACGGAGGACCGCTCGACCGAGATCAAGCCGGTGCTGGGCGCCGCCGAGATCTTCGACCTGCAGAGCATCGTGCGCCGCGTGCCGATCGCCGACGCCGTGCTCGACTACGCGTTGCGCCTCGTGCGCCAGACGCGCCTCACCACCGGCGAGGCGCCGGACTGGGTGAAGGAGTGGCTGCAGTGGGGTGCGGGACCGCGCGCGAGCCAGAACCTCGTGCTCGGCGCCAAGGCGCACGCGCTGCTGCAGGGCCGCTTCTACGTCGCCGCCGAGGACATCCGTGCGGTCTGCAAGCCGGTGATGCGCCACCGACTCATCACGAGCTTCGCCGCGGAGGCCGAGGGCATCACGACCGACAAGGTGATCGACCGCATGCTGCAGGAGGTCGACCCGAACAAGAGCGCGGTCCTCGAGGACGGCAAGCTCCCCCGCGTGATCGCCCAGGGCTGACCGCGGGCCGCCCGCTCCTCCTGCGATGACCGAGATTCCGACCAACTACCTCGACCCGCGTGTCCTGAACAAGGTCAGCCGGCTCGAGCTGCGCGCGCGCCTCGTCGTCGAGGGCTTCGTCACCGGCATGCACAAGTCGCCGTACCGCGGCTTCTCGGTCGAGTTCGCGCAGCACCGCGAATACGTGCCGGGCGACGACCTGCGCCACCTCGACTGGAAGATCTTCGGCAAGGCAGACCGCTTCGTCGTGAAGCAGTACGAAGAGGAGACCAACCTCCGCGCGCACCTGTTCCTCGACCAGAGCGAGTCGATGAACTACGGGCACGAGGGCGGCATGGCGAAGTTCGACTACTCCGCCACCGCCTGCGCCGCACTCGCCTTCCTGATCCAGCAGCAGGCCGATGCGGTCGGCCTCACCCTGTTCGACGAGAAGGTCGCGCGGCAGATCCCGCCGTCCAACACCCGCGCGAGCCTCGGCAACCTCTTCGGCGCGCTGGAGCAGGCGAAGACGAGGAAACAGAAGACGAAGGTCGGCACCGTGCTGCACGAACTCGCAGGGCAACTGCGCCAGCGCGGCATGGTGATGATCTTCAGCGACCTGTTCGACGACCCGGAGCAGGTGCTGAGGGGACTGCGCGAGATCCAGAGCCGCGGCCACGACATCGTCGTGTTCCACGTGCTCGACCGCGACGAAGTCGAGTTCCCCTTCGAACGCATGACGCTGTTCCTCGGCATGGAACAGATGCCCGAGCTGCTGTGCGATCCGAAGTCGCTGCGCGAGGCGTACCTCGCCGAGATCGAGCGCTTCGCCGACACGATCCGCAAGGGCTGCCTCGGCCAGCGCATCGACTACGTTCGCGTCGTGAACAGCGCGCCGCTCGACGTCGTGCTGACCTCGTACCTCAGCGCCCGCGCGGCTCGCAGCAAGCGGCGGAAGTAGCCGGCGTGCAGTTCTTCAACCCACTCCTGCTCGCCGGCGCGGCGCTGTTCGCGGTTCCGCTGATCATCCATCTGCTGAACCGGCAGAGGCACAAGACGCGGCCGTGGGCGGCGATGGAGTTCCTGCTCCGCGCCTACCAGAAGCAGCGCAACCGCCTGCGCAACGAGAACCTGCTGCTGCTCCTGCTGCGCTGTCTCGTGCCCATCGTGCTGGCGCTGGCCATCGCGAGGCCGATGCTGAAGAACGCGAGCGGCCTGCTCGCGGGCAGCGGCACGACGCACCATGTGCTCGTCCTCGACGGCACGTACAGCATGGGTCTGCGCGGCGACGGCGCACAGAGCCCGTTCGAACGCGGTCGCACGCTCATCGGTCGCCTGCTCGAACGCTACGAACAGAACACCGCACGCACCGACAAGGTGTCGCTCGTGCTCGCCGGCGTGCGCCCGCGCTTTCTCGTCCGCGACGACCTCGACCTCGGCACCGCGAAGAACCAGTGGCTGTCGATGCAGAAGCCCGAGGACGCGGCCACCGATCTCGGCGACGCGCTGCGCCAGGTCGCCGACGCGCTCCAGGAGGGAGGCGACGCCGACGCCGAAGTGCTCGTCTTCTCCGACCTGCAGGCTCGTTCGTTCGGCAGGGCGCTGGCGGCGCCGGCCGCCGAGGCGGCGCCGGAACTGACGGACACCCTGCGCGACGTCGTCGATCGGCTGCAGAAGCGCCCTGGCACGCGCCTGCACTGGATCGACGTCGGGCCCTTCGCCGAACAGCACGTCGGCGGCCAGCTCGACAACCAGCAGATCACCGACCTCAGGATCGACCAGCCCGCCGCGGTCCTGCGGGCGCCGGTCGAGTTCGTCGCCTCGCTGAAGAATCGGTCGCAGCAGGCAGTGTCCCTGGAGGTGACGCTCGACGTCGACGGCGGCGAACCCGCGCGCAAGGTGGTGCAGCTGCCGGCCGGCGCCGACGGCGAAGCCGACTTCCAGATCTCGTTCCGCGAAACGGGCCGGCGGCGCGTGCACGTGCAGGTGCAGAACGACGGTCTGCCGGCCGACGACGAGCGCTTCCTCACGGTCGACGTGCGCGAACGCATCCGCGTGCTGCTGGTCGACGGCGCGGCCGCCGACGACCCCCTGCGCGCCCACCGCCACCTGTGGCGGTCGATCCTCGACCCCGATGCCGAGGCGCTGCCCACGTTCGCCGTCGAAGCCGTGGACGCACTCGCGCTGCTCGGCGGCCAGGTCACGCCGCAGAACCACGACGTGATCGTGCTCGCCGACGTCGATCGACTGAACGCACGCGCGGCGTCCGGCCTCGTCGACGCGCTGCGCGCCGGCCGCGGCCTGTTCGTCGTGTACGGAGAGCAGACGGACGCGGACAGCTTCAACCTGCTGCTGCACGCCGCCGGCGAAGGACCGCAGCCGTTCCGGCTGGTGCGCCCGTACGGCGGCGCCGCGGGCAGCTCGGTCGTGCGCTCCGCGACGATCGAAGTGCCCGACCACCCGGCCTTCGGCGAGTTCGAGGAGCCGATCTACCGCGAGGCGTTCCAGGCGATCCCCGTGTGGCGCTGGTTCGGCACGGCGCCGGACTCGCTGCACCCGGACGCGACCGTGCTGTCACGCGTCACCGACGCGGACCGGAGCCCGCTGTTCGTCGCCCGGGCCTTCGGTGAAGGCAAGGCGCTCTTCTGCACCACGCTGCTCGCGTCCGAGTATCGCCCCGACCGTTGGAACCGCTTCGACGACCCGATCGTCGCGTTCCCGCTGCTGCACGGGATCGTGAAGTGGCTCGCCCTGCCCGCGGTCGATCCGTTCCTCGTGGCGGTCGGCGCCGAACTCGCGTGCTCGGTCTCCGCCCGCCCCGAAGAACTGCACGTGCAGAGACCCGAACGCGACGGCCGCGGACGGGCGCCGCTCGGGGAAGAGCCCCGCCCGCTTTCTGGCGGCCGCTTCCTGATCCCGCCCGTCGGCGACACCGTCTGCGCCGGCTTCTACTCGATCGACATGGTGCTCGATCGTGCTGCCGGCAAGGAGACGCTGACCTTGCCGTTCGCGGTGAACGTCGATCCCGATGAGGGCGAGCTGCGCTACGTGTCGCACGAGGAAGCGCGTCAGGCGCTCGGCGTCGAGCGCATCCTCGACGGCCTGCCGGCCGAAGCGACGGCGACGGAGGACGCCGGCCAGAGCGAACTCGGTCCGACGCTGCTGCTGCTCACCCTCGCATTCGTGCTCTTCGAAGCCGCGCTCGCCCGCTACGTGTCGGTGCGGAGGAGCGCGTGACGCTCGCACGGATCCAGGACCCGGCTTCGGCGACGACGACCTACGTCGAAGAGACGTTCCGTTTCCTCTCGCTGCCGCCGCTGTGGGTGCTGGCGCTCCTCGTGTTCCCCGCGACGGTCGTGTTCGCCTGGTGGGCCTACGGCGGCCTCACGCGCCTCGAACGGGGCACCCGCATCGTGCTCTCCACCCTGCGCTGGATCGCGATCGCGCTGTGCTGCCTGCTCGTGTTCGAGCCGGCGTTCGAGAAGACGACGTGGCGGCGTACTCAGAACCAGGTGCACGTGCTCGTCGACGACAGCGCGAGCATGCTGCGCAAGGATCGTTACCCCGCGGCCGAACAGAACGCTGCCCTGCAGCAGGTCGCCGGCGCCGACGTCGCGACGAAGACCAGGCAGGACCTCGTGCGCGCCGTGCTCGAGCAGAAGGACGGCCTCGTCGACGAACTGAAGAAGTCGCACGACGTGCGGCTGTTCCGCGTGCAGCGGAAGCCGGTGCCGGTCCGCCGCCTCGACGAGCTCACCGGCCGCGGCAACCGCACCGCGCTCGGCGACGCGCTCGACCTGCACCTCGCGGCGATCGCCGGCACGAACGTCGACGCGCTGGTCCTCGTGTCCGACGGGCGCAACAACGACGGCATCGACCCCGTCGAGGCAGCACGCGCATTCGGCATGCGCGGCATCGCGGTCTACACGGTGGGCGTCGGCGACCCCGATCCGCCGCGCAACGCCTGGATCGTCGGACCGCCGGGCCCGAAGGAGTCGTTGCGCCAGGAAGAGGTCGGCTTCGACGTCACGCTGCACGCAGAAGGC
This sequence comes from Planctomycetota bacterium, assembly GCA_016794425.1. Lineage (GTDB taxonomy): Bacteria > Planctomycetota > UBA1135 > UBA1135 > UBA2386 > JAEUHS01. The sequence continues at coordinate 99,656 of JAEUHR010000030.1, forward strand.
CTGCGCGGCAAGCCCGCGCGCGTCGAACTCCAGGGCTCGCGCAACGGCGGCGCGTTCGTCCCCCTCGCGACCGCCAATGCGGAACTGCCGGCGGACGGCGAGGCCGCGCGCGTCCGCGTCTTCCACGCGTTCGCCGAGGCTGGCGACTGGACCCTGCGATTCACGCTCGCGGGCCAGCCCGAGGAGAGCCAGCTCGACGACAACGAGGACACCCGCTTCCTCCGCGTCAACGACGAGAAGATCCGCGTGCTCTACATCGAGGACAAACCTCGCTGGGAGTACCGCTACGTGCAGGGCTGTCTGAAGCGCGTCGACCCGAGCATCGAGATGCAGGCCGTGCTCTTCGAGGCGAGCCCGCGCTTCCAGCAGGAGCACAGCAAGGGACTGCCGTCGCTGAAGGACGTGCCGCGCAGCGACAAGGAGTTCCTCGACTACCACGTGATCCTGATCGGCGACGTGCCGCCGGAACGGATCTCGCCCACCGAAGAAGGACTGCGCCGGTGGCTCGACATGCTGGTCAAGTACGTCGAGTTCGGCGGCGGCGTGGGCTTCCTGTTCGGCGACGCGGCGATGCCCGAGCGCTACCGCAACACTCAGGTGCAGGACCTGCTGCCCGTGGTGCTCGAGGATCCGTCCTGGCTCCTGGCCAATCCGGCACCGCGCGACGTGGAGTTCCGGCCCGTGCTCGAGAACCCGCTGCAGCCGCACGACATCCTCCTGCTGCAGCGCGACCCCGGGCTCAACCGGCGCCTGTGGGAGAACGGCCTGCCCGGCTTCTTCGTCTACCACCCGGTGCAGCGTGCGAAGCCCGGAGCCACGGTGCTGCTGCGACACCCGACCGACGGCAACGCGTACGGCAAGCGGCCGATCGCCGTGACCAGCTCGTACCCGCGCGGCACGACGTTCTTCATGGCCACGGACGAGACGTGGCGCTGGCGCAACCCGTACGCGGAGACCTACCAGGACGCGTTCTGGCGCAACGTCGTGCGGCACCTGGCGCAGTCCCGCCTGCAACGCCGCAACGCCCTCGTCGAACTGACCGTCGACAAGACGCTGCTCGAAACGGGCGACAAGGTGCGCGTGCAGCTGCGTCTCCACGACGACGAACTGCAGCCGGCGATCGCCAACGAGCAGACGGTGTTCCTGCGCGACACGAAGGGCGCCACCGAGAAGCGCGTGCTGCGCTCGGTGCCGGGGGAACCGGGCGCCTACCAGGCGACGTTCACGATGCCGGAGCCGGGCGCCTTCAGCTTCCTCTGCTTCGCCAACCAGAACCCGGCCGACAACGTGCTCGCGCGCGAGGACGTGCTCGTGAAGGTGCCCGACAAGGAACTGGCGGACTCCAGCCAGGACGAAGCGACGCTGCGCCGCATCGCCGAGGAGAGCCGCGGCGGCGACGGCGGCGGCGGGCGCTACGTCTTCCTCGCGGACGCGAGGTCCTTGGCGACGGATTTCGCGAACCGCAAGTCGTACGAGAGCCGCGAGGACACCACCACACGCCCGGCGTGGGACACTGGCTGGTCGCTGCTCGCGGTGGTGGTCGTGCTCGCCGTGGAGTGGCTTCTCCGCAAGCGCGCGCGGCTCGTATAGGCGCCCACGACGCCGCGTTCCCCGGTTCCGCCTCCAGTCGCAGAACCCATTCCTTCCGATGCAGAATGTCGAGATGAACGATTCCCGCAGCGCCGTCCGCCGACGTCCCGCGGCGGGATCCTCCCCGACCATGGCGCTGCTCTCGTTCCTGCTCGCCGCGCCGGTCGTGGCCCAGCAGCTGCCACAGCGGACCGTGCCGACGCCGATCGACTTCGCGACCGGCGACGACGACAACCTCTACTCGCTCGGCCGCTCGCAGGAGGACATCCACGAGTGGGAACTCGGTCTCGCGGACCTCGCCGCCGGCGAAGTGAAGCCCGCGGTCGAACGGCTGCACAAACTGCTGCAGCGGGAGACCGGGGGCGTCGTTCCCGTGGGGGCCGGCCGATTCCTCGGCCTGCGGCTCGCGGTGGTCACGACGATGGCGAACATGCAGCCGGCCGCGGTCGAGGCCTACGAGGCCCTCGTGCGGCGCGAAGCGGGCAACCTCGCCGGACGGGAGCCGACGGACCTCGCAACCGACCAGCTCGAACTCCTCGCCATGCGGTTTCCGACGTCGTCGCTCGGCCGCCGCGCGCGGCTGCGGCTCGGCGATCTCGCGCTCACCGCCGGCCGCGGCGTCGAGGCGATGGAGCACTTCCGCCAGGCGATGGACGCTGCGCCGATCGGCAGCGCGGCGGAACGCTCGGTCGCGGACCGCATGACGTGCGCCGCGGTGCTCATGGATCCCGCGACCGCGCGCGCGGACCTCGCGGCGAAACGCCTCTCGCCGGAAGGCGCGTCGGTGCTGTCCATTCTCCCCGCGAGCGCCGATCCGGCCGGCTATCCGGTGCTCGGCGGCGGCGGGGACGGCCGCCGGCCGATGGCGGACGCGGCGGGCAGGCCGCGCACGACGACGAACGAAGAGGTCGCCGCAACGGGCTTCGACTACGCCGACAGCAGCCGCTACGCGATGCTGCCCGTCGGCGATCTCGACGGGATCTTCGTGAACACGGGCTCCGAGGTGATCGCGTTCGATCCGCTGCGCGCAGCACTGGCGTGGATGTCGATCACTCCGAACGACGCGGCCGATCGTGGCGAACAGGTGAACAAGGACATGGTCCTCGCCGCGGCGTGCAGCGGCGACGTCGTCGTGGCACCGCTGCAGGTGCCCGAGAAGTCGGCCAACGTCGACTTCCAGGGTGCCTTTCGCGTCATCAGCAAGATCCCCCAGCGCCGCCTGTTCGCGTTCTCGCGGCGCTCCGGCCTCCAGCTCTGGTCGCACTTCGACGACCTCGACGGGCAGCGCACCCGGCGCTTCCGCGGTCACGATGCCTGCGGCCCCGCGACCATCGTCGGCGACACGGTCTTCGCGCCGGTGCAGGACCGGTCCGGCGCGATCGCGTTCTCGGTCGGCGCGTACGACCTCGCGACCGGCCAGACGAAGTGGCGCCGCCTCGTGTGCAGCAGCCAGCAGGACGTGAACATGTTCGGCAACGCGCGCAGCGAGTTCGCCGCGTCCCCGCTCACCGTCGCGAACGGCGTCGTGTACGGGTCGTCGAACCTCGGCGTGACGTTCGCCATCGAGAGCGGCACTGGGCGCATCCGATGGATCACGTCGTACCCGGTGGTCCGCATGCCGCGCGCGATGCTCCAGCACCAGGCCGAACGACCCGTCTACTTCGCGAACAACGCTCCCGTCGTCGTGGACGGAGTGGTCCTCCTCACGCCGCTCGACTCCCCGTTCGCCCTCGGCATCGAGACCGAGACCGGAGCGATTGCTTGGCGCGTGCCCGCCGATGCCACGATCGACGGCGTCGACAACCGTGTGCGCTGGATCGCGGGCGCACTCGACGACGAGTTCGTCCTCGCGGGACGCGGGGCTGTCGCGGTGAAGGCGCGACCCGATGCCTCCGCAGCAGCAGCCGGCGCGGCCGCGATACGCCAGCTGGTGCGCCCGGAGTCCTTGCGTGCGCGAGGCGACGACGAAGTGACCGGGCGTCCCGCGATCACTGCGGAGCACGTGTGGTTCCCGCGCAACGGCCGCATCCTCGGTTTCGACCGCGCCGGCAACCCGGTCGACGCCGCGCGGCGCATCGAGGACCCGGACCTGCAGCCGGGCAACCTGCTGTTCGTCGACGGCATCATCGTCTCGCTGCGGCAGCGTTCGCTCGCGGTCCTGATGGACTCCGCGGCGCTGGAAGCGCGCGTCGGCGCGCGCGTGGCCGCTTCGCCGGACGACCCCGCGGCGATCCTGCGCCTGGCCAAACTGCGCCGCGCTCTCACCGGGGCCAAGGCGACGGCGAAGGACTCGGCCGACCTCCGGGCCCTCCTGCAGCGCGGCGTCGAGGCTTGTGCGGCGCGCGGACTGCCCCCGAACCATCCGACGCGCCAGGCGCTGCAACGCACGCTGTTCGACCAGGCGTACGACGACGCGAACGCCGCCTTGCAGCGCAACGACGCGAAGGCGGGCGAACTACTCGTCGCTGCGCGGGCGGCGGCACCCGACGCGAAGGCGTTCGTCGCGGTGCAGGCGAAGGTGCTCGAGCGAGCCGCCGGCGACCCCGAACGTTCGCGCGTGGAACTCGATCGGCTCCTCGCCGAGGCTCCGGACGCGACGATGCCCGCGAACGGTCTCCCCGTCCGCGTGCACGTCGCGTGGCAGCGCGCACTGCTCCCGGCGCGGGACCCGGCGGTCGCCGTCGCCGCCTGGCAGAACCTGCTCGAGGACCACGGAGACGCCAACCTCCCGTCGGGACGCGCCGCCGCGATCGCGGAAGCGGCGATCGCCCGCCTCGTCGCCGAACACGGGAACGGTGTCTACCGCGAGATCGCGGCGCGCGCGGAGACGACATTGGCGGCCGCGGGCAACGACGCCGGCGCGCTGCAGGCGGTGAGCCGGCGCTTCCCGAATGCCCCCGCGGCGCAACTGGCTCGTATGCGCGTGCTCGACCTCTCCGTACAGCGCGGCGACCTCGCACTCGCGTGCGCGGTGCTGGCGCAGGGCACGGAGGGCGGCGACGTATCGCCGCGCATCCTCCGGCGCGTGCTGGTGGCCGCCGAGAAGCGCGGCAACCACGCACTCGCGATCGCGATCGCGGATCGCCTTTCGGCCCATCGCGACGAGCCGTCCGACTGGCCCGACGACCGCGGCGCCACGTTCGGCGCCGTCGCCGCCGCGATCGAAGCGCCCCCCGCGGCGCCTGGGTCGGCGGCCCCCGGCCTGCCCGTGGTGGAGATCGGACGGCTGCCGGTCCGTGTCGCGGGCGCGGAGGCCCATCATCTCCTGCCTGTCGTCGTCGCCGAGGGCTTCGTCGCCGCGACGGACCGCCCGCTCTTCGCGACGCTGGAACGCGAGCTCGTCGCGATCGACGTCGCCGCCGCCGGCGGGCCAAAGGCGCTCTACTCGGCGACGATCGAGTTCGCGCCCCACGTCGTCGCGTGCGGCACGACGATCGTCGTGCCCGACTTCGATCGCATCTTCGCGGTCGAACACCGCACCGGCCAAGTGCTCTGGGATCTGCGTCAACAGCTCGGCGACGCGTCCGAGGGCATGCTCTTCGAAGACCTCGGCGTGCAGGCAGGCGTGCTGCACGTGTTCGCGTTCTCGCAGGCGAACGAGCATCCCGGCGGGGAGCTGATCGGCATCGAACCCCTGACGGGTGCCGTGGTCTTCCGGCGCCCGATGGCCGCCGCGGACGGCAACCTCGTGCCGAAACCGACCGCCACCGATCTCCTCTCGCTCGCGAGCCTTCCGGGCGGCGGACTCGAGATCCGGCGGATCGATCCGCTGACGGGCCGCTTCGCCGCGACCGTTCGGGTCGACGACGCGGCGCTTCGCGGCGGCAAGGGCACCCCCGCGATCGACAACCTGGCCCAACGGGTGTCGACCGCTGGCGATCTCGTGATCCTGCCGCTCGACGCGAGCCAGCCCGACGAAGCGCCGCGCGTCGTCGCGATCGGCCCGGGCGGCGCGATCGCGTGGCAGTGGACCGGTCGGCCGGGCACTCGCGTCGTCGCCCCCACGCGTGGGGACCGCGTCGTCGTCGGCGAGAGCGGCGACCGCGGAGGACGACTCGTCCTGCTCTCCGCTGCGGACGGCAGCGCGCTGCGCGAAGCGGATCTCGGCCCCGACGCCAAGATCCTGAACTGGGAAGTGTCGTGGCTGCACAACCCCGCTCCCGCGATCCTCGCGCTGTCCGATCGCGCCGATCCAACGAGCCGGCGCCGCCGCTTCGTCGCGTTCGGCGTCGAGCAGGAGATGGCGATCGAGATTCCGCTGGCGAACGACGACGGCGACGTCGAACGGCAGCCCGTCTTCGGCGACGACTTCGTGACGTTCGCCGTCCGCCCGAACGGTCGCCAGCCCCTGCGCCTCTACTCGGTGCGTCTCGGGGATCGGTCGGGCGCCCTTCCCAACGGCCAGAAGTTCCGGCGCATCGAGCTGCAGCGGCCCCATGGGCTCGCGGCATTCGGCGCCTACACTGTGCTCTCCTCGGCCGAGTGCCTCCTGGTCCTCGGCCCGCCGCCGAACTCCCGATGAACCCACGCCATCCCCTCGCCGCCGGCACTCTGCTCTCGCTGTGCGCCGTGTTCCTGCCCGGCCAGGAGACCCTTCGGCGCGGCGCGAGCAACGACCAGCTGATCGACGATCCGCTTCGCGACGCGGTCGCTCGCGGCCACGAGTGGCTGCAACGGCACCAGCACAAGGACGGGTACTGGTCGGAGATCGTCGGCTACAAGCTGAACACGGGCTACGAACCGCTCGACGAGAAGCCGCTGCCCCACGTCGGCGTCACCGCCCTCGCCCTCATCAGCTTCCTTGCCGGCGGCCACCTGCCCGACCGCGGCAAGTACGGCGAGGTCCTGCATCGCGGACTCGATTTCGTGCTCGGCTGTGCGCAGGACGACGGACAGATCACCGCGAACGGCACGCGCATGTACAGCCATGCGTTCGCGACGCTGTTCCTCGCCGAAGTGTACGGGATGGTCGACCGGCCCGACGTGAAGCGGGTTCTGCAGCGCTCCGTCGACCTGATCGTCGACTCGCAGAACGCCGAAGGCGGCTGGCGGTACCGCCCGTTCGCGCGCGAGTCCGACATGTCCATCACGGTCTGCCAGGTGCTCGCACTGCGATCGGCGCGCAACGTCGGCATCCACGTGCCGGTCTCGACGATCCGCAACGCGCAGAACTACGTCTACCGCAGCGCGGTGCGGAGCAACGACCGCACCTACCGCGGCGGGTACGGTGCGTACGGCGACGAAGGCGGCAGCTTCCGCTACCAGAACCGCGAGAACACGCGCGCCACGTTCCCTCTGACCGCCGCGGGCGTCACCACCCTGTACGCCGCCGGCGAGTACGACAGCCCGATCATCCGCGACGCGCTCGACTTCCTCGACCGGCAGTACCGCGACTTCAGCCGTGAGTCGCAGAACCACTACTTCTTCTACTACGGTCACTACTATGCCGTGCAGGCCTACTACATCACCGGCGACCCGAAGTGGACCGAGTACTTCCGCTTCATGAAGCGCACCCTGCTCGCGCAACAGCAATCCGACGGCAGCTGGCCGTGCCGCGTCGGCCCCGGCGCCGCGTTCGGCACCGCCGTCGCGACGCTCATCCTGCAGATCCCCCTGCAGTACCTGCCCATCTTCCAGCGGTGAACGGCACCGCACTCCCGACCCACCGTGGCCACCGCCGACCCTGACTCCCACTCCCCTGTCGGCGGCGCCGCCGTCGACGCGACGCTGCGCCCGCTGCTCACCACGCAGTTCGCGCGCCTTCGCCGCCGCTGGTCGTGGTTCGGTGTGGCGCTGACGCTCGCGGCCTGCGGTCTGGCACTGCTGCTCTTCGTGGGACTCGACGTCTGGCTGCGCCTGCCGCTGCCGATCCGGCTGATCCACACCGCGGCCCTGGTCGCACTGGCCGTCGCCGGAACGGTCCGCTTCGTGCGCTACCCGTTGTCGCGCCGCTTCGACGACGTCGACCTCGCAGCGTGGATCGAGACCACGTTCCCCGAACTGCACCAGCGCCTCGTGTCGACGCTGCAGTTGCAGGCGTCCGGCGGCGACCTGCGCAACCAGTCGCAGGCGATGATCGATCGCCTCGCGGCCGAGACCGCGAGCATCGCGCGCGAACTGCCTCTCGATCGCCTCTTCGACGACCGGCGCACGCGGCGGATCGTCGGCAGCGCACTCGGCGTGTGTCTCGCCGTCGTCGGCGGAGCGACCCTCCACCCCGCCGTCGCGAAGGCGTTCGTGCTCCGCCATCTCGGCTTCGCCGCCGAGTACCCGCGCGAGACGGATCTCGTGATCGAGTTGCCGGACGCCGGCCCGGACCTGCAGCGTCGCGACGAGGAGTCGCGGACCGAACTCGTGCTGCCGGCTGGCGCGGACCTGCACGTCTCGGTGCTCGCGAAGGGCCGCGTGCCGAAGGACGTCTTCCTCGACGTCGCGCCCATCCGTTCCGACCGGCCGGGCGCGAACGACCCGCGCGCCGTGGCGATGACGCCCCGCCCAGGCGATCGCTTCCGCCACGTGTTCCGCCGCGTGGCCGGCGCGTTCGAGTTCCACGCCCGCGGCGGCGACGACGACCGCGGCGACCGCGTCGTCGTCGTGCGCACGGTGCACCCGCCCCAGGTCGCGACACTGCAGGCGAACGTGACGCCGCCCGCCTACACGGGCGCCGAGACGAGCGCGCAGACGGGCGGCGCCATCGAGGGCCTGACCGGCAGCTCCGTGGAGCTCCTGCTGGCCACGACCGCTGCGGTCCAGCAGGCGACCATGGTCTTCCTCGAGAGCGGCCGACGCCTGCCGATGCAGCCGACCACGGTGCAGGACGACAGCGCCGCTTCGACTGCCTGGCGCGTCACGTTCGTCGTCGAGACCAGCGATCGCTACCAGATCGAACTCGTCGCCGGCACCGGCCTTCGCAACCCGAACCCGGGCACCTACCCGATCGCTGCGCTGCAGGACTACGCACCCGTCGGCAAGTGGCTCCTGCCCGACGACGAGGCGCTGCTCGTGCTGCCGAACGCGCTGCTCTGCGTGCGGCTCGACACGCGCGACGACTTCGGCTTGCGGGCAGCCCGATTCACCGTGGAGCGAGCGGGCGGCCGCACGCTCGACCGCGACCTGCTCGCACAACCCGCCAGCGACGCTCCTGCCACCGTTCCCACGAAAGGCGCGATCCTCACGGAGATCTTCGAGGTCGCCGAACTGCTCGGCGCCGCGGCGACCCCCGCCGCCGCGAACGACAGCCTGTCGTTGCGCACGACGCTGCGCGACAACCGCCTGCCCGAAGCGAACACGACCGAGCTGCCGCAACGCATCGTGCAGATCGTCGATCCGGCGCAGCTCGCAGCGTCGATCGCGCGAACGTTCCGGACTCTGCGCGAGGACCTCGAACACGCGCTCGAGATCCAGGCCGATCGGCGCGCGAGGATCGAAGATCTCCTCACCGCACAGAATCCGGCCACCACCGACGTTGCGCAGATCCTGACCGGCGCCGAGGTCGGTCAGGGCCGCGTCAACAATGCGATCGAACGCGCTCACCGCACCCTGATGCGTTCGTTCGACGTGCACCTGTGGAACCGGCTCGAGACGAGCCAGAATGCGGCGCAGGTCGTCGACCTGTACCGCCAGCGCAGCCGCGAGCTCCTGGAGCCACTGGCCCTCGACCCCGCGTTCTACCGCGACCTCACGGCTCGGCGCCGCGCGGGAACCCTCGGCAGCATGGAGACGACCCTCGATCCGATCCTGACGATGGTCAGCGCCGCCGATCTACTCGTGACGGGTGCCTGCCCCGTGGCGGCGCGAGCGCTCGCCGAGGCCCAGGTCGCCCGGGGCAACGACGACCGTCGTCCGCTGCTCGAGCGGGCGAAGAGCGCGGCCGTGGAGATCGAGCGGTCGCTCCAGCAACTGCTGGCGCGGCTCGAGGAATGGAACGACTACCAGGACCTGATCCAGGAGACTCGCGCACTGCGCGATCGCCAGCGCGATCTCCAGGACCGGACCGACGCAGCACGAGGCAAGAAATGAAGACTCCTTCGTTCGTCGCAACCGCGCTGTCGCTCATGTGTGCGTTCGGCACGGCGCTGGCGCCATGCCGTGCACAGGACGATCAGGAGACCGTGGAGCGCCTCCGGCGCGATCAGGACGAGATCCTCCGCAAGGCCGAGCGCCTGCAAGCGCTGATGCAGCGCCTCGAGCAGCGGTACGAGCGGGAAGGCAAGAAGGAGCAGGTCCGACTCCTTCAGGAGGGGCAGAAGCACCTGGAGCGTTCGGGCGTGCTCGCCGACGCCGCCAGCATTCGCGACGACCTCGCCGCAGCCGCGCTCACCGAAGCGGTGCGCAAGCAGAAGCAGGTCGTCGACGACCTCGAGCGTCTTCTGAACATCCTCCTCGAGCGCAAGTCCGTCGAACAGCTCGACCAGCAGGTGAAGCTCGCGGCAGAGCAGGCGGCCTCCGCGCGCCAGCTCGAGCAGCGCCAGCGCGAACTGATCGAGGCGACGAAGAACGCGGTCCGCAACGAGCCGACGCCCGAGCAGAAGGCGATGCTGGATCGCCTTGCCGCTCTGCAGGCCGCGCAGCGGCGCGAAGCGGAGCGCAACGCACGCGAGGCAGGGACGCGCCGCCCCTTCCTCGAGAGCGCTCTCGAACGCGTGCGTGCGTTGCTGCGCGAACAGGACCGCCTCGAGAGCAGCGCCGCCGAAGAGGCCGACGGCCGCACGAGTGCATCGCGCGAACGCGAGTTCGACCTCGGCAATCTCGCGCAGCGGGCACGCGAACTCGAACGGCAGCTCGGCGACCAGCAATCGCAGGATGCTCTCGCCGAAGCCGCGCGACAGCTCGACAACGACGCGGCTGGCAACGACGCCCAGTCCCTTCAGCAGGCGCGGGACCGCCTCGACGCCATGCTGCAGGACGCGCCGAAGCTGCCGGGCGGCCCGGAAGGACCGACCCGCGATCCCAAGTGGAGCGAACTGCGCGAACGCCTGGCGAAAGCCCCCCCGGGCGCAACCCCCGCCGAACGGACGGAACTGCAGCAGATCGCGAAGGACGCGGAGACCATCGGCAAGGAGCGCAGCGCACAGGCTGGCCAGCGCAACACCAGCGATGCCGACCGGCTCGCGAACGACGGCCGCAAGCTCGCCGAGACGATGCGCGCCGCGGAGGCCGCGCCGGCCGCGAGCGAGACCGCTTCGGCTGCCATCGAGGACGCCGCGAAGAAGCTCGACGAAGCCGCGAACGCCGGCAAGGCCGGCGACACGAACGCCGCGCGCGAGAAGGTGAACCAGGCCACGGCCGCGCTCGAGCGCGCCCGATCGCTGCACCGGCAGCAGAATCCCGATGCGGCCCGCAAAGCCGCCAGCATGGCCGCCGAAGCGAACGCGACGGCGCGTGAACTGGAGAACGCGCCGGAAGCGAAAGACGCGGAACGTGCCGCGACGAACCAGCTCGACGAAGCTGCCAAGTCCCTGCGCGCCGCGGAGGACGGCCTCGAGCAGGCGCGCGAACAGGGCAAGCGCGGCGACGTTCGCGAACCGACTTCGGCGGCTCGCAAGTCGCTGCAGCAGGCAGCGGACTCCCTGCAGCAGGCGCTGCAGGCTGCCAACGGCGACGGCCGCGAAGAGCAGCAGGCCGCAGCGGAGCGCCAGCAGCAGATCGAACAGGCGGCGGCCGAAGCCGCGCGTCAGCTGCAGTCGGCGCAGGGTTCCGGACAGGCGACGCCCGACCAGGGCAAACGCGCCGGGGCGCGGCTCGACGAGGCGCGCAAGAAGATGCAGGAAGCGGCGCAGAAGCTCGCCGATGGCCAGCAGTCGAACGCGGCCGGTGCGCAGCGCGACGCCGCGGACGAGTTGCAGAAGGCCGCCGACGAACTGCAGAAGGGACAGCCCCCGACGGATGCCCAGAAGGAAGCCCTCCGCGAAGCCGGCCAGCGGCAGAAAGAACTCGCCGAGGACATCCTCCGCCTCGCAGAGGAGCTGAAGAAGCGGCAGAACAAGAACGCCGAACGCGCGGTGCAGCAGGCCGCGGAGTCGGCGCAGCGAGCGCAGCGCGCGATGGAGAACGGCGAGCCGGAGGACGCCGAACGAGAGCAGGAACAGGCGCGAGCCAAGCTGCAGGAGGCCGCGGAGCAGCTCGAGGAGGAGAAGGACCGGTACCAGGACCTGCGTCAGGAGGAGCTGCTGTTCCGCATGCGCGAAGAGCTGCAGAACTTCCTGCAGGCGCAGCGCCCCGTGACCAAGGACACCCTCGATGCGCAGCAGGCGTCACCGACGGAGGGCCTGTCGCGCCCGGTGCGCCTCAAGCTGAACCAGCTCGGCAAGAAGGAACAGGAGCTCGCCGGCAAGGTGCAGTTCCTCGTCACCGCGCTCGCCGACGAGGGCAACCTCGTCTACCAGTCGGTGCTGAAGGCGAACGTCGACGACCTCGAGGAGGCCGCGCGCCGCCTCGCGGGCCGCGCGCCCGACCCCGGCACGTTCACGACTACGCTGCAGCAGGACGTCGAACGCCGCAGCGAAGAACTGCTCGCGGCGCTCGAGCGGGAACGGGCGCGGCGCGACCAGGAGCGCCGCGACCAGAAGGAGCAGGGGCAGCCGAAGGGCCAGAACCGCCTCAACGCGGCGCGCCAGAAGCTCGTGTCGCTCATCGCAGAGCTCGAGATGTTGAAGCAACTGGGGGTCGACACCCGGCGCGCGAACGACAACCTGCGCGTGCTCGTCGAGACCCGCGGCGGCGACGCACCGACGGAGGCAGAGACCGCGATGATCGAGCGCCTCGCCCACCGGCACGGCGAGATCACGCGCCTCTTCCAGCAGATCAAAGCCGGCGTCGAGCACGCCATGAAGTCGATGCAGGACCAAGAAGGCGACGAACAATCAGGCCACTGAGGAACACCATGCGCGCCATCCTTTCCGTCCCGTTCGTGTTGCTGATCGTCGCGGCCCCGCAACTCCCGGCCCAGGATCCCACGAAGGAGATCCAGGAGATCGCCCGCAAGATCGACGAGCAGCTGCAGGAGATCGACCGGCTCCTGCTCGACTCGAGCAAGAAGGCGAGCACGCGTCCCGAACAGAAGGAGCTGCTGCAGAAAGCGTCGGAGGGTTCCGCGGCCGCCGACGCGAGCATCGAGGAGCTGATCAAGAAGCTGACCGAGATGAAGAACCAGGGTAGCCCTTCGCAGTCGCAGGACGGCAGCGGCCAGCAGCAGCCGCAGGACGGTCAGCAGCAGCCGCAAGGCGGACAACAGCCGAACAACCAGACGCGGCGCGAGAACCAGACGCCGGACCACGTCGACCAGGGCAAACCCGGCGAGCAGCAGGGCAAGCAGCAGAAGCCGCAGGGACAGCAGGAGAGCCCGCGCCCGCAGGACGGCAAACCCATGGGCGGCCAGGAGTCGCCCGACACACCCGAGAATCGCACCGGCACACGACCCCCGGACTCCGAGACCGGGCCGGGCCAGCGCGGCGCCGGCGACGAGACGTGGGGCGAACTGCAACCCTACATGAACCGGCTGAAGAGTCGCGGCTCGTCGCCGGCCGTGCCGGAGAAGTTCCGCAAGTACTGGCAGGCCTACCTGAAGAGCAGGCAGGGCAGCGACGGGAAGTGAGCCGAAGCGCGTGCCTCGGACGACGCACGCCTCGAAGAAGCGGCGCCGCTTCCTGGCCAAGGTCCTGATCGCGACCGCGATCTGACGGCCCGCGGCCACGAACTGGCCGCCAGCACCGGTCTGCAGCGCGTGCGCACGGAGCGGCTGCTGCCGGAGTGAGATCGCTCCCGGCGTTCAGCGATACCCGTCGCCCGCGAGAATCGGCTCGCGGCGCGCGCCGATGTTGAGGCAGATCGCGACGCCGAGCAGCGTCGCCAGCGTCGAACTGCCGCCGTAGCTGAGCAGCGGCATCGGCAGCCCCTTCGCGGGCACGAGCCAGCCGCACACGGCGACGTGGATGAGCGACTGCGTGCCGATCCACGTCGCGACCCCGACACACACGAGACGGCCGAAGCGCTCGCGCGTCCGCATCGCGATGCCGAGGAGGCCGATCACGAGCGCGAGCACGATGCCGAGCACCGTGACGCAGCCGAGCCATCCCGTCTCTTCGCCGACGACCGCGAACACGTAATCTTCGCTCCGGTACGGCAGGAAGTCGTAGCGGTTCTGCGGTCCCTGGCCGATCCCGAACCCCGTCAGCCCGCCGGCGCCGAGCGCGATCAGCGCCTGCCACGGCTGGTAGCCGTGGCTCAGCAGGAGCTCGCGAACCTCGGTTGTCTGCAGGTTCGACTCGCTCCACGACCAGTGCGACAACCAGACGTCGATGCGCGTGCGCTGGTAGCCGTGCAGGGACGTGAGCGACGCGACGAAGCCGAGCACCGCCCCGAGCAACACCACGGCGAGGATGCTGCGCGTCGACGCCCCCGCCGAGTAGCACATCGCGAGCAACACCGGACCGAAGACGAGCGCGCTGCCGAGGTCCGGCTGCCGGAGGATCAGCAGGGCAGGCACCGACGTGACGAGGATCGGCACGACGAGTCCGTCGAACGTCTTCGCGCGCGTCTTGAATCGCAGCAGCGCCGCCAGCGCGAGCACGACGCCGAGCTTCGCGAACTCGCTCGGCTGCACCGAGAAACCGGGCAGCGCGTACCAGCGCCTCGTTCCGTTGATCTCCGGAGCGAACCACGGCAGCCCCAGCAGCGCGAGCACGACGATTCCGTAGAAGAGCCACGCCGCGCGCAGCACGTGCACATAGTGCGGCAGCAGCAGGAAGAAGCCGATGCCGGCACCGCACAGGAGGAACAGCCCCTGACGAGCCTGCTGGTTCGAGAACTGCAGATCGTCGGCCGTCGCCGACCCGACGAACACGAGCGAACACAGCGCGAGTGCGGCGACGCACAGCACGAGGCCGCCCGGCACGTTCGCCAGTACTTCGAGCCGGTTCGTCCGACGCGACGCGCTGCCGCTCATCGTCCGCCCTCCGGGAGCAGGTAGCGCGCGTCCAGCTCAGGGGCGGCATGCACGCCGTCGAGGAACTCACCCACGAGGCGCCCGGCGGCGTCGCCGCCGTGCACTTTGTCCGGAACCCAGTAGACCACCGAGCAGAAGCACAGCCGGACACCTTCGGGGCCGGGCGAGGGAAGGAACCCGGCGAACCACGCGTTGTTCTGATCCTGCTCCCCGACTTCGGCCGTGCCCGTCTTGCCCGCGACGTGGTGGCGTGCGAGCGACGGGATGCCGTCGGCGGTGCCCGACTCGACACAGCGCTGCAGCCCGCGGCGCACGATTTCGAGTTCGCCGTCGACGGCGTCGAGCGGCACACGCGGCCGCGCCTGGCCGAACAGAACGCCGAGCGTCGGCAGGGTTCCCGTCGCGAGGGCGGCATAGGCACGCGCGACGGCGAGCGGCGTCGCGTCGACGCCGTAACCGATGCCGCGACGAGGCAGGGCCGTCTTGCGATCGACCGCCGGGGCCGAGATCGGCACTCCGCGCACCGTCGGCTGCCAGCACGCCGCGAACGGGTCACCGTCTCCCGACGGTTTCAGCAGCCCGAAACGCCGCAGAGCCCGCGCGAACCCTTCCTCGCCGAGTCCGATCGCACACTGCCCGAAGTACGAGTTGCAAGACTTCGCGATCGCACCCACCGGGTCCTTGCCCTCGTCCCAGTGCGCGTGGCCACACTTGATCGTGATGCCGCCGTACGCCAGCTTGCCAGAACACGGTTCGATCGCGTCCGGCTCGATGTGGGCGCGCCCGGCCGCGATCGCTTGCAGATGCTCCACGAGCACGAACGGCTTCACGACCGAGCCGACGTAGCCGACGCCGTTCCACATCACGCCGGGCACCTTCCGCGCCAGGCCCGACTCGATCGGCGCACCGGCGAACGCGAGCACGTCGCCCGTCTCGGTGTCGATCACCGCGAGCGAGGCCTGGACCTTCCGTCGATTCTCGTCGTCCGAGTACATCGCGACGACGCGCGCGTGGGCAGCGCCCACGGCCCGCTCGGCGACGTCCTGCAGCTCGCGATCGATCGTGATGCGGATCGGCGCACCGGCCTCGACGCGCAAGTGGCTCCACAGCAGCTGCTCGCGTCGTTTGCCGTCGCGTTCGACGAGCCGCAGGCCGAGCCGCCCCATCAGGGTGTCGTTGAACGCCGCCTCGATCCCGGTCGTGCCGCGCCGTTCTTCGAGCAGCATCGCGCGTTCGTAGCGCTCCCGCGCCTCGAGTTGCAGCAACGAGCGCTCCTCCTCGCCGCCGGCGAGCCCCGCGGGCACGAGTTCGTCGAGCCAGTCCTCGGGCATCTCGCGTGCGAGCATGCGGTCGAGCCACGAACGGTCCGTGCGGTCCAGGTCCGCCACGCCGCCGAGCAGCGCGCGCAGCGACGTGCCGGGAGAAACCGCCTGCACACGCTCGATCGACGGGCTGATCTCGAGCCCCGGATGGTGCTCCGCGCCGATGCGAAGGCTCGCCGCGAGTTCGAACGGCACGTGATCGTCGAAGACGCGGCGGATCGTCTCGACGAGGCGGCCGCCGTTGCCGGCCCGGCGCTGCTCGAGGCTCGCGCGCCGCAGGTCGTCCAGCACGTCCATCAGGCCCGGCGCACCGTCGTCGGGCAAACCGGCGCGCGTGAGACGCTCGCGTCGCGACGACCGCAGTTCGGCGTCGAACCTCTGCAGCGACGCGAGTCGGCGGGCGAACGCGACGAGCAGCTGCGGGCGCGGTACCGGCATCAGGTCGCCGATCGCCATGTCCCCCCGCGTGTCGCTCGCCGTGCGCACCGCGGCGAACACCCGCTTCCGGCTCTGGCCCGCACACGCGGACAGCACCGTCGTGATCGCCGACGACAGATCCGACGCGACGTTCTTGGGCAGCGCACCGCGCCGCAGCACACGCGCGGGCATCGCCAGGAGGTCCTCCGCCGCACGCATCGGACCGACGACGCCGACCATGCCGTAGCGGGTGCCTTCGGCGCCCGGATTCAGCGAAGCCCAGGTCGTCGCGGCGTGCACGGCGGCGCCGACCGGATGGCTGATGCGAAACCGCTGGTAGTGCAGCGACAGCTGCATCGTCGGCTCGTCGCGCGCGAGCAGATGCCCCCCGCGGTCGAGCACCTCACCGCGCTGGCTCGGCACGGAACGGAACGCCCAGCGATTCTCGTTGCTGCGACGCGCCCACGTCTCGTGCTGCTGCACCATCAGGATCCACAGGTGCAGCAGAACGATCGTGAAGCCGCCGACGAAGCAGGCGGCGACCACGGAGATCCGCGACTGCGTCGAGTTCACGTTCGCTCCTCGAACCCGGCGAACGGCGGCAGGCGCCGCAGCAGCCACAAGAACGGCGGCACGAGCACGGCAGCCTGCAGCACGGCGAGTGCATCGAGCGACGAGCTGGCGGACGGCTGGTCGAACAGACGACCGAAGAGCCCGGCGAGCCGCGGCACCGCGACGGCACACGCCGCCGCTGCGATCGCCTGCCACAGCCAACGCTGGCCGAAGAAGAACGTCCGCAGCGGCAGCAGCACGGCGACCGGCACACCGAGCACGAGAATCTGCACCGGCAAGGCGGCTTCGTCGACGATCGCGCGCCCGATCGCGGCGCCGAGCAGGAGCCAGGGCACGGCGCCGCGCTGGGCGAAGAACGCGAGGTGCACGCACAGGAGGACCGACGCGTCGACCGCGGGCAACCCGACATCGCGCCACAGCCCGAACACGAGGAACGTGTGCGGCGCGAGCAGGAACCACAGGAGCCAGCGTCTCACGGCGCGCCTCCGTCGACGACGATCTCGACGGCGATCGGGCCGGTCATCGGCGGGACCTCGACCGCGAGCAGATCACGCGCTTCGCCGTGCGGCCGCGCTTCGCCGATCGCGAGCCCCGAGGGGCAGAACGGTCCGTTGCTCCCCGTGAACAACGTGCCCGGCACGAGCGGCTCCTGCGTCCCCGAGAACGTGTCCCCGCGTACACGGAGCAGCACACGATCTCCATCGCGCGACTCGACCGTGCCTTCGAGCTCGCGCGGACGCGCGCCCGGCTCGTCGGGCAACAGCACGACGCACCACGCGTGCCGCGAGGCGGCGAACGACTGGAGGAGACCACCGCCCAGCGCGAGCCCTCGAGCGGTGCCGAGGAAGCGGCCGCGCTGTACGACCGCGGCGCCGTCGGGCACGCGTCCGTTCGCCGCGAGCAGGTAGCGGCCATGCGCTGCACCCGGCAGTTCCCGCACCACGGCCGGCAGATGACGCGCCGCGCGCGGTGCCGGCAGCGCGGCGGCATCGACGACCGACTTCCACACGACGACGCGCGACAGCGCCCGCGGATCGACCGGCGGCGCCACGAAGACGCCGATCGTGAGCGGTGGTTCGTTGTCGCTCCCGCTGTAGCCCCAGATGCGGGTGTGGCCGAGCAGCAGGCCCGCGGGAACGTCGCGGTCCCCGGCGAACTCCATCGTGCGCACCGCTTGGCCGCCGTGATCGAGGCGAGCGGCGCGGTACGGGTCGTCCCACAGATCGGCGCGCAGCGGCGCCGGATCGATCGAAGCCGCCCCGCGAACGACGAGGCGGAGACGGCCTCCGTCCTCGAGTTCGAGTTCGGCGCCGACGGGCGGCGACGAACGATGGCCGAGGAGCACGACGCGCGCGAAGTCCTCCGGCTGGTCGTCGGCCGCGACACCGTTGCCCGGCGTCGGCAGGTAACCGATCAGGGCGACACCCTTCGTCACGAGGTCACTGGCACCGGCGAGTTCCGCGTACGTGCGATCGAGGCGCAGCTCGGCGGGCACGCCGCCGCCGGCGCGGCGCGACTGGTCCATCACGACCTGGCGCACCGCACACCTCACGGGCTCGTACGAACCCGGGAACACGGACCGGGCACCACTCACGTCGGCGTAGCGTGTCCGGGCTTCGAGGTCGGCTGCCCGTTCGCGCAGTGCGCGGTCCGCAGCCACAGGGGCGGACGCGTGCGCCGGCTGGCCCCACCAGCTCGCGATGGTCCGCGGCAGCACGCACGCGGCGCCGACGAGCCAACGCTCGAGCGGTGCGAACACCGTGGGCAGAGTGAGCCAGCAGAGTGCGAACAGCAGCATCCCGTACAGGCCGACCGGGAACGCTGGTGGATCGTGCCGCACTTTGCCTCCCGCCCGCTACCGGACGACGCCGACGCGACTAACCGAGGTCCTCGCCGCCCTCGAGGAACTGCGAGTAGAGCTCGAGGTTCTCGAGGAAGATGCCCGTGCCCCGCGCGACAGCTTCGAGCGGGCGATCGGCGACGCGCACGTCCAGCTCGGTCTCGCGCGAGATCATCTCGGGAAGGCCGCGCAGCAGCGCACCGCCGCCGCACAGAGTGACGCCGGTGTCCATGAGGTCCGAGGCCAGTTCGGGCGGCGTCCGCTCCAGCACGGACTTGATCGCACCGATCACCTTTCGCACCGGCTCCTGCAGCGCTTCGCGCACGTCAGCCGACGAGATCACCGCGCGCCGCGGCAGGTTGACCAGCGAGTCGCGCCCGCGAACCTCGACTTGGATCTCCTCTTCCATCGGAACGCAGCTGCCGGCGGCGATCTTCAGCCGCTCCGCGGTGATCTCGCCGATCAGCAGGTTGTACTTGCCGCGGATGTACTGGGCGATTGCATCGTTGAAGTCGTCGCCGGCGACGCGCAGGCACTCGGCCATAACGACGTTCGCGAGCGAGATCACGGCGACTTCGCTCGTGCCGCCGCCGATGTCGACGATCATCGAACCGCGCGGTTCGTGCACGGGCAGACCCGCGCCGATCGCCGCGGCCGTCGGTTCGTCGACGAGGTAGACACGCCGCGCGCCGGCGCGCTCCGCGCTGCCGATGACGGCGCGCTTCTCGACCATCGTGATGCCCCACGGCACGGCGATGACGAGACGCGGCCCGACCATCTTCTTGCCGCCGCACGCCTTCATGATGAAGTAGCGCAGCATCTTCTCGGTGATCTCGAAGTCGGCGATCACGCCGCTCTTCATCGGCCGGATGGCCTGGAAACCGGGCGGCGTGCGACCGAGGTACTCGAGCGCGGCGTCACCCACCGCCATTCCGTCGAGCAGCACTTCGGTCGTGCCCTTGCGCACCGCGACGACCGATGGCTCGTCGAGCACGATGCCGCGATCGCGCACGAAGACGAGCGTATTGGCTGTTCCGAGGTCGATGCCGAGATCGACGGAGAAGCCGCTCAGCAGCCACTCGAATGGTTTGAACATGGAACCCTCCGGCGCCCCACGCCCCGCGGCGCTGGTGACACCACACTTGACCTGCAGACACGCGCCGTGGACCAAACGGCGAAGGCGCAACGTAGCGAGCGCGGCTCCGGTAGCAACGGATTCTTCGCAGTGCTCCGGCGCGCGCGAGCAGGGCGCGGAAAACACTGCGGCCCCGTCATCGCATCGGCGAGGACAGGGCCGCAGGAGTTGCACGCGCCCGTGCGCGCGCGGCGATCAGGTCCGACGAATCAAGCCACGTAGGCCTGGTTCGCGAGGTAGACGCAGACGATCGCGCCGATGAGCAGGAAGAAGGTCGTCAGCACGATGCCCTCGTCGATGCCGAGGCCCGGCTTGCTGACCACTTCGATCTCCGGCGCAGCAACGGGAGCGGCGGCGGCTTTGGCGGCTTTCTTGGCCATGGTTCGGTTCTCCGTGAGGTGTCGGGTCAGGTTTGGATCAGGAGAGCCGGATCACGGCGTCTTGGTCGAAGCCTTGTCGCCCTGCTTGATCTCGGCCTTCACGAGCTCGAGGTTGCAGAGGATGGCGTTCGCGCTCGCTTCGTAGTGCGTCGCGACGGCCTCGCCCTTGTAGCCCGATGCATCCCAGATGGCGATGCGGAACGGGTTGCGCGCGATCTCCTCGGCGATGTCGACCTTGCCCGGGTTGTCCGTGACCTGGATCGTGCAGAGGCGACCGCTCGCGTTCGTCACCATGCCGGCCAGCGTAGGTGCGGCCATGCTGGGCAGGAAGCCCTTCTGCT
>JAEUHR010000040.1 GCA_016794425.1 Planctomycetota bacterium
GATCACGCGCTCGATGCGGTAGCCGTGCTGCTCGTCCATCGAGATGTGGATCGCGTTGGTGTCGCCGAACAGGTTGTGCAGGTCGCCGAGGATCTCCTGGTAGGCGCCGACCAGGAACATCGCGAGGTAGTACGGCTTGCCGGGCGCGACCGGGTGCAGCTCGAGCACGTTCTTGACGTCGCGCAGGTCGATGAACTTGTCGACCTTGCCGTCGCTGTCGCA
The DNA here is from genome assembly GCA_016794425.1 of Planctomycetota bacterium. Classification (GTDB taxonomy): domain Bacteria; phylum Planctomycetota; class UBA1135; order UBA1135; family UBA2386; genus JAEUHS01. The sequence continues at coordinate 223 of JAEUHR010000040.1, forward strand.
GGTCAGGTCGGCCAGGATCGCGCGGCGCACCGGTCGTTCCTGCAGCCGGTGGATCGGCATCGTCGGGAACAGCTGCTTCACGGCCCAGTGGTCGGGCGCGCTCTGGAACACCGAGAAGTTGCAGTAGTAGGTGTCGGCCAGCGCGCGCTCGAGGCCCTGCAGCTCGTCGGGCACGTAGTCGAGCGTGTTGACGATCGCGCGGATCCGGTCACAGATCGCCCAGAACAGGTTCTCGGCGATCGCGCGGCCCTTCAGGTCGAGGTAGCCGAGGTTGAACAGGCTGATCGCCTCTTCCTTCAGCTGCAGCGCGTCGTGGTAGCTCTCCTGGAAGTTCTTCGTCGACACCTCGCGCAGGATCTGCGCCATGTTCGCGATCGTGCTGTCCTCGTGCTTCTCGAGGCCTGCCGGCACCGTCGTGTCCTGCGTCGACACGCCCAGCACGTCGAACACGAGGATCGCGTGGTGCGCGGTCAGCGCGCGGCCGGACTCGCTGATGATGTCCGGGTGGCCGATGCCCTTCTCGTCGCAGGCCTGCTGCACGGCGAACACGACGTCGTTGGCGTACTCCTGCAGCGAGTAGTTCGCCGAGCTGTGGAAGTTGGTCTGCGAGCCGTCGTAGTCGACCGCGAGGCCGCCGCCGACGTCGATGAAGCGCAGGCCGGCGCCGAGGTCGTAGAGCTCGGCGTAGATGCGGGTCGCTTCCTTCAGCGCGTCCTTGATCGCGCGGATCGCGGTGATCTGGCTGCCGATGTGGAAGTGCAGCAGCTCGAGGCAGTCGAGCATCGACGCCTCGCGCAACCGCTCGACGACGCGGACCAGTTCGCCGGCGGTCAGGCCGAACTTCGACTTCTCGCCGCCGCTCTCCTGCCACTTGCCGGCCCCGCGGCTCGCCAGCTTCGCGCGCACACCGATGTGCGGCCGCAGGTCGAAGCGCTTGCTGACCGACAGCACGGTCTCGAGCTCCTCGTAGCGGTCGATCACGATGATCGTGTAGAGGCCGACCTTCTGGGCCAGCATCGCGGTCTCGATGAAGCTCGCGTCCTTGTAGCCGTTGCAGATCACGAGCCCGTCCGGGTTCGTCATGTGCGCCAGCACGACGAGCAGTTCGGGCTTGCTGCCGGCCTCGAGGCCGAGCGAGTAGTCCTTGCCGAAGTCGACCAGCTCCTCGACGACGTCGCGCTGCTGGTTGACCTTGATCGGGAACACCGGGCGGTACCGACCGCGGTAGCCGCACTCGTCGATCGCCTTCTTGAACGTCCCGGCCAGCGCCTGCACGCGCAGCTGCAGGATGTCGGAGATGCGCAGCAGCACCGGCAGTTCGATGCCGCGGCTGCGCAGGTCCTCGACCAGTTCGGGCAGCGAGAACTTGGGACCGTCCTTGCCCATCGGCTGCACGATCAGGTCGCCGCGATCGTGGATCGCGTACGACTGCCCGCCCCAGGCGGACAGTTGGTACAGCTCCGCGCTGTCGCGGATGGTCCAGGCACGAAGCTCGTTCTGCGGTACGCTCAAGTCGGTGGCACTCCGGCGCGAGGTCGCGCCGCCGAGCGCCACACCATGTGGCGATCGCCGCGGCCGGATCCACGCAGCGCGGATTCAACACCGACGGCCCCGGTTTGGCAGGGCCACGGCCGCTTTTTCTGCGCCGACCGACGCGCGTCGGACCGCGTGCAACTGCCGGCGGCGCCACCGCCGGCATCGCCGCCGGGTGGATCCAGCCGGCTGCGTGCGGGGCGACCCGCCGCGCAGTCCGGCATCGGCCGAACGCGTGCCCGCTGGCCTGCCCGCACCCGCGGCCGTAACCTGCCCGCTCCGTGACCAACGCCGACACCGCACCGAGCCCGCTCCGCCAACGGGATCCCGAAGCCGCTGCCTGGTTGCAGCGCGAGGACAAGCGTCAGGCTGTGACGCTGACCCTGATCGCCTCGGAGAACCACTGTTCTGCCGCCGTCCGCGAAGCCTGCGCGTCGCGGATCACCGACAAGTACGCCGAGGGCTACCCGAACCGGCGCTACTACGGCGGCTGCGAGGTCGCCGACGGCATCGAGGAGCTGGCGCGGCAGCGCGCGATGCAGCTGTTCACCGGCGCCGAGGACGCGAACGTGCAGCCGCACTCCGGCACGACCGCGAACCTCGCGGCGCTGGTCGCGCTGGCCGGTCCCGGCGGCCGCATCGTCGGCATGGCGCTGAAGGCCGGCGGCCACCTGAGCCACGGCCACGACAAGAGCCACACCGGCATGCTGTTCGACGCCCGCCAGTACGGCGTCGACCCGAGCGGCCGCATCGACCTCGACGAGGTCCGCCGGACGGTGCGCGAACACCACCCGAAGGTGCTGATCGCCGGCGGCAGCAGCTACACGCGCAACATCGACTACGCCGCGTTCGCCGCGATCGCGCACGAAGCGTCGGCGTTCCTGATGGCCGACATCGCACACCCGGCCGGCCTGATGGCCGCCGGCGTGGTGCCGAGCCCGGTCGGCATCGCCGACGTCGTGACGATGACGACGCACAAGACGCTGCGCGGCCCGCGCGGCGGCATGATCCTGGCGCGCAAGGACTGCGCGAAACTGATCAACTCGTCGGTGTTCCCGGGCGCCCAGGGCGGCCCGCTGGTGCACCAGATCGCCGGCAAGGCGGTCGCGTTCGGCGAAGCGCTGCGGCCGGAGTTCCGCGGCTACCAGCAGCGCGTCAAGGACAACGCGGCGCACCTGGCGCAGTGCCTGATCGGCCACGGCCTCGAGATCGTGACCGGCGGCACCGACAACCACATCGTGCTGGTCGACCTGCGCGCCACCGACGTCACCGGCGCCACGGTCGAGGAGCGCGCGCTGGCGGCCGGCCTGTCGGTCAACAAGAACGCCGTGCCGGGCGACCAGCGGCCGCCGATGGTCACGTCGGGCCTGCGCCTGGGCACCGCCGCGGTGACCACGCGCGGCTTCGGCCGCGACGAGATCGCGCGCATCGCCGACGTGATCGCCGGGCTCGTGCGCGGCAACGACCCGGAGCGCTTCCGCCCGGTCGTGCGCGAGCTCTGCGAGGCCTTCCCGCTGCCGTGACGGCCGCGGCCGCGCGGCGCGGCCCGCGATCGCCGGCGTCGGGTCACCAGCGCACGGTCGGCAGCGCGGCGCGCACCGCTTCGATGCGCTCGGCGAACACGTCCGCGCGCGCCGCGAATTCGACGGTGCGCACGTCGTTGCCGTCGACCCACAGCGCGATCAGGTAGCCGACCCGCTCGCCGCGCACGTTCGCCGCACACTCGAGCCACACACCGGCGGCGCCGCGGCGGCCGTCGAACTCGCCGCGTGCGATCCGTTCGTAGCCGCGCTGGTCGACGAGGTCGTGTTCGAGCGCCTGGCTCCAGAACGCCAGCGACGCCGTGTTGTCGTCGTGGAACACGCGCGCCCAGATGCGGCCGTCGTCGCCGGTGACGGCGCGCAGGTCGCCATCGGTCTCGAGCCGCAGGAAGTCCTGCGGCAGGCGCATCGAGATGCCGCAGCCGGCGGCGGACAGGCAGCCCAGCAGGACCGCGCACGCGGTGAGCTTCGTCGCCATCAGAAGTCCTCCATGACGCGCTCGGCGCCGACGCGGTTGATCCAGTCGAACCGGCTCGGCCGGCGCGCGCGCCGCGCCATCGGCGCCTCGGCGATCGACTCGAACGTCGCCGCCAGCGTCGCCAGCGCGACCTGGTCGGCCAGGAACTTCTGCCGCCCCTCGAGCCGCTCGATCTCCTCGGTCAGCCGGCGCAGTTCGGCCTCGACCTTCAGGATGTCCTCGACGGCGGTCGCCTTCTGCAGGACCTCGAGCAGCCGTTCGCGGGCGCGGCGGGCGTTCTCGAGCCGGATGCCGATGTCGAGGTATTCCTCGGTGACGTCCTGCGCCTGGCGCGCCTCGCCGAGCACGCGGCCGGTGCTCTTCACCCACTGGAACGCCTCCTCGAACCGCGATGCCGGCACGCGCACGACCAGCGTGCGGTCCGACTGGCTCTGCAGATGCCCGCCCCAGGCCACCACCTGGGCGCGGAAGCTGTCGGCGACTTCGTCCGGCCGCGCGACCTCGACGCGCACCTGGCCGCTGACGATCAGCAGCCGTTCGGCTTCGGGGGCCGCCGTCGGCGCCCCCGGCTCCGCCATCGCGACCCCGCCGGCGGCCTGGTCGCGCGCGACGAAGCCGAACGTGTCGGCCGGCGCCTCGGCCGCCGCGGCGTCAGCCGCCGGTTCGGCTGCCGGTGCAGCGGCGCGCGCCGTCGGCCGCGCCACCTGCTGGGACTGGCAGGCTGCGAACAGCAGCGCCAGCGAGAACCACCACCCGGTCGTCGAACGCATCACGGCCTCCGGGCCCGCCCGGGCCCGTGGTCCTTCTACCACGGCGGCGTAGGATCGCCAGCCGGATGCACGCGCCCACCGTTCCACTGTCGCTGCTGCTCTCGCTGCCGCTCGCCGCCGCCCCCCAGACGCCGACGCCGACGCCGACCGTCGAGTGGCAACGCACGCTCGACGACGCGCTCGCGGTGCAGCAGGCGACCGGCTTGCCGCTGCTGATCGCGGTCAACATGGACGGCGAGACGTTCAACGACCAGTTCGCCGGCAAGGTCTACCGCGATCCGAAGTTCGTCGAGACGACGCGCGGCTACGTCTGCGTCGTCGCGTCGCCGGACCGGCACAACCCGGCGGACCACGACGCGGCCGGCAACCGCATCGAGTGTCCGCGGTTCCCGGGCTGCACCTGCGGCGAGCACATCGCGATCGAACCGGAGCTGTTCCGGCGCTGGTTCCAGGGCACGCGCAACGCGCCGCGCCACGTCGGCGTCGACCCGGCCGGCAAGGTGCTGTTCGACCGGTTCCTCGACGCCAGCATGCAGACCGCGATCGACGCGATCGGCAAGCACCGCGGCCGGCCGCCGGCGGACAGTGCGCCGCCGACCGCGCTCGAGGCGCTGTTCGCCCGGCGCGACGCGGCGTCGCGGCGCGCCCTCGAGCGGCGCTACCGCAACGGCGACGCGGCGGCACGCAAGGTGCTGCTGGCTGCCGCCGCGAACGCGACCAACGAACCGACCGACCTGCTGCGCATGGCGCTGCACGACACCGACGACGCCGTGTTCGCGCGCGCCGCGCTGGCGCTGGCGAAGGTCGGCACCAAGGACCAGCGCGCCGTGCTCGAGGACGCGCTGGCCCGCGTCGGCGATCCGACCGCGAGCGCGGCGCTGGTCGCGCGCCTCGCCGAACTCGGCCGCGACGACCCCGCCGCGGCGCGGATCGCGGCGCACCATGCACCGCGGCAGCCGCTGCCGGTGCCGCTGCCCTGGTCGGGGCCGTGGCGCGCGCCGGCGTTCACGCCCGGCGACCGCGCCTCGATCGAAGCCGAGCTCGACCGCGGCGAAGCGCGCATGCGCACGGCGCCCGACGACGAGGCGGCGCGCCTGCAGCTGGCGATCGCGCAGGCGGCGTTCGCCGGCGTGCTGATCGCCGAGGGCGGCCGCAACATCGGCCTGTGGTTCACCGACAGCTACGGCAACGCCGAACGGCTGCGCAGTCCGGCGCTGCAGCACGAGGCCCAGGCGCTGATCGCCTACACCGCCTACATGCTCGGCTCTGACGCCGCGGCGGCACGCGCGCGGCAGCAGGCGCAGTCGGCCGGCACCGGCGCACGCGAGCCCGACGCGTGGCTCGCGGCGCGGCTGCTCGAACTCGAGCTGCTGGCCGCGGTGCAGGCAGCGCAGGCCGGCGGCGCCGACCTGGCGCAGCGCGTGTTCGGCGCCGAACTCGACCGCACGATCGCGTTGCTGGACCTGCTCGACCAACGCGGCGCCGGCGAAGTCGACCCGATGCTGGCCGGCATCGGCCTGCTCGAACAGGCGGGCCTGCGCCGCGACGCGCGGCAGCGGCTCGGCCGGCTCGCGGCGGCCCATCCGACCTCGCAGGCCGCGCACGACCGCTGGCGCGCCCGCCTGCTCGCCGACGTCGGCGCCGACGCGATGCGGCGCGAGTACGCGCAGTTCGCGGACGCCGCCGGCCGGCCAGCGATAGCCCAGTGGTTCGCGGGCTACGCGGCGCTGGTGGCGGCCGAACAGGGCATGCGCGACCAGCGCCACGACACCGCGCTCGCCGCCTACGACGAGGCGGTCGACCGCCTCGGCCGCAGCGCCGCGGCCGACGAGGCCGTCGCCGACTCCGCGCACCACTTCATGGTGCTGGCCCTCGCCGGCCGCGCCCACCTGCGCGCCGCGGCCGGGGCCGCGGCGGCCGCGGTCGACGACCTGCTGCTGGCGGCGAAGCTGCGGCCGGAGAGCCTCGACGAGACCGACGGCCTGCTGCGCAAGCCGCGCGCGATCGCCGGCCGCATCGCGCGCGACCTGGCCGCGAACGGCCAGGCCGACCTGGCCGCGAAGCTGCAGGCGATCGCGCCCTGAGCCCGGTGACCACCGGACCCGCCGCCGCCGGTTGACGGCGTGTTATTTTAGTTTATTCTACACCTTTGTGGCCGACCTGCTGCAGACGCTGAACAACCCGCGGCGGCGCGAGATCCTGCGCCTGTGCTGGCAAGAACCGCTCGCCGCCGGCGCGATCCACCGCGCGCTCGGCGACGTGACGTTCGGCGCGGTCTCGCAGCACCTGCGCGCGCTGCGTGACGCCGGCCTGGTCGAGGTCCGGGCGCACGGGCGCGAACGCCGCTACCGCGCGCGTCGCACCGCGCTGGGCCCGTTGCGCAGCTGGCTCGAGACCAGCTGGGACGACGCGCTGTACCGCCTGAAGCTCGCCGCCGAACTCGAAGCCTCGCGCCGCGGCCCGTCGCCGCGCCGCACCGCCCGGCCCCGCTCCCGACCATGACCGACCTGCCCCATTCGTTGACCCGTTCGCTGCTCGTGCGCGCACCGCGGACCGTGGTGTTCCGCTACTTCACCGACTCGGCCCGTTTCGCGCGCTGGTGGGGCGAGGGCTCGACGATCGACGGCCGCGTCGGCGGTGACGTCAAGATCGCCTACCCGAACGGCGTCGTCGCCCGCGGCGTGGTCCGACAGCTGGAGCCGGACCGCCGCATCGCGTTCACGTACGGCTACGAACGCGTACACCCCGAACTGCCGCCCGGCAGTTCGCTGGTGACGATCGAACTGCACGACGACCCGGCCGGCACGCGGCTCGAGTTCCGCCACGACCTGCCGGCGGCGAAGACGCGCGACCACCACGTGCCGGGCTGGCGCTACCACCTGTCGGTGTTCGCGAACGTGGTCGCCGACGAACACCACGGCGGCGCCGCGGCGACGATCGACCGCTGGTTCCTGGCCTGGGCCGAAGCCGACGCGGCGAAGCGCCGCGCGCTGCTCGCCGACTGCACCACCGACGACGTGGCGCTGCACGACCGCTACTCGTGCCTGCGCGGCCGCGACGAACTCGACGGCCACGTCGCCAACACACACGTGCACGCGCCGGGCATCACGATGCAGCGCGCCGGCCCGGTGCGGCACTGCCAGGGCACCGCGCTGGTCGACTGGACCGCGGCCGACGCGAGCGGCGCGCCGGGCGGCGGCGGCACCAACGTGGTGCGGTTCGCGGCCGACGGCCGCATCGCCGACGTGGTCGGCTTCTGGTAGCACGCCGCCGACGGCCATGCGGTTCTTTTCCTGCGCCGCTTCGTGCAGCTGACGCGAACCGGCCGCACACGGTCCGTATGCTGCGCGCCGACGCCATGTTCGACCGCTTCTCCGAGAACGCCCGTCAGCTGATGCCGCTCGCGCGCCAGGAGGCCGCTCGCCTCGGGCACGTCGTGATCCGGCCCGAGCACCTGCTGCTGGCGATCCTGCAGCACCACTGCACCGCGCGCGACCTGCTGACCGGCCACGGCGCCGATCCGCAGACGCTGTGCGAGGCACTGCTGTCCGTGCTGGGCCAGACGCGCGAAGGCAGCGCACCCGGCGAGCAGATGCCGTTCGCGCCCGAGACCAAGCGCGTGCTCGAGAACGCGCTCGAGGAAGCCGCGGCGCTGGGCCACAGCTACGTCGGCAGCCAACATCTGCTGCTCGGCATGCTGCGCGCCGAGGACAGCATGCCGGCGCAGGTGCTGGCGCGGCTCGGTGTCGGCATCGAACCGCTGCGCGCGGCGGTGCGCGGCACGATGCCGGCCGCCGAGCGTTCGCGCCTGCGGCTCCTGCTGATCAGCAACTCGACGATGCACGGCGGCGGCTACCTCGACCACTGCGGCGCCGAGATCCGCGACTTCCTGGGCGGCGGCCGCAAACGCGTCGTGTTCGTGCCGTACGCGCTGCACGACCACGACGGCTACACGGCGCGCGCGCGCAACACGTTCACCGCGTTCGGTCACGAACTGCAGTCGGTGCACGAACACACCCACCCGCGCAAGGCCGTCGAAGCCGCCGACGCGGTGTTCATCGGCGGCGGCAACACGTTCCGGCTGCTGGCAGCGCTGTACCACCACGAACTGATCGGCGCGATCCAGGCGCGCGCGCTCGACGGCATGCCCTACATCGGCAGCAGCGCCGGCACCAACGTCGCGACGCTGTCGATCCGCACGACCAACGACATGCCGATCGTGATGCCGCCGTCGTTCACGGCGCTGCAGCTGGTACCGTTCCAGATCAACCCGCACTACCTCGATCCGGACCCGAACAGCCGCCACATGGGCGAGACGCGCGAGGAACGGATCCGCCAGTTCCACGAAGAGCACGGCGTGCCGGTGCTGGGCCTGCGCGAGGGCTGCATGCTGCGCGTCGAGGGCCTGCGCATGGACCTGCGCGGCTCGACGCGCGCGCGGCTGTTCCGGCGCGGCGCCGAAGCCGAGGAGTTCACGCCACCGTGCGACCTGACGTTCCTGCTGCAGACCTGAACCGATGAAGTTCCCGTCCACCCTGCTGTTCCTCTGCAGCTGCGCGACCGCCCAGGGCGACGACCGCGGCGCGCCGCCGATCACCGCCGAGACGCTGCGCGCGCACGTCCGCTTCCTGTCGAGCGACCTGCTCGAGGGGCGCGGCGTCGGCACGCGCGGCGACGCACTGGCGCGCACCTACCTGGCGACGCAGATGCAGTCGTTCGGACTGCAGCCGGGCCTCGGCGCCGACTGGGAACAACCGGTGCCGATCCTCGGCATCACGTCGACGGTGACCGCGCCGCTGGCCGCGCGCGGCAAGGACGGCGAGGCGACGTTCACGGCGCCCGACGACTACACGGCCGTCGCCGGCAGCCCCGCGACCGAGGTCGCGTGGCAGGACGCCGAACTGGTGTTCGTCGGTTACGGCATCACGGCGCCCGAACAGCAGTGGGACGACTTCGGCGGCGCCGACCTGCGCGGCAAGGTGCTGCTGGTCATGAACAACGACCCGGCGACCGACCCCGCGCGCTTCGCCGGCAAGGCGCGCCTCTACTACGGCCGCTGGAGCTACAAGTTCGAGGAGGCCGCGCGGCGCGGCGCACGCGGCGCCATCGTGATCCACACCAACGAGTCGGCCGGCTACCCGTTCCAGGTGATCCAGGCGAGCCACGGCCGCGAGAACTTCTGGCTGCCGTTCGCCGGCGAACCCGTGCTCGACGCGCGGCTGTGGTGCAGCGAGGACGCGGCGCGGCGGCTGTGCCGGCTCGGCGGCCACGACCTCGACGCGCTGCGCCAGCGCGCCGAACTCGGCAACCAGCCGCCGGTGCCGCTCGGCGTCACGCTGGGGCTCGGCCTGCGCAACGAGCGCCGCGAGCTGCAGTCGGCGAACGTGCTCGGCGTGCTGCCGGGCAGCGATCCGACGCTGCGCGACCAGCACGTGGTCGTGACCGCGCACTTCGACCATCTCGGCATCGGCGCCAAGCGCAGCGGTGACGCGATCTACAACGGCGCCGTCGACAACGCGTCGGGCTGCGCCGGCCTGCTGGCGCTGGCCCAGGCCTGCACGCGGCTGCAGCCGGCACCGCGGCGCAGCATCCTGTTCCTGGCCGTCACGGCGGAGGAATCGGGCCTGCTCGGGTCACAGTACTTCTGCGCCAACCCGACCGTGCCCGTGGCGCGGATCGCCGCCAACTTCAACGTCGACGGGCTCAACGTCTGGGGCCGCACGACCGACCTCGAGTTCATCGGCTACGGCAAGAACAGCCTGACCGCGCTGGCCGAAGCCGTCGCCGCCGAACTGGGCCGCACGATCGCAGCCGACAGCGATCCGAACCTCGGCCTGTTCTACCGCAGCGACCACTTCAACTTCGCGCGCGTCGGCGTGCCGGCCGCGTACTTCAAGGGCGGCCGCGAGTTCGTCGACCGGCCCGAGGACCGGCGCCGCATGAAGGCCAGCTACACGAGCGTGCACTACCACCAGCCCAGCGACGAGCTCGCCGACTGGTGGAAGCTCGACGGCGCGGTCGCCGACCTCGAACTGCTGTTCGCGTGCCTGCGCCGCTGCGCCGACGCCGACGCGCCGCCGACCTGGACGCCCGGCGACGAGTTCGAAGCGCGCCGCTGAACCGCCGCGTCACGTGCGCGGCAGCGTCAGCACGAAGCACGCGCCGGGCGCGACGCTGCCGTCGAGCACCAGGTCGCCGCCGAGGTCGCGCGCGAGCCCGCGCGCCAGCGGCAGGCCGAGGCCGGTGCCCGGCACCTCGTTGCTGCTGAGCTGTACGGCGCCGCGGTCGAACGGCTCGAACACCGCGCGGCGGTGCGCCGCCGGCACACCGGGCCCGTGGTCGCGCACGGCGATCCGCACCGCGGCCGGGTCGCCGTCGACGCGCAGCTCGACCTTGCCGCCCGGCGTGCGCGCGTACTTCGCCGCGTTGTCGACCAGGTTGAACAGGATCTGGCCGATCGCATCGGCATCGCTGACCACACTCGCCCCGGCGGCCGAGTCCGCGACCGTGACCTCGAGCCGCATGCCGGCTTCGTCGAGGCGGCGCCGCAGCACCGGCTCGGCGGCGGCGACCAGCGCCGGCAGCGCATGGCGTTCGCGCCGGCTCGTGAACCGCCCCTCTTCGAGCCGCGACCACGCGAGCACGTTCTCGACCACACGCGACAGCCGGTCCGACTCGCGCTGCAGCGTCGTCAGGTACTCCTTCTGCGCGACCGGGTCCTCGACGACGCCGTCGGCCAGCATCTCGCTGTACATCCGGAACGTCGTCAGCGGCGTGCGCAGCTCGTGCGTGACCGCCGACGCGAACCGCGCGCGCCGTTCGCCGAATCCGATCGCGGCGCGCAGCAGCAGCGCCAGCACGACGAGGCCGACCAGCGCGACGCTCCAGGTGACGCCGAGGATCCACGGCGTCGGCAGGCCGCTCGCGAACACTTCGCGGCCGGCGTCGACGCAGAGCCGCGCCGGCACCGCCGCCAGCATCGACGGCTGCTGCTCCGGAGTCGGCTGCTCGCAGCGCACGAGCCGCGCGCAGTCGGCCGCGAACAGGTCGCCGACCAGCGCACACAGCTCGCGCTCGAGCACCGCCCAGTCGAGCACCACGCCCTGCAGCCGCACACCGCCCGCATCCTGCACGCGGCGGCCGATCGCCAGCAGCGCCGGCTCGCCGTCGAGCCAGAACGGCAGCATCGGCCCGACCGCGCCGCGCGGCGTCAACGCCGTGCCGACCACGGGTGCCGCGGTGGCGCCGGCGACCACGCCGTCCTGCAGCCACTGCCCCTGGTTGCGCAGGTTCGCGACCTGGCGGTTCGTGAACTCGTTGAAGCTGACCTGCGCCTGCTGGCCGACGTCCGCCGACAGCAGGTTGCAGCCGACCATGCCGAGCTGCGCCTCGGCGCCGCCGACCGCACGCTCGACGCTCGCGCGCGGCAGCCGCGGTGCCAGCCGTTCGAGGCGCTGCTGCGCGCGCACCAGCACCTCCTCGGTGATGCCGTTGGCGACCGCGACTTCACGCTGGTTGCCGGTCGGTGCCTGCGGACTCGACAACGTGCCGTCGGCGCCGATCTCGAAGTGCAGCAGGAAGCGCGGCGACTCGAGCCCGAGCAGCGGCGACCGCACCAGCACCTCGTCGGCCGCCAGCTTGCTGTAGCCGCGCGTCCACGCGTCGCGTGCCGGCGGGAACGCCTGGTAGGCCGAAGCCGGCCGCACCGCCTCGGCGGCCAGCTGCGGCGACAGCCACGAGTCCATGCGCCACAGCGCCAGCCGGACCCGTTCGTGCAACGACGCCTGCTGGCGCGCGCGCACTTCGTCGCGGTCGAGTTGCAGCAGCGACACCGTGACCCAGCCGAGCGCCAGCACCAGCGGCAGTGCGGTCGCCGCGAACCAGCCCCAGGCGCGCAGCCGGTGCCGCGTCACGACCGACCTCCGTCGCCGAGCATGTAGCCCTTGCCGCGCACCGTCAGCAGCACCGCTGGCGCCTGGCCGCTGTCGCCGAGCTTGTCGCGCAGGTTGACGACGTGCATGTCGATCGCGCGCGTGGTCGCATCGCCGCCCTGCAGGCCCCAGACGCGTTCGAGCAGCTCCGTGCGCGCGATCGCGCGGCCGCGGTTCTGCACCAGGTAGCGCAGCAGTTCGGCCTCGCGCTCGGACATCAGCACGCAGCTGCCGTCGGCACGCCGGATCTCGCGGCGGTCGAAGTCGATCGCACGGCCGCACAGTTCGACGCGGCCGACGTCGGACGGGCGCTCGGCGCTGCGCCGCAGCACCGCTTCGACGCGCGCCAGCAGCTCGCGGCTCGAGAACGGCTTCACGACGTAGTCGTCGGCGCCGATCTGCAGGCCGTGCACGCGGTCGACCTCGGCGCCGCGCGCGGTGACCAGGATCACCGGCAGCGACGGCCGCGCCGCGCGCACCGCGCGCAGGATCTCGAAGCCGTCCTTGTGCGGCAGCACGATGTCGAGGATCGCGAGGTCCAGCTGCGCGGCCAGTGCGGTCTCGAGGCCCTCGCGACCGTCGGCGCACGCGATCACCGCGTAGCCGGCGAACTGCAGCGAATCGACGAGGCCGCGGCGGATCGCCGAGTCGTCCTCGACCACCAGTACGGTCTTCGGCGTACCCACGGCGTCAGCGTAGCTCGGCGCCCCCGTTCGCGCCCCCGTTCGCGCCGCCGGTCGCGCCGCCGGTCGCCGACGCCCGCCGCGCGAAGCCGCGCGCCGCCGCCTGGTCGCGCACCGCCTCGAGCACGGCCTGCTCGAACACCTTCTCACCGGCGGCCGCCCGCCGCGCGAGTTCCTGCTGCGCGAACGCGTCGCGCTGCGCGCCGAGCGCCTTGGCCTTCTCCTGCAGTTCGGTGCGCTTCTGCCGCTGCGCGTCGACGTGCGCGCGCAGCTGCTCGGTCGAGAGCGCGCGCAGCGCCTCCGGCAGCGTCGCCTTGTCGACGGCCGCCAGGTCGAACTTCGGCTCGCGGCACGCGTCGACGAGGTCCCAGGCCGCGTTCCAGTACAGGCCACCGGCCTTGGTCTGGCACCGCTGCGCCGCAGCGGCCGAGTTCATCGCGACCGCGTTGCCGTCCTGGATGCTCTGGTTGGCGGCCATCGTGGCGCCGGCGCTGCCGTACGGCACGTAGGTGGTGTTGATCGCCGTGCTGAGCGCGGTCAGCTGCTCGTCGAACGGCGTCACGACGACCAGGTTGGCGTCCTGCTCGATCGCGGCGAAGCGGCCGTCGGCGAGCTTCGCGACCTCGCGCCAGGCCGGCGCCAGTTCGTCGTTCGGATTGCCGCAGTAGATCGAGTTGACGATCACGCCGCGCGCGATCGCGTCGCGGCACTGCGCGTCGACCGCGACCTGCGGGTCCTGCGTCGCGGCCTCGTTGCCGGCCACGAACAGCAGCTTCAGCGCATCGGTCTGCGGCGACCAGTCGAGCCGCGCCAGCGCGGTCTGCACGGCACGCGCGACGTACTCGTCGCCGCCGTTGGTCTTCAGCTCGAACAGCTTCTGCGACACGAGGTCGAGGTCGGTCGTGAAGCCGGTGTCGAGCCGCACGTAGCCCGAGTCGGCGCCGTAGTCGGGGCAGCCGAACGTCAGCAGCGCGACGCGCAGCTGCGGCGCCGGCTGCAGCGTCGCCAGCTCGTTGACGACCGCCCACAGGTTCTGCCGCGCGGCGTTCAGCAGCCCGTCCATGCTGCCGCTGACGTCGAGGCAGATCACCAGGTCGATCGGCCGCGCGGCCGCGGCCGGCACGGCGACCAGCGGCACGGACGGCGGCGCCTGGGCTGCCAGCAGGCTCGTGAACACGAACGGGAACAACGACGCGACACGGTTCATCGGATCACCTCTTCGGTCTCGGTCTCGGATGCGCTCGCGGCGACCAGCACGTTCTTGCCGTCGACCTCGAGCAGGATCTCACCGCGCAGCGACAGCACGCCGCCGCGCCCTTGCGCCTGCAGCCGTTCGAGCAGCGCGAAGAAGCGCGCGCTGCCGAATGCGACCCGCTCGTCGGGCGCGAGCCGGCCGTTCGCGACGGTCACCCCGTCGATCCAGCGCTCGCCGCGGCGGAAGAACGCACGGTCGCAGATCTGCTGCACGGCCGCGGTCTCGACGCGCTGCAGCTTGTCGTCGAGCCAGCGGTTCCAGTGGTCGACGCGCTGCTGGCCCTTCTGCAGCCACAGATTGCAGCCCTGGTTGACGGCGCCGATGCCGCTGCGCGTCGCGACCGCGCGCTGGTGGAGCACGCCGCCGCACGCGGCGGTCAGCGCCGACCAGTCGCCGAGGTCGCTGCCCTCGCGGGCCAGGAACGCGGTGTACTCGCCGAGCACGCCGAAGCGCGCCGACAGCCGCAGGATCTCGTCGCGCAGTTCGCGCAGCCGCGGATCGGCGAACGGGTCGGCCGAGGCCAGCACCGGCGGGCCGCCGAGGTCGCCGGCCTGCTGCCGCAGCGCGTCGACCAGGAAGCCGATCTGCCGAGTCGCCCACAGCCGCGGCACGAACGCGTGGCGCGTGCTCGCCGTGTGCACCGGCAGCGTGAACTCGAACCGCCGCGGGCCGTCGGCGCCGCCGCCTTCCAGTTCGAAGTGCAGGTCGGCGTCGCCGCGGTACTGGCCGAGCACGACCAGCTGGTCGCCGACGAACAGGTCCGGCAGCACGGCCGGCAGCACCTCGGCGATGCGCACCGACGGCCCGCCGGCGGTCAGCTTCGGCGCTGCGAGCACCGGCCGGTCGAGCCGGGCGAACGTGCGCGCGACGGCGCGTTCGACGTCCTCGTCGGGCTGCACGTAGACCGTCGTCGCGCGCGTCGCCTCGGCGATGCGATCGAGCAGCGGCACGTTGACGTCGTGGCCGACGCCGAAGCAGAACACGCGCCGTGCGTGCGGGTTGCCGGCCGCGACGACGCGGCGCAGGTCGGTCTCGCGCACCGGCCCCACCGTCGGCAGCCCGTCGGTCAGGAACAGCACCAGCGGCAGCGTGCCCGGCAGCGCCGGCGCGCGCAGCGCCTCGACCAGCGCGTCGTGCAGGTTGGTGCCGCCGTGCGGCCGGATCGCGTCGACGTAGGCGAGCGCCGCGGCCAGCGTGCGCGCGTCCTTCGGCACCGGCTGCGGAAACGCCGCCGCGACCGTGTTGCCGTAGTCGAGCACCTGGATGCCTTCGCCATCGCCGAGCCCCGCCAGCACCTGGTGCGCGGCGGCCTTGGCCTGTTCGAGCTTGCGGCCGGCCATGCTGCCCGAGCGATCGAGCACCAGCGTGACCTCCCGGCGCAGCGGCGCCGTACGCTCGGGTGCCGGCGCGCCGGCCAGCAGCAGGAAGTAGCCGCCGCCCACCGTCGGGTCCGGGTAGGCGAACAGCGTCGCGCTCGGCCGCAGCGGATCGGCTTCGGTCGTGAACGCGAGCCGGAACGCGCCGGGTTCGCAGCGGCCGTGCGGCGCCAGCCGCGCGGTCAGCGCCTGCTCGCCGCGGCGCACGATCTCGAGTTCGTGGCTCGGCGAGTAGCACAGCGCCAGCCGGCCGCCGACCTGCAGGTCGACGGTGATCTGCCACGGCACCGCGTGCACCAGCGCCTCGCTGCGCGGCAGCACGTAGTCGGCGCGCGCACCGTCGACCTCGAGCACGTGGTCGTAGACGACGCGCAGCCGCTGGCTGCCGTGCGCCGGCACCGGGAACACGCTCGAGCGCAGGCAGCGCCAGTCGACGAACTCGAGCAGCGCCGGATCGCGCAGCCGGCGCGTGATGTCGTCGTAGAGCCGGCGCGCCGCGTCGCGCGGCAGCACTTCGGCTCGGGCCTCGGGCAGCGGCCCCGCGAACGTGAAGCCGGACACCGCTGCACCGTCGGGCACCGGCAGCAGCAGCACCGCCTCCTGCGGCACCGGCGCCGGGTTGTGCAGTTCGATCTCGAGCGTCGTCGTCGCGGCGCGGTCGAGGATCCGCACGTGCGCGACGGCGCCGGCGACCGTCACCGGCATCACGCCCGACGGGGCCAGCACGGTGTGGCCGCCGACGATCCACTGCGGGGCCGACTGGGCGGAAGCGGCCGCGCCGAGGCTGGCCAGCAGGAACAGGGAGCGGAACGGGGTCGCCATCGGTTCTCCTGGGGTCGTTCGGTTCGGCACATCCGACGCGCAAACCCCCATCCCTGCGGTAAGGCCTCCGTAAGCGATGGCGACGGGCGGCTTGACGGCTCGGCGCCAGCGCCTACTTTCGATTGCAAAGCCTTCCGACCTCGCCATGGAACTGCGCGACGCCATCGATCAGATCACCACCATCCGTTCGCACCTGGCCGCGGCCGAACGGCTGCGCAGCCTGCGCGCGATCCCGGTCGCACTGTCCGGCGTGCTGGCGGTCGCCGCCGCGTCGGTGCAGGCGGTGTGGCTCGGCGACCCGCTGTTCGACACGCGGCGCTGGCTGCTGCTGTGGTGCGGCGCCGCCGTGGTCAGCGGGCTCGCCGCCAGCGTCGTCGTGCTGCGCCGCGTGCAGCGCGACTCGCCGCTCGGCATCGCCCACGCGCGCCTCGCCGCGGTGCAGTTCACGCCGTGCCTGTTGGTCGGCGCGATCGTGACCTGGTTCGTCGTCGCGCGGCTGCCGTACCAGCTGTGGCTGCTGCCTGGCCTGTGGCAGCTGCTGTTCGGCCTCGGCAACCTCGCCGCACACCGGCTGCTGCCGGCGCCGGCGGCGGTCGTCGGCGTGCTCTACCTCGCCACCGGCACGACCTGCCTCTGGTTCGGCGAACGCGCGCTCGACCCGTGGGCGATGGGCCTGCCGTTCGCAGTCGGCCAGCTGGCGCTGGCGGCGATCCTGTGGTGGCAGAACGAACGGGCGCCGCTCGGCGCGGAGGTGCGGTCGTGACCGGCAAGAAGGACCTGGCCGAGGGGCGCTACGCCTACGAGGGGCTCGACCGGCTGCTGCACGAGAAGGCGCGGCTCGGCATCCTGACGTCGCTGGCCGCGCGCGCCGACGGTCTGTTGTTCACCGACCTGAAGGCGCTGTGCAACCTGACCGACGGCAACCTGTCGCGGCACCTGACCGTGCTGCAGGAAGCCGGGCTGGTCGACATCCACAAGGGCTTCCGCGGCAAACGGCCGCAGACGCTGTGCCGCCTGACCGACGCCGGCCGCAAGCGCTACCTCGACTACATCGCGGTGCTGGAGTCGGTGCTCGCCGACGCCGTCGACGCCGCGAAGTCGGCGCGCAAGGCGCGCCGGCCGCTGCCGGACGGTTTCAGTCCGGCCTGACCGGCCGCGGCCTCACCGCGGCCGCGGATCGGCGATCGCGGCGCCGGCCGCGAGGCCGGCCACCGCCGAGTGCGTGACCTGGAAGAACGGCCGGCCCGCGGCATCGGGCCCGCGGAACACCAGCGTCGCCGCCGCGACGCCGGCGCAGTGGCGGCGCAGCGCCGCGACCAGCTCGTCCTCGCGGCGCACCGGCACGTCGGCGCCGGCACGGCGCAGCACCAGCAGCACCGCGGTGCCTTCGAGCCGCGGTCGCAGCGCCTGCAGTTCGGCTTCGACGCGCTGCAGGTGCGCGGCATCGGTGCCGACCTCGACGCCGACCAGGCGCAGCGGCGGCGTGGCCGTGTCCTTCTGGCCGAGCAGCGTCACCAGCGGACCGGCCGGCGCCGACGGTTCGGGAACCTCGGGCTCGAGTGTCGGCAGGTCGTCGGCGGCTGGGACCGACGCGGCCGGGGCCGACGGCGCGACCGGCGCCGCAGGCGACGGCGCAACCGGGGCTGCCACCGGTGCCGGCGCCGGCGGCGGCACGACGACCGGCGCGATCGGCGCGGCGCCGGGCAGCGGCGGGTGCAGCTGCACCGGCTTACCGCCGGCGTCCAGCAGCACCTTCGCGGCCTTCTTGCCGACCAGGCCCTGCACCAGCCGCACGACGGCCGGCGACGTCGCTTCGGCGCCGGGCCAGTCGACGTGGATCGTCGCGGTCATCATGCCGCCGAGGCTGGCGAGCACGGTCGGCAGTTCGCGTTCGACCTGGCGCTCGACCATCGCCGCGTCGCCGCCCGGCGTCACCGGCAGGCGGCGGCTGAGGCCGGTCTTCTCGGGCTTGCCGAACAGCGGCGGGTGCACGACCACCGGCGCCGGGCCACCGAGCACGACCTTGCCGGCGCCGCGCGCGATCGCCGTGGCGACGATCGCCTCGGCAGCGGGCGACGGCTGCACGACGACGGTCGCGCCGGCCGGAATCGCATCGGCCGCGAGTTCGCGCTGCAGCGCGCGCGTGACCTGGTCGGCGCCGCGCGCGTCGGCGGCGGCCTCGATGCGGATCTCGTCGCCGACCTTGGTGACGTTCAGGAACGGCGGCAGCAGCACGTCGACCGTGCCGTGGTCGTCGACCTCGAGCCGCCGCGCGCCGGCCGCCGCGATGCCGTCGTAGAGCGCCTTCAGCAGCGTGCGCGACACCGGCGCCGCGCCGGCGACCTGCACGCGCACGCTGGCGCCGCGGAAGCGGTCGCGCAGCGACGCCAGCCGGCGGTCGACGGCGCGCTGCAGTTCGACCGGCTTGCCGGCTTCGGTGTCGAGGCGCAGCGTCAGCTGGTCGCCGCTGGTGGTCAGGCTCGCGGGGTCCGGCAGCATCGGTTCGCGCTGCGCGCCGGCGACCGTGCAGGCCAGCGTCTTGGGCCGCAGCAGCGCCCCGAGTTCGTCGCGGCAGAACGTCTCCAGCTCGCCGTCGACCGTGGTGCCGGCGGGCCAGTCGACGACGACGTCGCGGCCGTCGGTGGCGCCGCGGTGGGCCGCCGCTTCGTGGCGGAACGCGGCCAGCAGCGCTGCCCGTTCGCGGCCGCCGGCGTCGACGCGCAGTGTGACCGCGGCGCCGTCGGTGCGCTCGAGCAGCGGCGGCCAGACGATGCGGTCGCCGTCGGCGGCGGCCAGCACGACGCGCGTCGCGCCGGCGTGGCGGCACGATTCGACGCAGGCCGCGACCACCGCAGCCGACAGCGGCCGCGCCGGCCGCACGGTCACCGACTTGCCGCCGATCGCGCCGGCGTGCAGCGGCAGCACCGAGGCCAGCGCCCACAACGTCGTGCCGTCGTCGGCGGCCGGATCGATGCCGACCACGACGTCGCGCCCGGCCGGCGCCACGGTGATGCGGTCGGTCAGCTCGCGGTCGAACAGCAGCTTGCCGTCGACGGTCGCGCGCACCGCGCCCGCGTCGTGCAGCACCGCCGCGATCTGGTCGTGTACGTCGGTGCCGGCCGCAGCGCCGCGGAACGCGAACACGTAGCCCTTGCCGCGCGACGCCGCGATGCGCGGCAGGTGCTTGGTCAGTGCGGTGGTCAGGTCGCAGGCCTCGGTCGCGCCGGTCGCGACGTCGACGTGCACGGTGTCGCCTTCGCTGCGCACGTTGACGTCGACGGTCGGCAGCGCCCCTTCGAACACGGTCTCGTCGCCGTAGCCGCGCCGCACGACCGCGACCAGCGGCTTCAGCTCGCGCATCAGTTCGGCGACGCGCGTCTTGGCGGCGCTGCCGACGATCGCGTCGCCGGTGAACCGCACCAGCACCCGCTTGTGCCGCACGCCCTCGGCCTGCGCCGCGCGGCGCAGCGGCGCCACGACCGCGTCGGCAACCTGCTCCTTCGGCATCGCCGCGATCGTGACGGTCAGCGTGACGTGGAAGTTCGCTTCGACGGCCTTGGCGTCGACGCGCACCGGTCCGTCGTCGGCCGCTTCGAGCGGCTCGAGCACAGGCAGGTCGTCGGCGACCGGTTCCAGCGTCGGCAGGTCCGCCGCGTCGACCGGCTCCAGTTCCGGCAGGTCGGCGGCGATGTCCTGTTGGGCCTTGGGGTCGGGACGCTTCTTCGGCAGGCCGCGGCGGTGCTTGGAACTCATCGGGGTCGTGGCGATGGGGAGTGCGGCCCCGCAGCCTAGCGGTGCACCCCCCGCCACCAAAGCCCGACCGCCCGGTCCGCCCGGCAGCGCATCGCTGCGCGACCGCCGCGCGCCGCGCCGACCTCAGTTGCCCATCGTCATGCGAATCGCATTCGACGCGGCCCAACCCTCGCCGGCGGCCCCCGGGTCCCACGGGATCCAAGCCTGCCAGTAGGTCCTCGCGCCGTAGAGCGTGACGTCGGGCGGGATCGCGACCGGCAGCACGGCCTGGCCGAGCGCCGACGTCGTGAACGTGCCGAGCACCAGCGGCTCGGCCCAGACGATGCCGCCGTCGAACGGGATCGCGGTCTGGTTCTGGCCCCAGATCGTCAGGCCGACCCAGTTCGGGTAGGCGTTGGCGACGTTGACGGTCCAGGTCGACGGCACGTACGGCAGCGTCGCCGACAGCGCCGGCACGCCGTTCTGCCCGGGCTTGCCGCTGCCGTAGCTGGCGACCGACGCGAGCGCGAAGCCGCCGTCCAGCATGCCGGTCGCGCACAACGCGAACCCGCACGGCCCCTGCGGCACCGCGGTGCCGACGACCTGGATCGTCCAGGTGCCCGCAGCCGGCAGCTGCACGGCGACGCGTTCGACGTTGTTCTTGGCGTCGGCGGTGCCGCCGGTCGCCGACCAGCCGCTCGCGAACACGTTGCCGCGGTAGACGGTGCCGTTCGGCGCGGTCACGAGGAGGTCGAGGTTGTCGACCACCGGGTTGCTGGCGTTGACGGTGCCCGGGTAGTCCGTGAACGCGAGCGTGATCTCGAGCGGCCGCAGGAACGACGTCACGTCGACCTGGAAGCTGCGCGAGCCGCCGGCCACGAGGCCGTTGGCGCGGCGCGCGTCGACGACCCACATGCGGCCGAGGTCGCCGGGGAAGTACAGCGACTCGTCGAGCACGATCGAGCCCCAGCCTTCGCCGTCACTCGGATAGCCGGCGACACCGGTCATGTCCTTGCAGGTGTTGATCAGCACCGCCTTCAGCAGCGCGCCGCTCGGCGTGTGCGAGTCGTCGGGGTTCGCGGCGCCGGACGGATAGAAGCCGTCGACGAAGTACTGCCGGATCAGCGCCGCCGCGCCGGCGGCCGCCGGGCAGGCCATGCTGGTGCCGGTCAGCGTCGTGCCGCCGCACGAACCGGTGCTGGCCGAGTTCAGGCTGCACCCGGGCGCGAACAGGTCGGGCTTGCGGCGCCCGTCGGCCGTCGGCCCGGCGCCGCCGCTGCAGACCGAACCGGTGCCGGTGCCGTTGGTGGTGTTGCCGACCGCGACCAGGTTCTTCGCGTTCTCGGGATTGCGCAGCGTCGTCAGGTTGGTCTCGGCGAACAGCACGAGGCTGTCCTCGTTGTTCCACGAGAACAGGTCGATCGCGTTGCAGTGCGTGTTGTAGGCCGTGGTGCCGTCGTTGCCCCACGAGTTGGTGTGGATGCGCGCGCCGTTGCTGCGGTGCGTGGCCGCGAACGTCGCCCAGCCGCTGGTCGTGTAGTTGCTGCTGTGCGCGATGCGCGCCGCCCAGGCGATGCCGCGGCGAGTGGTCGAGCCGTTGACCGGGAACGAATCGCCGACCGCGGTGCCGGCCGTGTGCGTGCCGTGCGAGTCGCTCGAACCCGTGCCGGAGCTGTAGACGATCTTGCGGTGGTTCGGTCCGATCGCGTTGGCCGGGTCGCTGAAGTAGCACGACGTGGTCGCGATGCGGCCGTCCATGTGGCCGATGATCTGGCCCTCGCCGTGCAGGCCGCGATCCCAGATCGTGCGGCTGTTGCTGACGCCGGTCTGGATCGTCCACGTCATCGTGTCGTTGCGCGGCATCGCGATGCCCTCGCGCTCGACCCACTGCACGTCGGCGCACTGCGCCAGCGCGAGCAGGCCGCCCGGACCCGGCCTCACGATCAGCAGTTCGCGGTCGATCGCGTCGTGCGCCTCGTCGACGGCTGCGCCGGTCGCTTCGACCTGCGCGCGCAGTTCGTGCAGCTTCACGCCCTGGAAGCCGAGCACCGCGTAGCGTGCGGCCGCGTGCGGCTGCAGCAGTTCGGGCTCGATGCGCCAGGCGGGGTGCAGCGGCTGCGACCACACCGCGAGGCCGAGCGCGACCGCGCGCTGCACGGCCGCACCGCTAGCCCGCACGAAGAACGCGTGGTTCGGCACGTAGTCGAGCAGCTCGAGCCCGGCGGCGACGAGCGTCTGCTTCTGCGCCTCGGTCACCGGCGGCCGCAACTGCACGACGAAGTAGCCGCGCGCGTCGGCGGCCGGCGGCGCCGCGGTCCACTCGGCCGGCAACACCGGCAACGGACCCGCGGTGTCGAACTCGGCGAACTTCAGCGACAGCCAGCGCGCCAGTTCGGCGCGGCGGTTCGCTTCGGCCCATCCGAGCGCGGGCGCACCGTGGGCCTGCGCCGCGATCGGCGCGAGCAGGAACAACAGGGCCGCAGCAGCGCGGCCGGCAGGGATCAACATGGCAACGAGGGAGGTGTCGCGGGCAGGCCAGGGCAGGATACCCGGGCCGCCGGCCGCGCGGTCACGGTTCCTCGTACTGCTTGCGCTCGGCCGCGGTCGGCTCGCGCCAGGGCCGCACGACCCGGAAGCCTATGTGCTGCGCGTCGGTCAGGTACCACCAGCTCTTCGGGATCTGCGGATCGCGCTCGTTCCATTCCGGGACGGAAGGTTCGCGCGCGGCCGACCGCAGCGCCGGCGCCGCGTCGCGCCAGCTGCCGCCGCGCACCGTGTGCGGGAAGCGCACCGGCCGCCCGCTCGCATCGCGGCCGGGCGGCAGGTACGGCGCGCGGCGCGGCGCCGCACCGTGGGCCTCGGCGTAGGCGTCCGCCAGATAGGCGTCGGCGACCCACTCGGCGACGTTGCCGTGCAGGTCGCACAGGCCCCACGCATTGGCCGGCTTGGTGCCGACCTTCTGGTAGGCCGGGACCGGCTTGGCGCCGCGCTCGAGTTCGCGCGCGCTGTTGCCGCCAAACCACGCGAACTCGCCGAGCCGCGCCGGATCGTCGCCGAACGCGTAGGCCGTCGCGGCGCCGGCGCGGCACGCGTACTCCCATTCGGCCTCGGTCGGCAGGCGATGGAAGCGGCCGGTCTGGTCGCTGAGCCACTTGCAGTACTGGCGCGCCGCCACGTGCGACATGCCGATCGCCGGATAGCCGTCACGGCCCATCTGGAACGTCATGTCGACGTACGGCGGCGTCGGCCGCGCGATGCCGTCGGGGCGCTTGCTCTGCGGCCGTTCGGTGTCGGTGTTCCAGAGGTCGTACTCGGCCCAGGTGACCTCGCAGCGCCCCATCCAGAACGGCTCGACCTCGACCTCGATCGGCGGCCCTTCGTCGTCGTCGCGGCCCGGCTCGTCGGCGGGGCTGCCCATGCGGAACCGGCCGCCGGCGACCGGCACCATGTCGAACGCGACCTCGCTGCGCGGCATCGTCTGGCGGTAGGCCGTGAACTCGCCGACGCCCGGCTGCGGACCCTGCGGCTCGGCCGGCGCGCGCGCCGCGGATGCGGCTGCGGGCGCTGCATTGGCACCGCCGCAGGCAGCGGTCGCGAGCAGCAGCGCCGCCGCCGCGGCGGTCATGGTCGCGGGCCTCTGGTTCGGCCGATGCGGATCGAACGTTCGAGACGGCAGCACGCGCGGCAGCGTAGCGCGGCGCTCTGGTGGTCAGCCACCGATCCGTCCGGCAGCCGCCGCCGAGACGACGCCGCCGAACGCGTTCGCGTTCGGATCGAGCACCCACGCCTGGTGGTGGAACTGCACCCCGACCAACGCCGGCAGGAACGGAATCGGCAGCACGATCTGGCCGCGGCCGCCGGTGCCCGCGAGCGGCACCAGCGCATCGAGCGAGACGTGCAGATGGCATCCCGGCATGCCGACAGCCGTCAGCGGCACCGGTGTCGGCAACCGCTGCCAGCCGAACACCACGACCGCGAGGTCGAGTGGCAACTGGTCGATCTGCACGGCCAGCGTCTTGCCGATCTGTGGCGTGTCGCGCGGCACCAACGACGCCGCCGGCAGCGTGCCGGCGCAGCCGGGCGCGAACGTCGTGTAGGTGCTCTTGTGGCCGACCAGCCCGATGCTGATCAGGTCGCCGCCGTCGACGTCCAAGTACGATGTCTTGGAGTCGGTTGGCGGCACGACGTGTACCGGCACCCATCCCGGGTGAATCGTGCCCCAGCTGTAGGCTTCGCCATCGGAGCTTCGCCCCACGAAATGCATGTCGCCTCCAGCTACCTGCACGAAGTACACGCCGGCCGGCAGCGTCGGCTGCGGCACCCAGAATGCACCGGGCACCGAGCCCCACTCCGCAAGCGTGCCGTCGGAACGCAGGGCCGCGGCTGACACTCGGGTCGCCGTCACGCTGGTGTAGGTGAGGCCCGGCGGCAGCGGCGGCACGTTCTGCAAGAGGTTGTAGGTGGAGCCACAAACCACGATCTGCCCGTCCGAACGCAGGAGCAAGGTGTTTCGCTCGCTGGCGGCGACATCGACGTAAGCCAGCCCCACCGGCAGGGGCGGGAGGTTGCACTGGCCGGACTGGTTGGCGCCCCAGGCCATTGCCACGCCGTCAGACCGAATCGCAACGGTGTGGCCGAGGCCCACGGCGCCGCGCACATAGGTGGTTCCAGGCGGCGTCAGCGGCACATTGCACTGAGCGGCGCTATTGTCACCCCACACGAGAAGGCGACCATCGGAGCGCAGAGCCAACGAGTTGGCCCAGGACGCGTCAACGGCGGTGTAATTCATGCCGGCGGGCAGTGGCGGCGTGGAGAGTTGCCCGTAGGCAGACGACCCGAAGCTGTCGATCGTACCGTTCGACCGCAGAGCGAGATAGTGCGCACCGCCGGTCGCGACATCGATGTAGCGCTCGGATTGTGGCAATGGCGCAGGCAGTTCACCTCTTCCAAGGCTGCCGCTGCCCCACACGCACAACTTGTCGTCCGAACGCAGCGCCACTGTGTGCGCAGATCCGGCGGCAATGCGCTTCCAGTGCATTCCCGGGGGTGGCACCTGCGGGTTGCTCTGCCCCAGGCCATTGTCGCCCCATGCCACCAGCGTGCCATCGGAGCGCACCGCGACACTGTGCGCGGTCCCAGCAGCGATGTCGATGTAGCGCACGCCGACGGGAGGCGTCGGAACATTGCACTCACCGAGCAGATTCCGGCCCCACGACACCACGCTGCCGTCGTCCAGCAAGGCCAGCGTGTGCCACACCCCCACCGATATCTCCATCACTCGTTTGCCCACTGGGATCGGCGGCAGGCTGGTTTGGCCGTACGTGTTGAGACCCCAGGCGCGGAGTGTCCCATCTGACACCAAACCCACTCCGAACGAATCACCGCCCTCGACCTCCAGGTAGCGGAGGCCAACCGGGAGTACCGGCACATTCAACTGCCCCCCCTGGTTGTTGCCCCAAGCGGTCACGGTACCATTGGCATGCAGTGCGAAAGCGAACGCACCACCGGCATCCACCTTCACCCATGGATTGCCGCCGACTGGCTGCGGTGGTGGCGTCAACGGTGCACCGATACCCCACTGCACCAGCGTGCCATCAGACCGCAGCCCCACACACATGTAGCCCAGCGAGAAGGAGACGTACTTCATGCCCGGAGGCAGGGCCGGCACGCCGTACGCAGTGTAGTTGGAGCCTCGCACATGGATTGTTCCGTCGGCAAGCGCTACTCCGGTCGCATCGACATAGGCATCTATGTCGACCACGGAGCCCTGCGATACGATCGTGTCGAACCAGGCGGCGTCCCAGCAACGCACCGTGCTGGGCACCGCCATCTGCGCGCCGAGCGGCGCGCAGATGGCAGCCACAGCCTTCACGGCGGCCGCAACGAACCTTGGCGCGCCAGTCGGCCGACAAGAACGGGTGCGATGGCTCATGCTCTCCTCGACTACAGGTTGAAGACCAGCGCCGGCGTCGCCTCAATCGTCAGGTCCGGACCAGGGCACGGCGTGCCGGTGAGTGAGTGAGTGAGTGAGTGACGAGCATCGTGCGTCTCCTTGGAGGATCGGATCCCCTGATCCAATCGCCACGCTACCCCGACTGGACGCGCCGTCAACCGGGCCCACGCGCCCACGGCTTTGACCCATTGTTCGAACCAGTCGCCACACCCCGCCGCGCCGGGCCGACGGGGATGACCGCGCCGCCAACTCCCGGCCACGCCGAGCCTTCGCGTTCGCCAGGATCAGATCCCATCCCGCCGACCGACCCACCCAACCACCCGTGCACCCCATCCGCGCTGTTCCACGCCTTGCTGGTGACGCCCGGCGGACGCGCGATCGCGCACCGGTTGGTATCCTGCGCCGCGCCTACCGCGACATCGCACGCGCGGTGCTCAGCGCACCGACGCTCGCTGCCGTGTTCGCCGACTGACGGCTGTCGGCGGACAACCGTTCGACGGAGCCACGGACAGTCACACTCCGAAGTCCGCGCCAGGTCCACGCCCTCCGAACTGCTCCGCTTCGGCCCGTTCCCGGTCGACACCTACCGCCCCCGGCAGGCGGCCTCGCACCATGGCCGCGCACGACAGCCCCCGTCCCACCACCGACGAATTCCCGGCCGCCGCCTTACGCGCCGCCACGGCAGCGGTCTGACGCCGAGCCCCCTGCCTGTCCCGACCACGGAGCCACGATGCGACGACCCCTGCTGGCTGCGTGCCTGTGCACGCTTCTCTCCGGCGCGGCCCTGAACGCGCAGATGTACCTGGGTGCACCGGCCGGTGCGATGCCGCTGCTGCCGCCGCCGACCCAGATCCCGGGCTGCGGCCCGATGGCCGCACTGGAGTCGCCGACCCCCGCGGCCCCCGCCGTGCCGGCACCGCCGCCGGTCCAGCCCGACCCGACGACGACCGGGCCGCAGGTCGCCGGCAAGGCGCTGGCCCGGGCCGTCGCCACCGTGACCGCGCTGCCGTGGCTCGACGACCTCGCCGCGGCGCGGCTGGAGTCGGCGGCGACCGGCAAGCCGGTGCTGTGGCTGCAGGCGCTCGGCGAACTCGACGGCTTCGCTTGAAGCGCGCTGCAAAGCCTGCGGGGCGTGACCCTGCCCAATGAAGAAGTCCTGGACCTGCTGCGCGAACGCTTCGTGCTCGGCGCGCACAACATCGAACGCGACCGCCACGTCGGCGCCTCGCACGGCTACCGCTGCACCCAGAGTGCGGTCGGCACCACGAACGGCGCCGGCGGCCGCAACGTGCAGCTGCTGGTGCTCGCCGCCGACGGCACCGTCGTGCACGCGCTGCCCGGCTTCTGGCACCCGGCCGAACTGGCCGCGGAATTGCGGCTCGCGCTCGAGCTGCACTCGCTGCACCACGACGAACGGCCGCGCGACGCGAAGCTCGCGATGTGGCGCTCGCTGCACACGGCCGCGGGGCGCGCGGCGGTGACGCAGCGCGACGAGTGGCAGCACTTCGACCGCCACGAGGAGCTGATGCGGGCCGGCCGCGAGCCGCGCGACACCGTGCTGTGCGACAGCGGCGGCGCGCCGCTGCTCGACGCGCACGGCCAGATGCAGCTGAAGCCGATCCGGCAGCTCGTGCACGACCGGCTCGCGGCGCAGCCGTTCGTGGCGCTGGCCGCGTTCGACGTCGAGGCGTTCGTCGACTACGGCCGCGCCTACTACGACAACAACGAGTGGGTCGACGACGGCAAGCGCTTCCCGCGCGCCGAGCGTTCGGTCGCGCAGCGCGAGAAAGACCGCGAACGGCAGCGCGCGGCGGCGGCGAAGGCGGCCCTGGCGGCGGCCCGGCGCACGCGCTGAGCACACAGGCGGGCGGGCCGGGTCCGCCGCGCCTGATTCGCTGGGCCCACGATGGCGGCGCGGGTACAAGCGCCGCCCATGAACCGCCCCACGCTGCTGCCTGGCGACCGACCGTCGCCGCTGCGCCACCTCCGGTGGCTGCCGCTGCTGCTGATCCCGATCGCGCTGTTGACGATGACCTACCAGGTGCCCGCCGACGGCGTCGGCGTGGTGCTGCGCTTCGGCCGCTACACCTCGACCGCCGACCCGGGTCTGCACTTCAAGCTGCCGTTCGGCATCGACTCGGTCGAGGTCGTGCAGACCCGGCGCCAGATGAAGCTCGAGTTCGGCTTCCAGACGCCGGAGGCGACCAACGTCTGGCAGTACGGCCAGGATCCGGAGCGCGAGAAGAGCATGGTCACCGGCGACCTCAACGCGGCGCTGGTCGAATGGGTCGTGCAGTACCGCATCGACGATCCGCAGCGCCACCTGTTCGAGGTCCGCAATCCCTCGACGACGCTGCGCGACCTCAGCGAAGCGGTCATGCGCGAAGTCGTCGGCGACCGCACCGTCGACGAGGTCATCACGGTCGGCCGCCAGGAGATCGAGAACGTCGCGCTCGAGCGCCTCGGCGTGATGGCGAAGGCCTACCAGCTCGGCGTCGCGATCGACCAGATCCAGCTGAAGAACGTCAACCCGCCGCGCGACGTGCAGGCGTCGTTCAACGAGGTCAACAAGGCCGAGCAGGACCGCGAGAGCGCGATCAACGTCGCCAACGGCGAGTACAACAAGACCGTGCCGCGGGCGCAGGGCGAGGCCGCGCAGCGCATCAGCGAGGCCGAGGGCTACAAGCTGAAGCGCGTCAACGAAGCGCTCGGCGACGCGACCGCGTTCAACGCCGTGCTGGCCGAATACGTGAAGGCGCCCGAGGTCACGCGCACGCGGCTCTACCTCGAGACAATGCGCGACGTGCTGCCCACGATGGGCGACAAGTGGATCGTCGACGAACGCGTGACCCAGCTGCTGCCGATGCTGCAGGGCAGCCGCAAGGAGGACGCGCGATGAGAATCGTCCCGATCCTGATCCTGGCCGGCGCCGTGCTGCTGGTGCTGGTGTTCGGCGGCGCGTTCTTCACCGTGCACCAGACCGAAACCGTGCTGCTGACGCAGTTCGGCCGCGTCGTCGGCGAACCGATCAGCGAGCCCGGCCTGCACTGGAAGACGCCGTTCGTGCAGGAAGTGCACCGGCTCGAGAAGCGGCTGCTCGAGTTCGACGGAACCGCGACGCAGATGCCGACCAAGGACAAGACCTACATCGAGGTCGACACGTTCGCGCGCTGGCGCATCGCCGACCCGCTGAAGTTCTTCGAGTCGCTGCGCGACGAACGCAGCGCCGATTCGCGGCTCGAGGACATCATCGGCAGCGAGGTGCGCAGCGCCGTCGCAGGCCACGAGCTGATCGAGATCGTGCGCAGCGACAAGGCGCGCACGGTGCCGGCCGAAGCGAAGGGCCAGTCGACGGGCACGTCGGTGCTGCGCCAGGCGCGCCGCGGCCGGCTCGAGATCGAGAAGGACGTGCTGGCGGCCTCGGCGCCGAAGCTGGTGCCGCTCGGCATCGAACTGCTCGACGTGCGCATCAAGCGCGTCAACTACAACAGCGCCGTGCTGCCGACGATCTACCAGCGCATGATCACCGAGCGGCAGCAGATCGCGCAGCGGTTCCGCAGCGAGGGCGAAGGCGAGGCCGCGCGCATCCTCGGCCGCAAGGAACGCGACCTGCGCGAGGTCGAGTCGATCGCCTACCGGCAGGTGCAGCAGACGCGCGGCGAGGCCGACGCCGAGGCGACGCGCATCTACGCCGAGGCCTACGGCCAGAGCCCGGAGGCGCGCGACCTGTTCGCGTTCCTGCAGACGCTGACGACCTACCGCGCCGTGCTCGGCAGTTCGACGAATCTGGTGCTGTCGACCGACAGCGACCTGTTCCGGCTGTTCCGCCAGATGCAGAAGTGAGCGCGCCGCCCGGCCCACCGCGCCTGACGCTCGCGGCGCTGGCGCGGCGGTTCCTGCGTTTTGGCGCCACCGCGTTCGGCGGCCCGGTGCCGCAGATCGCGGCGCTGCACGCGGAGCTGGTCGAACACGAACGCTGGACCGACGAGGCGCGCTTCCGCCGCGTGCTCGCGGTCTACCAGGCGCTGCCGGGCCCGGAGGCGACCGAACTGTGCATCTGGTTCGGCATGCTGGCGCGCGGCCGGCTCGGCGGCCTCGTCGCCGGGCTGGCGTTCGTGCTGCCAGGGCTCTCGCTGATGCTCTTGGCGAGCTGGCTGCTGTTCGGCCTCGCGCCCTGGCCGGCCTGGCTCGTCGCCGCGTTCGCCGGCATGCAGGCGGTGGTCGTGGCGCTGGTCGCGCGCGGCGCGTGGCGGCTGTGGCGCACCGCCACGCGCGGCAGCACGGTGCGCACCGGCATCGGCCTCGCGAGCGCGGTCGCGGCGACGTTGTGGGCCGGCTTCGGCATCGCCGCGGCGCCGGCCGCCGCGGCGGCCGACGTGGTGGCGCCCGGAGCCGGCACGCTGCTCGGCACCGGCCTCGGTGCGGGCCTGTTGACGTTCGGTGGCGCCTACACGGTGTTGCCGTTCCTGCAGCAGGCCGCGGTCGGCTCCGGCGGCTGGATGGGCCAGGCCGACTTCGTGAACGGTCTCGCGGTCGGCAGCGTGCTGCCGGCGCCGATGGTGATCGTCGGCACGTGGGTCGGCTGGGCCGGCGGCGGCGTCGCCGGCGCGCTGCTGGTGACGGTCGGCATCTTCGCGCCGGCGTTCGTGTTCCCGCTGTGCCTGCACGCGCCGCTCGAACGGGCCGTGCAGGCCCCGCGGCTGCACGCGCTGCTCGACGCCATCACGGCCGCCGTCGGCGGGCTCGTGGTCGCGATCGCACTGCAGCTCGCGGCGGCGCTGGTGGCGCCGCTGCAGTGGCTGCTGGCGGCCGGCGCGCTGCTCCTGCTGGCGCTGCGGCCGCAGCGCATGGCGCCGCTCGCGTGCCTGCTCGCCGCCGCGCTGGTCGGCGCCGCGCTGCTCTGACCTGCGGTCCACCGCAGCAGCGCCCGGATTCCGGGCAACCCGACCGCCGATCCGTCCGGCCCGCGGATGCTCAGGGCCGCGCCGCCAAGTACTGCGGCGGCCAGGCATGCGCGGCGACCTGCCGCACACCGGCCTCGCGCTGCACCAGGTACGGATCGGCGAGGAAGCCGCGCGCGATCGCGCAGAGGTCGGCGCGGCCCGCGGCGACGATCGTGTGCGCGTGGTCGATGCCCTGGATGGCGCCGACCGCCATCACCGGGATCCCGGCCTCGCTGCGAATCCGCTCGGCGAACGGCACCTGGTACATGCGGCCGTAGGCCGGCCGCGACTCGGGCACGTTGCCCGCGGTCGAGACGTCGACGACGTCACAGCCGCCTTCCTTCAGCCAGCGCGCGAACTGCACCGACTCGTCGGCCGTGAAGCCGCGCCGTTCGTCGTCGAACCAGTCGGTCGCCGAGATGCGCACGAACAGCGGCTTGTGCTGCGGCCACACCGCGCGCACCGCGGCCAGCACGCGCAGCGGGAAGCGCGCGCGGTTGGCGAGGCTGCCGCCGAACTCGTCGCTGCGCTGGTTCGCCAGCGGCGACAGGAAGCTCGACAGCAGGTAGCCGTGCGCCATGTGCAGTTCGAGCACGTCGAAGCCGGCGCGGTCGGTCAGCTGCGCCCCGCGCACGAACGCCGCCTCGATGCGTGCGAGGTCGGCGGCGTCCATCGCCTTCGGCAGCGGCCAGCCGGCGCGGAACGGGATCGCCGACGGACCGATCGTCTGCCAGCCGCCGCGCGCCAGCGGCGCGTCGCCTTCCCACGGCCGGCTGCACGAGCCCTTGCGACCGGCATGCGCGAGTTGCAGGCCGATCTTCGCCGCCGAGTTCGCGTGCACGAAGTCGACGATGCGGCGCCAGGCGGCCATCTGCGTCTCGTTCCAGATGCCGGTGCAGCCGGGGCTGATGCGGCCGTCGGCCTCGACGTCGGTCATCTCGGTGAACACGAGGCCGGCACCGCCGACCGCGCGGCTGCCGAGGTGCACGAGGTGCCAGTCGCCGGGCACGCCGTCCGGCGCCGAGTACTGGCACATCGGCGACACGACGACGCGGTTCGGCAGCCGCAGGCCGCGCACCGTGAACGGTGCGAACGCCGGCGGCGGCGGCGGTTCGCCGGTCGCCCCCTCTTCGCGCGCGACCACCGCGTCGACGCGCGCGACCAGCGCCGGGTCGCGCAGCCGCAGGTTGTCGTAGGTGATCTTCTTGCTGCGCGTCATCAGGTTGAACACGAAGCGCTCCGGACTCTGGCCGAGGTAGCGTTCGCTGTTCTCGAACCACTCGAGGCTGGTCTGCGCCGCGCGCTGGATCTTCAGCACGTCGAGCCGCCGCGCCTGCTCGTAGGCCTGCAGCGCCGCCGGCACCGACCGCGGGTGCGCGGCGACCGCGTCGGCGAGCACGATCGCGTCCTCCATCGCGAGCTTGGTGCCCGAGCCGATCGAGAAGTGCGCCGTGTGCGCGGCGTCGCCGAGCAGCACCACGTTGTCGTGGTGCCACGACGCGCAGCGGATGGTCGGGAACGTGCGCCAGATCGAACGGTTGGTCAGCAGCTTCTCGCCGTGCAGGTGCTCGGCGAACAGCTGCTCGCAGAACGCCGCCGACTGTGCCTCGTCGAGCCGGTCGAGGCCGGCCTTGCGCCAGGTCTCCTCGCGGCACTCGACGATCCAGGTGCCGCGCCCCGTCTCGAACGGATACGCGTGCACCTGGAACAGCCCCCACTGCGTCGGCTGGAACACGAACGTGAACGCGGTCATGCGCTTCGTCGTGCCGAACCACGCGAACTTGCACTTGCGCCAGTCGAGGTGCGGCCGGAACGACGTCGCGTAGCGCTCGCGCACCTTGCTGTTGACGCCGTCGGCCGCGACGACGAGGTCGTGCGCGGCGACCACCGCGTCGATGTCCGCGATCGCCTGCTGGAAGTGCAGCCGGATGCCCAGTTCGCGACAGCGGTCGTGCAGGATCTGCAGCAGCCGCACGCGCGCGAGGCCGCAGAAGCCGTGGCCGGTGCTGGTGACCTTGGCGCCGGCGTGGAACGTGTCGATGTCGGTCCAGTAGGCGAAGTTCTGCTGGATGCGCGCGAAGCTCTCCGGATCGGCCTGCTCGAAGTTGCCGAGCGTCTCGTCGGAGAACACGACGCCCCAGCCGAACGTGTCGTCGGGCCGGTTCTGCTCGAACACGTCGATCTGCGCCGCCGGGTCGCGCTTCTTCAGCAGGATGGCGAAGTACAGCGACGCGGGGCCACCACCGATGCAGGCGATCTTCATCGGGCGCGGATCTTAGGGTCGCGGCCCGTCGACCGCTCCTACGCAGGTCGTCCCGGGCGGCCGCAGAGCCGCAGCACCGCGAGCCGCAGCGGCAGCCAGACCAGGGCCAGTACGAGTCCGAGCGTGGCGCGGTAACACGCCGCGAGGCACCGCGCGACGAACAGCGGGTCGGCGGTCAAGCCGCGGCGCAGCAGGTGCGGGCCCCAGGTCCACGGTCGCCACCAGCCGACGCGGCGTTCGTTGCCGCGCTCGTCGGTCGCCAGCGCCAGGCGCCCGAGTGCGAGCGCGGCGAGCCGCAGCGGCTGC
Source organism: Planctomycetota bacterium (assembly GCA_016794425.1). GTDB lineage: Bacteria > Planctomycetota > UBA1135 > UBA1135 > UBA2386 > JAEUHS01. The sequence goes on from JAEUHR010000040.1 coordinate 33,809, forward strand.
AGCCGTTCGCCGCCGTGCCAGGCGACGACGACCTCGGCGAAGCGTTCGCGGCGCAGCGCGCGCACGAACGCGAGCCGGCCACCCGGCGGCTTGTCGCGGCGCAGTTCGACGGTCGCGTGGCGCGCCGCGAGCCAGTCGCGGTCCTCGTCGTTGGCGAAGCCGACCAGCAATGCGTCGGGCCAGCGCGCGCGCACGCGGGCCAGCAGCGCGTCGGCGGCGGCGCGGTCGCAGGTCAGGAACACCGCCACCTTCACGAGCGACCTCCGGCCAGCCGTTCGTAGACCGCGTCGTAGGCGGCGACGATGCCGGCGGTGCCGTGCTGCGCGTGCGCGAGCGCGCGGCCGGCGGCCCCGAGCCGCGCCCGCAGCGCCGGATCGCCGCACAGGCGCGCGATCGCGGCCGCGAACGCGGCCGGTTCGTCGGCGATCAGGCAGTGTTCGCCGTCGACCGCGGCCGTGCCCTCGCAGGCGACGCGCGTCGCGACGACGGCCTTGCCGGCGCTCCAGGCCTCGAGCAGCTTGCCGCGCAACCCGCTGCCCTGCCGCAGGGGCAGCGTGACCACGGTCGCCGCTGCCATCTCGGCCGCGAGGTCCGGCACGTAGCCGGCGACCTCGACGCCGGGCCGCTGCGCCAGCGCCTGCACGGCCGGCGGCGCGTCGCGCCCGACCAGCCGCACCGTCGCCGCGGGCAGGCTCGCCCGCAGGTGCGGCAGGATCGCGTCGCACAGCCAGGTGGCGGCGTCGACGTTCGGCCCGTGCCGGAAGTAGCCGACGAAGATCGCGGTCGCCGGCGCTTCGGCCACGGCAGTCGCGGGCACGACCTCGACCTCGCCGCCGCACGGCACGACCGAGCACGGCAGCCCGCGCGCGCGCGCGGCCAGGAAGTCGCGATCGGCGGTCGACAGCGCGATCACGTGGTCGACGCGGCGCAGCAGCGCGAGCTCGTGCGCGGTCGCCTGCACGGCGCGGAACGCCGCCGCGAGCCGGCCGAGGCCGCGCGCGAGCCGCGCCGCGCGCTGCGCCGCGAAGCCCGCCGACTCGTGGCACGTGTAGAGCCACGGCGCGCACTTGTCGACGTCGCGCAGCAGGTGCAGCAGTTCGGGGTACTCGATCTGCACGAGGTCGTGGTCGGTCGACTCGAGCACGCGCACGACCGCTTCGCGCATCGCCGGCGCGCTGTAGTCGCGCCACCACCGCGCCGGCACCGTGTGGTGCAGGTTGCCGGGCATCGGATTGCGCACGCGCACCGCGGTCACGACTTCGAGCCCTTCGGCGCGCAGCGCCGCCGCCGCCGTGCCGTCGTCGCCCGGTTCGACGAACGCGAACAGCGTCACGCGGTGCACCTTCGCCTGCGCCGCGAGCCGCCGGAACACGGTCCACGAGCCATCGTAACCGAGCCGCGGCAGCCGCGCGCTGAGCACCAGGATGCGGCGCCCGTGCGGCTGCGGCGTCGCCAGCGGGCCGAGCGAGACGTGTTCGGACCGGCGGTAGGCGGCGATCGAGTTCGCGCAGCGGAACACGTCGGCATCGCGGCGCACGTGGAACGGCCGCGCGCGGCAGCGGCCGACCAGCGCCTGCGGCAGCCGCGGCAGCGCGCGCGCCAGCGCGCGGAACTCGAACCAGAGCCCGTAGGCGCGGCTGCGGCCGGGCCGCTTGCTGCGCAGCAGCATCGCCCACGGCATCGCCACCAGCAGGTCGCCGAACAGCGTCGGATCGGTCACGTTGCGCCACAGGAACAGGTGCTGGTTGCGGCGGATCATCGCGTCGACGTAGTCGTCGCCGAACGCCTTGCGGCTGGTGCCGCGGTGCTCGTGCAGCACCGAGCTGCGCGCCGTGAACAGCACGCGCAGGCCGCGCTTCCAGGCCTCGTACGAGAGGCCCATGTCCTCCATGTAGAACGGGTCGTACAGCGTGTCGAAGCCGCCGATCGCGTCGTAGGCACGCCGATCGAACGCGGCGCTGCCACCGCCGGCCCACAGCGTGGGCACGAACGCCAGCTCGCGCTCGTCGCGGCCGGGCAGCACGTGCGCGAGCTTCAGTCGGCCGTGGCGCAGTTCGCCGCGCGTGCGGCCGGTCTCCTCGCGGCGCTTGTTCGGGTCCTTGAAGAACACCTCGGCCGCGACCGCGAACACGGCCGGCGCCGCGAGCCCTTCGAGCAGCGGCGCCAGGAAGCCGGGCTGCACGACCATGTCGTTGTTCAGGAACACCAGCACGTCGCGGCGCGCGTGCTCGACGCCGGCACGGTTGCCGCGCACGAAGTAGCGGTTCTCGGGCAGCGCGACGATCTCGACCCACGGGTGCTCGGCGCGCAGCCACTCGACGGTGCCGTCGGTGCTGCCGTTGTCGACGACGATCACCTGGTGGTCGCCGCCGTGCGCGAGCACTTCGCGCCGCAGCGACGGCAGCAGGCCTTCGAGGTGGTGCTTGCCGTTCCAGGTCACGGTCACGATCGACGCCGAGCGCGTATCGGGCCGCTGTGCCTGCCAGCGGCCCCGGCGCAACCGCACGACCGGCAGCCACAGCATGTCGACGGCGACGAAGACCAGCAGCAGCACGAGACCGATCGCGAACGCGAGCGGCAGCAGCACAGCCGCGGCGACCAGCAGCAGCAGTGCGTTGGCGACGGCGCGCACGCGCTCAGCCTCGCTTCGCCCCCGCCAGCGGAGTCCGCAGCAGGCGCTGCATCAGCTCGACGTAGCCGGCGAACTCGTTCTCCCAGGCGTGCTCGCGCGTGAAGCGCCGCGCCCGTTCGGCCATGCCGCGGCCGAAGGCCGGATCGGCGTCGAGGCGCGCCAGCAGGTCGGCGAACGCGGGCAGGTCGCCGTCGGCGAACATCGCGACCTCGTCCTCGCGGAACAGCGAGGTCATGATCGACGTGCGCACGGCGACCACCGGCACCCCCATCGCGACGAACTCCGGCACCTTCAGCGACAACGCCATGTCGATGTGCACGTCGAGGTGCGGCGTGAACACGCCTACCGACGCCCGGCTCATCACGGCCGGCACTTCCTGCAGCGGCAGCGGCGGCCGCACAGAGACGCGGTCGGCGACGCCCAGCTCGTGCGCCAGGTCCTTCAGCTCCTGCATCGGCTTGCCTTCGGCTTCCGACAGCTTGGCGTGGATCACGAGCCGGATGCCGGGCACCTTCTTCGCCGCGAGCGGCAACACGCGCACGCACTGGTCGACACCGTGCCGGTGCGACACCGTGCCGAGGTAGAGCACGACGAACTCACCGGCGCGCTCGGGGCCGCGCCACGGGTGGCGGGCCGCGTCGAACAGCGTCGTGTCGGCGGCGTTCATGACCGCGATCGAACGGTCGGCGCGGCAGGTGCCGCGCGCGAGCGCACCCTGGCGGAAACGTTCGGTCGCGAAGCAGCAGGCGCTGGCGAAGCGGTGCGAGAGCCACTCCTGCACGCGGATCGGCCAGATGCCCGGGTGGCGGACGCTGGTCTTGAACTTGCTGCACCAGACCTCCGGCATCAGGTCGTGCACGTCGAGCAGCACGAGGCGGCCGAGCAGCCGCGGCACGATCGCCGCGAACACCAGGAAGTCGGGCATGTTGTGCACGTGCACGACGTCGTAGCGCAGCGCGCGCCAGGTCAGCACGAAGCCGCACAGCAGCGTGAACCAGACGTACTCGAACAGGTAGCGCAGCGTGCCACCGCGGCGCCGCGACAACGGCAGCCGGTGTACCGACACGCCGCGCAGCTGCTCCCGCTTCGGCTTGTCGCGGTCGCGCAGCGCGAGCACGTCGACCCGGTGGCCGGCCGCCGCCAGCGACTCGGCGTAGCGGCGCACGCGTGCATCGCCTTCGTAGTAGGCGTGCACGACCATGCAGACCCGCAGCTGCCGCGGCTCGGTCACTGGAACGAGCCCAGCGCCGGCCCGCCGATCGAGAACGGCAGCAGGCGGCGGAACCAGAGGTCGACCCAGTTGCCGGCGTCGGCGATGCCCGAGGTCTGGCAGTAGACGACGTCACCCGGCAGCAGCAGGAAGTCCGGATACTGCTCGAGCAGCACGGCTTCGAGGTTGACGCGGAACGTGCGGTTGCTGCCGTCCGGCCCCAGCCGCAGGATCCGCACGTCCGAGTGCTTGATCGTGTAGTGGAAGCTGCCGGCCGCCGCGATCGCCTGCGTCATCGTCAGGCCGGGCTGGTAGGCGATCGGGCCGCCCGAACGCACTTCGCCGCAGACGTACACCGACTGCGCCGCGGCCTCTACCAGGCTGACGGTCACGCGCGGGTCGTTGAACTGCAGCTTGTAGGCTTCGAGGATCTCCGACCGGGTCGCCGCGACCGAGCGGCCGCCGACGTGCAGCGGCGCCGACAGCTGCCGCAGATCGATCGTGCCGGTCGGCGACACGCGCACTTCCTGCGACGTGTCCTGCGTGTCGCCGCCCTCGGGCCGGATCAGTTCGACGCGCACCGACAGGCGGTCACCGGGCCGCAGCACGTAGTCGCGCTGCATGTAGGCGGCCCACTCCATCGCCACGGCCTTGGCGTCGAACGGCGGCGCCGACGAGCAGGCGGCGACGAGGATCGCGAGGCCGATGGCCAGCGCGGAGCGGATCGCGGCGGTGCGTGGCGAGCTCACGGCGAGCACGGTAGGTACGCGCTGCGACGGAAACCAGAGCCTGCGTCGGCGCACGCCGGCGGATAGAGTCCGGCCGGCGGAAACGCCGAAGAGATGACGCCGTGCTGCCATTGATCCAGGATCCAGAGGTCCCGATCCAGGCGGGCGCGGACTTCGGCGGCCACCAGATGGTCCACCCGATCGGTGCCGCCGCACTCGGCCTGATGGCCGTGCTGGCGCTGGTCGTGCCGCGGCGATGGCTGTGCCTGCCGGTGGTCCTGATGCTCTGCTTCATCCCGGCAGGACAGCGGCTGATCATCGCCACGCTCGACTTCTCGTTCCTGCGCGTCCTGATGATCGTCGTCTGGGCGCGCTTCTTCCTGCGCGGCGACCTGCGCCCGATCGCCTGGAACCACCTGGATCGCGCGCTGCTGCTGTGGGCCATCGTGTCGGTCGTGACCGGCACGCTGCAGGTCATGAGCGCGGCCGCGTTCATCAACCGCTTCGGCCTCTCGGTCGACGCGGTGATGGTCTACTTCTTCTTCCGGCTCGTGATCGGGAACTACCGCGACCTGCTGCAGATCGCCGGCGTGTTCATGGTCTGCAGCGCCGTCGTGCTGGTGTTCTTCGTCGTCGAGAACCGGACCTCGAAGAACATGTTCGCGGTCATGGGCGGCGTGCCGGAGTTCACGGACATCCGCGGCGGCCGGCTGCGGTGCCAGGGCGCGTTCGCGCACTCGATCCTGGCCGGCTGCTTCTGGGCCTGCGTGATCCCGTTCTATTTCTGCCGCGCCTGGCTGCGGCAGCAGTGGCTCAGCGTCGCCGCCTGCATCGTCTTCTCGGTCGGCATCGTCGTGCTGTCGTCGTCGAGCACGCCGATCATGGCGCTGGTGTTCGGCGCCGTCGCCGCCTCGGCGTGGTTCATCCGCGGCGCTCTGCGGTGGCTGCGCTGGTTTGCGGTCTTCGGCATGTGCGTGCTGCACGTGATGATGAGCATGCCGGTATGGCACCTGATCGCGCGCGTCGACCTGGTCGGCGGCTCGACCGGCTGGCACCGCTACCACCTGGTCGACAAGACGATCCACAACTTCCGCGAGTGGATGCTGTTCGGCACGCCGCGCACCGGCCACTGGGGCGAAGGGCTGCACGACGTCACCAACCAGTTCGTCGCCGAGGGCATCTCGGGTGGGGCGCTGCGTCTCGCGCTGTTCGTCGCGATGCTCGTCTACGCGTTCACCGGGGTGTCGCGCAGCCTGCGCGTGCAGCTCGGCAGCCGCGACTACCGGCTGATTTCATGGGCCCTCGGCACGGGACTGTTCATGCACTGCATGAACTTCATCGGCGTCACCTACTTCGATCAGATCGTCGTGCTGTTCCAGCTGAACCTGGCCGCGATCGCATCGCTGACACTGGTGCCCGGCGCCCCGGTGGAACGCCAGTTCGTGCACCTGCGAGCCTGACGCGAGTCCCGCCGCCGCGACCGTGCCGGGGGAGACTTCTCCACAATCCGGAGCGCGGGGGAACCACGCCGCCCATGGCATCGGCCGCGCGGCGAATTCCGCAAAAACCAACGTGCGCTTTGCCACGCCGCGTCGCTTCCGTCGATGTTGCAATGGGCAGCATTGCCATCGGACCCATGGTCGTCAGGCCCACTTGTCGAACCTCCGGATCGCTCTACAGTGCTCGCCCTCGCCACGCACCCAGCACCTCTCGGACCCACTCACACTCTCGCCCCGCACCCATGTCTCGCACCAACCTGATGCGGTTGGCCGGGTTGCTCCTGGACTCCGCCTGCATCGTGGCCGCCCTGTCTGTCGGCGGCCTCTGGCACGCGCTCGACGGCGCGTCGACCAGTGAATCCCTGCTGCACGCGGGCGCGCCGCTGCTCGCGTTCCTCGGCCTCTGGGGACTGGTCTCGACCCGCCTCGGTCTCGATCGGTTTCCGTCCCGACGCAACCGCCGGCTGCTCGTGCGCCGCGTCGTCGAATCCTGGGCCACGACCTGGGGCCTCGGCGGCCTGATCTCCGCATCGCTGTTCGATCCGCCCCATCTCGACGTCTGGCCGGTGCTCGGCACGGGCCTGGTGCTGCTCGCCGGCTACCGCCTGGCGCTGTCGGCCACGTCGCTGGGGCTGACCAGCGCCCGGCCGCGCACGCTGCTGATCGGTTCGTGCCCCAGTGCGCGCTCGCTGAGCGCCGGGCGCGACGCGCAGGAAGCGATGGAGCTGGTCGGCTTCGTGCCGTTCCCGGGCGAAGACCCGGCCCTGCTGCCCAACCTGCCGCGGCTCGGCACCTCGACCGAGGATCTGCAGCACGTGATCCGCGACCACCACGTCGAACTCGCGCTGGTCAGCCCGTCGGATCGGGCCGTGACCGGCGACGTGCGCCGCGTGTTCCACGTCTGCGACGAGCTCGGCCTCGGCGTGCAGTACTTCCCGTCGTTCCTCGACCTCGAGCACCTGCAGGTCGGCCTCGTCTGGAGCGATGCGCGGCTCGGCCTGTCGCTGAACAGCCCGGCGAACCAGTCGCTGTCGCAGCTCGCCAAGCGCGCGATCGACGTCGCCGGCGCCGCCGCGGGCCTGCTGGTGCTGCTGCCGGTGTTCGTTGCGTGCGCTCTCGCCGTCAAGCTGACCAGCAAGGGCTCGGTCTTCTTCCGGCAGATCCGCGTCGGCAAGAACGGCGACACGTTCCACTGCCTGAAGTTCCGCACGATGTACGTCGGCGCCCATGCGCAGCAGGAAGCGCTGCGCGCGGCCAGCGTGCAGGACGGCCCGGCGTTCAAGATCCCGAAGGATCCGCGCATCACGCCGGTCGGCCGCGTGCTGCGCAAGTTCAGCCTCGACGAGCTGCCGCAGCTGCTGAACGTCCTGTTCGGCGACATGAGCCTGGTCGGGCCGCGGCCGCCGATCCCGAGCGAGGTCGAGAAGTACACCTGGTGGCAGCGCCGCCGCATCTCGGTCAAGCCGGGCCTGACCTGCGTCTGGCAGGTCTGGGGCCGCAACCGCGTGTCGTTCAAGCGGTGGGTCGAGATGGACCTCTACTACATCGACAACTGGTCGCTGTGGCTCGACCTCAAGCTGATCGCCCACACCGTGCGCGTCGTGCTGCGCGGCACGGGCATGTGAGCCGCCGCGCGCGGCCTCAGGACCGCGCGCAGGCCGCTTCGACGTCCGCGATCGACTTCGGCGCCGCCGCAGTCAGCACGCGCGGCGCACCGCGCGCGACCAGCACGTCGTCTTCGATGCGCACGCCGATGCCACGCAGCGCCGCCGGCACGCGGCGATCCTTCGGCGCGAAGTAGAGCCCCGGCTCGACGGTCAGCACCATGCCGGGCCGCAGCGGCTGCGCCCCGTGCCCCGGCACTTCGTACGCGCCGACGTCGTGCACGTCGCGACCGAGCCAATGGCTCGAGCCGTGCATGTACCACGGCCGGAACCGCTGGTCGCGCACCAGCCGAGCGACGTCACCGCGCAGCACGCCGAGCTCGACCAGGCCGCGCGTCAGCGCCCGCACGCAGGCACGGTGCGCCGCGTCCCATGCCGCACCGACGCGACAGGCCGCGATGCCGGCCGCCTGCGCGCGCAGCACCACGCGGTAGACCGCCGCCTGTGCCGGCGTGAAGCGACCCGAGACCGGGAACGTGCGCGTGACGTCGGCCGTGCTGCCCCCCATCTCGGCGCCGGCGTCGATCAGCAGCAACTCGCCGGCGCGCAGTCGGCGGTCGTTGTCGTGGTAGTGCAGGATGCAGGCGTTGGGGCCGCTGGCGACGATGGATGCGTAACCGTTGCGCGGACTGCCGTGGCGGCGGAACGCAGCCTCGAGTTCGGCCTGCACCTCGTACTCGCGCAAGCCCGGCCGCGCGGCACGCATCGCCGCCACATGGCCGGCGACGGTCGCGTCGGCCGCCGCCTGCAGCGCGGCGAGTTCGGCCGCGTCCTTGACCAGCCGCAGCGCCGCCAGGGCGGGCAGCGGATCCTCGAGCACGGGATGGGCCGGCGGCGCCTGGCGCCGGCGGCGGCGCGCATCGGCGGCGAACACGTCGAACAACCGGCGGTCGAACGCGGCGTCGGCGCCGAGGCGGTGGAAGCAGCGCCCGTGCGCCGGTAGCAGCCGCGCCAGCTGCTGCCACAGTTCGCCGATCGGGAACGTCTCGTCGACGCCGAACCGCCGCCGCGCGCCGTCGACGCCGAACCGGCGGCCGTCCCAGATCTCGCGCTCCGGGTCGCGCGGCCGCACGAACAGCACGCTGTGGTGCCGTCCCTTCGTGGTGCGCCAGGCGGCCAGCACGGCCTCCGGTTCGGGAAACCCGGTCAGGTAGTGGAAGTCGCTGCCGGGGCGATACTCGTGGTGCACGTCGCCGTTGCGCAGCGTCTCGGCGGCCGTCGGCAGGATCAGCAGGCCAGAGCCGAGGCGGTCCAGCAGGCGTTGGCGGCGGGCGGCATGCAGGGCCGGGTCGGGAGAGGCGTCGCGGCTCACGCGCGCAGTGTGCCCGTTTCGCGGCGCGTGTCTACTCGAACGGGACTTCGACGAACACGTCGGGCTGGTCCCAGCTCAGCGGCACCACGACCAGCTTCGGCACGAAACCGAGCGCGTCGACCTCGAGCACGACGGTCGCCTGGTCCTCGTCGCGCCGCGCGCCGATCACGGCGCGCCCGGCACCGTCCTCCTGGAACCCGACCTCGGCGTACGCGAGGTCCGCTTCGCTGAGCAGCACGCGACCATTGCCGTCCGTCAGATACCAGTCCTCGTAGGGGCTCTCGCAGGTGCACTGCGACCACTCCTGGTCGGCCTCGACGATGCGGACCGAGACGTTCTCCCAGACCAGGTTGGTCGCCGGATCGTAGACCTCGACCAGGATCGACACGTAGCGCGGCGACTCCTCCCGCAGATCAGCCCGGGAGTCCCCGCGCCGGCAACCGGCAGCCGCAACCAGCAGGGAGAGGAACAGGACGGTGCGCAGGTTGGACATGGGACGACGGGTTCGGAACGGGCCGCGCGCAAGGCAACCGCCGTGCCGGCTGCGGGGTGGCGGGCGACGCGGCGGTCGCGACGGCACCGTCCTGCCCGCGGGGCAGGAGTCGATCGGCGCTGTCGCGGCGACGAAACAGCGCGGAGCCGGGGCGGGAAGTTGCTACCGCGCCGCGCCGGGGCTGCCTACCCTGACTCCGGTCGCCCTCGCACCTCCGCCGAACCGCACCGACGTGACGCCGCCGACCCTGTTCGCCCCACCGCAGTGGGAGTTCGTTCCCGCCGATCTGGACGCCGGCGACCCGGACGCGCTGGTGGCACTGTTCGACGAGCTGGCCGCCCGCCCGCTGCCGGACACGGCCGCGATCGAGCGCTGGCTGCGCGACGAGAGCGAGCTGTCGAGCCGGATCAGCGCCGAACAGGCCCGCCGCTACGTCGGCATGACGCGCGACACCGACGACGCGGCGGCCAAGGCAGCCTACCTGGCGATGGAGCAGCGCGTGATGCCCGTCGTCAAGGTGCGCAGCGACGCCCTCGACAAGAAGCTGCTGGCCACGCCGGCCGTGCACGCGCTCGACGCCGGCTACGAAGTGCTGCTGCGGCGGCGCCGCACGCAGAGCGCGCTGTTCCGCGCCGAGAACACGGAGCTGCAGCGCCAGGAAGCGGAACTGCAGACGCGCCAGCAGGCGATCATGGGCGGCATCACGGTCGAGTTCGACGGCCGCACGCGGACGCTGCAGCAACTCGGCCCCTACTACGAGCACCAGGATCGGAGCCTGCGCGAACGCGCGTTCCGCACCGGGCTCGACGCGCGGCGCGCGCGCTGGACCGAGCTGGAGGACGTCTACGACCGGCTGGTCGAGCTGCGCACCGCGATGGCCCGCAACGCCGACTACGCGACCTACACGCCGTTCCGGTTCGAGGAACTCGGCCGCTACGACTACACGGAAGCGACGTGCCGCCGTTTCCACGACGCGATCGCCGAGTGCGTCGTGCCCGCCGTGCGGCGCCTCGACCGGGCGCGTGCGGCCCGGCTCGGCCTCGACCGGCTGCGGCCCTGGGACCTCGAAGTCGACCCCGAGGGCCGGCCGCCGCTGCGCCCGTTCGCGACCGAACCCGAGCTGATCGCGCTGTGCCGCAAGCTGCTCGAACAGGTCGATCCGGCGTTCGCGGCTGAACTCGACGAACTGGTGCGGCGCCAGTTGCTCGACCTGATGAGCCGCAAGGGCAAGGCGCCGGGCGGCTACCAGTACCAGCTCGAGGACGAGCGGGTGCCGTTCATCTTCGCGAACGGCGTCGGCGTGCACGCCGACGTGCAGACGCTGCTGCACGAGTGCGGCCACGCGTTCCATTCGCTGGCGTGCCGGCACCACGATCTGATGGCGTTCCGCGACTACCCGATCGAGATCGCCGAGACCGCCAGCATGTCGATGGAGCTGTTGGGCCTCGAACACCTCGGCGTCGTCTACGGAGCCGACGACGCGCGCCGCGCCTACCGCAAGCACCTCGAAGGTCTGCTGCGCACGCTGACCTGGATCGCGTCGATCGACGCGTTCCAGCTGTGGGTCTACGGTCGCCCGCGCCACGGGCGCGACGAACGGCGCACCGCCTGGCTCGACATCCGCCGCCGGTTCGGCGGCGAGGTCGACTGGAGCGGGCTCGACGACGCGGCCGCGATGCAGTGGATCGGCCAGTCGCACCTGTTCAGCCACCCGCTGTACTACATCGAGTACGGCATCGCGCAGGTGTCGGCGCTGCAGGTCTGGCGCAACTACCGCCGCGACCGCGGGTCGGCGATCGCGGCCTACCGCCGCGCGCTGGCGCTCGGCGGCACGCGGCCGCTGCCCGAGTTGTTCGCGGCCGCCAACGTCGACTTCGATCTGTCGCCGCAGAAGCTGGCCGAGCTGGTCGCCGACGTCACCGCGCAGATCGGCTGACCCGGCGCGGTCACGACGGCGCTGCGGCGCCCTGCTGGCGGTACCAGGCCAGCAGATCCTCGACCACCTGCATGGCCTTGCCGTGGAAGTGGTTGTTGGCGACCACCAGCGTACGCGTGCTGGTCGCCGCGATGCGCTGCAGCCGGCGCCCGAGCTGCTCGACCTCGCCGGCGCCGTAGTGCCAGTCGTAGACCTCGTCGCGCCCGGCCCCCTTGCGGAACCAGGCCTGGTTGCGGCCGTGCAGCCGGAAGCAGGCGGTGTCGGTGCGGCCGTGCACACCGGTCACGTCGCGCGAGAAGCCCGACGCGAGGCCCGGATAGTCGAGCTCGAGCACGCTGACGCCGAGGCCCTGCAGCGCATCGAGCGCCGGCTGCGCGTTCCAGCTGCGGTGGCGCAGTTCGACGAACAGCTGCGTGTCGGCTGCGAACGCCGCCGCCAGCGTCGCCAGATGCTCGATGGCCGCCGGCGCGAACGCGAACCGCCAGTCGAACTGTGCCAGCAGGCCGAGCAGGCGGCCCGACTCGAGCAGCGGCGCGAAGCCGGCGCGGCACGCCGCGACCAGCGCCGCGTCGGCCGTGCGCTCGTGCGTGAACTCGTGCGGCAGCTTGGCCGTGAAGCGCGTGCCGAGGTCCGCGGTGCGTTCCGCCCAGGACCGGCAGTGCTGCGCCTGCGGCGGCCGGTAGAACGTGTTGTTGATCTCGATCAGGTCGACGCGCTGCGCGACGGCACGCAGCGTGTCCTTGCAGCCGCGCGGATAGACGATGCCCTGCCAGTCGGGGTACGACCAGCCGGCGACGCCGAACAGCACGCGCGCGTCAGCCATCGCCGCGTCGCAGCCGGTCGTTCTCGGCCATGCGCTCGGCGACCTTGCGCTCGAAGCCGCGGTCGCCCGGCGTGAAGAACCGCTGGCCGTCGAGTTCGGGCGGCAGGCAACGCATCGCGGCCACGCCGGCCGCGGTGTCGTGCGCGCAGACGTAGCCCTGGCCGTGGCCGAGGTCGCGCGCGAGGCCGCTGACGGCGTTGCGCAGGTGCGGCGGCACCGGGTGCTGCGGCCCGTCGCGCGCCGCCGCCATTGCCGCGCTGATCGCCGCGACGACCGCGTTGCTCTTCGGCGCCGCGGCCAGGTAGACCGCCGCTTCGCACAGCGGCAGCCGCGCCTCCGGCATGCCGAGGAACTGCGCCGCCTGCAGCGCCGCGACCGCGACCTGCAGCGCCAGCGGATCGGCGAGACCGATGTCCTCGGCCGCCATCGCGACGAGCCGCCGCGCCGCGTGCACCGGATCGGCGCCGGCCTCGAGCGCGCGCGCGAGCCAGTAGACCGCCGCCTGCACGTCGGAGTTGCGCAGGCTCTTGTGCAGCGCCGACAGCAGATCGAAGTGCAGGTCGCCGTCCTTGTCGTGGCGCAAGGTGCGGTGCTGGAACGCCTCGGTGACCATCGCCGGCGTGATCGTGTCGCGGTCCAGGCAGGTCGCCGCGCAGGCCTCGAGGCCACCGAGCGCGCGGCGCGCATCGCCGCCGGCCAGCGCGACGAGCCGCGCCACCGCGTCGTCGGTCAGCTGCAGTTCGCGTGCGCCGAGGCCGCGGTCGCGGTCGGCGAGCGCGGCGCGCACGAGTTCGGCCACCGCCGCGGCCGGCAGCGGCTGCAGCGGCACGACGCGGCACCGCGACAACAGCGCGCCGTTGACCGCGAACGACGGATTCTCGGTCGTCGCACCGACCAGCACGAGGTCGCCCTTCTCGACGTGCGGCAGGAACGCGTCCTGCTGCGCCTTGTTGAAGCGGTGGATCTCGTCGACGAACAGCAGCGTGCCGCGGCCGTCGCGCTGCCGCCGCGCCTGCGCTTCCGCGACCGCTTCGCGCACCTGCGCGACGCCGGCCAGCACCGCCGAGAACGGCTGGAAGTGCAGCTGCGCGTGCTGTGCGATCAGCAGCGCCAGCGTCGTCTTGCCGACGCCGGGCGGCCCCCACAGGATCAGCGAGCCGGCCCGGCCACCTTCGATCGCGGTGCGCAGGGCGCGACCCTGGCCGACGATCGTGTCCTGGCCGAGGAACTCCGTCAGCGTGCGCGGCCGCATGCGTTCCGCCAGCGGCGGCGGCGGTCCCTTCGGCGGCGCGGCCGGCGGACCGTCGAGATCGCCGAACAGGCTCATCGCCGCTGCCGCGCCGCCTCGAACAGCAGCACGCCGGCGGCGACGGCGACGTTGAGGCTCTCCACCGGCGCGCACAGCGGAATCCGGACCCGGACCGCGGCGGCCCGCAGCAGCTCCGGCGGCACGCCATGCGCCTCGCCGCCGACGACCAGCGCCGTCGGCCGCCGCAGGTCGACCTCGGAGTAGGCCCGTTCGCCGGCACCGTCGGCGACGACCAGCTGCAGCCGATGGCGTTCGGCGAACGCGACCACGGCTGCGGCGTCGTAGCCGTGCAGCGTCGGCAGCCGGAACACCGACCCCATCGAGCCGCGCACGGCCTTGTCGCGGAACGGGTCGGCGCCGCCGGCCATCGTCAGCACGCCGGACGCACCGACCGCCTCGGCGGTGCGCAGCAGGGAACCGAGGTTGCCAGGATCGCGCACGCCGGCGGCGACCACGACCAGCGGCACCAGCGCGCGGCCGAGCACGGCAGCTTCGTCGGTGGCCGGCCGCTGCAGCAGCACCGCCACGCCGGGCGCCGTCTCGAGCGCGCTGAGCCGCGCCATCACTTCGTCGCTGCACTCGTAGAACTCGGCCGCGCTCGCCTGCAGCCGGGCGCGCAGCGCGCCGTCGGCGCAGCGCGGCGACACGGCCGCGGCCAGCAGGCCGAGGCCGGCGTCGAGCGCCTCGGCGACGAGGCGCGCGCCCTCGGCCATCATCGCCCCATCGACGGCACCGGCGGCGGCGTCGCGGAAGCGTTGGACGACGGGGTTGCGGGCAGACGTGATCGCGCGCGGAGCGGGCATCGGGCCGACAGCCTACCACCTCGCCCGCGGCGCACGACGGTCGCCCGCCGGTCTCACTGCAGCTGCTGCAGCACGCCGGGCGGCACCAGCACACCATCGATCGCGTGCACGATGCCGTTCGCGGCCAGCACGTCGGTCGCGATCACCGGCAGGCCGTCGACGGTCAGGCCGCTGACGTGTTCGACGGCGACCGCGCTGCCCTGCAGCGTCGTCACCGACGAGCCCGCCGCGGCGAGGGCACCACGCGCGGTCACCACACCCGAGACGACGTGGTACTGCAAGACCTGCGTCAGCACGGCCTGGTTGACCGGCTGCAGCAACTGGTTCAGCAGGTTCGGCGGCAGCGCCGCGAATGCCGCATCGGTCGGCGCGAACACCGTGAACGGACCGGCCGCCGGATCGGCGAACGTCGCCGCCAGGTTGGCCGCGCCGAGCGCCGTCACGAGCGTCGAGAAGCCCTGCTCGGTGGCGACCGTGGCGATCGGGTCCGGCAGTTCGAGCACCGCGTCCAGCACGTGGATCACGCCGTTGGTGCACGGGATGTTGACGTGGGTCAGGCGGGCACTGTTGACCTTGGCCGCGGTGCCGTCGGCCGCGAACAGGACCTGCGCGCCCTGCAGCGTCGCCGCCAGTTCGCCGCCGAGCGCGGCGCTCGCGAGCACCGAGCCGGGCACCACGTGGTAGCCCAGGATCGCCTGCAGCGTGGCCAGGTTGGCCGGGTCGAGCAGCGAGTCCAGCGTCGCCTGGCCCAGCGCCGCGAACGCCGCGTCGGTCGGTGCCAGCACCGTGAACGGGCCCGGCCCGGCCAGCGCGCCACCGAGGTTCGCCGCGGTCACCGCCGTGACCAGCGTGCCGAAGCCGCGCGCCACCAGCGTCTCGACGACCGGTTGCGGCGGCAACAGCACCCGGTCGACGACGTGCACGATGCCGTTCCGCGCCGTGTTGTCGGCGCTCGTGACCGTGGCGTCGTTGATCAGCAGGTCGGCGCCGACGCGATCGATGCGCACGGCCGGCCCGCCCAGCGACGCGGCGTCGGACAGGGTCGCCGCGGTCGCGGCATCGACGTTGCCCAACACGACGTGGTAGAGCAGCACCTCGGTCAGCTGCGCGCGGTTCGCCGGCTGCAGCAGGCTGTCGAGCGTGCCGGGTGGCAGCGCCGCGAACGCCGCATCGCTGGGCGCGAACAGCGTGAACGGGCCGGCGCCGGCGAGGTCGTCGTCGAGACCGGCGGCGGCCAGCGCGGTGCGCAGCGTGCCGAGCCCAAGCGTCGACAGCGAATCGGTCACGGTCGGCGTGCTGGCGGCGGGGTCACTGCGGTTGTCGCTCGAGCAGCCGGCCAGGGCCGCAAGCGCGAGACCGGTGGAGGCGAGGAAGGCGACGGGTACGGACTTCATGCGCAGAGGGAGGTGGAGGGACGTGGCCGGCCACCCGGGGGTCGAGGCGGCGCGGCAGGGAAAGCAGGCACCGTTACCGAGGTGCCCGTGCGGCGCGAAGTTCGCGGCGCCACCGCCGTGTGGATGCGCACAGCCGACGAAATTCGGCGGCGCGGCGCGCGGCTACTTCTTGGCGGCCTTCTTCGCCGCCTTCTTCGCCGCCTTCTTCGCCGCCTTCTTCGCCGCCTTCTTCGCCGGCTTCTTCACGACCTTCTTGCCGGCGGGCTTCGACACCGGCTTCTTGCCGGCCGGCTTGCCCGCCGGTGCGCCGCCCTGCAGCGCCGCGAGCGTGGCCCGCACCTGTTCGGCGTGGCCCGCAGCCCGCACGGTCGGCCACTGGTGCGCGACCGTGCCGTCCGGAGCGATCAGCACCGTCGACCGGATCACCCCGACGACCGGCTTGCCGTACAGCAGCTTCTCGCCGTAGGCGTCGTAGGCGCGCATCACCGCACGATCGGCATCGGTGAGCAGCCGGATGCCGAGCCGATGCTTGGCGATGAACTTCGTGTGCGCCGCGGCGCTGTCGGCGCTGCAGCCGAGCACCACGGCGTCGAGGCCGCCGAAGTCCGGCAGCAGCGCGGTGAACTCGCAGGCCTCGACCGTGCAGCCGGGCGTGTCGTCCTTCGGATAGAAGTACAACACGACCCAACGACCGCGCAGGTCGGCGAGCGTGACGGCATTGCCGTCCTGGTCCGGCAGGGAAAACGACGGGGCGGGGCGTCCGACGGTGGGCATGGCGCGATGTTCGCCGCCGCGGGCCGGCCGGCAAGCGGAGAAATCGGCCGACCTACGCACTACGGCGCCTCGGCGGCGGCAGCGCCGCGCGCTGCAATGCCCGGCGTCGGTTCCCCGTCGCCCATGGAAGCCTCCCCCCGCCTCGGCACTCTCGGCCGCCTGCACCGGCTGCTCCGTTCGAACTGGATCACGTCGACCGGCATGGCGCTGATGACGCTGGCGGTGCTGGCGTTCGCCACCATCGCCGTCATGCACGGCATGGGCGGCGCGTGGGCCGGTCCGTACGTCGGCATCGTCGCGACGATCGCGGTGCCGCTGCTGTTCGTGCTCGGCCTCGTGCTGGTGCCGGCCGGCCTGCTGCTCTACCGCCGCCAGCTGAACGAACGGTTGAACGCGCTCAGCGACCGCCCGCTCTACCTGGCCCGCGCGGTCGTCGTGCTGACCGCGGTCAACTTCGCCGCCGTCGGCACCGTCGGCTACACCGGCGTGCACTACATGGAGTCGGTGCAGTTCTGTGGCAAGGCGTGCCACACGGTGATGGAGCCCGAGTACGTCGCCTTCCAGCGCTCGCCGCACTCGCGCGTCGAGTGCGTCAAGTGCCACATCGCACCGGGCGCGCAGGGCTTCATCGAGGCCAAGCTCAACGGCACCAAGCAGCTGCTCGGCGTGTTCCTCGACAACTACGAGCGGCCGATCCCGACGCCGGTGCACAACCTGGCCGATGCGCGGGTCACCTGCGAACAGTGCCACTGGCCCGAGAAGTACCTCGGCACGAAGCTGAAGGTGAAGCCGCACTTCCGCAGCGACGAAGCCGTGTCCGGCTACACGAACGTGCTGTTGATGCGCACCGGCGGCACGCGGCCCGACGGCAAGGCGGTCGGCATCCACTGGCACACGCACCCGGAAGCCTCGATCGAATACGTCGCCAGCGACCCACAGCGCACGCAGATCCCGTGGCTGCGCGTCGTCAAGCCGGACGGCACCCACGAGACGTTCGCGGTGCCGGGCACTGCACACGACGCGCCGCCGGCCGGCGAACTGCGGCGCATGGACTGCAACGACTGCCACAACCGCTCGGCGCACGCGTTCGAGCTGCCCGGCGACGCGCTCGACGTGGCGTTCGCCAACGGACTGCTGCCGCGCGACCTGCCGTTCCTGAAGCAGCGGGCACTGGCCGCGCTCGAAGCCGAGTGGACGCGCGACAACGCCGCCGAGGGCATCCGGCAGCAGCTGCAGACCGCCTACGCGCAGGACGGCGGCATCGACGAACTGCGCCGCCGCAAGCTCGAGGCCGCGATCCCGCAGGTCGTCGACATCTGGCTGCGCAACCTGTGGCCCGAACGCAAGCTCGGCTGGAACGCGTACCCGGACCTGGCGACGCACTTCGGCTGCTTCCGCTGCCACGACGGCCAGCACGCGACGCCGGCCGGCCGCGTGATCTTCGGCCCCAAGCGTCTGCCCGACGGCCTGCCGATCCGCGACGGCAGCTGCGACAAGTGCCATGTGGTGCTCAGCGAGAACGAAGAGGATCCGGCGATCCTCGACACCTTCGGCCTGCACCGCTGACCGCCGATGGCCGCGGCAACCGAGCCTCGGGGTCGGCCGACGCGCCGCCGACGCGCTGGCGCCGGCGCGCCGGCGATCGTGCTCGGCGTGGTGCTGACCACGTGCGCACTGGCGGCGCAGACCCCGCCACCGGCGCCACCGCCGGTGCAGGAGCCGAAGCCCGCACCGACGCCGGCCCCACAGCCGACGCCGACGCCGACGCCGACGCCGGAGGCGCAGCAGCAGCCACCGGCACCGCCCCCCGCGCCCGAACCGATCGATCCGACCCGGGCCGCGGCCGAGGCGCTGCGCCGGCGGCTCGGGCTGAAGCCGGGGCCCGCGGGTGATCCGCCGGCCGGCCCGCCCACCACGCCGCCGGTGCCACCGCCGCCGACGACGACGACGCAGCCGGACGCCGCGGCACCGCAGTCGCAGGACCCGCCGCCGAACCCGGCGCCGCCGCCCACGGATCCGACCGACGCCGCGAAGCGGGCGCTGCAACGCGTGTTGCCGACCGCCGAGCCGCCGGCCGTGGCGCCGATCCCGGACGCGACCGGCGTGCCCGAGGCGGCCGCCCCCGCGCCGCCCGCGGCGGCCGCCGCACCGGTGCCGGTCGCGGTGCCGTGGGCCGCGACGCTGGCGAGCCGCTACCGCGCCCGCCATGGCGACGGCTTCACCGACCAGGACCTGGTCGCACGGTTGTCGCTCGACGTCGGCCGCAGCAGCACCGACGCGGTGACGCTCCACCTGGCCGCGCGCGGCTATGCCGACCTCGACGGCCGCCGCGACGACGACCCGTTCGCCGGCCTCGACCAGAGCCTCGGCGACGATTTCGACGCGCGGCTCTACCGCGCGCACCTCGACGCACACCGGCTGCCGCACGTGGCGCTGCTGCGGCTCGGCCGTCAGGACCACGACGAGACGCCGACGCCGATCACGTTCGACGGGTTGCGGCTCGACAGCGCGCCGCTCGGCGCCGTGCGGGCGTGGTTGTCGGCGTACGGCGGCGTGCCGGTGCACCACTTCGAGGCGTCGGCGCGCGGCGACTCGGTGGTCGGTTTCGGCGCCGGGCTGCAGCCGTGGCAGCAGGCCCGCGTGCGGCTCGACTGGATGGACCTGCGCGACGAGTTCCTGGCCGCGGACCGCCGCGACGGCCTGTTCGGCGCGCGCTGGTGGCAGACGCTCGGCCCGATGCAGCTGCGCGGCCTGCACACGTGGCGCGACGGCCGTGCGCGCGACCTGCAGGTGGTCGCGGCCGGCCAAGTCGCCGAGCCGTTGCACGTGACCGTCGACTACCGCGAACTGCTGACGACGCAGCGCACGCAGGTCACCGAGCTCGACCCGTTCACCGACATCGCGCTCGACTACGTGCCGTATCGGCAGCTCGGCGCGACGCTCGGCCTCGACCTCGACGAACACGTCGCGCTCGGCGCCGGCGCCGACGTGCGACGGTTGTCGGACCGCAGCGACGAACGTGAGTTCAACCGCGAGTTCGAGCGCTACCACGCCGACGTGACGCTGCGCGACTTCGCGGTGCCGGGCCTGTCGCTGGTGGTCTCCGGCAGCCTGTGGCAGACGTCGGGCGAGGCGTTCCGCACGCTGGCCGGCGAACTCGAGTACCGGCCCGATCGCGCGCTGCGCGCCGCGCTCGGCACCGCCTACGATCTGTACCGCTACGACGCGTTCGACGACCGCGAACGGGTGCACGTGCGCTCGTGGTACCTGCGCCTGGACCGGCGCGTCGGCGCCGCACTGCGCGTCGACGGCGCCTACGAGTACGAGCGCGACGACGACGCCGAGTTCCACCTGTTCCGGCTGGGAGTGACATGGACCCTGTGACGCACCTGCACCGCCGCCGCACGTGGCCGTGGTGGCTCGCCGCCGCCGCATGGCTCTCCGTGTCGGCCTGCCTGTCGCTGCCGCGCGCCCGCCGCGCCGAACCGTCGTTCCCGCACCGCGTGCACGTGGTCGACAACGACCTCGCGTGCACGTTCTGCCACCCGGGCGTGCGGACGGACGACCGGCCGGGCATGCCGCCGCCCGAACTGTGCGCGCCGTGCCACGACCAGTTCGACCGCGACAAGCCGCCGGAACGCCGCATCGCCGCGTTCTTCGACGAACGCAGCCGCTACCGCACGGTCGCCGACACGACGCGGCCCGCCGACGTGCGGTTCTCGCATCGGCAGCACACCACCGAGGCGAAGCTCGACTGCAGCGCCTGCCACGGCGACGTGGCGCAGCAGGACTCGGTGCCGCTGGCGCCGCTGGTGCAGAAGTCGGCGTGCATGGACTGCCACGCGACGCTGGGCCGCGGCAACGCCTGCGACGAGTGCCACACCGAGATCGACGCCGCCTGGCAGCCGCCGTCGCACGCACACGCGTGGCTGCGCACGCACGGCGAAGTGGTGCGCTGCGGCAGCGAGCGCAGCGCCGACCGCTGCGAGCTGTGCCACCAGGACGCGACCGGCTGCCGCAGCTGCCACGCGCAGACGCCGCCGGCGAACCACGACCAGACGTTCCGCACGCGCACGCACGGCCTGCTGGCCTCGGTCGATCGCTCGGGCTGCGTCGTCTGCCACACGCAGGACAGCTGCCGGCAGTGCCACGAGACCACGCGACCGCGCAGCCACCGCGGCGGCTTCGGCGCGCCGCAGGACCGCCACTGCGTCGGTTGCCACCTGCCGCTCGAAGCCGATGGCTGCGGCGTCTGCCACGACGGCACGCCGTCGCACGACCTCGCCGCACCGCTGCCCGCCGGCCACGTGCCGTCGATGAACTGCCGCATGTGCCATGGCAACGGTGTCGCGCTGCCGCACCCGGACGGCGGCCACGTCTGCACGGCCTGCCACCGCTGACGGCGGCTACGCACTCGACCCCGGTCGAACGCACCCTTCTGCCCATGAACGGCGGCGCGGCCAGCGGGCATGGTTCTCTGTCATCGCCGTGTCACTCGCGGCGACCGGAGTCCCGCCCATGTCGCACCAACACCCCGTCGATTCCCCCCATCGCCGACCGCTGCGCCACCTGTGGCTCGGCGCGCTGGCGCTGGTCGCGGCCTGCAACAGCAGCAACCGCGCCCCCGAACTGAAGGTCGCCGACGAACCCGTCGTCGGCCCGAACGACACGCTGCCGGGTGTCGTCGTCGAGATCCTCGGCGTGCGCGGCGGCAGCGGACCGAACGGCGCGTTCCGCACCGGCGATCGGCCGATCGTCGAGTTCACCGTCGAGCGCAGCAACGGCGATCCGCTCGAGCTCGCGACGATGGCGCGCGGCGCGATCATGGTCTCGGGCCCGACGTCGGGCTACCAGCGCGTGATCGAGTCGCAGGCCGACGTGGTCGCGAAGGCGACCAAGATCGCGGTCGGCAAGTACACCTACCAGTTCGCGGTGCCGATCCCGGCGACCTACCTGGCGCCGCTGAACGACACGACCGCGATCACGCTCGGCGAGATGACCGGCAAGCCGCTGGTGTCCGGCACCTACACGGTCGGCCTCGAGCTGCGCAAGGACTACACGGTCGACGGCGTCGTCTACCGCGATCCGGGCAACACGTCCTTCGACTTCCTGTTCGGTGATGCGACGGCGCTCGAGCCGCGTGAGGTCGTGACGCTGGCCAACTGCAACCAGTGCCACACCGAACTGCGCGCCCACGGCGACAACCGCGACAAGATCACGAACTGCCTCCTGTGCCACACGACCGGCGCCGAGGACAAGAACGTCGCCACGGCGGCGAACGGCACGCCGGGCGTCGCGATCGACTTCAAGGTGATGATCCACAAGATCCACGCCGGCAAGTACCTGCCGTCCGTGCTCGGCGTCACCACGAACCCGAACGGCACGCGCAAGTACGACGCGACGAAGCAGCCGTACCAGCTGGTCGGCTACGGCAACAGCGTGATCGACTTCTCGCACATCGCCTTCCCGGCCTGGCCGAGCTTCTACACCGGCATGCCGCGCGACGGCGGCTACACGGCGCTGACCAGCGGCCAGAAGTCGCTCGAGAACTCGATGCTGAAGATGCCGGTCGGCTGCAACAAGTGCCACGGCGACCCGGACGACAGCGGCCCGCTGCCCGCGCCGGCGCAGGGCGACCTGATCTGGTCGCAGCCGTCGATCGCGGCGTGCTCGTCGTGCCACGACGACTGGGTCCCCGACCACCTCTACACGGCGAACGGCCAGACGATGCCGATCCAGCGCGACGACGCCGCCTGCAAGGACTGCCATCGCACGAGCGGCACGGCGCTCGACGTCGTCGACGCGCACCGCCACCCGCTGGTCGACCCCGACGTGGCCCGCGGCCTGACGTTCGAGTTCGACGCGATCACCGACGTCGGCAACGGCAACGGCAAGTTCGAGCCCGGCGAGAAGATCGAGGTCACGTTCTCGGCCAAGGACGATGCCGGCGCCGCCGTCGCGGCGAGCTCGCTGAGCCGCATCGAAGTGATCCTCAGCGGTCCGACCAGCAACCCGCAGATCCTCAACTACCAGCGCCTCGGCCAGGCGTTCTTCACCGGCACGGGCCCGTACACGTTCCGGCTGCCGGACATCTACTACTACGAGCCGATCGGCACGTCCGCCGGCACGCTGCAGACGTTCGCGACCGCCAACGCGCCGCACTGGAACGTCGCCAACGCGACGACCTCGCTGCTGCGGGTCACCGGCACCGGCAACTCGTCGACGCTGGCCGCGGCCGCGCCGGCGACGCAGAACTACGTCGACGTCGCGGCCGGTCAGGGCACGCAGTTCGCCAAGGACGACTTCATCGTGCTCGACGACGCCAGCCCCGGCCAACGCGAGTTCATGAAGATCCAGTGGGTCGACGGCGACCGGCTCTGGTTCAGCTCGCAGTTCCGGCAGACCTACAAGCCGAACCTGAAGAAGCTGCACGCGAGCGGCGCGACCGTGCAGGTCGTGACGACCGCGGCGGTGCCGACGACGAGCTACGCGCTCGACGCGACCACCGGCGTGATCACCGAGACCACCGAGTTCGGCAACGGCGAACTGCTGTGCACCTACTCGTCGGACTTCGTGATCCCGAGCGTCTATCCGGGCGCGCTGGACGATTCGCCGACCAACGGCGAGGACTGGGGCGACTGGACCGGCCTCGCTCTGCTCGACGGCACCTACACGTTCGACATGCACGGCGCGCGGTCGCTGTCGGTGACGCGCTCGGGCGAGACGACGAGCTACACGGAAGGTGCGAACTCGACCGTCGCGAAGCTGCTGTTCGGCGATGCGACCACGATCGAGGACGTGACGCGGATCTCGCCGGACGCCTGCTACGGCTGCCACGAGAACCTGCAGTTCCACGGCGGCAGCCGGCGCAGCGTCGAGGCGTGCCTGCAGTGCCACGGCACGGCCGGCGCCGAGAACCAGCCGCTCTACGAGAACCAGACCACCGGTTCGTTCGGCACCTCGGTCGAGTTCCGCAACCTGGCGCACGCGTTCCACAACGGCGTGTTCCCCGGCATGCCGGGCGGCGTGCAGGACTGCCGCAAGTGCCACGCCGACAACACGGCCTGGACGCTGCCGGCCGAGCGCCTGCACCCCGACCAGACGCGGCCGACGCGGGCCTGGTACGTCGCCTGCTCGTCGTGCCACACGACCTCGCCGGAGCGCGCGCACATGGACGCGAACACCAGCCCGGCCGGTGCCGAGGCCTGCGCGATCTGCCACGGCGCGAACGACCCGCTGAACGTCATCGACGTGCACAAGGTCAAGTGACCGGCACGGAGCGCGGCGGGTGCCGGCACCCGCCGCGAACCTGCTCGGCGCGTCAGGCGCCGACTTCGACCTCGTCCTGGAAGCCGATCCACTGCGCGACGTGGCGCAGCGCCGGGCCGGGCGCCTCGTACGACCACGCGCAGCGCGGCGCGCGGCGGCCACCCTCGACCACGTCGTAGAACTGCACGCCATGCGGGCAGCGGCGGTCGGCCGCGGTCCGCGCCACGGCCTGCAGCAGGTCCAGGCGCACGGCGTCGCGCGGGAAGTAGACGTAGCCGTCGGCTTCGCGGGTCGAGTCGCTGTCCGCGAGGACGAGGCCGTGCCAGAGGGCGCGCATCCGGACACCGTACTCGCGGACGGTCCCCGGCACCACGCGGCGCCGCCGCAGGCTTGCAGTCGCGGCCGGTGCGGCGATCATCCGGCGATGAAGTCGCGCCGCCGCCTCTCCCTGTTGTCCCTGCTCCTCGCTGCCGGCTGCGCCTCGACCGGCACCTCGGCCACGACCGACATCCGCGGCGAAGTCGTGACCTACGAGGCCGGCGGCGCCGTGTGCACCGGCTTCGTCTGCTACGACGCAGCCCGCACCGGCAAGCGTCCCGGCGTGCTGGTCGTGCACGAGTGGTGGGGCCACAACGACTACGTGCGCGACCGCGCCCGCCAGCTGGCGCAGCTCGGCTACGTGGCGTTCGCGGTCGACATGTACGGCGACGGCAAGCAGGCGCTGCACCCCGACGACGCGCAGAAGTTCGCGCAGCAGGTGTTCGCGAACATGGACGCCGGCACGGCACGGTTCGTGGCCGCGAAGGAACGGCTCGCCGCGCACCCGATGACCGACGGCGAACGCATCGCCGCGATCGGCTACTGCTTCGGCGGCGCAATCGTGCTGCAGATGGCGCGCGGCGGCATGGATCTCGACGCGGTCGCCAGCTTCCACGGCAGCCTCGGCACGCAGCAGCCGGCGCAGAAGGGCACGGTGAAGGCCCGCGTGCTGGTCTGCCACGGCGCCGCCGACGCGCTGATCCCCGACGACCAGGTCGCCGCGTTCCGCCACGAGATGGCCGATGCCGGCGTCGACCTGCGGTTCGTCGCCTACCCCGGCGCCAAGCACGGGTTCACCAGCAAGGCGGCCGACGCGAATGCCGCGAAGTTCGGCCTGCCGCTGGGCTACGACGCCGCCGCCGACCAGGCCTCGTGGCACGAGCTGCAGCAGTTCCTGGCTGCCACCTGGCGCTGACGCGCCGCACACCGCCGCCGCGACCCGGGCCGCTCCGGGCACGGTTCCACGGCGGGGCCTTGCGTGACGACCACGGGGCGCGGCTATCCTCGGTGCCTCACCACGGAGCCCCGCATGCGCCATCGGTACCTGTCGCTCGTCCTCGCGTTCGCCCTTCCCCTCACCGCCCAGGAACCCACGCCGACAAAGCCCGCACCAGCCGGCGATGCGCTGCGTCGAGCGCTGGTCGAAGCCACGGTCGATCGCACGACCATCTACACGGCAGCGAACCAGCTGCTGAAGGGCTCCGCCGAGGCCCGCGTCCAGCTGCTGACCAACCTGGCCGCGGTGTCCGCCGCCGCCGCGAAGACGCCGCCCGCCGCCGACGCCAAACCCGCCGAACTCGGCGACGACGTGCGCGCGCTGATGGCCGAGGCCGCGGTCGGCAACGCCGAGCAGAGCGCCGCCGCGCTGGCGAAGCTCGCGGCAGACACGGCGGCCGGCCCGACCGCCCTGGCACAGCTCGACACGCGCGGCAAGCAGGTCGTCGACCGCTGCCTGCTGTCGTTCGTGCGCGCGAAGCTCGCGACCAATGCCGTCTACGCCGGCCAGTTCGCCGAGCTGCGCGACTTCGAACCGCTGGCCAGCACGACGTTGCTCGCGTGGGCCAAGGAAGCGCCGAAGGAAGCGACGCAACAGGGCTTCCGCGGCGCCTGCCTGCGCGCCGTGCGCGACCTGCTGCCGGCCGACAAGGGCACCGACGCGATGCGCCAGGACCTGCGCAACATCGCGCAGCAGGCGCAGCACACGAGCGACCAGAACCTGTTCCTGACCGCAATCTGCGCGCTGCACCAGTTCGGCGACCCGAGCCTGTTCGACCAGGTGCGCGACGGCATCCAGAAGCAGGCCGAAGGTGATGCCCCGCAGCAGAAGCTGATGGTCGCCAGCACGCTGGCCGACCTGCACTACCAGCTGCGCCAGTACGACAAGGCCGCCGAGCACTTCCGTGCCGCGATCGACCTGCTCGAGAAGGACGGCGGCAACACCGAAGGCCTGTCGACGGTCTGCTACAACGCGGCCTGCTCGCTGGCACTCGCCGGCAAGACCGACGACGCGTTCGCCTACCTCGAGAAGGCGCTGCAGCACGGCCAGAAGGGCCGCCAGCTGTCGAAGGCGATGCTCGAGGAGGACCACGACACGATCAGCCTGAAGCAGGATCCGCGCTACCAGAAGTTGCTCGAGACCTACCTCGGCAGCCGGCAGCCGGCCGCGAAGTGACGCAGCAGACGCGCGGCGCCGCGGGCCGCCTCGAGGCGATCCACCTGCGGCCGGCCGCGCGCACGCCGGTGCGCAGCGTCGCGTCGGCGACCGCGATCGCCGGCACCGGCCTCGCCGGCGACCACACCAACGGCGGCCGCCGCCAGGTGACGCTGCTGTCGCGCGAGGCCTGGGACGCGGCCTGCCGCACCCTGGGCCGCGCGATCGACCCCGCCGCGCGCCGCGCGAACCTGGTGGTCGCCGGCATCGACCTCGCGGCGTGCATCGGCGGCAGCCTGCACATCGGCCCGGTCGTCGTCGACGTGCTCGGCGAAACGCGGCCGTGTGAGCTGCTCGACGACGACGGCCGCCTCGGCCTCTGTGCCGCGCTGCGGCCCGAGCATCGCGGCGGCGTCTACGGCACCGTGCGCCAGGGCGGCACGCTGCAGGTCGGCGATCCGGTCGTTGCCTCGGCCTGACGCCGCGCCTCAGCCCGCCGCGACCGCCGCGAGCCGCTCGCGCGCTGCGCGCAGCGACAGCACCCACTCCATGCTGAGCAGCTCGATCGCCCGCGCCGACGGGTCGCCCTCCATCGGCGCGAGCCACGACTCGGCGAGGCGCCGCGCCCGCCCGTGCAGGCCCTCGTAGCCGCCGATCAGCTCGTCGACCGACGCCAGCGCGGTCACGTTCGCCGGAATGCGCTCGGCGATGCGCAGCGGCACCTCGACGCCGGCCACGCCGGCCGCGGCCGCGACCGCGGCCCCGAGGCGCCGGAACTCGGCGACGAGGCGCCCGAGCCGGAACCGGCGCAGCCGGTCGAACAGCTCGAACACGAAACCGACCACCAGCACGATCTGCGCGAAGCGCGACCACGGCATCCAGTCGTGCACGACCGGCAGGTGCACGTCGACGAAGCCGGCACCACCAGCGGCGAAGTAGGACGCGGCGAGGTCGTGCATCGGCGCCGCCGCTTCCTCTTCGCCGGCCTGGTTCGCCGCGACGAGGCCGGGGAACGAGCGCTGCAGCAGGCGCAGGAACTCGACGACCTCGGAGCGGCGTGCGGCCTCGCCGCACAGCACGCCGAGCGGGAACTCGAGCACGCGCCGGTCGCCGCCGGGGATGCCGCGGGCGATGTCGATGCGCGACGCGGACACGGTGCCGGCGCGCGCGAACGGCACCAGGTCCTGCAGCGCCTCGGACTCGGCGAACGACACGAGGTCGTTGTGCTGGTCGACCGCGGCGCGCACCAGCGGCGACTCGATCGACGCCAGCAGCGCGACGAAGTCGACCTCGCCGGCCCGCAGCCGCAGCAGTCCTTCCTGCAGCGAGCCCGGCACCAGCACGACGTCGAGCGCCGCCAGTTCGGGACCGCCGAGCAGCCGCTTGCCGACCGTGCTGGTCGCCGACCCGTCGGGCCCGATTGCGATCCGCTTGCCGGCCAGCTCGACGAGCCGGTTGACGTCGCGGCCGCGCGGCCCGATCAGCAGGAACGGCACGTGCACCGGCAGCCGCGCGACCAGATGCAGCCCGTCGAGCGCCGGCGCGCAGCCGATCGGCACGATGCAGAACGGCACCCGGCCCGCGCGCACCTCGGCCACGGCCTCGGCCGGGCCGACCGTCGTGACGTCGTCGATCGTCGCGCCGGCCGCAGCCGACACGCGCGCCACCTGCGCGACCGCGCGGCTCGACTCGGCCTCGGGGATGCCGGTCGCGACCGTCAGGTGCACGCCGGCGAGGCCGTCACCGGTGCGGAAGCACAGGAGGATCGCGAGGAGGAGTGCGGGGACCAGCGCCGCGAACGACCACCGCAACCAACGCCAACGCGGCGTGAGGCTCTTCATGGGGTCACGGGTACTGGCCGCGCTGTCGGATGCAAGTGGGCGCTACAGAGTCTCGATGCCGAGCGACACGAGGTAGTCGAAGGTGTCGTCGTAGAACTCGGGCAACCGCGTCGGGTCCGCGGCATCGCCGGGCGGAACGAAGATCGCCATGCCTTGCCTCGCGCGAGTCAGCAGGACGCGATAGGCGTTCACGAGGTAGCGCTGGTGATCGATGTGGTTCACGTTCTTCCACCGGCTGCCGTGGAACTTGCGATGCAGCCAGCGAGCCCCCGACCGCCGCAGGTCCGCGTCCCAGGTCACACACGCCCAGTCGAGTTCGAGTCCCTGCACCTGGAACTCCGTCGCTGCATCCTCGAGGTAGAACGACGAACGCGTGTCGTCACGCTCGTTCAAGAACCACTGCACGGGATCGACCTTGGTGCGGACGTCGATCGCATGCGGCTTCAGTCGTTCCGCCTGCGACGACGCGACGAGACCGTAACGCTCCGAGCCCCGCGCATGGAACCGGACCCAGTCCTTGGCCCGCTGCAAGTCGCGTGTGACGACGAGCGGATACCGTGCCCGCATTTCTCCATACAGCCGCCGCGCGCTGCTGACGTCGAAGTCGAGGATCGCCTTCACGAACGACGACACGCGCTCCGCGCGAAACGACCGCATCGACACCGCGAGGTGCAGGTCCTCGGACCACGTCACGTGCGGCCGAGCAGCGATCGACTCGATCGCGGCACCGGCTCCGTACTCGGCGTCCGTGAGCCGCGGCGAGACGAAGATCCGCCACTGCGGGAAGCGCTCACGCACGGCATCGATCCACGCATGGATGCCGGCTTCCCCGACGTGTATCTCCTGGCCACCGCCGACGAGACAGATCGCGACAGCCCAGTCGGGTCGCCGGTCCATGTAGGAGAGCTGGAACTCCGGCTCGGACATCGTGAAGTCGGGCCGCCCCTTCTTCAACTTCATGAAGGTCGCGGTCTTCTCGCGGTTCCACGCGCGCTGCGCCTCGTCGAACACCACGACGTGATCCACCGGCGGCGCATCGGAACGCAGCCCCTCGTCCCGGAACTGGTGCACGTTCTGCAGGAACGGCTTCACGCGCTGGAGGATCGCCCCCTTGCGTTCGCGTTCACCCTGCTGCCGCAGTCGCTCGTACTCGTCACGCGTGAGCGCCTCCCGGAGAACGGCGATCAACGGTCCGTTGCCCGACAGGTAGACCGCGTGCGTCGGGTCCTCCTCGACTGCGCGGCGATGCCGCGTCGCGACGTCGAGGCCGACCAGCGTCTTGCCCGCGCCTGGAACACCGGTGACGAAGACGATCGCCTTCCACGAGTTGCGCTGCGCATCCCGGATGATCTGCTCGACGGTGCGCGACGTGACCGCGAGGTTCTTCGCGCCCGCGTCACTGCGCGAGATCGCCGCGACGGAATGCCGCGCATAGAGCGCCTGCGCTGCCTGCACGATCGTCGGCGTCGGGTGGTAGGGAGCACGCGCCCAGGCTTCTCCATCGATGGGCGATCCACCCGCGCTCGCGATCGCTTCGCCGATCGCCGCTCGCAACGTCGACGGACTGCCTCGGCGCGGGGACCGCACGCCGTCGCGGTGCGGGGGATCCCACGTCGCATCGGCGTGACTCGCCTCCGTTGCGACGAGGATCGGGAAGATCGGTGCGTCGTGCGAACCGCGATGGAAGTTCTTCAGGTCGAGCGCGTAGTCCCAGGCCTGCTCGTAGTCCGCGCGCAGATGATCTTCGGCGCCGACCTTGAACTCGATCGGCACGATCGCGGCACCTGCGATCAGCACGGCGTCGATGCGTGATCCGAGACGCGGCACGTCGAACTCGAGGCACAACCAACCGTCGACGTCGGCGAGAGCGGCGCGAAGCAGCGTGATCTGTTCTTCCCACGCTCGCCGCTGCGGTTCGTCGATGGCGAACGGACCAGCGCGCGTCAGCGCACCAACGACTTCGTTCGTCGACGATGCCACGAACTGCGAAACCCTCGCGCCGTACCAGGCGGCGGAGTGAGTCGGGTTCGTGGCATTTCCCATGCGGCGCGCATGATGGACTCGATCGGCGCCAGTGTCCAACACGCTCGTAGCCGTGCAGACTCGTGCGCAAGCAACGGACTGCCCCAGCGATCGGCCCCGATGGAAAGGAATGTAGGTTCGCTAGCGAGGTGATTGGCGCAACGACAGTGGTGTCGCCGTTACGTCGCCCAGCGCTTCGGCACCCAATTCGCGCGCCGGCCCGTCGTAGCGCTTGTCGATGGCGTCGCTCTCGTTCAAGGCCTCTACCTCGCGTTCGTATGTCACGGCTTCCTGCCACGTCACGATGAAGCGCCTCACGTCGTCACCTCGCACATGTTGGTAAGGCCAGCGCGCAAGGAACGGCGAAGAGCGCGAGTGATAGATGGCGAATCATGAATCGGCCTCCTGCTTGGTTGAGAGGTCTCGCGCATGCTCGGTGGGGACAGCACGATCTGGTTGGTGTCGCGCAGACCACTCGAGGCTACTCGCTCGCCGGAAACACGTGCCGTGCGATTGCCACTTGGTCGAGCAGGCGAACGGGAAAAGGCCAGTTGGCCCGCGCCTTCGGTTCGCCGCGAAGAACGAACGTGAGGAACGCGTCAACGGCTGGCGAGGGCGAGTCGCTCACCGACAGGCGGCGATCGCGCGTGCGACGTAGACCGGCGCGACCTTCCGGCGCCAGTAGACGTCCTGATCGGTGTTGTCCATCGTGCGCGCGGGCTTCATCGCGGCGGCACCCGCCGCAGCGATCACCTCGTCGGTCAGCTTCTGCCCGACGAGCAGCTTCTCGGTCTCGACGGCCGGGATCGCGTACGAGCCCGCACCACCGAGCCGCACGTTCGCCTTCGTGACGACGCCGGCCGCGTCGAACCACAGGCACACGCCGACGCCGAGGATCGGGAAGTCGAACGTGTCGCGGCGTCGCAGCTTCAGGTAGCTCGCCTTCCAGCCGACCGGCGGCGGCAGGAACAGCCGCGTCAGCAGTTCTTCCGGCTTCTTGGTCAGGTACTGGATGCCGTCGTCGCGGTAGAGATCGGTCGCGCGCAGGCGGCGCGGGCCGTCCTTGCCGACCAGTTCGACGTCGCATTCCATCGCGCAGACCACCGGCACGGTGTCCGAGCTCTGCACGGCCCAGCAGCGCGGCGAACCCGGCGCGACCCAGCAGATCGCGCCGTCCTTCTTCATGCAGAAGTCGATCGACTCGCGCCACTCGTGCGTCTGGTCGTAGTAGGTGCAGCGCGTGTCGAGCAGCAGGTTGCCGCCGATCGTGCCCATGTTGCGCAGCAGCGGCGTGCTGATCTCGCGGACCGCGTGCGCGAACGCCGGATGGTGCTGCTTCAGGTGCGGGTGGTGCTCGAGCTGCGACAGCTTCGCCAGCGCGCCGATGCGCACGCCGCCCTGCGGGTGCACTTCGACCTGGTCGAGGCCGGGGATGTCCTGCAGCGAGATGACCTGCGTCGGCGTCTGCTGCCGGCGCTTCATGTTCGGATAGAGATCGGTGCCGCCGGCGACGAACATCGCCTCCCGGCCGTGCTCGCACGCGAGCGCGACGGCCTGTTCGGCGGTCTTCGGGCGGTGGTAGGTGAACGTCGGCAGTCGCAGCATCGTGAAGCTCCTACTTCGCCGCCTTCTTCTCGCGCTTGGGTTCGTTCCACGCCGTGCCGTCGCCACCCTGCCACGGCGTCTTGATCTTCAGTGAGTCGCCGAAGTCGACCGCCGGGATGCCTTCGGGGCCGTTGTCGGGCCCGAAGCGCGCCTCCTTGCCTGCCTGCTTGGCGAGCAGCGCCGCGTGCACCTTCTCGAACGAGACCGGGATCTCGTCGACGCGCACGCCGACCGCATCGAAGATCGCGTTGGCAACCGCCGGCATCATCGGCAGCAGCGGGCCCTGGCCGACCTCCTTGGCGCCGAACGGGCCGTTCTTGTCCGGGTCCTCGACCACGTAGGTGACGACCTCCGGCATGTCGAACGTGACCGGGCTCTTGTACTCGAGCAGCGAGGGGATCTTGTGCACGAAGATGCGGTTGCCTTTGTGCACGCGATCGCGGTAGGCCATCTCCTCCATCATCGCCTCGCCGAGGCCCATGTAGACGGAGCCCTCGATCTGCCCCATCGCGACCGCGGCGTTCAGCGCGCGGCCGATGTCGTGCGCCATCCAGACCTTCGGCACCGTGTAGACGCCGGTCTCGATGTCGACCTCGACCTCGACCACCGCGGCCGAGTACGAGTAGCTCGGGCTCGGACCGACGCCGCCGCCGCGGAACTTCGCGGCCGCGGGCGGCGGCGAGTAGCTGCCGACGGTGCCGATCGTGCCGTGCCTGGCTTCGGCGGCGCAGACGG
Source organism: Planctomycetota bacterium (assembly GCA_016794425.1). Taxonomy (GTDB): domain Bacteria; phylum Planctomycetota; class UBA1135; order UBA1135; family UBA2386; genus JAEUHS01. The sequence continues at coordinate 66,328 of JAEUHR010000040.1, forward strand.
CCTCCTGCCACGTCATGCCCTTCTGCGGCTCCTCGCTGTCGAACACGCGGCCGTCGGCGAACACGAGCCGCCCCGCCGGCACCGAGAGCTTCGCCGCGACGCCGGCGGCGACGATGTCGCGCGCGCGTTCGGCCGCCTGCATCGCCGCATTGCCGGTCATCACCGTGACGCGCGAGCTGTAGCTGCCGAGGTCGACCGGCGTCAGGTCGGTGTCGCTGGTCACGACCTTGATGCCGAGCGGGTCGATGCCGAGCACCTCGCCGATGATCCAGCCGAGCACGCTGTCGCTGCCCTGACCGATGTCGGTGCTGCCGCAGAACGCGGTCACGAGGCCGCTGCGGTCGAGCTTCAGCTGCACACCGGAGTGCGGCATGCCGTTCCAGTAGATCGGCAGACCGGCGCCGCTGAGGTAGCTGCTGCAGGCGAGACCGAGGCCGCGGTACTTGCCGTTCGGCTGTCGCCCGAGCTTGCCGCGGCGCTGCTTCCAGCCCGAGCCGGCGACGACCTTCTCGATGCAGGTGCCGAGCCCCATCGACCCGATGCGCAGGAAGTTCGCGGTCAGCGAGTCGCGCGGCGCGAGGTTGTCGAGGCGCATCTGCGCCGGATCGAGCCCGAGGTCGCAGGCGATCTTGTCGAGCTGCACTTCGAGCGCGAAGCGCGGCTGCGGCGTGCCGTGCCCGCGCTTGGGCCCGCACGGCGCCTTGTTGGTGAAGAAGCGTGCGCCGCGGAAGTGGTAGTTCTCGACCGCGTAGGTCACCGTCTGCAGCGCCCCGGTGTAGAAGGTGCTGGCCGTGCCGTACGAGCCGTAGGCGCCACCGTCGAGGAAGCTGTGGAAGTCGAGCGCCGTGATGCGCCCCGTCTTCGTGACGCCGATCCTGCTGCGCATCAGCACCGGGTGGCGACCGCGGTGGCAGAAGAACACTTCCTCGCGCGTCAGCGCGATCTTGACCGGCCGACCGGTCAGCATCGACATCTTCGCGGCGGCGATCTCGTGGTTGAACGGGTCGCTCTTGCCGCCGAAGCCGCCGCCGTTCGGGCAGGCGACGACACGGATGTGGTGCGCCGGCAGCGGGTGCAGCACGCGCGCCAGCGCCTTGTGCAGGTAGTGCGGCGTCTGCGTCGACGACCAGACGGTCAGCTTGCCGTCCTTGTCGAAGTGCGCGAGCGTCGCGTGCTGCTCCATCGGCAGGTGCGTGTTGCCTTCGAAGAAGAACGTGTCCTCGCGCGTGTGCGCGGCGCGCGCGAAGCCGTCGGCGAGGTCGCCGAACTCGAGGTTCTCGAGCCGGTGGATGTTGCCGCGCACGCCGTAGTCGTGCAGCCGCGGCTCCGGGTTGGCGGCGGCTTCGTGCACGCCGCCGATCGTGCGCAGTTCGCGGTACTCGACCTCGACCAGGCGGCACGCGTTCCACGCGATCTCCTCTTCGGTCGCGGCGATCGCGACCACCGGATCGCCGACGAACCGCACGCGGTCGGGGCACAGCGCGTGTTCGTCCTGGCTCACCGGCAGGATGCCGAACGGGATCGGCATGTCCCTGCCGGTCAGGATGCCCTTGACCCCCGGCAGCGCCGCGGCCTTCGCCGTGTCGATGCGCACGATCTCGGCGTGCGCGACGGTGCTGCGCAGCAGCTTCATGTGCAGCATGCGCGGCAGCGACAGGTCGTCGGCGAACCGCGTCAGGCCGCTGACCTTGCTGCGCGCGTCGACCTTGCGGATCGGCTTGCCGATGTGCTGCAGATCCTCCCGCTTCGCGTCGTGGCGCCACGGCGCGTCGGTGCGGCCCTGCGGTGAACGCACGCCCGGATCGTCAAGAACCATGGATCGACTCCCTGCGTGGTTCGGCCTGTTCGCCGCGGCAGCGCGCGGCGGCGAGTTCGACCGCTTCGAAGATCTTGATGTAGCCGGTGCAGCGACAGAGGTTGCCCGCGAGGCATTCCTTGATCTCGTCGCGGGTCGGCCGCTGGTTGTCGCGCAGCAGCGCGTCGGCGGCCATCAGCACGCCCGGCGTGCAATAGCCGCACTGCGCCGCGCCGAGGTCGGCGAACGCGTGCTGCAACGGGCTCAGTTCGGGCCCGTTCGCGAGCCCTTCGACCGTGCGGATCTCCTTGCCGACCGCGTCGACCGCGAGCACGAGGCAGCTCAGCACCGGCGTGCCGCCGATCTGCACGGTGCAGGCGCCGCACTCGCCGAGTTCGCAGCCGTGTTTGGTGCCGGTGAGGTTCAACTCCTCGCGCAGCACTTCCAGCAGGGTCTTGTGCGGCGCGAACGCCACCTCGTGCGGCTCGCCGTTCACGGAGAACGTCGCGAGCACCTTTCCGGGCTCGGTCATGGGGGCGAAGACGATAGCCGGCGGCGGCAGGCGGATGAAGCGTGGGCCGCCGGCCGTTCGCGGCTACCGGCCCGGCATCGGCACCGGGTCGACCGGCAGCGGGCCGAACGCGTAGCCCTCCGGGCCGAGCCGCTGGTCCGACTGCAGCGCTTCGTCCCAGGTGACGACGCGTCCGGTGTAGGTCGCCATCCGGCCCAGGATCGCGGTCAGCGTGCTCTCGGCGACCATCTGGCCCTCGTTCAGCGGTGCGCCGGACCGGATCGACGCGAACAGGTCGTCGTGCTCGGCCTGGTACGGGTCGTTGTCCTGCCCCTCGAACACCCACGGCTGCTTGCCGGTGATCTGCGCGCGCCCGCCGAGATGCGCTTCGCCGTCGGTGCCGTACAGGTGCTCGGACACGTCGCCGTGGCAGCCGTCGATCTGGCGGCACTCCGAGAACAGCCAGGCGCCGTCGCCGTACTCGTACTGCACCGCGTGGTGGTCGTAGATGTGGCCGTAGGCGAGTTCCGTTCGCACCTGGCGGCCGCCCATGCCGCGCGCGCGGATCGGGTGCGCGCGCAGAGCCCAGTTGACGACGTCGAGGTTGTGCACGTGCTGCTCGACGATGTGGTCGCCGCTGAGCCACGTGAAGTAGAGCCAGTTGCGCAGCTGCCACTCCATGTCGCTCCATTGCGGCTGCCGCGGGTGCATCCACAGCCCGCCCATGTTCCAGCTGCAGCGTGCGAACAGGATCCGGCCGAGGTCGCCGCGGTGGATGCGCGTCATCGCTTCGAGGTAGCTGCGCTGGTGGTGCCGCTGCAGCCCGCTGACGACGGCGAGCCGCTTCTCGCGCGCCAGTTCGGCAGCGGCCAGCACGCGGCGCACACCGGGCGCGTCGACCGCGACCGGCTTCTCGAGGAACACGTGCTTGCCGGCCGCGACCGCCGCTTCGAACATCGCCGGCCGGAAGTGCGGCGGCGTCGCCAGCACGACGACGTCGATGTCGCTGGCCAGCAGCCGCTGCCAGGCGTCGAAGCCGACGAAGCAGCGCGCCTCGGGCACGTCGATGCGGCTCGCGATCGCGCTGTCGTCGCGCAGGTCGCGCAGGCTGCCGGCGAGGTGGTCGGCGAACGCATCCGCCATCGCGACCAGCCGCACCGGACCGTCGGTGCGCAGCGCCTGCGCCACGGCGCCGGTGCCGCGACCGCCGCAGCCGATCAGCCCGACCTTCAGCTCGTCGGTGCCGGCGATCCGCGCGCCGAACGACAGCCAGGGTGCGGCCGCGGTGGCGGCGGCAGCGTGTTTCAGGAACGAACGGCGCGTCGGTCGGGTCATGGGCGCACGGCTCCGTCGAGGTCGGGGGCAGATCCGAATCATGGCGCGGACCGACGGACCGCGCGAGCTACAGTGCGGCCATGGACCGCCGCCGCTTCCTCACCACCACCACGACCGCCGCGGCCGCCGCGGCGCTGCCGGCCGCCACCAGCGCCGTCGCCCACCGCGCACCGCGCGGCGGCGACCCGTTCCGGATGAAGTACGCGCCGCACTTCGGCATGTTCGAGCACCACGCGCCCGACCTGCTCGACCAGCTGCAGTTCGCGCACGACGAGGGCTTCCGCGCCTGGGAGGACAACGGCATGGCCGGCCGTTCGACCGAGGAGCAGGAGCGCATCGCGAAGAAGATGGCGCAGCTCGGCATCGAGATGGGCGTGTTCGTCGCGCACGCCGACTTCGGTGCGCCGACGTTCGCTTCGGGCAAGCGCGAGCACCAGGAGCGCGTGCTCGCCGAGATCACCGCCGCCGTCGAGGTCGGCAAGCGCGTGCACGCGAAGTGGTGCACGGTCGTGCCCGGCACGATCGATCCGCGCCAGGAACCCGGCTTCCAGACCGCGAACTGCATCGACCTGCTGCGGCGCTGCGCCGACGTCTGCGCGAAGTCGGGGCTGGTCATGGTGCTCGAGCCGCTGAACTTCCGCGACCACCCGTCGCTGTTCCTGACCAAGATCGCGCAGGGCTACCAGATCTGCCGCGCCGTCGCGCACCCGTGCTGCAAGCTGCTCGACGACCTCTACCACCAGCAGGTGCAGGAGGGGAACCTGATCCCCAACCTCGACCGCGCCTGGGACGAGATCGCCTACTTCCAGATCGGCGACAACCCGGGCCGCAACGAACCCGGCACCGGCGAGGTCAACTACCGCAACGTGTTCGGGCACCTGCACCGGAAGGGCTTCGCCGGCGTGCTCGGCATGGAGCACGGCAATGCCGGGGACGGCCACGAAGGTGAGCGCGCGCTGATCGACGCCTACCGCGCCGCCGACTCGTTCTGACCGCCAACGGCGCCGCCGCCGCCCGTTTCCCGACGGCGCGCCGCCCCACCGGCGGCACGCGACGGACCATCGCCACGCCGCGGGGCTCGTCCACCGCGGCGCCGGCGGGTACACCTGCGGCATCGGTGTTGCATGCACCGCCGCCGCGCCGCTGCGACGGGAAGGGGATCCGACCGGTACCGCCATGCCGAACCACTCTCCCGCCCGCCGTGCCACGGCGATCTTCGTCGCCGCCTTCAGCACCACCTGCGCGTTCGCCCGCGCCCAGTGCACCAACCCGTGGCTGCCCGGCGAAGGCCATCCTGGTACCGACGGCCTGGTGCGCTCGACCACGGTGTGGGATCCCGACGGGCCGGGCCCCCTGCCGCAGCAGGTCGTGCTCGGCGGTGGCTTCTCGCTCGCCGGCCGCACGGTGGCCGCCGGCATCGCCGCCTGGGACCCGATCGCCGACACCTGGTCCTCGTTCGACGGCGGCGCCAACGGAGTGGTGATCGCGCTGGCGACGCTGCCGTCCGGCGACCTGATCGCCGCCGGTCAGTTCGCGACCATCGGCGGCGTGGCCGCCGCGAACATCGCGCGCTGGAATGGCACCGCCTGGGCGCCACTCGGCTCGGGCACGAACGGCCTGGTCAACGCACTGACGGTGCTGCCGAACGGCGATCTCATCGCCGGCGGTTCGTTCACGAACGCCGGCGGTACGCCGGTGACCTTCGTCGCGCGCTGGGATGGCTCCAGTTGGTCGGCACTGGGCAGCGGCATGGGCGGCGGCGTCTCGGCGCTCGCGGTGCTGCCCTCGGGCGAACTCGTCGCCGGCGGCGGCGCGGGCGCGCAGACCAGCGTCGCGCGCTGGAACGGCGCCACCTGGACGTCGATCGGCGGCGGGTTCCCGAACACGGTGCGCGCGCTGGCCGTCGCCGCGAACGGCGACCTGTTCGCCGGCGGCGACTTCGTCACGGACTCGATCGGCACGCCGATGCTGCACGTCGCGCGCTGGAACGGCGCCGCCTGGACCGCGCTCGGCAGTGGCACCAACACCGCCGTGGCAGCGCTCGCGGTGCAGCCGAACGGCGATCTGCTGGCGGGCGGTTCCTTCGGCGTCGCCGGCGGGACCGCCGCCGTCGGCATCGCGCGCTGGAACGGCGCGACCTGGTCGGCGGTCGGCACGGGCCTCGCCGGCAACACGACGTCCTCGCACATCGGCGCGCTGGCGACGCTGCAGAACGGCACCGTGGTCGCGGTGGGGTCGTTCGCGCAGGCTGGTGGCACGCCCGCCGCCAACGTCGCGACGTGGGACGGCAGCTCGTGGGCGAGCGTGGCACGCGGCGCCGACCGCGAAATCCACGCGCTGACGACGCTGCCCAATGGCGACCTCGTCGCGGCCGGTCTGTTCACCACGATCGGCGGCTCGGCGGCCAGCCGCATCGCGCGCTTCGACGGCACGGCGTGGCAGCCGCTCGGCCTCGGCCTGTCGACCGCGACGTTCCCGTTCCCATCGCTCGCGCTGACCGTGCTCGACAACGGCGACCTGCTCGCCGCCGGCGACTTCCTGGCCGCCGATGGCGTCCAGGTCAACGGCGTCGCGCGCTGGAACGGCACCAGCTGGTCGGGGCTCGGCACCGGCGTCAACCTCAACACGCGCGTGAAGGCAGTCGCGCAGCTGCCGAACGGCGACATCGTGATCGGCGGCGACTTCACCGCCGTCGGCGGCCAGCCGGCCCCGGGCATCGCGCGCTGGAATGGCGCGACCTGGTCCGGCTTCGGCAGCGGCATGCTGAAGATGCTCGGCTTCCCGGTCCCCGGCACGGTGTCGAGCCTCGTCGTGATGCCGAACGGCGACCTCGTCGCCGGTGGCGACTTCCAGTTCGCGAACGGCACCGCCGCGAGCCGCATCGCGCGCTGGAACGGCAGTGTGTGGTCGCCGCTGGGCAGCGGCACCAACGCCGAAGTGCAAGCGCTGGCCGTGCTGCCGTCGGGCGACCTGATCGCGGGCGGCCTCTTCACGCTCGCCGGCGGCGTGCCAGCCAGCGCCATCGCGCGCTGGAACGGCAGCACCTGGTCGCCGCTCGGCAACGGCTGCGACGGCACGGTGCTGGCACTGCAGGTGCTGCCGAACGGCCATGTGATCGCGACCGGCCAGTTCACGGCCGCGGGCGGCCAGCCGGCACCGCGCATCGCGCGCTGGGACGGCACCGCGTGGTCCACGTTCGGCAACGGGCTCGGCGGCACGGGACGCGCGTTGGCGCGCGCGCCCGACGGCGACGTTCTGGTCGGCGGTGACTTCCTGACGGCCGACGGCCAGGTCTCGGTGCGGCTCGCGCAGCTGTCGACGACGTGCCCGGCGACCGCGGCCCCGCACGGGCTCGGCTGCGGCACCGCTACCCTGGCGGCCACGACGCTGCCGTGGGTCGACGCCACGTTCCGCGCGCTCGGCACCGGGCTGCCGTTCCCCTCGGTCGTGCTGACCGCGACCAGCACGACGGCGATTCCGCAGGGCGTCGTGCCGCTGTCGCTGGTGTTCGCGCAGGCCGGCGCCGGGTGCGACGCACTGGTGGCGCCGGACATCCTCGGCTTCGTCGTGTCGCTGGCCGGCTCGGCGGCGTCCGAACTGTTCCTGCCGAACACGCCGCCGCTGGTCGGTGTGACGTTCTTCCACCAGATGGTGCCGATCGAACTCGGCGCCGGCGGCGCCTGGCTGTCGGTGGCCGCGACCAACGCGCTGGAACTGACCGCCGGCACGTTCTGACCGCGCCGCCGGGCCGGCGCTACGGCTTCGGCTCGGCAGCGAGCGCGGCGACCACGCGGCCGTGCAGCGCCGGCCGGCAGACCAGCATCTCGTCGTTGCGCGGGTTCCGCTGGTTGTAGCGCTGCTCGCTGCCGTCGAGCCGCGACACACGGAAGCCGGCGGCGCGCGCGACGACCTCCGGCGCACAGGTGTCCCATTCCTTCAGGCCGGGCCGGTGCACGTAGAGGTCGGCGTCGCCGAACAGCAGCAGCGAAACCTTGAAGCCGACGCTGCCCGACGGCACGAACGTGCTGTCGCCCAGCCGCGCGGCGAAACGCTGGATCCAGTCCGGTGTGTGGCTGCGGCTGACCGCGAGCCGCAGCGGCCCCGCGGCCGTCGTGCCCGCCGCCAGTCGGCGCGCGCCGCGCACTTCGAGCCGTTCGTGCCCCGGCACGCAGATGCCGGCCAGCAACCCGCCGATCGCCGGCAGCGCAACGGCACCGAGCACGGGCCGACCGTCGACCGCGAGGCCTACGTGCACGGCCCAGTCCTGGCGCCCGCTGCCGTACTCCTTGGTGCCGTCCAACGGGTCGACGATCCACACCACGCGCCCGGCGAGCCGTTCGGGTGCGTCGGCGGTCTCCTCCGACAGGATCGGTTCGGCCGGACAACGGCCGCGCAGGAAGCCCTGCAGGAACGAGTCGGCGGCCTGGTCGGCGACGTCACCGAGCACCGCCGGATCGGTCCAGCGGCCGCTGGCGCGCAGCGCGACCAGGCGCTGGCCGGCGAGTTCGGCGGCGGTGATCGCCGTGTCGAGTCGGTCGGCGAGGTCGAGAGCGGGAGATCCAGTCATGGGGCGAGTCTCATGGCACCAGCGATGTGGTGACCGGCCAGTCGATCTGGTAGTCGCGCTCGACGAACTCCCAGACCACGATGCGCGGCAAGAAGCGCCGGTTCACGACCTCGGCGATCAGCTTGCGGATGCCGGCGAACGAACCGCCGCCGGGGACGACACAACGACGGTCGACGACCGTACCGAGCGCGGCGCACAGCTGGTAACCGAACGTCTCCGAGTAGCTGGTGCCGCACAGCGCCACGGTCGCGTCGGCGAACTCGAGCGGCAGGTGCCGGTGCGCACCGCCGGGTCCGCGCAGATGGACCGGCGTCCACGGCGCCGACTCGACGAGGCGGCGCACGGTCGGCGACCATCCGGCCTCGTCGAACTCACTCTCGGCGCGCAGACCCAGCATGCTGACCAGTCCCGGCACCCAGGTCTGCGGCATCGCCCCGAGCACGATCAGGTCCGGCTCGGGTCGGATCCGGTCGATCCAACCGGACGCGTGGATGTGGTCGCGCACGGCGGCAGCGGCAGTCTGCTGGCCGGCCAACCCCCAGTGCGTGTCGCGGCGGTAGTAGAGCAGCTCGTCGGGATGTGCGGCACGCCGCGCCCGCATCGCGGCACGCACGTCGACACACGGCACGCCGACCGCAGCGGCATCGGCGAGGATCACGTCGTAGAGCTGCGTGCGACCGGCGTCGAGCCGGCCGGGCGGCACGAACTCCGGGTAGATCGTGACCGTGTCCGGCACCGGCACCAGCAGCAGTTCGGCGCCGCCGAGTCGGACCAGGTCGAGGGCAGCGCGCAGCACTTCGCGGCGCCGATCACGCGTGCGCTCGAGTAGTTCGGGCTGCCAGCGCATCGTCGGCGCGTAGTACATCCAACCGTCGTTGCCGATCACGACTTGATCGCTGTCTAGCACGCCGAGTTCGAGCAGCGTCTCGTTGAACACGCCGCGCACCTGGAACGTCAACCACGACGACTCCTTGACGTGGCGCTCGAGCTGCCGCATCGCGGCGCCGTTCTCGACCGTCGCCCAGTTCCACTCGGGCGGCGGCACGCTCGACTGCGTCTTGACCGGGCGCAGCAGCAGCCAGCCGAGCGGCGCGGTTGCGGTCAGCGCGACGAACAGCAGTCCCAGCGCGCCGAGCCAGCGCCGCTGACCGCGCGACCATGCGGCCATGCCGTCGAACCACTCACCGGTCGGCAACGTCGATTCGGTCATTGGTCGCGGATCGATTCAGAACTGGAAGTAGAGGAACGGCAGGTGGCTGGCCGCCAGCATGCGGCCGAGCGCGACCACGAACAGCAGGCAGAAGGCCAGCGCGACCAGCGGATGCGCACGGCGCATCAGCTGCGACGAGTTCGGCAGGAAGAACACGATCGCCAGCGCGACCGGCAGCATCGTGTAGGCGTAGCCCTCGTACTGCGCGATGTGCAGCGGCGCACCGACGCCACCGAGACCGAACAGGCCGAGCCACAGCGCCCGCAGGTGGCCGAAATCGCGCGCGACGAACATCGACCAGCCGAACGTGAAGATCAGCCACGTGCAGAACACGCGCAGCCAGGCGGGCAGCCCGGCGTGGAACGCGCGCCGGCCGTTCATGCGTTCGAGCGACAGCCAGAGCCCCTGCCACGCGCCCCAGCACACGAACGGCCAGTTCGCGCCGTGCCAGAGACCGCCCAGCAGCATCGTGATCGACAGGTTCGCGTAGGTGCGCGCTTCGCCGCGGCGGTTGCCGCCGAGCGGGATGTAGAGGTAGTCGCGCAACCAGGTCGACAGGCTGATGTGCCAGCGACGCCACGCTTCGGTGATGCTCTGCGACTTGTACGGCGAGTCGAAGTTGCGCGGGAAGTGGAAGCCCAGCATCAGGCCGAGCCCGATCGCCATGTCGGAGTAGCCGGAGAAGTCGAAGTAGATCTGGATCGAGTAGGCGACCAGCGCGGTCCACGACTCGACCAACCCGGGCTGTGCCATCGCGAAGCCGGTGGTGGCGAGCGGCGCCATCGCGTCGGCCACCAGGACCTTCTTGACGAAGCCGATCAGGAACAGCAGCGCACCGGCCCCGACCTTGGTAAGCGAGTGCTCGCGGTGCACGACCTCGCGGTGCACGTCGCGGTAGCGCACGATGGGTCCCGCGACGAGCTGCGGGAACATGCTGACGTAGCAGGCGAAGTCGATCAGGTTGCGCGTCGGCCGGATCTCGCCGCGGTACACGTCGATCGTGTAGCTCATCGACTGGAACGTGTAGAACGAGATGCCGACCGGCAGCACGATGTCGGCCCAGTCGAAGCGCGTGCCCAGCAGGGCCTCGGACGAGTGCACCAGCAGGTTCGCGTACTTGAACCAGCCGAGCAGGCCGAGGTTCACGGCGATCGAAATCAGCAGCAGCAGCTTGCGGTGCCGGCGCCCTTCTTCCTTGGCGCCGATACAGAGCGCCAGCGTGTAGTCGATCAGCGTACTGGCGACCATGATCCCGACCCACGACGGCCGCTCCCAGCCGTAGAAGATCATGCTGGCAAGCAGCAGCCAGAGGTTCCGCAGGCCTGGGTGCACGAGGAAGTACACGCCGAGGAACAGCGGCAGGAACAGGAACAGGAACGCGAACGAGGTGAAGACCATGGCACTCGCCGCCAGGTGGCGGAGAGGAGGGCACCGGCGATGCGGCTGCCGGGCGAACGGCGGCGGCAGTATGACCGACGGCGCGCGGCGTGCACGACTCGACCGACCGAGCGCGCGCGCCGGGCGCCCCGACACGAGCGCGCCGCCGACCACCCACCCGGGCGGCGCGGCGGCGCGCAGGAAGCACCGCGATCGGTGCCGTCAGCTCACGGGCTGCCGACCGTCATCGCGAGAGCGTTCGACAGGTCGATGTTCGAGCCGTTGAACCCGGCCGCCTGGATCACGAACGTCGCGGTCGGCGTGTTGCCGCCGCCGTAGAGCGGGAACTGCATGCCGCCGGCTGCATCGGCGACCAGGAAGTCGACCAGGAACAGGAACGGCTGGTTCGGCACCAGGAACTCACCGGGCACGAACTGGAACGGCGACGCCGTGAACGAGAATGCGACCAGCACCGGCGAGCTCGGCAGCGCCCCGGTCACCTGCCACGTCGCAACCGAACCGGCCTGCGTGAGGTCGTCGCCGCAGATCGAGATCCGCAGCGTGCCGCCGCCCTCGAAGCCGAGGTCGGTCTGGCAGGTCTCGCACGAGTCCGGGATCAGGTTGCCGTTCGAGTCGGGCACGGAGCCGCTCAGCACGTCCTCGAGGTCGTTGGTGCCGTTGTTGTTGCAGTCGGCCTCGTAGACGCCGCGGAACACCTGCAGGTCGACGTTGTCGACGTCACCGTCCTGGTCGAAGTCGAACACGGCCTCCGGGTCGTCGGCGTCGTAGGGGCCGCCGTTCTGCGCCAGCCGGAACTGCGCGAGGTCCGCCTGGTCGAGTTCGTCGTCGCCGTCCCAGTCGAACTCGGCGCGACCCAGCGAATCGAGGAACGCGACGACCTTCAGCTGGTCGGCACCCGACAGCGCCTGGAACGCCACCGCCGACGGCTGGGCCTCGCTGCCGAGTGCGGCGTGCAGCGCGATCACGCCGGTCGGGCCGAGCAGGCGCGACTGCAGCGTACCGCCGGCCACGCGGCCGTCGTGCCACAGCGGGTCGCGGTTGCGCACACCCCACAGCGGCGGCGTGCGCAGCTCCTGGATGCCGGCATTGCCGTCGCCGATGAAGTCCGCGGCGGCGCCCATGTCGTGCAGCAGGAAGTCCGAGTACGGCCGGATCACCTTGTTGCGGATCGCGGTCTCGAGCAGCGGATCGTTGCGCGTGGTCCACGAGGCGATGTGGCAGTGCGTGCAGCCGACGCTGTTGAAGATCGCCTCGCCCGACATGCCCGAGCGCGGCGTCTGCGGCGGCGCCGCGAGGAAGCGCTGGAAGTCGGTGATGCGATCGATGAAGTGCCGGCCGTTGCCGTCGGGGCCGTCCTCCGGGTCCGCGACGGTGTCGAACGCGCCGGGCGCGACGCCGTTCGCGTGGCTCTCGACGCCGAGCAGGCGGTTCGTGAAGCCGAGTTCGTTCAGCGACGCGTCGCCCGAGAACGACAGCATCGTCGGCACCTGGGCCTTCCAGCCGAACCGGCCGACCCGCAGCGGACCGGTCAGGTCCTCGAGCGCGTGCACCATGTGGGCGCGACCGCTGACCGTCGGGTGCGGCGGCGTGGTCTGGTTCGCGAGGATGTCGGCGTCGGCGATCGCTTCGATCAGGCCGTCACCGAGCACCGACGGCGTCACGCGCTGCGCGGTGACGTTCGCGACCGGCGGAATCGCTTCCTGGTAGGCGATGTTGATCGTGTTCAGCTGCAGCAGCGAGCCGCCGAGCGAGTCGAGCGGGTCCCAGCCGACACCCTTCTCGTCGTAGAAGCCGAACCGGAACACCTTGATGCTGCCGGGGCCGCCGACCGGGTTGTTGTGGCAGCTCGCGCAGCTGGCCTGGTTGAAGATCGGGCCGAGACCCTCCGACACCTGGAAGGTGTGCGTGAAGTCGACGCGCCCCGCGTCGAAGCGGGCGCGTTCGGCGACCGTCAGGCCGGCGAGCGGCGCGCCCATCTTCGGCTGCGGCGTCTGCGCGAGCACCGAGGGCGCGGCAAGGGAGACGAACAAGACGGAGGAACCGAGGAGGCGCATGAGGATCGGGTTGGCGGTTGGCCGGCAGGGCAGGTGCGGCCGACGGAAGGCGAGCAACGGGCTGCAGGAGGATAGCAGAAACAGCGCGGCCCGCGCTCCCCTTCCGGAGGGCGCGGGCCGCGGTTTCGGCGCTGGTTACGCCGAGTCGGAAGCCACTGGCATCAGCCGTGGAACACGACGCGCAGCGCGTTCGTGATGCCCCAGCCCTGAGCCTGCGCCGGGTCGGCGTAGACGACCTGCATGTAGAGCCAGAACTCGCCGAGACCGCCCAGCGGCAACGGCACCACCAGATTGCCACCGGCGTCCATGCCGATCGGCAGGATGATCGACGGCGCCGGGCTGATGATCTGGCCGCCGGCATACGGCGTCGGGATCAGGAACAGGTCCGCCGCCAGCACGCCGGTGGCGTTCGCCGGCGTGCCGAGCACCGACATCACCGTGAAGGTGCCGAGCGACAGATCGCCGCCGCACATCGAGAACGTCGCCGTGCCGGGGCCGGCCAGACCGACGTCTTCCTGGCACAACGTGCACTGGAACGCGTTGACCTCGAACAGGTCGACGCCGCCCTCGACGAGGTGGCCCGGATTCACGTCCTGCACGCGGAAGCGCACCTGCACCGCAGCCGTGGGCACCACGTAGTCACCGACGCGGAACGTCCGCGCCGTCCACTGGTTGCTGAGCCCACCGGTGACGGTCTCGACCGGCACCCAGTTGACGCCGTCCGACGTGACCGCGACCTGCAGGAAGTCGAGGTTGTCGAGGCCGCTGGTGTAGAACCACCGGCGGTAGGACACGAAGCCGTCGGTGCCGGCCAGATCGATCGGCGGCGAGATCAGGTCGGTCGGACCACCGTCGACGTCAGCCGCACCGGCGGTGCCGCCGACGACGCCGTTCTGGGTCACGAAGCAGCGGCCGTTCACCGTGCTCTGCTCCGCGTCTTCCGACGGGGCGACCGGGATGCCCAGGTTCTGCGTGCCGATCGGCAGCGCCCACTGCCAGGCACCCGCGGCCAGCGACGTGTTCACGACGGTCCAGCCGGTCGCGTTGGCCTCGAAGTTGTTCGTGTAGACCTGCTCGGTGCCGACCGCCGACACGATGCGGTACGGGGACGCGATGCCACCGCTGGGCTCGGTGTAGGTCTGCGCGTCACTGCCGACGACGGTCACGTAGAACGCGACCTCGCTGGCACACGCCGGCATCGTCGGCAGCGTGGCGCGGAATTGGCCACCACCGAGGTCCGCCATCGGCGAGGTCAGCCACGGGCCACCCGCCACCGAGTAGTGCAGCACCGCAGTCCCGGCCTGCGGCGTGATGCCGCCGATGCCGTTGGCCTGCACCGTGAACGACTTGATGGCACCCGGCGAGACCAGCTGCGGCAGGCCGCCCGGGAAACCGAACGCCATGCCGGTCGGCGGGTCGTTGATCCAGACCTGCGTGCCGGTGCAGCGGCCGAGCACCATGTCGTTCCAGCCGTCGCCGTTGATGTCGAACACCGCGGCGTCGAACGAGCCGACCAGCATGCTGACCGGGATGTTGCAGCAGGTGCCGCCGGCGCCGCCGATCAGCTCTTCCTGCAGCGTGACGTTCGGCGCGTTGCCGAGGTTGCGGTAGATGTGGGCGCGGCGGCCGCAGCCCGAGATGTCGACGTCGACGTCGCAGATGATCGCGTCGTTCCAGCCGTCGTTGTTGAGGTCGACGATCAGGTTGTTGCCGCCGAAGCCGTCGTCGTCGCCACCGCCGGTGAAGCTGAACACCGTGGTCGGACCGAACACCGCGATGCCGCCGGGGCCACCGTTCGGACTCGTCATCAGCCGGTAGCGGTCGTCACCGTCGTCGCTGACGATCATGTCCGGCAGGTTGTCGTTGTTCAGGTCGCCGATGTTGAAGTGGTAGGGCGCCAGGTTGTCGTAGACGAGCTGGTAGGCGTTGAACGTGCCCGGGTTGGAGGCACCTGCGTTGTAGCTGCAGGAAACCGCCTGCGGCGCATTGAGTGCGTCGTCCTTCAGGATGTCGACCCAGCCGTCCTGGTTCATGTCGACCATCGCGACCTTCATGCCGAACGACGACTCGAGCATCACGGCAGTCATGCGCGCCGCCGAGACGTCGGTGAAGAAGCCGCTGCCGTTGTTCAGCAGCAGGCGATCGTTGATGTCGACCGCACGCGCGCCACCCTGCTGGTAGTCGCCGAAGTAGAGGTCCAGGTCGCCATCGTTGTCGATGTCACCGGCCGCGACCGAGCAGAAGCGATGCAGGCCCGACCACGGGGTGTCGTCGATGCGCAGGTGGTTGTCGTAGACGAAGCCCTGCCACACGCCGACGAGGTTGTCGCCGAGGTTGATGTAGACGCGCGGCACCCGGATGTACTGCGGCTGCGTGTCGGTCAGCGTCGTGCAGGTCACGAGGTCGACCCAGCCGTCGCCGTTGACGTCGGCCGCGACCACGTCGCGGTCGTTGGTCGCATCGAGCATGCCCTGGCTGCCGAGTCCCTGCAGCGTCGGCGACACCGCGCTGCCGTACAACGCAGTGCGATCGGTCAGCACGCCGCCCTCGTTCATCAGCAGGACGTTCGGGAAGTGGCCGCCGGACGTGAATGGCGACTTGCGCGCGACGAACAGGTCGGTGTCACCGTCCTGGTCGAAGTCGGCCCAGGCATAGTCCTTCTCCTGCGGATCGCCGGAGCCGAGGCCCGTGGCGGCGACGAGGCGGGTCGAAGTCTGGTCCTGGAAGGTCACCCACTGGGCGGAAAGACCTGAAGCGAACGCCGCACTGACCGCGGCCAATAGGGAAGGAGTCGGGAGTCGCACGGGTTCCTCGTGGAAACGTGACGCAGGAAAGGGGACCGGCGGGCCGCCCATGGGAGACGGCAACCGGTCGGGCAGGACGGGGAAGGTTACCTCGCACCAGGGCCCGATCAACCCGCCCCCTCCAACGGAGCCCGCTTGCGCCGAAGAGCGAATGGACCGCCATGCGGCGCACCGCCACCGGTCGCCCAACTCACCGCGGCCTGGCGCGCGCGAGCCAGCTGCGGGCCGCCCACAGCGGCGCCACCGCCGCGAAGCGCGCGTGCGCCAGCGCCAGTGCACGGTCCGCATCCAGGTCGTGCAGCCCATCGAGCAGTGCGGCCAGATCGTCGACCGACGCGGCTTCCTCGTGACGATCCGGCACGCGTGCGGCGATCCGATCGGCCGCCGTCGGATCGCCGCAGCCCCGCAGCGCCCGCGCCGCCGCCGCGGCGACGACCGGCGGGTCGGCGTCGACGACCTCGCGCAGCACGTCGATCGCGCTGGCATCCGCTTGCGCCGCGAGGATCTCGACGAAGTGGATCGGTCGCACGCCGCGCCGGTCCCGCAGCCGCGCCACCGCGACCGGCACCGCCGCCGGCGCCGCGACCTCCTTCAGCACGCTGGCCAGCGCGTAGACCTCCATGTCGTCGTCCGCCGCCGCCAGCTTGCGCGCGAACGGCTCGCCAACCGCTCGACCGAGCCGCGTGGCTTCGGCCCGCAGGTCGGGCCAGATCCGTTCGACCCAGAACGGCCCGTCCGGCGAGCTCGCACCGAACCAGTTCGCCAGCGCCGCCGCCCGTTCGGCCGGTGCTTCGATGCGGAGCGTCGCCTCCCACTTCGCGCGCGCCGCGAGCCCCGCCGCGACTTCGCGGCGCAAGTCGGCCGGTGTCGACGGCCTGGCGTCCGCACCCGCGGCCGACGCCAGCTCGGACCACTGCTCCAGTTCGTACGGCCCCGGGTTGATCGGCTGTTCGTAGCCGTAGACGCGGTCCCGCACGAACCAGACCACGCCGCGCGCGCGACCGCCGTGCAGGTGCAGCGGCTCCCACTCGCCCCCCACCGGACTGCGACCGAGGAACAGCAGCACCGTGTCGGGCTGGATCGGCGGCGCCTCGTCGAGGCCGAAGGAGAACGGTACCAGCGGCATCGTCCCAAGACTGGTCACGCGGATCGTGCGGTCGGTCGCGACGCCCGGCCCGACGAAGTGGTCCGCGGTCACCACCACGGTGCCGTCGGCCCCCGGCACCCCTTCGACGATCCACGCCGCTTCGTTCGCCATTCGGAAGGCCGACGGAAGGGGCAGCCGCGCGCAAGGCGGGGGCGGCACTGCCGCCGCGAACAGCAGCGCCAGCAGGCTGGCCCGGAACGTTGGCATGGGGGCGGCTAGACCGGCGGCGGCTGGCAGTCACCGGTAGCGGTGAACCACCGCACCGACACCCCCCGCAGCTGATGGCTTGCGTGGATCACCCGGTACCCGATGCGCCACAAGCACTTACCGGTGATCCACGCAAGTCATCAGTTCATCGTGGGCGGAGCCAGACCACGAGCACGTCGCCGCCCGCCTCGGTCACGTCGAACCAGCGCGTCTCGGGCTCGTAGCCGGCGATCTCGAAGCGCACCTCGCGGCGGCCGACCGGCACCAGTAGCCGCGACGCCGCCGGCCGGCCGAGCCATGGACCACCCCAGGTCGAGTGTTCGACCGGGTCGGCGGGCCACCAGAGGCGCCGCACCCGCACACCATCGACCGTGATCTCGCCATCGAGCGGATCTTCGCCGTCGGCGGCGACGCGCTGCGGCGCAGCGAGGTCGCGCAGCTCGAACCGGATCGGCCCGCGGCGCGCGAGCACGAGGTCGAGTTCGTTGCGGCGCTCGGCGACCGCGTGCAGTGAGTGCTCCTCGGCGGCCCCGTCGAACAGCGGCGTGCCGGCCACTGTCGCCGGGTAGGCACAGAGCCGCACGAGCAGCGGTCCGACCGGTCCCAGGCCGCGCACTTCGCCCGGCCCGCGCGCGAGCTCGGTGAACCCGCGGCGGCTGGCGCCGGGCTGCGGCGCGACGGTGCAGGTGAAGTCCGCCGGCACGGCGCCGTCCGCGAACCGCACGCGCACGACGAGTTCGGTCGCGGCGGCGGCGGCGCAGTGCAGAACCACCGGGATGCGCCCGTTGCGCACCGGCACGGTCACCAGTTCGTCGAACCCGTGCGCGTCGCCGATGCGGCCCTCGAGCCACACGTGGCTGCCACTCGGCACGACGAGCTGCGGCCCACGCAGCCACGCGTCGGCAAGCGCGCGGTCCAGCGCCGTCGTGTCGCCGGCGCGTGCGGCCTCGGCCGCCGCCCGATCGGCCGGCGCGAACACCACGGCGCGGGTCGCATGCGGCAGCAGCGCCCGGCCTTGCGGGTCGATCCACGCGAGGTCCAGCACGACGCCATCGAGCCCCAGGTCGACGTGGTGCTGGTCGCCCGCCACTTCGATCGCGTCCTCGACGGGCTGGTGGCCGAAGCCCAGCGGGCCTTCGACGCGCACGCTCCAGGGCCCCGACGCCAGCCGGCTGCCGCGGAACCGGCCGTCGGCACCGTTGGGAGTGTGGAAGTACCAGTAGTCCGCAGTCGGCTGCGGCCAACCCTCGGCGTCGTGAGACAAGCCACCGCGCACGAACAGGTCGCACGGCACCGGCGTGCCGTCGAGCAGCACCACCGAGCCCGAGATCGGCACCCCGGGCTGCAACACCAGGTCGCCGAGGTCGACATCCTGGTCGGCCGGCACCACGACGTCGCGACGCAGCACGCCAGCGGTCGCATGGCGCAGGGTCAGGCGCAGCGGCCCTTGGACCGACGCCCCGAGCCGGAGCGCGAAGTACCCGTCGGCCACCGCCTCGCCGCTCGCCAGCAACACGTCCGCCGAGTTGGCCATGCCGCCGTGGGCCAGCACCAGCGCCGGCACCGGCTGCCGTTCGAGGTCGAGCGCGCGCCCGCGCAACAGCCTGCCGGTCTCGACCACGAAGTCGTGCACGATGGCGACCGGCTCCGCTTCGGTGGCCGGTTGCGGCAGCGGCGCCTCGAACCACGCGGCCTCGCCGCACGGCGCCGCCGCGCGCGCGAGCAGCCGATAGCCCGCGCGGTCGAGCTGCGGCCGGTCGCGCCAGTAGCCGAGGTCGAGCACGTAGCCGCCGTCCGCCCCACTGGCCGCCACGGCCAGCACCGGCCCGGCCTCGGCGCGGCAGCAGACCACCCGCGCGCCCACCAGCGGTTCGCCGGTCGCCGTGCGGACGTGCCCGCGCAACGTCCACGGCGCCGGGCCCGCGTCGGCGATCGCCGCGCGTTCGACCGCTGGCGAAGGCCGATCCGGCGCGGCGCCGGATGAGCCCCGTTCGGGCGCGGCGGAGCCCTCGGCTGCCGCCACACTGGCGGGCACCGACGCCGGCGCCGTGCCCGCGACCCAGACCGCGATCGCGACCGCTGCAGCCACCGCGACACCGAGGCACCACCAGCCCAGGCGCGGCCACCACACGCCGGCAACGCCCGCGGCCGGCATCGCCGCGAGCAACCGCGCCCGGACGCGCGCCAGTGCGGCCGGCGCGATGTCGCCGAACCCCGGTGCAACGGCGAGCCCGACCGGCAACCGCCGACGCAGTTCGGCCATCGCGCGGGCCACCTGCGTGCGCACGGTGCCAGCCGGCCGCCGTTCGCGCACCGCGATCTCGCGGCAGCTCCGCTCTTCGACCAGGTGCTGCTGCAGCAACCGCGCATCGTCGCGGTCGAGCTGCTGCAGCGCGGCCGCGAACGCCGCCGTCACTTCGCGCGCGCTGGCGGCCGCGGCCGGATCGGGCGTCGCCGCTGGCACCCGCGCCGCACGGTCGCGCTCCCGGCGCCGCGCGCGGCGCCGCGCCGAACGCGCCTCGTTGGCGAGCACACCGAGCAGCCACGGCAACAACGGCCGCGCCGGGTCGTACGCCCCGGCGCGCGCCAGCGCGGCGACGAACGTGTCGTGCACGAGGTCTTCGACGTCGGCACGCGGCACCAGGAACGCCGCCACGCGCAGCAGTTCGGGCGCGGTCGCGTCGAACACCACCGCCAACGCGCCCGGATCCCCGGTGCGACGGAACGCGGCGAACGCAGCTGCGGCGGCCTCTTGCATGCGGATGCTCGCCCCGAGGGCGGCGGTGTGCGCCGGATTCCGCGGCCACCGATCGGCGCCACCGGCTCGATCCGGACATCTTCGGCGGTGGGCGCGTATCGGTCACCCCCGGACCGCGTCCACTGACCCGCCATTCCCGACCCGAGCCCCACCATGCCGCGCCGACTCCTGCCGACCGCATCCTGTCTGACCTCGTTGCTGCTGACGGCCGGCTGCGCCAGTGAGTCGTCGTTCGGCCTCGTGCTCGAGCGGGGAACGCAGACCACGATCGAAGTGCACGGCAGCGCGCCGTTCGTGCGCGTCGACAACGACGGCCCGGGCGTGATCGACGCGCACTTCGCGCCGACAACCGACGCCGCCGGCACCGAACGCATCCTGCGCGGCAGCGTCGCCCGCACGCTGCGCGGCGGCGGCCGCCTGCAATTCGTGCTGGTCGACGGCGACCGCGCCGTGGTGCAGGTGCTCGTGCAGCGCGCGAGCGGCTGCCGACTGCTGCGGCAGGACCGGCCACCGAGCGGACCGTGAGCGCCGGCGCCGCGCTGGCACGTCCGCGGCGCGCCCGTAGGATCGCGGCCCGCCGATGCCGACGTTCCAACAGTTGATCCTCCGCCTCCAGGACTACTGGGACCGCCAGGGCTGCGCGCTGCTGCAGCCCTACGACATGGAGGTCGGCGCCGGCACCAGCCACACGGCCACGTTCCTGCGCGCGCTCGGACCGGAGCCGTGGCGCGCCGCCTACGTGCAGCCGAGCCGCCGGCCCAAGGACGGCCGCTACGGCCAGAATCCGAACCGCCTGCAGCACTACTACCAGTTCCAGGTCGTGCTGAAGCCGTCGCCGGCCGACATCCTCGACCGCTACCTCGGCTCGCTGCAGGCGATCGGCTTCGACCTGAAGCAGAACGACGTGCGCTTCGTCGAGGACGACTGGGAGAACCCGACGCTCGGCTGCTGGGGGCTCGGCTGGGAGGTGTGGCTCAACGGCATGGAGGTGACGCAGTTCACCTACTTCCAGCAGGTCGGCGGCATCGACTGCCGGC
>JAEUHR010000060.1 GCA_016794425.1 Planctomycetota bacterium
CGGCAGCTGCGGCGCACGGAGGTCCTGGCGTGGCGCCAGGACTGGGGTGACCGCAGCATCCACCCGATGTGCCAGGACGGGTCACGCACGGTGCGCGACGCGGTGGCGGCGTGAGCTCGCGCCAGAACCTCGGCCGTCACCCGGCTCCGGCACCAGGTGATCCACTCAGGTCATCAGTTCCCGTTAGACGTTCAGCAGGCCCTCGCGGATCGCGAGCCGCGCCAGCTCCGCGGCGCTGTGGCAGTCGAGCTTGCGTTGCAGGTTCTCGCGGTGCTTCTTCACCGTGCCGAGCGAGAGGCCCAGCATCGCCGCGACCTCCTTGTTGGCCTTACCGAGCGCGAGCAGCTGGAACACCTCGCGCTCGCGCGGCGTCAGCACCGCCAGCGCGGAGCTGTCGCCGGCCGCCGGCGTTTCGCCGCGCACCGCGCGCGCCATGATGCCGTTCGCCACCTTCGGCGACAGGTACGAGTCGCCGCGCCGCACCGACTCGATGGCCAGCGCCAGCTCCTCGGGCTCGCTGTCCTTCGACAGGTAGCCGTCGGCGCCGGCCTGCAGCGCCTGCTGCACGAACTTCGTGCCTTCGTGCTGCGAGGCCATCAGCACGTGCGAATGCGGCGACGCCTTCTTCAGCGGCCCGACCGCGTCGATGCCCGACAGGCCGGGCATCGTGATGTCGAGCACGACGACGTCGGGCTTCAGGCGACCGACGACTTCGATGCCGGCGCGCGCGTCGCCGGCGTCGCCGACGACGCGGAAGTGCGGATTGCGCTCCAGCAGCGACTTGAACGCCGCGCGCACGATGGCCTGATCGTCGATCAGAACGATGCTGGTGGTCTGCTTGTCGGTCATGGCGTCCTCGGTTGCGGCTGCGGCGCCTGTGCGGTCGCCGGCACTTCGATGCGGAAGCAGGCACCGGTTCCCGGCTTCTCGCCCAGCGTGATCGTACCGTCGTGCGACTCGATCACCTTGCGGCAAAAGGCGAGACCGATCCCGGTCCCGTACTCCTTCGAACTCCGGAACGGCTTGAAGATTTCGGCGCGCATCGCCGGCGGCACGCCGGGACCGTCGTCTTCGACCTCGACCACGGCGCGCGCTGCGTCGCGGCGCACGGTCACGGTCACGTGGCCCTTGCCACCGCAGGCCTCGGCCGCGTTGCGCAGCAGGTTCGTGACGACCTCGCCGAACAACTGCGGATCGACGTCGGCAGTCACACCCGGCTCGCTGCGCACTTCGGCCGACATCGCGGTCGCGATCGGCAGCTGCGCGGTTTCGCGGACCGCGGCGTCCACCAACGCGCCGAGCTCGGTCGGCTGGCGCTGCAGCCGCAGCGGCTTCGCGAACGACAGCGTCTGCCCGAGCATGCGCTCGATGCGGTTCAGGTTGCCGACGAACTCCTCGACCAGCACCCGATCCTCGATGCCGAGTTTCTCGCCGACCGCGCGCAGCGCGTGCCGCAGGCTCGTGATCGGCGTACGGATCTCGTGGCTCAGCACCGACGCGGACTCGCCGAGCGCGGCGAGGTTCTTCAGGATCTGGATCTCCGCCTGCCGCGCCTGGTCGCGTTCGCGCAGCAGGTGCACGTGGCGCAGGCCGCGCGACACGGCCTCGAGCAGCTTGTCCTTCGTGACCGGCTTGCTGATGTAGTCGAACGCGCCGCGCCGCACGGCTTCGGACGCGGTCTCGAGGTTCGGCTCACCGGTGATCAGCACCACCGGTTCCTGGCACTGCCGCACCTCGACGACCTCGCGCAGCACCTTCATGCCGTCGAAGTCCGGCATCACGATGTCGGTCACCAGCAGCTCGAAACGCCCCGGCCACAGGTGCGTCTCGACCTCGCGGAAGCCGCCGCCGCGCACGACGTGGTGGCCCTGCTGCTCGAGGAAGCGCGTCAGGGTCTGCAGCAACCGGGCTTCGTCGTCGATCAGTACGATGCGCGCCATGGGATCCGGGGAGTGTCCGCGGGCGAAGGCGCGCATTCTGCCCCGGACCTTCGCCCCACCCACCGGGCCCGAGTTCGTAGTCGCTCGCACCCTTTTCCGTAGCGACCGGAACCGGCGTCGCGATACATGGACGCCATGTTGCCCCACGGCCCCGGCGACCACCACCGGCCGCCCCCCGGTCACGGTCCCCAATGGCTCGAACACGCCTTCGCGCCGGTCGCGGTCGCCGGCTGGCTGTCGGCGCTGCTGGCCGGCGACGCACTGGCGGCACACGCCTGCTACGCGGTCGCCGGCGCCGCGACGGCGCTCGCGGTGCTGTTCCCGTGGTGCCGGCGCCACACGCGCCGCGCGCTGACCGAGGCGACCTGGGCCAGCGAACGCGAACGCAGCCAGGCGGTCGCGTCGAGCGCGCGGCACGCGGCGCGCTGGCAGGCGATCGTCGACACGGCGACCGAGGGCATCGTCACGATCGACGCGCAGGGCATCGTCGAGACCGCCAACGGCGCCGCGGAACGGATCTTCGGCTGGCGCGCCGACGAGCTGGTCGGCCAGAACGTCGCCCGGCTGATGCCGGAGTCGTACGCCGCCGAGCACGACGGCTACCTGCGCCGCTACCTGCAGACCGGCGAACG
Organism: Planctomycetota bacterium; assembly: GCA_016794425.1. Classification (GTDB taxonomy): domain Bacteria; phylum Planctomycetota; class UBA1135; order UBA1135; family UBA2386; genus JAEUHS01. The sequence goes on from JAEUHR010000060.1 coordinate 2,573, forward strand.
GCGCATCATCGGCATCGGCCGCGAAGTCCCCGGCCGGCGCCGCGACGGCAGCGAGGTGCCGATCGACCTGTCGGTCGGCGAAGGCACGGTCGACGGGCGCAAGTTCTTCACCGCGGTGCTGCGCGACATCTCCGACCGCAAGCAGATGCAGCTGAAACTCGCGCAGACCGAGCGCCTGGCGGCGGTCGGCGAGCTGGCCGCCGGCGTCGCGCACGAGGTCAACAACCCGATCAACACGATCATCAACTGCGCGCAGCTGATCGCCGACGGCGACGACGTCGCATCCAACTGCCAGGCGATCATCGAGGAAGGCCAGCGCGTCGCCGAGATCGTGCGCGACCTGCTGCAGTTCGCGCGCGACGACCGCGCCGCGCCGCAGCCGACCTCGCTGCGCGAAGTCGTCGACCGCACGCTGCGCCTGGTCGGCGAGAACTGGAAGCGGCACGGCATCCGGCTCGTGCTCGCGTTGCCCGACGACCTGCCGCCGGTGCTGGCGCGGCCGCAGCAGGTGCAGCAGGTGCTGCTGAACCTGCTGATCAACGCCAAGGACGCGCTGACGCAGGAGAGCCGCGACGACCGCCGCGTCGAACTGACCGCCTGCCGCGTCGAGGGCCGCGTGCGGTTCTCGGTGACCGACAACGGGCCCGGCATCCCGCCGCAACTCGGCGAGCGCGTGTTCGAGCCGTTCGTCACCACGAAGCGGGCCCGCGGCGGCACCGGCCTCGGCCTGTCGATCAGCCGCAGCATCGTCGAGGGTTTCGGCGGCACGCTGCGCCTGCGCAGCGAGCCCGGCCGCGGCGCCACGTTCGACGTCGAGCTGCCGCTCGCGTCGCCGCACGACTGAACGCGCGGCGGGACCCGGTCGCCTAGTGGCGTCGGCGACCCGGGCCCAGCAGCGGCGCCGAGGCGAGGCGTTCGAGCACGCCGTCCGGCTCTTCGCAGCGCACGCGCAGTTCGGCGCGCAGCCCCTGCTTGAACGACACCTGCGGCAGGAAGACGTGCACGGGGATGCGGCGGTTCTCGAGCGACTCCAGCTCGACCACCAGCGAGGCCACCATCGTCTCGGCACCCTCGGGGCCGACGACCTCGATCGTGAACTTGCGCGGCCCGGGCCGCTTGTTGATCAGCTGCAGGTCGAACGTGTTGTGCACGCGCTCGTTCTCGAGCTGGTAGGCGACGCCCGGCGCCCGCACCAGGCTGGCCTCGAACGGCCGCCGCCGCGTCAACGCCAGCGTGAACGCCCCGAGGCCCGCCAGCAGCAACACCGAGTAGAGCACGACGCGGCCGCGGAAGAAGCGCCGCTTGCCGGTCTCGAAGCCGCGCTGGCTGTCGTAGCGCACGAGTCCCGCCGGCCGGCCGAGCTTGGCCATCACGTCGTCGCAGGCGTCGATGCAGTTGGCGCAGCCGACGCACTCGAGCTGGGTGCCGTTGCGGATGTCGATGCCGGTCGGGCAGACCGTCACGCAGCGATAGCAGTCGACACAATCACCGGCGCCGGACTGCCCGGCCGGACCACGCGGCTCACCGCGTTTGTGGTCGTAACCGACCAGCACCGTGTCCGGGTCGTACAGCGCGCCCTGCAGACGGCCGTACGGACAGATCACGATGCACAGCTGCTCGCGGAACCACGTGAAGTTCACGAACAGCACCAGCGTCGCGACCAGCACGAACACGAACGCAGTCGGGTGCAGCGCCGGCGACGAGGTCACCGCCTCGAGCAGCACCTCGGTCGGCATGAAGTAGCCGAGGAAGCTGTGCGCGATCGTGGCCGCGAGCAGGAAGAACACGACCATCTTGATGCCGCGGCGCACGAACTTCGCGCCCAGCGGCGCCTTGTCGAGCTTCGCGCGCGCCGCGGCCGGCCCTTCGACCAGTCGTTCGATGCGCCGGAACACGCCCTCGAGGAAGACCGTCTGCGGGCACGCATAGCCACACCACATGCGGCCGAACAACGCGGCGACCACGAACAGCGAGAAGCCGAGGCCGGTGATGAAGAAGAACGCGTACCAGAAGTCCTGCGAGTTGAACGTGTTCCCGAACAGGTAGAAGTGGCGCGCCTGGATGTCGATCAGGAACGCGTGGTGGTCGCCGATGTGCAGCCACGGCAGCACCAGGTAGACCGCGATCAGCACGTACCACAGCAGGTGCTTGCGCAGCTGGAAGCGGCCGCGCACGTCGGCCGGATGGATCGCGTTGCGCGAGCCATCCGGGTTGATGCTGAACAGCGAGTCGACGTCGGGACGCCGCACCACGGGGCGCCCTTTGCCCACGACGGGCTTGCCGACCATCGGCTCCGGCGACGAGGTGCTGTCGGGCGACATGGCTGGACAATGCCCGACAGCCGGCCGTTATTGCTCCTTCTTCGCGTTCGGCTCCGGCGGTTTGCCCGGCAGATTCGTGTGCCGCACCTTGTCGGACAGCACGTAGGCCGCGGCGCGCAGCACGTACTGCGTGCCCTTGCTGGCGTTCTCGGGCATGCCGCCCATGAAGCCGTTCGCGGGGTCCGGCATGCGGCCGTTCAGGATCGTCGTGTAGATGTCCATCGGCTTGCCGCCGTAGATCCACATGTCGTCGGTCAGGTTCGGGCCGACCAGGCCGGTCGCGTCGGGCTTGTGGCACAACGCACACTGCGTCATCTCCTTGAAGATCCGCTCGCCCTCGGCGACGAACGCCGGCTCGGCGGCGAGCTTCAGCAGCATCGCCTCGTCGACCGGGTTCGCGGCCATGTGCTTCTCGAGCCGTTCGGCCGCGGCCTTCTGCTCGAGCAGGTAGGCCTCACCGGGCAGGTCGCCGGTGCCGATCGTGTGGTAGTGCACCCAGTAGAGCACCGAGAAGATGCAGGCGCCGTAGAAGGTCCACAGCCACCAGTTGGGCAGCCGGTTGTCGAACTCCGCGATGCCGTCGTAGGTGTGGCCGCGGGTGGTTTCGGTGGTCATGACGGTTCACTCCGATTGCGAAGGGCGGTCGTGGTCGAGCGGCAGCGACGCCATGCGGTCGTACTCCGACGCACGCGACCGCTGGCAGACACGGACAAGGACGGTGAGGAAGATCGCGCCGAAGATCGCCATCGCGATCAGCGGCAGGTCGTAGAGCGCCACGTCGGCGAAGAACTGGCGGAACATGGTCAGCGCCCTCCCTCGATCGACGCCGCCTGGGCGCCGGCCGGTTCGAGATTGCGGCCGAGCCGCATCAGGTAGGCGATCAGCGCGACGATCTCGCTCTTCGGATCGGCGTCCGTCTTGCCCTGCGTGGCGAGGTTGGCGCAGACGCGCGCCGCCTGCGCGGCGTAGTCACCGACGGCATTGGCGACCTGCTCGTCGGTGTAGGGCGTGCCGAGCTTCTTCAGCACGCGCATCTTGTCGGCGACGATCTCGGCGTTCGCCTGGTCGTCGTAGAGCCACGGATAGGCCGGCATGATCGACATGTTCTCGCCGAGCGAGAACGTCTGGCCGTAGCGCGGGTCCAGCATGTGGTCCCAGTGCCACGCCTCGTTGTACTTGAGGCCGACGCGCGCCAGATCCGGTCCGGTGCGCTTGCTGCCCCACTGGAACGGGTGGTCCCACATCGACTCCTCGATCCGGCTCGGCGCGCCGTAGCGGATCTGCTCGCTGCGGAACGGCCGGATCATCTGCGAGTGGCAGACGTAGCAGCCCTCGCGCACGAAGATGTCGCGGCCCGTCAGCTCGAGCGCCGTGTAGGGCTGCACGCACATCTGGCCGTTCGCCGCCAGCGGCACGACCTTGTCGGTGACCAGGCCCGGCAGCAGTTCGAACACGCCGCCGACCACGACCGCGATCAGCGTCAGCAGCGCGAACGCGAGCGGACGCGACTCGAGCCGTTCGTGCCACGTGTGGCGGCCCTGACCGGTCGAGCGATACAGCATGCCGGCCGCGAACATCAGGATGCCCGCCAGCAGCACGAAGCCGAGCACGGCGAGGCCGATGTTCGGCATCGCGAACATCGTCGCCGCGACCATGCCGAGCAGGCACAGCACGACCGGCTTGCTGAACACGATCTGCACCGTCGACGGTTCACCGGCCGGCACGACGTGCTTCAGCACGGTGACCTCGGTCTCGACCACCGTCGCGCGGCCCGACATCGCGGTCGCGACGAGGTTCCAGATCATCATCAACCAGCCGACGATGAACATGCCGCCGCCGATGCTGCGGGCCAGGTACATCAGCTGCTGGCTGTTGATGATCGCGTTCCAGTCCGGGTACTGCAGGCCGCCGTCGGCGAGCTCGGCGCGCCACATCAGGCCCTGGCTGATACCGCTGACCCACATCGACGCGACGTAGAGCAGGATGCCGAAGATGCCGATCCAGAAGTGGTAGTCGGCCATCTTCTGGCTGTGCAGCTTGGTGCCGTAGAGCTTCGGCACGAGCCAGTAGAACAGGCCGGCCGCCATGAAGCCGTTCCAGCCCAGCGCGCCGCTGTGCACGTGGCCGATGATCCAGTCGGTGTAGTGGCCGAGCGCCGAGACCGCCTTGATCGACAGCAGCGGGCCCTCGAAGGTGGCCATGCCGTAGAACGTGACGCCGGCGACGAAGAACTTGAGCACGGGATCCGTGCGCACCTTGTTCCATGCCCCGCGCAGCGTCAGCAGGCCGTTCAGCATGCCGCCCCACGACGGCGCCCACAGCATCAGGCTGAACAGC
>JAEUHR010000014.1 GCA_016794425.1 Planctomycetota bacterium
CTGGGGGCTCGGCTGGGAGGTGTGGCTCAACGGCATGGAGGTGACGCAGTTCACCTACTTCCAGCAGGTCGGCGGCATCGACTGCCGGCCGATCACCGGCGAGATCACCTACGGGCTCGAACGGCTGTGCATGTACCTGCAGGGCAAGGAGAACGTGTTCGACCTCGAGTACACGGACGGCCTGAAGTACGGCGCCGTCTTCCATCAGAACGAGGTCGAGCAGAGCACCTACAACTTCGAGCACAGCGACGTCGCGTTCCTGCTGTCGGCGTTCGCCGCGCACGAGAAGCAGTCGCAGCACCTGATGCAGCAGCAGCTGGCGCTGCCGGCCTACGAGCAGCTGCTGAAGGCCGCGCACACGTTCAACCTGCTCGACGCGCGCGGCGCGATCTCGGTCACCGAGCGCGCGGCCTACATCGGTCGCATCCGCAACCTCGCCCGCGCGGTCGCGCAGAGCTACCTCGAGAGCCGCGCGCGGCTCGGCTTCCCGATGGCGCCGCGGCCGTGGGCGAACGAAGTGCTGGCGAAGCTGGCCGAGACCTCCGCGGCGAAGGGCTGACGCTCGCGGCTCGGCCGCTGCGGCAGAGCGCGCCGGCAAGTGCGGTCGCGCCCGACGAGGTGTCCGTGCGGGACCTGGACCGGTGGTCGCGCGCGTCGCCTGGGTGAAAGGCCCGACCCCGCGGCCGGCCCGTCCAAGGGGCTTGCCGTGACCACGGAACCGCCGAAGCTGTGCCCTTCGCCCGCCGCCCCACCTCGCTCGAGGCCCCACGTGCGCAACCTCCTGACCGCCGCCGTTCCCCTGCTCTGCTGCAGCCTCGCTCCTACCCTCGCCGCGCAACAGACGCTGCTCGTGGGCCCGGGCCAGACTTTCGCAACGATCCAAGCCGCGATCAACGCCGCCGCATCGGGCGACACCGTGCTCGTCGTCGGCGGCAGCCACGCGGGCCCGTTCGACATCGACAAGCCGCTGCAGCTGGTCGGCGCCGGCGGCACGATCCAGGGCACGGGACTCACCGGCTTCCAGGTGCACGACCTCGCGGCCGGCGAAGCCGTCGTGATCCGCGGCTTCCATCTCAACAACTCGACCGTGTCGCCGATTCTCATCGAGAACTGCGCGGGCCCGGTGACCGTGCACGACGTCGGCAACCCCGGAGGTCTCACCGGGTGGGCGGTCGTGATCCTGAATTCGGCCCAGGTGCACGTCGCGCGCGTGCGCATCAACACCGCGACCGTGACCGAATCGGCCGTGGCGTTCGAGCAGTGTCAGTTCGAACCACCGGCGACGTTCCTGCCGACGCTCAACGCCACGGCCAGCTCGGTGTCGCTGGTCCAGTGCACGATGCGCGGCTCGTTCACGATCGGCACGTCCGCGCTGCAGCTCACCTCCAGCAGCGCGCTGATCACCCGCTCGAGTCTGCTCGGCACCTCGACCTCCTTCAGCTCGCAACCGGCGATCGCAGCGACGGCCGACTCGGTGCTGCTGATCGATCCGTCGACGTCGTTGTCGACGCAGGGCGGCGGCCCCACCGTGGTCGGCACGACGCCGGCGTTCGTCGAGTTCGGGAGCCTGCGCGCGTCGAGCACCGGCAGCGCGCTGACCGCCGAGGCACACGGGCCCGGCGGGCAGATCTTCGCAACCTACTTCAGCGCGCTCGCGCCGGCGGTGGCGACGCCGTTCGGCATCACCTGGCTCGACCTCGGCACGCTGGCGCCGCTCTACATCGGCATCCTCGATCCGACGACGCGGCTGCACCTGGCGACGATCCCGCACGCGCCGCAGCCGCCGGGTCTGGCGCTCGGGCTGCAGACCGTCGGTCTGGACGCGAACGGAATCGTGCTCGGCCAGCCGACGGTGGTCACGTTCCCCTGACGGGAACGTCGCTCAGTCGATGACCTTGGTGTCGACGTTGGTCGTGTACCACTGGCCGGCCGGATCGACGACCAGACCCTGGCCGTAGACACGCAGACCGATCAGGCTCGCGTCGTCCGGGATGTCGAGGCGCGAGCCGTATTCGCCGCCGCTGTCGACGACGCCGCCGCTGAGCACGAAGGCGCTGGCCGGGTCGATCTGCACCGCGAGGCCGCCGAACGGCACGAAGAACGCGTTGTCGAGCGACAGGAAGTTCAGCGCCAGGCTGCCCTCGTCGGCGACGACGTTGAAGTCGAAGCGGCCGCCGATGGTGCCGTTGCCGCTGATCGAGAAGCTCTCGATCGTCGGCGCGACCGAGGTGACCTCGATCACGCTGCCGTTCCAGGTGCCGGTGATCACGACATCCTGGTTGTGGTAGGTCAGCAGGTTGATGGTCGAGCAGTGCATCTGCGTGCCGACCCACTTGATGACGTGTTCGAAGCCGGGGCAGTAATAGCAGCCGGCGGCGCTGCCGTCGGTCGGCGTGCAGCGCACGGTCACCGGGGTCTGGGCGGACACGGCGGAAACCGCGCTGAGGGCGGTGAGAACGGTCGTGGCGAGAATCTTCATGCCCCGCCAGGAGCACGGTGCGTGCCGCGCGCAGAACGACGCCGATCCGCCCGGAACGACCACGCGTGCCGTCCGGAAGCCGGACGCGACCGGCGACCTCCCCGCCGCTCGGCCATCGTGCTGGCCCCGCTGGCACGGGCCCGTAGGATCCTGCGCCCGCCATGAGCACCGCGAGTCTGCTGGTCGAACTGTTCGTCGAGGAGCTGCCGCCGAAGTCGCTGAAGAAGCTCGGCGAAGCGTTCGGCGGCGTGCTGTTCGCGGGCCTGAAGGCGCGGCAACTGGCCGGTGACGGGGCGGTGGCGACGACGTTCGCGACGCCGCGGCGGCTGGCGGTGCACGTGACCGCCGTGGCGCCGCGCGCGGCCGACCGCGCGGTGCAGGTCAAGCTGGTGCCGGTGAAGGTCGGCCTCGACGCCGCCGGTGCGCCGACCGACGTGCTGCTGAAGAAGCTGACGGCGATCGGCGCCGACGCGTCGGTCACGCCGCAGCTGGTGCGCGCGATGGACGGCAAGAACGAGACGCTGTTCCTGCCGCGCGTCGAACCCGGCATGACGCTGGCCGTGGGTCTGCAGCAGGCGCTCGACGAGGCACTGCAGCAGCTGCCGATCCCGAAGGTGATGACCTACCAGCAGCAGGACGGCTGGACCAACGTGAAGTTCGTGCGGCCGGCGCACCGCCTGGTCGCATTGCACGGCGCCGACGTCGTGCCGGTGCGCGCGCTCGGCCTCGCCGCCGATCGCGTGACGCAGGGCCACCGCTTCGAAGCCAGGATGGCGACGCTGACGCTGCGCCACGCCGACGACTACGCGGCGCAGCTGAGCCACGACGGCGCGGTCGTGGCGTCGTTCGCGGCGCGGCGCGCGCGCATCGTCGAGGACCTGCAGGCGGCGGCCGCGCGCCAGGGCCTCGTGCCGGTGCACGACGACGCGCTGCTGGACGAGGTCACGTCGCTGGTCGAACTGCCGAACGTGCTGGCGTGCCGCTTCGAGAGCGAGTTCCTCGCGGTGCCGCAGGAGTGCCTGATCCTGACGATGAAGCAGAACCAGAAGTACTTCCCGCTGCTGGACGCGAGCGGGAAGCTCAGCGACCGCTTCCTGCTGGTCGCCAACGTGCGGCCGCAGGACCCGAGCGCGGTCGTGTCCGGCAACGAACGCGTCGTGCGCCCGCGGCTCGCCGACGCAAAGTTCTTCTTCGATCAGGACCGCAAGAAGAAGCTCGCCGACCGGCTGCCGGGCCTCGCGAAGGTCGTCTACCACAACAAGCTCGGCTCGCAGGGCGAACGCATCGAGCGCCTGCGCGCGATCGCGCGCGCGATCGGCGCGGCACTGGGCGGGCCTTCGCTGGCGGCCCAGGGCGACCGCGCCGCCCAACTGGCCAAGACCGACCTGCTGACCGACATGGTCGGCGAGTTCCCCGAACTGCAGGGGATCATGGGCCGCTACTACGCGCTGCACGACGGCGAGCCGCAGGCGATCGCCGAGGCGATCGAGGACCACTACAAGCCGCGTTTCCAGGGCGACGCGCTGCCGCGCGGCCCGGTCGGCCTCTGCGCGGCGCTGGCCGACAAGATCGAGACGCTGGTCGGCCTGTTCGGCATCGGCCAGGTGCCGACCGGCGACAAGGACCCGTTCGCGCTGCGCCGGCACGCGCTCGGCGTCGTGCGCATGCTGGTCGAACGCGAGCTGCCACTGCGCCTCGACCAGCTGATCGGTTTCGCCGTGCCGACGTTCGGCGACCGCATCCAGGATCCGAGCGCGGCGCTGGTCGAGTTCGTGTTCGACCGGCTGGCGTCGCAGCTGAAGGACCAGGGTTTCACGGCGCAGGAGATCGCGGCGGTGACGAGCCTGCGGCCGCTGCGCCTCGCCGACGTGCCGCAGCGGCTCGCCGCGGTGCGCGCGTTCGCGGCGCTGCCGGAGGCCGCCTCGCTGGCGGCGGCGAACAAGCGCATCGGCAACATCCTGAAGAAGAGCGACGCGGCGGCCGACGCGGCCGTCGACCCGGCGCTGCTGCGCGAACCGCAGGAGCGCGACCTGTTCGCGGCGCTGCAGAGCACCGCCGGCGTGGCCGGGCCGAAGTTCGACCGCGGCGACCACGAGGCGGCGCTGCGCGACTGCGCGCAGTTGAAAGGGCCGGTCGACGCGTTCTTCGACGCGGTGATGGTCAACGCCGACGACGCGGCGCTGCGCCGCAACCGCCACGCGCTGCTGCGCGAACTGCACGCGCTGATGAACCGCACCGCCGACCTGGCGCAGCTGGCGGGCTGACTTAGCCGTCTCAGCCGAGCAGCAGCGCCACCGCGCCGGCGACGAGCAATGCGCCGGTCGCCAGCAGCACGGGCCTGGCGATCGATCGCGCCAGGACCACGACCATGCCGGCCTTCACCAGCGTGTTGGTCACCGACGCGATCGCGATCGCGACCACGGCCGGATGCTGCGCCGCTTCGCCGCCGTCGCGCGCGTGCTGTGCCATCGACAGCGTGATCGCGTCGACGTCGGTCAGGCCGGCGAGCGCCGCGACCGCATAGAGGCCGCTCTGCGGCAGGTGCTGCTGCGCGAGCTTCAGCAGCAGCTGCACGATCGCGACCATCGCCGCGAACTTGGTGGCCGACCACAGCGAGAAGGGGTTCTTGATCGCCACGACGCCGGCCGGCGTCGCATCGCCGCGCGTGCGCAGGCAGGCGACGGCGCTGCCCGCGCAGGCCAGCAGCATCGCCGCGAACGGCACGATCAGCACGCCGAACAGCGCCGGCGCGACCACCGTGGCCAGCACGACGACGCGCCCGAACATCACGCTCCACGCCAGCAGGATGCCGCCCGCGAGCTGGCGCGCCGGAGCGCCCGGTTCGTGGCTCTGCTTGACGAACGTCAGCGTCACCGCGGTCGAACTCGCGAGGCCACCAGCCGCCGCGGTCACCGCGATGCCGCGCCCGGGACCGAGCCACCGCGTCACGATGTAGCCGACCAGTGACAGGCCCGAGATCAGCAGCACCAGCAGCCACAGCTTGTACGGGTTGATCGCACCCCACGGATCGATCGCCTCGTCGGGCAGCAGCGGCAGCACGATGAACGTCGCCAGCAGGAGCCGCAGGCCGGCCAACACGTCCTCCCAGCCGAGACTGCCGACCAGCTGGTGCAGCGGCTGCTTGTAGGCGAGCACCGCGGCCATCGCGACCGCGATGCCGATCGCCAGTTCGCGATGGCCGGCGACGACGAGCGCACCCAGCATGCAGGTCAGCACGGCCGCGAGTTCGGTCGTGAGGCCGATGCTGTGCGGATGCGAGCGCGCGCTGGCAAAGTAGCCGGCCAGCACCATCGCGGTTGCGGCGAGCAGCGTCGCCGCGAGGATCCATGGGGACGCGAACTGCTGGCTCAGGAAGCCGCCGAGCGCGCCGATCTGCGACAGCAGCACGAAACTGCGCAGGCCGGCGTGGCCGTGGCCGGTGCGCGTGTTGCGCTTCTCGCGTTCGATGCCGACCAGGGCGCCGAGCAGCAGCGCGGTGCCGAAATCGCGCGCCAGCGAGAAGTCGAAGTCGTTCTGCAGCACGCGCCGCAGTCTACGGCGCGGTGCGTTCGTGCACGACGCCGTCGATCGCCATCGCCAACAGGCCCACGCCCCGGCGCGAACCAGACGTGTGCTGCCGCTGGCCGGTGCCGAGGTCGTGCCGGAAACTGATGACCTGAGTGGATCACCTGGTGCCGGAACCCGGTGACGGCCGAGGCTCCGGCGCCGCACCCCTCAGCGGTGGTACGGGTACTCCTGGATCCAGTGGAAGCCGCGCGAGTACAGCGGGAACGACGCCAACGGCGGTTCGTGCAACCGCACGACGAAGCGGTGGCCGTCCTCTTCGCCTTCGAGCTCGAGCACGCGACCAGGCTTCGGCGCCTTGGCCGACGCATTGGCAGGGACAGCGTTCGCCGCCGCGGTGGCCGCGGCTTCGACCGGCTGCGCGGCCGCCGGCGGAGCCGCCGGATCGCGCCACTTCAACACGAGGTCCGGCGGCACGTCGGCGTCCGGCGGCAGCAGGCGCTGCAGCGTCGCGGTCTGCGCCGCCGCGTCGATCTGCACGCGGTAGTACTCGCGTTCCTTGCTGCCGTGGCGCTCGAGCGTGACCTGCCCGTAGCGGCAGCTGAAGCGGCGCCACGCGCGCGCCTCGGCGGCCGGCGTCGGCACGTCCTGCCCGTCGCGCTGCAGCGCGACCACGTCGTAGTGGCCGTCGATCGGACCGGTTTCGGCGGGCGCCGAAGCGCGGCCGACGACCCCCATGCCGTTGCCGAACAGCAGGAAGCCGACCACGGCCACCTTCGCGACGCGCGCGGTCCAGAACGCCCAGCGCGGCGCCGGCAGGCGCAGCGCGGCCGCCGGCACGGCCCGGTTCCACACGAACAGCGCCGCGAGCCGCGGCAGATCGCGCCACGCGATCGCGACCGCCATCAGCAGCAGATGCGACGAGTAGAGCTTGACCGGCACGTCGTAGCAGAAGTTGATCAGCACGACGTTGGTCATCGCGCCCGCGGACACCAGCGCCCCGAGCGTCGCGGTGCGGCGCCACAGCAGCAGCAGCCCGCCGAAGCACTCGACGACGCCGCTGAACGCGGTGTAGGCCTGCGAGGCGCCCATGAAGCGCCAGACGACGCCCATCGGCGAACACTCGCCCCAGGTCGCCTGCAGCCGCGACACGTCGAGCGCCGGGAACTGGCCGCCGAAGAACTTCGCGCAGCCGTAGCCGAGCATCGCCGACGCCAGCACGTAGCGCAGCCACGTGCGCAGCAGGTCGGCGAGCCGCGGGTGTGCCGCGCGCCGGTCGAACGCCGACCACGACAGTGTCACCAGCACCGCCAGCACCGGCTGCAGCACGAGGGCGACGTAGGCGCGCGTCGTGTCGCCGCTGCCGGTGGGGAACGGCGCCAGGTCGGCCGTGACACCGAGCACCGAGTGACCGAACCACGCCAGCAGCGCGTCGCTGCCGCTCTCGTACCACTGCGCGACCACGCCGGTGCCCGGGATCCAGCCGAGCGGCCACGGCAGGCTGTAGAGCAGCAGGTAGACGAACACGAACCGGAAGGCGAGTCGGCGCGGCAGCGACCAACGCGCCGCGTCGGCGGGCAGAGCGTCCATGGCGCGGCAGACTACGTCGGGCGCGGCCCGGGTGCTGGCGCGGCGGGCGCTCTTTCGGTCACCGGGTGCGCCGGCGCCGGTGGCAGCGGCTGCTTCTGGCCGCCCGCCGCCTCGCCGGCCAGCAGCGCGTCGACGTCGGCGTACGGGTAGACGACGGCCGGCGCGTCCTTCGGCAGGCCGCCGGTGTCGGCAGTCGGACCGTAGGTGCTGTGCAGATCGCGGCCCAGCGCGCGCAGCAGCGCCGTCTGCTGGCCGCGATGGTGCGCCGTGTGCGCGATGCGCCGCACCATGATCCAGGTGCGCGGCCGCGGCACCGCGAAGAACGGCACAGTCGCCTCCCACCACGTGTCGTCGCGTTCCGCCAGCAGCGCGTGCCGCTGCCGCGCGCCGGCCGCGTAGTGGCGCAGGAAGCCGAGCCGCGACTCGTCGGCCGGCAGCACCGGCCCCGGCGCCGTCAGGTCGAACATCTTCGTGAACCAGCCCGCCTCGCTCTGGCACTGGTGCACCATGTGCTCGCGCAGCGTGCGGCCGCGGCGGTCGCCGACCCGCGGCCGCACGTCGAGGTCGCCGTCGCCGGCCATCGCCCAGACCGACAGCACCTTCTCGATCTCGCTCGCGAACGTGTCGACGAGGAACGTGTAGCGGCTCGCCATGCCCGGCATGGTCGCGCCGCCGCACCCGGCTGTCACGAGCCGGAATTCCGCGCCGCTGCGCCCCGTTCCCTTCCGGGCATCGGCCGCCCGCCGTAGCCTCTGCTCCCCGCGAACGCCATGACGCCCGCCGCCCCCGTCGATCCGATCCGCCTCCGCGACGCCAGCCAGAAGGCCGAGGCCGGCGGCCCGCTCACCGCCGACGAAGCGCTGCTGCTGTACCGCGGCCTCGACCAGCCCTCGCTCGGTCTGCTCGCGCACGACGTGCGGCTGCGCCTGCACCCGCCGCACGCGGACGGCAGACTGCGCGTCACCTACATCGTCGATCGCAACGTCAACCCGACCAACGTCTGCGTCACCGACTGCGGCTTCTGCGCGTTCTACCGCCGGCCCGACGACAAGGACGCCTACGTGCTGTCGCGCGAGACGATCTACCAGAAGGTCGACGAGCTGATCGCGCAGGGCGGCATCCAGCTGCTGCTGCAGGGTGGCCACCATCCCTACCTGAAGACCGACTGGTTCGCCGAACTGTTCCGCGACCTGAAGGCGCGCTACCCGCAGGTCTGGATCCACGGCATGAGCCCGCCGGAGATCACGCACCTGTCGAAGCTCGAGAAGCGGCCGGTGCGCGACGTGCTGCGCGACCTGAAGGCCGCCGGCCTCGACTCGATCCCCGGCGGCGGCGCCGAGATCCTGGTCGAGCGCGTGCGCAAGGTCATCGCGCCGAAGAAGGCGACCACCGACCAGTGGCTCGAGGTGATGCGCCAGTGGGCGCAGCTCGGCGGCAAGGGCACCGCGACGATGATGTTCGGCCACGTCGAGACCGACGCGGAACGCATCGAGCACCTGCAGCGCGTGCGCGAACTGCAGGACGAGACGTCGGTGTTCACCGCGTTCATCCCGTGGACCTACCAGCCCGACCACACGCCGCTCGGCACCCAGCTGCTGACCGAGCGCGGCGGCCGGAAGGCGACCGTCGCCGAGTACCTGCGCACGCTGAGCCTGTCGCGCCTCTACCTGCAGAACGTGCCGCACGTGCAGTCGAGCTTCGTCACGCAGGGCATGAAGACCTGCCAGGTCGGCCTGACGATGGGCGCCGACGACTTCGGTTCGGCGATGCTCGAGGAGAACGTCGTCAGCTCGGCCGGCTGCACGCACCCGACGTCGATCCCCGAGATCGAACGCCACATCAAGGACGCGGGCTTCGTGCCGCAGCGGCGCAACATGCTCTACGAGCCCGTAGCAACGCCGGCGACCGACAAGTTCGGCAAGCCGGTCGGCCAGCCGAAGGCCGTCGTGTCGAAGGTGCAGGCCGAGGCGCAGGCCTGACCACGATGCCCGCGGCGCTGCTCGACCGGATCCGGCACGGGCGCACCGACCTGGTGTTCGAACTGGTGGCGAGCGGCGGCGCAGCGACCACCACCGACGCCGACGGCGTCTCGCTGCTGCAGTGGTGCGCCTGGTTCGGCGACGTCAGCGCGCTGCGCTGGCTGCTGGCGCACGGCGCCGCGATCGCTTCGCTCGGCGACGACCTCGGCCTCGGCGCCGCGGCATTCCACGGCCACTGGCGGCTGTGCGAGTTCCTGCTCGAACAGGGCGCCGACCCGAACCGCGCCGATGCGCAGACCGGCGAGACGCCGCTGCACGCGGCGCTGTGCAAGGCGAACCGGCCGTCCCACACGCTGTGCGTCGAGGTGCTGCTGGCGCGCGGCGCCGACCCGCGCCGCACGACGCGGCCCGGGGCCCCGACCGGCGCGTTCATGCGCGACGCACACACGCGCGGCGAGACGCCGCTGCACCGCGCCGCCGCGTTCGGCGACGCGCGCGCCGTCGAACTGCTGCTGGCCGCCGGCGCCGACGTCGCAGCCCGCGACCAGAACGGCGACACGCCGCTCGGCTGGGCCAGCTGGCACCTGCGGCCCGATGCGATCCTGCGGCTCTTGTGCCACGGCCCGCACCGGCTGCACCCGGCCCGCGATTCGGCGTACGACCACGGCCGCGGCCACGGCGCGATGGACGCGGGGCTGCTCGGCCGGCCCCTGCCGTGACGACGACCGGCGCGGGCGAGGCCTCCGGTTTCCGGCCGACACGCTGGTCGCTGGTGGCCCGCGCCGGCGACGGCGACCCGGCGGCGCGGCAGCGCGCGCTCGGCGAACTGTGCGAACTCTACTGGCCGCCGCTGTACGCGTGGCTGCGCCGCAGCGGCCACGCCGAGGCCGCGGCGCTCGACCTGGTGCAGTCGTTCTGCACCGAGCTGCTCGACGGCGGCACGCTGCGCGGCGCCGATGCCGGGCGCGGACCGTTCCGCCACTACCTGCTCGGCGCGCTGCGGCACTTCGTCGCCAACACGCAGCGGCGCAACCGCGCCGGCAAGCGCGGCGGCGGCGCGCTGCACTGGTCGCTCGACGCGGCCGAGACGCGCTACGCGCCGATCGCCGCGCGCGGCGACGACCCCGAACGCGCGTTCGAACGGGCGTGGGCCCAGGCGCTGCTCGACCGCGCAGCGACGCGGCTGCGCCGCGAATACGCCGAACGCGGGCGCGCCGAGGTGCTGGCAGCGCTCGAGCCCTGGCTGCTGGGCCACGACGACGCCGCGCGCCAGGCCGAGATCGCGGCGCGGCTCGGCTGCAGCGAGGGCGCGGTCAAGGTCGCGGTGTTCCGGCTGCGGGCCCGCATGCGCGAACTGGTCCGCGACGAGGTGTTGCAGACCGTCGGCGACACCGGGGCGGTGGACGACGAACTGCGCCAGCTGATGGCGGCGCTGACCGGTTGAAGCACGGCAGCGCCGAACCAGTTGGCACGGGCACGGACCGCGTGCGCAGACTGCCCTGGCGGCAGGCCGCGGCGGATCGACGCGGCCGCGGCCGATGGCCGCACACGGGTGGCCGGTGTCGGCGCGCGCGCTATCCTGCGCGCATGCGTCCGCGCCTCCTGACGTCGCTGGCCGTGCTCTACGCGGCGTTCGGCCTGCTGTTCGCCGGCTGGACCCTGGTGAGCATGGTGGCGCAAGACCTGGTCGGTGCGCTGCCGCTGCCGGCGGCAGGGATGCTGGCCGCCGCCGCCGTGAACGCAGCGATGGCACTCGGGATCTGGCGCGGCTCGCCGGCGACACGGCCCGCCGGCATCGTGCTCCACGCCGCAGTCACCGTCGTGGCCGTAGCTGCGTTCGTTGCTCACGCGTCCGCTGGCACGGTCGATGGCGCGCGTGTCGTCGAGACCGCCGCCAAAGCCGCCGTACACCTCACGCTGACGGTCTTCTGGCTGCAGTCCGCCGCCGTCCGGACCTGGTTCCGCCGCGCCGAGAACTGAGCGGCGGCACGATTTTTCGGCGCCGACCGGTAACCATCTTTGCCGTTCCGGTCCTCGGTCTGCATGACCACCGCTCGCCCCGAAGCCACTCCCCGCCGCTGCGAACGCTGCCAGACCGAGTTGCCGGCCGGCAAGGAAGCCGGCCACTGCCCCCGCTGCCTGCTGGCCCTCGCGCTGCAGCCCGACGCCGCGGCATCCGCGCCGGGCGCCGCGGCGGCGCCGTCGATCGGCGAGCTGCAGCCGCTGTTCCCGCAGTACGAACTGCAGGTGCTGCTCGGCCGCGGCGGCATGGGTGCGGTCTACCGCGCCCGGCACCGCAAGCTCGACCGGTTGGTCGCCTTGAAGGTGCTGCTGCCCGACCTGGTGCGCGACCCCGCGTTCGCCGAACGCTTCGACCGCGAAGCACGCGCGCTGGCGCTGCTGAACCACTCCGGCATCGTCGGCGTGCACGACTACGGCCGCGCCGGCGAGCACTTCTTCCTCGTGCTCGAGTACGTCGACGGCGCCAGCCTGCGCGAACTGCTGGCACACGGCCGCCTGACCGCGCGCGACGTGCTCGCGTTCGTGCCGCAGCTGTGCGACGCGCTGCAGTACGCGCACGACCACCGCGTCGTGCACCGCGACATCAAGCCCGAGAACATCCTGGTCGACCAGCAGGGCCGCGTGCGCATCGCCGACTTCGGGCTCGCGAAACTGCTCGGCCAGGAGGTCGAGTCGCTGCGACTGACGCAGAGCCAGCAGGCCGTCGGCACGCCGCTCTACATGGCGCCCGAACAGATCGGCGCACCGGCCGCAGTCGACCACCGCGCCGACCTCTACTCACTCGGTGTCGTCGTCTACGAGATGCTGACCGGCAGCCTGCCGATCGGCCGCTTCGAGCCGCCGAGTGCGAAGGCGCAGGACGCGCGCGCGTTCGATCCGGTCGTGATGCGCTCCTTGGCGAACGACCCCGCGCAGCGCTACCAGCAGGCGCGCGACGTCAAGCACGACGTCGAGGTCGCGGCGACGGCGCCGCCGGCCGCGACTGCCGTCGCGCCCGCAACCGCCACCGCCAGACCGCCGGTGCCGTTCGCGCCGTGGACCGGCGCTGCAATCACGTTCGCGCTGTCGTTCGTGCCGTGGCTGCAGCGCGCGCCGAACACCGGCAGCTCGATGCTGCACAGCTGGCACCCGCTCGGCAGCCCCTACACGATCACGGCCTGGAACGGCGCGCTGCTCGGCATCCCGCTGTGGCTGCCGGTCGTGCTCGCCGCCGCCGCCGCCGTCTGCCACACGCTGCCGCGGTTCGGGCGCCGCACGCCGGCGCCGCTGCCGGCGGTGCTGCTCGCGATCGGCGCGCTGTTCACGGTCTACCTGTGGTTGGTCACCCGCGGCGACCCAGGCCTGCAGAGCGAACCCGGCCTGCCGCTGCTGGTCGCCTGCCTGATGACGTGGGTGGTGCTCGAACTGCGCCGCCTCTGGCGCGGCCGCGCCGCTGCAGCTACTTCGCCGCAGCCTTGACCTTCGCGCGCAGCAGCGCGAGCGCCTGCTCGAGGATCGGGTCGCGCGACGCCAGGTCCTCGGCCGTGCACGGCACCAGCACGTCGGGTGCGAGGCCCTCGCCCTCGAAACACGTGCCGTCGAGCCGCAGGTCCTGCCAGGTCGGGACCACGACCGTGACGTCGTTGCCGAGTTCGAACGGCTTCGGGTTGCCGCTGCTGCCGTAGGTCGGTTGCCCGACCGTGACGCAGTCGGGCGCCTGCCGCAGCATCAACACGAACGACTCGTTGCTGCTCATCACGTAGCGGCTGGTCAGCACGGCGATCGGCTTGCCGTAGTGGCGGTCCTCGCCGAGGCCGGTGATCCGACGCTCGAGCACGGGGCCGAAACCGTCCTTGCCCGGACGTTCGCGGAAGCGGTTCTTGGCGTAGGTGTGCGTGCCCACGACGAACCAAGCGGCGACCCGCTGCGCCAGCAGTTCGTCGCCGCCGCTGTTGGGCCGCACGTCGATCACCATCGCGTGTGTGTCGGCGAGTTCGGTGATCGCGCCGCCGGCCACCTCGGGATCGACCTCGGCGGTCCAGGCGCCGATCAGCAGGTACCCGATGCCGTCGGCGGTGCGGCCGGCCAGCACCTGCGGTCCCGCGGGCGCGACCTGCACGTAGCGATCCAGCAGCGGCCGTCGGAACAGCGGGTCGACCGCGCGCGAGCCGGTGCCGAACGTCGCGTCGCCGCAGCGCAGGTAGAGGTGAAGGTCCTCGGTCGCGCGCAGCATGTCGGCGGCGGCGGCCGCGAACCCGCGGTCGGTGCGCGCCGCGAGGATCGCCTTCTCGTGCTGCTGCCGCAGTCGCTTCCAGTCGAGGACGCGCAGGTCGCGGTGCGAGTAGCGCTCGTCGATCGTCTGCAGCAGCTGCTTGAGCGCCTTCTGGTTGCGCTGCTTCTGCGCCGCGGCCGGGCGCAGGTTCGTCGGCAACGTCGTGAACGACCACGGCACCGGCGCGAGCGGGGCGCCGTTCGCGGCGCGGAAGTTCGACGCGGCCGGACAGTTCAGGCTCAATGCGTACTCGTGGTCCGGTGCGAGCTCGACTTCGACCACGACCGTCTTCGCGTCCGGCCAGTAGGGCGGCCGCGTGCTCGGCGGGAACGTGGGACCGCCGCCGCAGAACGAGACGCCGTTCGTGTCCATCGGCTGGTCGAACACGACCACGAGCTTCGTCGTGGTCTTGGCGTCGACTTCGCCGAGGTGCGGCGGGCTCAGCGAAACGACCTTCGGAGCCTGCTGCGCGGAGAGCGCGCAACCGACCCACGCGGCGAGCAGGAGCGTGGTGCGCATCGCGCCGATCCTACCCGGGGGGTGTGCCGCCCGCGGCAGCCGCCGCGGTGAGCAGGTCGCCGATCGCGGCCACGGTGGTCATGTTGCGCAGCGTCACGGTCGAGCCGACGACGCGGTCGAGCACGGCCGGCGTCAGTTTGCTGCGCGCGACGCCGTGCGCGTAGTCGATCCAGATCGCCTCGCCGCGGATCGCGACCCGTTCGCCGTCCGTGCAGTACGGCAACAGCGCCTGCGCGGCCCCGGCGGCGGGCTGCCGCTTCGCGCAACCGAGGTGCACGAGCTTCGGCCGCGCGGCTGCGGCTGCCGCGAACGGGCACCGCGCCGCGGCGGCGCGCCACGCGGTCGCCGTGCGCACCAGCACCGGCACCGCGAAACCGAAGTGCAGTTCGATCGCCTGCTCGAGCTGGGCTTCGTCGCGCGCCGGATCGCCGTCGCCGACGAACACCAGGTTGCCGCTCTGCAGCCAGGTCGCGACGCGTGACCAGCCGAGCCGCTGCGCGAGCACGCGCAGCTGCGCCATCGGCACCTTCTTGTTGCCGCCGACGTTGACGCCGCGCAGCAGCGCGATGCACGGTTCGGCCACGGCCGTTCGCCTGCGGGTCGCCATGCCCGGCGATGCTACGCGCGGCGGCGCGTTTCCGGCTGCGGCCCTTACACGCACCGCGCGGCACGGGTCCAATCGGCGCATGCGGGGCGTCGCCGTCGGCCTGTTCGTGCTCGTGTTGGCCATCGCGCTGCTGGTGCTCCGCCCCTGGCACGAGCTCACGACCACGCCCTCGCCGAGCCCGGCGCCCACGCCGCTGCCCGCGGCGGCGGTGGCGGCACAGCGCGACGAGCCGACGGCGGCCGAACGGATCGCCGTCGACGCGGCGCCAGCAGCGGCCACGACGCCGGCGGCCCCGCCCGTGCCGACCGGCACGCTGCAGGTATGGGTGCGCAGCGAACGTGGCACCGCGGTGCCCGGCTGCCGCGTGACGGTCGGCGGCATCGAGCAGACCACCGATCCGCTCGGTGAAGTGCGGTTCGAGACCGCCACGGGGCGCGTGTTCGTCGCGGCCACACCGTCGACCGACACTGGCCTCGCGCGCCAGGGCGGCTGGCAGACCGTGTCGGCCGATGCCGTCGCCGAAGTCGTGCTGGTGCTGCCGGCCGCGACCGTGCTGCCGTTCTGGTGCCAGTTGGTCGCAGCCGAGGACCAGCGGCCGCTCGCCGGTATCGAAGTGCGCCGCGTCGGCGACGACGCGCGCTGGCGCAGCGACGCCGAGGGTTATGCGCACGTCGCCCTGCTCGACGAGCAGTCCTGCCTCGAAGTGACCACCTCGGGTCGCAGCCCCCGCCGCATCGTGCCCGAAGAAGGCCATGCGACGCGGACGACCGCGCTGCGCGTGCCGCTGGCCGCGGGCTGCGCCGTGCAGCTGCGCGCCGTCGACGCGGCCGGTGCCCCGGTCGGCGACGTGGTCGTGCGCATCACGGCGGCCGCGTGGCGGCTGCAGTGGCCCGAAGGCCAACCGGCGCGCGGCAAGCCGATCGTGTGGCAGGCCACCACCGACGCCGGCGGCGCGGCGCGGCTCGGCGACCTGCCGATCGACCAGGCGCTCGACGTCGAGGTGCAGGCGCCGCCGGGCTTCGCCACGCCCGAACCGACGCGCTGGACGTTCGCCGCGGTCACCGCGCAGCAGACGATCACGCTGTCGGCGGGTGCCGGCGTGCGCGGCGTCGTGCTCGACGCCGCGGCGCGCCCCGTCGCCGGCGTCGCGGTGCAGGCCAACGCCGCCACCGCGGCCACGCTGCCGCGTGTGCTCGACGTGGCGTCGCCGGCGCGCACGACGCAGACCGGCACCGACGGCACGTTCCGGCTCGACGGACTGCCGCCGGGCCCGTGGTGGATCGGCACCGAACGCGACGACGCGCACGCGCCGGCCGTGGTCGCGGTGGCGGTGACCGCCGGCCAGACGACCGACGTGACGCTGCGCGTGCACGGCGGCAAACCGCTCGCCGGCACCGCGGTCGACGCCGACGGCCGGCCGTGTGCCGGCGTCACGATCGACCTCCGCATCGACGAACAGTACGTCGCCGGCACCAAGACCGATGCCGCGGGTCGGTTCCGCTTCGCGGCGCTGCCCGACGGCGCGTGTGAACTGGCGACCGATCCGTACGAGGGCGAACTCGCGCTGCCCGAACCGCTCGCGGCGACCGCCGGCGACGAACAGGTCGTGCTGCGGCTCTCGGCGTTGCGCGGCACCCTGCACGGGCACCTGCGCGGCGGCCGCGGCTGGGTCGCGCTGCTGCAGCGCTCGGGCTCCGGCATGATCGCGACGCGCTGCGACCTCGACGGCACGTTCCGCTACACCGGGCTCGACCCCGGCATCTGGGACGTGCGCGGCGAGACTGCCGACGGCGCCGTCGCGTGGCAGCCGGGCGTCACGATCGTCGCCGGCCGCGACACCGGGCCGATCGACCTGACCCTCGCCGCCGGCGCGAAGCTGCGGCCGCGCCATCCGACCGCGGACGAGTTCGTGGTCTGCCGCGGCGACGACGTCGTCGCGGTCGACAACCTGGTCGCCGGCGCCAGCGGCGAGACGCGGGTGCCGCCGGGCGCCTGGACCGTCGTGTTCCGCACCCGCGGCAAGGAGACCACACGGCGCGAGGTCACGGTCGCCGCCGGTGACGACCGTGCCGTCGCGGTCGAGTGAGCCGCGCGCCGCGCCAGACTCCAGTCCGGCCGGACACCGACCGATGGCGGCCCCATGGACGGTTCCGCCGAACGGCAGAAGCTGCTGGCCGCGCACGCGCGCGCGACGCTGTGTGCGTTCGCGATCGCCGCGCCGCTGGCGGTGTTGCTGAGCGCCTACGGCGACTTCTACGGCAGCTACCGCCGCCCCGGCCTCGGCAACGGCCTCGCGCTGGCGCTGCCGCTCGGCGTGGTCGGTCGCACGACCGTCTGGGGGCTGCAGCGCCTCGCGCTCGGCCTGGCGACGCGCCACCAGATGCCGTCGCCGCGGCGTGTGCTGGTGCTGCTGGGCGCGATCGATGCCGGCTTCGTGCTGTTCGCCGCCGTGCCGCTGTTCCTGCTGGCGGTGCTGGTGCACTTCGCCTACGCGGCCGGCGCGCTGACGCTGTGCCTGCTGCCGACCTCGCTGCTCGCCGCGCCGTTGACGGTGCACTGGCGCGGGCGCATTCCCGTTCGACCGTGAACGGAACCCTCGGCGCCATGGCAGGATGGACGTCGGCCAAGAATTGGCCGATACTGGCGCCATGGGCAACTCGACGCTCAACATCTCCCTGTCGCCGCAGCTGACCGAGTTCGTCCGCGAGAAGGTGGCAGGCGGCGCCTACGCAACTGCCAGCGAAGTCGTGCGCGAGGCACTGCGGTGGTTTGCTGCGAGCGGCGGCGACCCGCGCCGTGCACCGACCCTGCTCGATGTGCAGGAACAAGCCATCGACCGCGACCTGGGACGGGCCGCGGTGGCGCGCCTGCGCGAACTGCGGGTGCAGGCGACGCGCGGCAACGCGACATCGCAGGAACTGCGCGACGAGGACCGCCGGTGAGGCTCTGTGTGTTGGATGCCTCGTTCGCGATGGCGTGGGTGTTCGCCGACGAAGCCAACGCCGCGGCCGATGCCCTGCTGGACCGGCTCGCTGGCGCGGACAGCGTCGTGGTGCCCGCCGTACTCTGGAGCCTCGAAGTACGCAACGTGCTGCGCAACGCCGTGCGCCGCAGTCGGCTGTCCGCCGAACTCGCCGAGCAGCATCGGCGCGCGCTGCGCGATCTGCCGAAGGTCGTCGTCGCGTGCCCCAACGGTCTCGGAGCGGAAATCGACGAGCTGGTGCGCGCCCACGGCCTCAACAGCTACGACGCAGCCTACCTCGCGCTGGCCGTCGAACACGATCTGCCGCTGGCAACCGCGGCTGCCGGCCTGGCCGCCGCCGCACAGGCTGCCGGCGTGCGACGCTACGCCGGGTGATGCCGGCGAACGCGCGTCACCGCGGCAGCGTGTAGCCGGTCAGTTCGAGGTAGCCGCGGCCCTGCACCGGCCGGCCGTCGCGCGTGCCGCGCACGGCGACCGCGCCCTCCCAGTAGCGCACGGCCACTTGCAGTTCCTGGTCGGCAACCAACGGCAGCACCTCGAGGTCGAACGCCGGCGCGGTCGACACCAGCCGGAACCGCGCCGGATACCGCGCCAGCCCGTCCGCCGCCGCCCAGGTCCCCTGCGGCGTCGCCGCCATGCGCGCCGGTTCGAGCCGCGTCACGGTTCCGTCCGCGGCGACGAGGCAACCGCGGCTCCACGGATCGACCGTGTCGTCGCGGCGGCGCAGCTGGTACCACATCACGTCGGTGCCGTCGTCGAGCTGCAGCGAGAACCAGTCCCAGCCGACCTGGTCGGCCGCGAGCGCACTGGTCGACCATTCGCGGTCGAGCCAGCCGAGGCCGCGCACCTCGTGCCGCACGCCGTCGACTTCGATCGTGCCGGTCAGCGGCGCGCGCGTCAGCGAGTAGTAGATCGACGCGTTGCCGCGCTCGCTGCCCTTCTGGCTGAGGCCGCGGTCGCCCTGCAGCACGATCGGTTTGCCGGCGTCGAGCCGCAGCGTGAACGCGAATGCGCCGCCGTCCCCCGCGCGCAGTTCGAGCGGCAGGAAGCCATCGCCGCCCGGCACGGCCCGCATCGACCAGTCGGCGCAGACTGCGCGGAACGGTTCGCGCTCGTCGGGTCCGACCACCTCGCCGAGGCCCGCCGCGGCGCGCGCGAGCCGTTCGGCGTAGTGGTGCCGACCGCCGTCGACGTCGGTGACCGCCGCGTGCGCCAGCACCAGCTCGTGCGCGGCGAGCGTCGCGGTGCGCGGCTCGGCCGCAGCCGCGAGCCCCTGCCGGAAGAACACCAGCTGCACGCCGAAGCGCCGGCCGTTCGCGGCATCGACGTTGCCGGTCACGTACCACCACTCGGTGCGGAACCCGCGGTGCGCGCCGTGGTCGCGCGGGAACACCAGCTGCGGCGGCTCGGTCGCGCGCAGGAAGCCCGGGGCGGCACCGCCGCCGAGCACGTCCTGCACGGCCAGCGGCGCCGGCCCAGAGCGGCGCGGGTCGCGGCCGCAGGCAGCGAGTGCGACGGCGAGCAGCGCAATGCACGTTCGCATGGTCATGCCTCCCGCAACACCTCGACCGGCCGCATGCGCGCGAAGCGCAGCGCCGGCTGCACACCGGCCAGCAGCGCGGCCGTGACCGCGAGCAACAGCGCCTCGACGATCGCCGCGCCCGGCACGTCGACGGTCACCAGCGACCAGCCGAACGACACGCGGTTGACGACGTGCGCGAGCAGATGCCCGAGCACGATGCCGAGTGGCAGCGCCAGCACGCCGGTGACGACGCCGAGCAGCGCGGTCTGGCCGAGCACGACGGTGCCGATGTGCAGCGGCCGCGCCCCGAGCGTGCGCAGCAGGCCGACCTCGCGGCCGCGTTCGAGCTGCAGCGCCGCGAACGCCGCGTAGATGCCGAAGAACGCCACCGCCAGGCACAGGAGCCGCATCACGCCGGTGATCGCGAACGTGCGGTCGAAGATCTGCAGCGACGCACCGCGGATGTCGCGCGTCGCCTGGACCAGCACCGCCTGGTCGCCGGCTGCCGCGGCGCGCGCGCGCAGCGCTGCGGCGACGGCCGTCGGATCGGCGTCGGCGCGCACCTCGAAGCCGAGCGCCGTGATGCCGGTGCCCAGCTGCTCGCGGCACCACGCGTCGCCGACGATCACCTCGCCGCGCTCCTTGCTGTAGTCGCGGTAGGTCGCCGCCACCGGCAGCGACACCTCGCCGCGCGCGGTCGCGAACGCCACCCGATCGCCGATGCCGATGCCCCAGCGGAACGCGAGCGGCTCCGAGATCCAGCAGCCGTTCGCCGCCGCCAGCGCCGCGCGGCCGTTGCTGTCGTCGCCGGCCAGCAACGGCCAGGCCGCGAGCAGCCGCGGCGTCGCCAGGACGCCGACGACGTCGATCTCGCCGTCGCCGCTGCCGGCGCGGAGCCGCACGGCGCGGCGGCGGTAGGTCGAGGTCGCGGCGACCTCGGGCGCGCCGAGCAGCTGCTGCACGATCGCGGGGTCGATCGTGGCCCCACGTTCGTCGACGCCGCCCGGCACCGACACGTAGACGTCGGCCGGCAGCACCTGCCCGAGCCAGCCGGCGACCGAGTCGCGGAAGCTCGTCACCAGCGTCGCGATGCCGATCGTGGTCGCGACCGCGAGCACCATCGCGGCGACCGGCAGCGCCAGATGGCCCTTTGCGGCGGCGGTGCTGCGTGCGACGTAGCGCACGAACGGACCGGCCCGCACCACCGCGCGCGCGGCGAACCCGACCAGCAGGCCGAGCGCGTGCGGCACCAGCAGCACCGCGGCGATCAGCACGCACAGCAGCCCCGCGTACGCCTGCACGAGCCGCGTGCCGACCGTCGCCAGCAGCGCCGCACCGGCCAGCAGCGGCGGCAGCGCGGCCCACGGCGACCAGCCGCGGCCCTGGCCACCGGCGCGTGCCGTCACCAGCACTTCGCGCGGCGACACGCGCGCCGCGGCGCGCGCCGGACCGAGCCCGGCGACGACGGCGACCGCCGTGCCGAGCAGCGCCGTCGCCGCGATCGTCCACGGATCGACCTCGAGCGCTGCGACCGAGAACGTCGCGTAGTGGTCGTTCAACGACCGCACCAGCGGCTCGAGCAGCGCGTGCGCGGCCAGCACGCCGAGCAGCGCGCCGAGCCCGCTGCCGCACGCGCCGAGCACCGCCGATTCGACGGCGACCGCGACCCCGAGCCGGTGCCCCGGCGCGCCGAGCGCGCGCAGCACGCCGAACTGCGCGCGCCGCGCCACGACCGACAAGCGCATGGTCTCGTGCACCAGGAACGCACCGACCAGCAGCGACAGCAGGCTCAAGGCCGTCAGGTTGACGCGGAAGCCGCGCGCCAGCCCGGCCAGACCGCCGCGGCTGCGGCCGGCAGGTTCGATGCGCGCCGCGGCACCGAACACGTCGCGCACCGCCGCGAGCGCCCGTTCGACCTGCGCGGCGTCGGGCAGGAACAGGTCGAGCCGCTCGACGCGGTCGAGCCGCCCGGTCCACTCCTGCGCGGTCGCGACGTCGACCAGCAGCACGTCGGCGAGCCCTTCGCGCACGAGCGGCGGCGGCTGCACGATGCCGACGCACACCGCAAGGACCGGCCGCCCGGCGACGCTGAGCGGCACCGTCGCACCGACGCCGATGCCGAGCCGCCGCAGCAGCGGTTCGGTCGCGACGAAGCCGCCCGGCGTCGTCAGCAGCGGCCCGACCGGCAGCGGCGCCACCGGCCCGCCGCCGACCGCAGCCCACGGCCGCAGTTCTGCGTCGGCGAACGGATCGATGCCGACGGCGCGCAGCACCAGCCGTTCGCCGCGGTCGCGCACGCGCACGACCGCCGTGATCGCCGGTGCGGTGCCGCGGCCGCCGAGCCGCGCGCGCAGCTCGCGGTAGCCGTCGACCGGCAGCCCGTCCGGACCGCCGGTGACGACGTGCGTGGCGCGGCCGGCTATGGTCTCGAGCGCACGGTCGAACGCCTGCTCGGCACTGCGCTGCGCGAGCTGCATCGCGCACAACAGCGCGGCGCCGGCGGCGATGCCGAGCAGCGTCAGCAGGGTCTGCAGCGGATGCCGCGCGTGGTGGCGCAAACCCTGGCGCCAGAGCAGCCTCATCGCGCGGCCACTCCGTCGTCGGCGCGCAGCACGCCGTGGTCGAGCCGCAGCTGCCGGTCGCAGAACGCCGCCGCCTGCCGACTGTGCGTGACCAGCACCAGCGCGCAGCCGACCTCGCGCCGCACCGAGTCGAGCAGATCGAGCACCAGCGCGGCCGCCGCGTCGTCGAGATTGCCGGTCGGCTCGTCGCACAGCAGCACCTGCGGCCGCGGCGCCACCGCGCGCGCCACCGCTATGCGCTGCTGTTCGCCACCGCTCAGCACGTCGGGGAACGCCCGCGCGCGGTCGGCCAGACCGATGCGCGCCAGCAGCTCGGCCGTGCGGCCCGGGATCGCCGCCGCGTCGCGGTGCGCGAGCTCGAGCGGCAGCGCGATGTTCTCGGCGACCGTCAGCGTCGGCAGCAGATGGAAGGACTGGAACACGAAGCCGACGCGCTCCGCGCGCAGTGCCGCGCGCGCCCGTTCGCCGGCTGCCGTGACGTCGAGCCCCGCCGTGTGCACGGTGCCGCGGTCGACCTCGTCGATGCCGGCGATCAGGTTGAGCAGCGTCGACTTGCCGGAGCCGCTGCGACCGAGGATCGCGACCGCCTCGCCGCGCGCGACGGTGAGATCGACGCCGGTCAGGATCGGCCGCACCGTCGCACCTTCGCGCACGGACTTGTGCACGTCGCGCAGCGTCACGACGGGGGCGGCGGGGTCGACCATCGGCGCGCATGTTCGCACACCCGGTCGCGCGAAGATGCAGCGATCGTCGCGGCGGCTTCGCGGCCGGATGCGCGTACCGGCACGACCGCCGGAATTTCGCGCCGCCGGTGAACGGAGCGGGCGCACGGCGAACGCCCGCTGCGCAGATTGCCCGGATTCTTGCCACCGAGGGGCCGCCGCGGGGCACTCCTGCACCCGCATGGACACCCCACCGCGCCTGCTCACACTGGTGCGCCACTCATTGCGCACCGAGCACTACAGCCCGCGCACCGAGTCGGCGTACGTCGACTGGATCGTTCGCTTCGTGCACTTCTGCGGCCTGCGCCACCCGCGCGAGCTCGGGGCGCTGGAGGTCGAGCGCTTCCTGACCCACCTGGCGACCGAGGGCAAGGTCGCCGCCGCGACCCAGAACCAGGCGCTCGCGGCGCTGCTCTACCTGTACCGCAAAGTGCTGGGCGTCGAACTGCCGTGGCTCGACGGCCTCGTGCGGGCGCCGCAACGCCCGCGCCTGCCAGTGGTCCTGTCCAAGGCCGAAGTCGCCGCCGTGCTGGCCGAACTGCAGGGCACGCCGCGCCTGATCGGCGGCCTGCTCTACGGGGCCGGCCTGCGCCTGCTCGAGTGCCTGCAGCTGCGCATCAAGGACGTCGACTTCGACCGGCACGCGATCACCGTTCGTTCGGGCAAAGGCGACCGCGATCGCCAGACCCTGCTGCCGGCCCCGCTGCGCACGGAACTGCTGCGCCACCGCGAACTGGTAGACCGCCGGCACCGCCAGGACGTGCAGCGCGGCGCCGGTTGGGTCGAACTCCCCCACGCCCTGGCCGAAAAACTGCCCAATGCCGGCCGCCAATGGGCCTGGCAGTGGTTCTTCCCGGCGACCCGAACCTACCTGCACGAACCCACCGGCCAGCACCGGCGCCACCACTTCCACGAAACTGCCGTGCAGAAAGCCGTTCACGAAGCGGTGCTGCGGTCGCGCATCGCCAAACGCGCCAGCTGCCACACCTTTCGCCACTCCTTCGCGACCCATCTGCTGCAGGACGGCACCGACCTGCGCACCATCCAGAAGCTGCTCGGCCATGCCGACGTGCGCACGACCATGATCTACACCCACGTGGTCGACCGCGGACCGTTCGGCGTGCGGAGCCCACTGGAGTCGCTCGATGTGGCCGCGCCGAGTGCGACCCAGCACCTTGCGTCGCCGGCTGGCTTCGGTGCCGCGGACTCCGCCGGCGACGATGACGGCGGCGACGCCCCGGAATTGGACAGTTCGGCAGAAGATCCGGGGCGGAGCGGAGAGCGGGGCGAGTAGGGGCGGTTGCGGTGGTCGCTGGCGGGGTTAGGCTGACGGGGAAGGCAGGAGGGCCAGCTTCGGTTCTTCTGCCGAAGACTAGTTGGGCGGAGGAGTTCGTGTTGGTCATGCAGCTATCTTTCCTCCTGGCCTGCTTACTTCCCCTTGTCGCCTGCACGGGCACTTCAGGCTTGGGCAGTCGGGTGTTCCCGTTGGTTGTCGGAGTGGAGCCTTGCTCCGCGATCCAGAGGGTGGACATTGACCAGCGTAAGTCGGCACCCCCGTCGCTGAGTTTCGAGGTCGACTGTAAGGCACTGCCCTACGCCAAGGGCGAAGAGCGCGACTTCTGCTACCGGTGGGGTCACTGGGGAGTCATCCATCACGAGCGTGGCATCATCGTGGCTTGCGCCTGCGGCGAGTTCGGTGGGTTCGTTCTGTGGTACAGCAAGGGTGGCGACCTCCTGCAGACCCTGATCGCCGGCGATGTGCCGCAGGCACTCCTCGCTGACGGAGATGCGTTGCTCTGTGTGACCGGAATCAGCCACTTATCCATCAGCGAGGGCGCCATCCACTCGTTCAGGCTTGTTGACGATCGGTGGCAGCCTGTTGGTTCGACAACGCTGGCCAAAGAGGTCGAGAGCCTAGACATGGAGGCAGACGGCAGCCTTGTTCTGAAGCTCATGTGGGACGGTAGCAGGTTCCGCTGTCGAGCCGGGGCACTGGAGCAACTACCACCATCTTCCCCGCCCAACACTCATAAGGCCCCCTGACGTCAAGAGAGAAAGAGCGGGCGCCAGGTCACCCTCGAGTGACTTGGTTTGGAAGGTCGCGAAGGACAACGACGGAGGCGAGGGCGTCGGCCCGCAGCTCTGACTCGGGTTTCAAGA
>JAEUHR010000020.1 GCA_016794425.1 Planctomycetota bacterium
GCGCCGGGGCCGCGGGCTGCGGCGCCGCGGGCGGCGCCCCGGCTGCGCGCACCGACGGTGCGGCCGCGGGCCGCGCCGGACCGGCCGGCGCGGCGGTGCCGTGCGCGCGGACTTCGGCGAGCAGGTCGGCGACGGTCGGCAGCACGGCGGCCTGCGCCATGCGCACCAGCGCCACTTCGAGCACGACGCCGCGGTCCTCGAGCCGGCGCAGCCGTTCGCGGCCCAGCACGCCGGCGGCGACCATCGCGTCGAGCTGGTGCAGTTCGGCGCCCGCGGCCAGCGTCTGCAGCCGTTCGCGCAGCGACCCGGACAGCGGCACCAGGCCCGAGTCGGCGCCGTCGACTTTCAGCAGCAGGAGCCAGCGCAGCGTCTCGACCAGCTCGCCGAGCGCCTCGCGTTCGTCGGCGCCGCGCTGCTGCAGTTCGCGCGCGAAGTGCAGCGCCGCGCGCGCATCGCCCTGCAGCAGGCTGGCGACGACCTCGACCGTGGCGTCGGTGCCGACGCGCGCGACCATCGCGCGGTAGGCGGCGCGGTCGAAGCCGGTGCCCTGTTCGCGCAGGATCGGCAGGATCCGTTCGAGTGCGGTCTCGGCGTCGCGCACGCCGCCGCGCACCGACGCGGCGATCTCGTCGAGCACTTCGCCCTGCACCTCGACCTGTTCGCGCGCGGCGAT
This sequence comes from Planctomycetota bacterium, assembly GCA_016794425.1. Taxonomy (GTDB): domain Bacteria; phylum Planctomycetota; class UBA1135; order UBA1135; family UBA2386; genus JAEUHS01. Next base: position 674 of record JAEUHR010000020.1, read on the forward strand.
CATCTGCAGGCGCTTCTTCAGGTCGTCGTCGCCGACGCGCCGGAACAGCAGCACCTGGCAGCGCGAGCGGATCGTCTCCGGCACCTTGTGCAGTTCGGTGGTCGCCAGCACGAACACCACCTGCGGCGGCGGTTCCTCGAGCGTCTTCAGCAGCGCGTTGAACGCCGCCTTGCTGAGCATGTGCACCTCGTCGAGGATGAACACGCGGTAGCGCGAGCGCATCGTCGCGAACGCGGTCTGCTCGCGCAGCTGGCGCACGTCGTCGACGCCGTTGTGCGACGCCGCGTCGATCTCGACCACGTCCGGGTTGCTGCCGTCCTGGATCGAACGGCACAGTTCACAGGTGCCGCACGGCTCGGCGGTCGGGCCCTGCACGCAGTTCAGGCAGCGCGCGAGGATGCGCGCCGACGTCGTCTTGCCGACGCCGCGGCTGCCCGAGAACAGGAACGCGTGCGGCACGCGCTGCTGCTGCAGCGAAAGCCGCAGCGACTGCAGCACGTCGTCCTGGCCGACGACCTCCTGGAACGTCTGCGGCCGGAACCGCCGCGCGACGACCTGGTACGGTTCGTTCTCTGCCTTGCTGCCGCGCGACGCCGCCATGCGGGGCAGCATGCCGGTTCGTGGGCGGACGGGGAAGGGTGCGCCGGCCGCGGCGCTCGCGCTGGCCCGGTTCGCGGCGCACGATAGCCTCGTTGCCCGGGGGACCACCCCCGCTCGTCCGTCACGCCGCCACCCGCACAGGAGTCACCCGATGCACCGGCACCGTTCCCCGACCCGATCCACCTGCCGCGTCGTCGCGACCCTGATGCTCCTGCTGCTCGGCGCGGCCGCGGCACCGGCCCAGGACGCCAGCGCGGCGCCGCTGGCGAACCCGCGGCCGTTCCTGTGGCGCATCGACGGCGCGGTGCCGTCGTACCTGTTCGGCACGATCCACCTGCCGGACGATCGCGCGACCGACGTGCACCCGGAGGTCGAACGCGCGCTGGCGGCGAGCGACGCGGTGTTCACGGAGCTGGCGATGGACCAGATGGTGTCGCCGCAGCTGCTCGCCGCGATGCAGCTGCCGGACGGCCAGACGCTGGCCGACGTCGCGCCGGCTGCGCTGGTCGAACGCGTGCGGCGGCGGCTCGGCGTGCGCGACGGCGCACCGTCACCGCTGCTGTCGATGCGGCCGTGGGTGCTGTCGATGCAGGTGATGCTGCAAGGGCGCATGGGCACGGGCGACGCGCTCGACATGCAGATCTGGAAGGACGCCAAGAGCGCCGGCAAGGACACAGGCGGTCTCGAGACCGTGGCCGAACAGCTGGCGGTGTTCCAGGACCTCGGGCTCGACGGCGAAGTCGGCCTGCTGACGGTCACGCTGGACGTGCTCGACGACTTCGAGCGGCGCGGCCAGGACCTCTGCAGCGAGATGCTGGGCGCCTACTGCAGCGGCGACACGGCGCGGCTGCTCGCGTTCTTCGAGCTGATGAACGGCGAGGGCAGCCCGTGGCAGGCGCTGAGCCGCACGCTGCTGACCGACCGCAACCTGCGCATGGCCGAACGCATCGACCGCATGCTGCACGACGCGCCGCAGCGGCGTTTCGCGTTCGCGGTCGGCGCCGGCCACCTGGTCGGCGCGACCTCGATCGTCGACCTGCTGCGCGCGCGCGGCTACACGGTGACACGCGTGCCGGAGTCGCTGGCCAACGTCGACGAAGAACTCGAACTGCTGCAGCGCGAGGTCGAGCAGCGGCAGGCGCGCATCCGGGCGCTGCAGGAACGGCGCCGCGAGCTGGCCACGCCGGCGCCGCGCAAGGCCGGCTGACGGCGCGGGCGTCAGTCGCGCTCGAGTGCTTCGAGCGCTGCGGCGGCCTGCTCCCACTGCGCGGTCAGCTGCGTCAGCACGGCGGAGACGTCGGCGAAGTCCTTCTGCACGGCAGAGGCGCGCACGCCGTCGGTCCAGAGCGCCGGGTCCTCGAGTTCGCGCTGCAGCGCGGCCTTGGTCTGCTCGGCGAGCTCGATCTGCTGCTCGATCCTGCCGACCTGCTGCTGCAGCTTCTTCTGCTGCTTCTGCTTGTCGCGGTCGATCGCGCCGGACCCCGGCGCCGGCTTGTTCGCGGGCGCAGCGGCCTTCGCCGGCGGTGCCTTCGTCGCCGCACCACCGGCGGTCAGCGCCGCACGCGCCGACAGGGCCTTGGTCTTGTCGAGGTAGAACGCGTAGTCGCCGAGGTACGGCGTCAGCACGCCGTCGGCGACGTGCAGCACTTTGTTCGCCAGCGAACGGATGAAGTGCACGTCGTGCGAGATGAACACCAGCGTGCCCTCGAACTGCTGCAGCGCAGCGACCAGCGCGTCGATGCTGCCCATGTCGAGGTGCGTCGTCGGCTCGTCCATCAGCAGCAGGTTCGGCGGCGACAGCAGCAGCTTCACCAGCGCGAGCCGGCTCTTCTCGCCGCCGCTCAACACCTCGACCCGCTTGAACACCGCGTCGCCGGAGAACAGGAACGAACCGAGCAGCGTGCGCACCTGCTGCTCGGTGACCTTCGCCTCGGTGTCGAGCGCCTCGGCCAGCACGGTGCGCTCGGGCTTCAGCATGTCGACGCGGTACTGCGAGTAGTAGCCGACCGTGACGTTGTGGCCGAGGCCGCGCGTGCCGCGCTGCGGCTGCAGCTTGTCGGCCAGCAGCTTCAGCAGCGTCGACTTGCCGGCGCCGTTCGGACCGACCAGCACGATGCGCTCGCCGCGTTCGACCTCGAGATCGATGCCGCGGTAGACCGCCGTCGCGCCGTAGGCGAAGTGCACGCCGTCGAGCCAGATCACGCGCTGGCCGCTGCGGATCGGCTGCGGGAAGCGGAAGCCGACCTTCTTGTCGTCGGCGGCCGGCGCCTCGATGCGCTCGATGCGCTCGATCTGCTTCAGCTTGCTCTGCGCCTGCGACGCCTTGCTGGCCTTGGCCTTGAAGCGGTCGACGAACGCCTGCAGGTGCGCGATCTCCTTCTGCTGCGTCTTGAAGGCAGCCAGCTGCTGCGCGTCGGCGGCCTCGCGCTGCTGCAGGTAGCGGTCGAAGTTGCCGGTGAAGCGCACCAGCTTGGCCTGCCGGATCTCGACGACCGCGGTCACCAGTTCGTTCAGGAACTCGCGGTCGTGCGAGATCACCAGGATCGCGCCCGGATAGCCCTGCAGGTACTGCTGGAACCACAGCAGCGACTCGAGGTCGAGGTGGTTGGTCGGCTCGTCGAGCATCAGCAGGTCGGGTTCCTGCACCAGCAACCGCGCGAGGTGCGCGCGCATGACCCAGCCGCCGCTGAGTTCCTTGGCGGGCCGGTCGAAGTGTCCGGGCCGGAAGCCGAGCCCGGCCAGGATCTGCTTGGCCTTGGCCTCGACCAGGTAGCCGTTCTGTTCGTGGAAGCGCTCGTGTACCGAGTCGTGCAGGTCCTCGGGGTGCGCGGCCTCGGCCGGGTGGCCGGCGTCCCAGGCCTTGACCTGGCGCAGCAGCGCGACGAAGTCCGGCGAGATCGCACAGGCGATCTCCACCACGGTCTCGTCGGCGACCGGCGCGCTCTCCTGCGGCAGGAAGCCGATCGTGGCACCGCGGTCGCGCGCGATGCGGCCCTCGTCGGCCGGTTCCTCGCCGAGGATCAGCCCGAACAGGGTCGACTTGCCGGCGCCGTTCGGGCCGACCAGGCCGATGCGGTCACCGCGGTTGACCTGCAGCGCGGCGTCGGCGAACAACACGCGATCGCCGTAGGACTTCGAGACGCCGTGCAGGGTCAACATTCGGGGCGAACAGTATGCAGGCCGGGCGGCCGCGGCGCGATGCCGTCGTTGCACCGCTGGCGGCAGCGCGCTACAACCGCCGCCCCATTCTCCGCCCAGGCGCCCCGTTCGCGGGTCGAGCAAGCGGCTGCGTGGAGAGGTGACCGAGCGGCTTAAGGAGCTCGCTTGGAAAGCGAGTGCAGCCCACAAGGTTGCCGGGGGTTCGAATCCCCCCCTCTCCGCCAGTCTTCGCACGGCTCGCGAAGGTGGGGTCCGCCGGGTCCCGAGCAAGGGGGCGGCGTGAACCTGGTCAGGTCCGGAAGGAAGCAGCCATAAGCGTGCAGCTTCTTGTGCCCGGGGTGCCTGGTGGGTTCCACCTTCGCGGGCCGTGTGGTTTTCCTCGCGTGGCTGCGCGCCCGGCGAACCGGCCGCGGCTCACTTCGCGCGCGCCGGCGCGAGCAGGCACAGCGCGAGCATCGCGGTCGTGAACACGCGGCCGCCCTCGGCCGACCAGACGCCGATCGGGTCCCACGAGCCCGCGGCGTTGCCGTCGCGGCACTGCGCGCGCACCAGTTCCGCGAGCAGGCGCCGGCGCCACTCGGGTGCGGCCTTGCCGCCGTGGCGCGCCAGCGCGTGGCTCGCCCAGTACCAGTAGCACTCGTCGATCGTCGCCTTGGCGGGATCCCACGCGGGCGGCTGCTGCGCCAGCACGCCGACCGTCGCCTGCAGGATCGGCTTCACCTTCGGATCCTGGCCCAGCAACTGCCGCGCGAACAGGGCGGCGGCAGCCAGCGTCGGCACGCGCTCCGGCGGGAACCGCCGCATGTGCTCCTGCGAGTCGCGCGAACTGGATTCGCCCAGCTTGGTGTAGCCGTGGTTGCCGCTCGGATCCGACACCTGGTCCAGCCAGATGGCGGCGAGGTGCAGCGCGTCGGGATTCTGCCGCAGGCCGGCGTCGCGGGCCGCGACGCAGGCCTCGGTGCACCAGACGGTCAGCGGCGTCGAGTTGTCGTTGGTGCGCGGCAGGTAGTGCCACACCGCGTAGGGGTTGCGGTGGCTCTCGAGGTAGTCGACACCCGCCTGCGCGGCCTGCCGGCAGCGCTCGTCACGGCTGAACACCGCCGCCTCGACCAGCGCCAGCACGGCCAGCGCGTGGTCGTAGATGCGGCGGTCGTTCAGGTCGCGCACCAGCAGACCGTTGCCCATGTTCTGCTGCCGCAGCAGCCAGTCGAGCCCGCGGCGGAACGCGTCCTTGTGCTCGCCGTGCCGGCTCGTGTTGCCGCGCGCACCGAGGGCGAGCAGCGCGAGCGCGGTGACGCCGACGTCGTGCTGGACTTCGGCGCCGCCGGTGCAGGGAGCGCCGCCGGTGTCGTGCTTCATGAACTGGCCGGCGTCCCAGCGCCCGTCGGCGTCCTGGTGCTGCACGAGCCACTTCAGCGCCGCGTCGGCAGCCGCCAGCGCCGGCGGTTCGAGCGCCGCCGCGCGGGCGGCCCGCGGCGACACCGGCACGTCGACCGCGGCCTCGGCCGCGCCGGCGCCCGCCGCCGCACCGGCGGGGGCCGCCTGCCACATGCCGGCCAGCACGCGTTCGACGTAGCGCGCCCGGATCGCCGCCGGATCCGAGGGGTCGAGCTTGCCGGTGATCGTCAGGTTGCGCAGCAGCACGGGCGTGCTGCTGCGGACGGCCAACACGATCGAACCGCCGAGGCAGTTGCCCACCGACGGCAGCGTCGCAGTCTGCTTGCCGTCCAGGCTGACGGTCACGGTCTTGGCGCCGTCGTGCACGATGCTGAGCCGGTGCGGCACGTCGATGACGTAGGTGCGGTTGCCCGAGGCGTCCTGGATGCCGGTCGTACCGTCGGCGATCGACAACGCGCCGCTCGGCGCCACGATCAGGTAGCGACCCGGCGCGACGCAGAACATCAGCAGGAACCAGCTGTGCTCGCCGTCGATCTGGAAGTCGCACTCGATCTGGTGCGGCCCGACCACCGGCATCGCCCAGCGCAGGAAGCCTTCGCCGATCACGCCCCAGTGCGGGCCCATCGGCTGCACCGCCGCCGGCCCGTCGTAGGCGATGCGGCCCTCGGCTTCGTGCGAGAACGGCGCGTCGGGCCAGACGGTGAAGTCCGCCGCCGGCGCCGCGACCGGATCCGCGTAGGCGACACGCACGCGGCCGTCGGGCAGCGCCGTCACCTCACCGTGGATGCCGAGCGTCTCGGCGTCGTCGAGCGCGAAGGCGCGCTCGGCGAGCGCGCGCGAGAGTTGTTCGCAAGCCTGCTTGCGCCGCGCGAACAGCGGTCCCGACCGGCGCGTCGCCGCCAGCAGCTCGGTGAGCGCCGTTCGCGCCGCGGCCGGGTCGGTCGGCATCGTCATGCGCTGGAACCGCTCCAGCGCCTCGGCCTCGCGGCCGTAGTCGGCACCGAGTTCGACGGCCAGGTCGGCGCGCAGGTCGGCGACCCGGCTGTAGTCCTTGGCCAGCAGCTCGGCGTACTCGGCGCGCGGCTGGCCGCTGAACCAGCGCAGCACGGCCTCCTTCCAGCAGTTGGCGAACGCGAACGCCTTCGCGCGCAGGCCGTGCGCGAGCAGCACCTGCGGCGTGATCGGCACCAGCGTCTCCTGGCCCTTGCCGGCCAGCACGACACCATCGCCATCGGCGCGAACGAACTTGCCGGTGACCGTTCCGACCTGGGCGGTGCCGCGCTTCTGCACGTCGGCCACCAGAGCCTGGCGCAGGTCGATCAGCTCCTGCACGACCGCCCGCACGCGGCGCAGCCGGGCGTCGTTGGCGGGATCGCCGCCGACGCGGGCCGGCAGCAGGCCCGCGGCGCGTTCGTACTCGCCGCGCGAGCAGGTGCGGTAGATGCCCTCGACGCGCGCCGCGAACTCGTCGTCCTGCCACGCCAGCAGCGCGAAGTCGAACTCGACCGGCGGCGGCATCGCATGGCGCTCGAGCCCTTTGCCGCTGCCGAGGTCGACACCGACGCCGAGCCGGGCCGAGAACAGCGCACCCAGCCATGCTCGCCACTTCGCATCGAGCGCCGCGACCGCATCCGGCGACGCGAGGCCGAACGCGTCCTGGAACGCCTGCAGCCCGCTGGCGCCCGACTGGACCGCCTTGAAGTAGCGCACGAACCCGTCGCGGTACGCACCGCCGTCGCCCTCGTGCAGGAAGCGCACGACCATCTCCGACTGCGCGTAGAACATCGACAGCACGTCGTTCGCAGGCACGCCGGCACCCGCGTGGCGCCGCGCCATCTCGACGACCTGTGCGTAGCTCTCCGGCACCACGAGGTCACCGAGCGGCAGCAGCAGCTTGCGGGCCTCGGGGTGCGCGAACGCGTAGAGCAGCGCGTAGACATGGTGTTCGATCAGCGGCGGCTCGCGCAGCGACCGTGCCACGTGGGTCGACGAGGCCCGGTACTCGGCGAGCCCCTCGTCGAACCAGATCGGTTTCGGCATCGCGCCGGTCGTGCTGTACGCGTGCTGCAGCGCGTGCACGACCTCGTGCAGCAGCGAGTGCCGGTCTTCGCTGCCGTCGCTGGAGCCGAAGCCGGCGCGGTATGTCACTGCGAGCCGCAGCTGGTGGTTGTAGTGCGCGAGGCTCTGGTGCAAGCTCGGGTCGCTGGTGGCGCGCGCGTAGTCGTCGTAGAGGCCACGGCTGCCGAGGATCGCGATCGCGATCTGCTCGGCGCCGGCCCGCATCGTCAGGCCATTGGGCTGGCAGTAGGTCTCGTCGAACACGCGCAGCAGCTCGTTCAAGTGCGGCAGCACCGGGTTCACGACCGCCTGCAGCCGCTTCTCCTCCTCGGTGCGCACCAGCGCCTGCACGAAGAACAGGAACGGCGGTTTCTTGGCCGCGACGTCCAGCGTCACGTCGCGGAAGAACGGATGCTTCGCGAGCGCCGCGGACAGCTGGACCTGGAACGGGGTGGGCGCCTGTGCCGGCAGCAGTGCCGCGACGCAACCGACCGACAAGCCCAAGCGAGAGAGACGAGCCATGCTTCCTCCGGCCGGGAAGGCTAGGAACGCGGCCTGCCGTCCACAAGCACACGGCGCGGTTGCCGCGCGCGCCGGCGCCGCGTCAGTGCAGCAGGCGCGCCGGCAGATCGACCGCGGCGCCGACGAACTCGCGCGGCAGGTGCGCCGGCAGCAGCGTCGTCACTTCGTAGACCGAGCCGCCGGCCGGCACGCGCTCCTCGGCGCGCACCAGCTCGGCGCCCTGCCGGCCGAGCAGCACGACCTCGTCGCCGACCGCGGCGTCGGGCACGTCGGTCGCGTCGACCACGGTCTGGTTCATGCTGATCCGGCCGGCGATGCGCACGCGCCGGCCGCGCAGCAGCACTTCGGCGTCCTGCCAGGTCGCGCGCGACAGGCCGTCGGCGTAGCCGATCGGCAGCAGCGCGAGCCGCGACGGCCGCCGGCAGACGAACGTCGCGCCGTAGCCGACCGTGTCGCCGGGCGCGGCGTCGCGCAGGCCCTGCACGCGCGCCTTCAGCGCCAGCGCCGGCGCGAGCCGCAGGTCGCTGCGGCCGCCGAGCGGATCGAAGCCGTACAGGCCGCCGCCGATGCGCACCGCGTCGAGGCGCGCCTCGGGCAGCAGCAGCGTCGCCAGCGAGTTCGCGGCGTGGCGCAGCGGCGCGCCGAGGTCGCGCACGGCGGCCAGCGCGCGGCCGAACGCGGCGAACTGCTGCCGCATCGCCGGCAGTTCGTGCGGCTCGACGCCGGCGAAGTGCGTGAACACGCCCGCCAGCGCGAGGCGGCCGCGCTGCTGCAGATCGCGCACGAACGCGGGCAGCTCGTCGGCCGGCACACCGTGGCGGCGCATGCCGGTGTCGACCTCGACGTGCACGCGCGGCGCGCGGCCACGCGGCTGCGGCCGTTCGGCCAGCGCGCGCGCCAGTTCGGCCGAGCCGAGGCCCGGCATGAGGTCGAGTTCGACGACGGCGCGCGCGTCGGCGCCGTCGAGCGGGCCCAGTACCAGGATCTCGGCGGTCACCGCCGCCGAGCGCAGCGCCTCGGCCTCGCGCACGTTGGCGACGCCGAGCGCCGACGCGCCGGCGGCGAGCGCCGCGCGCGCGACCGGCACCGCGCCGTGGCCGTAGGCGTTGGCCTTGACGACCGCTATCAGCCGGCAGCTGCGGGGCAGTACGGAACGGAACGCGCGCACGTTGTGCGCGACCGCTTCGAGGTCGACCTCGATCCACGCCGCCGCACCAGCGCCGGCGCGCAGTTCGATCGGTATCCGCCGCATGTCCTGACCGCGCGCGCACCATAACGAGGCCAGGCCGCGGCACGCAGCGGAATCCGGCGCCACAGCTCACCGCCGCGCACCGTGCGACGTGTCAGTCGTGCCCACATGCGGCGCGTCCGCTAACCTCGTCGACCCCAGGATCCCCATGACCCGACTGCTGCCGTTCCTCCTCGCCCTGGCCCCGCTGGCCGCGCAACAAGACCCGATGCCCGACCCCGCCGCCGCACCGGACCCGTTCCTCTGGCTCGAAGACGTGACCGGCGACCGCGCGCTGGGCTGGGTCCGCGAGCGCAACGCCGCCAGCACGAAGGCGATCGCCGACACCGACGCGTTCCGCGCCCACCAGGCACGGATCCTGGCCGCGCTCGACAGTGACGCGAAGATCCCCTACGTCGGCAAACACGGCGCGCACTACTACAACTTCTGGCAGGACGCGAAGAACCCGCGCGGCCTGTGGCGGCGCACCACGCCGGCCGAGTACGGCAAGGACGTGCCGCAGTGGGAGATCGTGCTCGACCTCGACGAACTCGGCCGCACCGAAGGCGAGAACTGGGTCTGGCACGGCGCCGACTTCCTCGAGCCGGACGGCACGCGCTGTCTCGTGTCGCTGTCGCGCGGCGGCGCCGACGCCAGCGTGATGCGCGAGTTCGACCTCGAGCAGCGCGCATTCGTCGCCGACGGCTTCACGCTGCCCGAGTCGAAGGGCTCGCACGGCTGGCGCGACCGCGACACGATCTGGGTCGCGACCGACTTCGGCCCCGGCTCGCTGACCGAGTCCGGCTACCCGCGCATCGTCAAGTCGTGGCGCCGCGGCACGCCGCTCGCCACCGCCGAGACGGTGTTCGAAGGCCAGCCGGCGGACGTGTTCGTCAGCGGTGCGCGCGACCACACGCGCGGCTTCGAGCGCGACTTCGTCGTGCGCGCGATCACGTTCTACACCAACGAACTGCTGCTGCTGCGCGACGGCAAGCCGGTGAAGCTCGCCAAGCCCGACAGCGCCAACGCGAGCTTCTGGCGCGAGTGGTTGCTGCTGGAACTGCGCGAGGACTGGCACGCCGGCGACAAGCTGTGGCTGGCCGGCTCGCTGCTGGCCGTGAAGGTCGACGACTTCCTGGCCGGCTCGCGCGCGTTCGACGCGCTGTTCGTGCCGACCGACCGCAGTTCGCTGGCCGGCTTCTCGCCGCTGCGCCACCACCTGCTGCTGAACGTGCTCGACAACGTGCGCAACCGGATCTCGGTGCTGACCCGGCGCGACGACGGCTGGCACAGCGAACCGCTGCCGGGCCTGCCGGAGTTCGGCACGATCGCGGCCAGCGCGATCGACGCCGACGCCGGCGACGACTACTTCCTGACCATCACCGACTACCTGACGCCGACCAGCCTGTGGCGCGGTGCGGTCGGCCAGGGCGCCCCGACGAAGCTGAAGAGCCTGCCGGCGTTCTTCGACGCCAGCGGCCTCGAGGTGACGCAGCGCGAGGCGACGTCGCCGGACGGCACGCGGATCCCCTACTTCCTGGTGGCGAAGAAGGACCTGCCGCGCGACGGCTCGCACCCGACGCTGCTCTACGGCTACGGCGGCTTCGAGGTCGCGATGACGCCGGGCTACAGCGCCGGCGTCGGGTCGTGCTGGCTCGAGAAGGGCGGCGTGTTCGCGGTCGCGAACATCCGCGGCGGCGGCGAGTTCGGCCCGCGCTGGCACCAGGCCGCGTTGAAGCAGAACCGCAACAAGTGCTACGAGGACTTCGCCGCGGTCGCGCGCGACCTGATCGCGCAGAAGATCACCAGCAAGCAGCACCTCGGCATCCAGGGCGGCAGCAACGGCGGCCTGCTGATGGGCAACATGCTGACCACCTACCCGGAGCTGTTCGGCGCGATCGTCTGCCAGGTGCCGCTGCTCGACATGCGCCGCTACCACAAGCTGCTGGCCGGCGCCTCGTGGATGGGCGAGTACGGCGACCCCGACGACCCCCGGCAGTGGCAGTGGCTGCAGCGCTACTCGCCGTACCACAACCTGCGCGCCGACGCGGCCTACCCGAAGGTGCTGTTCACGACCTCGACGCGCGACGACCGCGTGCACCCCGGCCACGCGCGCAAGACGATGGCGCGCCTGATGGAGCAGGGCCACGCGGCGCTCTACTACGAGAACATCGAGGGCGGTCACGGCGGCGCGGCCGACAACAAGCAGGCGGCGTTCCTGGCGGCGCTGGCCTACACGTTCCTCTGGCAGCAGCTGAAGTGACGGCGGCGCGGCGCGAGCCGGCGGTGGCACCGGGCGGGCGCCGACGGCCGGACGGTGGCGCGGCGCGGGGCCACGATGGGGTATCCTGCTCGACCTCCGCCGCACCCCGCCGCACGCCCGCATGAGCAAGATCGTCCGCGAACTCAGGAACTACATGGCCGTGATCGCCGACCTGGCGAGCGGCGCCGAAGAGTGGACGGCCCGGCCGGCCTGGCTCGAGTTCGCACCGAACAACGTCTGCAACCTGCGCTGCATCATGTGCGCGCAGGCCGACGGTGTGCCGGTGCAGGTGATGAAGAAGGAGGACGCGGTCGCGCTGCTCGACGAGATCCTGCCGACGATGACGCTGTGGACGCCGTCGGCGCTGTCGGAGCCGATGCTGGCCAACATCCGGCTCGTCGTGCAGAAGTGCCGCGAACACGAAGTCTGGCTGAACATGTACTCGAACTGCACGCTGCTCGACGGCGAGAAGTTCACCGGCATGGCCGACCGCATCCACAAGCTGTGGATCTCGTTCGACAGCGCCGACAAGCGCGTGCTCGAGATGCTGCGCGCCGGCGCCGACTTCGACACCGTGGTCAAGAACATCACCGAGGTGCTGCAGGTCGCGGCCAGGCACGGCATCCCGGTCGGCTTCGTCGCCGTGCTGGTCAAGGACAACCTGCACGGCCTCGCCGACCTGGTCGACTTCCTCGCCGACCGCGGCGCCGTCGCGGCGAAGTGCGATCTGCGCGTGCAGCCGATGCTCGACAACGCGGCGCGCTGCCGCGAGCAGAACGTGTTCGCCGCCTTCGCGCCGGAGGAGATCGTGCAGGCGCTCGACGCGGCGTGCGCGCGCGCGCAGGCGCGCGGGCTCAACTTCCACGTCGACATGGACGACCCGTACCGGCGCAACGTGACGCCGCAGATCCCGGTCGCGCGCGGCGTCACCGGCGACGTGCTGTCGGTGATGCTGGACGAGGTGCGCGACCGCTTCCCGCACTTCTGCTCGATGAGCACCAGCTACGTGAAGATCGAGCCGGACGGCCGCGTGTTCCCATGCTGCCGCGGCCCGCGCGAACTCGAGATGGGCAACACCAACGAGCAGTCGCTGACCGAGATCTGGAACGGGCCGAAGTACCGCGAGTTCCGCCGCCGCATGCAGGCCAAGGACTACCCCGAGGTGTGCCGCACCTGCGACGTGCTGGTCGCGAACCCGAAGTTCGACAAGCGCTGGCTGCAGCAGCCGGCGAAGTCCGACGCGCGGTAGGCCGCCGTGTGCAGCGCCGGGGCCGGCGCGGGAAGTGGCGGAGAGGGGGGGATTCGAACCCCCGTGGCCCTTGCGGGCCAACTGGTTTTCGAAACCAGCCCATTCAGCCGCTCTGGCACCTCTCCGCGAGGATCGCCGCCGCGGGGCGGCGCGCCGAATGAGGCGACGGATCGTGCCGACCGCGGTCGGCCTTTTCAACAGCAATCACCGGCGCCTGCCTCAGCCGCGCTTGCCGCGGAAGAACGCGCGCAGCAGGGCTGCGCTGGCATCGGCACCGACGCCTTCGACGACCTCGCAGCGGTGGTTCAGCCGCGGGTCCTCGAGCAGGTTCGCCAGCGACCGCACGGCGCCGAACTTCGGGTCGCGGGCGCCGAACACGACCCGCTGCACGCGCGCATGCAGGATCGCGCCGGCGCACAGGAAGCACGGCTCCAGCGTGCAGTACAGCGACGCCTGCGGCAGGCGCTTCTCCCCCACCGCCGCGATCGCCTGCTGCAGCGCCAGCATTTCGGCGTGCGCCAGCGGCGACTGCTGTGCCTCGACGCGGTTCTGCCCCTCGCCGACCAGCCGGCCGTCGATCACGACCACCGCCCCGACCGGCACCTCGTCCGCGGCGGCCGCGGCCGCGGCGAGTTCGAGGCATCGCGCGATCCAGCGGGCGTCTTCGCTTGAGGCAACCACGGGGTCCATCTATCGTCGGCCACTCCACCTGAACCGGGACCCGTGAGCAAGCGCGACTTCCTTTCGACGGCCGATCTCTCCCGCCAAGAGCTGGACGACCTGTTGGAGCTGGCCGCACGCGCGAAGGGCAAGCGCCCCGGCCAGGTGCTGAGCGGCAAGACGCTCGGCCTGCTGTTCTTCCAGCCGAGCCTGCGCACGCGGGTCTCGTTCGAGGTCGCGATGGTCCAGCTCGGCGGCCACTGCATCAACCTGTCCAGCGACGACCTCTACGAGCTCGAACCGCAGGACCAGGCGATCATGGACGGGCCCGCCGAGGAACACGTCAAGGACGCCGCGCGCACGCTGTCGCGCTACGTCGACGCGCTCGGCATCCGCTCGGCCGCGCGCGTCGGCACCTGGGAACGCGACCGCCAGGAGCTGCTGCTGCGCAGCTACGCGCGGCACGCGAACGTGCCGGTGATCAACCTCGAGACCAGCTTCGAGCACCCGTGCCAGGCGCTCGCCGACCTGCTGACGATGCGCGAGAACCTGGTGTCGCTGAAGGGCCGCCGGCTGACGCTGCTCTGGTGCAACCACCCGGAGCCGAAGTCGCTCGGCCCGACGCACTCGGTGCTGCAGGTCGCCGCGCGCATGGGCATGCAGATCACGCTGGCGCACCCGCTCGGCTTCGAGGTCGATCCCGACGTGCTCGAACGCAGCCGCGGCCTCGCGCAGGACGCCGGCGGTTCGCTGCAGGTGCAGAACGACATGGCATCGGCGGCGCGCGGCGCCGAGGTGCTCTACGCGCGTTCGTGGGGTTGCACGAAGTACTGGGACGACCCCGAGCGCGAGGCGATGGTCAAGCGGTCGCTGCAGGGCTGGCGCGTCGACGAACCGCTGATGGCGACCACCGCCAACGCGCTGCTGATGCACCCGCTGCCCGTGCGGCGCAACGTCGCCGCGACCGACGCGGTGCTCGACGGGCCGCGGTCGGTGATCTACGAGCAGGCCGCCAACCGCACGCACGTGCAGAAGGCGTTGCTCATGCAGTTGCTGAAGTGACGCCGCGCGCGAAGCCCTCGGCGCGCGCGACCTCGGCCAGCCCCTGCGCCAGCGGCACCGCCGCCGCGAAGCCCAGCACCGCCTGTGCGGCCGCCGGGTCCGCGACCCAGCCGGCGGCGCGCAGTTCGCGCACCTTGTCGCGGCTGAAGTAGCTGGCGCTGCGCCGCAGCGCCGCCCACGCGTCGCTGGCCCACGCGCCGAAGCCGGCCAGCGCCAGCGGCACCGGCAGCAGGCGCGCGCGCCGGCCGCAGGCGGCCGCGATCGCGCGCACGAACGCGTGTGTGTCGGTGCGTTCGCGACCGTCCAGCGGCAGCACGGCACCGACCGGCCGCCGCTCCAGCACCAGCTGCAGCGCACGCGCGACGTCGTCGACGTGGATCACCGACAGCGGGCTGGGTCGCCGCGGCACCAGCGCGACCGGCGCCAGCGCCTGCCGGAACAACAGCCGGGTCGCCCCGTCGCCCTGGCCGTAGACCACCGGCGGCCGCACGATCGTCCAGCGCAGCCCGGCCGCGACCACGCACAGCTCGGCCGCACGCTTGCTCTCGCCGTACGCCGACACCGGCCGGGCCGCGGCCGGCGCGGCGGCACTGCCAGTGCCGTCCACGCTCGGACCTGCGGCCGCCAGCGACGACACCAGCACGAAGTGCGCGCGCGGCGCAGCCGCCGCCACCGCGCGCAGCAGCCGCTCGGTGCCGCCGACGTTGACGCCGGCGTAGGCCGTGCTGGTCCAGCCCTTCAGTTCGGCGGCCAGGTGCACGACCGCGTCGACGCCGGCCGCGGCCGCGACCAGCGTGCGCTCGACCGCAGGGTCGCCGAGGTCGCCGAAGCAGAGGCTCGCGGCCGGCAGGCCCGCTGCCAGGGCCCGCTCCCGATCGCGCACGAGGCAGCGCAACCGGTCCGGGGCGACGCCGCTGGCGATCAGTGCTGCGACCAGGCGCCGGCCCAGAAACCCGGTGGCCCCGGTCAGGAGGATCCGGGGTGACGCGTCAGGCGATTCTGCCGGAGCCAAGGCCGTACAAAGGTTTTGTCAGCGTCCGGGCAGGAATCTACCATCCTCCGGGCCTTGGACATCTTCGAAAAGTGCAACGGCTTCGAGCGGGCTCGCGAGCTGCAGGCCTTGGGGATCTACCCGTACTTCATTCCCTTGCACGGGAGCGAAGGCACCGAGGTCGAGATCGGCGGCAAGCGCCTGATCATGATCGGGTCCAACAACTACCTGGGCCTGACGCACCACCCGAAGGTGCGCGAAGCCGCGATCGAGGCGATCCGCCGCTACGGCACCTCGTGCTCGGGCTCGCGGTTCCTGAACGGCACGCTGGAGCTGCACGAGGAGCTCGAGCACCAGCTGGCCGTGTTCATGGGTCAGGAGGACGCGCTGTGCTTCTCGACCGGCTTCCAGACCAACCTCGGCGCGATCTCGGCGATCTGCGGCCGTGAGGACGTGATCCTCTGCGATCGCGAGAACCACGCGTCGATCTTCGACGGCTGCCGGCTCAGCTACGCCGACGTACGCAAGTTCCGGCACAGCGACCTCGCCGACCTCGAACAGCACCTGCAGCGCGCCCACGCGCAGAACAAGGGCATCCTGATCGTCGTCGACGGGCTCTACTCGATGATGGGCGACCTGGCGCCGCTGGTCGAGATGCGCGCGCTCGCCGACCGCTACGGCGCGCGGCTGATGGTCGACGAAGCGCACGCGATCGGCGTGCTGGGCACGCACGGCCGCGGCGCCGCCGAACACTGCGGCATCCATCCCGACCTGGTGATGGGCACGTTCAGCAAGAGCTTCGCGAGCCTCGGCGGGTTCATCGCCGGCCCCAAGCGCGTGCTGCACTTCATGCGCCACCACGCGCGGTCGCTGATCTTCTCGGCGTCGATCACGCCGGCCTCGGCCGCTGCCGCGTTGGCCGCGCTGGACCTGATCCGCACGCAGCCAGAGATGCGCTCGCGCGTACTGCAGATCGCCCACCGCGTGCGCACGGGCCTGGCCGACCTGGGCTTCCGCACGGCCGGCACGCCGTCGAGCCCGATCGTGCCGGTCATCGTCGGCGACCAGGACCGCATGCTGCGCCTGTGGCGCACACTGTTCGACTGCGGCCTGTTCACCAACGCCGTCACGCAGCCCGCCGTGCCCCCCGGCCAGGACCTGATCCGCACGTCCTTCATCGCGCGCCACAGCGACGAGCAGGTCGAGCAGATCCTGCAGCGCTTCGCCGAGGCCGGCCACCGCACGGGGCTGCTGTCGACGCCGCCGAACTCGGCGTCGCAGGCCGCGGGCCGCTGACGCACACTGGCCGCTGCCGGGCGAACGAGTAGCCTGTGCGGGCGATGAGCGACGCACCGCCCTTCGTCCACCTGCACGTGCGCTCGCACTACAGCCTGCTGGCGGCGCCGAGCGAGGTCGGCGACCTCGTCGCGGCGGCCGCCGCCGACGGCCAGCCGGCGCTGGCGCTGACCGACAACGGCAACCTGTTCGGCGCGGTCGAGTTCTTCAAGGCGTGCAAGGCGAAGAACGTGCGGCCGATCCTCGGCCAGACCACCTACGTCGCCGGCCGCACGCGCAAGGAGACCGCCGGCGCCGACAACCCGACCTACGACCTGACGCTGCTGGCCGCGTCCGACCGCGGCCTCGACAACCTGAAGAAGCTGTCGAGCCGCGCCTGGCTCGAAGGCTTCAGCTACCGGCCGCGCGTCGACCTCGAGGTGCTGCACGAACACCGCGAGGGCCTGATCGCGCTGTCGGGCACGGTGTCGTCGCAGATCGCGACCGCGGTGCAGCAGGGCGACATCGCGGCCGCGACCGCGACCGCGGCGCGGCTGCGCGAGCTGTTCGGCGCCGACAACTTCTTCCTCGAAGTCGCCGAGACCGGCTTCGAGGCGCAGCACAAGGTCACCGCGGCGCTGCGGCGCATCGGCCACGAGCTCGGCATCCCGTGCGTCGCGACCAACGACGTGCACTACCTGAAGGCGGACGACTGGCTGGCGCAGGACATCATGCTCTGCATCCGCAGCGGCAAGACCGTCGCCGACCCGGCGCGGTTCCGCATGGGATCGCGCGAGCTGTTCCTGAAGAGCCGCGCGCAGATGGCCGCCGCGTTCGCCGACTGGCCCGAAGCGCTTCAGGCGACGGTCGCGATCGCCGAACGGTGCCAGGTGCAGATGGAGTTCGGCGTCTACCACCTGCCGGTGTTCCAGCCGGCCGACGGCTCGACGCCGGACGCCTTCTTCGAGCGGCTGTGCCGCGCCGGCGCGGTGCGGCGCTACGGCGCGATCGGGCCCGAGATCGAACAGCGGCTCGCCTACGAGATCGGCGTGATCCGCAAGCTCGGCTTCGTCAGCTACTTCCTGATCGTGCAGGACTTCATCGGCAAGGCGCGCGAGATGGGCATCCCGGTCGGCCCGGGCCGCGGCTCGGCGGCCGGCTCGATCGTCGCCTACTGCCTCGGCATCACCGACGTCTGCCCGCTGCGCTACGCGCTGCTGTTCGAGCGCTTCCTGAACCCGGGCCGCGTGTCGATGCCGGACATCGACATCGACTTCTGCGGCCACCGCCGCGACGAGATCATCCAGTACGTGCGGCAGAAGTACGGCGACGACTGCGTCTGCCAGATCATCACGTTCGGCACGATGGCGAGCCGCGGCGTGCTGCGCGACGTCGGCCGCGTGCTCGACTTCCCGATCCCGGACGTCGACAAGCTGTGCAAGAAGGTGCCGCAGGGCCCGGGCGCGTCGCTGTCGGCGGCGCTCGAGAGCGACGCCGAGCTGAAGCAGATCCGCGACAGCTCGCCCCAGTACCAGCGGCTGTTCGACCTGTCGCTGAAGCTCGAAGGGCTCGCGCGCCACTCGTCGATCCACGCCGCCGGCGTCGTGATCGCCGACCGCCCGCTGCGCGACTACGTGCCGCTGGCCAAGAACGGCGACGACGTGATCACGCAGTGGCAGATGACCGAACTCGAGGAAGTCGGCCTGCTGAAGATGGACTTCCTCGGCCTGAAGACGCTGACGATCCTGCAGGAAGGCGTCCGGCTCGTGAAGGAGGTGCACGGCATCGACGTCGACCTCGGCAAGTTGCCGCTCGACGATCCGAAGACCTACGCGCTGATGGCACGCGGCGAGACCCAGGGCGTGTTCCAGCTCGAATCGGGCGGCATGCGCGAGCTGCTGACGCGGCTGAAGCCCGACACGTTCGAGGACGTGATCGCCGTGCTCGCGCTCTATCGCCCCGGACCGCTCGGTTCGGGCATGGTGGACATGTTCGTGCGCCGCAAGCACGGCGAGGAGAAGACCGTCTACCCGCACGCGGACACGGCGACGGTGCTCGAGCCGACCTACGGCGTCATCGTCTACCAGGAACAGGTCATGCAGATCTCGAACATCATCGGGGGTTTCTCGATGAGCGAGGCCGACAACCTGCGCAAAGCGATGGGCAAGAAGAAGCCCGAGGTGATGGCGAAGTTCAAGGACCAGTTCGTCGCCGGCGCCAAGGAGCGCGGCTACGCCGAGAAGTTCGCGCGCGAGCTGTTCGAGACGATGGAGTACTTCGCCGGCTACGGCTTCAACAAGTCGCACTCGACCGCCTACGCGCTGGTCACCTACCAGACCGCGTGGCTGAAGGCGCACTACCCGATCGAGTTCACGGCCGCGAATCTGACCGTCGAGTCGGGCAACAGCGACAAGATCAAGGAGTTCGTCGACGAGGCCCGGCGCGCCGGCATGCAGATCCTGCTGCCGAACGTGAACCGCTCGCAGCGCTGGTTCGGCGTCGAGCAGGGCGCGATCCGCTACGGCCTCGGCGCGATCAAGGGCGTCGGCGCGCGCACCGCCGATGCGATCGCCGACGAGCGCCGCCGCGGCGGCGAGTTCGGTTCGCTCGAGGACCTGTGTGAACGGCTCGACGGCACGCTGCTGAACAAGACCGCGCTCGAGGCGATGGTGCAGGCCGGCGCGTTCGACGGCCTCGGCCGCACGCGCGCCGCCGACTTCGCGGCGATCGAACCGGCGCTGCGCGCGTCGGCCTCGGCGCGCGAGGACCGGCGCCGCGGCCAGAAGCTGCTTTTCGCGGCGCCGCCGGTCGCCGCCGCCCCGACCGATGCCGGCAGCGCGTTGTGGCCCGAACACGAACGGCTGGCGCGCGAGAAGGAAGCGCTCGGCTTCTACCTGTCCGGCCATCCGTTCGAGAAGCGCGGCGCGTTCCTGCGCCGCATCGCCGGCCAGACCACCGCGTCGCTGGCGACGACCGAGCCCGGCTCGTCGGTGCGGATCGCCGGCATGGTCAGCAGCGTGCGCGTGATGCCGATCAAGAACGGACCCAACGCCGGCAAGAAGATGGCGCGGTTCGTGCTCGAGGACCTCGACGGCCAGGTGCCGGTGACGTGCTTCGCGCGCGCGTTCGAGAGCGCGAAGGACCGCATCGTCGAGGACGCGATCGTGTTCCTCAGCGGCCGCCTCGACGCCAAGAGCGAGGAGCGCGCGCTGCTGCTCGACCAGATCGAACCGGCCGCCGAGGTCGTGCGCCGCGAGGTCGCCGGCCTCGTGCTCTACCTGCAGGGCAACCTCGCGACCGAAGGCAACCTGGCGCGCATCCTCGAGGTCGTCGAACGGCACCGCGGCCAGCAGCACCTGCACCTCGACGTCGACGACGGCGCCAACTGCTTCCGCGTGCGGTCGGAGACCGGCGTGCGCGTCAGCGACGATCTGCTCGACGACCTGGCGCTGCTGGTCGGGCCCGACAACATGTCGTTCACGCGCTCCTGACCGTCGCGGGGCCGCCCCCCGATTGCGCCGCCGTGCCATCGGTAGGACGATCCGGGCCTCGTCCAGGAGGTTCCCATGCGCTCTCGTGCCTGCCGCGCTCTCGCCGCGGTCGCCTGCCTGTCGTTCGGACTGACGCCCGCGTTCGCGCAGCTGCCGCAACTGGTCGCCGACACCGCGCCTGGTCCTGCCGGTTCGATGCCCTACGGCGTCACGCACTTCGGCCGCTTCGTGCTCTACGGCGCCGACGACGGCACCAGCGGCATCGAGCCATGGATCTCGGACGGCACGCCGGCCGGCACGTTCCGCCTCGGTGACCTGAATCCGGGACCGATGTCCAGCTACCCGGGCTACTTCACGGTGTTCGGGTCCGCGGTGTTGTTCCAGGCCTACGTGCTGCCGTTCGGCCACGAGACCTGGATCACCGACGGCACCGCGGTCGGGACGCAGCTGCTGGTCGATCTGGCACCGGGGCTGATGAACAGCAACCCGCACGGCTTCGTGGTCTTCCGCGACCGCGTGCTGTTCGTGGCCAGCAACGGCAGCGGCGAGCGCGTCTGGCAGACCGACGGCACGGCGGCCGGCACGGTGCCGCACCCGGTCGTACCGGCGAACGCGGCCCTCGTCGGTGTCTTCGGCCACCGGCTCTGCTACACGCGCCGCAGCGGCAACCTGCACGAGTTCTGGCTCTGGGACGGCGTCGCGGCGCCGGTGCAGTTCGCGAGCTTCGCGCAGGTCGCATCGATGCCCGAGCCCTACGTGCTCGGCGAGTTCGGTGATCGGATCCTGTTCGTGCCGCCGCCGACCGCCGGCGCGCAGATCTGGAGCTCCGACGGCACCGCCGCGAGCAACACGCCGATCACGCAGCCGGCTGCACGCATCCGCCAGCACGTCGCGATGGGCGGCGCGGTCTACTACCTGGCGGAGAGCTACTTCAACACCGTGGAGCTGCGCGCGACCGACGGCACGCTCGCGAGCGACCGCGGCGTCGCGCAGTTCGCGAACTGGTACTCGCTGGTCGCATCGGCGGACCGGCTGTTCCTGCTCGGCGCGGTGCCGAACCCGTTCCCGATACCGGGGTCGCAGGCCCCGGAGAGGCTGTGGGTCAGCGACGGCTCGACCGCCGGCACGACCGTGCTCTCGACGACGCTGACCGGCGTGCGCGCCATGACGCCCGTCGGTTCGCGGCAGATCGCCTTCGTGGCGCGCGAGGCGGCGACCGGTGACGAACTGTGGCGCAGCGACGGCACCGTCGCCGGCACCACGCGCCTCACCGACCTGAGCGCTGGCGCCGCGTCGACGATCGGCGCCCTCGCGCACGAGTCCTACGGCGGCGGTCGCCTGTGGTTCGCCGGCGACGACGGTGTCCACGGCACCGAGCTCTACACGCTGCACACCGGCGCCGGCAACGTGGCGCTGGGCCACGGCTGCGGTGGTGCCGTGGAACTGCGGCTGCAGGCCACCGACCCGGTGCTCGGCGCCGCGCTGACGCTGTACGGCCGCGGTGCGACCGCTTCGGCGCCCGGACTGGTCGCCATCACGCCCCCGGCCGCCGTGCCGAACTTCGTGGTGCCCGGGTGCCTCGTGCACGTCGACCTGTCGGTGCCGGCGATCCTGTGGCCGTTCACGGCCGACCCGGCCGGCACGTTCACGGCCCCGCCGTTGCCGGTGCCGAATGCGGCGTTCCTGGACGGCGTCGTGTTCGCCGCACAGGCCGTCAGCCCGTGGCCCGGTGCGCCGCTGTTCGATCTGGCGTTGAGCGGCGGCGTCCTGCTGACGCTCGGCCAGTAGCCGGTAGCGAGAGGTGGATCGGATGCAACGCTGCTGCGTTCACGGGCTCCTGACCGGGCCTTGGTCGCCGCCACACGGTGGGCGGTTCGTTGGGCAGGCCATGCGTGCACCATGCCCCGTCCGCCCGCCTTCGATCGCCGCACTGCTCGTGCTTCTCCTCGCGCCGGTCCTGCACGCGCAGGATCCGCCCGCGGCCCCACCACCGCGCACGGCATTGGCACTGCAGCAGGACTTCGTGCAGATCGCGGCGCAGGTGTTCCCGAGCGTGGTCTCGGTGCGCACGTTCGTGCGCGGCGCGACGCCGGCCCCCGCGACGAAGGAAGCCGCTGCCGCCCTGGCGGCGCAGTCGGGATGGGTCGCCGCGCCGTCGAGTGAACGCGACTACCCGGGCTTCCGGCCCCACCGCCATGCTTCGGGCTTCTTCGTCGCCGCCGGCGACGCGGAAGGCGAAGTGCTGACCACGCTGACCGCGCTGCGGGTGGACGGTGAGCAGCTCGCCGACCTGGTCGAAGTCGAGACGATGGACGGACAGCGCATGCTGGCCGACGTCGTCGGCATCGAGCCGACTCTGCGCCTCGCCGTGCTGCGCTGCGCCGTGTTCCCGAGCTGGGCGAAGCCGTCGATGCGCCCGCTGCGGTTCGGCGACAGCGACACCGTGCCGGTCGGCGCCTGGATGCTCGGGTTCGGCGACCCGCTCGGCCCCGAACGGTTCCTCGGCACCGGGCTGCTGGTCGCGAAGCCGTCGCGGGACTGCTACCAGGAACTGCTGAGTGCGACCTACATGCAGGCGACGATGCTGGTGCCGCCGGACGCCGAGGGCGGTCCGCTGGTCGACCTCGACGGCAACGTGGTCGGCATCCTGGCGCGCCTCGACGTCGGCGGCGCGGGCCAGGCCGCTGGCCTCGGCAGCGCTTGGGCGTTGCCGAGCAAGATCCTGCAGGGCCTGTACGAGTCGATCCGCGTCGCCGGCACCACCCGGTCGCCGTGGCTCGGACTGTCGGTGATGAGCCGCGCCGAGATCGCGACCACGCGTGGCCTGCCGGCGTTCACGGCCATGAAGAAGCCGAACCACGGCATCCTGATCGAGAACGTGTTCGCGCCGAGTCCCGCCGCCACGGCCGGCATCCGGCCCGACGACTTCCTGACCCACTTCGCCGGCGTGCAGATCCACGCGCCGGTCGACTTCCAGCGGCAGCTCTACCTCGCCGGCGTCGGCGCCGCGGTCGAGCTGAAGATGTTCCGCGACGGCCGCGAGTACACCGCGACCGTGACGATCGAGCCGCGGCCGGCGGCGGCGCAGCCGCGCTGAACCGCGGCGGTCACAGCGAGCGCAGGAACGCCAGCAGCTCGTCGCGCTGCGCCCGCGGCGCGAGGCGGAACCGCTCGCGCGCCGGCTCGGCTTCGCCGCCGTGCCAGAGCACGGCTTCGGCCAGACCACGGGCCCGGCCGTCGTGCAGCAGCCGTTCGTGCCCGTTGACGACCGGCACGAGACCGAGGCCCCACAGCGGCGGCGTGCGCCATTCCGCCGGTGACGCGCTGCCGTCGTGCTTGCCGTCGGCGAGACCCGGCCCCAGGTCGTGCAGCAGGAGGTCGGTGTAGGGCCGGATGGTCTGGCCGCCGAACGCTGCATGGAACGCGACCGGCCCGGTGAGCCACTCGGGCACGTGGCAGGCGGCGCAGCCGAACGCGGCGAAGTGGGCGCGACCGGCGGCGACCGCCGGCGCCTCGGCGTCGCGCGGAGCCGGCACGGCCAGCGTGCGGGCATAGAACACCACGCGATCGAGCTGGAGGTCGCCGATCTCCGGCGTGCCGCCGTTCGGCGCCGTGATCCGACGGCGCTGGGGCTCGGTCAGCGGCTCGTGCGGATGCAGGCTCGAGGTCACCCCCATGTCGTGCACGAACGCGCCGGCGGTCTGCGCGTGCACGGTGGGCTGCGTGGCCTTCCAGCCGAACCGCCCGAGGACGTCGCCGGCGAGCCGGTGCGCGCGGCCGGAGATGCCGTCGCCGTCGCGGTCGTCGGGATCCTCGAGCGCCAGCAGTGCCGCCGCGGGGATCGCCTCGAGCAGACCGAGACCGACCAGATGCGGCGCGGTGCGGCCGCCGAACACGACGTCGGCGCCGAGCGGACCATCGCCGAGTTCGCTGAGGGCGTAGCGCGGTGCCAGCAGCTCGAACGCTTCCCCGTCGCCGTAGCGACCGGTGCTGGCCACCCACTCGATCTCGACGCGGGCCTCGGCGGCAACGCCGGCGATCGCCGCATCCTGCACCTGCGTGCCGTAGGCCGGGTGCGGCCGATCCTCGCCATCTGGCTGCCGCACGCCGATGCGCACCAGCAGCCCGTGCCGTTCCGCGTCGCCGGGTTCGGGCGGACGACTGCGGCCGTCGTGCAGGTGGCAACTGCTGCACGACCGCGCGTTGAACAACGGGCCGAGGCCGTCGAGGCCCGCCGCGCTGGCCGGCGCGGTGACCCAGTTGGCGCGGAACAGGGCGTTGCCGACCGCGAAGGCCCGCCGGTCCTCGGCACCGAGCAGCGGCGACGGGAAGCTGAAGGCCTGGCGACCGGCATCGGCGACGGTGGCCGCGGCCCTCGGGACTGCCGCCGGAACGGCGTGCTGTGCGCCGACGGTGGCAGGCAGCGCCACCAGCGCCACGCACAGGACCAGACTCCGCCGGGACGGTTGCATGCGATCAACCACCAGGCCGCATCGGCAGGTCGTGGCCGAGCAGGCGCCCGGCGATCGCGATCGCCTCGGCCTGGACATCGAGCGCCGCCATCGCGGCGCGGATCGCGGCGCGGCCCGGCGCGTCGTCGGCGCCCTGGAACGCCTGGTCGAACGGCGCCGGAATGGCCCGCATCGCCCGCGTCGTCGCCGCCAGCGCGTGCGCGAGGTGGTCGGCGATCGCGGCGTCGCGCGCGCGCACGAGGTCGAGCAGGCACGGCCCGTCGGGCCTGGCACGGCCACCGTCGAACACGGCGACGATGCCGAGCTGGTTCGCGACCAGGTCGAAGTGCGTGGTGTCGCTGAAGCACGAATGCTCCTGCTCCTGGTCCCGCGTCTCGTAGGCGACCGCGAGCCGTTCGCCGCACAGCTCGAACGCGGTCAGGATCGCGGTGCCGGTCAACATGCGCCGCACGGCGTCGTCCGGCGCGGCGACGAAGCGGCGGCGGAAGTTGTCGGCGTCCGGCGCCCAGTCCGCGACGAGCCGCTGCAGGTGCTCGACCAACGCCGCCGTGGCGAGCCGCAGGTAGGCGCCGCGCCGAACCGCCCGCGGATCGTGCTCGGTGACGTAGTCGGTGTGCGGGCGCCGGCCCGGCCCGTCGGCGTACGGATCCTGGCCCCACAGCAGGAACTCGATCGCGTGCCAGCCGACGCTGACGTTGGTCTCGCCACCACGTTCGTTGGCGGCCACCAGCAGCGCCTGGCTCAGGTTCGGGAAGGTCGTGCAGTCGTGCACGATGCCGGCCGTCGGGCGACCGATCACGTGGTCGATGTAGGCCTCGTCGAGCGGCCAGGCGTTCAACAGCGGTTCGAGATCGTCGATCGGGCCGCCATGGAACCGCAGCGCTTCGCTGGCACCATAGACCTGCCGCGCCTGCGTCCAGGTGCTGCGCGCTCCGTCGAGCGCGGCCGCACTCGGCGCCGCCAGCAGCGCGTCGACCGAGCGCTGCAGCTGGCGCGCACCGGCCAGGCAATCGGTGTAGAGCGCATGGCAGTACGCGGCATGCCGTTCGGCAACGGCCGCGGCCGCGGTTGGGGCGCCGGCCGTGGTCGGCTGCTGGCCCGTCGCGACGGCGGCGGCACCGGCGAGGCAGAACGACAGGACAGCGAGGCGGCGGGGCATCGGGACCGAATCTACCGGGACGAAGGCGCGCCAGCCGGGCACCAACCCGGCCGGCGCGTCCGGAGTGCCGCGGCGCGGCCGCCGCGGCAGCGCTGTCAGAGGCCCAGCTTGACGTTCATGCCGTTGCTGGTCTGCAGGCCCAGCGGGTGGATCACCCACGCCTGCAGCACCAGTTCGAGGCCGGCGAACTCGAACGACGGCGGCACCGGCAGCAGGTGCAGCGCCGTCGCCGGACCGGTCGCCTGGCAGGCCTGCGCCCCGCCGAAGGCGAGGTCCTGGTAGAGGTTGCAGCCCGGCAGGTCGAGGAACGCGAGGTCGATCGGCAGCGGCACGCCGAGGAACGAGTCGCCGAAGCCGGCCATCATCAGCGCGACGCCGCCGGTGGCGACGCCGGTGACCTGCGAGAACAACACGTTGCCGAGCACCGGGCGCGAGCCGGGTGCCGCAGCCAGCGTCAGGCCGCAGCCGGCGCCGAACGCATTCGTCGCCGCGCGCGGTGCGACGCGCAGCAGCAGCAGCTGGCCGCCCTCGACCGACGTCGGCGTCGCGACGGCGGCATTGCTCGAGTGGTCCTGCACATCGAGCAGCAGCACGGTCTCGTCGGCCGCGTGCGGGAACAGGTGCGTGACGTCGACGACACCCGAGATCTCCTTGTCGTTGGTGTACGGCGCGATCGCCCCGGGGGTGCCGCCATTGACGGCCAGCTCACCCCAGCGGGCCGAGTCGAACTTCACCAGCTGCACCAGCGTGTCGGTGATCGGGTCGTAGGCCCAGGTCTTGCCGAGGTAGGTCGAGTTGCCCGGATCCTCGGTCAGGTAGAGCATGCCGTCGGCCGCGACGCACATGTTGTCCAGCATGTTGACCTTCTGGTTGTTCTTGGTGCCGTCGATCACCAGCGTGATCTCACCGCCGAGCAGCGGCGAACGGATGTCGTCGAAGCGCAGCCGCCACAGGCGCGACTTGCCGGTCTGGTTGGCCGGGCCGCTGGCGCCGACCGTCTGGTTGAAGCCCGTGTTCGTGGCGGTGTCGAGGCGATCGGTGGTCACGAACCAGAAGTCGCGCGGGTTGGTCGGATCCCAGGCGCCGTCCTCCGGCCGCGAGAACGTCGTGCCCGACGTGGTCTGCAGCGTGAAGCGGGTGCCGCTGGTGATGTTGGTCGCGCGCGTCGACGAGTTGACGATCTCGACCGGGTTGCCGAGCACGTTGACGAAGTACAGCGCACCGTTGGTCAGGCCGGCGCGCTCGACCGGGTTGCCGGTCGCCTGCTTCGTGCCGACGTAGATGTTGACGGTGTTGTTCATCACGCCGGTGCCGCCGTCGTTGGTGCCGGCGACGATCGTCAGGTCCTGCGCATGCGGACTGGCGAGCAGGTTCTCCCAGCCGCCGACCGCGTTGATGCCCGACCCGTTCGTGGCCAGGTTGAACTGGCCGAGCAGCCAGGCGCGGCCCTTTTCGGTGCCGGTGGCAACGGTCGCCACCGCGTAGCCGGTCGAGCCGCCTTCTTCGCCGCACAGGTAGACGCGCTCCTGGGTGCCGAGGCCCGAGGCCGCGTTGTAGAAGGCGCCGACGTCGGCGAGGTCGCTCGAGCAGAAGCGGTTCAGCGCCAGGCCGTTGCCGTTGAGGGCGTTGCGCTCGGTGCCGGTCAGGTCGATCACGGTGTCGATCAGGTCCTGCGCGGACACGACTGCCAGCGTGGTCTTGTCGAGGATCAGTTCGGAGAGGAAGGCGCCGCGCGCGCCGTGCCGGTGGATGCCGCCGGCCGTCGAACCGAACTCGTGGTTGGCGATCAGCGTGACCGTGCCGTCGCCGTTGTCGAAGGCACCGAGGCCGTCGAGAATGCCGGCGACTTCGTAGGGGGTCGCGGGCGCACCGGTCGTCGGCACCAGGTCGGTGGTCGTCACGATCGACGTGATCGAGCGGACGACGTCCTGCGCCGGCGTGGCCGGCACCAGGTAGGGCGTGCGCGAGGAGCTGGGGCCCTGGACGACCTGGGCCTGGGCCTGCGTCGTCGCGACGAGAGAAACCGCAGCGAGTGCGGCGGCAAGGCGCGGCAGAGACGCCGCGTGGATGGAGTGTGTGGTTCGGATCATGTGCTCGTGCTTCCTTTCGCGCGGCACGATGCCGGTTGTTGTGCATCGCAAGGCCAAGCGCAGATGAAGTCTCACGACGGGCGCGCGCCGGTCCGCGCATCGCTTGCGCGCGGCTTCACGCAGCCTGCACGCATGCGTGCGATGTTCCACCGCGTCGACGCCGAACACGCAGGCACACGCTCATGGACCACGCACGAATCCTGTACGCCTTCTTCACGATGCTGTGCGCTGCTGCGGCGTCGACCGCACAGCAGTCTGTCGTCGTGCCCTGCGATCGCGACAACACGCTGTACGAGAGCACCAGCGGTGCGTTCAGCAACGCCCTCGGCGAGAGCATCTTCGTCGGTGTCACCGCCCAGAACACGGTGCGCCGCGCCTTGCTGCACTTCGACGTGGCGAGCGCATTGCCCTCGGGCGCCCGCATCGTCGCGGCGACGTTGCACCTCGAGGTCGTGACCTCCGGCGCGACGGCGCCGGCGACCGCCGGCCTGCACCGCGTCGTCGCCGACTGGGGCGAAGGCACCTCGTATGCGCTGACCGGCGGCGGCGGCCAGGGGGCGCCGTCGACCGTCGGCGACGCGACCTGGACGCGGCGCTTCCACCCGTCGACGCCATGGGCGAGCGCGGGGGGCGACTACCAGGCCGGCCCGAGCGCGACCTTCTCGCTGCCGATCGCGGGGGCCGCCGTGTGTGGGCCGACACAGGCACTGACCGCGGACGTGCAGTCGTGGCTCGACCAGCCAGCCACCAACTTCGGCTGGCTGATCAAGGCTGCGGTCGAGACCGTGACCGCGGCCCGTGCGCGCCGCATCCACTCACGCGAGGCCCCAGGTGCGGTGCCGGCGCTGGTCGTGCACTACCTGCTGCCAGGCGAGACCGGCAGCTGGGGCGTCGGCTGCGCTGTCGGCACCGGCACGTTCGCGTTCGCGTTCGTGGGCCCGATGGTCGGCGGCACCACGGTGCAACTCGCCCACACCAACGGGCCGCCGCTCTCGCTCGCAGTGAACTACTTCGCGCTCGGCCTCGATCCGGCCGGCGTGCCGCTGCTGCCGGGCTGCGCGCTGCATCTCCCGGCAGCGCTCGAGTGGATCCCCGGCAATCTGGTCGCTCTCGATGCAGCCGGCGCCGGCAGCAGCCCCTGGCCGGTGCCCGCGGCGTATCCGGGGTTGTTCTTCGTGTCGCAATCGGCCGCACTGGCGAACACGCCGCTCGGCCTCGTCGTCAGCAACACCGGCGTGGCCGTCCTCCAATGAGGCGCGGCCGTCGCCGACTCGACGTCACGCGTTCGCGGCTTCGGCGTCCGGCGTGACGTTGGCAGCGCCTTCCTCGGCGGCCTTGATCTGGCGCGCGAGCACGTCGTTCTCGACCAGCTCGAACACGACCTTCGTGCCGCCGTCGCCGATCCGGTAGTCCGGCAGGCGCAGGATGCGCGTGTAGCCACCCGGGCGGTTGGCGAAGCGCGGCCCGATCACGTCGAACAGCTTCTTGACCATGTCCTTGTCCTGCAGCAGCGATGCCGCCTGACGGATGCGGTGCAGCCGCGTCTTCTTGTCGTTGCTGCGGGCCAGGGTGATCACCTTCTCGACGAACGGGCGCAGCGCCTTGGCCTTGGCCAGCGTGGTGACGACGCGCTCGTGGCGGATCACGGCGACGGTGAAGTTCTTGCGCAGCGCGGCGCGGTGCGCCGAGTTCCGCTGCAGGGACTTGCCAGCAACGTTGTGCTTCATGGCTGTGGACTCCGGAGCCGGTCAGCGACCGGCCTACTTGTATTCCTCGACGTTCATTCCGAGCGACAGCCCGAGCGCGCTCAGCTTGCTCTTGACCTCTTTCAGCGAGGTCTTGCCGAAGTTGCGGACCTTCAGCAGTTCGGGTTCCGACATCGCGACCAGGTCGCGCATCGTCGCGACGCTCTCGCTGTCCAGGCAGTTCTTCGCGCGGACCGAGAGTTCGAGCATGTCGATGCTCTTCGACAGCAGGTCGACCATCTCGCGCCGCCGTGCGCCTTCGTCGCCTTCCGGCGCCAGCACACCACCTTCGACCGCCAGTTCTTCCTTCAGGTCGAAGTACTGCACGAACGGGTTCAGGTGCTTGCGGTAGATCTTGCTGGCTTCGACCAGCGCCATCTCCGGGGAGACGGTGCCGTCGGTCCAGATGTCGAGCACCAGGCGGTCGTAGTCCGTGGACTTGCCGACGCGCGTGTTCTCGATCGCGTAGCGGACACGGTGCACCGGGCTGAAGATCGAGTCGACCGGGATCGTGCCGATCTCGAGCTCCTCGGCGACGTTCTCCTCGGCGGTGACGTAGCCGCGGCCCTTGCGGACCTGCATCTCGCAGAAGAAGCGCACGTCTTCGGTCAGCGTGCAGATCTTCAGCTCGGGGTTGGCGATCTCGACGTTGTGGTCGCCCTCGATCGTCTCGGCCAGCACTTCGCCCTTCGTGTTGACGTCGATGCGCAGCGTGGTCGGCGCGTCGGTGTGCAGCTTGACGCGCAGCTTCTTGATGTTCAGCACGATCTGCGTGACGTCCTCGAGCACGCCCTGGATCGTCGAAAACTCGTGCACGACGCCGTCGATGCGCACCCACGTGACCGCGGTGCCCTCGATCGACGACAGCAGCACGCGGCGCAGACCGTTGCCGATCGTCGCGCCGAAGCCCTTTTCGAAGGGTTCGACGACGAAGCGGCCATAGGTCGGGGTGGCGGTGTCGCGATCCAGGCGGACCTGGGACGGCAACTCGAAGTTACGCCAGCGAATACGCATCTCGGAATCTCCTGCAGTGAGGTCTCGGGGTTCAGGCGCTCAGGTGGCGCCCACCGTCACTTCGAGCACAGCTCGATGATGAGCTGCTCGTTGATCTCGACGCTGACGTCCTCGCGCTTGGGCAGCTGGATGACCTTGCCCTTGAGCTCGGTCGGCACCGCCTCGAGCCACGCCGGCAGCGGGCGGCCCTTGTTCATCTCGATCGCGTCGCTGGCCTTCTTCTTCAGCTTGTCGTCGCCGCGCACCTCGATCGAGTCGTTCGGACGCACGAGGTAGCCGGCAACGTCGACGCGGCGGCCGTTCACGAACACGTGGCCGTGCGACACCATCTGGCGCGCGTCGAACCGCGAGAACGCCAGGCCGAGGTTCAGCACCACGTTGTCGAGGCGCCGCTCCATCAGCACCAGCAGGTTCTCACCGGTGTTGCCCTTCTGGCGCTGCGCCATCGCGAAGTAGTTCTGGAACTGCCGCTCCAGCACGCCATAGATGCGCTTGCACTTCTGCTTCTCGCGCAGCTGCGTGCCGTAGTCGGTGCCCTTCTTCGGGCGGACGTGCTGGCCGGGCGGATAGTTGCGCCGGTTGACGCCACACTTCTCCGAGAAGCAGCGCTGCCCCTTGAGGAACAGCTTGACGCCTTCGCGGCGGCAGAGCTTGCAGACGTTGTTGCTGATGCGGGCCATTGCAGTCGGGGGTGCTGTGCGGTCGGGATGCGGTGGTTCGAGCGGGGATCAGACGCGGCGACGCTTGCGCGCGCGACACCCATTGTGAGGTAGAGGAGTGACGTCTTCGATCGACTTGACCTCGATGCCCGAGTTGGACAGGGCGCGGATCGCCGACTCGCGGCCCGAGCCCGGGCCACGCACCAGCACTTCGAGTTCGTGCACGCCCATCTTCTTGATCTTGTCGGCGACCTTCTCGGCCGCGCGCTGGGCCGCGAACGGCGTGCTCTTGCGCGAACCCTTGTAGCCGATCGTGCCGGCCGAGTCCCACGCGAGCACTTGGCCAGCGTTGTCGACGATCGTGATGATCGTGTTGTTGAACGACGCCTTCACATGGGCGATCGCCTTGCCGACGTTCTTGCGGACCTTGGCCTTCCGCTTCTCGGTGCTGGCCGGAGTTGCCGGGGTGCTGGTGCTCATCTCACTTCCTCAGGATCTTCTTGTTGGCGACCGTCTTGCGCGGACCCTTGCGGCCGCGGGCGTTGCTGCGCGTGCGCTGGCCGCGCACCGGCAGACCGCGGCGGTGGCGCAGGCCGCGGTAGCAGTAGATTTCCTTCAGTCGGTTGATGTTCTGCATCACCAGGCGACGCAGGGCACCTTCGACGGGGTAGTTCTTCTCGAGGTAGCTCGCGATGTTGGCGACCTCGTCGTCCTTCAGGTCCTTGGCGCGGACACCGGGGTCGATCGCCAGCTCCTTCAACACCTTGCGCGACAGTGCCGGACCGACGCCGTAGATGTACTGCAGCGCGATCTCGATGCGCTTCTCGTTGGGGATGTCGACGCCGAGTAGACGAGGCATGTTGGTTCGTTGCGGTGGGGACTGCCGTTACTTGCCCTGGCGCTGCTTGTGCCGGGGGTTGGTGCAGATGACGCGCACGACGCCGCGCCGTCTCACGACCTTGCAGTGTTCGCAGATGCGGCGCACGCTGGCTCGGACCTTCACGACAGTTCTCCGTTCGACTGGTTGTGGTGCTGGGAAACTCTGGAACTCGGGGTTGGCTGTTCGCTGTGCTGCGGCGACCGGATCTGGCGGCAGATGCGAGCGCGATGTGGATCGAACGGCGACAGCTCCACGAGCACCGGGTCACCCGGCAGCAGGCGCGTGAACGCCTTCCTCAGCTCCTGGGCAGCGTGCGCCACCACTTCGCGTCCATCCGACAGTCGGAGTCGGAACAACCCGTTCGCCAGGCTGGCGACCACCGTGGCCCGCAGGGGCTGGTTCGGTGGCGGCGCGTCGTGGCGATCTGCGGTCGGTTCGGGCTCCGGTCTCATTGCATCAGCTTCAGCAACTCCTTGTAGACGACATCGGGCGATCGATTCGCATCGATCTCCCGCAGGACTTTGCGGTCGCGGTAGTACGCCAGCAGCGGCGACGTCTGCGACCGATAGACTTCGAGGCGCTTGCCGATCGCCTCGGGGCGATCGTCGGAGCGCTGCAACAGCTCGCCGCCGCAGCGATCACAGACGCCGGGCTTCTTCGTCGGCTGGTTCTCGACGTGCCAGATGGCACCGCACTTCGAACAGGTCCGACGGCCGGACAGGCGTCCGACCAGGACGGCCTCCGGCACGGCGAAGTAGATCACGTGGGTCAGCGCCGCCGCGCCCGACAGGCTCCTGTCGAGGGCTTCGGCCTGCGGCAGTGTACGGGGGAAGCCGTCGAGGATCCAGGCAGCGCGCGCATCCGGCTTGCGGATGCGATCCTGGACCATGCGGATGATCACGTCGTCCGGTACCAGCTTGCCGCCGTCCATGAACGACTTGGCCTGACGCCCCAGCTCGCTGCCGGCCGCCACTTCCTCGCGCAGCATGTCGCCGGTCGAGATGTGGGCCAGGCGCACCGCCTCGGCGACACGCTTGGCCTGCGTGCCCTTGCCCGCACCGGGGGCGCCGAGGAACACGCAGCGGGCCTGCAACGACACGACAGCCATGGGATCAGTTCGAACGACGGCCCCAACCGCCCGTCGCCGCTGCACCCTGGCCTGCGCCCTTGCCGGCGGCCGCGCCGCGCGCCGGCTGCTGGCCTTCCTCGAGGAAGCCCTCGTAGTTGCGCATGACCAGCATCGCGTTGAGCTTCTCGACCATGTCGAGCGCGACGCTGACGACGATCAGGATCGACGTGCCCGACATGAAGTAGAGCAGCACCTGATCCATGCCGGCGGCCGACCCGGCGCCGAAGAACGACGGCAGGACCGCGACGATCGCGAGGAACGCGGCGCCGGCGATGGTGATGCGCACCATCGTCTGCTCGAGGAACTGCGCGGTCGGCTTGCCCGGCCGGATGCCCGGGATGAACGAGCCGCCTTCCTTCAGGTTGTTGGCGATCTCGTTCGGCTGGAACATCATCGAGGTCCAGAAGAACGAGAAGAAGAAGATCAGGACCGTGTAGCAGAGCACGAACCAGAAGCCGCGCTGGCCACCGAACGAGATCTCGAGCCAGGTCCAGCCGAGCGCCTTGCCCACCATCGCCGGGATCACCAGCAGCGCCGAGCCGAAGATGATCGGCATCACGCCCGCCTGGTTGACCTTGAACGGCAGGAAGTGGCGCTGCCCGCCATAGACGCGGCGACCGCGCGTGTGCTTGGCCTGCTGGATCGGGATGCGCCGCTGCGCCTTCGTCATGTAGACGACGACCACGACCGCGAGGCCCCACGCGCCCAAGAACAGCAGCAGGCGCTGCCAGGCGTCGCGGTCCATGCCGTAGTCGAAGTAGGTGCCGATCGCCGGGTACAGGTTCGACACGATGCCGGCCATGATGATCAGCGAGATGCCGTTGCCGATGCCGTGCTCGGTGATCTGCTCACCGAGCCACATGACGAACATCGTGCCGGCGGTCAGTGCGACCATCACGACGATGCAGTAGACGCCGAACCACTCGCGCACACCGGCCTGCAGCAGCTTGCTGCTCTCGGCACCCAGCGGGCCGAGGATCACGAACCACGACTGGATCAGGCAGATGGCGACGGTCGCCATGCGCGTCCACTGGTTGATCTTGCGCTGGCCGCTCTGGCCCTCCTTCGCGACCTTCTCGAGCGCCGGCACCGCCTTCGCCAACAGGCTGAAGATGATGCTGGCCGAGATGTACGGCATCACGCCGAGCGAGAACAACGTCGCGCTCTGCAGCGACCCGCCGGTCAGCACGTTCATCATGCCGAACAGCTGGCCCAGCGCGCCCAGGTTCTTGGTCTGGCGCAGCGCCTCGGCGGTGTCCACGCCCGGCAGCGGGATGAAGAAGCCGATGCGGTAGACCAGCAAGAGGCCCAGCGTGATCAGGATCTTGTTCCTGATCTCCGGGATCTTGAACAGGTTGCCGAAGGAGAGGTTCATGTTTGCGCGCGATCAGCGCCGCCGCGGCGTGCCCGGGGTGCGCTTCGTGCCGTCCTTGGCGACGAACTTGGGCCGCCGCGGACGCGCCTCGATCAAGTGCACCTGGCCCCCCGCCTTCTCGATCTTGGCGCGCGCGGTGGTCGTGATCGCGTCGACCTTGACCGACACGGCCTTGGTCAGTTCGCCGTCGCCGAGCACCTTGAACAGGTTCGAGTGCTTCTCCTTCGAAGTCAGGCCCTTGGCCAGCACGGCCTGCAGGTCGACCACGGTGCCCGCATCGAACACCTCGAGGTCACTGACGTTGACGACGGTGAACACCTTCTCGAAGTTCTTGTTGTTGAAGCCGCGCTTGGGCAGGCGGCGGTAGATCGGCATCTGACCGCCTTCCCAGCCGATGCGGCGCGACCAGCCGGAGCGCGCCTTCGCGCCCTTGTGACCGCGGCCCGACGTCTTGCCGAGACCGGAGCCGACGCCGCGTCCGATGCGCTTGCGTTCGGGGAACTTGAGGCCCAGGGCCTTTGCTTCGGCGAGGTTCATTCGACGGCGACTCCCCGCAGCTTCGACGTCTGTTCGCGGCTGCGCAGTTTGCTGAGGGCGATCATCGTGGCTTTGACGACGTTGAGGGCGTTCGTCGAGCCGTAGTTCTTGGTCAGGATGTCGGTGATGCCGGCGCGCTCGAGCACCTTGCGCACCGCCTTGCCGGCGATGATGCCGGTGCCGGGCGCCGCGGGCAGCAGGCGCACCTTCGTGGCGCAGAAGCTGCCTTCGGTCGCGTGCGGGATCGTGCTGCCGTCGCGGACCACGCGCATGATCTGCTTGCGCGCGTCCTTGACCGACTTCTCGATCGCGCCCGGGACTTCACGGCCCTTGCCATAGCCGATGCCGACCAGACCGTTGCGGTTGCCGACCACACTCAGCGCGCTGAACGAGAACCTGCGGCCGCCCTTGACCACCGCCGCGGAGCGGTTGATCGCGACGACGTCGTCTTCGACATCGGCCGACAGGGCCTCGTCGATCGGGATCAGTTGGTACTTGCCTTTCGCCATGGATCGATACCGGTCAGAAGTCGAGGCCGGCCTCGCGCGCGGCATCCGCCAGCGCCTTGACGCGACCGTGGTACTTGTAGGCGCCGCGATCGAACGCGACCTTCGCGAGACCGGCGCGCTTGGCGCGCTCGGCCACGAGGGCGCCGACCTTCTTCGCGACGTCGGTCTTGCGCATGCCCTTGATGGCGGTGCGCACTTCCTTCTCGAGCGACGACGCCGCCACCAGCGTGTGGCCGCGCACGTCGTCGATGATCTGGGCGGAGATGTGGGCGAGGCTGCGGTGCACGGACAGCCGCGGCCGGTTCGAGACCTGGCGCACGTGCTGGCGCACGGAGAGCGCCTTGCCGCGCCGGCGCTGATGCTTCTGGAACGTGGTCGTCATGCTGCTGTCGTCCTCTGGCCGGGGTCCCCGCGCTCGGGGCACCACCGCGCCGTCTGATCGTTATCCACCACCACCCGACGCGAACGCCTTGCCGGCCTTCCGCTTGATGACCTCGTCGGTGTACTTGATGCCCTTGCCCTTGTACGGCTCCGGCTTGCGCAACTTGCGGATCGCCGCGGCGACCGTGCCCACGGCCTGGTTGTCGATGCCCTTGACCAGCACCGTGGTCGGGTTCGGCACCTCGACGACGACCGAGGTCGGCACCGGGAAGCGGACCGGGCGGTTGAAGCCCAGCTTCAGCACGAGGGTCTTGCCCTGCAGTTCGGCTTCGTAGCCGACGCCGGCGATCTCGAGCTTCTTCTCGTAGCCCTTGGTCACGCCTTCGATCATGTTGGCGAGCAGCGCCCGGGTCGTGCCCTGCAGCGCGCGCGTCTGGCGTTCCTGGTCGGCGGCGACGACGTTCAGCGTCGCGCCGTCGAGCTTGACGTCGACGCCGGGCTTGCGCGGGAGCTTGAGCTCACCCTTCTGGCCCTTGACGGCGATCGTGCCGGCGTCGACCTGGATGGTCACGCCCTTGGGCACCGCGATGGCTTTCTTGCCGATTCTGGACATGGGAGGTCTCCGGAGCGGTCAGTCGACGGTGCAGAGGACTTCGCCGCCGACGCGGCGCTGGCGGCACTCGCGATCCGAGAGCACACCCTGGTTGGTCGAGACCACGGCGATGCCGAGGCCTCCACGCACCTTCGGCAGGTCGCTGCAGCCGCGGTAGCGGCGGCAGCCAGGCTTGCTGAAGCGGTCCAGCGACGAGATCACTCGCTCGCCGTCCGGGCCGAACTTGAACGAGACGCGGATCGCGGAACGCACACCCTCGCTGGCGACCTCGTAGCCGTCGAGGAAGCCCTCGCGCTTCATCGCGTCGAGGATCGCCACCTTGAGTCGGCTGCCCGGAACCACGCAGTGCTGCGCACCGCTCATCAGAGCGTTGCGCATGCGCGTCAGCATGTCAGCAATCGGATCGGTCATCATGGCTGTCGATCTCCTACCACGAAGCCTTGCGCACACCGGGGATCTCCCCCTGCAGCGCGAGTTGACGGAAACAGCACCGGCAGATGCCGAACTTGCGGTAGTAGGCCCGCGCCCGGCCGCAGAGCTGGCAGCGGTTGTAGCGCCGAGTCGAGAACTTCGGCTTCTGCTGCTGTTTGACCCTCAAGCACTTCTTGGCCATGGTTGATCAGTACCCCTGCGGGGAGTCGGTTCTCTGGAGTCGTTCGGAGTTCACTTGCGGAACGGCATGCCGAGGTGCGTCAGCAACGCCAGACCTTCCTTGTCGGTCGGCGCCGTCGTGACGAACGTGATGTCCATGCCCTGGACGAACTCGACCTTGTCGAGCTGGATCTCGGGGAACACGCTCTGTTCCGACAGACCCATCGTGTAGTTGCCGCGGCCGTCGAGCTTGGTCGGCAGGCCACGGAAGTCGCGGATGCGCGGCACCGCCAGCGAGACCAGGCGGTCGAGGAACTCCCACATGCGCGAGCCGCGCAGCGTCACCGCGACGCCGATCGCATAGCCTTCGCGCAGCTTGAAGCCCGACACGGCGCCGCGCGCCTTGCGGACCAGCGGCTTCTGGCCGGTGATCGCGGTCAGGTCCTTGTTGGCGGCCTCGAGCCGGTTCTTGTTCTCGACCGCCTTGCCGACGCCCATGTTGACGACGATCTTCTGCAGGCGCGGCACCATCATCGGGTTCGGGTAGCCGAACTCCTTCTGCAGCGCCGGCACGACCTTCTCGCGGTAGATCTGCTGGCGCCGCGGCGGGGCCTTCGGGGTGTTGGTGGAGGTGGTCATGGCTCGGGGGATTGTCGAGGTCGAACTCAGTCGAACTTGGTGCCGCAGGCGACGCCGACGCGGCACTTCTTGCCGTCGACGACCTGGACCTTGGTGCGGGTGCCCTTGCCGAGCTTCTCGGACCAGAGCAGGACGTTGCTCGCGTCGATCGGCATCTCCAGCTGGACGCGGCCACCCTTCGGGTTCTGCTGCGACCGCCGGTGGTGCTTCCAGCGCAGGTTGACGCCCTGCACGATCACGCGACCGGTGATGGCGTCGACGCGCAGCACTTCGCGCGGCTCGTTGGACTTGTACTGGCCCGTCGTGACGACGACCTTGTCGCCCTTCTTGACGTGCAGACTGCGACGGGGGGGCTTCGGCTTGTTGGCGAGCATCAGACGACCTCCTCCGCGAGCGAGACGATCTTCATGAAGTTGCGGTCGCGCAGCTCGCGCGCGACGGCGCCGAAGATGCGCGTGCCGCGCGGGTTGCCTTCCTTGTCGATCACGACCAGCGCGTTGCGGTCGAACCGGATGTAGGAACCGTCCGAACGCCGCACTGCCTTCGACGTGCGGACCACGACGCCCTTGACGACTTCGTGCTCCTTCACTTCACCGGTCGGCAGCGCCTTCTTGACGACGGCGATGACGACATCGCCGACCGAGGCATAGCGCCGACCGCTGCCACCGAGGACCTTCACGCACATGGCGCGCTTGGCGCCCGTGTTGTCGGCCACGTCCAGCATCGACATTTCTTGGATCATCGCGGTTCTCCTGGCTCAGCGATCGCAGCGTCGCGGGGTCGGGGTGGGTCTTCTTGGCCCTACTGCTTGGCCTTCTGGACGACGCGGACCAGGCGCCAGCACTTGGTCTTGCTGAGCGGCCGGGTGTGGCAGATCTCGACGACGTCGCCGATGGCCGCCTCGCTCTTCTCGTCGTGCGCGTAGAGCTTCGTGCGGCGCGACACGAACTTCTCGTAAATCGGGTGGCGGACCTTGCGGTCGACCTGCACCACCACGGTCTTCTGCATCTTGTTGGAGACGACGGTGCCGCGGACCAGCTTGCGCTGGTTCCGCTGCTCGGTCGCACCACTCTGGGCTTCGTTGCTCATGGCTGGCTCGCGGCTCTACGGGTCGGCGGTTCGCGGTTCGGTTCGGTCACTTGCCGGCGGCGACCTTCCGGTCGCGCTCGCCCAGCACCATCAGGATCCGGGCGATCGTGCGCCGCACCTCGCGGTGCCGCGTCGTCTTCGCGACTTCTTCGGCCGAGCCGTGGAAGCGCAGCCGGAACTGCTCCTTGCGCAGGTCGCTCAGCTTCGCCTTCAGCTCGGCGGTGTCCTGCCCGCGGATGTCGTCGATGGCCTTCTTCATGGTCGTTCTGCTGGTTGTGCGATCTCGGGATCAGGCGTGGCGGCGGCGCACCAGGCGGACCTTGATGGGCAGCTTGTGGGCGACGCGGTTGAACGCGCGCTTGGCGACTTCCTCGGTGACGCCGTCCATCTCGAACAGGACGGTGCCCGGCTTCACGATCGCGGCCCAGAACTCGACGTCGCCCTTGCCGGTACCCATTCGGGTCTCCGCCGGCTTCTTCGACACCGACTTGTGCGGGAACACGCGGATCCAGAGCTTGCCCTCCGGAGCGCCGCGGTTCGCGGCGACACGGCCGGCCTCGATGACGCGCGCCGACAGCCAACCCGGCTCGAGGGCCTGCAGGCCGAACTCGCCGAACGCGACCTCGTTGCCGCGCGTGGCCTCACCGCGGATGCGACCGCGGTGCATCTTGCGCCACTTCGTTCTCTTGGGCATCAACATGGCTGATTCCTCGGTTCGTTCGCCTTGCGATCAGGTGCCGGGCCGCTCGACGGCCGGACGCACGGGCAACAGACCTTGCGTGGTCTCGCCGGGGCCGTACTCGCCCTTGAAGATCCAGACTTTGCACCCGAGCGTGCCGTACTTGGTCGCACAGATCGCGAAGCCGTAGTCGACCTGCGCGCGCAACGTGCCGCACGGCACGCGGCCACGGCGGTAGTTGCCGACGCGCGACATCTCGGCGCCCTGCAGGCGGCCGGCGACGCGGATCTTGATGCCCTTGGCGCCTGCGGCCATCGACGTGTCGGCGACCTTCTTCAGCGCGCGGCGGTAGTTGATCCGCTTGCCGAGCTGCTCGGCCACCGCCTCCGCGACCAGGTTGGCCTCCATCTCGGGGCGGTGGATCTCGATGATCTTCATGCGCACCGGCTTGCCGGTGAGCTTCTCGAGCTCCTGACGGAACTCGTCGACCTTGGTGCCCTTCTTGCCGATCAGCACGCCGGGGCGCGCCGTGTGCACGAACACCGTGACCAGCTCACCGGTGCGCTCGATCTCGACCTTCGGGATCGCGGCGAACTGCCACTCCTTGCGGATGAAGCGGCGGATCCGCTGGTCCTCGATCAGGTTCTTCGCGAAGTCCTTCTTCGTCGCGTACCAACGCGAACGCCACTGCTCGGTGATCGCGATGCGGAACCCGGTCGGATGGATCTTCTGGCCCATGGTTATTCCTCGCCTCCCTGGGCGGCGGCCTGCGGGTCGGCGACGTAGACGTGGATGTGGCAGGTGCGGCGCTTGATCGGCATCGCGCGGCCCTGCGGGCCCGGACGCATCCGGAAGCCCCCGGGCAGCAGCGGCCCGTCGTGGGCCCAGGTCTTCGACACGACCAGGCGGTTGGCCCGCACGGCCGGGTTCTGCAGCGCGTTCGCAATCGCGGACGCGAGCACCTTGTAGACGGCGCGCGACGCCCGATGGCGGTCGTGGCGCAGCTCGTCCAGCGCAGAGCTGGCGGAACGACCGCGGATCAGCGCGAGGATGCGACGCGCCTTGTAGACGCCCATGCGGGCGCCGCGGTGCACGGCTCGGACTTCGAAGCTCACTCCGTCGCCTCCTTCTTCGTCGAGTGACCGCGGAACGTGCGCGTCGGCGAGAACTCGCCGAGCCGGTGGCCGACCATGTCCTCGGTCACGTAGACCTTCAGGAAGACACGGCCGTTGTGCACGTTGAACGTGTGCCCGACGAACTCGGGCAGGATCACGCTGGCGCGCGACCAGGTCTGGATCGGGTCCTTGGTGCCCTTCTTGATCTGCGCCTCGACCTTCTTGAGCAGGCTCGGGTGGACGAACGGGCCCTTGGTGATGCTGCGACTCATCGGTGGTTACCTCAGCTGCCGCTACCGACGGCGACGTGCTTGCCCGGCGGCCGGCGCCGGAGGATGAACTGGTTGCTGCGCGCCTTGCCGCGACGCGTCTTGCCGCCCTTCGCGAGCTTGCCGGTCGGCGAGCACGGGTGGCGACCACCACCGGTGCGGCCTTCGCCGCCACCCATCGGGTGCGCGACCGGGTTCTGCGAGGTGCCGCGGTTGTGCGGACGGCGGCCGAGGTAGCGCACGCGGCCGGCCTTGCCCCAGCGGATGTTCTGCCAGTCGGCGTTGCCGACCTCGCCGATCGTCGCGCGGCAGCGGATGTCGACCTTGCGCATCTCGCCGGACGGCATCACGAGCACCGCGTGCGCACCGTCGCGCGCCATCAGCTGGCACGAACGGCCGGCAGCGCGCGCGATCTGGCCGCCGCGGCCCGGCTGCATCTCGACGTTGTGCACCTGCAGACCGAGCGGGATCGACTCGAGCGCCATCGCGTTGCCGACGTCCGGCTCGCAGCGCGGACCGGAGACGACCTTCATGCCGACCGTCAGGCCCTTCGGCGCCAGGATGTAGCGCTTCTCGCCGTCGACGTAGTGCAGCAGCGCCAGGTCGGCGGTGCGGTTCGGGTCGTACTCGATCGCCGCGACGACCGCCGGCACGCCGTCCTTGTCGCGGCGGAAGTCGACCTTGCGGTAGACGCGGCGCGCACCACCGCCGCGGAAGCGGCTCGTGATGTGGCCGAGCGCGTTGCGACCGGTGCGGTCGGACAGACGCTCACAGAGACCCTTCTCGCGCTTCTTGCCCTTGGTCAGGTGCGAGAAGTCGAGCACCGACGAGTTGCGTCGGCCGGCGGAAGTTGGCTTGTAGACCTTGACGGGCATCGCTGGACTCCGGCTCGGGAAACGGCTCTCAGGAAACGTCGATCGTGTCGCCCGCGCGGAGCTTGACGACCGCCTTCTTCCACGGGCGCGTCTGGCCCGGACGACCGAACATGCGCCGCGCCTTCGTGGGCATGCGGATCATGTTCACCTTGAGCACCTTGACCGAGAACAGCGTCTCGATCGCCTTGCGCACCTCGGACTTGTTGGCCTCCGGCGCGACCTCGAACTGGAACTGATTGCGCAGTCCCTGCAGCTTCGAGGACTTCTCGGTGATCAGCGGCCGACGCACGACCTCGTAGTACTGGCTGGGATTGGCCACGGTCAGGACTCCTTCTTGGCGAAGCGCTGCTCGAGCGCAGCGAACGCGTCCGGGGTCAGCACCAGGAAGCGGCGCAGCAGCACCTGGCGTGCATTGAGGTCGTCGATCGTGCGCACGTCGACCAGCGGCACGTTGCGCAGCGACAGGCACAGGTTGCGGTCCACGCCCGCGGTCACGACCGTCGCGCTGTTGCCCATGCCCAGCTTCGACAGGATGCCGACCGCCGACTTCGTGCTCGGCTTGCCGGTGGGCCAGCCGCTGGCGATCGCGACTTCGCCGTCGCGGAACTTCGTGTAGAGCGCGTTGCGCAGCGCCACGCGGCGCGCCTTCTTCGGCATCGCGTAGCTGTGATCGCGCGGCGCCGGCGGATGGGTGCGGCCACCACCGCGCCACAGCGGCGACTTGGTCGTGCCCATGCGGGCACGGCCGGTGTGCTTCTGCGGCCACAGCTTCTTGTTGCCGCCGTGGACCATGCTGCGCGTGCGCGCCTGCACGGTGCCCGCGCGCACGTTGGCCTCGTACATCACGATCGCGTCCTTGAGGGTGCGCCCCAGGACACGGCTGCCGTAGGCGAGCACGTCGACGTCCTTCGACTTGACGTTGCCTCCCTCGAAGACCTTGACCTCGACCATGGTTCGACTCGTGTGTGGTTCTGTGGCGTCTCGGCGACGCGGAGCCCGCCCCCGGCGGCCTCAGCCGGCGGCGCGCGATCCGCTGGGATCGATCAGCAAGCCTTGATGCGGATGTCGACACCCGCCGGCATGTTGAGCTTGCTCAGGGCATCCACGGTCTTCGTGGTCGGCTCCGAGATGTAGATCAGCCGCTTGTGCGTCCGGATCTCGAACTGCTCGCGGCTCTTCTTGTCGATGTGCGGGCTGCGCAGCACGGTGTAGCGCTCGATGCGGGTCGGCAGCGGCACGGGGCCGGCGATGCGCGCGCCCGTGCGCTTGCTGGTCTCGACGATGTCGAGGGCCGCCTGGTCCAAGGCCTCGTGGTCGTAGGCCTCCATCCGGATCTGGATTCGCTCTTGCATGGCTCGTGTGCCCCGCGGGTCGAAGTCGGCCAGTCGGCTGCAGCCATCTGGTCGAGCGCGCGCGCTGAGGTGGGGTTTTCAGCGCAACCGTCTACGCGGCAAGGGGTTACATCCGAAGATGTGCTCCCTGGAGCGCAACCGGGGCGCAGAGGGTAGCCAGACCGGGATTCCACGTCAAGCGTGGAAAGTGCCGTTTTCAGCGGCCGCGCGGCGATCGCGCCGGCGGAACGGCGCCCGACGCGCTGGTCGGGACGTAGCCGGCGGGCCGCAGCGTAACCTGCCCCTTGCCGCGGGTCATCGACCGCAACTTGGTGACGTAGCCCAACATCCGCTGCAACAGTGCCCGGCCGTGCAGGCGCGCACCGAGCCGACCGGAGGCTACCGACGCGACGTCGGCGCCCCGTGCGCCGAGGTCGGCCAGCACGGCGGTGGTCGCGTCCTCCGGGCACCAGAGCTCGAACTCGACCGCCGGCTCGAGCTCCACCACCTCGGCCGCCGCCAGGGCCAGACCGAGCGCCTTCGCCGTCGCTTGCTGCAGCAGCGCCTCGCCGGCCTGCGGGTCGGCCGTGGCCCGGCGCAGCGTCGCCGTGCAACCGAACAGCGGGCCGCAGCGCGTGCCGGCACGCAGCCGCAGTTCGAGTTCCTCGCGCGCGGCCGGCGCCGCGCACTGGTCCACGACGTCGGCCGGCTGGTCGGGCGCCGCGGCCGGCACCAGTTCGACCTGGCAGTACGCCGTGCGTTCGACACCGGCGACCAGCGCCCGCACCTCGGCTTCGCCGCTGCCCCGCCGCGTGATGGTCTCGCGTCGGTCGACGCTGGGCCGGGACCGCTGGAACTGGATGCCGGTCCGGTCGCGCACCAGGTCGGCCGCGATCTCCAGGTGCAGCTCGCCCATGCCGCGCACGACGATGCGATCGTGGTC
The DNA here is from genome assembly GCA_016794425.1 of Planctomycetota bacterium. Taxonomy (GTDB): domain Bacteria; phylum Planctomycetota; class UBA1135; order UBA1135; family UBA2386; genus JAEUHS01. The sequence goes on from JAEUHR010000020.1 coordinate 44,724, forward strand.
GACCTCGACGCGCAGCGTCGGATCGTCGACCTCGAGCTCGCGCAGCGCAGCCGCCAGCCGCGGCCCGTGCTCGGCCTTGGCCGGCTCGAACGTGACCGCCAGCACCGGCGTCGGGAAGGTCGGCAACGGCAGCTCGACCGGCGCCGCGGGGTCGCAGACCGTGTCGCCGGTGCGCAGGCCGAGCTCACCGGGCAACACGACGATCTCGCCGGGACCAGCCCAGTCGACGGGGCGGTGGCGGTCGGCCTGCACGAGCCACAGCTCGTCGAACGTGCCGCGCACCGCCGGCCGGCCACCGACGCACCAGGCGGCCCCGCGCACGAACGCGCCGCGCACGACGCGCACGAAGTTCCACACCTCGTCGTGGTGCTGCACCTTGAACACCAGCCCGCAGCACGGTGCGTCCGGTGCACCGGCGCGGTCCACCGCCCAGACCCCCTGCCGCCGGAGTTCGGCCAGCGACGGCAGCCAGGCGACCACCGCGTCGAGCAACCAGTCGACGCCGCGGTTCCACAGCGCCGCGCCGCACAGCACGGGCACCACGTGGCCGGCCAGGAAGCGCGTGCGCAGCGCCGCGCGCAGCCGTTCCGGCGCGATGCGGCGGCCGGCCAGCGCGTCCTCGAGGATGCGTTCGTCGGCGAACGCAGCGGCGTCGACCACGCGCTCGTGCGCGGCGAGCAGCTCCGCCTGCAGCCGCGGCGTGTCGGCAGGATCCGGCCGGCCGTCGAACCACTGCACGGCCCCCGAGCACGCGTCGCCCAGCCCCGCGAAACGGCCGGCGCCGTCGCGCAGCGGCACGACGACCGGCAGCGCCGGGCACTCGAGCCGCTCGCGCAGTTCGACCAGCACCGCGTCGAAGTCGGCGCCGGCGCGGTCGAGCTTGTTGACGAACACGAGCCGCGGCAGGTCGCGCGCCACGGCCTGCTGCCAGACCGCCTCGGTCTGCGATTCGACGCCGCGCACGCCGTCGACCAGCACGACGACGCCGTCGAGCACCAGCAGGCACCGTTCGACCTCGGCGACGAAGTCGACGTGACCCGGTGTATCGACGACCTGCAGCACGTGCCGGCCCCAGTCGACGCGGGTCGCCGCCGCCGTGATCGAGATGCCGCGGCGCCGTTCGGTCGGCATCCAGTCCATCGTCGCGGTGCCGTCGTCGACGCTGCCGACGTGGGGCTGCGCCCCGGCATCGTGCAGGATGCGCTCGGTCAGCGTCGTCTTGCCGGCGTCGATGTGCGCGACGATGCCGAAGGTGCGCAGCCGTTCCATGGCCGGCGCCAACGTAGCGGCACCGCACCGCGCGCGCACGCCCGCGCGTCGATCAGCTGCTCGGCCGCGTCGACGTCGAACCCTGCGTGATGCCGCGCATCTGCATCTTCAGCTCGTCGGGGTTGTCCGACGCGGCCAGGGCGTCCTCGAGGCTGATGTTGCCGGCCTGGAACAGGCGGATCAGCGACTGGTTGAACGACATCGTGCCGTAGTAGCTGCCTTCGTTCAGCGCCTTCGGCAGCATGCGCGTCTGGCCCTGCTCGAGCAGTTCGCGCACGGTCGGCGTGTTGATCAACAGCTCCACGGCCGGCACCAGCGCGCTGCCGTCCTTGTTCTTGATCAGGCGCAGCGAGCAGACGCCGGCCAGGTTCAACGCCAGCTGCAGGCGCACGAGTTCGTGCTGGTGCGGCGGGAAGAACGTGATGATGCGCTCGACGGTCTGCACGGCGTTGACCGTGTGCAGCGTCGAGAACACCAGATGGCCGGTCTCGGCCGCCTGGATCGCGGCCGACACGGTCTCGGCATCGCGCATCTCGCCGATCAGGATCACGTCCGGCGACTGGCGCACGGCCTGGCGCAGCGCCGACGCGAAGTCGACCACGTCGACGCCGACCTCGCGCTGGTTCACGATCGAACGCTTGTCCTCGAACCGGAACTCGATCGGATCCTCGATCGTGATGATGTGCTTGTTCATCGTCCGGTTGACGTACTCGAGCATCGACGCGAGCGTCGTCGACTTGCCCGAGCCGGCGATGCCGGTCGCGAGCACGAGACCGCGCTTCAGCGACGCGAGGCGCTTCAGCGGTTCGACCGGCAGGTTCAGGTCCTTGAACGAAGGGATCTCGGCCTTGATCGCGCGGAAGACGAACCCGACCTCGCCGCACTGGAAGAACACGTTGCAACGGAACCGGCCGACGCCGGGGATCGCGACCGCGGTGTCGAACGCGCCGGACTCCTGGAACTCCTGCTTGCCCTTCTCGGACAGGATCTCGTCGACGTAGCTGCGCATCAGCTCCGACGGCAGCGGCTGGTCACCGAGGAACCGGATCACGCCGGCGACCCGGACCGCCGGACAACCGTTGGTCTTCAACACCAGGTCGGAGGCGTTCTCCTTGACCATGATGCGCAGGAAGTCGCGCAGCTTCGGCAGTCGACTGGCGACGGTCTGGCTCGGGCCGATGTTTTGGCTGGTCACTCGGAGTCCTCCATCGGTCCTATCGGCAGGACCGGCCGTTGGGCACAATCCGGACCCGACCCGCGTACGGTCAGACCGCGCTGCCGCGCGGAAGCGTCGACAGCATCGACCACACGGCCAGCACGAGTTCGCGCAGGCCGGCGCCGACGGCGCTGCTGATCGGCACCACGGGCACGCCGATCGTGGTGGCCAGCGCCCGGGCCCGGTCGCGCGCGGCGTCGTCCTCGACCTTGGTCGCCACCACGAGGCTCGGCCGGGCCGCCAGTTCGGCGCTGTGCTGCGCCAGCTCGTGCCGCACGATCCGCCAGGCGTCGGCCGGCGGCAATTCGGGCAGGTCGCCGCAATCGACCAGGTGCAGCAGCAGCCGCGTGCGGTCGACGTGCTTCAGGAACTTGTCGCCGAGCCCCCTGCCGCGGCTCGCGCCCTCGATCAGGCCCGGGATGTCGGCAAGCACGAACGTCGCTTCGCCGGGGCCCTGCGCGATGCCGAGCATCGGCTCGAGCGTCGTGAACGGGTAGCCGGCGATCTTCGGCCGCGCCTTGGTCAGCGTCGCCAGCAGCGTCGACTTGCCGGCGTTCGGCAGGCCGACCAGGCCGACGTCGGCGATCAGCTTCAGGCTCAGCAGCACGCGGCGCTCTTCGCCGGGCTTGCCGCGCTCGGCCGTGCGCGGCGTGCGGTGCGTCGCGGTCGCGAAGTGCGAGTTGCCGCGGCCGCCGTAGCCGCCGCGCGCCAGCACCCACGGCCGATCCGCGGTGTCGAGGTCCTGCAGCACGTTGCCGCGCGCGGCGTCGAACACGATCGTGCCGACCGGCACTTCGATCACGAGGTCTTCGGCGTCCTTGCCGCCGCAGTTCTGCGCCAGCCCCTGACCGCCGTTCGCGGCCGCGAACTGGCCGCGGCCGGTCAGGTGGAACAGCGTGTTGCAGTGCGTCGTCGGCAGCAGCACGACGTCACCACCGTCGCCGCCGTCGCCACCGTTGGGGCCACCGCGCAGCGTGCGCTTGTCGCGCAGGAAGGAGACGCAGCCGTCGCCGCCCTTGCCGGCACGCACCGAGATCTCGAGTTCGTCGACGAACATGGCGGATCCGGGCGCCGACGCTGTCTCGGCCGCGCGACGCGCGGCCGGCGCGATCAGCTAGCCTCGACCGGGTCGACGTGGACCTTGCCGTTCGACTGGAAGCGCACGATGCCGGGCATCACGGCGAACAGCGTGTAGTCGGTAGCGCAGCGCACGTTGCGGCCGGCGTGGAACTTGGTCCCCACCTGGCGCACGATGATCGTGCCGGCGGTCACGCGCTGACCACCGTAGGCCTTGACGCCGCGGTACTGCGGGTTGCTGTCGCGGCCGTTCTGCGTCGAGCCCTGTCCCTTCTTGTGAGCCATGGTTGCCTCGCTCTGTCGTGTGCGGTGGGTCTTGCCTAGCCGTGGATCGACTCGATCTGCACGACCGTGTACTGGGCGCGGAAGCCCGTGCGGCGGCGGCTGTTCTTGCGCTTGCGGAACTTGCCGATCACGACCTTCGGGCCCTTCAGCTGGCGCACGACCTTCGCGGTCACCGACGCGCCGCTGACGTGCGGCGTGCCGATCTTGCTGCCGCTCTCACCACCGACGAGGCAGACCTTGTCGAAGGTCAGCGTGTCGCCCTCGTTGGCGCCGCGGCGCAGGTGGATCTGGATCCGGTCACCGGGCTGGACCCGGTACTGCTGGTTGCGATCGTCGACGACGGCGTACATGGGCGGCTGGTCGGGTTGAAGGGCGCGAGACGATAGCGACCCGAGGGGGCGTTTCAAGCCCCGAGGCGGCGCGCCGGGGTCGGCGGCCGCCCGGCCCGCCGCCGTCCGGCCTAGGCCTTCACGCCGAGCCCGGCCGGGATCGCGATCCGGGCTTCCTGGCCGTCGCCGGTCAGGAACCGGTAGTGCACCACGTCGATCGGGTAGCTCGGTTCGGGCCGGAACGCGATCGACTTGCCGACTGCGTCCTCGAGTTCGAGCGTCGCCCGGCGCTTGTAGTTGACCAGGTAGTCGCTGACGGCCGGCGCCACGAACACCTGGATCACCGAGTAGCCCTTCAGGTGCAGCAGCGCGCGCACTTCGCGCAGCACCGACAGGGCCTTGCTCTGCACCGTGCGCGACCAGCCGGCACCCTTGCAGTGCGGGCACTGCATGAACACGGTCCGCTTCAGGCCCGGACCGACGCGCTGCCGCGTGATCTCGAGCATGCCGAACGGCGAGATCCGGCCGACCTTGATCCGCGCACGGTCGCCGCGCAGCGCGTCGATCAGCCGCTTCTCGACGCCGCGCCGGTGCTTCTCGTGCGACATGTCGATGAAGTCGATGATGATCAGGCCGCCGAGGTCGCGCAGCCGCAGCTGGCGCACGATCTCCGGGATCGCGTCGAGGTTGGTGCGGTACGCGGTCTCGTCGGTGTCGCCGCCGGCCTTGTACTTGCCCGAGTTCACGTCGATCGCGACCAGCGCCTCGGCCTGGTCGATCACGATCGAGGCGCCGTTCGGCAGGTCGACCTTCGGCTGGTAGAGCGCCTCGACCTCCTTCTCGATGCCGAAGTGGTGGAACAACGGCGTCGTCAGCGCGTGCTGCTTGATGCGCTCCGACATGTGCGGCATCAGCTTGTCGGCGAAGTCGCGGATGCGCAGGAACACGTCCTCGCTGTCGACGACGACGTCGGCGATGTCGGGCGTGAACTGGTCGCGCATCGCCTTCAGCACCAGGTCGCTCTCCTGGTAGAGCAGCGCCGGTGCGCGCGTGACCTTCAGCCGCTGCGCCACCATCTCCCAGATCTTCTTCAGGTAGTCGCGGTCGCGCTGCAGGTCGGCGAGGCTCTTGTTGATGCCGGCGGTCCTGACGATGAAGCCGATGCCGCCGTGGCCGGTCTCGTCGAGCTCGCGCACGATCTTCTTCAGGCGCTTGCGCTCGCGGCCGTCCTCGATCTTCCGCGACACGCCGCATTTCGGCAGGCTCGGCATCAGCACGAGGCACCGGCCGGGCAGCGACACGTAGGTGGTCAGCGTCGGCCCCTTGCTGCCGATGCCTTCCTTGGTGATCTGCACCACGACCTCCTGCCCTTTCTTCAGCAGCTGGTCGATCGTCGGCCGCGCGCGGTTGCCGCGCCGCTCGCCGCGGTCGCCGCGCTGGTCGCGCCGGTCGCGACGCTTGTTGCCGCGCCGCGAACGGCGGCCGCCGCCGTCCTCGCCCTGACCGTTGGCTGCGCCAGGGGCCGGCTCGCCGCCCTCCGCGCCGGTCTCGCCGCCCGCGGCGGGCTTCGGTTCGGCGTCGCCGGCCGATTCGACCGGCAGTTCCGGTACGTCGCTGTCGTCGGCGCCGTCGCCAGCGTCCGGATCGGCGGCGGCCATCGCCAGCGGGCGTTCGCCGTCGATGCCGTGGCCGAAGCCGGGGGCATCGGGCGGCGGCTCGTCGGCCGGCGGCTCGCTGGCCGGGTCGGCGGGCTCGAACGGCGCCTCGTCCTCGCCGCCGTCGTTGTCCTCGCCGTCGTCGTCGCCGTGCGCGCTGCCGTCGCCGACCTCGGTCACCCCTTCGCCTTCGCCCTCGCCGACGGTGGGTTCGGCCGCCTCGTCGGCCGGCGCCGCCGCGCCGGGCGCCGCGTCGTCGTCCTCGTCGTCGTCGGCCAGCGCCTGCTGCATCGACTCGGGCCCGTCGTCGACGTCGACGCGGGCGCGGCCCTCGATGACGTCGTCGAGCAGGAAATCGGGCCGCCCGTAGGCCGGCAGCACGTCGGACACGTGCAGGAAGCCGTTGACCCGGCCACCGAACGCGACGAACGCCGCGCCGATGCTCGGCTCGATGTTGACGACCTTGCCCTTGTAGATGTTACCGAGGTAGGCCTCGCGGCTGGCCAACTCGACGTGCAGCTCCTGCAGCACGCCGTCCTCCACCACCGCGATCCGGGACTCCTCCGGATCGATGGCGTTGATGAGCATCCTCTTCAAGCGGAACTTCCTTTTGCGCAACGTCGCCGGCATGGCCGGCGACCCCTGGAGAGCCGAGCCCCGTGGCGCGACGGCGAACGGCCAAACGAGCCGTTCCAGCCTCGTCCGCAGCCTTCAGGCGCTCGGGCATCTGCGGGAAGACGAACGATGGGGACTCGCACTGCGCCGCGGCCGTCGAGCTGCACGCGAACGTGCCGGCCCGACGCTGCGTCGGGTGCGGTGGCTCTTGGCGTGCGACGGGCATGTCGAGTCCTGGAGGGGTCCACGGCCGGGCGCCGACGCGGGATCGCGGGGCCACCCGACCGCGCTTCCCGACCGTGGGAAGCGCGCGGAGCATACGGGCCCGACGGTCGAGGCTCAACGTCGCACTCGGGCGCGAACGGATGCCAAACGGCGAACGCCCGCGGGCTCCGGTGAGGCCGCGGGCGTGCGAGGGTCGACGGCAGCGCTCAGTTGCTGCTGCCGAAGATCGCTTCGCGCTGCTGCGCGATGCTCGACCGGTGGTCGCGGACGCGCTCCATCAGGGCGCGCTGCAGCGACGCTTCCTGGTCCTCCGGGCTGCGGATGACCTGCGGCGTGATGAACACCAGCAGCGTCGACGTGGTCTCCTGCTTGGTCTTGCCCTTGAACAGGTAGCCCAGCAGCGGGATGTCGCCGAGCAGCGGCAGCTTGGTGACGGTCTCGCTCTCCGACTTGGTCTTCAGGCCGCCGAGCACGGCGGTCTGGCCCGAGCGCAGCAGCACCGTCGTCGCCAGCGTGCTGGAGGCGACGCGCGGCAGCGCGATCGTGCCTTCCTGACCGCCGGTGCCGACCGTGAACACGTCGAAGCCGGCCGGCGCCAGCGACGTAGCGCCGGTGCCCGTCAGCGCGGTGCGCTGCGGGATGACTTCCATCATGACCTTGTCGGTGCCCGGCACCAGGTGCGGCGTGGCCAGCAGCTGGAAGCCGACGTTGACCGGCGACTCGTCGCCCTCTTCGAGCGCGAGCAGCAGACCACCGGCCTGACCCTGTTCGACGCGGGCCTGCGCGTAGCGCACCGCCTCACCGACGAAGATCGTCGCGGTCTGGTGGTCGAGCGCCGTGATCTGCGGCGCCTGCACGATCTCCGAGCGGGCGTCCTTCTTCAGCAGGCGCAGCGTCGCCGTGACCTGCTGCAGGTTCAGCGCGCCGAACACGACGTTCGGGATCGTCGTCTGCGCCGGCAGGTTGCCGAGGCCGGCGCCGTCCGCGAACGGACCGGTGCCGGTCTCGTTGGCGATGATGCTGTCGTCCCAGCCGCCGGCGCCGAGGTCGAACGGCAACCGGGTCGGGATCTGGCCGAGGCCGAGGCTCGCGGTCCAGCCGCTGCCGCCCGGCGAGATGCCGATGTCGAGCACGTCCTCGTTGCTGGTCGTGACGAACTTGACGTCCAGTTGGATCTGCGACGGCTCGACGTCGATCATCGCGATCGTCTTCTTGACGCTCTCGACGACCGGACGCGTGTCCTTGACCATGATCGCGTTGGTCTCCTCGATGTACTCGAGGCTGCCGATGTCCGGCGTGATCATGCTCTGCAGCGTGTCCAGCAGCGTGAACTGGATCTCACCCTTGGCGAGCTGCTGCTTGCCGCGCTTGTTCTCGATGTAGTCCGACGTGATGAACGGCACGTAGACCGAGGCAGGCCGCACGAACCGCAGCGGGATGGTCTCGGTGGCGAGGTCCTGCTGGATGTTCGACGCCGGCACCACGCGCAGGATGCCGCGCTCCTCCTCGACGACCACGAAGCCCAGCGTCTTGACCGACGCGTCGAGCGCGTCGCGCCACGGGATGTTCTTCAGGCGCACCGTGATCGTGCCCTTGACCTCGGGCGCGACGACGATGTTGGCACCGGAGATCTTGGCGATCGTGTCGATGACCTTCTGGATGTCCGTGTTCTCGAACGCGAAGTAGACGCGCGGCGGCTTCTCGACCTTCAGCACGCCACCGTCGTCCTCGGTCACGATGCAGCCGGCCTGCTCGGCGACCAGCGTCAGCGCCTGGCGCCAGTGCACGTCCTGCAGGTCGATCGTCACGGTCGCCTCGACGGTGGCGTCCATGATGATGTTGACGTTCGCCTTCTTGCGGATGCTGGTGACGACGTCGCGGAGGTCGCGGTCCTTCAGCTTCAGGGTCAACCGGCTCGCCCGGTCCCCTTCCGCCTCGGAGCGGATCTCCTCCTTGCCCTGCGCGTCCTTCGGCGCGCCTTCCTGCTGGGCAGGAGCGGTCGCGAACGACACGCACCACGCCAGCGCGCAGATGATCCCATTCCTGACTGCCTGCATCGTTCGTCCTTCTCCCTCGCGGGGACTTCGTTGGATTCGCCGTGGCCGGTCCTCGTGGTACCGGCCGGAGTGCCTCTTCCTCATCGAACGACCCGTGCCGGCGGCTTGAGCGAACTCGTCGCGCCGCCGCCGCCGCGGGCCCTCACATCGTGCGCACGAGCGTCAGCCCGCGGAACACGAACCAGACCTGCTCCTCCTCGACCAGCTTGACCAGCAGGTCGTCGGAGACGTAGTCGCCTTCTTCGTAGGTCTCGCCGTTCATCAGCACGCCGGAGCGGCCGCCACGGTTGACCACGACGCCCTGGATCCGCAGATCCATGCCCTTGAAGTCGATCGCGGTCGACGCCTTGTGGTGCCAGGCCTTGGCCGCGACCGCCAGTTCGTAGCGCGGATCGGTCGACGGCACGCCGAGACGGTTCGCGACCGACTCGTAGCGGTTCTTCGCGTCCTCGAGCTGGCCGTTGCCGCACTCGCGCTGCATGTCGGCGACGAGCTGTTCCATGTCCGCCTTGGGCAGGAACGGATCGACGCGCTTGGGCTCGACCTTGGCGACGTCCTGGACCTGCGTGCGCAGGTCCTCGAGCGGCTGCACGACCTCCTTGGCCCAGCGCAGCCGGAACGGCGCGTACGACAGCCGCGTCTCGTCGACGTTGACCTCGCCCGAGAGCTTCTCGAGGCCTTCGCGCAGTCCCTTCTCGAGCGCGTACTGCTCGAACAGCGTCGTGTCGGGCTTGCGCATGCGCTGCAGCATCTCGCGCAGCCGGCTGACCTCGGTCACGTACTTGTCGACCAGCGCGCGCTGTTCGGCGGGCGACGGGCCGTCGGTGCGCTGGTCGCCGCGCTCACGCGGATCGACGAAGATGTCGCGCCGGCCCTGATGGCCGCGGTGCTCGTACTTCTCGATCTTGATCGCCTGCATGCGCTTCCAGATCTCCTCGCGCAGCGCCTCGCGCTGCGCCGAGTAGTCCGGGATCTCGACTTCCTTGCCGGCGGCCTTGCCGTTGTAGGTGTAGGTCTGCAGCGCCAGCTTGACCGTGTGCACGACGTCGCCGTCGCGCGTGTCGTCGTTCTTGCCCTTGCCGCCGGCCGTGATGCTGAAGTCCGTGATGCTGACGAACCGTTCGTAGTTCTCGATCAGGTTGATGAACTTCAGGAACTGCCACAGCGTGGCGGTCATCTCGTAGGTGTACTCGATGGCCGCGAAGCGGTTCTTCGACTTGTCGGCGCGGGCGTTCTTCTTGATCAGGCCGGTGCCGAGGATGCCCGACTGCCGCTCGAACTGCTGCAGCATGCGCACGAAGGCGTTCAGCTCCTTCGAGTCCGGCAGGATCTTGACGTACTCGTCGAGGTTCTCGCGCAGGATGATCACGTCCTTCTCGAGGTTCGGGATCTGCGCGATCTTGGTCTCGGCCGCCGCGATCGCCTGCCGCTTCTCCTCGACCTGGCGATTCAGCTCCTCGATCTGTCCCTGCGCATGGTAGACACCGCCGGCGGCCAGCAGGCAGATGCCCGCGGCGCCACCCAGGATCGCGATCAGCTGCTTCTTCTGCGTCCAGTTAGCCATGGTCGCTCACCTCACTTGCCCTTCGGCGCGGCCGGCTTCGCGACGGGCTTCTTCTGCTCCGCCACCGGCGACTTGAACTGCAGCGTCAACGGGAATGCCATCGACTGCGGCGGGATGCGGACCTTGTCGACCTCGAGCTTGAACACCGGGTCCGACTTCGAGTCGAGTTCGGCCGCGAACGGCGCCGCCTCGAGATCCTCGTGGAAGTTCGCGAGCTTCGACTTGTCCGCGTCCTGCACGTTGCCCGGCATCGTCACGGTCGGACCCTTCTTCAGGTCGTTCTTGACCGTGATGCCGTCGAACCACGACAGGTGCCGCTCGGTGTCGCCGTTGTTGTTGGCGACGTCGATCAGCTCGTCCATGAACTTCGACCAGAGCCGGCGCGACTTGGCGATCTCCTGGATCGTCTGCACGCGGCCCGAGTAGTCCTTGCGGTTGGCGTCGAGCGCGTCGTGGTAGACCACGCGCTTCTCGCGCTCGGCCAGCGTCGCCTGGACTTCCTGCAGCGACGACTCGGCCTGGCCGAGGTCGCCGAACCAGACGATGCCGAACCAGCCGACGGCCGCGCTGGCCGCGATGGCGCTGCCGAACGCGGCGGCGAGCACCTTCGGCGGAATCCGATTGCCGCGACGAAGGTCGGCAGGGAGCAGATTGATGCGGATCACGTGGGGCCTCCTAGGATGCTGCGGCGAGTCCGAGCGCCACCGCGAGCTGCGGCGCGAACTGGTTGAGCGCTTCGACGTCGACGTTGTCGGCCTTGACCTTCAGGCCTTCGATCGGGTTCCAGGTCTTGGTGCGCTTCTCGAAGATCTTCTCGAAGCTCTCCTCGAGGAACGGCAGCAGCGCCGAGCCGCCGGTCAGCCAGACCTCCTGCACCTCGCCGTCGAACTGGTTCTCGAAGAAGTCGAACGACAGGTTGATCTCGTTGCCGAGGTCCTCGAGCACCTGGCTCGACGCCTCCTGCACGGTCGCGACCTGCTCACCGGGCTCGCGCTTCAGCGTCTCGGCCTGGCCGGGCTCGACACCGAGGCGCCGGGCGATCGCGTTGGTGATGTCCTGGCCGCCCATCGGCACCTCGCGTGCGAAGTAGCTGACGTTGTCGCGCAGGATGTTGATGCTGGCCTTGGTGGCGCCGATGTCGATCAGCGCGACCGTGCGGCCCGGATCCTGGATGCCGGGGTTGACCTGGTCGCTGAGCTCCCAGGCGTTGCCGAGCGCGAAGCCGTCGACGCCGACCGACACCGGCTGCAGGCCGAGTTCGGTCAGGATGCGGCTGTGGTCGGCGACGATCGTCTTCTTCGCCGCGACCAGCAGCACCTTCATCTCGGTGCGACCGCTCTGGTCGGATGCGACGGCGAGCTTCTGCGCGTCGAGTTCGACTTCGTTGACGTCGAACGGGATGTACTTCTCGGCCTCGAGTCGGATCGCCGGCAGCAGCTTGTCCTCCGACATCTCCGGCATGCCGACGTAGCGGAACACCACGTTCTTGCCGCTGACCGCCGTGGCGACGCGCTTGCTGCGGAACTTCGCAGCCCGCATCAGCTCGGCGATCGCGTCCTGGCGCGCCTGTTCGTTCGGCACCTCGATCTGGGCGTAGCCCGTCACGACGTGGTCGTACTTCTCACGAGTCAGCTCGACGGCCTTGATACAACTGCTGCCGATGTCGAGACCGACGATGCTCTTGCGCTGCTTCAGCATGACGAGTGGCGCTCCTTCGGGGGATGCCCGCTTCCCGGTCCCTATCGGACGCGGCCATGCCGCGGATTGAGTCACGCCGGATCTGCCGTGCGATCGTGCCCGGCTGCCGCGCGTCCGGACCGGCGCGGCGCCGGTGGCAACGGGCCGCGGCGAACGGCGCCGCAGCGCGCGGCGGCGAACGTTCTCGACGGCGCCGCGCGGCCGCGCCGGCAGCCGCCGATCGGCGACCCGGGAAGCCGGCGTCGGATCCCGCTCGGCGGCTCAGTCCTCGCCGAAGTTGGCGACGACCAGTTCGGTCAGCGCGCGCAACAGCCCGTCCGCGTCGGGCCCCTCGGCGGTCAGCTCGAGTTCGGTACCGCGCTCCGCGGCGAGCATCATCATGCCCATGATCGACTTGCCGTCGACGCGTTCGCCGTCGTCGGCGCGGCCGACCGTCAGCGTCGCGGCGTAGGCGTTGGCGGTCTGCACGAACAGGTGCGCCGGGCGGGCGTGCAGTCCGTGCCGGTTGGTCAGCGTGACCCGCGTGGTCCGGGGTTCCCACTCGCTCACGGCGTCACCCCTTGGGCTGCATCTCGCGCAGCAGTTCGCGCATCGCGTCCGGCCCCTCGGCGTCGAGCAGGAACCGCCGGAAATCGGCGTTGCGCGCCAGCATCGCGATCCAGCGCAGGCACTGCAGGTGCACCTCGGGCTGGTCGGCGGGCGACACCAGCAGGAACAACACGTGCACCGGCCGGCCGTCGATCGCGTGCCACTCGAGGCCGGCCCTGGCGCGGCCCAGCACCAGCGCCATGCGCTCGACACCCTCGTGCTTGACGTGCGGCACGGCGACGCCGTTGCCGAGGCCGGTGCTGCCGATCGCTTCGCGTTCGAGCAGGCGCTTGTACATCGCCTTGCCGACCTTGTCGGGGAAGGCACCGCCCGCGCGCGCCGCGGCGATCAGCTCCTTGAGCGCACCTTCCTTGTCGCCGGCCGCGATCTCGGCCACCAGCCCCGCATCGTCGACGATCCGTGGGATCATGGACGGCAGTGTGCGGATTCCGGCGCCGACAAGCAACTGCGCACGAAGTCGCGGTCCGACGGCGCCTTCAGCCGCGCAGCGTGCGGCGTACGGCCTGCTCGTAGGTCTCTTCGTCGTCGCCGCCGCGGCGCCGGCCGGTGCCGGCGGCACCGCGCGCACCGCTGCGCAGCTCCTTGCCGTTCTGCACCTTGTGGTCCTTGCGCTTGTCCTTCAGCTTGCGCAGCTGCGCCTCCATCTTGTCGACCAGCAGGTCGATCGTCGCCGAGAACGACGTGCCGCGGTCCTTGGCGACCAGCGGCGCACCGCGGCGCTGGTGCACGATCAACTCGACCTCCGGGTTCTTGTGCGCGTGGTCGGCGACGACCTCGATCCGCACCAGGCGGTCCTGGAAGCGCGCCAGCCGCGCCAGCTTGCGCGCCGCGTGCGCCTGCATGCGCTCGGTGATGTGGTCGTGGCGGCCCTTGAACTCGATCGTCACGTCGCTGTCGCCTGTCATGGGTCTTCCTGGTCCTGGGCTGGGCGTTGCGTCGCCAGCAGAACGGCAGCCGCGTCGACGCGCAAGTGCACGCGCGACGATCGGCAGCGCGGTCGCCGATGGCCCATCGGCTGCCGGCGGCCGCCGCCGGAGCGATCACTCGCCCCAGAATTTCACTTCGGGCTCCAGCTGCACGCCGCTGTCGTCGCGCACGCGGCGCTGCACCTCGCGCATCAGCGCGACGAAGTCGGCGGCGGTACCGCCACCGTGGTTGACGATGTAGTTCGCGTGCAGGCCGCTGACCTCGAGCGCGCCGTGGCGCAGGGTCTTGCAGCCCGCGGCCTCGATCAGCCGCCCGGCCGCGTCGCCGGTCGGATTGCGGAACACGCAACCGACGCTGCGCTGGCTGACCGGCTGCGTCGCGTTGCGCTTCTTCAGCGACGCCGAGAAGCGCTCGAAGATCGCCATCGGATCGTCCGGTTCGAGCACGAACGTCGCCTGCACGGCGATCGCGCCCTGCAGGCGGCCGTCGCGGTAGGTCGCGGCGAACCGATCCGGGCCACGCACCTCGAGCGCACCCGCGGCGTCGACGACGGTCAGCGACACCAGCAGGTCGAACGTCTCGCCGTCGCGGGTGCCGGCGTTCATCGCCACCGCGCCGCCGACCATCGCCGGGATGCCGGTCAGCCGTTCGAGTCCCGCGAGGCCGACCTCCTTGGTCGCGCGCAGCAGGCTCGGCAGCGTGACGCCGGCGCCGGCCGTGATGCGGTGGCCGTCGCGCACGATGCGGTTCAGGTTGCCGAGGTGCACGACCACGCCGCGCACGCCGCTGTCGGCGACGACGATGTTGCTGCCGCCGCCGAGCGCGCGCAGCGGCAGGTCGAGTTCGCGGCAGGCGCGCACCAGCACCGCGACGTCCTCCTCGGCGTACGGCTCGACGAACCAGTCGGCGGGGCCGCCGATCCGCAGGTGCGTCAGCGGCGCCAGCGGCACGTTCTGGCGCACGACGCCGCGCATGCCGCCCAGCGCCGCGCGCAGGTCACAGTCCGGCAAGCACGCCTCCGACCGCCTGGTCGATGTCGCCGGCACCGAGCAGCAGCACCAGTTCGCCGCCGCGGCGCAGAGCCTGCACCGCCGCCGGCACGGCCGCGACCGGCCCGGCGCCCTCGCACGCGGTGCCGCGCTCGCGCACCGCGGCCACCAGATCCGCCGCCGACACCGACGCGCGGATCTCGGCACTCTCGCGGGCGCCGTAGATGTCGGCGACCAGCACCTGGTCGGCGAGCGCCAGCGCGTCCGCGAACTCCGGCAGCAGGCACAGCGTGCGCTGGTGCTGGTGCGGCTGGAACACGACCAGCAGCCGCCGACCCGGGAAACGCCGCCGCGCCGTCTGCAGCACCGCGCGGATCTCGGCCGGATGGTGCGCGTAGTCGTTGACCAGCGTGCCGCCGTCCGGCCCGGTGTGCATCTCGAACCGCCGCCGCACGCCGGTGAACGACGCGATGCCGCGGCAGGCGCCGGCCAGGTCGGCCGAGGCCGTGTAGGCGAGGCCGAGCGCGAACAGCGCGTTCTGCATGTTGTGCCTCCCGGACAGCGACAGCTGCACGCGGTCGAGGCGCTGTCCCAGCAGCACCGGCACGAACGAGAACTGGCCGAGCTGCTCGCGCACCTCGACGGCGCGGATGTCGGCCCACAGGCCCGAGCCGACGGTCAGGATCCGCACGTCGTTGCGCAAGCTGTTCAGCACCGCCTTCGGCACGGTCTCCTCGACCAGCGCCGTGCCGCCGGGCCGCACGCGCGCCAGGTAGCCGGCGAACGCGTCGACCAGTTCGTCGGTCGACGGGTAGCAGTCGAAGTGGTCGTGGTCGACGTTGAGGATCGCGGCGCCGAACGGCCGCAGGTTGTGGAAGCTGCGGTTGAACTCGCAGGCTTCGACGACGAACTCGGTGCCCTGGCCGCCGTGGCCGTTGCCGCCGAGCTGCGGCGCCTCGCCGCCGATCAGGTGCGACGGGTCGAGGCCGGCCGCGCGCAGCGCGCTGACGACGAGGCCGGTGGTCGTGGTCTTGCCGTGGGTGCCGGCGATCGCCAGCGTGCGACGCCCCTCGCTGAGCCGGCCGACCGCCTCGGCGTAGAGCAGCGACGTGAAGCCGCGGCGCACGCATTCCTGCACCTCGGCGTCGGCGGGCGGCACGGCCGCACTGCGGATCACGTAGCCGTCGTGGCCGACGATGCGCGCGGGCTGGCAGCCGATCCAGACGTCGCGGCCGTCGCCCAGCAGCGCGTCGAGGATCGCGCCGCCGGTGGCATCGCTGCCGCTGACGTCACCGCCGCAACCGCCGAGCAGGCGCGCGAGACCGCTCATGCCGGCGCCGCCGACGCCGACCAGGTGGAAGCGCCGGCTCGCGAAGCTGGTGCCCGGGATGCCGCCGGCCGGTTCGGGTTCGGTGCGCGACGGCGGTGCCGGTGCGGGCGACGGTGCCGGCGCGGGTGCCATGTCGGTCACGGCGCACCTCCGGCTTCGTCGCCACCGAGGCCCATGTCGCGCAGGATCGCGCCGGCGGCGTCGGGCGGATGCAGACGGCGCGCCGCCTCGCCCATCGCCGCGAGCCGCGCCCGGTCGCCGAGCAGGACGGCCAAACGATCGACCGCCGCGTCCAGCGTCAGCGTCGCCTCGTCGACGATGCACGCCGCGCCGGCACGCTGCAGTACTTCGGCATTGTGGCGCTGCTGTTGGTCGCGATGGTGCGGGTAGGGCACGATCAGCGCCGCGCGGCCGGCGGCGGTCAACTCGGCGACGGTCGTGCCGCCGCCGCGGCAGATCACGAGGTCGGCGGCGCCGAACATCCGGTCCATGTCGCTGGCGACCGGCCGCACCTGGGCGACGACGCGGCCGTCGCCGCCGGCATAGAGCCGCCGCACCGTCTCGTCGCGGCCGGGCCCCGCGAGGTGCAGCACGTGCACGGCGAACGGCAGCTGGCACAGTGCCGCCGGCACCAGTTCGTTCAGCGGTCGCGCGCCCTGGCTGCCGCCGGTGACCAGCACCACCAGCGCATCGGCGGGCAGGCCGAGTTCGTCGCGGCAGCGGCGGCGATCGATGCGTTCGAACTGCGACCGCAACGGCGTGCCGGTCAGCAGGCCGCGCGCGCCGAGCCCGCCGCGCAGCGGCAGGCCGTGGTAGACGCGCCGGGCCAGCGGCGACAGCCAGCGATTCACGCGGCCGGTGACGGCGTTCTGTTCGAGCAGGAACAGCGGCTTGCCGAGCGACTTCGCTGCCAGGCCGACCGGCAGCGACGGCCGGCCGCCGGTGCTGACGACGACGTCGACGTCGTGCTCGCGCAGCATGCCGCGCGCGGCGACGGTCGCCTTCGCCAGCCACAGCGGCAGCGCGAGCCGCTGCCGCGACGCCGCCGGCAGCGTCGCCTCGGGCACGTCGGGCAGCTCGCGGCGCAGCAGTTCGCGCTCGACCTCACGCCCTTCGGTGACCAGCAGCGCTTCGTGGCCGCGCTGCTGCAGCGCCCGCGCGAGCGCGAGTGCCGGCAGCAGATGGCCGCCGGTGCCGCCGCTGACCAGACAGACGCGCCGGACCATCGTGCGTCACTGCTTGGGCACGCGGATCTTCTGACCGACGCGCAGCTTCGCCGGATCGACGTCCGGGTTCAGCTCACGCAGTTCCTTGACGCGCTTGCGATCGCCGAGCTGGCGGCGCGCGATGCCCTCGAGCGTGTCGCCGCGCGCGATCGTGTACGCGACGACGGGGCTGGCGGGCGCGGCCGGTGCGACAGCCGGCACCGGCGACGGCGACGGCGACGCGGCGCCCTTGGTCGGCAGCACCAGCGCCTGGCCGATCTGCAGGCGCTCGGGCCGCACACCGGGGTTCAGCCGCGCGATCTCGCTGCGCAGTGCGGCGTCGCCGAGCACGGTGCGCGCGATGCTGTCGAAGCTGTCACCGGCCTTGACCTTGTAGCTCGTGGCCGCGGCCACGGGCGGCGTCTCGGGCGCCGGCGTCGCCTGCGGCTGCGGCCCGGCCGGCGGGTTCTTCGGCTCGTTGCCGCCACCGACGTTCAGCGTGCCCGGCGCACCCGTGGCACCGGCGTCGGCACTTGCCGGCCGGGCCTCGCCCGAACGCGGCGTGGTGACGGCCGGACGCGGCGCTGCCTGCAGCAGGTCGGCGAGGTTCGGCGTCGCGCTGCCGGTGGCCGGCGTAGCGCGGTCGACCGGCGGCACACTCGCGTTCAGTCCGGTCGTCGTCGGCTGGCGGCGCGACGGCGGTGCGTCCCCGCCGCCCCAGATGGTGACGCCGAGGATCAGGAAGATCACGAGACACAGAACGTACAGGCCGTACTTCTCGAGTTGGCCCATCACACACCCTCCCAGGATTTCAACGAAGACCAGCGGAACGGAAACCAGGACCCGCCTCACCCACTGAGCTGAACGCGCCCGATTGGTCCGTGCGCGCCGCGTTGCCGATCAGGCCAACCGCGGCGAGACAGAACATCAGGCTCGTGCCGCCCGTGCTGACGAACGGAAGGTCGATGCCCTTGGCCGGAGCCCACCCGCTGACCACGAGCAGGTTCGCAGCCGCTTGCATGCAGACCATCAGAGAGTAACCACAGACGACGTAGCGGAGGAACGGATCTTTGACTTTGCAGACGAGGCGGTAGCAGACGTAGCCGAACGTCGTGAACGCGCCGAGCACGAACAGCGAGCCGACGAAGCCGAGTTCCTCGGCGACGATCGCGAACACGAAGTCGTTGTGCGCCTCGGGCACGTAGTTCATCTTCATCCAGCCCTGCCCGAGGCCGCGGCCGAACAGGCCGCCGGCACCGACCGCGATCAGGCCGAGGCCGACCTGCGAGTCCGGCCGCGTCGCCAGGAAGTCGGTCAGCCGGCCGCGCACGTATTCGTGCCGCGTCGCCGCCAGCGCGAACAGGCCGAGGCCGAGCACCGCGAACGGCACGAAGTGCAGGAAGCGCACGCCGGCGACCAGCGCGATGCAGCTGGCGAGGCCCAGCACCAGCAGCGCGTTGCCGTGGTCGGGCTGCAGCAACAGCGCACCGACCAGCAGGCCGGCGCAGCCCATCGCCGGCAGGAAGCCAGCGCGGAAGCTGCGCACGCCCTGGCCGGCGCGGGCCAGCAACCAGGACACCGCCAGCACCAGGAAGAAGCGCGCCGGCTCGACCGGCTGGAACTGCATCGAACCGATGCGGATCCAGCGGTGCGCGCCCTTGACCTCGATGCCCAGCAGCGGCACGGCGATACAGCACGCGGTGGCCACCAGGAACAAGGGCAGCGCGCAGCGTCGCACCAGGTGCATCGGCGTCAACGCCGCCATCAGGAACGCGACCAGGCCGGCCAGCAGCTTCGCGCCCTGCTGTTTCATCACGTCGAACGGCCCGACCTCGATGCGCGCACCGCGCACCGACACCGCCATCACGAGCCCGAGGCAGCACAGCGCGACGGTGACCAGCATCAGCCAGTCGAGTTCGCGCAGGTGCGGCGCCGCGGTGCGCACTCGCTCGACCCGGGCCTCGGCAACGCGAGCCATCAGCGCACCTTGAACAGCGCGAGGCTGCACAACGCCAGCAGCGCCGACACGACCCACGTGCGCACGACGACGCGGGTCTCGGGCATGCCGCCGAACTGGAAGTGGTGGTGCAGCGGCGCACAGCGGAAGATCCGCTTGCCGCGCAGCCGGAACGACGCCACCTGCAGGATCACCGACAGCGCTTCGGCGACGAACACGCCGCCGACGACCAGCAGCACCAGCTCGGTGCGACTGACCAGCGCCGCGTAGCCGAGCGCGCCGCCGAGCCCGAGGCTGCCGACGTCGCCCATGAACACCATGGCCGGCGCGGCGTTGAACCACAGGAAGCCGAGCGCGCCGCCGAGCAGCGCCCCCATCAGCACGGCCATCTCGCCGGCGCCCGCGACGTGCGGCACCAGCAGGTAGGCCGACCAGTCGACGCGGCCGACCGCGTAGGTGATCACTGCGTAGGCGATCGCCGCCGACGCGATGCAGCCGGTCGCGAGACCGTCGAGGCCGTCGGTCAGGTTCACCGCGTTCGCCGCACCGGTCAGCACCAGCACCGAGACCACCAGGAACGGAATGCCGAACCAGACCGCGAGGTCCAGCGACACGTCCTTCAGGAACGGCACGTAGAGGTGCGGACCGCCGTGCACGGCCTGCAGCCCCGCGGGCACCAGCAGCCACAGCGCGACCAGCAGCGCCAGCACCGTCAGCGCCCCCTGCTTCTCGCGCTTGCCGATGCCGCGCTTCTTCGGGTTGTGCAGTTTGACCCAGTCGTCCCAGAAGCCGACCGCCGCGAAGCCGCCGATCAGCACGATGCCGGGCCACGAGTAGCGGTTGTCGCCGTCGAAACGCAGCCAGCACAGGGCGCTGACCAGGATCGCGCCGACCACGAACAGGCCGCCCATCGTCGGCGTGCCCTTCTTGTGCGCGTGCAGTTGTTCGAGCACCGCCGAGCCGGTGCCATCGATGCGCTCCCCGACGCCGAGCCGACCGAGCCAGCGGATCACGCTCGGTCCGAACAGGACAGCCAACAGGAACGCCGTCACGGCCGCACCGGCGGTCCGGAAGGAGATGTAGCCGAGCAGTCGGCACATGTCCTCGGACAGGACCCACGGTGCGAGCCAGTGGAACACGGCTAGCCGTCGCCTCCGGCCGCGGTGCCGTCGCCGTCCTGCTGGCGCAGTTCGGCGACCAGGCGGTCGACCAGCCGGTCCAGCGCGACCCGGCGCGAGGCCTTGCACAGCACGCGGTCGCCCGGCCGCACGACTTTGCGCAGCAGGTCGAACGCCGCGTTGACGTCGTCGACGCGGTGCACGTTCGCGGCGGGCATGCCGGCCGCCAGCGCGCCGTCGGCGATCGGCTGCGCGCCGGCACCGACGCCGACCAGCAGGTCCTGCCGCGTGCGCACGACTTCGGCGCCGAGGTCGCGGTGCAGCCGCTCGCTCTGGTCGCCGAGTTCGAGCATCTCGCCGAACACGACGATGCGGCGCCGCGCGGCGCCGCGCGGCTCGGGGTCACCGAGCCCGGCCAGCGCCTGCAGCGCGGCGCGCGCCGACTGCGGGTTCATGTTGTAGGTGTCGTCGAAGATCGTGACCCCGCCGGCGCACTGGGGCTCGAGGCGCCGCGCGGCCGACGGCACCGACGCGAGTGCACGCAGCACGTCCTCCTCGGCGGCGCCGAGGTGGGTCGCCGCGGCGATCACGGCCAGCGCGTTGTAGACGTTGTGCGTGCCGAGGCGCGGCAGCGTGACCGGCCGCTCGCCCTGCAGCAGGAACGTCGTGCCCAGCGCGTGGAAGCGCACGTCGGTGGCGAACCAGTCGGTGGCGCGCGTGACGCTGAACAGCTGCACGCGGGCCCGGGTCAGCTCGGCCATCGCGCGGCACGACGCGTCGTCGCCGTTCAGGATGCAGAGACCGTCCTCCGGCAACCCGGCGGGCAACGCCGACTTCTCGCGCATGACGCCCTCGATCGAGCCGAGGCCCGCGAGGTGCGCCGGCGCGACGCAGGTGACGATGCCGACGTCGGGCCGCACGACTTCGGTCAGCTGCGCGATCTCGCCGGGCGCGTTGGTGCCGATCTCGACCACGGCGGCGCGCGTCTTCGGTTCGATCGCGAACAGCGTCAGCGGCACGCCGACCTGGTTGTTGAACGAGGCCGGCGAACGCACGGTCGGCATCGACGCAGCCAGCACCGCGCCGAGCCACTCCTTGGTCGAGGTCTTGCCGCACGAACCGGTGATGCCGACGACACGCGCCCGGTGGCGCCGCCGGTGCTCGGCGGCGAGGTCGAGCAGCGCCTTGCCGGTGTCCGGCACGCGCACGACGAACGCCGGCTGCAGCCGGTTGCGGCTGGCGGCGTCGTAGCCGTGGTCGACCAGCAGCCCGGCCGCGCCGCGCGCCAGCACGTCGGCACAGAACCGGTGGCCGTCGTGGTTCTGCCCGCGCAGCGCCACGAACAGGCGGCCTTCGCAGTCGCCGCGCGAATCGGTGGTGACGGTCGACGCGGCGGTGCCGCGCGCCAGGATCTCGCCGCCGGTGACGCGCGCGACGGCGGCCGCGGTCAGCCACGAGCCGCGCGCAGCGCGACCACGGCCCGACGCGGCAGAGCCCTCGGCGGCATCCGGCGAACGACGGCTCATCGGTGCAACCATCCTGCCTCCCTCGCGGCGAGTGCGCGCGTCGCCTCGTGCCGATCGTCGAACGGCACGACGCTGTCCTTGAAGATCTGGTAGGTCTCGTGGCCCTTGCCGGCGATCAGCACGGTGTCGCCCGGCTGCGCCGCCGCGATCGCGGCGCGGATCGCCTCGGCGCGGTCGACGATGCGGTGCGGCGCGCAGGCGCTGCCGCGGAACCCGGGCTCCATCTCGTCCAGGATCGCCTCCGGATCCTCGCTGCGCGGATTGTCGCTGGTCAGCCAGGCGGCATGCGCGTGGCGCGCGACCGCCGCGGCCATCGGCGCGCGCTTGCCGCGGTCGCGGTCACCGCCGCAGCCGAACACGACCAGCAGCCGCCCCTCGCTGAGGCGCGCCAGCGTGCCGCAGACCTGGTCCAGCGCGTCCGGCGTGTGCGCGTAGTCGACGAACGTGCGCACGCGGCCGCCGCGGCCGATCGGTGCCTCGACGACCTCGAGCCGGCCGGGCACCGCGCGCGCGTCCTCCAGTGCTGACGCGACCGTCAGCTCGCTGGTGCCGAGCGACACCGCCGCCGCCGCTGCCGCCAGCGCGTTCTGCACGTTGTGCAGGCCGACCAGCCGCAGGAACATCTCGACGCGGCCGTGCGGCAGCACCATCGTGAAGCGCGTGCCGTCGGGACCGGGCTGCACGTTCTCGGCGCGGATGTCCGCGTCCGGCGAGAAGCCGTACCACAACACGCCGACGCCGGGGCCGAGTTCGTCGGCCATCGCCATCGAGGCTGGGTCGTCGCGGTTCAGCACCGCGGTCGCGCCGGCCTGCAGGCCGGAGAACAGGCGCGCCTTGGCGCGGCGGTAGGCCGCCATCGACGTGTGGTAGTCGAGGTGGTCCTGCGTCAGGTTCGTGAACACGGCGGTCGCGAAGCGCACGCCGCGCACCCGGTCCTGGTCGAGGCTGTGGCTCGACACCTCCATCACGCAGGCGCTGGCGAAGCGGTCCACCATCTCGCGCAGGTAGCCGTGGATCCGCACCGGGTCCGGCGTCGTGTTCGCCGCGGGGATGCGGCGCCCGCCGAACTCGTAGGCGATCGTGCCGAGCAGACCGACCTGGCGCCGATCGGCCTGCAGGCAGGCGCGGATCAGGTGGGCCGTGGTGGTCTTGCCGTTGGTGCCGGTGATGCCGACCACCGACAGCGCCCGCGACGGGTCGCGGTAGTAGTAGCGGGCCGCGTCGGCCAGCGCGGTGCGCGCGCTGTCGACGACCAGCACCGGCACCGGCACCGCCAGCGCCTCCTCGGCGACGACGGCGACCGCGCCGCGCGCGACGGCCTGCTGCGCGTACGCGGAGCCGTCGTTCCTGCTGCCGCGGATCGCGAAGAACAGGTTGCCCGGCCGGACCTCGGCCGAATGGAACGCGAGGCCGTCGACCGCGAGGTCGCGCCAACGCAACACCTCACGCGGCTGCAGGCAATCCCGCAGCTCGCGCAAGCGAACGAAGCCCTGTCCGGACGGAAGTCCGGACGGATAGGCCAACTCAGTCATCGACCGCCCTACCGCCTTGTCTCTGGAGCTAGTAGCCCCAGCCTGAAACACCAGGAGAGCCCTGCGCCGCGCGAACCTGACCGTTCGTGCTGCGCTGCGGTTCCTCGTGCCGCGGCCGCCGTTGCTCCAGTTCCTGACACCGGAGCAGCAGGCGGACCGCAGGTGGCGCAGCATAGCTGCCGCCGTAGAACCGCGCATCATCGTCTTTCTGCAACACGCAGACGACGAGCCATCGCGGCGCCTCCGCAGGGAGGACACCGACGAAACTCGCGTTGCGAACCTCGACCCTGCCGCGGCCGCGAATCCCGATGCGGCTCGCGGCAGTGCCTGTCTTGCCGGCGACGACCCCGTGCAGGTCGACGCCCGTGTCGGTCAGGAAGCGGCGGTGCAGGTGGGTGCCGGTCGCGTGCGGGTCGTCGCTGACGACGTCCACCAGCGCCGCGTGCACCGCGTCCACCACCTCGGGGCGCAGCCGCGCCCCGCCGCTGCGCGCCGGCGGCGCGGCGTGCCACTGACCGCCGATCTCGACGCCGCGGCAGAGCCGCAGCTCGGCGTCGCCGCCGCGATAGAGCCGCAGGTAGGCGCGCGCCATCTGCAGCGCGTTGACCTGCATCTCGTAGCCGAACGAGAACGAGATCGCGCTGTTGCGCCGGAACGACCGCAGCGGGATGTCGCCGTCGAACGAGCGCTTGTTCGGCCCGCCGAGGGCTTCGTGCGGCAGCGCCAGTCCGAGCGACCGACCGAAGCCGAAGAAGCGCATGTAGTCCTGCCACTGCTCGCGCTCGAGCTGCAGCCCGACGTAGGTCGCGCCGATGTTCGAACTGTTGACCAGGATGCCGTGCGCCGACAACACGCCGCAGGCGTGGTCGTCGCGCACGACGCGGCTGCCCAGCGAACCGATGCGCTCGCGGTAGTCGGCGCTGCCGGGCGCGCAATCGAACTCGTGGTTCCAGTCGAGCCGACCGGCCTCGAGCGCGTAGGCCAGCACCAGCGGCTTCACGATCGAGCCCGGTTCGTAGAGGCTCTGGTACGGCGCGAACGCCTGGCCGACCTTGGATTTCCGGTCGCGCAGCCACGAGGTCGCCGCGAGCACGTCGCCGGTCGCCATCTCGACCAGCACCAGCGCGCCCCACGCCGGCCGCGTCGACTCGCCGTTGTGCGACACCGCCTCGGCCTCCTCGCCCAGCAGGCGGTCGGCCTCGCGCTGCAGTTCGATGTCGATCGTGCTGTGCAGCACGTTCGGCACCGGCAGCGGCTGCAGCGGCCCGACGAAGTAGGCGTTGCCGCGGCCGTCGCGCAGGAACGGCCGCGCATCGGCGTCGGCCGGCGTCAGCGCCGCCAAGGCCTCGAGCCCGCACACGCCCCAGGTCTCGAGCCGCTGCACCTGCGTCGCCGGATCGCTGACCCAGTCGGTCTTGACGTGGCCGACCAGACCGGCCGTCGCTTCGCGTTCCGGATAGTCGCGGCGGAACGTGCGCAGGAAGTGCATCGTGACCGAGCTGCGCGCGGCGCCGACGGCGCGCAGCGCCTCGATCACGGCCAGCGAATCGACGCCGCCGGCGATGCGCACGTCGGTGAACCGCGGGTGCGCCGCCGGCACTTCGCCCTGCGCCGGCAGTTCGGCGGTGCGCAGCGCGCCGTGCAGCAGCTTGCGGAACTCGGCCTGGCGCTCGCGCAGCATGTCGCCGCGGCTCGAGAAGCCGGGGTCGGCCACCAGCGCGCGGGCGAAGTCGTTGGCGACCGCGTCGATCCAGGCGCGCAGCGCCTCGACCCGCTTGCCCTCGCTGGCCGGCACCGCCAGCGTCGCGCGCACGTCGTAGGTCTCACGGTCGATCGCCAGCAGGCTGCCGTCGCGATCGACGATCGTGCCGCGCGGCGTCGGCACGCGCTCTTCGCGCCACGCCTGCCGGTCGGCCGTCGCCGGTACGAGCCGCAGCGGCGCGCCGCCCTCGCGGCGCAGTTCGCCGGCCTGCGCGACCTGCACCCAGCCGAGCCAGCCGGTCAGGAACACCGGCACGATGCCCAGCAGGCCGAACGCGACGCGGACGCGGATCCGTTCGCCGGTCTTCACTGCAGCGACTCCAGGCGGCGCTGCGCCTCGGCGCGCACGTGCGCCCACATCGAGCGCGCGAGGCTCTCCGGCACTGCCGCCTGCGCCTGCTCCAGCGACAGCCGCCGCAGCTCGACGATGCGATCCTGGATCGCGTGGTACGAGTTCTCGACGCGGAAGCGCAGCGCCGCGTTGCCGGCGCGGATCGCGACCGTGCCGATCGCGAGCGCGACGGCCAGCGCGAACAACAGCCCTGCCAGCAGCCACCTCATGCCGCGTCCTCGCGGCGCACGCCGCAGCGCAGCTTGGCGCTGCGCGCGCGCGGGTTGTCGCGCACCTCGTCGGGCGTGGCTTCGATCGGCTTCTTCGTGACGACGTCGAAGTGCGCGCGCAGGAAGTGCTTGACCAGCCGGTCTTCGTGCGAGTGGAACGAGATCACGGCCAGCCGGCCGCCGGGCCGCAGCGCGTCGCGCGCCGCCTGCAGGCCACGCTGCAGTTCGCCGAGTTCGTCGTTCACGCACATGCGGATGGCCTGGAACGTGCGCGTCGCCGGGTGGATGCGGCCGTGCCGCGCCGGCGCCGGCAGCGCCTCGACCACGAGGCGCGCGAGCTGGGCCGTGCGCAGGATCGGCGTGCGGCGCCGCGTCGCGACCAGGTGGCGCGCGATGCGACGGCTGTGGCGCTCGTCGCCGAACTGGAAGATGGCGTCCGCGAGTTCGTCCTCGCCGACCCGGGCGAGCCAGTCGGCAGCCGTCGTCGGCTGCGACGCATCCATGCGCATGTCGAGTGGCCCGTCGGCCATGAACGAGAAGCCTCGGTCGGGACGATCCAGCTGCAGGGAACTGACACCGAGGTCCAGCAGCACCCGGTCGCAGCGGTCCTGACCGATCGCTGCAAGTGCTTCGCCGAGCCTCGAAAACGGGAGATGGTGCAGCGAGACCCTGGCCTCTGCGCGGCCGCCGTCGGCGCCCGGCGCCAACTGCGCCCGCGCAGCGGCCAGGATCTCGCTGTCCCGGTCGAGCCCCACCAACCAGCCGTTCGGGGCGATGGCGGACACGATTGCCCTCGCGTGTCCACCCGCCCCGACCGTACCATCGACGACCACGAGCCCGTCGCAGAGCGCGAGGCATGCGACGACCTCACGCAACAGCACCGGGCGATGCAATGGCTGCCTGGACCCTGCATCGTCGGTACCGTCGCGCGTGCCGCGGTTCATCTGCTCAAAACCCCCAACGTGACCACCCGACACCGGCAGAAGAACCGGCGCCCCGACCAGGAGCGCCTCGGCACGCCTCGCAGCGAACGCTCAGGGCCCGGCCCCGGACGTCGATGGATTGGCGGAACCCAACAGTTGCGAAAAGAGCAGCTCCTCGTCCGGGGTCGCCTCGGCCAGCGATGCGTCCAGGTGGGCTGTGGACCAGATCTCGACGACCCGGCCGGTGCCGACCAGCACGACAGACTGACTCGGGGCGAGGCCCGCGTACTTGAGCAACGGGTCGGGGATGCGGATCCGCCGGTTCCCGTCAGGCACGACCGCCTCCGAGTGACCGAGAAACCGCCGGCACAGCGCGCGATGCGCTCGGCTGCCAGGGACCGCACCGCCGATGCGCGCGACGAGTTCTCGGAAACCTTCGGAGTCGTGCAGGAGCAGGCAGCGGTCCAGACCGGCGGTCAGGTGGAACTGCCACTGGTTCTTCGGCACGTCGTCCAGGATGCGACTCGGCAGGACCAGCCTGCCCTTGTCGTCCAGTCCGTGTTCCGAGCTGCCAGCGAACGTGACCATCGCACTCGATCGTGGGGCTGCCACCCCATGTCGAGCCGCACCATACCGGCCCGCAAACCACTGTCAACCCTGTAGCACCACTCAATCTCCCCTGTGAACCACCTTCTACCACTCAGATCCCTTTGCGGGTAGATCCCGTGGTGTCGGGGTCCTGCCCGGCACCCCAGGGGCAGCGGTGGGTTGCCGCGTGGTTCCGGGTGGTCGGCACCGACTTTTTTTCGCGCCTCCGAGCTTTCTGATCCCGCTGCGCCGCCCGCGGGCGGCCGTCCAACCCTCCTCCCCCATGCACAGAGCCCTCCGCACCGTTCTCGGCCTCGGCCTCGCGGCGCTCGCCGCCTGCTCCGGCGGCGAACTCGTCGGCATCCACGTCCAGCTGCAGCAGGACGGCACCGGCACCGTCACGGTGCGCACGCTGATGGAACCCACCACCACCGGCAGCGCCGAGACGCGCGCCCAGGGCGTCACCTGGCAGAGCCGCGCCGGCCTCGCCTGTGCGCAGGGCCGCTTCGCGCAGATCGACGACCTGAAGCTCGGTGACGGCAGCATCCGGTTCGTCGCCGAACTCGGCGACGCGCGGCCGAACATGCGCGTGTTCCTGCAGCGCGGCCCCGAGGCCGCCTGGGTCAAGGGACTGGTGCCCGACCAGGCCGCGCGCCAGGCGATGGCCAAGGTCTACGACCCGACCGGCCGCACCCGCGAGATCGGCGACGTGCTGCGCATCGAGGTCGCGGTGCCGGGCCAGGTGTTCGCGTCGGGCGTGCGGCCGACGGGCCGCGGCGTCGAGGCGGCGCACGAAGGCAAGCGCGCCTACCTGCTGGTGCCGGTGCGCACCGCGCTCGAAGCCGGCGACGAGCTCGAGTGGTCGTTCAGCTGGTGAGCGCCGAGATCGGGCGCCCGCCTGGCTAGCTGGCGGCTTCGGCGTCCTTGCCGGCGTCCTCACCCATCGCCGCCAGCAGCTCGTCCTTGATCGCCGACAGGTCGCTGAGGTCGATGGCCGGCGCGAACAGCGCGACCGGTTCCATCTCCTTCTGCTTCGGATCGACGACGACGAGGTCGGCGCGCTCCTGTTCGGCGGTGCGCGGCGCCACCATCTTCAGCACACGCTTGCGCAGCAGCAGCAGCGCGCAGAAGTAGCGCAGCGAACGCGCGCGTTCGTCGTCGACGGTGCCGAGCCGGTCGAACAAGAGGCGCAGCGAGGCGAGGTCCAGCACCGGCTCCCTGCTGCCGGCCTGCTTGCGCAGCGCGCGCCAGAAGATCGGCGGCTCGGCGCCCTGGCAGCGTCGTTCGTGGTCGGCGAAGCACGCGTCGCACAGCTCGTGGCGCACGCAGGCTGGCCATTCGAGCACGGCCACGTACGAACGGCACGTCGGCAGCGGGCAGCCCGGCTTCGTGCAGCCGTGCTTGTCGCGGTGGATCTTCCAGTCTTCGGCCATCGGCGGAGTCTCGGGGAAATCAGTCGGGATCGCGCTGCTGCGCGGCGAACGTGCGCCACTCGGCGACGGTGCGCAGCTTGCGCACGCCGGCGAGCGCCTGCAGGCTGTTCTGCGCCACCAGTTCGCCGCGCAGGTCACCGGCACGCTGGCAGCGCTCGAGGTGGTCGACCAGCGCGTGCGCGCTGGCGGCGCCGGGGAACCGCGCCAGCGCCTCGGCCGCGGTGCTGCGCACGAACGGATCGTCGTCGTCGCGCAGGCGTTCGATCAGCAGCGCGCGCGCCGGCGCGCCGCCGTCGTGCAGTTCGCGCAGCGCATCGGCGCGGACGGTGAACTCCGGATCGGCGGCCAGTTCGCGCAGCACAGGCAGCACGTCACCGGCCGCGCCGATCGCCGCCAGCACGCGGCCGGCGGCGCGGCGCTGCCGCGGGTCGCTGCTGCGCGCCAGTTCCCGCACCGCCGGCACCGCCGGCGCACCGGCGCGCGCGACCAGCTCGATGCCGAGTTCGCGCCGCTGCGGCAGCGAGTGGCACAGCAGGTCGTCGATCAGCGTCGGCACGGCGACGGCGCCGAGCCGATGCAGTTCGCCGAGCGCACGGGTCTCGGCGCGCGCATCGGCCCGCGCCCGCGGGTCCTCGTGCTCGGGCAGCTCGCGGCCCTCGCGCGTGACCGCGATGTCGCGCACGAACATCCGCGACAACCACATCGCGGTGACCGGGTCGGCGATCGCGCGCTCGCGCAGCGCTTCGTAGTCGTCGCCGCCGCTGCGGTAGGCCAGCTCGACCTCGCGGCACAGCTGCAGCTGCTCGGCGGTCGGCGGCGCATGCTGCGGCGCGGTACGCGCCACCGGCGCCGGGCCCGCGCAGGCCGCACACCAGGCGGCCGCCAGGGCGAACGAGGTCACGTTGGCGGCCCGCCGGTGCATCGCCTAACGTCTACCCGGATGACCGCCCCCGTAGAAGAGCCGCGTGCCGAGCTGGTGATCCGGCCGGTGCCCCAGCCGGCGCGCTTCCTGGACCTGCAGCGCGACTTCTACCGCGGCGACCGCAACTACGTGCCGCCGATCACGGCCGGCGAGGCGTGGCAGATCGACCCCCGCCGGAATCCGTTCTTCGCGCACGCCGAGGCGACGCTGTTCGCGGCGTTCGACGGCGCCCGCGTCGTCGGCCGCGCCAGCGCCTGCCGCGACCGGCTGCACGACGAGTTCCACGGCGATCGCATCGGCTTCTTCGGCCACTTCGAGGCCAAGGACGAGCGCGTCGCGCGGGCGCTGGTCGACCACGCGGCGATCTGGTGCCGCCAGCGCGGCGCCACCGCGCTGCGTGGCCCGGTCGACCTGTCGACGAACTACCGCTGCGGGCTGCTGGTCGAAGGCGACCCGGGGCCGCCGGTGATGATGATGCCGTACAACCCGCCGCACTACGCCGCGTGGCTCGAGGCCTGCGGCCTGCGCAAGGCGAAGGACCTGCTGGCGCTGCACGTCGACGCCGACACGATCGACCTGCGCCGCGTCGACCGCATCGCCGAACACCTGCGCAAGAAGACGTCGGCCACGCTGCGGCCGCTGGACCTGCGCCGCTTCGACGCCGAGAGCCAGGTGCTGTGGGACCTCTACCACCGGATCTGGGAACGCAACTGGGGCTTCGTGCCGATGTCGCGCGACGAGTTCCTGGCGCAGGCCAAGGACCTGAAGCGCGTCGCGCATCCGGCGCTGATGCACATCGCCGAAGTCGCCGGCGCGCCGGTCGGCTTCGGCATCGCGCTGCCCGACATCAATGTCGGCGCCGCCGCCTGCCGCGGCCGGCTGCTGCCGTTCGGCTGGTGGAAGTTCCTGCGCGCGATGAAGGGCGCGAAGCTGATCCGCACGATCACGCTCGGCGTGCTGCCCGAATGGCGGCGCGTCGGCATCGAGATGCTGCTGATGCACAGGGTGATCCGGTTCGGCCTCGACGCCGGGTTCCGCGCCTGCGAAGCGAGCTGGATCCTCGAGGACAACCGCGACATGCTCGGCCCCCTGGAGACGCTCGGCCACCGCGTCTACCGCCGCTACCGCATCTACGAGAAGAGCCTCAGCTGATGGACATCCACCTGAACCGCGGCCTGCCGGGCGGCATGCCGATGCTGCCGCCACAGCTGCCGACGCTGCTGCTGGTGCTCGGCGGCGGCGCGTTGTTCCTCGGGCTGCTGTTGTTCCTGAACGAGTGGCTGCTGCGCTGGCTCGTCGCCGGCCTGTTCTGCGCCGTCGGCGCACTGCTGGTGCTGGTCGGCCTGCGCGCCAAGCGCATGCTCGGCTAGCCGCCGCGCACCGGCAGCGGCGTCGCGCGCAGCCAGGTCACGGTCTTGGCCTCTCCGAGCCCGAACGCGCGCGCGTCGAGCCACAGCCACGGACCGTCCGAGTTCGCCGGGCCGCCGCTGACCGGCAGCGTCTGCGCGGTCTCGGCCAGCAGAGCGGTGCCGTCCTGCAGCCGGCCGCGCACCCGCAGCTCGATGCCGCCGAGGCCCATGTTGTTCTTGATCACGCCGTCGGCGACGGCGCGCAGGTCGATCGGCTGCGGCCGTTCGATGCGCACGCGGCAGAGCTGGCGGTCCAGATCGATCTGCGGGGTGGAGCCGAACCGGCTCTCGAAGAACTGCTGCAGGCCCAGCAGTTCCTCGTTTCAGGTTCAACCCTGCAGCTGGATCTCGAAGAACGCGAAGTCGGTCGGCTGCGGCGCGATGTCGACGCCGGGCGCGAGGCACGCGGCCAGTGCCGCCAGCGGCAGCAGGTACGAGGAGGAGCGCATTCAGAAACGGTAGCCCATCGACGTCAGCGCGGTCCAGTCGCGGTCGAGCTGCGCGCCGTTCGCGTCGCGCCACAGCGGCACTTCGACGCCGAGCTGCAGGTCGATCGCAGGCCGCGGTCGGAACGCCCAGGTGACGCCGGCGGTCAGTTGCTGGCCGCCGGTGTCGGCAAGCCGCGCGTGGTCCAGCGTGTCGCGCTGCTCGTCGCGCCAGCGCAGCAGCAGATCGAGCCGCATGAACGGCCCCGGGTACGGCTCGAGCCAGAACCGGTTGCCGACCGCGAGCTCCGCGAACAGCGCATCGCCGCGCTGGTCGCCGTCGCCGTCGCTGTCGGTGTGCAGCGTGTAGAGCACCGCCGCGTTGAAGCGCCAGCGGCCGGGCTCCGGCGTGATCGCGACGCCGATCGACGGATCGACGCCGCCGCTGCCGACCTGCT
The DNA here is from genome assembly GCA_016794425.1 of Planctomycetota bacterium. Taxonomy (GTDB): domain Bacteria; phylum Planctomycetota; class UBA1135; order UBA1135; family UBA2386; genus JAEUHS01. The sequence goes on from JAEUHR010000020.1 coordinate 76,387, forward strand.
GTTCGGGCTCGAAGTCGAGGCCGCTGGCGCCGGCATCGTCCTCGCCGGTCGGCAGCGAGACGTGCAGCAGCAGCGCGCTGTTGATCGAAGCACCGCGCGTGTCCCAGCGGTGGAATCGCCACTTGGCCAGCAGCTCGAGGTCGCCGACACCGGCGGTCACCTGCTGGCCGGTCGCCGACTCGGTCTCGACGTCGGCATACGGCAGCGCGATGCCGAGCTGCAGGTCGTTGCGCAGCCCGTGCAGCCACGCCAGCGTCGTGGTCGAACGGAAGCGGTGGCTCGCGGCCGGATCGACCTCGCGCCGGCTGCCGCGACGCAGCACTTCCTCGCGGTCGAGCTCGTGCGAGACGCTGATCAGGTTGCCACCGTCGTAGAGCGTCTCACCGTCGAGGTCGTCGAGCACGTTCTGGGCCGGCAGCACGGCGGCGGCGGCGAACAGGACGAGCGCGGACCTGGGCATGGCCCACGTGTACCGCGGTCATTCGACCACGGCCACCGCAGCGCGCGGCGCGAAACCGATCCGGTCGCCGGCGGCGACGCGCACGAACGTGCCGGCCGCGGAGCCGAGCAGCGCGACCTCGACGCCGGGCCGCACGGTCGCCACCGGCGCGAGCCCCTCGCGCGGTTCCGACACCAGTTCGAGCTTCTGCAGCGCGATCGCGCGCGGCGGCCGGTTCGGGGCCCACCACAACAGGTCCAGCGCGACCACCGTCGCCGGCACCAGCACCAGCGCGCCGACCCAGCGCGCGCCGACGCGGCGCCAGCCGAGCACCAGGCAGCCCGCCGCCAGCAGCATGCCGAGCACACACAGCGCGAGGCGTTCGACCGGCTGGAAGCGGTCGCGCAGCGCGACCAGCTCGGCCAGGAACCCGCCGGCGCCGTCGTCGAGTTGCAGCCGCCGCTGGACCAGCGCGAGGTTCGCCAGCAGTTCCGCGTCGCGCGGCAGCCCCAGGCGCGCGTTCTCGTAGGCCCACCGCGCGCGCGGCAGGTCACCGAGCCGGAACCAGCCGTTGCCGGCGGCCTGCCACAGGCGCCGGTCCGCGGTCGCCGCGGCGGACTGCGCGAACGCCGCGACGGCGTCCTGGTAGGCACCGGCCCGGTACGACGCGACGGCCGGCGCCGCGACCGCGGCGACGTCGGCGACACCGGTGCGGTCGCCGCAGGCGGTGCCCAGCAGCAGCAGCGGCAGCACCAGCAGCAGCGCCCGCGCGCCTTTGCCGAACTGCGCGCCGTCGAGCCGCCGCACGAGTTCCAGCACGGTCGCGGCGGCGAGCGGCGCCCCACCGCCGTAGCGCGACGCAGTGCCGCGTTCGACCGCGGCCGCGACCTCGGCGGCGAACGGCGCCGCGAGCCCGGCGGCTTCGAGCCGCTGCGGCAGGTCCGGCGCGATCACGGCCGCGGCCGGCACACCGAGCCGGTCGCCGAGGTAGGCCGCGAGCGCGTCGAGCGGATCGCCACCGGCCGCGAGTGACCGCTGGCACGCCCTGGCGGCCCCACGCGCCCGCTGCGCCGCCGGATCGGCCGCGCGCCGCTGCGCCGCGCGCCGCACGAACGCGACCAGCGCGACCAGCAGCCACGGACCGAGCACAGCGGCCCAGCCCCACCACGGGTGGACCGGGTAGCGCCGCCGCGGCGGCCCGTCGAAGTCGGGCAGGTCGAACACGTCGTCGACGCCCGGCACGACCGGCGCGGCGGTGTCGTCGGCGAGCGGCGCCAGCGTCTCGCCGTTCTCGAGCGGCTTGACCACCAGCGGCAGCGCCGGCGTCGCCACCTCGACGAACCGCTCGACGCCCGGCGTCGTGTCGAAGAAGTTCCACGCGATCGACGGCACCTGCCGCACGTCGGCCGACAGCGGCAGCAGGTCGTAGGTCACGACGACGCCGTCGGCGCTGCGCACCGCCTCGGCCTGGCCGAGCTTGTGGAAGCCGTCCAGCCCGTCGAGTTCGGGCAGCCGCAGGAACTCGAAGTTGCCGCGGCCGCGCACCGACAGCTCGAGCTTGACCGAGCCGCCGACCTTGACCGTGTCCTTGTCGAGCTTCGCGTCGAGCGTGAACCGGCCCACCGCACCGTAGTACGGCGTCGGCCGCCCCTGCTCGGGGATCGGCAGCACCTCGAGCACCAGCGGTTTGCCGTAGACGTAGTAGTTCTCGGCCTGCGCGCCGCGGCGGCCACCGAACACGTCGGGCTGGCCCTCGCGCAGCAGCACCTGGTAGCGCAGCAGCGGCGCCGAGAGCTCGATGCGGCCGATGCGCGTCGGCAGGAACGAACGCTCGAACCGGTAGCGGTGCCAGCGCTGGCCCGTGCGTTCGTGGTCGCCCTCGAACCAGACCTGCTGCAGCTTCTGGTTGGCGACCATCAGCCGCACGTCGCCGGTCGGCTGCGGCATCGAGATCGACTCGCCGCCGGGGAAGTCGTCGAGCCACGGCGCCTGCACCTCGACGTCGAGGTAGCGGTAGCGCTGGTGCACGCCCTGCACGAGCCGCAGCCCCGGCTCGATGCCGAGGTCGACCGCGATGCGCACCGGTTCGTGCACGTAGACGCGCTGCGGCTCGACGCGCACGTCGAGCCACGCCAGCTCCTCGCCGCGCAGGTCCTTCTTGGCCTCGAGCCGCAGCTCCGGCGTCATCTGTTCGCGCGTGCCGGTCCAGATCGGGAACGGCGGCACCGCGAACACACCGTCGCGCGCGGGCCGCAGCTGCAGCACGAACGACACGCCGACCTTCTCGGTCAGCGTGCGCCCGTCGAAGAACGTGTAGCTGCTGCGCTGCGGCGGCGACAACGTCAGTTCGAGCCCCGGCACGACCGGCAGCTTCGGCGTGCGCGGGTCGGCCTCGCGCCCTTCGATGCGGATCGTCACCTGCGCCTGGTCGCCGAGCCGCACGGTGCCGGGCGTCGGCCCCTCGACGCCCATCGTCTCCTGCGCCAGCGCAGCGGACACGAGCAGCAGCCAGCCGGCGAAAGCGCGCATCACCAGTCGCGCTCCACCGGCCGGCGCTGGCTGCGGCCGCGAGCCCGCAGCTGCTGCAGCTGGCCGTCGAGCTGCTTCAGCTGTTCGAGCAGGCGCTGCGCCTGCTCCGGCGTCAGCTCCTTGCCCTCGGCGGCTTCGCCGGGCGCATCGGCACGGGGCGTCCCGTTGGCGGGCTTCGGCTGGTCCGGCGCGGGCTGGTCCGGCGACGGCTGGTCCGGCGGCTGCGGGTCCTGCTGCGGCGCCGGCTTGGCGCGGTCCTGGTCGCCCTGCTGCGGCGGGTCGCCGGGTCGGGGCTGCTGCTGGTCCGGCTGCTTCGGCTCCTGTTGCTTCTGCTGCTGGTCCTGCTGGTCCTGCTGCTGCTGGTCGTTCGGTGCGTCGTTCGGTTGCTGGTCGTCCTGCTTCTTCTCGTCCTGCTTCTTCTCGTTCTGCTGCTGCTCGTCCTGCGGCTTCTCGTCCTGCTGCTGTGGGTCCTCCTTCGGCTGGCGCTGCTGTTCGAGCTGCTCGATCTTCTGCTGCAGTTCGTCGACGTAGCGCAACGTGCGCTCGGTGTTGCGGCGCAGTTCCGGTGACGGCCGCGCCGCGGCGCCGGCGACGAAGTGGTCCAGTGCCTGCCGCGCCTTGTCCAGGGCCTGCCGCAGGCCGGGCAACGGATCCGCCGGCGCCGCCTGCGGATCGGCGGTCGCGGCCGGCGGCGCGGTGCCGGCGCCGAGCGCATTGGCGGCGGCTTCGAGCTGCTGCGCCTCGGCGAAGCGCACCGCGCCGAGCAGGCCGCGGTGCAGGTCGACGCGCGGTTCGGCGGCGGTCGCCGCGTAGGTCTCGGCCGCGGTCTCGGCGGCGGCCAGGTCGCCGGCGCGCCACGCCGCGAGCGCGAGGTTCCACTGCACGTCGGCGGCGGCGCCGTCGTGCTCGATCGCGCGACGGAACGCCGCGGTCGCCTCGGGGTACTTGCCGGCCTCGTAGAGCCGCAGACCCGCCTCACGGTCGCCGCCCTGCGGCGCCCACAGGCACGCGGCGATCAGCAGCGTCTTCATCGGTGTCGTCCTCCGGCCATCGCGATCTCGAACAGTAGCAGCACCAGCAGCGGCAGCAGCACCCACTGGTAGCGCGCCCGCTTGCCGGTCTCGGTGCCGGCGTCGTAGCTGCGCTTCTGCATCGGCGCGAGCCGCTTCTCGTACAGCTCGACCAGCGGCAGCACCATCGCATCGGCGCGCAGGAACTCGCCGCCGGTCGCCGCGGCGACCGCGCGCAGGCTGTCCGGGTCCATGCGCGAGACCACCTCGGCGCCGGCCTGGTCGCGCAGGAACGACTCCGCGCCTTCGCCGGCGACCGTGATCTTGCTGCCCATCGAGCTGCCGTAGCCGACCGCGTGCACGACGATGCCACGGTCGGCCAGTTCGCCGGCCGCCTGCCGCCCGGCCCCGGCCAGGTCCTCGCCGTCGGTCAGCAGCACGACCGCCGTGGTCTTCGCCTCGGCCGCGTCGGCGGTCGCCAGCGCCTTGCGCAGCGCGGCCGCGAGGTCGGTGCCGCCGACCTTGATCGTGTCGGTGTCGACCTCGTCGAGCAGCGCCGCGAACGACGCCACGTCGTGCGTCAGCGGGATCCACAGCCGCGCCTCGCCGGCGAACACCACGAGGCCGATGCGGTCGCCGCCCTCGAGCCGCGGCAGCACCGCGCGCACGTCCTGCAGCGCGCGCTGCAGCCGCGACGGTTCGAGGTCGCGCGCCAGCATCGACCGCGACGTGTCGAGGCAGACGATCAGATCGAGGCCGCGCCGCTCCACCGCGATCGGTTCGTCGCCGAACCGCGGGTCCATCCAGCACAGGAGCCCGAGTCCCAGCAGCGTCGCGAGCCGCAACGACGACCACAGCGGCCGCGCGGGCCCGCCGGTCGGCGCCGCGCCATAGCGCGCCGCGGCGCGGCGGGCGCGGTCGCACAGCGCCCACAACAGCGCCCAGGCGACCGGCAGCGCCAGCAGCCACGGCCACAGGTGCGCGCGGCCGAACACCAGTTCGTTCACGGCGTCCTCCGGAACAGCAGCACGTCGGCGAGCAGCGCGAGCAGCAGCAGCGCCAGGCCGGCGGCGAGCGGCCACTCGAAGCGGTCGACGGTGCGGTAGCGCGGGTCCTCGAGTTCGGTCTTCTCGAGCGCGTCGATCTCGGCGTAGACCGCGGCCAGATCGGCGTCGGTGCGCGGCTCGAAGAACGCGCCGCCGGTCGTCGCCGCGATCTCGCGCAGCTCGGTGAAGTCGAGCGGCTGGTAGCCGAACGGCGTCGCGACGCCGTGGCCGAGCCCGATCGTGTGCACGCGCACACCCTGGTCCTTCGCCAGCTTCGCGGCGTCGAGCGGCGCGATGTCCTCGACGTTGTTCATGCCGTCGGTCAGCAGCACGACGACGCGCGCCTTCGCGGTGCTCTTCTGCAGCACCTGCACCGCCTTGCCGAGCCCGGCGCCGATCGCGGTCGCGTCCAGCTCGCTGCCCTCGGGCACGATGTCGAGCGCGCGCAGGAACGCGGTCAGCGCCTCCTGGTCCAGCGTCGGCGGGCAGCGCAGCTCGGCGAAGCGCGCGAACGCGACCAGCGCGACGCGGTCGTGCACACGGGCGCGCGCGAACTCCTCGGCCCGCGCGCGGGCCGCGTCCATGCGGCGCAGGCGCTCGCGCTCGTCCATGTCCTCGGACTTCATCGACGAGCTGGTGTCGACGACCAGCACGATGTCGACGCCCTGCTCGCGCAGCGGCACGACCTCGCGCTGCACCGGCCGCGCCATCGCCACCGCGAGGCAGACGACCGATGCGATCCGGACCACCTGCGGCAGCCAGACGAACCGCTGGCGCAGCGTCGGTCGCAGACCGGCGAACAGCGCCACCGCCGCGGTCGGCAGCGCCGCGCGCGGCCGCCACCAGCGCCACCACGCCGCCAGCAGCGCCAGCGGCGCCAGCAGCAGGAACCATGGGTCCAGCAGCGTGACCTCGCCGAACTGCAGCGTGGCACTCATGCGCTCGCTCCCGCCGGCTGCCGGTCGCCCGCGGTCGACGCGACGAACGCCTGCGCCAGCGCGAACGTCGCCAGGTGCTCCGCTTCGCCCGGTCGCGCGGCCGCGAACTTCACCAGGTCGCACGCCGACAGGAACTGCGCCAGTTCGCGCCGGTGTTCGCGCGCCAGCTGGTCGCCGGTCTCGAGTTCGCGCAGGAATTCCTCGGTCGTGCGCTCCGGCGCGCGCAGCGAGAAGCGCTCCTCGAGGTAGGTGCGCAGCACCAGGCTGACGTCGACGTAGAACGCCTCGACCTCGGCCGCCGTCGCGCGCGGCGCCGCGCGCAGCCGTTCGAGCGCGCGCAGCGCCTTCACGTGCGGCGGCTGCGCGACCGCGACCGGGTGCGGGCGGACGCGGCGGCGCTTGAGCGCGAAGAACCCGAGGCCGCCGAGCAGCAGCGCCAGGCCGGCGAGTGCGAGCCACAGCGCGGTGCGCGGCGGCGGCGGGAACGGCGCCCCGGGCGCCTCGATCGCCGGGTCGGCATCGGCCGCCAGCGAGGTCGTGACGGTCAGCGTCTGCTCGGGCGTCGTCGCGGTCGCCGAACCGTCGCTGGCCTCGGCCCGGAACGGCGGCAGCACGACGTCGCCGGGGCCGCGGATCGGCCGCAGCACGAACGTCGTGCGCTGCCAGACCCCGTCGCCGAACGGCCGTTCGGGCTCGTGCGTGCGTTCGACCAGGAACGCCGCCCGGTCGACGTCCGGCGCGAACTCGACCGTCAGCTCGCGCCGGCGCCACAGGTCCACCACGACCGCGACCGGCTCCAGCAGCTGCACCGAGGTCGGCTGCACGTGCACGCGCAGGTCCAGCGGCGCGGTCGGCGGTTCGCGCCACGGCGGCACCGCCCGATCACACGCCGCGAGCGCCAGCAGCGCCAGCGACCACAGCGGCGCGCGCGCGGTCACCGCTTGCTCCCGCGCCGTTCGCGCATGCGGAAGAACCGCACCAGCGGATCGGCGACCGAACCGCTGGTCGGCACGTCGAGCAGATCCACCTTGGCGCGGCGGCAGACGTCGGCGAAGCGATCGCGTTCGGCCTGCCAGCGCCGCTGCAGCTCGGTGCGCACGCGGCGGCTCGCGGTGTCGACCAGCACGGTGCGCCCGGTCTCGGGGTCGGCGAGGTGCAGCAGGCCCGCGTCGGGCAGCTCGACCGCGACGCCGGCGTCGCCGGCCCCGCCGGCGAACGGATCGCGCACGCGCACCGCGATCACGTCGTGGCGCTGCGCCAGGAGCCGCAGCTTGGCGCCCGGATCGGCGCCGAGGAAGTCGCTGACCACGAACACGATCGCCCGGCGCCGCTGCACGCGGCCCGCGTAGTCGAGCGCGGCTTTGAGGTCCGACCGCGTGCCGGGCCGCGGCGGTTCACACGCTTCGCGGATCAGCCGCAGCACGTGGTTGCGGCCCTTCTTGGCCGGCACGTAGCGCTCGATGCGGTCGCCGAACGTGATCAGGCCGGCCTTGTCGTTGTTGCGCGCGGCGGCGAACGCGACGCAGCCGACGAACAGCGCCGCGGTCAGCGCGACGCTGCGGCGCTCGCGCAGGGGCGGCCGCGTGCCGAACGCCATCGACGCCGACACGTCGAGCAGGAACAGCACCGTCAGTTCGCGCTCCTCGACGAACTTCTTGACGAACGGCCGCCCGACGCGCGCCGTGACGTTCCAGTCGACCGAGCGCAGCTCGTCACCCTCGGCGAACTCGCGCACCTCGTCGAACTCGATGCCGCTGCCGCGGAACACCGAGCTGTAGCCGCCGGCCATCACGTCGGTGACCATGCGGTCGGCGCGCACCTGGATGCGCCGCGCCTCGGCCAGCAGTTCCGGATCGATCCGCACCGCCACGGTGGTCTCCGCTCAGGGCACGCGCACGGTGTCGAACACGGTCTGCAGCACCTGTTCGCTGGTCACGCCCTCGGCCTCGGCCTCGTAGGTCGTCAGCACGCGGTGGCGCAGCACCATCGCGCCGGTCGCCTTGACGTCCTGCGGCGTCACGAAGCCGCGGCCCTCGAGGAACGCGCGCGCGCGCGCCGTGCGCGCCAGCGCCAACGACGCGCGCGGCGACGCGCCGTAGAGGATCAGCGGCTTCAGCTTCTCGAGCCCGACCGCGGCCGGGTCGCGCGTCGCGAACACGAGGTCGACGATGTAGCTCTTGACCTTGTCGTCGAGGTAGATCGTGTCGAGCAGCCGGCGCATGCGCACCAGCTCCTGCGGCGTCGTCACGGGCGTGACCTCGTGGTGCGCGCCGATGCCGGCCATGCGGTCGATGATGCGGATCTCCTCCTGCTTGCTCGGGTAGCCGACCACGAGTTTGACCAGGAAGCGGTCGACCTGCGCCTCGGGCAGCGCGTAGGTGCCCTCCTGCTCGACCGGGTTCTGCGTCGCCAGCACCAGGAACGGATCGGGCAGCTTGCGCGTGTCGCCGGCCAGCGTGACCTGCCGCTCCTGCATCGCTTCGAGCAGCGCCGACTGCACCTTGGCCGGCGCGCGGTTGATCTCGTCGGCGAGCACGAAGTTCGCGAACACCGGCCCTTCCTTGACCTGCCAGTCGCCGGTCTTCGGGTTGTAGACGTGCGTGCCGACCAGGTCGGCCGGCAGCAGGTCGGGCGTGAACTGGATGCGGCGGAACTGGCCGCCGACCGCGCGCGCCAGCGACGACACGGCCAGCGACTTCGCGAGTCCCGGCAGGCCCTCGAGCAGCACGTGGCCGTCGGCGAGCAGCGCGACCAACAGGCCGTCGAGCAGCGCGTCCTGGCCGACGATCACGTTCTGCAGCGCCTGGCGCACGGCCTGCAGACTCTTGCTCTCGGACTGGATCCGCTGGGCGATGGCGACGACGTCGGTCATGGGGCGCGAAGGGCGGGAGGGGCGGCGAAAAAGCCGCGACGACGATACCGCCGCGCCAAGACTCCTCAATCGCGGGCGCCGATCCGCTGCGCGAACCGGTCGCGCACGTGCAGGAACCGGTGCCCGGCCGCCGCGCGTGGATCGGTGCCGAACCGGGCCCACGCCGTCGCCGCATCGGCGGCCGCCGCGCGCGCCTGTTCGGCGGCCTCGCGCTCGCCGGCGACCGCGACCGCGGCCAGCGGCTCACCGAGCCGTTCACGCAGCGTCGCGAACTCCGCCGCGGCGGCGCGCCAAACCTCGCGCGGCGCCCGCGCCCCGACCAGTTCGCGCAGCGCGAACACGTCGGCCAGCGCCAGACCGTACGCGGCGGCGACCGGCACGGCCGCGACCTCGTCGGCTTCGATCGCCAGGAAGCCCGAGCGCTGGCGCAGCACGACGAACGCCACCGCGAACAGCGCCACCAGCGCCACGATCACGGGCCACGAGCCGCGGCCGTGCTGCGGCGGCGGTGCGCTCAGCGGCCCTGCGCCGCCCGCGCGCTCTCGGCCAGCAGGCGGTAGCGCGCGGCGATGCCCTCGCGCACGTCGGCCGGCGTGTCCGGCGCCACGACGCCGAAGTCCTCGTTGGTCAGCGTGCGCAGCACCGCGGCCGCCAGCACGCGCAGCCGCGGCGTGCGGCCTTCGGTCAGCACGCGCGCCAGTTCGGGCACCGCGACCAGCCCGGCGCTGGCGGCGAACTGCTCGGCGCGCAGCGTCGTCGGCTCTTGCGCTGCCGCGAGGCCGTCGAGCAGCCACTGCCACTGCGGCTGGTTGCGGTTGCGGCGGTACCACACCTCGATCACGCCGGTGCGGTCCTCGGCGTTCAGCAGGTCGACGCCGGTCGCCGCCGACAGCAGCCCGGCCGCGCTGACGCCGTGTTTCGGATCGCGCAGCAGGTCCATCAGGTCGGGCACCGAGGCCGCGTCCTGGTAGGCGCCGAGCAGCAGCACCAGTTCGTCGCGCACCGCCGGATCCTGCACGACCTGCAGCTGCGCTCGCAGCGCCGGCACCGCCAGCGTGCCGCCGAGCCGCTGCAGGTAGTGCCGCGCCAGCGCGCCGAGGTCCTTGCCGTGCGCGATCACCGCCAGGTCGGCCAGCAGGTGCGCGGCGCGCGGATCGCGCAGTTCGCCGAGCCCACGCAGCGCGGCCTCCTTGTCCTCCTGCTGCGGCGCAGTCAGCGCGCGCTGCAGCACCGCGAACGCGCGGTCGCCGCCGATGCGGCCCAGCGCGCGCAGGCATTCGCGCCGCAGCGCCGGCGGCGTGCCGTCGGCGGCGATCGTCTGCACGATGCGGTCGGCGGCGTCGGCGAGCTGCAGCTGGCCGCACGCAACCGCCGCCGCGAACGCGACGCCGGGGTCGGCGTCGGCCAGCAGCGCGACGAGCCGCGGCCCGGCGCGCAGGTCGCGCAGCACCGTCGACTCCTCGATCGCGGCGCGGCGCACGACCGGATCGGTGTCGTCGAGCGCCTGCAGCACCGCGTCGGGGCCGAGCACCGCAAACACCGCGCGCACGGCCGGGCGGCCGCCGCCGGTCGCCGTGGCGGCCAGCGCCACGCAGTCGCGCCAGACGCGGTCGCCGGGCGCGCCGGCCGCCAGTTCGAGCAGGTTCAGGTCGATCGCCTCGAGGTGCGGCCGCGCCCGCAGTGCCTCGACGATGCGCCCACCGTCCTCCTCGCCGATCAGCTCGCGCCGCTGCGGATGGCGCAGCAGCTGCTCGACGCCGCGCGCGCGCAGCTGCGGCGTCAGCGTCGCCCACTGCTGCACGAGGCGCCGCGCGAAGCGGCGGCCCTGTTCGACCGGATCGGGGTTGGCCTCGAGCCAGCGCCGCTCGGCGCGCCAGAACGCGGCGCGGTCGGGTTCGACCGCGGGGTCGCGGTAGACCTGCCACAGCTGGGCGGCCAGCTGCTCCTCGACGACCTGCACGAGGCCGTCGAAGGCGAGGTTCTCGCCGGCCGGCACCGCGACCTGCGCGCGGCCCTTCGGCACCTGCACCTGCAGCGACCGCACGGCCGGCAGCGACGACGCGACGCGCATGCGTTCGGGGTCGCCGAAGCCGCGCGCGCGCAGTTCGCCGCACAGCGCCAGCATCTGCGGTGCGGTCAGCAGCACCTCGGTCGCACCGGCCACCGGCGCGGCGTCGGCCAGCCCTTCGGCGAGCACGCGCACGACGCGGTTCGGCTCCTGCAGCGTCACCGCCGCGAACGCGGCCGCGTCACCCTCGACGCCCACTTCGGCGCGCGCGCCGACGAACGTCTCGCGCTGGTGCTGCCACCACTCGCGCCACGGCAGCACGCCGGTGCCGGCCAGCAGCCGGCCGGTCAGCCGCAGCAGCCGCTCTTCGGCCGGGCGGCGCAGCAGGTCGAGGTTGGGCACGAACTGCACCGGCGCGGTCACGTCGATCAGCGCGTCGACGACCTCGCGGTCGACGCCGGTGTCGACGCCGCGCCAGGCGAGGTCGGCCAGCGGCACGGCGGCGAGGCTGCGCGTCAGCGGGTCGCGTTCGGCCAGCCGCCGCTGCAGCAAAGGCGCCGCGGCGTCGGGCACCACCGGCTGGCCGGTCGCCTGTTCGATCTGCGCCAGCGCGAACGCCGCGTAGCAGTAGCCGCGGTCGATCGCCGGCGCGGCGCACAGCCGCTGCAGGTGCGGCACCGCCGCGCTGCCCAGGCGCACCAGCGCCTCGCAGGCGGCGCCGGCCAGCGCCGGGTCCTTCGACAGCAGTTCGACCAGGCGCTCACGCGCACGGTCGTCGGGCACCGCGGCCAGCAGGTCGACGCCGCGCAGCTGCAGGTCGAGCGTCTGCTCGCCGGACAGCTGCAGCGCGAAGTGCAGGTCGTCCGCGGTCGCGAACGTGACCAGCACGTCCATCGCCGCGCGGCGCGCCGGGCCGATGCGGCCGCGCACGCACTCCTGCAGCGCGCGCTTCGCGTCGCCGCCCTTCAGCACCACCATCGTGTCGACCACCGGGCGCGTCGCGTCGCCGAGTGGCCGCGCCAGCAGCTGGAACAGCAGTTCGTCGCCGACGCGCGCGCTGCTGCCGGCGGCGCCGAACCGGCGCGCCACCACCATCAGGTTCGCCATCTCGTTGGCGCGCGCGGTGCGCGCGACCTCGAGGATCAGCGGCTCCATGACCGGGTAGGCCTGCCCCATCTCCTGCAGCTTCGCTTCGACCTTCGGCTGGGGCCCCTGCAGGTCGGGCAGGTCGCGGCGGAAACGTTCGACCTCGGACAGCGGCCGCTGCACCGGCGCCGGGGCCGGAGCGGTGCGACTCGCCGGCGACGGCGGCGGCAGGCGCAGGTCGCCCTGGGGCAGCGGCGCGGTCGTGCAGAGGCAGAGCAGCGAGGCAACGAGCGTCATGGGCAGGGCGCGGCGGGGAGCGTGGCGCGGGCAGGGCGCCGGCCGGGGGTCTTGGCCGACGCACGACTCGGAAGGCGCGGGATGATAGCCCCGCGGTCGGCGCCTGTCCTGCGGCTCGGGCCGGAACCGCGCCGCGGCGGCCGCGCCTGCCGTCGGGCGCCGAGCCCGCGATGCCATCGGACCACGGCGAACGGCCGCTTGCACGGCGGCGGCGCGGCGCCACGATCCCCGGCCCTTGTCCGCCTCCCCGCTGCGCGTCCACCTGGCGCTGATCACCGTGTCGCTGCTGTTCGGCGGCAACTACGTGTTCACCAAGCGCATCCTGGCCGAGGTGCCACCGCAGGCCTGGGTCGTGTTCCGCATCGTCGCCGCGACCGCGCTGGTGGTGCCGCTGGCGCTGTGGCTGCGGCCGCGCGCGCCGTGGCCGCGCGGCCGCGTGTGGCTGGGCCTGCTGGTCGCGTCGTTCTTCGGCGTCGCGCTGAACCAGGTGCTGTTCACCGAGGGCATGGCGCGCACGACGCCGGAGCACAGCGCGGTCGTCAACGCCTGCATCCCGACCTGGACGCTGCTGTGCGCGGTGCTGGCGCGGCAGGAACGGCTCGGCCTGCTGCGCGTGCTGGCGATCGTCTGCGCGCTGAGCGGCGTGTTCTGGCTGCTCGGCGTCGACCGCATGCTGCTCGGCGGCGACGCGCCGTACGCCGACGGCGCCAGCGTGCTCGGCGACGTGCTGACAATGCTGAACGGCATCGCGTTCGCGATCCACCTGGTGCTGATGCGGCGGCTCGGCCGCGAAGTCGATCCGTGGTTCGCGACCGCGGTGATGTTCCTAGCCGGCGCCCTGATGATCTCGGGCTGGAACGGGCCGCGCGTCGAGGCCGCGCACGTCGAGGCGGTGCGGTCGTGGCCGATCGTCGCGTTCGCGCTGTATGCGGTGCTCGGCGCGACCGTGCTGACCTACCTGCTGAACACCTGGGCGCTGCGCCACGCGCACAGCTCGCAGGTCGCGCTCTACATCAACGTGCAGCCGCTGGTCGCCGCGGTGCTGAACTGGTCGCTCGGCGCCGAACCGCCGGGCCAGCGCTTCTTCATCGCCCTCGGCTGCGTCGCGCTCGGACTGTGGCTGCAGACGCGCGCCCCGCGCGGACCTTCGCGGTAGCCTGTGCGGCCCCCATGCTCCCCGCGCTCGGCAGCGAACTCGAACTCACGATCGAACGGCTCGGCTTCGGCGGCTCGGCGATCGCCCGCCACGACGGCCTCGCGGTGTTCGTGCCGTTCGCGGCGCCCGGCGACCGCGTGCGCGCCGAGGTCGTCGAGCACGGCAAGAGCTTCGTGCGCGCGCGGCTGGTCGCGGTGCTGGCGCCGGGACCGGACCGCATCGCGCCGCGCTGCCGCCACTTCGGCGACTGCGGCGGCTGCCAGTTCCAGCACGTCGCCTACGCGGCGCAGGTCGCGGCCAAGGGCGAGTTCGTGCGCGACGCGCTGGTGCGCACCGGCGGCTTCGACTGGCCGGCACCGGTCACGGTGCACCACGGCGAGCCGTGGGGCTACCGCGCGCGCACGCAGCTGAAGCTGAAGGCGACCTCGGGTCTGCGCGGCGACGGCTCGCACGGACGGCTGCGCAAGAAGGAACGCCGCGCGGCCGCCGCGACAGCGAGCGACGACGGTCCGCCGGTGCTCGGCTTCCACCGCGCGTTCACGCACGAGACGCTCGACATCGCCGAGTGCCCGGTGCTGGCACCGCCGCTCGAACAGGGCCTCGGCGACGTGCGCCGCGCAATCGCGTCGCTGCCGCGCCGCGACTGGCCGTACCAGGTCGAGGGCGCCTGCGGCAGCGACGGCCGCGCGTCGTGGGCGCCGGACCTGCCCGGCATGCGCAAGGACCTGGTCGAGCACGAGGTCTGCGGCTTCCGCTACCTGATCGAGCCGGAGAGCTTCTTCCAGGGCAACCGCCACCTCGTGCAACGGCTCGTCGAAGGCGCGCTCGGCGACGAACGCGGCGAGCTCGCGTTCGACCTCTACGCCGGCGTCGGTCTGTTCTCGCTGCCGCTGAGCCGCCGCTTCCGCCGCGTCGTCGCGGTCGAGGACGAACGCCGCGCCGCGACGCTCGGCCGCGTCAACGTCAAGGCCAACCGCTGCGACACGGTCACCTACCTGCGCGCGACCACCGAGCAGTTTCTGCGCCAGAACCAGGAACGGCCCGACCTCGTGCTGATGGACCCGCCGCGGCTCGGCGCCAAGCCGGCGCTGCCGCTGCTGCTGCAGCTCCGCGCGCGGCGCCTGGTCTACGTGTCGTGCGACCCGCAGACGCTGGCGCGCGACCTGCGCGCGCTGGTCGACGGCGGCTACACGCTCGAGCAGGTCGAGGCCTACGACATGTTCCCGCAGACCTTCCACGTCGAAGCGGTGGCGCGGCTGCGCCACGCCGGAGCCTGACCATGGAGACGCGCCACATCGAGTTCGAACACACGCGCCTCGCCGTGCACCTCGCCGGCCGCGGCCCGCTCGCGATGCTGATCCACGGCTACCCGCTGGACCATCGCCTGTGGCTCGACGCGCTGCACGGGCCGCTGGCCGCACGGCACACGCTGGTCGCGATCGACCTGCGCGGCCACGGCGGGTCGCCGTGGTGCGGCGACGCGGTGCACACGATGGACACGTTCGCCGACGACGTCGCGGCGGTGCTGCGCACGCTCGGCGACGAGCCGGCGCACACGGTCGGTCTGTCGATGGGCGGCTACGTGGCGCTGGCGCTGTGGGCGAACCACCGCGCGCTGGTGCGTTCGCTGGCACTGGTCGACACGCGCGCGGCCGCCGATGGCGAGGCCGCCAGGGCCGCACGCGACGCCGCGGTGCGCACGGCCGTCGAACAGGGCCGCCGCCCGCTCGCGACCGCGATGCTCGACAAACTGCTCGGCAAGCGCGCGCCGGACGACCCGCACGGGCTGCTGCTGCGCGCGCGCGTGACGACGATGGCGACCGCGACGCCGGTCGAGACGATCGTCGCCGACCTGCGCGGCCTGCGCGACCGGCCGGACCGCACGGCGCTGCTGTCAGGCATCACGGTGCCGACGCTGGTCGTCGTCGGCAGCGACGACGCGATCACGCCGCCGGCCGAAGCGCGGACGATGGCGGCCGCGATCCCGGGCGCCGAGTTGGTCGAAGTGCCGCGCTGCGGCCACCTGGTGCCGATGGAGGATCCGGCGGCGTTCGCGGCGGCGCTCGGTGCGTTCTGGGTGCGCGTCGACGGCGCGTAGCTACTTCGGTTCGGGTTCACCGGCGAGGCGGTACAACTCATCGACGCCAGGAACGCGCGGCACGATCCAGAAGTCGAGTGGCATGCCCACGTCGAAGCGGGTCCCGCCGGTCCCGACCGCGAAACGCCAGCGCAACTGGCTCGCCACGAGCACGCCGCGGTCGTGCGGCAAGTGGAACGAGGAGCGCTCTCCGATCGCCGCCAGCGCTGCCGCTGCATTGGTCCGCGCCGCTGCGGCATCGCCGTTGCGGGCCCACGCCGCAGCGAACGCCGACCGCAGCACCGCCACGGACGCAGCCTGCGCACCGTCCGGCGTTCTCCACGACCGCAGCGTCTCCACGGGTAGGGACGGGGCCAGGCACCCCTGGCTCCGGTACGGCACGTAGAACGGAACGCGCTCCTCTGGGTGTCGCAGCTGCAAGACGCGCCGCCACTCGTCCCAGTCCACGGCGCGACCCAGGCTCGCGTCGGTCACGAACCGCGCGCTCGTGGCTGGCACCCAGACGGAGTCGGATGGCCCCCATCGCCGTCCCGCGAACGCATCGCGGGCCGCACGGCGATGGTCTTCGTCGCCACCGGGGCGCATCGCCTGCCACCACTCCCAGACACCGCGCAGGAACGCCGCGTCACGTTCGCAACCGGCGACTTCGGCCAGCTCGACCAACGTGCGTTCGAGTGCGGTCGACGCGCTCGGTCGGTCGGCGCGCATCTCGAGCAGCAACAGCCCCTTGGCACGCGACAGCGCCACATCGCCAAGGTCGCTGAGTGCCGGCGGGATCGGTCGCAGCAGCACCTCCCGCGCGAGTTCTCCGTCGTCGGAGACCATCGCGCAAGCGAGCAGCACGCGGTAGGCCTCGAGCGAGTCCGGGAGCTGCCGCTGCAGTACGGCAGCCGAGGGCAGCGCCTGTTCGAGCGCAGAGATCGAGGGCAAGAGCATGCCGCGTCCGGATGCCCATCGAATCAGGGCGGCGGACTCGCTCCGGTCCTCGGCAAGGCAGCGGTTCACGTCCCGCTCCAGTGCCGCCAGCGTGTCACGGACCT
The DNA here is from genome assembly GCA_016794425.1 of Planctomycetota bacterium. GTDB lineage: Bacteria > Planctomycetota > UBA1135 > UBA1135 > UBA2386 > JAEUHS01. The sequence goes on from JAEUHR010000020.1 coordinate 92,906, forward strand.
CGCGATCGTCGGCACCGCGCTCGGCGACGCGTGCGACGAGGGGAGCCAACCGGATCATCAACGCGACACCGGCCACGTCGGCGTCGAGGCCACTCGCCGCCAGGGCCCGCTCCAAGTGCGCGTCGGCCTCCGCCTGGCGGCCATCCCGCCATGCCGCCAAGGCCAGGATTGCGAACGGCAGTGCGTCGTGCTCGGCGCTGGCCGCGAAACGCGGTGCCGCCATGACCGCCGACTTCAGATCGCAGTGCAAGAGAAGGCGCAACTCCGCGAGCCGTCCGCCGGCACCGCCCGCCTCGGCCAGGCGGGCAGCGTCCTGCGCCTGCGCCAGTCGCCGACGGAGCCAATAGGCGAACTCGGCGTCTCTGCGTTGCTGCGATGGCCGCCGAGACGGCGGCGCCTCGGCGGCTGCCTGCAAAGCCCTGGCCGTTGCATCCAGGGCCCCGGTCGTCAGGCAGACCCGGGCGTGGTTGAGCCAGTCCGTCCGATCGGCCGCGTCCCCGCGGCGGCGCAGCGCATCGCGACTCAACTGCGCCGTCTCCCCAACCAACTCCGTCGCGTCCGGGCGCAGCGCCAGTCGGAACAGCACCTCCGCGACCACCGGGGAGTCGCCGTGTTCGCGGAGGATCTTCGCGGCGAGCCAACGCCGGCGCGACGCCGCCACCTTGCCCAGCTCGTGACGCCATGCAGGTGTGCGATCGGCGCGGTCGAACACTGCTTCGAGCGACTCCCGACTCAGCTCGGCCGCGAACCAATCACAGACCTTCAGTTCGTGCAGCAGTGCGGCAGCGCCACCCGATGCCTCGCGGAGCTGCCCCAGCGTGGCAAGGCACAGCAGTCCGTACAGCGGATCCTGGTCGTCGGCCCACACTTCGCGCGTTTCGCTTGCCGACAACTTCGCCACTCGCTCGCGCGACCTGGTGACGACGCCCGCCGGGACAGCAGCATCGAGCAACGGCTCCGTGCCGGGGTCAAGTCGCGCGGCGAGCACGGCGAGGTCGAGCGGGACCTCGCCGACCGGGGCTGGCGGCGTCTGCGCGATCACGAGAGCGGCGACGAACACGAACGCGGCGAGGCTGCGCATTGGTAGCCAGTTGTCTGCTCTTCCGTTGGCCTGAGAACACCGCGCCATCGTCCGGACCGCTGCGGTTCCCGGTGCACGGTCGACCCGTGGTCGGGCCTCGCAGTCCCCTGCGAGCCGCGCATGCTACCTCACGGCAGGCCGAGTCCGACCACCTCGATGCGCCCGCAGTGGCGCGGGCCGTCGCCGAGCAGCATGCCGCGCTTCCGGCCGACGAACGTCACCGTCACGTCGGCGTGGCAGGCGGCGCCGAGCACGGCGCCGGTGTCGCCGTGCAGGCCCGACGGGATGTCGACGCACAGCTTCGGCCCCTCGGCGCGGTCGAACGCGAGCACCCAGTCGCGCGCGGCGCCGCGCAGTTCGCGATCGAGTCCGGTGCCGAACAGCGCGTCGATCCAGACCGCGCCGCGGTGCGCGGCGAGGTCGGGCAGAGCACCCACCACCAGCTCGGCACCGGCCGCGCGCAGGATCCGCGCCTGCAGCGCCGCGTCGGGCGCCTTCGCCGGCTCCGGCTCGGCCAGCAGGTGCACCGCGCAGCGCCCGAGGCCGAGGTGCCGCGCCGCCGCGAGACCGTCGCCGCCGTTGTTGCCGGCGCCGGCCAGCACCACGAACCGCTGGCCGAGCGTGCGCGCGACGTCGGCGACCGACCGGGCCGCGTTCTCCATCAGCAGCAGCGTCGGCATGCCGAGCCGCGCCACCGCGTCGGCGTCGATCGCGCGCGCCTCGGCCACCGACAGGATGCGGTCGCCGGCGGTCATCGCGGCGCTCCACAGGCCTGCACCGCGCGGCGCACCTCGAGCAGCAGGTCGAGGTCGTCGACCGGGTCCAGCGCGCGCAGGTCGGCGAAGCCGCTCTGCGCGGTGCCGAGCAGTTCGCCGCTGCCGCGGATCGCGAGGTCGCGTTCGGCGAGTTCGAAGCCGTCGGTGGTCGCGCAGACGGCGGCTATGCGTTCGGTGCGCGGCCCGCACAACAGCGCGATGCCGCGCCGCCGGCCGCGGCCGGTGCGGCCGCGCAGCTGGTGCAGCGTCGCGATGCCGAAGCGATGGGCGGCGACCACGACCACCAGCGTCGCGTCGGGCACGTCGACGCCGACCTCGAGCACGGTCGTGCCGACCAGCACGTCGAGCGTGCCGTCGCGGAACGCGGTCAGCACGGCCTGCCGTTCGGCGGCCTTCTGGCGACCGTGCACGAGACCGCAGCGGAAGCGCGGTGCCAGCGCCTCGTGCACGCGCACGACGCCGCCCTTCTCGCCGTCCTCGCCGACCGCGGGGCAGACCACGAACACGCGCCCGCCGCGGCGCACGGCGCGCGCGATCGACTGCACGGCGCGCGGCCAGCGTTCGGTCGCCAGCTGGAACGCGCGCACGGCGCGCCGCCCCGGCGGCCGCTGCCGCAGCGCGATCGCGTCGAGGTCGCCGAACAGCACCAGCGCCAGCGTGCGCGGGATCGGCGTCGCGGTCATCACCAGCACGTGCGGATCGTCGCCCTTCTGCACCAGCGCCATGCGCTGCTGCACGCCGAAGCGGTGCTGTTCGTCGACGACGACGAGGCCGAGCCGCGGCAGCAAAAGGTCGGCGCCGAACAGCGCGTGCGTGCCGAACACCAGCAGTGGCCCGGCCGCGTCGAGCTCGGCCGGTCGCGACGACGCGGTGCACAGCACGACGCGCACGTCGCTGCCGCGCAGCCAGCCGGCGACCACCGCGGCGTGCTGTTCGGCCAGCAGTTCGGTGGGCGCCAGGAACGCGACCGTGGCGCCGCGCGCGAGCACCGCCAGCGCCGCCGCGATCGCGACCGCGGTCTTGCCGGTGCCGACGTCGCCCTGCAGCAGCACGCCCATCGCCGACGGGCCGGCGAGCCGCTGCCACAGCCCGTCGACCGCGGTGCGCTGGTCGTCGGTCAGCGCGAACGGGATCCGCGCCAGGATGCGCGCCGCCAGCGCCGCATCGACCGGGAACGGCCGCGCCGCGCGCCGGGCCCGCGCGCGCCGCGCGCGCTCGACGGTCGCGAACAGCTCGGCCGCTTCGCGCACCGCGAAGTGCCGCCGCGCGTGTTCGTGTTCGGCGACGTCGGCCGGCCGGTGCATCGCGCGCAGCAGCCGTTCGGCGCTGCCGTCGTAGGCGGCGAGTCCCGCCGGCAGCGGCGGCAGCACGAGCCGCGTCCAGTCGACGCGGTCCAGGCACAGCGCGATCCACTGCTGCAGCCGCGCCGCCGAGACGCCGTCGACCTCGGCGTAGCGCAGCTGCACCTCGCCGGTCGGCACCGCGCCGGCCGGCAGCACGCGGGCGCCGTGCACGACGAAGCGCCGGCCCTTCTGCTGCAGCGTGCCCTCGACGCGCCGCTGCTGGCCAGGCGCGTAGGCCTTCTTCAACCACGGCTGCTGGAAGAACGGCACGTCGAAGCCAGGGCCGCCGGCACATGCGAACGTGACCGTGACCATCGACCGCCGGCCCGGCAGCCACGCGCTGCGGCACGCGATCACCTCGCCGCGCAGGCGCACCAGTTCGCCGACCGCAGCCTCGTCGGGCGCGTCGAGTTCGCGCAGCGCGCGGTAGCGCCGCGGCACCCAGCCGATCAGGTCCTGCACGGTGCGCAGCCCGGCCGCGGCGAGCCGGCGCTGCGTGCTCGGGCCGATGCCGCCGAGCACCGTCAGCGGTGCATCGGGGTCGAGCCGCGGCGCGGCCACGCTCTCGGCGGAAGCCTCCATGGCCGAAGGTGTAGCCGCCGCACGCTCGCCACGGAACGACCGCGCGGGTAGCCTGTTCGCGCCGTGACCGCACCGACGGAACCGCAGCTCGCCTTCCTGCAGCAGTTCGGCTACGACGCGGACCTGCAACGCCGCTGGCAGCAGGACCTCGCGGCGGGCCGGCTGTCGCTCGCGACCAACGCCGTCACCGGCGACCTGCTGGCGCCGCCGCCGGGCACCGTGCAGAAGCTGCCGGGCAGCGGCACCAAGGCCTGGCGCGAACTCGAACGGCTCGGCCGCGACGCGATCGGTCGCGGCGAAGTCGGCGTCGTCGTGCTGAACGGCGGCATGGCCACGCGCTTTGGCGGCGTCGTCAAGGGCGTGGTGCCGGTGCTCGGCGCGTCGCGCTCGTTCCTCGGCCTCTGCGTCGAGGACGTGCAGGCGGCCGCGCGGGAGGCGCAGGGCCGCATCCCGCTGTTCCTGATGAACAGCTTCGCGACGCTGGCCGCGACCGAGCAGCACTTCGCGCAGCACGAGTGGTTCGGCAAGGATCCGGCCGAGATCGTGCACTTCACGCAGTTCGTCGCGCTGCGCATGGACAAGAAGGGCGAGCTGTTCCGGCTCGACAACGGCGAACTGTCGCCGTACGGGCCGGGCCACGGCGACTTCCCGGCCGCGTTCCGCCGCTGCGGCGCGCTGCAGCGGTTCCTCGACGGCGGCGGCCGCTGGCTGCTGGTGCGCAACGTCGACAACCTCGGCGCGCGCGTCGACCCGGTGCTGCTCGGCCACCACATCCAGCGACGGTGCGAGGCGACCGTCGAACTGGCGCCGAAGTGGCCCGAGGACGTCGGCGGCTCGCCGTTCCAGTACCTCGGCCGCACGCAGCTGATCGAGCAGGTGCGCTTCCGGCCCGGCTTCGACCCGAACATCGTCGACGTGTTCAACACCAACACGTTCTGGTTCAGCGCGCAGGCGCTCGACCGCGACTTCGACCTCGGTTGGTACTACGTCGAGAAGACCGTCGAGGGCCGCAAGGCCGTGCAGGTCGAACACCTGGTCGGCGAGCTGACCGCGTTCCTGTCGACGAACTTCCTGCAGATCCGGCGCAGCGGCAAGCACACGCGGTTCCTGCCGGTGAAGACGCCGGAGGACCTCGCCGCCGCGCGCGAGGAGATCGCCGAGATGTACGACGACGGCGGCGACGCGGACGCCTAGAAGGCGCCGGCCGTCAGCTGCAGCCGGTTGGTCGCGGTGACGGCGACCACGTTGCCGAGCGCGTCGAGCTCGAACGGCACCATCTGGTGGAAGAACGTCAGCCCGACCAGCGGCGGCGTGTTCGGCAGGAACGCCGCATGGTCGGCGACGCCGCCGTTCGCGATCACCGCACCGAGGATGTCCGGCGCGACCAGCACGTCGCAGCCGGCGGGCGCCTGCGGGAACGTGGTGGCCAACGGCAACGTGCCCTGCGGGATCGACGTGAAGCTGAACAGCGCCGCGACCACCGCGGTCGCCGGCAGGCCGGTCGCGCGGCTGCGGAAGGTGGCGTCGACCCACGGCAGCGTGACCGCAGTCAGCGTGCTGAGGCCACCGCTGCCCGCACAACCGAGACCGGTCGGGAACGCCGTCGCCGGACAGGTCGACGCGAGGCGCGCGAGGTAGGGACCGACGAGCGGGTCGGTCGACGCGAAGTCACCGCCGACGATCAGGTCGCCGTTCGCGGCCATGGCAATCGCACTGACCCCGTTGAAGAACGGCAGCACGAACGGCGCCTGCAGCGATGCCCAGGTGGATCCGTTCCACCGCGCGATGCCGTTCACGGGCACGCCGCCCGCGGACGTGAACGCACCGCCCGCGACCAGGTCACCGTTCGGCAGCGCGCTCAGCGATCCCACACGTAAGCCGCTGCAGCCGCTGCCGAGCGGCGCCCAGCTGGCGCCATCCCAGCGCGCCACGTTGACGGCCGGTGCGCCGCCGGCGTTGAAGAAGGTGCCGCCCACGACCACGTGACCGTTCGGCAGCGAGGTGATCGCGTGGACGCGGTAGTCGACGCCGGCGCCGAGCGGGGACCAGCTGGCACCGTCCCAGCGCGCGACGAAGTTCGCCGGCGCGCCGCCCGCCTGGGTGATGTAGCCGCCGACGATCAGGTCGCCGTTCGGCAGTTCGTGGATCGCGCTGACTTCGCTGACGATGCCGCCGCCCAGCGGTTGCCAGGAGCTGCCGTCCCAGCGCGCGATCGCGTTGCAGGCGAGACCGCCGATGGCCGTGAAGTTGCCACCGGCGACGACGTCGCCGTTCGCGAGCACGCGGAGCACCTGGACGATGTTGTTCGGCACGCCGATCGCGGACCAGCCGACGCCGTCCCATCGTTCGACCCGGTGCGTACTGAACCCGCTGCCCGGCGTCAGGAAATGCCCGGCCGCGATCACGTCGCCGTTCGGCGCGACGGTCGCAGTGAGCGTGGAGGACAGCACATCGCCGCTGCCGACGAACGCGGACCAGCCACCGCCACTGGCCCGCGCCAGGCCACGCGCCGCGATGCCGCCGATCGTCGTGAAGCTGCCTACGACCAGTTCGTCGCCGTTCGGGAACACCTCGACGTGGCGCACCGCCTGGTCCGGCTGCACCGACGGCAGCAGCGCCACGAAGGCGGCCCCGTTCCACCGTGCCAGGCGATGGGCCATCGTGCCGCCGAGGCTGGTGAACTCGCCGCCGAGCACGAGGTCCGAGTTCGGCAGCACCGCGAGCGCTTCGCACTGCGCCTGCGAACCGATGCCGGCGCCCAGCACCGACCACGTGGTGCCGCTGCCGACGACGACCTCACCGCCGGCGGCGACGAGACTGCCGCCGGGCAACACCGCGAGCGCCTTGATCGAGCCCGTGGCGACCGGAATCCCCGTCCAGCTCGCCCCATCCCAGCTGGCGAGCGGATGGGTCGACGCGATCACCTGGCCCTGGCTGTCGTACAAGATGCTCGCACCACCGGCCATCAGGTCGCCGTTCGGCATCACCGCCAGCGCCTCGACCGTGAACGGCACCTGGGGCGAGCCGAAACTCAACATGGACCAGGTCACTCCGTCCCAGCGCGCGACCAGGTTCGCGACCTGACCGCCGAGCGTCGGGAAGTAGCCGCCCGCGATCAGGTCGCCGTTCGGCATCACGCACAGCGCCTCCACGGCAGCGATCAGGCCGCTGCCGAGCGGCAGCCAGTTCGTGCCATCCCAGCGCGCGATGTTGCTGACGGGGACGCCACCGGCCGTACCGAAGTAGCCGCCGACGATCAGGTCACCGTTCGGCATCACGCACAGCGCCGACACCTGGCCGACGGCAATGCCGGCGCCGAGTGACGACCAGTTGGAACCGTCCCACCGCGCGACGTGGCCGGTGGCAACGCCGCCTGCCGACGTGAACGCACCGCCCGCGATGAGATCGCCATTCGGCATCGCCGCGAGCGCGTCGACGGGGCCGTCCGTGCCGGACCCCAGAGCCGCCCAGGACGCCGCGACCGAGTCCCAGGCCACGACGTGGTTCGCGGCCACGGTGCCAGCCAGCGTGAACCAGCCGCCCGCCGCGAGGTTGCTCCCCGCCGGCCCCGCGCCGTCGGGGTCCCACGCGACCGTCGCCAGCACGCGGCCATTCGTGCCCGGCACCCCGGACCCGGCCACCCACTGCGTACCGCATTGAGCGGCGAGGCACACCGCCACCAAGAGGAAGGCGCACGCGCCGGGAACGGCGCGGCAGAGAAGGGTTCGCATCGGCGTTGCGGTCCCGAGCCGCAGAGAGAGAGGTGGGGGCTGGCGGAGAAACGCGGGCTGCGATCAGCGGCGCCGCGATGGTCCCCCCGCGCGGCGACCGCGTCAATCCGCGGACCCCACGTGGGTGACGGCGCCAGCCACGCATGGCGGAACCGACGGCGCCGTTGCCGACCGCACCGAGCGCACGTGACCCGAGGTCACCTGCGGCCGCCACCCCCCGGCTGCCGATGTAGCCACGGCGAAGGATGGCGACCCAGAGCAAGTCCGCGGTGCTGCGCGCGCAGTACGAAGCATGGCCGTACCCACACGTGCCGCTGCTGGCCTCGCTGCCGAGCACGCACCCGTTCGAGCTGAACGCCGCGTGGTTGTGGGACCGCTGCGGCAGCGGTCCGGCCCCGGCGCGGCCGCGGATCTGGATCGCCGGCTGCGGCACGTTCCAGCCGTACGCGTTCGCGGTCGCGAACCCGCAGGCCGAGATCGTCGCCACCGACCTCAGCGAAGCGAGCCTGCAGATCGCGCGGCGCCGCTGCGCGCTGCACCGCCAGAAGCACGTCGCGTTCGCGCCGGTCGACCTCGCCGAGCCAGCGACCTGGCCCGACGGGCAGTTCGACGTGATCGAGTGCTACGGCGTGCTGATGAACCTCGCCGATCCGCTGGCGGCACTGCGTGGGCTGCGCGAACGGCTGTCACCGCGCGGCGTGCTGCGGCTGATGGTCTACCCGCACTGGTCGCGGCAGCGCGTGTTCCAGCTGCAGCGGCTCGCGCGGCTGCTGGGCCTCGGCGCCCGGGAACGCCACCACCCGGCGCTGCTGCGCCAGTTCGTGCGCGGGCTGCCGAAGGCGCACCCGCTGCGCTGGGCGTTCACGACCTACGCCGACAGCCGCAACGACGCTGGCGTCGTCGACGGCTTCCTGCACGCCGGCGACCGCGGCTTCACGGGCTTCCAGCTCGGCGCGCTGCTGCGCGCGGCCGGCCTCGCGCCGGGCCACTGGTTCCACCGGCCGTGGGGCCAGCCCGACGTGATGGCCGAACGCCTCGGCTTCGCCGACCGCGACCAGAGCTTCGTGCTGAACTACCTCGACCTGTGGCAGGAGCTGCGGTCGAACTTCGTCGTCTGCGCGCGGCGCTTCGACGCCCCGCCGCGCGAGGTCGGGCCCGAGGTGCCGCACCCGCTGTTCGCGGGCAGCGAGCACCCGCTGCGGCACCGGCTGCGGCTGGCGCGGCTGCGCACGTTCGGCGGCCGTGTGCCGGCGCGCACGCAGGACGGCGACGTCGTGCTGCAGGCGGCCGACGCGCGCGCGGCCGGCCGCGGCGCGGCGACGGCGTCGCTGCGGTCGGGCGGCCTCGTGCTCGGCGGTCGCGACCACGGTCCCTGCCTGCCGGCGCACGTCGACTTCGCGGCCGAGGACGAGTTCCTGCGCCACGCGGCGAGCCTGCGGGTCGGCCGGCGCGCGCCGAACCCGCTCTACGCGCCGCTGTTCGCCGCGTTCGAACTGGCGGCGCGGCACCCGGAACTGCGGCTGCCCGACCTCGAGACCCAGCTCGGCCGGTGGCTGCCGTGGGCCGACCCGCTCGAGCAGCGGCCGATCCGCTTCGGGCTCTCGCCGTACGGCACCTGCATGCGGTTCCGCATCAACGTGCAGGAGCACCTCGCCCGCGGCGCGCTGCCGATCGCGGCGGGCTGGGACGACGTCCGTCTGCGCGACGACGCGGGCTGGCTCGGCCGCGTGCGCACGCTGCTGCGCGACCATCCGGATCTGCCGGCGCGCCCGCACAGCAACGGCGAACTGCGCGAACTCGCGGTGCTGCTGTTCGCGCACGACACGCTGTTCCTGCCGATCGGCTGAGCGTCAGCGCAGCGGCAGCGGCGGCACCGCGGCGCCCCACATGCGCGCCCACAACCAGCGCAGGCCGTCACCGAGCGGCAACCGCTCGCGCCGCAGCACGGTCGGCTCCAGCGGCTGCACCGGGCTGTGCGCGCTGCCGACCTCGAACGTGAACACGTAGCGCGGCTCCATGCCCATGCGCGCGTCGGCCAGCAGCACGGTGTCGCCATCGCGCCAGCACTTCCAGAAACCCTGGCTCTGCGCCTGCAGCGCCAGCACGGCCGGCGCCTCGCGCAGCGTCGTCAGGTGCTCGGCACCGCGGTCGATGCGCGTCCACGCGAGCGGCCGCTCGCCGTCGCACCACGACCAGTGTGCTTCGTACAGGTGCTGCGGCGTGGCGGCCAGCAGGCGCCACAGCACCGTCTGCAGCGGCGCCGGCGTCGCCAGCAGATCGGTGGCGACGATGCCCTGCGCGCGCAGCGACCGTTCGGCGACCGAGAGCGCGACCTGCTGGCTGCCCACGCTCCAGCCGGCGTAGAGCGTGCTCAACAGGAGGCCGAGCGCGTTGGCCCGGCGGCCGCGGCGGTCGCCGCGGCGCCACAGGCACCAGCCGGTGCCGACCAGCAGCGGCAGCGTGTAGAGCGGGTCGATCACGAACAGGCTGCCGACCCCGACCGCGCGGCCGTCGAACGGCAGCCACAACTTGGTGCCGTAGACGGTCATCGCGTCGAGCAGCGGATGCGTGACCAGCGCCAGCCAGACCGCCCACCACCAGCGGCGGAAGCGATCGCGTTCGCGGTGCAGCGCGGCGATGCCGAACGCGAGCACCGGCGCCGCCAGCGAGAGCCACAGCAGCGCGTGGCTCTCGGCGCGGTGCCGCACCATGTTCGCGACCGCGTCGCCGTGGTCGATCAGCACGTCGAGGTCCGGCAGCGTGCCGAGCACGCCGCCCCACAAGACGGCGCGCAGCGGCCGCACCCGATCGCCGAGCGCGGCCACCGCGACCGCGGCACCGAGTGCGAACTGGCTGACGGAATCCATGCGCGGCCCCGGTTGTGGGGTCCCGCCGCGCGGAAAGCAACCGCGCGGCGGCGGGCGCACCGGTCAGGGCAGGTCGATCGGCAGCAGTACGCGGTCGATCGTGTGCACGACGCCGTTGGTGGCGAACAGGTTCAGCGGCAGCCGCACGCGCGGATCGCCGAGGTCGGGCTCGTTGTCGATCAGGCGCGTGAACGCCGGCTGGATCGTCGCGCCGGGCACCAGCGTCGGGATCGGGATGCCGAACAGGCTGCGCACCAGCACGCCGAACAGCGTGATCCGCGCCGGGGCGACGTGGTACTTCAGCACGTCCTGCAGCACCGGGACCGGATCGCCGCCGCCGAGGGTGGTCAGCGCCTGCACCAGGAACGTCCAGCTGCCCTGTTCGTCCTGGCCCTGGTAGCCGAGGTCGCGCGCGAGCCGCACGAAGGCCGCGTCGCGCGGTGCGAACACCGTCAGGTCGGCCGCGGGATCGGCCACGGCGGCCGTCAGGCCGGCGGTGTTCAGGGCCGTGAGCAGCAGGTCGTAGTCGTTGCCGTTCTGGTCGAAGGTGCCGGCCGCGGCACCGCCGCTGGCGGCGACGACGAGATCGGCGATCGTGTCCTGCGCGGTGGCAGGTGTGGAGAAGCAGAGAGCCGCGGCCATCAGGCCGGCGCAACGCAGTTGCATGGGTGACCTCGTGGGGTGGAAGGAACGTGCCGCGGTTCGTGGGCCCGGCCGCCGCGGATGCAGCCGCGGAACGGCCGAATCCGGTCGGCGCGGCGCGGCAGCCAGCTATGGTCGTCACCCTCCATCCGATCCCGTCCGCATGTCCGACCCCACTGCCCCCCGTGGCGCGATGGCCCGCTTCCTCGCGCTGGTCGAGCGCGTCGGCAACGCGTTGCCGCACCCGTCGACGCTGTTCCTGCTGTTCGCGCTCGCGATCGTCGTGCTCAGCGAGGTCGCGACCTGGTTCGACTTGTCGGCACAGCACCCGGTGACCGGCGAGACGATCACGCCGATCAGCCTGATGACGCGCGAGGGGCTGCACCGGATCCTGACCAACCTGGTGCCGAACTTCACCGGCTTCGCGCCGCTGGGCACCGTGCTGGTCGCGCTGCTCGGCATCGGCATCGCCGAGTCGAGCGGCCTGATCGGCACCGCGCTGCGCCTCTTGGTGTTGTCGGCGCCGCGGCGGCTGCTGACCACGGTGGTCGTGTTCGCCGGCGTGTTGTCCAACACGGCCAGCGAGGTCGGCTACGTGCTGCTGGTGCCGATGGCGGCGCTGATCTTCGAGGCCGCCGGCCGCCATCCGGTGGCCGGACTCGCGGCCGCGTTCGCCGGCGTGTCGGGCGGTTACAGCGCCAACCTGCTGCTCGGCACGATCGACCCGCTGCTGGCCGGCCTGACGCAGGAGGCAGCGCGCATCCTCGATCCCACAGCGGTCGTGAATCCGGCCTGCAACTACTGGTTCCTGGCCGTGTCGACGTTCCTGGTGACCGTCGTCGTCACCGTGGTCACCGAACGCATCGTGCTGCCGCGGCTCGGTCCGTACCAGCGCCCGGCCTCGAGCGGGGGTGACGACACGGCGCTGCGGCCGCTGACGCAGGCGGAACGCCGCGGCCTGTGGGCGGCCGCGGCCGTGCTGGTGCTCGGCGCACTGTGGCTCCTGTGGGGCACCGTGCCCGCCGACGGCTTCCTGCGCGACCCCGCTACCGGCTCGTTGCTGCACTCCCCGCTGATGTCCGGCATCGTCGCGCTGATCTTCGCCGGCAGCGCCCTCGCGGGCCTCGCCTACGGCATCGCCGCCGGCACGATCCGCAGCGACGCGGCGGCGATGAAGGGCATGGCGAAGTCGATGGAGACACTGGGCGGCTACCTCGTGCTGGTGTTCTTCGCCGCGCAGTTCGTCAGCTTCTTCAACTGGACCAAGCTCGGCCTGATCCTCGCGGTCCAAGGCGCCGACGTGCTGCAGGCCAGCGGCCTCGGCGGCGTCGGCCTGCTGCTCGCGTTCGTCGTGCTGGCCGCCGTGATCAACCTCGTGATGGGCTCGGCGTCGGCGAAGTGGGCACTGATGGCGCCGATCTTCGTGCCGATGCTGATGCTGCTCGGCTACCCGCCGGCAACCACGCAGGCGGCCTACCGCGTCGGCGACAGCGTCACCAACGTGATCTCGCCGATGATGAGCTACTTCGCGCTGATCATCGCGTTCCTGCAGCGCTACCAGCCGAAGGCCGGCATCGGCACGCTGGTCGCCACGATGCTGCCGTACTCGGTGGCACTGTGGTTCTGCTGGTCGCTGCTGCTGGTGGTCTGGCTGCTCTTCGACCTGCCGTTCGGCCTCGGCTGAAGCAGCGATGGGGCTCTGCGCCGGTGCTCATCGCGCCGCGACGAACGCGCGGAAGCCGGCCGGCATCGGTGCCTCGAGCACCACCTGCCGCCCGTCGCGCGGGTGCGGCAGCGACAGCCGCAGCGCGTGCAGGCACAGCCGTTCGCCGCCGCGGCCGTAGCGCACGTCGCCGACCACCGGGCAGCCGATCGCCGCCAGGTGCACCCGGATCTGGTGCTTGCGGCCGGTGTCGAGCCGCAATTCGACGAGGCTGCGCCCACGGCCGACGGCCAGCGTCGCGTAGTGCGTGCTCGCCGGCCGCGCCTCCGGATGCTGGCCGGCGTGCACGCGCAGGTTGCGGTCCTCCCAAAGCGGCAGTTCGATCGTGCCCTGCGCCGGATCCGGCACGCCGTCGGTGACCGCGCGGTAGACCTTCTCGACGCGATCCCAGTCGCCGCGCACGCGGTCGTTGGCCTCGCGCGACCGCGCGAACAGCAGCACACCGGACGTGTCGCGGTCGAGCCGGTGCACCGGCCAGACCGGCCCCGCGAACGCGCGCACCAGCGCCAGCGCGGTGCGGTCGCGTTCGTCGTCGGTCGACACCGACAGCAGGCCGGCCGGCTTGTCGATCGCCAGCAGGTCGTCGTCGTGCAGCAGCACGGCGAACGGCGGCCGCGGCTGCCGCGCCGCGGCGGCGTGTGCCTGGCCGAGCACCTCGACGACGTCGCCGGCCTGCAGCGCATGGTCGTGGCGCCAGACCGCGGCGCCGTTGACGGTGACGCAGCCGAGTCGCAGCCGTTCGCGCAGCGTGTTGCGCTTCCAGTCGGCGAAGTGGCGCGCGAGCTGCTCGAACAGCGGGCCCGCGGCCGCGGCGACGAAGCGGTCCGCCATCAGTTCCTCACAGCCGGTGCGACGGCGCGGCTCGGTCTCGGTGCGTGCACACCGGCACCGTAGCCGCGGCACGCCGCGTTGCTACCGCAGCAGTTCGAGCGCGCGCTCGAGCACCGCGTCCGAACTGCCGATCAGGTCGCCGGGCTGCGTCGCCACCTCGACGTCGGGCACGACGCCGTTGCCTTCGAACAGCACACCGTCGGGTCGGAACGACGCCATCGTCGACAGCTGCAGCCGCACGCCGCTGCGCGGCAGTTCGTAGGGCCGGGCGCGGCCGCTGCCGCCGCTGGTGGTCTCGCCGACCAGCCGCACGTTCGGCAGCGCGCCGAGCGCCGCCGCGAACACGTCGGTCGCCGAGAAGCAGGCGCGGTCGATCAGCACGACGACCGGCTTGCCGTAGGCGAACGACGCCGCGTTGTCGGCGCGGTCCAGCACCAGATAGTGCCACGCCGAGAACCGCCCGCGCGGCGGCGACCACGACGGCCGGAAGCCACGCGCGAACGCGTCGATCGCGGCGCGCTGCGCTTTGGTCCAGCCCGGCCAGTCGCGCGGAAACAGGCCGCGGTCGGCCAGCGCGTCCGTGCGCTCGGCGTCACCCGGCGTGAGCAACACGGCCGCCACGTTGCCGACCACCGGCGCGCCGGCCGCGGGCAGCAGGTACGGCGCCAGCCGCCGCAGCGCGTCGCGCGTGCCGCCGCCGTTGCCGCGCACGTCGAGGACGAGCCCGTTCGTGTCGCGGAACGACCGCATCGCCGCGTCGAGGCCGTCGAGGAACGCGGCGTCGCCGCTCATCTCGGGCAGGCGCAGGTAGCCGATGCCGCCGTCGAGCCGCCGCGTCTCGGTGCGCGGCCAGGCGCCGTAGGCCGGCCGGCGCGCCGCGAGCGGAACCTCGTGCACGACCTCGCCGCCGGGACCGCGCAGCGTCACCGCGACGTGGTCGCCGAGCGACAGGCCGAGGTCGGCGCGCAGCAGATCGATCTCGCGCAGGCCGCGTTCGGCTTCCCGATGCTGCATCGCGGCCGAGCCCGCCGTGCCGCGCGCGCGTGCCGCCTCGAGCCAGCGTGCGATCGGCACACCGTCGAGCGCCGTGACGAACGGGTGGTCGCTGTCGAGCCACGCGCTGCGGTCGCCGCGGAACGCGACGGCGCCGCCGTCGACCTGCTGCACGAGGAACGGCAGGAAGCGCGTCGCTTCGGTCGCCGCGCCGTCGACGCGCGAGTGGCCGTCGCCGAACGCGCGCAGCACGCGGTCGACGGCCTGCACGAAGCGGCTGCGCAGCGGCGCGCCGGCCGCGAACTCGGCCTCGGCCGCCCGCAGCAGCCCCGCGAGGTCGACCGGGCGCAGGGTGCGGTACGCGAAGCGCGTGTCGAGCAGTTCGCGCAGCACCGCGAGGTCGGCCTGCGCGTCGGCGAGCGCCAGTTCCGCGTCGGCCGCGGGTCGGTCGGGGGCGGCGCGACGCTGCCGCCGGTTCGCCTCGCGCAGCCGCGTGCGCTTCTCCGCGGTCATCGGCACCGCCCGGCGCTCGATGCGCGCGCCGTCGTTCCGGTCGCGCAGCACCAGGTCGACGCGGTCCCCCACCTCGGTGCCGAGCGCGGCCAGCAGCGCCGGCAGGTCCTCGGTCAGGCGCTGCCAGGCGCGGTCGCCGCACAGCCGCTCGGCGCCGCGCAGCAGCGTCGCCGTGTCGACGCCCGCGATCGCGTCGAGCGCGAACCAGGTGTCGTCGTCGACCTGGACCTCGATGCCGTCCGCGACGGCGCGCATGGCGCGGAACGGCGACACGTGCGGGCCGTCGGTCGCGAGGCGCTGCGCTGGCAGCGCGGCGAGCAACAGGGCCAACAGGCAGGCGAAACGGATCATGCGACGGGCTCCTCGATTCGGGTGACGGTGGTGATGCGCGGCGCCGGGAACGGCCCCGGCAGCGCGCGGTCCGCGTAGGCGCGCGGCCGTTCGCAGACGACGGCGAGCACCGCCGCGGCCGGCCCGAACAGCACGGTCGCGGTGCTCCAGAATGCGATCGTCGGCCGCGGCGCGCCGAGGCGGCGCAGGCGCCGGGCCGTGCGCCAGGCCAGCAGCGCCGCGAACGCGCCGCCGGCGAGCACGAGCCACGCGCGGCGACCGCCGAGCACCAGCACGTCGAACCAGCACGCCGGACGCCGTTCGAGCGGGCGCAGGTGCGCGATACCCTGCAGCAGCGGCGGCCGCAGCAGCGAGCACGTCAGCGCTCCGCCGGCGGCGGCGCGTTCGAGCGCCGTGCGCGGCGTGAACTCGTGGCGGAACGGCGCCGCCGCTGCGTCCGGGCTCGACGCGAACGAGAACGTGATCGGGTCGGCGGGCACGCGCTGCATCGGGTCGTCGTCCGGCGCGGCCCCGCGGTCGTCGCCGAGCCCGGGGATCGCGACCAGTTGGTCGCCGCGCAGCACGTAGCTGCGGACCGCGCCGCGCACGAAGGGGACGAGCTCGGACGAAACGTCGCCGATGCCGAGGCGCGTCCACAGTTCGTCGTCCTGCCCCTGACGCAGCCACCGACTGTCGAGCTGCTCGATGCGGTCGTCGGCCGGCAGTGCGAGCGGCACGCAGTGGCGCCGGTCGGGGTCGAGGCGCCACAACCGGTTCGCGGCCGGCTCGTGCACGACGACCGTATCGCCGAGGCCCGCGAGGCTCGCACCGACCTCGAACGGGTCGTTCGCTTCGCCCTTGCCGAACTGCACGACCCCCGTGCGCCAGTGCCGCCACCAGGCGCGGCCGTCGTCCGACAGGTAGAACGTGCCGAGCACACCCCACGCCGTGCGACGTACGCGCTGCGCCCAGCGTGGCGCCTCGATCTCGTACTGATCCGGCAACTGCAGCTGCGAGCGCCAGGTGCCGCGCACGTCGCCGTGCCCGTCGTCCCGCTTCAGCACGGTCGCCGTCGCCGCGTGCTCGGCGGTCACCACGCGCCACGCGCCTTCGCCCTCCCACCGTGCGAGGTCCAGGCGTTCACCGTGGCGCACCACCTGCGGGTAGATGCGGTGCAACCCCGACAGCGAGGCCGCCTGCGGCTCGCGCAGCAGCGCGGCGACGACGAGGCCCAGGCCGACCACCGTCGGGCCGAGCGCCCAGCACCGCAGGCGCTGCGGCCACGGTCGGTCGGCGTCGGCGTCGTGCCCGACCGCCGCGAACGCCACCGCCAGCGCCAGAACGGCGAGCGCCACGTGGCCCAGCACGAACCAACCGACGGCGTGCGTGAGGCTCGCCGTGCGCGACAGGTCGTCGACCAGCGGCACGCCCGCGAGCCACCAGGCCGCCGCGATGACGAGCCGCCGCCACCAGCTGGTCGGCAGCGACGCCGCGGCGAAACCGATCGCCGCCGACGACAGCGCCGGCACGAACCCGACCGCGAGCCGGCCGAGGCTGCCCAGCGACGTGAACTGCCAGCCGTCGTCGAACGCGGCGAACCAGAGCCACGCGCACAACGGCGCCAGAACCAGCCAACCCAGCAGCACGCTGCCGATGCCCTGCAGCCGCGCGAGCAGCAGGTCGCGCGGTGCCACGGCGCGCTGGCGCAGGTACTCGCGCGTGCCGAGCACCTCGTCGAAGCACGCCGCGACGGCGCCGAGCACGAGGCCGCTGCTCCAGGCGGCGTGGAACAGCGGTTCCTGGCGCTGGATGCCGACCACGAACGTCTCGAAGCCACCGGCCGACAGGATCGCGACGGTCGCCGCGACGATGCCGCCCGTGTGCAGCCCGAGCACCCACAACCCGTCCTTGCGGCGCAACGCCTTCATCGCCCACCTCCGGCGCCACTGCGCGCCGCCAGTTCGCCGATCGGTTCGGCGAGCAGGCCCGGCCGGTCGGGACCGGTCAGATCGAGGAACAGGTCCTCGAGCGACGGCGGCACCGGCGGCGACAGTTCGCCGCGCCGGCGCAAGTCGTCGAGCAACGCCGGCGGCGCGTCGAGCAGCGTCAGATCGTGGCCGCCGCGCCGCGGGGCCACGCGCAGCACGTGCGGGCCAGTCGGCGGCACGGCACCGTGGGCCGGCACCCAGGTGCAGCGAGCGACGCGTTGCTTCAGGTCGTCGAGCGTCGCGTCCACCAGCAGCGCACCGTCGTGCAGGATGCCGATGCGGTCGGCGATCCGTTCGACGTCGCCGAGGAAGTGCGAACTGAACAGCACGCTGCAGCCGGTGTCGGCGAGCAGGTCGATCAGCGCGTCGAGCAGTTCGCGGCGCATCACGACGTCGAGCCCGAGCGCCGGGTCGTCGCAGACCAGCAGCTCCGGATTCGACGCGACCGCGAGGATCAGGCTCAGCTGCGCGCGCTGGCCGCGCGACAGCCGCGGGATGCGCTGCGCCGGCCGCAGGCCGCAGCGTTCGAGCGCGCGGTCGACGAACGTGCGGCGGAAGCCCGGCCGCGTGCCGGCCTCGAACGCGATCGCATCGCCGACCGACATCGTCGGGTAGAGCCGGTGGTCCTCGCCGACGTAGCCGATCCGCGCGCGCACGGCGGGCCCGAGGTCGCGCGGGTCGTGGCCGAGCACGCGCACGGTGCCGCGGTGCGGCTGCAGGAAACCGAGCAGGAGCCGCAGCGCCGTCGTCTTGCCGGCGCCATTGCGGCCCAGCAGCGCGTAGACCTGGCCTTGCTCGACCCGCAGCGACAGGCCGCGCAGCACGCGCTGCTCGCCGAACCACCGCTGCACGCCGTCGAACTCGAGGATGACCGTCATGACTGGCTCCGTGGCTCGGGGAACTGCACCTGGTCGAGGTTCTGGTCGAGCGCCTTCCGGAGGTCCTCCGGCTGGAACCCGAGGTGGAACGCTTCCGTGACCGTGCGCCGCATCAGGTCCTGCAGCTGCTTGCGGCGCTCGCTGCCGGCGAGGTCGCTGCCGCGCCCGGTCAGGAAGCAGCCGGCGCCCTGGCGGCGCACGATCACGCCGTCGCGCTCGAGCGCCTCGTAGGCGCGCACGACGGTGTTTGGGTTGATCGCCAGCTCGCGCGCCAGCTCCCGCACGCTCGGCAGCCGGTCGCCGGCCTTCGCCGTGCCGCGCGCGACCGCCGTCTTGACCGCGAACACGACCTGCTCGAACAGCGGTTCGGCGGCGGTCGGGTCGATGCGGATGATCACGGGATTCCTTGCGGTGTTCTAACTGTTCTATTGCAAGTAGAACAGTTGGCGGCGGCGGCGTCAAGCACCCGCACGCCCTTCCGCGCCGCGGCCCCGGCGCCGCGCCCGTTCAGGCGAGGTCGAACCAGACCGACGACGGGTCGTCGGGATCGCCGTGGTAGTTGATCGTGATCTCGTCGCCGGCCGCGATCGGCCGCACCGCCGTGAACACCAGCACGCGCGCCGCCAGGTCGCGGTCGAAGCGCGCGTTGGCGGGACAGCCGTGGTTGTAGAGCGACGCCAAGCCGAGCCCGACCGCGCGGTGCTCGGGGTCCCACCAGAACCAGTAGCTGTCCAGCAGCCGCCCCCGCAGCAGTGCGGCGTCGGCGCTCGGCACGACGACGACCGGCGCGCACTCGATCCGGTCGCCGGCGGCGAACGCGCGCGCGGCGGCGACGCCGCGGCCGCGGCCCGGCAACTCGACGACACGCAGGCCCGGTGGCGTGGACGGTTCGTGCATCGGCAGCGGTGTAGCGAACGCGACGGCCGCCGTCGAGCCGGCTGCAGCCACGGCCTCGGCGACGCCGAAGAAGGCGGCGTGACCACCGCCCCGAACCCACGGCCCTTGCTGTGCGTGCTGGCGCACGGCATCGGCCCGCGCGAACTGGCCGCCGTGCAGGCCGGCGCGGCAACGGCGTTCGGTGTGCAGCCGAGCGCGGCGCTGGCGCTGCCGGCGCAGCCGGTCGCAGCGCTGCTCGGCGACCTCGACGCCGTGCGCTACCTCGAGGACCTCGGCGTCGCAGTCGACCGCAGCTGTCTCGTGCTGCGGCCGGCGGGCCGCACCGATCCGACCGCCGCTGGAGTTCTGGCCCGCCGCGCCACCGGACCGGCCGACGTGACGCTGTTCGAGGCCACCGACGTGCTGGCGCAGGCCGCGGTCGGCGGCCCCGTGGCGGCGCACGCCGCAGCGGTGCGGCTCGGCGAACTGCTGGCGCGCCTGGCGGCGATCCTGCGGCGCGGCGACGCACCGGAGCTGTGGTGCGTCGGGCTCGGCGCACCGGTCGCGGTGGCGACGACGTTCGACGTCGCGGCCGCCTGGCGGCGCCGGGCGCTGCCGCCGGTCGGCGACGACCTGGCGCTGCGCGTGACGCCGGGCCTCACGACCGTGACCGCGGCGAACCAGCGGGCCCTCGACCTCGCCGCGCACTGGCTGCAGGCACCGCCGTTCGCCGCGCACGGCACGGTGGCCGCGGACCGCGCCGGCTCGCTGCAGTTCGCGGCGCGGTCCGGCGTCGCGTTCGGCCGCGCGCGCTTTACGGCCCGCGCGCCGCTGCCGGCCGAGGCACACGGCGTGGTCTGGGCGCCGCTCGGCGACCTCGCGCGTCGCCGGGACCTGGCGTTCGCCGACGTGATCGCGCGCTTCTGGCTGCGCGCCGCCGCGCTGCACGCAGACCTCGACGACGCGCTCGCCCTCGAACCGACTGCCGCGGCCGCGAACGTCGAAGCGGTGCCGCCGGCGACCGCGGCGTCGCCGGACCTGTCGCCGGCCACCCACCGGCCGTAGCCCGCTGACGCGCGGCCGCTACTTCGTACGCCGGGGCCGCGCCGCGCGCCGTGCGCCGCCGGCCCGCTGCGGCAGATCCGGCGAACGGTCGCCCGGCACGTGGTAGCGCTGCAGGATGCGCGGCATCGCCGCGCGCGCCGCGCTGGCGTCGAGGATCACCTTGCCCCCGCTCGACAACTGCAGCACCACCTCGCCGGTCGCCGCGTCCATGCGGCGCACGAAGTCGGCCATGTCGACCGGCGCGTGGTCGCCGACCTTCTCGACGACGTCGTTGTGGAACGGCTCGTAGCCGACGTTGACGGCGTCGGCGAGCACCTGCGCCAGCACGACGATCTCCTGCCGCGCCGGCGTGCGGTTGCCGGAGTAGTAGAGGTGCAGCAGTTCCTTCGGCGCCTTGTCCCACCAGTTGTCGCCCCAGTTGCGCAGGAACTCGGCGGTCAGCCGCTGGAACACGAGACCGCCGTACAGGAACCACATCGGCCGGCGGTCGAACTCGGTGCGCGGCACCAGCCAGGCCATCGGCTCCATCTGCAGCACGATGTCGCGCACCTGGCCGCGGCGCAGGATGCGCGCCGCCATCCGGTCGCCGACGTGGTGGTCGCCGACCACCGCGTCGAACTGGCAGCGGAAGCGGCCGCGGTAGCGCACGGTGCCGTTGTCGGCGATGCGCAGGCCGTCGAGCGCCATCAGCACGTCGCCCTGTTCGAGCCGCCCCCACGCCGAGGAGCCGTACTGCACCGCCGTGACCAGCACACCGCTGTGCTGCGGCTTCATGGCGAAGTGCCGCCGCAGCGCCTCGTTCTCGAGCGGTTGCGTCGTGATGCCGAGCCCCGGCACACGCGGATCGCGGCCGCGCTTCGCGTTGTCGAGGAAGCGCCGCAGGATCGGCGCCGGCACCATCTCGCCGATGTTCTCGGCGTCGGGCAGCGCCTGGAACGCGATGCCGACCACCTTGCCGCGCGCGAACACCGGGCCGCCGCTGTTGCCTTCGTTGATCGCCGCGTCAACGGTCGCCGCCAACAGGTGCCGCTGGCTGTGTTCGTAGCGTTGCACCTCGATGCGCGACACGACGCCTTCGGTGATCGACACCTCCTCGCCGCCGATCGGGTAACCCACCACCTGCACCGGGTCGCGCAGGTGCGGCAGGTCGCCGAGCACCGCCGGCCGGATGCCGCGCGCGAACGCCTTGTCGTCGATGTGCAGCAGCGCGAGGTCGCTGTCGTGGCTGATCGCTTCGACGCGTGCGGTGACCTTGGTCGGATCACTCTGCTTCTGCACCTGCACGAACGTCGCGTTGGCGACCACGTGCGCGCCGGTCAGCACGCGCTGCGGCGCGACGATCACGCCGCTGCCGGTGCTGCCGCGCGGCGCGACGTTCTGCCAGGGACTCTCGTAGTCGGGATCCTGGTAGGTGCTGTAGACGCGAACGACCTGCGGGTGCGACATCGGCGGTCGTCGGATACCGCGCCGGCGGGGCCCGTGGCCAGCGAAAAACCCGCCGCCGGTTGGCCCCGGAACTGATGACCTGAGTGGATCACCGGCGATTTCCTGCGACCGCCGG
This sequence comes from Planctomycetota bacterium, assembly GCA_016794425.1. GTDB lineage: Bacteria > Planctomycetota > UBA1135 > UBA1135 > UBA2386 > JAEUHS01. The sequence goes on from JAEUHR010000020.1 coordinate 114,686, forward strand.
GGCGTTCGGGACACCAAGCCTGCTGCCGTGCCTGTGGTGCGGCAGGAGAGTCCCGTTGGCATTCACCCCACCCCGGTGCCCGCACCA
>JAEUHR010000031.1 GCA_016794425.1 Planctomycetota bacterium
AGCTAGTGCCGTGAACCGGATGTCAGCTTGCGTTTCGCGGGCCCTCGTCGTCCCTGGCGGCGTTGCGCCTCCTCGACAGATCTCCCGGATATGTCTCCGGGGGCGCGCCTTGCCAGGACCGACGATGGCTCCGCGAGAACACGAACCGACATCCGGTTCACGGCACTAGCCGCGGCCCGTCAGCCCTTGCCGCGCGCGGCAGCGGCGACCGGCGCGTGCAGCTGCTGATCGCCGTAGGTGATCACGAGCCGCTGCTGCTTGCCGTCGGCGACGAAGCCGATCGCGAGCGTGTCGCTGGTGGCGTCCGCCTTGCCGCGCCGCAGCGGCACCTCGAGCACCGGCGTCACGCGGTCCGGCGCGAAGCCGTCGATGCGCGCCGCGAAGTCGGCCGTGGCCTCGGACAGCACGAGGTTCCAGCCGTCGCCCTTCGCCTTCGCGAGCGTCAGGTGCCAGCTGCCGGCCGCGAGCTTCTTGCCGGCGATCGTCAGCGGCACGTTGGTCTCGAGCGTCGTCGGCCAGTCCTGGCCGAGCCGCCAGCGTTTGCCCGGTGCCAGCTGCTTGCCGGCGTCCGTCAGCGCGTCGTTCCAGCGCGGCTGGCCGTGGTCGAGCAGCACGAACGGCTGGGCGCCGTCCTTCGGGTCGGCGAACGCGAGCCGGACCGCCCCGCGCGCCATCGGCTGCGCCAGCGGGAACGCGCCCTTGCAGCCCTGCACGGTCGCGTCGGCGGTCAGCGTGTGCCGACCGCAGCGCAGCACGAGGCGCGCGCCGTCGTCGCGCAGTTGCCACTCGGCCGCCAGCGCGGTGCCGTCGCCGTCGGCGTGGGCGAGCGGGATCGTCGCCACGGCCGGCACCTTGCGCGGCGTCGTCGGCAGCAGCTGTGCCGTGCGGACCTTCGCTGTGTCGAGCAGCGCCAGCGACCAGCCGGCCGGTGTGCGTTCGAGTGCGGCGTAGTACTGGCCGCCGCGCACCTTCACCGAGCCGAACTCGCAGTCGGTGAACGTCTCGAACGTGGCCCAGGCTGCCGTGCCGAGCGGCAGCCGGTCGCCGTCCTTCGCGCCGGCGAACGCCTGTTCGGCATCGTCGCCGTGCGGCACGGCTTCCCAGCCGAAGCCGACCTCGGCGACGACGGTCGGCGTCGCATCGTTGCCGAACCAGACGGCGCGCGTGCGCTGCCAGGTCGGTTCGGTGGGGGTCGTCGTCGTCTGGGCGCACAGCCCGACCGCGAGCGGCAACACGGCTGCCAGGCAACGGAGCATGGCGGCTGTACGTGCGTGTGCCGGGCGTGTCACCGGTCCGGGTGCTTCGCCGCGGCGGCCGTGGCGGTGGCGCCGGCTCGCGTCAGCGGCGCCGCGCGACCAGTTCGAGGTACTCGGCTGGCACCGCCAGCGTGCCGTCTGTGGCGCGGTTCTGCTGCTCGCAGAGCCGCGTCAGGTCGCCCTCGAGCTGCGCGGCGTCGTGCTCGGCCAGCGACTCGAACGCGAGCTTCAGCGGGCCGTACCAGGCGCGGAACCGGTCGACCATCTGTGCCGCCGAGCCGAAGCGGAACGTGAACACGCGCCGCGCGGTGCGCACGTCGACCGAGTGGCCGCAGCCGAGCAGTTCGCGCACCGTGCGTTCGTCGCCCCAGCGCATCGGCGACGCCGTGCCGGCCGGCGCCGGCACGTGGCGGCGCAGCGTGCGGAACAGGTCGCCGAGGAAGCCCTGCGGCGTCCAGCAGGTGAGGCCGATGCGGCCGCCGGGTCGGCAGACGCGCCGCAGTTCGCGCGCGGCGGCCGGCTGGTCGCTGGCGAACATCACGCCGAACGTCGACAGCACGACGTCGAACGTCGCCTCGGCGAACGGCAGTCGTTCGGCGTCGGCGGTCTGCGTGCGCAGCGGCAGGCCGTCGGCTTCGGCGCGCGCGGCGGCGCGCGCGAGCAGCGCCGGCACGAGGTCGGTGGCGAGCACGTCGGCGCCGCAGCGGGCCGCGGCCAGTGCCGCGTTGCCGTTGCCGGCGGCGATGTCGAGCACGCGTTCGCCGGCGTGCACGTCGACCGCGTCGCAGAGCGCTTCGCCGACCGGCTGCAGCAGCGTGCCGATGCGGGCGTAGTCACCGGCGGCCCAGAGGGTCGCCTGGCGGGAAGGGAGTGGTTCGGTGGTGGCGTTCATGGGCAGGGTGCCCGAGAGCGACGCGGCGGCGGCGCGCGTTCGCGGTGCCGCAGATTTCCGTCTTCGCAGAGGCGCGGTCAGCGGGCCCGGCGGATCAGGAACGCGTGTTCGGCCGGCGCGAAGCCCTGCTGCGGGTAGTAGTCGACGGCTTCGGGCACCGACAGCAGCAGCAGGTTGCACTGGTCGCCGATCGCTGTGCGCACGCGCGCCAGCAGTTCGCCGCCGATGCCGCGCCGCTGGAACGCCCGGTCGACCGCGAGGTCCGACAGGTAGCAGCAGTAGCTGAAGTCGGTCAGCGCGCGGGCGATGCCGACCAGCTGCGTGCCGAGCCAGGCGGTCAGCACGAGGTCGGCGTGCTGCAGCATGCGGCCGATGCGCGCCAGGTCCTGCGTCGGGCGGCGCAGGCCGGCCGCGTCGAACAGGCGCGCGACCGCGGCGGCATCGGGCAGCGGCTCACGGCGGTAGGTGATCGTGGCGTCGGGTGCGTCGGGCATGTCAGTCGGCACGCGGTGGACGGCGCCAGCAGAGGAATGCGGCCGGCTCGGTGCTCGCCATGGCGCGGATCAGTTCGTCGTTCGCGAAACCGGGCAGGGACTGCAGCTTCGGCAGCAGCTCGGGTTCGCCGTGCGCGCCGGCGGGGAAGATGCACGCCTGCGTGGCGTCGCGCAGCACCCACCAGACGTCGGCGCCCCACGGGCCGCTGTCGTCGGTGTGGACCTCGACCGACGTCAGATCCTGCCACGCGACCGCGAGCTGCCGGCCGTCGGGGTAGGTCGCGGTGATCGCGCCGTCGGTGTCGGCGACGACGATGCTCGCCTCCGGCGAGGTGGCGGGCCGCGCGCGCGCGAGCCATCGGTGCAGCCAGGCGAACATGTCCACGTCAGCGTCGCGGGGCACTGTAGCCGGACACGGCGAGGGCCGTGTTGCAACCGTGGTGCGGTGCCGAGCGGCGGCGCCGGTTGACACGCCGACGCATCCCCGGTGCGATTCGGACCTCAGCTCAGGAGGTTCCATGCTGCTCGCCGCTCTCCTGGCGTCCTGCCTGCCGCAGACGCCGCCGTTCGGTCCTCCCAACATCGGTGGTGCCACGCTGCTGACCAATCAGGGCACCGCGGTGCTGGACGTCAACCGCGACAGTTCGCCCGAGTTCTATTCGGTCGGCGCGCTGGGGCTGAACTTCCTGGTCTCGACCGACGAGGACGGTTCGCTGCTGGGCAGCGGCTTCATGGGCTGGTTCGGCTTCGCGGCGTGGCCCGCGGGGACGCTGCCGGTCGTGCTCGGCGTCGGTGCCGGCGAAGTGACCGGCGATGGGCGCGACGATCTGATCGTCGTCTCCAATTCGGGCCACGTGCTGCTGTTCCCGAACTCCGGCGGGCATCGCCTGGAGCTCGGCGCGTTCCTGCCGCCGATCTCGCTCGAGTTCTTCGGGCCGACGCTGCCGCTGAACCCGCCGTTCGTGAAGCTGTGCGTGCCGAACGTGCTGGTGTTCGACGCCAATCAGGATGGTGCCGGCGACATCCTCGTGGCCAGCGCTCCGGTCGACATCTGGACCGGCCAGACGCTGCCTGGCCACCTGCGGCTCTACGTGTCGAACGGCAGCGGCGGCTTCACGACGCACACGCTCGGTCTGACCGGCAACGTCGTCGACACGGAGTGGGCCGACGTCGACGGGGACGGCACGCCCGAGACGATCGTCTGCGTCGTCGAGCAGGGTGCCGCGGGTGTGTTCGGCTACGAGTTGTTCCGCGCCGCGTTCGACAGCGTGCAGGGCCTGCACTTCGTCGGGCTGCCGCAGGCGCTGCCGCCGCGCGTCACGTCGCTGGCGATCGGCGACGTGTTCGGTGGGCCGGCGCCGGACTTCGTGCTCTCGCTCGAGACCGCGGCCGGGCCGGAGATCCAGCTGATCGAGGGTGACGGTACCGGTCAGCTGCTGACGGCGTCGTGGACCAACCTCGTGCTGCCGCCGAACACGACCGGGAAGCCGGCCCACATCATGTCGGTCAAGCTCGCGGACTTCGACCGCGACGGATCGCGCGACCTGGTCGCGCTCCGCAACTTCGTGGTGCCGGCGCCGACTGGGTCGGCCGCCTCGGCGCAGCATGCCGATTCCGAGCTCGTGTTCGCGATGGGGCCGAACCTGTCGACGGCGACGATGGTGCGGAACGGCTGCAACGGCTTCGTCAACGACACCTGGTCCGCCCATCCCGTCAGCCACGCGCTGCCGCTGCTGGCGGTGCCGGACCTGCTGTGCGTCGCCGACTGGAGCCGCGACGACACGCCGGATCTGTACGTGCCGTCCGTGTTGCAGGTGACGCCCACGACCAGCGTCAGCAAGGTGCTCGTGTGGAAGAACCAGACGCCGCCGGTGCCTGGCAGCCCGGGCTTCTACAAGCTCGGCAGTCCGTCGGGTGGTGTCGCGGCGACGCCGGCGCGGGCCGGGTTCGACGGTGGTGTGCCGCGGCTCGGCAATGCGCAGTTCGCCGCCACGCTGTCGAACGTGCGCGCGGGTTCGATCGCGGGGTTGCTTTGGGGGCAGGTCGGGTTCCCGGGTCTGTTCCAGGTGCTCGGCGTGGACGTGCACGTGGCGCCCGAAGTGTTCGGCGCGGCGACGATCGCGGTCGGAACCGGTGCCACCGACGGCTTCGCGACGCACCCGCTGCCGGTGCCGAACGTGCCGGCGCTGGTCGGCGATCTGGGCTACTTCCAGTGGATCTACTTCGATCCGCAGGCCGCGGTCTGGGGCGCCTCGCAGGCGACGCAGGTGTTCCTCGCGCCGTAGCTCGGCCGGCGCCTGGCGGCGTGGCGGTCAGGTGCGCGGCAGGTAGCGGGTCCAGGCGTCGGACTCGGCGATCCGACGGATCGCCGCCAGGCGGCGTTCGAGGAAGCGCTGCAGGTGCCGGGTGACCAGCAGCGCGTCGGCGATGCGACCGAGCCGGCCGCACGGGCTCGTGAAGTCGAACACGTCGCGGACCAGGGTGACTTCGCCATTGGCCGCGAACTCGTGGTCGTGGTCGAAGCGCGCGAACACGCCGGCGACCATGGTGTCGCGGAAGTGGCGCGGCCGATCGAACTCGGTGATGCGGCTGGTCAGGCGCCAGCGCCACCCGAGATGGCGAGCGGACCAGGTCACCTGGTCGCCGAGGCCGAGCAGTCCGGTCGTGACGCCACCGATCGGTCGCTCGGCGGTCGCGGCCGCGGACGCCGCGTGGGCGTCGACGCTGCGGCAGAGGTCGAACACCCGCTCGATCGGCGCGCGGATCGGAGTGTGGATCTCGATGGTGGGCACGGGGAGCGTCGTGACGGCCGTGGTCGGGCGGGCGAGGCTGTCATCGCCAGAACCGCCACCACGGCTTGCGTAGTGCCTTGCGATGGGCGCGAGCGTAGGCGGCCAGCAGCGTCCACACGTCTTCCTCGCGGCGCTGGTCGAGCGCGGCAATGCGGTTGCCTTCCTCCCCGAGCAGGCACTGGTCACGGCGATCTTCGTGTCGTTCCGGGTGGGGGAACCCGAAGGCCGCGGCGGCTTCTTCTATCGCCTGCGCTAGCACGGCGGCGCCGATGCTGCGGTAGGCCTGCGCGAACAGGGCATAGGGAGGCTGCCCGGGCCAGTTGTTCTCGAAGAAGTAGCGCAGCCCGCCGTTGTCGATCACGCCCTGTGCTGCGCAGACGATCGCCAACGTGCGGAAGGGTCCGTCGAGGTTGCGTGGGTCGCCGCCGGCTCGCTGCAGCTTCGCGAACGCCAGGTCGGTCGCGGCGTCGAGCAAGGGGTCGGCCATGGCGGCAGCGGCGGTCGTCCGGGGGCGTCGAGGTTCGAGGTCGTGTCAGCCGTCGACGCGGCTGCTGCGTGGGAGAAGGCCATGGCGGCGCCGGTGCGTTGGGCCTGGGTGCGTTGTTGCCGTTGTTTCCAGAGCCACGACGGTGGCTTCGGGCCCGGATCACCTCAACGAGTACGCGACGGCGAAGGCGATGCCTCCGAGCGCCACGACGACTGCCAGCGCGATCAGTGTCCGGCGCTGCCGGTTTTCGAGGTGCTTGTTCCAGCCTTCGGCGTCGAGGTAATAGCGCTCGTCAGGGGTCCGGCGGACGGCGCCTCCCCGGACGAGGCCCTGCAGGCGCCTCTTGTCCACCGAGCGCCGGAGGGTCAGAGCAATCGCCGATCCCTCGGTGGTGGCTCGGGCGTCGGCGAGCTGGCGATGGATGCGCCGCTCGGCGCGTCGCTTCGCGATCACGACGAACAGCGGAAAGAGGCTCGGGATCGCAGCAGCGGCACTCATCGATGGTTCTCGGGAAAGAGGGGTGAAGCAGGCGCCACGTCGCCGGCACGTGCGGTTGGTCGGAAGCCATGCGCGTGGCTCGCATGGGCTCCACGTCGTGTCGTCCGACTACGACAGCCGCACGATGCACCTGTCGGCCATGTGGGTCAGGTCGACATAGTAGCCCTGCCATCCCGCATGCCGTGCGGCTTTGGCAAGCGGCCGTCTCGCAACGAACATCTGCCGCGTCTGGAGGTCGGCGGAGAGGTAGTAGACGGCGCTTCTGCGTGGGCTGGCAACCAACACGATGAACAGCGGAAAGTAGATGCCGGCGTCCATGCGCTCTCTCTGGACCGACCAGGCACCGCCGAGCAGTGTCGCTGGCAAGCGGGATACGTCGGTCACTGACTTGGACTTGACCTGTGCCAGGAAGCCGCAGAAGTCGCAGACGAGGTCGGCACACTTGAAGTTGGTCGGCAATCGTCTGAGGGTCTTGCGCCGCTTGCACTTCGGGCAGGCGCACCGGCGGGTGACCAGGACCTCGCCGAACGCTCCGAGCTGCTGCTTGTCTGTTGCCATGTGGGCGGTTCCGTGGCCTGCACGCGAGGCTTGGAGATGACGAACCATGATGCCCCTGCAGCGCCTGCGAGCGCAACGCAGCCAGGTGTGGGGGTGCTGGAGACGCGCTCCTGAAGCGGCTGGCGGCGCCCTGAGCGCTGCGCCGTTCGTGCCGACGTCGCCGCGTGGTTCCGCGGCGGGCAAGGCAAAATGGGGGACACTCGTCGCAGAAATGTCGCGCGGGGGTTTTTCCAGCGGGAATGGGGACTCTCGCGGGCGCGCGAGAGACTCTGCGGCGCAGATGGAAGAAATCTCGGCCCGATGGAGAGCTTGCGACGCGGAATGAAAACAATCCTGGGACAACGAGGAGTTGTCGCGCGCCGGGAAGGAAAATCCGACGGAGAAGAGCGTCGTGTTGCGGCTGCGAACCGAAATCCGGGGCGAAGGAAAGAAATCCGAAGGAAAGGAGCGTCGTGTTGCGGCTGCGAACGAAAATCCGGGGCGAAGAAGTGTTTTCCGGCGGCGAGAAGAACTTTGCGACCCGAACAGCGACTTCGCAGGTCGATTTGCTGGCTGGCGCACAGCATCGAACCCCGAAAACCCTCCCGCAACATCTTTGCTCAGCAGCTGGCGAGCGCCGCTGCGGCGCTCGTGGGCGCCGGGGCTTGTTGGGCGGCCTACCAGAATCGCCACCAAGGCCGCTTCTTGCTGCCCGGCCTACGGGTCACCCGCGACCCAGGCGCCTTGGAGTCGGGCATCCGCCATGTCGCGAAGCGCTGGTCCAACAGCGCCTCGACCTTGGCCCGATTCTCCGGACTGTCCTCGACGTGGTACAGAGATGGGAGCCCTTGACCAACGCAGGCCTCGTAGTCGTCGAAGTAGCGAGACTCGTAGTAGGACTTCGCAAACGCGTTGCCCTCTTCGCTGAGGTCGTGATCAGTGAACTTCTCGTCGCACTGCTCCATCAGGAAGTCGCGACCACTCTGCGTGCCGTCACGCACGGCGGCAACTGCCTCGACGGAGTGCTCCTTGTGAAGATCGCCAACGAGCCCGCGCTTGATCGCCCAGCCGAGGAACATCCCGATGTGCGTCGCCCCGTTCTCCGGCGGAAGTCCCTTGGGGTAGTCGCCACCGTAGTGCCAGTCTGCGCGGTCGTAGGCCATGAGGGTCTGCCCAACGTCCTTGGCGTTCAGCTGCTAGCGCTGCTTGGGGCGCTCGTCGGCTGCTGTGTCGGGATGCTGATAAGGCCCCCTGAGCACCTGCTCACCGTGAGTAGGCTCAGCTTGTCAACCAAACCCAGGAGGGCCGGATGCGATTCTACACCAAGCCGCACAAGCACTACTGCGGCATCGATCTTCACGCGCGGACGA
>JAEUHR010000003.1 GCA_016794425.1 Planctomycetota bacterium
CTGGTCGGCGCCTACCAGGAGATCCTCGGCGACCTGCACAACCTGTTCGGCGACACCAACGCGATCCACATCTCGATGGACGAGCAGCACGGCTACCGCATCGAGCGCGTGATCGAGGGCGACTCGATCACCGAGGTGCTCGGCTACGTGCAGTACGACAAGCAGGACCTGATGCGGCGCATGCGCGGCCGCCTCGAAGCCGCGGTGCGCGCCGGCCGCGTCAACATGAAGGAGTCGGCGCTGCTGCTGCGGCGCTACGAGCAAGGGCTCGCTGCCTACACGTACCTGGCCGACGACGACCTCGAGGAAGTCGTCGAGCCGACGCCGGGGTCGGTCGAGCCCGAGCGCCAGGCGCCGTCGCTGCACGACACGTCGGTGCCGCCGGCCTGAGCGCGGCCCGCCGGGTCTTCCCGGTTCGCCCGGCGACGCGCCGCCGGACGGACAGCTCGATCTGCGCGTGACCGACCGCGTCCGAACATGCACGCCGCCGTTTTCGTCGACTTCGAGAACCTGTTCTCGTCCCTGAAGAACCGCGAGGAGCTGGGCGGCCAGCGCACGCGCGACCTGTGCCTGGGCATTCTCGAGCACCTGAAGGCGCGGCTGCGCAGCGACAACGCGCCGATGGTGCTCGGGCGTTCGTACGCGGCGTTCGACACCTACCCGGGCATGGAGGTGGCGCACGACCTCGCGCTGATGGGCTTCGACCCGCAGTACGTGCTGGTGGGCCACGCCGGCAAGAACTCCGCCGACGTGCAGCTGGCCTGCGACGTGTGCCGGGTGTTGTACCGGCGGCCCGACATCGACGCGGTCGTGATCGTCTCGGGTGACCGCGACTTCATCCCGATCGCGCGGCAGGTGCTCGAGGAGAACCGCGAGCTGCGTGTGGTCGCGATCCCGGACAGCACCAGCGGCGACCTGCGCATGCGGGTCGGCGCCGAGCGGTTCTGGAACGCGCTCGAGTTGATCGGCATCGATCCGGCGGCCGGCGCGACGCCCGCGGCGGCGGCCAGCCAGCCCGCGGCGGCCGAATCGGCGACCGAATCGGCGGCCGCGGCAGCTGTGGTCGGCGACGAGCGGCCCGCGGCGCTGTCGCCGTTGGCGCCGACCGGCAACGGCCACGCCGCCGACGCGCGGGCGACGCTGGCGGGGCGCAGCAAGCGTGCGCGCGCCGCGATCGTCGGCCACATCCCGGTGACCTGGCGCACCGCCGACGGCCAGCCCGACGAGGCCGCTCTCGACGAACGGCTGCAGCAGTGCGTCGAGCTGCTGCTGCGGGCGCAGGTCCGGCACGGCAGCCAGGAGGTGTGGCTGTCGCCGTTCCTGAAGGGCGCGATGAGCCAGCACTTCAGCGGGCTCGTGCATCCGGAGCGCCGCGCGCTGGTCAACGAGCTGCGGCACCGCGGCGTGATCCGTATCGAGGAGCGCGAAAACCAGTACGCGGACCACCCGTACTCGGTTGTCGTGCTCGACACCAACCATCCGATGGTCGCGGCGGCCGCCGAGCGGCTGAAGCGGCGCGACGAGGTCCAGTGAGGCGCGCGGCTCCGGCCGCGCGAAAGCCATGAAGTCCGTTCCGTTGTGTCTCGCGCTCGCTTGTGCCGGCGCCGCGTTGCCGTGCCAGACGTTCGCCGACTTCGTCGACTCGCGCAACCCGGTGCGGCCGTACGCGTCCGTGCTCGAGGTGGAGGGCGGCGCGATCGGCACGACGGCCGAACGCGCGAATCCCGCGACCGGCCTCGACGACGAGATCAGCTGGGACGGTCGCGTCTACTACCGCGACGAGTCGTTCGGCACGCGGCGCGGGACGCTCGAGGCCTACGCGGGGCGCGACGGCCTGTTCGCGGCGTTCACGGACGGCAAGATGGTCGGCGACGACACGCTGACGCGGTTCGAGTTCCGCGGCCGGCCGTGGCAGTTCTATCGCGACGGCTTCTACGACGGCGACGACTACCGGGCGAACGGCTTCTACGAGGGCAGCGACTACGAGGGCTACATCGGCTTCGGCCGCGAAGCGCAGCCCGGCCTCTACATCGAGATCGGCCCGTTCTACCGCGGCCTCTCGTTCGGCCGCAGCGACCTGCCGAGCCCCGCCGACTTCCGCCCGCCGGAGGATTACAACGCCTACGGCGGCCGCCTCTACCTCGAACAGAACAGCGTGCAGCTCGACCGCCGCCGCGGCACGCCGCGCGACGGCTTCATGCTGACGGCGATCGGCGAACGCGAGTGGAACGACAGCGCCGGCGGCATCGGCCGACCGCTGAACGAGACCACGCTGCCGTCCGCGGTCTGGCGCGTGCGCGGCCGGCTCGAGTGGTACATCCCCTCGTCGGACGACGCGACCTGGGAGGTCTTCGCCTACGGCGGCTGGCAGGACGAGAAGGACCGCGTGCAGAACTTCGAGGCGCAGCGGCCGGTCGGCAACCAGTGGGTCGACGCGCAACTGCGGTTCCGGCTGCACCTCGGCGAGTCGATGACCGTGACGCCGTTCGCGCAGGGCCAGTTCTCGCGCGTGCTCGAGGAGACCGGCGAGTCGTCGACCAAGGACTTCTTCTTCGGCGGCGGCGTCGAGACCTGGATCCACTTCAGCGAGGTGATCTCGCTGCACGGCTGGTACTCGTACCTCGACAACGAGAACCGGCCGTCGGTGCGCATCGACGAGGACGTGCACGGCCAGCACATGTTCTACCTCGGCATGGTCGTGCGCATCGGCGCCACGCGCCGCTGATCGCTCCTCTCGGTGGCGCGGGAGGGCGCCGCGCGCGAGCCCTCGTGTGGGCACGCACCCGCGGTCGAACTGCATGCGGTCGTGCGTTCGACCGGTGGTGCGGGAGCCAGACAGATGTGTCGGAACCCTTGCACCTGCGAGCCAGAACCGCAGAGTAGCTGGCATGGTCAGCTACCGCCTCGGACAGGCCGCGCGCGTGCTCGGCGTCAGCGTCGACACGGTGCGCCGGCTCGCCGACGACGGCCGGCTCGGCGCGGTGCGCACGCGTGGCCAGCAGCGGCTCGTCGACGGCCGCAAGCTGGCGCAGATCGCCGGCCAGGTCGCGGCCGAGGGCGGCGAAGGCGAGCCGGTGTCGTCGGCGCGCAACCACCTGCTCGGCATCGTCACGCGCGTCGTCAAGGACAAGGTCGCGGCGCAGGTGGAGCTGCGGTGCGGGCCGTTCCGCGTCGTCTCGCTGCTGACGCGGGAGTCGGTCGACGAGCTGGGGCTCGCGCCGGGCGTGCTCGCCTACGCGGTCGTCAAGGCGACCAACGTGGTCGTCGAACTCGCCACCGACGTGGCCAGGCCGGCGGACAAGGCGCGGTCGTGAGGTGCCGGTCGTCGATCGCCTTGCTGCTGCTCGCCGCTTGCGGCAGCGGCGACAGCGCGGCTGCACCGCGGCGCGTGGTCGTGTTCGCGGCGTCGTCGCTGACCGCCGCGTTCGAGGCCCTGGCGACCGGGTTCGAGCAGCGCCACCCCGGCGTCGACGTCGAGCTGCACTTCGCCGGCACGCCGCAGCTGGTGCTGCAGCTGCGCGAAGGGGCGCCGGCCGACGTGTTCGCGGCAGCCGACACGGTGCACATGCAGAAGGTCGTGGCGGCGGGACGGACCGCGGCGGCGCCGGCCACGTTCGCGCGGAACGGCCTCGCGATCGTCGTCGCGGCCGGCAATCCGAAGGGCGTCGCGTCGCTCGCCGATCTGGCGCGCGGCGACCTGCGCGTGGCGCTGTGCGGCCCCGAGGTGCCGGCGGGGCGCTACGCGCGGCAGGCGCTGGCGCAGGCCGGTGTGACCGTGCGCTCGTTGTCCGACGAGCCGAACGTCAAGGCGCTGCTCGGCAAGGTCCGGCTCGGCGAACTCGACGCCGGCATCGTCTACCGCACCGACACGCGGGATCCCGGCGTGACCGGCATCGACCTCGCGGCGGCGCACGACGTCGTGGCCGAGTACCCGATCGCTGCCCTGACCAACGGCCCGGCCGCCGACCTCGCTGGCGCCTTCGTCGGCTACGTCTGCTCGGCCGACGGCGCCCGGGTGCTCGCCGGGTTCGGATTCCGCGGGCCGTGAACCCGACCCGACGAGGTCCCGCCGACGCGGCGCTGCTGCTGCTGGTCTCGGCCGTGGTGGCGCTGTTCGCGCTGCCGCTGGTCGGCCTCGCGCTGCGCGCACCGTGGGGCGAACTGGCGGCCCGCCTGCAGTCGGAGACGGTGCGCGAGGCGCTGTGGCTGTCGGCGTGGTGCGCGACCGCGGCCACCGCCTGCTCGCTGGTGCTCGGCCTGCCGGTCGCCGTCTGGCTGGCGGCGGGTGCGGGGCCGGTGCGTTCGGCGGTGCGGGTGCTGGTGACGTTGCCGATGGTGCTGCCGCCGGTCGTCGGCGGCATCGCACTGCTGGTCGCGTTCGGTCGCAACGGCATCGTCGGCGCGTGGCTGCTGCAGTGGTTCGGCATCGCGCTGCCGTTCACCAGCGCCGGCGTCGTGCTGGCCGCGACCTGGGTCGCGATGCCGTTCTTCGTGCTGACCGCCGAGGCGGGGCTGCGCTCGTTCGATCGGCGCTTCGCCGATGCTGCGTCGACGCTCGGCGCGGGGCGCTGGCGCACGTTCCGGACCGTGACGCTGCCGCTGGTGCTGCCGTCGCTGCGGGCCGGCCTCGTCGTGGCGTGGGCGCGCGCGCTCGGCGAGTTCGGCGCGACGATCACGTTCGCCGGCAACCTCGCCGGCCACACGCGCACGATGCCGCTGGCGGTCTACGTCGCGCTCGAGTCCGAACCCGAGGCGGCGATCGTGTTGAGCCTGTTGCTGGTGGCGCTGTCGGCGGCGCTGCTGTTCGCGCTGCGCGACCGGTGGTGGCCGGCACGATGACGCTGAACGCGAAGCTCGTGCTGCGCCGCGGCGCGCTGGATCTCGACGTCGAGTTCGAGGTCGGCGCCGGCGAGACGCTGGCGCTGGTGGGGCCGAACGGCGCCGGCAAGTCGACCTGCCTGCACGCGATCGCCGGCCTCGTGCCGTTGTCGGCCGGACAGGTGCGGCTCGCAGGCGACGTGTTCGACGAGCCGTCCCGCGGCGTCCGCGTGCCGGCCGAGGCGCGCGGTGCCGGAGTCGTGTTCCAGGAGCATCGGCTGTTCCCGCACCTGACGGCGCTCGACAACACGGCCTACGGCCTGCGGTGCCGCGGCGCGGCGCGGTCCGCCGCGCGTGCGTCCGCCCGTGCCTGGCTGGAGCGGTTCGGGCTCGGCGCGGTCGCCGAGGCGCTGCCGCGCGCGCTGTCGGGAGGTCAGGCGCAGCGCGTCGCACTCGCGCGGGCGCTCGCGGCCGGGCCGCGGCTGTTGCTGCTCGACGAACCGCTGGCCGCGGTGGACGCGACGGCGCGCCTGGAACTTCGCCGCGAACTGCGGGCGCACATGGCGTCGTTCGCGGGGCCACGGATCCTGGTCGCGCACGACGCGCTCGACGCGTTCGCGTTCGCCGACCGCATCGCGGTGCTCGAGCACGGCCGCATCGTGCAGAGCGGCACCGTCGCGGAGATCTGCAGCCGGCCGCGGTCGCGCTACGTCGCCGATCTGGTCGGCACCAACCTGCTGCGCGGCGTGGTCGAGGGCGGCGTGCTGCGGCTGCCCGGTGGTGGTGCACTGGTCGTGGCCGGATCGGCGAGCGGCGACGTCGTCGCCACCGTGCACCCGCGGGCGATCGCGCTGTTCCGGCAGCGGCCGGACGGCTCGCCACGCAACGTCTGGTCGGCTCCGATCACCTTCGTCGAGGCCGCCGGCGACCGCATGCGGGTGCAGCTGGGCGGCGCCGTGCCGCTGGTCGCCGAGGTGACGCCGGCCGCGGTCGCCGAGCTCGGCCTCGCGCGCGGCGGCGACGTCTGGGTCGCGATCAAGGCAACCGAGATCGCGCTCGACCCGATCTGAGCGCGGTCAGAGCGGCGCCAGGATCGGTTCCCAGCTCGAGTAGTTCGCCTCGACGCTGCTCTGGCCGTCGTCCTGGGTCGTCACACGGCGGAACGGCGCGCGCAGCCCGCCGGTGGTGCGGTAGTCCGACCAGCTGTCCTGCAGGTGCACGACGGTGCCGTCCGGCAGCGTCTCCCAGGTCTCGACCACGCGCACGAGATGCGAAACCGTGTCGACGTGGATGCGCAGCCGGTCGAACTGCGAGCCGGTTGCCTGCAGCACCATGTAGTCGCGGTCGCCGACGGTGCGCTGTGCGACCGCGGCGAAGCCGAGGTCGCCGCGCTGGCAGGCGGCCAGCAGCGCCAGCGGGTGGCGTCGCTGTTCCCGTTGCAGCAGCGCTGCTTCCGGCGCCGTCAGCGACTGTTTGACGGTGTCCAACTGCTCCGTCCACGTCGTGCCGGCCAGCGTCGTCGTGATGGTCTTGCCGAGCAGTTGCCTCGACCGCACCAGGGAACCATCGCTGCGCCAGGTCGTCGTCTCGGTCGCGTCGGTGGCGCCGGCCCCGAGGAGCCGCGCTTCGCTGCGATGGCCGAGCAGTCGCCGTATCAGGCGCACGCCGCCGACCGCCTCGCTGGCGCGCATGATCCACGGTGCGGCATCGACGGGAGCCGGTGTGGCGTCACCGCCGCCGCTTCTGCCGAGTCCTGCCGGCAGCAGCGCACACGATCGCACGTCGGCCAGGTCGGCCGGGATCGTGCCGCCGAGCGCCAGGAACATCGACGGCAGGTCCAGGTAGGCGCGCGCCGCCGCCGCGATGTCGAACGACTTCGGGCCGCCGAGCTGCGCGAGGCCGCGCTCGAACGCCTCGACGCTGTTGCCGCCCAGCGCCAGCGTCGCCTGCACGCGCTGGCGCGTGATGCCGTCCAGCAGCCCGAGCCCCGCCGTCAGCGACGCGCGCCGCCGCGCCAGCGCGAACTCGGATTCGTTCGGCGGCACGTCGCGCAGCGAACTGCGTGCGGCCTGCACCAGCTGCTGCAGCCGCGGCACGTCGGCGGCCGCGACGCGCGCGCGCAGCAGCACCGCGAACGCGTCGGCGCCGCGCACGACTTCGCCGCGCCAGCGCACCTGGTCGAGGCCCTGTTCACGCTGCAGTCGTTCGAGTCGTCCGCCGGCGCCGTCCTGCGTGATGCACGCGTGCAGCGCGAACAGGCTCGGTGCTTCGGGTCCGGCCAGGTTCGGCAGCACCTGCAGCCAGGCGACGTCGACGGTCTCGGTGGTCGGGTCCGGGCACCAGTAGAAGCCCGGCTGCAGGCCGCGCGGCAGCAGCTTCGCCTCGGGACCGGCCAGTGGTGCCGGCGACCATGCCGCCAGGCTGTCGCGTTCGGCAGCCGCGATGGTGCGCGTCGTCGCGTCCGGCGCGCCGGACACACGCACCGCGAACAGCGCGCGTTCGGGCCGGTGCAGCCGCGCGCGGAACAGGTCGACTTCGCTCGGATCGCGGTCGAGCAGCGCCGCGATGTGGGAGGCGGTGTCGTTCTCGGCCATCAGCATCGACTCCGCCAGCGCGCGGACCGGGTCGGCTTCGAGCGCGGCGACGCGGTCGCGCACGAACTCGGCGCGGATCCGTTCGAGCTGGGCGCGCGGCAACGGCGGTGCGTCGAGCGCACGCAGCAGCGCGACCTGGGCGTCGCGCCAGCGGGCTGCCGGCACGCGGATCTGCACCCACGACGTCAGCGGTCCGACCGAGGTCTCGACCAGGCCGCCGAGGCGCGCGATCGCCTGCGCCAGGCTCGGTCGGCCGCGGCTCGCGTCGGCGCCGTCGACCAGCGCCGCGATCGCCAGTTCGGCCAGGCCGGGGGCGACGAACGCGCCGCCGACCAGGAACGCGAGGTGCAGCTGCGCGTCGTCGCCGGGCGGCGCCTCGCTGACCGACAGGGTCAGGCCGTTGCGCAGCGATGTCGTCAGCGACGGCGTCGTCGCCGGTTGCGACTGCGGCGCCGGTGCCGGCGGTTCGGGTGGCGGCACCGGGACGGGCGGCGGCGGCGGGCTGCTGCAGGCGACCGCCAACGCGCACACGAACAGGGTCCGATGCGTCGATCTGCGCGTCACGGTCGGCCCTCCACGACGACCGGCTGGCCGGCCAGCACGCGTGCCAGCAGCTGGCGCACCGCGGCGCCAGAGGCGCGCTCGGGCGGCCGCGTGCGCGGCAGGTGGTCGGGCCACAGTTGCATCGCCGTGGCCAGTTCGACCGCGAAGCGGCGCGGGTCGTTGCCGACCACGGTCGCTTCGCGCTGCAGCGCCGCGAGGGGCGCCTCGAGCGTCGCCGCTGCCGGTGCCGTCGCCGCCGCTTCGCGGGCGAGGCGCAGCACCAGGTCCGCGAGGCCCTGGACGCCGCTCGGGTCCTCGACCTCGAGCAACAGCAGGCTCGTGCCGCCGACCGTCGGCGGCCACGGCGCGCGGCACGACGTCACCGCCGCCGCGCGGCCGTGGCGCGGCAGTTCCTGCCCGAGCCGGCTGTCGGCGCCGCCGCCGAGCCAGGCCGCGGCCAGCGCGACGACGGTCGGATCGGCGTCGGGCGGCAGCACGAACGCGAGCGCGACGACCGGGCTCGGCAGCCCGGGCACCATCGAGCGCCGCAGGCTCGCGATCGGCCGCGCGACCGCGCGCGGCGGCGGCGGGCTCGGCGGCAGCGACGTCGCCGCGAACATGCGTTCGAGCATCGCCTGCGTTGCCGCGGCGTCGAAGCCGCCGAGCAGCACGTGCACGGTGCGCTCGGGCCGCTGCGTCGCCTGCCAGGTGCGCAGCGCGTCGGCGCGCCGCGGCATCGCGACGCCGGGCTGCGCCAGTTCCTGCAGCAGCGGGTGGTCCGGCATCGCCAGCGCCAGCACCTCGGCGTGCAGCGCCGAGCGCGGGTCGCGGCCGTGGCGGCCGCCGCGTTCGATCGTGGTCTCGGTCCAGCGCGCCTGCAGTTCGCGCAGCGCGCTGTGTTCGCGGCGGTCGAGCACGCGCGCCGCGACGTCGGCCAGCGCGGCCGGAACCGTGGTCGTCACGTAGGCGACGACCGGCGAACGGTCCTGCACTTCGGGCCGATGCATCGGCACGGTCGCCAGCACGCGGTCGTGTGCGGCCGGATCGGCGAGCCCGTTCGCGGCGGTCGCGGCCTCGGCCAGCGCCGCCATGTTCGCCTCGCTGCGGTCGCCGTACCAGGCCTGGAAGCACGTGTCGAGCCGGTCGAGTGCCGCCGGTTCGCGCTCCGGGTCGCGGCTGCCCGACCGCCACGTGCCGGCCAGCGCCGTGCGCGCCACCGCCAGCGACAGCCCCGCGAAGCCGGGCGGGTCCTGCGCCACCGTCGCGATCGCCCAGTGCACCAGCGGCATGCTGGCGTCGGCGAGCAGCAGGAAGCGCGAACCGTCGGGCGCCGTGAACGCGACCGGGCCGGTCGCGGCGGTCTGCGCCGGCAACACGGTCGCCAGCGCGAGCAGGAACACGGTGCGCAGCGCGGCGTCAGCCCGCGGCGCCATCGCCACCGGTTTCGCTGCTGCCAGGGTCCGCGCTGCCGGCGTCGAGTCCGCCGGCCAGGGCCTGTCGGCCGGACCGCGGGCTGCAGACGCCGCGCTTGCTGGCGGCGACGAACGCGACGATCTCCTGGCAGATCGGGTCGCGGAACAAGGCGCTGCTGCGCACGAGTTCGAGGCGTTGGTGCAGGGTTCCGGCACGCCAGAAGAGTAGTCGGAACACGCGCTTCACGAGAGCCTTCTGCTCGGGCGTGTAGCCGTTGCGGTGCATGCCGACCAGATTGACCGCGACCAGCTTGGCGCGGTCGCCCTGCACCATGCCGAACGGCGGCGCGTCGTGCGACACCATCGCGCCGGCGCCGATCATCGCCAGCTTGCCGACGCGCGCGAACTGATGGATGCCCACCATCGCGCCGAGGATCGCGCGATCGCCGATCTCGGTGTGACCGGCCGCCATCGCGCCGTTCGTGAACACGACGTGGCTGCCGACCATCGCGTCGTGGCCGATGTGGGCGCCGACCAGCAGCATGTTGTGGTCGCCGATCCGCGTCAGGCCGCCGCCGAACGACGTGCCGCCGTGGATCGTAACGTGTTCGCGGATCCGGTTGTGGTTGCCGATCACGAGCCGGCCGGCGGGGTCCTTGGCCTTCAGCTTCTTGTCCTGCGGATGGCAGCCGACGACGCAGAACGGGAACAGCTCGTTGTCCTCGCCGAGTTCGGTCTCGCCGTCGACGACGACGTGCCCGTGCAGCCGCGTGCGCGCACCGAGCCGGACGTTCGGCCCGACCGTGCAGAAGGGGCCGACTTCGACCCCGTCGCCGAGCACGGCGCCGGGTGCGACGATCGCGGTGGGATGGATGCCCATCGAGGGGAGGCTGGCGCGACGGCGCCGTCGGGCAATGTCTACCCGAGGGCAGGCAGGCGCGCTACCCTTCGCCGCGCCGGTTCGCGGCCGCAGCGGCGGGTCGGCGCAGTTGCCGTCGATGCGACCGGAGGTTCCGGTCGCTCGGCCCGCCGAGACCGACCGTGCATCCATCGAACGAACGCATCACACCCGTTCCGCTCCTGCTCCCCGTGGCCGGTGGAGGTCGCTCGTGACGCGGTTGCGCGGGGAGTCGGTCGCGCCCGGCATGGCGGTCGGACAGGTCCGTCTGCGCGGCTTCGCCGCCGGCGAGACCGGTCGGCGCATCGCCGCCGACGAGGTCGAGACCGAGCTGAACCGGCTGCGCGAGGCGCTGCAGAAGAGCCGCGCGCAGATCGAGGAGATCAAGCAGAAGCAGAGCGACAGCCTCGGCGAGCAGGAACTGCGCATCTTCGACGCGCACCTCGCCTATCTCGGCGACGCGATGTTCACGACCGAGATCGAGTCGCAGGTGATGCAGGAGCGCCTGACCGTGCGCGAAGCGGTGCACGCGGTGTTCGAGAAGTACGACCGCATCTTCCAGCTGGTCGAGAGCGAGATGCTGCGCCGTCGCGCCAGCGACCTGCGCGATGTCGCGACGCGTCTGCTGCGCAACCTCGAAGTCGACGCGGCGCGCGGCGCCGTGATGCCGCCCGGCCCCTACATCCTCGCCGCCAGCAAGCTGACCACGGCCGACATGTTCAACCTCGACAACGAGAAGGTCGAGGGCATCGTCGCCGAAGAGGGCGGCATGAGTTCGCACGCGGCGATCCTCGCGCGCGGCATGGGCATCCCGACCGTGACCGGCATCCGCGATCTGCCGCGGCACCTGCGCGACGGCGACCTGGTCGTGCTCGACGCATCGGCCGGCGAACTCGTGACCGCGCCCGACGACGCGACGCTGGCCGAGGCCACGGTCGGGGCGCAGCGCTGGAAGGCGACCAAGGCCGAGGCGCCGAAGCCCGCCGACCTCGCGCGCCACCAGACGCGCGACGGCACCGCGATCGAACTGCTCGGCTCCTGCGGCAGCGCCGGCGAGGCGGACCTCGTGCGCACGTTCGGCATGGAGGGCATCGGGGTCTACCGCACCGAACTGCAGTTCCTGGTCGACAAGGTGCGGCCGAGCGAGGAGACGCTGGTGTCCGGCTACCGGCAGGTGATCGACAGCCAGCAGGGGCGGCCGGTCGCGTTCCGGCTGCTCGACGTGATGGCGGCGACGATCGACCCCGGCCAGCGCAGCCAGGAACGCAATCCGGCGCTCGGCATGCGCGGCGTGCGCGGGCTGCTCGCGAGCCTCGACCTGCTGCGCATGCAGCTGCGCGCGATCCTGCGCGCCGCTGCCGACCGCGAGGGCGTGGCCGTGCTGGTGCCGTTCGTGACCGGCACCGCCGACCTGCAGCGCGTCAAGGCGGCGTTGCTCGAAGAACGCGTGGCGCTGAAGAAGGCGAAGATCGCCTGCGCCGCCGACGTGCGGATCGCGCCGATCGTCGAGGTGCCGGCGGCGGCGATGTCGCTCGGCTCGCTGCTGAACGACGCCGACTTCGCGGTCGTGTCGATCGACGACCTGCAGGCCTACCTGCTGGCGGCCGACCGCGACAACTCGGCGGTGCGCGCCTACCACGAGATGGTGCACCCGGCGGTGTTCGAGACCCTCGCCCGGATGGCCAAGGACGCCGACCGGCGCGACAAGCGGCTGGTCCTGTTCGGCGAGAGCGCCGCCGATCCGACGCGCGTGCCGTTCTACCTCGGCGTCGGCTACCGCAGCTTCTCGATCGCGCCGGTGCGGCTGCGTTCGGTGCTGAAGGTCATGGGGCGCTACTCGATCGACGAGTGCCGCCGCATCGCGGCGCGCATCCTCGAGGCGCCGCGCACGCTGGACGTGCAGAAGGTGCTGGTCAATCTCGACGTGCAGTGACGCCGCCGTGGCCGATGCCTCCGCTGAGCCCGGCCGCATCGCCTGCCTCGACGGGATCCGCGGTCTGGCGCTGATCGTGATCCTGCCGTGCCACTGCGCGCTGCCGGCGCTGGCGGTCGCGCCGCCGACGTGGCTCGACGCGCTCTACCTGCGCTTCGTCACGCTCGGCTTCGTCGGCCTCGACATCTTCTTCGTACTCAGCGGCTTCCTGATCACCGGCATCCTGGTGCGCACGAAGGGGCGCCCAGGCTACTTCCGCAACTTCTACATGCGGCGGTCGCTGCGCGTGTTCCCGCTGTACTACCTGGTGGTCGGTCTCCTGCTGTTCGTGCTGCCGCGGCCCGAACGCGAACCCGGCATGGCGGCGGCACACCTGCTCTACTACCAGAACGTCTGGTACGCGCTGTCGCCGATGCACGTGCGCGACGCCGCGCTCGAGGTCACCTGGTCGATGGCGATCGAGGAGCAGTTCTACCTCGTCTGGCCGGCGCTGATCTGGCTGCTGCCGGACCGCCACCACGCGAAGTTGTGTCTCGCGGCGATCCTCGGCGGCATGGCGCTGCGCTACGGCCTCGCGTTCGGCGACTTCGAGCGTGCCTGGCTGCTGACGCCGTGCCGCGCCGACGCGATCGGACTCGGCGCGCTGCTGGCGGTGACGTCGGGCGGACCGGTGTGGTTCTGGCGGCTGGCGCTGTTCGGCTCGATCGCCGGCCTGCTGGCGATCATGCAGCTGTGCGGGCCGCAGCTGGAGGGCAAGGTGATGCTGACCGTCGGGCTGTCGTGCGCCGGGCTGTTCGCCGCGAGCCTGATCATGGTGTCGCGCCACGGTGGCTGGCTCGGGCGCGTGTTCAGCACGCGCTTCATGGGGCGGCTCGGGCTCTACAGCTACGCGGTCTACCTGACCCACGTGCTGCTGATCGAGTACCTGGCGCAGTGGACGCTCGCCGACGACGCGATCGTGCCGCTGCGGTCGTGGTACATGGCGATCGGCAGCAATCTGTTCGCCGCGGTGTCGTTCTACCTGCTGGCGATGGCGGTCGGCTGCGGCGTCGGCTGGCTGTCGTGGCACCTGATCGAGAAGCGGTTCCTGGCGCTGAAACGCCACTTCCCGTCGGCGTGATGGCCGCGCCCGGCGAACTCGGTCCCGCGGTCGCGCCGGTCCGGCGCGGCGCCGCGATCGCGCTGCTGGTCGCCGTCGCCGCGGTGTCGCTGTGCCGCACCGTGCGTGCGCCCAACGACTGGGCCGAAGCGCACTGGCTGCTCGACTACCGGTTCGGCTTCGTCAAACGCGGTCTGCCGGGCCAGCTGTTGACCTGGGTCGGCCAGCTGGTCGGCGCACCGGTGACGGCTGCCGGCATCGCCGCCATCGCCTGGGTGCTGCTGGCCGCGGCTGCGGGCGTCGTGCTCGCGCTGGCGCTGCGCACCGCCGCGCGCGACGCCTGGCGGCCGGCCACGGTCGCGGTCGCGGCGGCGCTGCTGAGCTCGACGTTCGCGGTGCAGTTCGGCCACCTGAGCGGCTACTACGACCATCTGTTCCTGCCGCTCGGCGTCGCGTCGTGCTGGCTCGCGCAGCGCGGTCGCATCTGGCCCGCGGCGCTGCTGCAGGTGGTGGCGCTGCTGGTGCACGAGAGCTGCGCGCTGCTCACCGTGCCGTCGTTCTGGCTCGCCTGGTGGCTGCGGCCGCGCGCGCAGGCCGGCGCCGAACGCGCCGCGCTGCATCCGGCGCTGCTGGTGCCGGTCGCGATGGCGGCCGTGATGGCGGTCGTGCTGTCGTCGCCGCCGGCAGGCTTCGAGGCCGCCTTCACCGCGCACCTGCGCGCCGCCGGCTTCGTGCAGGGCGGCATGGACGAGAACGTGCCGAAGATGCTCGGCTTCTCGCTGCCGACGATGTGGACGCTGGTGACGTCGTTCGGCGAACCGCGGCGCTACCTGTTCGCCGCGCTGCTGGTCGCGCCGACGCTGCTGGTGCTGCTGCCCGCACTGGCCGCGCGGGCACCGGACCGGCCGCGGCGGCTCGAACGGCTGGTCTGCTACGGCAGCGTGTTCGCACCGCTGCCGATGCTGGCGGTCGCCTGGGACGTCGAGCGCATCAGCGCCTACACGCTGTGGCTCGCGCTGGTCGCGCTGTGGCTGCGGGCCGAAGCGCGCACGGCGCCGATCGTGCAGCCGCGCTGGCTCCTGCCCGGGGCGGTCGCGGCGCTGGTCGCCAACCTGCTGCTCGCGACGCCGCTGCTCGACGGCGAGCACGACCGGCTGTCGTTCGGTGTGCGGATCGTGCTGGCGGTGGTGTTCGCGGCCGGGTTGGGCGCGCGCGCACTGCGAGCGCACGCCTGAGCCTGAGCTCGGGCAGTCGCCGCCGCACCGGATCAGCGCGTGATTTTTCGGCTGCTCGGACGACGCCTTCCGTCCTTCGCATTCGCCGGCACGTTTTCGGCCGGCAGTTCCGTGCCCATCCACGTTCCCCATAGGAGACAAACCGTGTCGAGCGTCCTGCCCAGGAAAGTCCTGTGCGCACTGATCACTCTGACCGCCGCGCTGCGCGCGCAGGGTGGAGAACAGATGCCGAACGAGCAGTGTCCGGCACCCGGCGTCGACATGAGCGTCATGTGCGTCGACGTCGGCCAGGACACCCTCTACCAGCAGTTCGTCGTCGACGAGCCATCGATCCTGGACAGCGTACCGATGGCGTCCGTGCTGTTGGACGACATGGTGCAGCGACTGCCGGAGAACACGGTCTACCAGGGGGATCGCAACGCCGTGCTGCTGGATCCTGGCCGCGGTGTCACGGTGGTCTCGACCTACGGCAGTGTCGAGTACCGGATCACGATGCCGGTGCTCGAGACGGGATTGCGCGGCCTGGCCGACTTCTACGACAACGTGATCGTCGTCGACGTCAGTGAGCCGGCTTGGAATGGCGGGGGCGTCGACCTGAAGCTCGGCGAGGCGGATCCGCTCCCGCTGCCGAACCTGCAGAACCTCGTCGGCGAGGAGCTGGGGCTGCAGCCGCGGCCCGGCAACCTGCCTGGCCAGTACATCTTCGAACACGGCGGTGTCTTCTATCAGTACGGCGGTCCGCTGCAGACCGGGGCGAACCCGCAGACGACGGCGGTCTACGACCCTTCTGGTTCGTCCGTACCGTCCGTGGTTCCGCAGACGGCACTGGTGACGCCCAATCCGATCGGGATCGGCAACCAGTTGTCTGGCGCGCAACTCTGGAACTTCTCGACCGCGGCGGTGCCCTTCCTGGAAGTGCGACATGTCGACGGCAGCGTTGCTCGCTTCGAGACCTTCTCGCTCTACGTCAGCGTCGGTGGGACGCCGTGGGTGCCGCCGGGGCCGCCGCAGCGTCTGTGGCGCCTGGTCAGCGTGCGCGACCCGTACGACAACGAAGCGGTCTACAGCTACAACGCGTGGAACCAGCTGACGAGCATCCAGTACCCCAACGGTCTGCGGCAGCACTTCGATTGGCACAGTGCCAGCGGTTCTGGCAGCTCGTCGTGGCCGAACTGGGCCGGTCAGGGCATGGACCTCCTGCAGGTGCGCTACACGAAGCACGGCGTCGCTTCGCCGGAACTGCTCGGCAGCTCCTGGGGCATGGTGTTCGGCCCCGCAGTCGGGGCCGGCGGCCGCTTCTTCGACTTGCCGGTGTACCGGGCCTACAGCCCGCGGCGGCCGGTTCTGGTCGATCGCAGCGGCCCGGGACCCTACGTGATCGGTGCCGACTCGGAGGTGGATGCGCAGATCGTCTCCGAGTTCTCGTATCAGGCGGGCGGCGCACCGGCCTTCCGTGAAACCCAGCGTGTGCACGACGGCGCGTCGTTCGACCGCGTACTGTCCACGCCGTCCGATCTGCCCGATCAGCTGATCCTCGAGACGACCTATGATCCGGTGTCGCGGCGCGTGGCGACCCAGTCGCGCGTGATGCTCGGCGAGACCCAGGTGTTCTCGTATCCGTTCGTACCGCAGGTGCCGGGCCGACAGATGGCCGGCATCGAGGTCGCGGTGCTCAACGGTGCCGCACCGCAGACGCGACGGCGGTACGAGTTCGACCGCCTGACCGGGCGCCTCTACCGGGTCACGACGACGGCGACCAACGACTTCCGCGGCAGGCCGCGTGCCGTCCACGCGACGGGCGAGAACAGCACGATCGGGGGTGTCGCGGCGACCGACGTCGAGCCCGAGCAGATGATCGTCGAACACGACTACGACGGGACCTGTGTCTGCAACAAACCGACGGAGCGCCGCGAGATCTCTGTCCGCGGCGGCCAGACCTTCGTGCGCACGTGGAACTTCGAGTACCACCCGATCCACAAGATGGTCACGAAGCGCAGCGTGCCCAATCCGGAGGCTGGCACCGGCCCCTTCCTGCCTCAGGTCGACTGGAGCTACTCCTACACGCAGCTGGCAGGTGCTTCGGGTTGGGGCGCCTGGGTGCTCGATCGCGAGGTGACACCGGACGGCACGTTCGTCTACGCGCACACGGATCGCATCGATCGCCTGGACCTCGGCCACGGACAGATGGCGCGCACGACCACGCGCAGCATCGCCGGCATCAGGATCCAGGACACGTTGACCGGGCCCGAGACGACCGCGTCGGCGCCGGTCACGACCACCGTCTGGCGCAACCTGCCGAACCTGCCACCGGCCCTGCCGCAGTCAGGTGTCGTGCGTGGCCAGCCGCGCCGGGTCGTCGACGGCGATGGTGTCGCGACGGTGTTCGAGTACTCGATCGATGGTCACCTGAAGGCCAAGACCGTGCTCGGTGACGGCGCCACGGGCGACCTGCGCACGGAGTACGTGCCCGACACGGCCGGCTTCACGACGTCCGTGACGTTGCATGCGCTGTCGCCGCTGGCTGCGACGACCACGTTCGTGCGCACCAACGCGACCGGCGTGCCATACCTGCTGACCAGCACGAGTGCCGGGTTGCGCGAGGCGCGCGGCTACTACGACCGTTGGGGTCACCTCGCGGTCGTCCGGCAGAACAACCTCGGTTCGACCGGGCAGAAGCCCAGCCGGCACGGCGCGGTGAGCCAGGCCCGCGACTGGGTCGAGGAGCAGGTGCACTACCACTATTCACGCGTCGTCACGACCTTCGTCGATCGGAAGCCGACCGACGAGAGCGCCGGCAGCGACCAGTTCGGCGTCACGCAGTACCAGTACGCGGCCGATGGCCGGCTGGTATCGGTCGTCAACCCCAACGGGAGCGTGACGACGTTCGACTTCGACGGCTACGGGACGGTGTATCGCACGTCGACGACCGACCCCAGCGGCACCGAGGTCGTCCGTGCGCCCAAGTCGTTCGTCAGCCCGTTCCTCGAGTTGACCGGATCGTACGAGTTCACCGGCAGTGACCACCTCTGGACACTGGTGGGTCGCAACGACGCCGGTGCGATCACGTCGATCCAGCAGCCGTCGACGACGGCGCCGCCCGGCTACTCGCCCTACAACGGCGTCGCCTATTCGACCGGCGGCGCGATCCAGCGCTTCGCATTGGACACGCAGGGCCGCGTCAAGGAGGTCACGAGCCACTCGGGCACGACTCTGCTGGCGCGCCGGGAACTCCGGCACGACCAGCTCGGGCGACAGACGTGGATGCACGACGTCGTGCGGGGTTTCGGCGGCGGCGACCGCCACACCGCGTGGACCTACGAGCAGGGGAAGGCCACGCAGCTGAAGGCCATGCAGCAGACGGCGGTTGCGGCGACCACCTATCAGTGGAACGCGCTGGGTCTGGCGATGGCCGTCCGCGACGGGTACGCCGGCGGCAACACGGTGCTGTTCGACTACCACCAGAACACGCCTTTCCTGCGCAGCTCCGAGACGCTGGACCTGGAGCCGGCCGGCGGCGTGCAGACGACGACGACCGAGTACGACGTCAACGCCTTCGGGGAAGTCGTGACGATCCGTGAGCGAGGCCCGAATCACCCCCGGTACCAGACGATCGAGCACCGTTACGGCTACACGAGCCTCGGCATGGTCGATCGCTACACCGATCCCGAGGGGCGTGTGCAGCAGTACCTGCCCGACGGTCTCGGCCGCATCGTCGAACACGCGCGCATCGGCTTCGCCGGCGACGTGATCCGGAACAGCGTCGTGTTCGGTGACTTCGGGGTCGCGGCCGACGGCCGGACCAAGGTCGCCCGCCACGACGGGATCGGCAACGTGACGATCGTGCAGTACGACTTCGCCGGTCGGCCGTTCGTGATCCAGAACCCCGGCAACACCGTCGCACCCACGGCAGCCGCGCCGAACCAGCGCATGGCGATCTTCGCCGAGTACGACGGCGCCTCGCGCCTGCGAGCCCTCTACGACGGCGACCTGGGCAAGACCGAGTTCTTCCGGGACGGGCCTGGCCATGTGATCCATCGTCGGCTCGTCAACCAGGTCGTCGGCGGCGCGAGTTCGCAGACCAACATCAGTCAGTGGAACACCAGTGACTGGATGCGTCGCGATGCGCTGGGCCGCGTGCAACTGCACGACTACTGGGGCGACCCGACCGGTGGCTCGATCATGGGGCTCGAGCAGTTCGACAAGGACAGCCTCGGGCGCCTGCACGCCGAGCGGTTCGTGTCCGCGTTCGCTCCGGCGCAGGTGCTGCAGGTGACCTCGACGTTCGCCAACGGTGGCCAGTTCCGGTCGGGGATGGGTTACTCCGACAGCCTCGGCCTCGAGTCGATGCAGTTGGCCTTCACCCGTGACGGCATCGGTCGGCTCACCGACGTCAAGTGGGATCGGGCAGTCGGCAGCGTCGGTTCGCCGTCGCTGCTCGCGCAGTACGGCTGGGTCGGCCAGGAGAGGAAGACCCGTACGGTCCGCTACTCGGCCGGATCGGCGCGTTCCGGCCGCACCACCTGGAGCTACGACGACTACGGCCGCATCAACGGCATCAGCGAGGCGACTGCCAAGGACGGCATCACGTTCGTGGCGGGTGTCGGTTCACGCTACGACTACGACCGCGTCGGCAATCTGATCGCGCAGGCGATCCCGCTCGTCGCCGCGAACGGATGGACCGGCGTCGGCGATCGGTTCCGCTACGACGCCTATGACCGCCTCGAGACGGCCTGGCTCGGAGTCGACTCGGCGACGTTCTCGGCACCGGGCTACCCGGGCACGTTCGATGCGACGTCGATGCACGAACGACTCACCTACGGGCTCGACCACGGCAACAACCGCCAGCAGACGTCGGCCGAGACGGCGTCGGGCGCCGTCACGACGTCCTACACGTTGCAGGACGATCAGCACCCGCAGGGGCCCAGCGACCGGTACGACCAGGTGCAGGTGTCGGCCCCGCTCGCACTGACCGTGCTCGCCTACGACGACCGCGGCAACCTGAAGTACGACGGTCGCTTCCTCTATCGCTACGACTATCTGAACCGGCTGCAGGAAGTGTGGCGGGTCGTCGCGTCAGACGCGGACCAGTCGGCCGACGTGCACTACGGCGTCACCGCACCCCAGGCACTGGATGCGGCCACCGACGAGGTGGCGCAGGACATCCCGGACCTGCACACGCGTCTCGCGCGTGAGCACACCGATCCGACGTTCCGGTCGCGTCTGCGGGCGCGCATCGCCGGCGGCGTGGTTCGCCTGAAGGCGGACGGCGGTGGCGGTCGACCCGGCTTCCTGCCGCAGGACGGGCAGCTCGAGCTGGTCGCCGTCTACCTCTACGACGTCTACAACCGCCGCACGACGTCGGTGCTCGTCGACCCGGCTTGGGCGCAGACGCAGATCCACACGTGGGACGGCTGGCGGCAGGTGGCCCAACACCGCCTGGAGCTGGTCGGCAACACGTGGCAGGCGACGCCGGTCAAACAGTTCGTGTGGGGCGCCGCGTTCGACGAACTGGTGGCCTACCGCCGCAAGTCCGGGCACGTCTGGGAGAACTACTTCGTGCAGCACGGGCTGCAGGACTCGGCCACGCGGCTCGTGAACTCGGCCGGTGCGGTCGTCGAGCGCTACGAGTACGACCCGTACGGCCGCGTCAAGGTCTTCGTCGGCAGCGGCACGACGCCGCGGGGGGAGTCGGCCTACGGGCTGCCGTTCCTCTGGAAGGGCATCCGGCTGGACGAGATCACCGGTCTGCTGCAGATGCGCAACCGGTACTACTCGACGTCGCTCGGGCGCTTCCTGTCGACGGACCCGCTGGGGGTCTGGGGCGACGGTGAGAGCATGGGATGCTCGTACGCCTATGCCGTGAACAACCCGACGACGTGGGCGGACCCGCTCGGTGAGTCGCCGTTCTCGATGCTGGCGAAGGCGATTGCCAAGCAGGGACTGAAGAAGGGGATGAAGGAGTTCGCGGAGAAGTACATCGAGAACTCGTTCAAGAAGTACCTGACGAAGAACGAGTTGAAGGAGATGGCTTCCGAGATCGCCGACATCCTCGATTCCCTCGACAGCTCGTGGTGGGAGTGGTGTCTCGAGGTCATCCCGGTCGTGGGCGACCTCTATGGCGGTGGCAAGCTCGCGGTGAAGGCGCGGGAAGCCTACAACCGACTCCAAGATCTGGAGAATCGCCTGGCTGACAAGATCGCGAAGAAGCTCAAGGGCAAGGAGCGAGACGACTTCTTGCGGCGGGAGCGTGGCGCTGGCGTGCGCGAAGCGCGGCAGGATGCAGACATGAACAATCGGGTCAATGGTGCCAACGAGGAGCACAAGGGACTCGAGGGTCACCACGGAGATTCAGTGCACGACCATCCGGAACGTGCAGGAGATCCGCGGAACATCGAGTTCCAGGATCGAGCGACCCACCAGCAGTCACACGGCGGGAACTTCCAGAACCAGACGCACAGTGGCACCATGGTCAACCGGAACTGACGCGTGTCGGTCTGTCGTGCGGATGCCGCTGTGGTGCCCGCGCGACAGAGCCACGAGCTACCGCCGGGGTCTGGCAACGGAGTTGCGCAATGACGTTCATCACCTTGACCGACGATCGGGGAGGCCTGTCCGGCTTCCCCGTCGG
The DNA here is from genome assembly GCA_016794425.1 of Planctomycetota bacterium. GTDB lineage: Bacteria > Planctomycetota > UBA1135 > UBA1135 > UBA2386 > JAEUHS01. The sequence continues at coordinate 21,161 of JAEUHR010000003.1, forward strand.
CTTCACGCCGGTCGGTCGCGACGACCTCGGCGATGTGCTCGCGTCGGACTTGGAAGGTCGCGTCTGGGTCTTCCCGCACGGTGCGGGTGACTGGACGCGCAAGACGCCCGCGTTCGCGTCGGTGCAGGACCTGGCGCGATTCGTGGCGTTCCAGGCCAAGCTCGAGATCCCGGCCAGTGCGAGCCTCGATGCACTGCGATCCCTCAAAGCTGAGGTCGAGGCCTTCGTGAAGGGCCTGCGCCAGGCGCCCTATGCCCGCGAGGCCGCTCGGGAATGCCTGGCATCGCTGCGCGAGGAGATCGCGGACAAGCGATTCGCGGGCAGTCGTCGTGGCAAGTCGCTTGCCGCGCGGCAGGAGCTGGGTCAGCGCTGCGACGAAGCCCTGCGGGCCGCCGGAGCTCCGGGGCAGTGGATCGTGCGCCCGCATTCGGAACGCTCCCAGGCTCTGGTCGTCATGGGACCGGTTTCTGCCGAATGGAACGAGCAGCGGCTGCGCGCTGTCCTGCAGCCGTTGCTCCACGACGAGCATGAGCTGCTGTTCTTCGCGCGGCCGTGAGCACAGCTTCCGTCAGCCGCCGCCGACCGACGGCGCCGGCCGCCGCAACAGCGGCGTGTGCTCGGGGCCGCCCTTCAGCAACTCGCTGCGGTAGAGCACGAGGCCGGTCGGCGCGAACGGTTTGTCGCGCAGCGTGGCGCCGACCTGCTGCAGCTGGTCGATCAGCGCCAGCGCGCCGAACGGACTCTTGACGCGGCCGAGCGTCACGTGCGGCGTGAAGCCGCGTTCGTCGCGTTCGACGCCGTGCTGTTCGGCGAGCGCAGCGACGCGCTCTTGCAGCGCCGTCAGGGCCTCGATGTCGCCGCCGAGCGCGGCCCAGACGACGCGCGGCTCGCCGCGCGGCGGGAAGTGGCCCAGGCCCTGCAGCCGCAGCGACAGGGCCGGCACGTCGATCGTCGCCAGGTCGCGCCGCAGGCCGTCCACCTGCGCGTCCTCGAGGTCGCCGGCGAACACCAGCGTCAGGTGCAGCTGGTCGGCCGGCACCCACTTCACCTTGCCCTTCTGGCCGAACTGGTCGGCGAGCCCCGCCAGGTAGTTGCAGACCGGCCGCGGGAGATCGAGGGCGACGAAGCAGCGCACGCCGCCATGGTAGAACGTCGGCTGTCGGGTGCCGCCAGGCTTTCCCGGCGGTCCGCCGCGGCGGGGTGCGGCGTCGGCGGTCGGCGCGGTGCACCGGACGATCGCCGGGATTTTCGCGTACGCGGCGCCGCGCCGGGCATCTTCACGCGCGCATGGACGACAGCGACCTCGACCTGCTGCGGCGTTGCGCCGACGGCGCCGACCGCGGCGCGCTCGACCTGCTGTTCGCCCGCCATTACCCCGCCGTCTACCGCACGGCGCTGAAGCTGGTGCGGGACGAGTTCCTGGCCAACGACGTCGCGCAGGCGACGTTCCTTGCCGCCGTGCGGACCGGCCGGCCGGCCTTGTCGGACCGATCGTTCCGCGCCTGGTTGCTGGCGATCACGGTCAACGAGGTGCGTCAGCAGGCCCGGCGCCGGCGCCGACGCCGCGACGAGTCGCTGGCCGAGGTCTGCCTCGTCGACCCGGATGGCAGCGCGGCCGAGATCGCGGGGCGGCGCGAGTTCGAACGGGCGCTCGACGACGAGTTGCGGCACCTGCCGCCGCGGCTCGCCGAGCCGCTGGTGCTGCACTACTACGAGTCGCTGCCGTTCGCCGAGGTGGCCGCGATCCTCGGCCTGCCGAAGAGCACGGTGCAGACCCGGATCACGCAGGCCGTCGTCCGCCTGCGCCGCGCGTTCCGACGCAGCGGTCGGACGGCGCTGTTGCCCTGCCTGGAGCTGCCGTCGCTGGCGGCGGTGCCGGTGCCCTGGATCGTCCTGCTCGCCATGAACGGCAAACAGCTCGCCATCGCTGCAGTCGGTTGCCTCGTGCTCGGTCTCGGCTGGCTCGCGACGGGCCTCGGGCGCGGCGGGGATCCGCCACCGGCACCGGCCGCGCACGAACGTGCGGCGGTCGGGACCGTGGGCGCGGATGCCGCGGCGCCGGGTGCGCAGGCGGTCGACCCCGTCCGTGCGTCGCCGCCCGCCGACGGCCGCGCCGGCGAGGCGCTGGTCTTCGGCCGCGTCGTCGACGCTGGCAGTGGCGTGCCGGTCGCGGCTGCGTCGGTGACGCTGTTCGACTATGCGACGCAGGAGCTCGAGTCGCTGACGACCGACGCGCTGGGCAGCTACGTGTTTGCGTCGACGCGCGGCTGCGCCGACCGCTTCCGGCTCACGATCGACAAGCCCGGTGCCGGCCGGCTGGTCGTGCCCGACGTGCGTCCCGCCATCGAACCCCGCCACGACCGACTTCACGCCGGGCTCGTGCTGCACGGTCGGGTCCGGCTCGCGTCCGGCGCGGCGCTGCCGCCCGGTGGCAGGATCCTGGCCGTTCGGCTGTCGTTCCAAACGCCCGACGAGCGGGACTCGGTCGCGGCCCTGCTGCACCAGGCGGTGCCCGACGGTCTGCGCATCGACCGCGAGACGGAGTTGGCCGCTGCCGACGGCGCGTTCTGCCTGCGGGATCTGCAGGCCGGACGCCACGCGCTGATCGTCGTCGTGCCAGGCCGCCAGCCGCGGCTCTGTCCGACCGGGTCCGCGACCGATCGCCATGCCGGTTTCGCGGCGGCAACGGCGGCCGAATCGCCACCGATCGAGATCGTGCTGCCGGCGGCGGGTGAGGTGTGCGTCGACGTCGTCGAAGCGCGCGGTGCGCTGCCGATTCGGGGCGCCAGCGTCACCGTCGGCGCGGAAGTGTCGGACGCGTGGCTGCCGCTGGCGCGCGCCGCGGCCGAGCCCGCGACGCCGCATCGCTTCCGCGTGCCCGTCGACCTCGATGCGCACGGGCGAGTCGAGTCGCTCGAGGTCTGCGTCGCTGCGCCCGGGTTCGCCACCACCCGCCGCGGCATCGGCGGGCACGCCGACGGCACCGCGTTCGTCGTGGCGCTCGGCCAGCAGGCGACCGTGCTCGGCACGGTGCGCGACGACCGGGGTGCACCGATCGCGGCGATGTCGGTGCTGATCCGGGTCGCCGCGGACGCGCGGCTTGCCGGCAGCGCTCGGACCGACGCGGCCGGCGCGTTCGCGATCGGCGGCCTCAGTGCCGCGGACGGGCCGATGGCGCTGTTGTGCCTGCAACCCGGCGCCAGGCGGCCGTGGACCACGGTGCCGCTGCAGCTCGTCGACGGCGAAGTGCGCCGCGTCGACCTCCGGCCCGGCGTCGGCGGCGCCTGCACCGGTCGGGTCGCCATGGCCGGCGTGCCGCAGCGCGATGCCTACGTGGTCGTGCAGGGGCAGAACTCGGACATCGACGTGCGGTGTGACACCGACGACGACGGCAGATTCGCGTTCCACGGGCTGCCGCCGGACACCTACGAAGTGTTCCTGAACCTCGCGGTGGCAGGGCGCAGCCGGTCCGCGACCCGCGAAGTCGCGATCGACACGACACCGGTGCACCTCGAGTTCGACTTCGCCCAGCGCGTCACCGGGACGGTCCGTTTCGAGGGTGTCGCACCCGGCGCGTCGCTGCCCGACGGCGAGGTCGTCGCGCGGCGTCTCGACGCGGCGAACGCGAGCGATCGCGTCGACCTCGATGCCGACGGCCGGTTCGAGTTGTGGGTGACCACCGCCGGCATGCACGAGATCACGTTCGATGCCGGCATCGGCTGGGTGACCCTCGATCCGCCGCGCGTCGACCTGCGCCAGGGCACGCCGCCCGAACTCACCTTGCGCGTGTTGCCCGATCCCTGTGACGCGACGATCGAACTGCACCTGCGCGATGCCGTCGACGGCACCGGGGCGGCAGGCTACGCCACCTGCCTGCACCGCAACCGGCGCGGCGCGACGAGCTTCGAGGACGGCGTCCTGCTCGAGGAGGCAGCCGGGATCGGCCTGCACCGGTTCACCGTCCGCAGCCACGCGCATCGGCCGACGGTCGTCGAGATCGAGGTCCTGCCCGGCCAGAAGCGCGTGGTCCGCCACGTCGCGCTCGCGCGTGCCTTTGGCGTGCGCGTCAGCCGGGTCCGCCCCGGCGAGGCCGGTCACCGGGCCGGACTCAGGGCCGGGGACCAGATCCTGCGCTACGCGGCCCAGGAGATCCGCAGCGCCGCGCAGCTGGTGCAGTGCCTCGCCGAGGCGACCGGCAGCGTCACGCTCGTCGTGCGCCGCGACGGCCTCGACGTGGCGCTCTGCGCCGCGGCCGGTCCGCTCGGCATCGAGCTCGAGAACCTGCCGTGAGCGGCGCCGCGCGGCGCCGTTCGCGTCATGTACGCGGGCGGTCCGTGGCCGCGACGGCGGTGCCGTGCCAGCGGCGATCGCGCCCCGAATGCCAGTCGGCGGTCAGGTCGAGCCACAGCGCGAGGCCCTGGAACGGCGCGAACCGCGCGTAGCGCCGCGCCACGTCCGCGTCGCGCGGCGGCCGCGCCGTGGCGTCGAGTTCGGCGAGCCGCGCGCGGCACCACGAGTCGAGCGCCAGGTGCTCGTAGTGGCCCAGCAGCCGCATCGCCTGCCCGGCCGCGTACGGCCCGAACCCGCGCAGGCCGACCAGCCGCTGCCACAGCACGGGGCCTGGCTGCGGCTGCAGGAACGTCGCGTCGTCGAGGCGGCCGTCGCCGAAGGCGGCGGCGAGTTCGACCGCGGCCTCGGCGCGGTAGCCGGCGCGCACCACGTCGCGGTAGAACGCGGCGTCGCGGCGGCACTGGCGCGGCGTCGGGAATGCGCGCGCGCCGCTCGGCGCCGGCGACCCGGCGGCGGCGACCAGCTTCGCGGTCATCGACTCGGTGCCGGCCCAGGTCGTGTTGGTCGTGAACAGCAGCTTCATCAGGTCCTCGAACACGGTCGCCGAACGCAGCAGCCGGCCGGCGCCGCGGCGCGCGGCCCAGCGCAGCCGCGGTTCGCGGCGGCACAGCGCGTGGAACGGGGCCAGGTCGTCGCCGAGCCGCAGCATGTGCACGATCTGCCGCGCCGCGGCGCGCGCGGTGGCGGCGGTCGGCCGTGCGTGGCCCTCGAGCCGCAGCTGCAGCCGGTCCGGCGCCGTCTGTTCCAGCTCGGCGTCGAACACCGTGCGGCCGTGGCGCAGCACGGTGGCCAGCGTCTCGGTCGCCTCGTCCCAGCGGTGCGGCGCCAGCGCGATCCAGCCGTGGCCGAACAGGCACAGGCGCAGGTCGAACGGCGGGGTGACCTGGATCGGCACGGTGCGGCGCGGCATCGGCGCCAGCAGAACGCGCCGGCGGCGGCGCGCAAGCGGCGCTGGCACCGGGGCTTTGCCCGGGCCGTGCAGGCGGCCGCGGCGGCTGGCCGAAACGCCGGCCATGACCACCGGCACCGACCACGGCCCGCCGCCCGCGCTGCTGCTGCGCGGCGTCGATCCGGCGTTGCTGGGCCACCTGGTGCGGCGGCACCGCGAGGCCGGTGGCACCGTCGAAGGCCTCGCGGAGGTCGCACCGCCGGCGCCGCCGCCGCGCGGCGCCGACGAACCGGGCAAGGGCTCGCTGGTCGACGTGGTCGCCTGATGCATAGCCGCGGCGGCGCGGATGGTAGAACACGCGCCCGATGCGCCCCGTCCCGGCTGGTCTGACGCTGCTGATGCTGCTGGCACCGCTGGCGGCCCAGGACCCGGCGTGGCGGCTGCCTGCGCGCGGCGCCGCCGAGTACCGCCGCACGCGGACCGAGGCGACCGTGACCGCCGCGTCGAAGCGCGCGGTCCTGGCCGCGGCAGCCGGCGAATCGGTGCCCGAGCACCTGCTGCCGCGGCTCGTGATGCCGGCCTGGTTGTGCCAGGGCGAACTGGCGGCCGACCAGCGCGCGGTCGGCGACGAGCCGCGCGACCTGCGCGACCTCGTGCGCGCGGTGGCCTTCGATCTGCGGCTGCAGAAGAACGTGAAGGTGCGCTACCTGCGGCTCGTGCCGTTCGGCGACCTGGTGCTGACCGGCCGCGTCGATGCGGCCGACGCGGCTGGCGGGCAGCGCTTCACGCTCGACGTCGCGACCGAGGAGCCGCAGGTGCGGCCCGGCGAGGGCAAAGCGTCGCTGCGCCAGCACGTGCGGCCGCTGTGCCGCCACGCGGCGGTCGGCACGCTGCAGGTGACGCGCCGGTTCGACGGGGCGGCCGGCGTCGTGGCCTCGTTCGCGGTGGAGCTGACGCTGGTGTTCGAGGAGGACGGCAAGGCCTGGCGCAAGCTCGTGCTGCGCGACGCCTGGGAGCTGGTCGCGGTGCACGACAACCAGGACGCCGCGTTCCGCGCCGCGGTCGCCGACGCGATCGTCAAGGGAGCGAAGTGGGTGCGCGAACGGCTGCAGGCCGACGCGCTGCAGGAGCTGCGCGACGACGAAGAGGAAGACCGCAGCTACGGCAGCGGCCGCATCGCGCTGGCGCTGCTGACGCTGCTGCACGCCGAGGTGCCCGGTGACGATCCGCTGGTCACCGCCGCGTTCGACGAGCTGCGGCGTCGCGAACTGGTCGACACCTACTCGCTGGGCATCGGCCTGATGGCGCTGGCCGCGCGCCATGCGCCGCCGAACGAACGCGAGCAGCTGCGCACCGGCGCGCTGGCGGCACCGGCGCCGCGGCAGCTGCCAGCTGCCGACCGCGCGCTGGCCGCACGCTGGCTCGCGCGGCTGCAGCAGAACGTCGACACGCGCGTCGATCCGGGCAACCGGCTGCGCTTCAACTACGTCGCCGACGCGCGCTGGGACAACTCGGTGAACCAGTACGGCCTGCTCGGGCTGTGGTCGGCGAAGTTGTGCCAGCTCGACGTGCCGTCGGAACTGTGGCGCGCGGCCGCGAGCCACCTGATCGAGTTCCAGGGTGACGACGGCGGCCGTTCGCTGCGGTTGTCGCTGACGACGCACCGCGAACTGGCGCGCACCGACGACGCGGCGGCGCGCACGCGCGGCAGCGCCGGCGCGGTGCCCGCGCGCGGCTTCGCCTACGAGTACCGCGATCGGCCGCCGTACGGCTCGATGACGACCGCCGGCATCGCCGGACTCGTGCTGGCGCGGGCCGGCATGCATGCCAGCGGCCAGCAGAAGGCCGAGGTGCTGCCGAAGGTCGACGCCGGCGTCGCGGCGGGGTTCGCGTGGCTGGCGGCCGAGTTCCACGTGCGCAGCAACCCGGGCCACGTCGACCGTCGCCACGACCACTGGTACTACTACCTCTACGGGCTCGAGCGCGCCTGCGAGCTGGCCGGCATCGCGCTGCTGCAGGACCGCGACTGGTACTACGAAGGCGCCCTGCAGCTGCTGGCACAGCAGCAGGCGAACGGCACGTTCACCACCGAGCACGCCGGCGGCCGCGAGATCGAGACCACGTGCTTCGCGATCCTGTTCCTGAAGAAGGCGACGCTGCCGGCGGTGACCGGCGGATGAGCGCGCTGCCCGCGACCCTGCAGCTCGGTGCGCTGCGCATCGACGGCCTCGCCGTGCAGGCGGCGCTGTCGGGCTACTCGGACCTGGCGATGCGCACCGTCGCGCGCGAGCACGGCGCGCCCTACGCGCTGAACGAGGTCGTGCTCGACGAACTCGTGCTGCAGAAGGGCCGGCTGCAGCGCCGCATCCTCGCGGTGCCCGAGCACGACCATCCGGTCGGCGGCCAGCTGATGGGCAGCCGGCCCGAGACGTTCGGCCGCGCCGCGCGCGAACTGGTGAACGCCGGCTACGACGTGGTCGACGTCAACTTCGGCTGCCCGGTCAACAAGGTGCTCGGCCGCCGGCGCGGCGGCTGGCTGCTGCAGGATCCGGCCACCGCGCTGGCGATGGTCGACGCGGTGCTGCAGGCGGTCGCCGGCGACGCGCCGGTCACGGTCAAGCTGCGCCGCGGCAGCGACGACTCGCCGGCGGCCGAGGCGCGGTTCTGGACCATCCTCGAGGGCGCGATCGCGCGCGGCATCGCGGCCGCGACGGTGCACCCGCGCACCGTGCAGCAGAAGTACCAGGGGCCGAGCCGATGGGAGTTCCTGCGGCGCGTGAAGGCGCACGTCGGTGCGTTCCCGATCCTCGGCAGCGGCGACCTGTTCTCGCCGTTCGACGTGCTGGCGATGGTGCAGCAGACCGGCGTCGACGGCGTGACCGTCGCGCGCGGCTGCATCGGCAACCCGTTCGTGTTCGCGCAGGTGCGCGACCTGCTGGCCGGCCGGCCGGCGCTGCGGCCCCTGGCGGCCGAGCAGCGCGCGGCGCTGCTGCGCCACTGGCAGCTGGCGGTGCCGTTCTACGGCGGTGCGGCGAAGGCGCTGCCGCACGCGCGCATGCACGTGATCAAGTACGGCCAGTACCATCCCGATCCGGTCTGGGCGCGCACACGGCTGGTGGCGCTGCGCACGCCCGACGACCTGCCGCGGCTGGTCGACGAGGTGTTCGCGGACGCCACCGACGCCGCGCGGCCGCGGCAGCTGCGGCCCGAGGACGCGGTCGTGCCGTCGCTGCAGAGCTGCAGCGAGTAGCAGGGGCCGGCTGGGCGCGGGTATCGTGCGCCGCATGAGAGCCCTGCTGATCGCCGTCGGTCTGTCGTTCACCGCCTGCAGCTCGTCGCCGCTCGCGCCGACGCCGGGCGCGATCGGTTTCGACGGCTTCGTCGAACACTGGCGCCAGGAGAGCACCGGCGGCACCGGCCCGAACGCGACCTGGCAGGCGCGCGCCGACGCGACCGCGATCTCGCCGCCGAACGTGATGGCGCTGGTGGCCGTCAACCACTCGGCCGAGGAGCGCTTCAACCTGTGCTGGACGCAGGCGGTCGCGTTCCGCGACGGGCGGCTCGGCGTCGTGGTGCGCGCCGACGGCGGCGACGTCGACCAGGGCGGCGGGCCGATGTGGCGCGTCAAGGACGCGGCCAACTACTACGTCTGCCGCTACAACCCGCTCGAAGCGAACTACCGCGTCTACGTGGTCGCGAACGGCGTGCGCCGCCAGCTCGCGACCGCGCTGGTCGAGGCCGACGGTGCGGCGTGGCACCGGCTCGAGGTCGAGCACACCGGCCACACGATCCGCTGCTACTTCGACGGCGATCTGCTGCTCGAGGCCGAGGATCCGACGATCGACTCCGCCGGCGGCGTCGGTCTGTGGACCAAGGCCGACGCGCGCACGTCGTTCGACGATCTGGTGGTCGAGGGCCGCAGCCGCTGACGCGCGGCCTGCCCGCGGTGGGCGGGTGGGGCGCGGAACCGCCCATCGCGGCGCCGCGCCGCCGGCGGCGGGCCGTTGGCATCGCATTCTGCCGCCCGCCTCAGTAGCCTCTTCGCCCCCCGTCGATAGGGAACGGGACTCTCGCCGGCTCCTCCCGCTTCATGGCTGAAACCGACATCGCCGTCGTCGGCATGGCGTGCCGCCTGCCCGGTGCGCCCGACCTCGACGCGTTCTGGCGCCTTCTGCGCGAGGGCCGCGACGCGCGCGTCGAGCTGGCCGACGAGCACCTGCGCAACCTCGGCGTGTCGGCCGAAGCGCTGGCGGATCCGGACTACGTCAAGGCGGCGATGGTGTTGGACGGCATCGACCAGTTCGACGCCGGCTTCTTCGGTCTGTCGCCGCGCGACGCGGCGCTGTTCGACCCGCAGCACCGCGTGTTCCTCGAGTGCACCTGGGAGGCGTTCGAGCACGCCGGCCACGTGCCCGAACGGTTCGACGGCCGCATCGGCGTGTTCGCCGGCTGCGGCATGGACACGTACCTGCTGCACAACATCCTGACCAACCCGGACCTGGTGCGGCGCGTCGGGATGTTCCTGATCCGGCACACCGGCAACGACAAGGACTTCCTCGCGACGCGGGTCAGCTACCAGTTCGACCTGCGCGGTCCGAGCGTGAACGTGCTGACCGCGTGCTCGACGTCGCTGGTCGCGATCCACCAGGCGGCGCACAGCCTGCTGGCCGGCGAGTGCGACATGGCGGTCGCCGGCGGCGTCACGATCCTGGTGCCGCAGGACCGCGGCTACCACTACAAGGAAGGCGAAGTGCTGTCGCCGGACGGGCACTGCCGCACCTTCGATGCCGACAGCAAGGGCACGATCTTCGGCAGCGGCGCCGGCGTCGTCGTGCTGCGGCGGCTCGCCGACGCGTTGGCGTCGGGCGACAAGATCCACGCGGTCGTCGCCGGCTCCGCGGTCAACAACGACGGCGCGCGCAAGGTCAGCTACCTGGCGCCGAGCGTCGACGGCTACGCCGAGGTCGTCGCCGAAGCGCTGGCGCTGGCCGACGTGCCGGCCGACCACGTGCAGTACGTCGAGGCCCACGGCACCGGCACCTCGGTCGGCGATCCGATCGAGATCGAGGCGCTGACGCAGGCGTTCCGCGCCAGCACCGGCAAGAAGGGCTACTGCGGCATCGGCTCGGTGAAGACCAACATCGGCCACCTCGACACGGCCGCGGGCGTCGCCGGCTTCCTGAAGGTCGTGCTGGCGATGCAGCACGGCGAGATCCCGGCGAGCCTGAACTACCGGCGGCCGAACCCGCTGATCGACTTCCCGAACAGCCCGTTCCACGTCGTCGCGGCGCCGCGCGCGTGGCCGCGGCTGCCGACGGTGCCGCGCATCGGCGGCGTCAGCTCGCTCGGCGTCGGCGGCACCAACGCGCACGTGATCGTCCGCGAAGCCACGGCGCAGCCGGAGCCGGCGAACACCGCCTGGCCGCGGCGCTGCCACCTGGTGCCGGTCAGCGGCAAGGTCGAGGGCGCTGCGCTCGGCAACGCGAAGGCGCTGGCCGCACGGCTGCGCGGCACCGTCGATGCCGACCTGCCCGACGTCGCGTGGACGCTGCAGACCGGCCGGCGCGCGTTCCCGGTGCGCGGCTTCGCGGTCGGCGCGAACGGCCAGGAACTCGCGGCGCAGCTCGAGGCGCCGGAGTGGAAGGCGCAGCTGAAGAAGGCGCCCGACCGCGCGCCGTCGCTGGTGTTCCTGTTCCCGGGCGGCGGCGCGCAGTACCCGGGCATGGGGCGCGAGCTGTACGCGCAGGAGGCCGTGTTCCGCGCCGCGGTCGACGACTGCCTGCGCGCGATCCCGGCGAAGGCGCAGGACACCGTGCGGCGCCTCCTGCTCGGCGATCTCGCGACGCCCGAACACGGCGCGCGGTTCGAACAGCCGAGCGTGATGCTGCCGGGCCTGTTCACGATCGAGTACGCGCTGGCGAAGCTGCTGGCGTCGTGGGGCATCGTGCCGGACGCGATGACCGGCCACAGCCTCGGCGAATACGTCGCGGCGACGCTCGGCGGCACGTTCACGCTGGCGCAGGTGCTGCCGCTGCTGGTGCGCCGCGGCGAGCTGTTCGAAGAGGTCCAGGGCGGCGTCGTGCTCAGCGTGTCGCTGTCGGCCGAGCAGGTGCACGCGCTCGGCCACGCCGACCTGTCGCTGACCGCCGCCAACGCGCCGAACCTGTGCGCGGTGGCCGGCGACGCGGCCGCGATCGCGCGCTTCGAGCAGGACCTGCAGCAACGCGGCGTCGAGTACCAGCGGCTGCGCATCGGCGTCGCCGCGCACAGCCATCTGCTGGATCCGATCCTGGACCGCTACCGCGACGTGCTGCGCGCGCTGCGGCTGCAGCCGGCGCAGAAGCCGTGGGTGTCGAACGTCACCGGCGACTGGATCGATCCGCAGCGCGCCGCCGATCCGGACTACTGGGTCGAACACTCGCGCCGCACGGTGCGGTTCCAGGACGGTATCGCGACGCTGCTCGCGGCCGGCGACCGCGTGTTCCTCGAGGTCGGTCCCGGCAAGGCGCTGACGTCGCTGGCGCGGCTGCACGCCCGCGCCGCGAAGAGCCCGTGCATCGTGTCGATGCCGCACGCGAAGGACACGAAGCCGAGCGACACGGTCGCACTGGAGACCGTCGGCCGGTTGTGGCAGCTCGGCGTCGCGGTCGACTGGTTGGCCTTGCACGGCGGCACGCCGCGCCGCCGCGTGCCGCTGCCGACCTACGCGTTCCAGCGCCAGCGGCACTGGATCGACGCCGGTGCGGTCGTCGCGCAGGAAGGCGTGCTGCGCAGCGACGCCGAGCCGGTGGCGCCCTCGCGCCTGCCCGAATCCGAATGGCTGCGCCGGCCGGTGTTCCGCGCGCAGGAACTCGCGCCCCGGATCGCCGCGCCGGCCCCGATGCGCTGGTTGTGCATCGGCGGCGGCGCGTTCACCGACGCGTTCGCGGCCGCGGTGCGTGCCGGCGGCGGCAGCGCGGTCGTGCTGCGCGAGGGTGCCGAGGCACGCGCCGGCCAGGACTTCGTGCTGCCGCTCGACGACGGTGCCGCGATCGACCGCGTGCTGCGGCAGTTGCCCGCCGACGCGGCGCCGCAGCGGCTGCTGTTCGCGCTGCCGCTCGAGGCGGCGCCGGCGGTCCGCCTCGTGCGCTGCCTGCTGGCGGTGTGGCAGGCGCTGGGCCGCGCCGACCTGGCCGCGAAGGTGCGCTGCCTCGCCGTGACGGTCGGGGCCGCGCGCGTCGCGACCGAGGCGATGGCGAATCCCGAGCAGGCCACAGTCGGCGGTTTCCTGCGCGTGGTGCCGCGCGAGTACGAAGGCGCGCGCACGCGCTGCGTCGACGTCGATGCGGCGGCGCTGGCCGAACCCGCGGTGCTGGTCGCGGCGCTGCGGCGCGAGATCGAGAGCGACGACCTGCCGCTTCTGGTCGCGCTGCGTGGTGCGCAGCGCTTCGTGCAGGAGCTGGCCGCGGTCGAAGCCGACGCCAACAGGCCGGTCGCCCCGTGGCGGCCGCAGGGCGTCTACCTGCTGAGCGGCGGTCTCGGCGGCATCGGCCTCGTGCTGGCCGACCACCTGGCGCAGCAGGCGCAGGCGAAGCTCGTGCTGCTGGGCCGCCGCGGCCTGCCGCCGCGCGAACTGTGGGACGAGTGGCTGCGCCAGCGCACCGGCGACCGCATCGCCGGCCTCGTGCAGCGCGTGCGCGAACTCGAACGGCGCGGCGCCGAGGTCCACGTGGCCGCCGCCGACGTCACCGATCGCGCCGCGATCGACCGCGTCGTGCGCGAGGCGCGCACGCGGTTCGGCGCGCTGCACGGCGTCGTGCACACGGCGGGCGTGCTCGACGACGGCCTGATCCAGTCGCGCGCGCCCGAGCGCAGCGAACGCATGCTGGCGCCGAAGCTGCTCGGTGCGCAGGTGCTGGACGCCGCGACCGCCGACCACCCGCCGGAACTGTTCGTCGTGTTCGGTTCGACCAGCGGCCTCGCGGGCATCCCGGGCCAGTGCGACTACGCGGCCGCCAACGCGGCGCTCGACGCGTTCGCGACCTGGCGCAGCGGCGCGCGGCCGGGCCGTTCGCTGGCGATCGACTGGGGCATCTGGCAGGACGTCGGCATGCTCGCCGCGTCGGCGGCGGCGCACGCACAGCCGGCGGCGGCGTGGCTCGGCACGCGCAGCGAACGCGACGGCGCGGTCGAGTTCGCGGCGAGCTGGTCGCCGGCCACGCACTGGCAGCTGGCCGAGCACCGCGTCAAGGGCGGCGATTGCGTGATGCCGGGCACCGGCCACGTCGAACTGATGGTCGCGGCCGTGCAGGCCGTCGCGCAGGCCGACGAGGTGTCGCTGCAGCGCGTCGAGTTCCTGACGCCGCTGGCGTTCCCGGGCGCCGCCGCGCGCGACGTGTTCGTGACCGTGCGCGCGCTGCGCGACGGCTTCGAGGTCGCGGTCGCCAGTGCGCCGGTCGGCGAGACCGATCCGCACGCGCGCGCGACGCACGCGCGGGCCCGCGCCGTGCCGGCCGGTGCGCGCGAGGACCTGGTCGACCTGGCAGCGCTGCGCGCGCGGATCACGCAGCCGGCCCCGGCCACCAGCGACCAGGACCGCCACGTCGACTTCGGTCCGCGCTGGCGCTGCATCGAACGCGTGGCCGTGGCCGACGGCCAGGCGCTGGCCGAACTGCAGCTGCCGCCGCAGTTCGCGGCCGACCTGGACCAGCACCGCGTGCACGCGGCGATGCTCGACATGGCGTTCGGCGTCGGCATCCGGCTGCTGTCCGGCGGCGCCGAGGACGCGCTGTTCGTGCCGGTCGGCTGCGACCGGGTCGCGGTGTCCGGCCGGTTCCCGGCGCGCGTCGTCACGCACGTCGAGGTCAAGAACCACGACGCCCACGCGCGGCTCGGCGCGCTCGACGTCACCGTCACCACCGAGACCGGCATCGTGCTGCTCGAACTGCGCGGCCTGCAGCTGTTCGGCGTGCGCGGCGGCTTCGCGCGCGCCGACGCGAAGGCCGCGCCGGCCGCGGCCGCACCGACCGTCGGCCACAACGGCCACGTGCCCGCGGCGGCGCCGGTGCCGCGCATCCGTGCGCTGCTCGGCCGCGGCATCACCGGGCCCGAGGGCATGGCCGCGCTGGACCGCGCGCTGCGCACCGATGCACCGCAGGTCGTGGCGTCGTCGCTCGACGTCGCGCGCACCGCCGCCTGGTTGTCGCTGCCGCCCGAGAAGCCGAAGGTCGCCGCCGCCGCCGCGACCGCCGCGCCGGCCGGTGCCGCCAACGCCGACGACGCGCCGCGCGACGACGTCGAACGCAAGCTCGTCGACGGCTACCGCGAACTGCTCGGCGTCGACCACCCGGGGCTCGACCAGGACTTCTTCGAACTCGGTGGCCACTCGCTGCTCGCGGTGCGGCTGTTCGCGCGCATCCACAAGGACTTCGGCCTCGACCTCGAACTGGCGACGCTGCTGCAGGCCGGCACCGTGCGCAAGCTCGCCGCCGTCGTGCGCACCGAACTGAAGCTGCCGGAGCCGGGCAGCGAACCGGCACGTTCGGTCGCGGCGCGCAGGGGCCAGCACGTGGTGCCGATCCAGACCGCCGGCGGCCGGCCGAAGCTGTTCCTCGTGCACGGCGCGGGCGGCAACGTGCTCGGCTTCCGCGAGCTGTCGCACTACTTCGGCAAGGACCAGCCGCTCTACGGCCTGCAGGCGCGCGGCGTCGACGGCAAGCAGCGCCCGCTCGAGACGATCACCGAGATGGCGACCGCGTACCTGGCCGAGCTGCGCGAAGTGCAGCCGCACGGCCCGTACTTCCTCGGCGGCTACAGCGGCGGCGGCGTCGTCGCCTACGAGATGGCGCAGCAGCTGCTGCGCCAGGGCGAGCTCGTGGCCTACATCGGCATGATCGACTCGTGGTGTCCGCAGATGAAGCGCCGCGGCAAGGTCGCGCGCGCGCTGCTGCACGCCGGCCGCGTCGTGAAGCGCGGCCCGATGTACCCGGTCAACATCCTGCGCATGAAGCTCGAACGGCGTCGCTCGGCGCGCGAGAGCAGCACGGCGCTGCGCCCCGACGGCGTGATGCCGCAGGAGATGCGCGGCCTCGACGTGCAGTTCGCGTTCGAGCGCGCGTTCGAGAGCCACGTCGTGCAGTCGTACGAGGGCAAGGTGTGGTTGTACCGCTGCACCGAGCACGACCTCGGCACGCGCTACGTGTTCGAGGAGCACCTCGGCTGGCAACCGTTCGTCAGGGGCGGCATGTCGATCGTGCAGTGCCCGGGCAACCACTACTCGATGTGCACGGAGCCGAACGTGCAGGTGCTGTGCCGGCACATGATGGCCGGCGTCGACGAGGCGATGGCCGCGGTCGGCCTCTCGGCGACGACGTAGACGTAGGGCCGCGCGCGGCGCCGTGGTAGAAGCCGCGCGTGGTGATGCGCGCGCAGCGGCTCTGGCTCCTGGTCTGGCTCGTGCTCGGTGCCGTGCTGCTGGCGCGGGCCGTGGCGCGGCCGGAGTCGCGCGGCGTGATCCTCGACCATCTCGAGTTCGGTCGGCGGCTGTGGACCGGCGCCGACGTGCACGGGCCGTGGCGCTCCGATCCCGACGCGCCGATCCGGCCGCTGCACGCGCCGTATCCGCCGTCGTTCGGCCTGCTGACCGGCCCGTTCGCCGCGGTCGACGCGCTGGCCGGTACGCGCGCGGCGCGCGGCGCCTGGGCGCTGCTGCAACTCGGCTGCCTGTGCTGGATCGCGCGGGTGCTGCGCGAACGGCTGGTCGCGGCGCCGCCACCCGCGCTGCCGGTGCCGCCGCCGGCTTCGTTGCAGTGGCACTGGCTGTGGCTGCTGACCGCACTGCTGTCGCTGCGGTTCCTGCTGCGCGACCTGCACGGCGGCGGCGGCAACCTGATCAACCTCGCACTGTGCCTCGGCGCGTTCGCCGCGGCCGAACGCGGGCAGGGGGCGCGCGCGGGGCTGCTGCTCGCGTTCTCGCTGGTGACCAAGCCGACGATGGTCTGGCTGCTGCCGGTGTTCGCACTGCTCGGCCACCGGCGCGCAGTGCTCGCGACGGCGGCCGCGGGCGCCGCGCTGTTGGCGCTGACGCTGGTGCTGCAGCGCTTCGACCTCGCACCGTGGCAGCGCTGGTTCGCCGGCAGCCTGGCGCTGGCCACGCAGGCGGACGCGTTCGCGGTGCCGGCGCACGGCTTCCCGCCGTTCGAGTGGATGAACCAGTCGCTGCGCTGTGCACTGGCGCGTTGGCTCGGCTCGGTGCCGCCGGACCTCGCGGCGCGCGTCGAATGGGGCGTGTGGCCGGGCCTCGGCCTGTCGGTCGCGACCGTGCAGTGGCTCACGCGCGCGGCCGGCGCCGCGCTGTTCGCGCGCGTGCTGTGGGTCGCGTGGCGCGAGCGGCGTGAGCCGCAAGCGCACCTGCCGGTGTTCGCCGCGGCGCTGGTGCTGTCGCTGCTGCTGAGTCCGCTGAGCTGGAAGGCGCACCACGTGGCGTTGGTGCCGGTCCTGTTCCTGCTCGTCCACCGGGCCGTCGTCGAACGCGCCCGCGGCACGTGGTGGCTGCTCGCCGCGTGGGTGGTCTGCTGCCAGCTCGGCGGCGACGTCACCGGCGACGACGCCAACGAGTGGGGCAACAGCCTCTACGTCGTGACCGCGTGGGACGTCGGCCTGCTCGCGATCGCGGCGGCGATGGCGCGTCAGTCGGCGGGTGCGCCGCGGCGCAAGCAGTCCGCGAACGTCGCGTGATCGACGTTGGCGCCGCAGACGATCAGCCCGACCCGCTGTCCCGCGAGCCGTTCGCGCAGCTGCAGCATCGCCGCCGTCGTCGCGGCGCCGGCCGGTTCGACCGCGAGCTTCGCGTCGGCGAACAGGAGCCACATCGCGCGGCACAGCGCGTCGTCGTCGACCTGGACCAGTTCGTCGACGTGGCGGCGGCACAACGCGAACGAGTACGGCAGCGCCATCGGCGCGCCGAGGCTGTCGGCGATCGTGCGCACGGCGTCGATGCGCTGCGGGGTGCCGGCGGCGAAGCTCTTCGCCATCGAATCGGCGCCGGTCGGCTCGACGCCGACCACGCGGCAGCGCGGCTGCAGCTGCTTGACCGCCGCCGCGACGCCGGCCGCGAGTCCGCCGCCGCCGATCGGCACCAGCAGCGTGTCGAGCTGACCGGTCTGGCGCAGGAACTCCATGCCGAGCACGGCCGCGCCCTGCACCATCGGCTCGCTGTCGAACGGGTGCACGAACGTGCGGCCCTCCTCGGCTTCGATGCGGGCGACTTCCGCGAAGGCCGCGGCGATGTCGGCGACCAGCACGACTTCGGCGCCGAGTTCGCGGCTGGCCGACACGCGCGCCGCGTTGGCGGTTCGCGGCATGCAGACTTTCGCCGTCGTGCCGAGCGTGCGCGCGGCCCAGGCGACCGCCATCGCGTGGTTGCCGGCGCTGACCGCGGTGACGCCGCGCGCCAGCTGCGCCGGTGGCAGCCGCAGCAGCGCGAGCAGGGCGCCGCGCGGTTTGAACGAACCGGTGTGCTGGAACAGCTCGAGCTTCAGCCAGACGGTCGCACAGGCCGGCCCGCGCGCGGTCAGGCGGTGGCCCTGCCACTGCCACGCCGGCGTCTCGCGGATCCGCGGCCCGAGTTCGCGGCGCGCGAGCTGGATCGTGGCCGGCGTGGGGGCGAGGGGTTCGCTGGCGGCGGTCATCGCGCGCAGCATCGGCGCGCGGGGGCGCGAGATCCACGGCGCGGCGCCGAACAGAGACCCGACGTCCTCGACAACCTGGGACGCGACACACACCCGCGGCGGAACACCCGCCGCAGGCAACCAATCACCTCAGCCCCACCGCCACGGCGCAAGGGAATGAACCGCGGCATACGCTGGTTGCCACAGCGCAGTGCCGAGAACGTCGGGACGGCTCAGCCTAGCGCGGCAGCGGGGGCTGCCCAGCCCCGGGCATCGATTTTCTTCCGCCCCGCGGGGCGAACGCTGCGTCACCAGCGATGGAAGGCCGGATGTCCTTCCTGCACCGCGACGAACAGGCCGTCGCAGGTCGCGCAGATGCGCCCGCCCGCCTCCAGCGTCGCCGTGATCCGGGCCCGGTCGGCCTGGGATTCGGCGACCTTCGCGCGCAGCGTGACCGGCGCGTTGGTCGGCGTCGGCCGGCGCAGCTTGATCGTGTATTCGGCCGTGACCGTGCTCGGCGGAGCCGTCGCACCACTCTGCTGCATCAGGTGCCAGGCCGCGGTCCAGTTGCAGTGGCAGTCGAGCAGCGCGCCGATGATGCCGCCGTTCAGCATGCCGGGGAACGCCTCGTGCATGGTCTTCGGCTGCCAGCTGCACACGACCTCGTCGCCCTGCACGAAGCTCTTGATGCGCAGGCCGTCCCGGTTGGCCGGGCCGCAGCCGAAGCAGGCGTTGGTCGGGGCGTAGCGGTCCTGCAGGCTCGGTTCCATGGGCGTGGCGCCATCCTCGCCGCTGCCGCGGAATTGGCAAGTGCGCGTGCTGCCGCCTCGAAACTCCGGCTGTGGTCCGGCAAGATCCTGCGCGCAGCGAGCCCTGCAACGAGAGCCTTCGGTGACGTCCCCATCGCTACTGCAGGATCCGCTGCTGCGCCCCGTGCCGACGCTCGAGGGCCACAAGGTGCTCGGCAAGACCGTGCTGCTGGAGCGCCTCGGCGAGGGTGGCGCCGGCGTGGTCTACCGCGGCTGGCACCTGAACTTCCGCATCGTCGTCGCGGTCAAGGTGCTGCGGCCCGAACTGGCCGCCGATGCCGACTACGTGGCGCGTTTCCACCGCGAGGCGCACGCGACGCTGCAGATCACGCACCAGAACGTGGTCCGCGCGCACGACCTCGAAGAACGCGACGGCCTGCACTTCCTGGTCATGGAATACGTCGACGGGCTGTCGGCGCGGCAGTGGATCCACCGGCGCGGCCGCATGTCCGTCGACCAGGCGCTGACGGCGCTCGCCGGGGCCGCGGCCGGCCTGGCCGAGGCCCACACGCACGGACTCGTGCACCAGGACGTGAAGCCCAGCAACCTGCTGCTGGCGCGGTCGGGCCGCGTCAAGGTCGCCGACCTCGGCCTCGTCGGTCCGGCCGTCGACAGCGACGACGAAGCGGCGGCCGCCGCGCGGCGTCGGGTCTTCGGCACGCCGCAGTACATGGCGCCCGAACAGTGGGACGGTGCGCCGCCGCAGCCGAGTGCCGACGTCTGGGCGCTCGGCGCCTGCGCCTACTACCTGCTGACCGGCCGCCACGGCCTGCCGAAGGTCGCCAAGGGCGAACTGCGCCGGCTCGTGCGGCAGGAGCCGTTCCCGACCATCGGCGGCGTGGTCCGGGCGCGCCCCGGTTTCGGCGACCTCCTCGAACGTTGCGTCGACCGCGATCCGGCGCGCCGGTTCACCGACGCAACGGCACTGCACCAGGCGCTGCTCGCGCTCGGCGGTGTCGACGA
The DNA here is from genome assembly GCA_016794425.1 of Planctomycetota bacterium. Taxonomy (GTDB): domain Bacteria; phylum Planctomycetota; class UBA1135; order UBA1135; family UBA2386; genus JAEUHS01. The sequence continues at coordinate 40,819 of JAEUHR010000003.1, forward strand.
GGCGCTGCTGCGCGACCCCGACTTCGCGCCGGGCGGCGAACCGGTCGGGTTGCCGGCCAACGAGGTGCTGGCCCGCATCGACGACCAGCGCCGGCGTCGTCCCGGTCCGGCGGCGGTCAGCGCGGCCGCGGCGCCGCGGCCCAAAGTGCGCGCGGCACCGGCGCGCAGTTCGGCGGCGCCGATCGTCGTGGTGGTGCTGCTGGTCGCGGCGGCCGTGATCGTGGTGCTGCTGCGCAGCCAGGGCTGAGCCCCGCGGTCACCGGCCCGGCATGCCGGGCAGCCAGCCGAACGCGCGGTAGATGTCGAAGGCGAACGCGATCTTCGCCAGCAGCAGCAGCGCCAGCAGGATGGAACCCGTGATCGAGAACACGATCAGCTCGACCACGAGGCGGGCGGCGAGCGCCTTGCCGCGCGACGGCGGGCGCCGCACGACGCGCACCGGCGCGCCGGGCGCGGCGGCCGCCGCGGCCGCGGGCTGCAGCGATGCGCGCGGCGGCGCATCCGGCCCGCGGCCGGCTGCCGCCGCCGCGGGGGGCGGGGGCGTCGACGGGCGGGTCGGCTGGTCCGCGGCGTGCACCTCGGTCGACAACAGCGCGAACTGCACGTAGGTCTGGCCGATCTGGAACCCGTCGCCGACGTCGAGTTCGAGCCGCTCGCACACCGTGCCCCGGTGCAGCACGCCCTGCGTCGAGCCGAGGTCGGCGACCACCACGCGCCCGCCGACGAGTTGCACCTGGCAGTGCACGCGCGACACGCTGCGGTCGCGCACGCGCACCGTGCAGCGGCTGCTGCGCCCCAGGGTCGCGGTCTGGCCGGTCGCGAGTTCGAATCGACCGGTGGTCCCGTCGGTCTCGGTCGTCAGCTGGGCGACGTCCATGCGGGCGCAGAGGCTACCCGCCTCGGCCCGCGGACGCATGCAGTCAGCGAACGCGCGTGGCGGCGCGCGCTGCGACCGCGAGCAGCAGTTCGGTCTCGGCCGCCGAGAACTCGTAGGCGACCGGCTTGGCGATGCCGAGCACGCCGCGCAGCGCCGCGCCCTCGAGCATCGGCACGGCCAGCGAACCTTCCATCTGCGTCAGCTTCGCACCGGGCCGCACCACGCCGCTCGCGTCGGACTGCAGGTTGCACACCTGCACCGGCGCGCGCCGTTCGGCGGCGATGCCGGCCATGCCCTTGCCGATCGGGATCACGGCGACCTTGTCGAGCACCGGCGGCGGCAGGCCACGCTGCGCGGCCAGGTGCAGCAGGCCGTCCTTGCGGTCGAGCAGGTGCACGGTGCCGACGACGCAGTCGAAGTGGCGCAGCACGGCATCGAGCAGCGCGGTCCAGCCGGCGGCGGCCGGTTGCGCCAGCAGGGTGTCGACGGCGAGCACGAGCGGGTGCGGCGAGGCGGTCATCGCCTCACGGTAGCGGCCGCGGTGATCCGCGTCGCGGCTTGACGGCAGCCGCCTGGGCGGGGAGCGTGGCCGCACCGCGGCTGGCGCGCGCGGCACGAACACCGGCGCCGAAGAAGGTGGGGCACGCGATGTTGGGAGCTCTGTTGTGGTTCGGTCTGATGGTGGCGCCGCGGCCGCAGACGCCACCGGCACCCGCCCCCGCACCCGCACCCGCACCGAAAGCACCGGCACCGGCACCGGCGGCGACCGATGCGGTGGCCACGGCCGTGCGCCAGTTCGTCGATGCCTGCGCCGACGCCACCGCACCCTCGGACCTCGTCGCTCGCGCTGCGGCGGTGCACGACGCTGCCCCGGACCTGCCGGTGCGCGCGGCGCTGCGCACGCTCGGCGAACTGCTGGCGGGCGCCAACACGTGGGATGGATTCGCCTCCGGTTCGGCCGAGCAACTGCTCGCGCTCGTGCAGCAGCACCGCGGCGGGCCGCACCCCGAACTCGTCGCCCCGCTGCTGCTGGTGCTCGAACGGCAACAGCCGGCGCGGCCCGAAGTGCACCTCGGGCTGGCCGAGGTGTTCGGCGCCGCCACCGCCGTGCGCGACGTCGCCCGCGCCATCGCCGCGCTCGATCGGGTGCAGCAGCTGTTGCCGTCGCAGGACGACGGCACGCCCGAGACGCTCGCCAGGGCGGTCGGCATGCTGCGCTTCCTCGGCGACGTCGCCGACGGCTGGCGCGGCGTCAACACGCTGTGGCACTACCTTGGTCTGCTGCGCACCAGCGTCGCCGGCGACGGCAGCATGCCGATGGTGCGCGCCGAGGACGTGGCCGCCTGTCGGTTGTGCGAGGACCTCGCGGCGGCGCGACGCCGGGGGCGCCAGGCCGAGTCGTTGCAGCTGCTGCAGAAGCTGCAGGCGCTGCAACCCGCCAACCCGATCTACGCGCTGCTGCGCGCCGAGACGCACGCGTCGTGGGGCGCCTTCGATCTGCCGCAGGCGCAGCAGCAGATCGACCGGTTCCTGGCGCTCAGCGAACCGGCGGCGCTGGCGGCCGCGGCGAAGCAGTCGTGGTGCAACCTCGCGGCGGCGCGCTGGTGCCTGCGCGTGCTCGACTGGGATCCGGCGGTGCCGGCCACGGCGTCGAGCTGGGAGGATCTGCGCGACTACGCGCAGCAGCTGCGCAAGCTCGTCAAGCCGGACACGGGAAGCCGGCTCGCGGTCGCCGCCGACGCCGGTGAGCTGGAGAGCCAGTTGGGACGCATGCGCCGCGACTGCGAGCAGCGCCGCGAGAAGCGCGACAAGGCCGTCGCGCTGCTGCAGCAGCTGCAGGACGAGTACGATGCCGCCGCCGGCGCGGAGCAGAACCCTGGTCGGCGTGGCCGCGGCACGTTCGATCCGACGCCGGCAGAACGGCGCGCGGCGCGTGCCGACGCGCTGCGGGCCCTCGATCGGCAGCGTCCGGTGACCGAACGACTGCAGGCCGAGTGCCAGCACGCGCTCGACCGGCTCGCCGACCACGAGCGCCGCTTCGCCAAGCTGCGACCCTGAGCGGCGCGCCGCGTCAGCAGCCGCGCAGCGCCGCCACGACCGCCGCGACCGCGGCGCCGTCGGTGGTGCGCACCGCGTCGGCCGCCGGCGGCACGGCGGTGGCGATCGGCACAGCGGCGCGGCGGAACGCCATCGCGCCGGGCCGCCACGTCGTGGCCGACAGGTGCACCTCGCGCACGCCCGTACGCTGCACCAGTTCGTGCACGGTGTCGGCGCACACACCGGCACCGGCCATCACGGTCAGCCGGTCGCCGGCCGCCGCGACGCAGCGCGCGATGGTCGCGGCCCCGGCCAGCGCCGTCGCCGCCTGGCCCGACGTCAGCACGCGCGCGACGCCGGCCGCGATCAGCGCCGCGAGTGCCGGCACCGGGTCGGCGGCGTGGTCGAACGCGCGGTGGAACGTCAGCGGCAGCGGCGCCGCCGCGGCCACCAGCGCCCGCAGCCGCGCTTCGTCGACGGTACCGTCGCTGCACAGCACGCCGGCGACGATGCCGTCGGCACCGGCCGCGCGCGCGCCGGCGACGTCGCGCAGCAGCACCGCGAACTCGCCGTCGTCGTAGCAGAAGTCGCCGGCGCGCGGCCGCGCCATCACGAACACCGGCAGCCGCACCGCTGCGCGCACGGCCGCCAGCAGGCCCGCGCTCGGCGTCAGACCGCCCTCGGCGAGGCTCGTGCACAGCTCGAGCCGGTCGGCACCGTGGGCCTCCGCCGTGCTCGCGCCGGCCAACGAGTCGACGGCGACCTCGACCAGGATCCGTGCATTGGCGGCGCGCGGCACGGCGGTATGGTGCGCGCATGCGGCCGCAATTGCTGCACCTTTCCGGACCCAGGCGCGGCCGCACGGTGACCTACGAGGGCGGCACGGTGCGCGTCGGTTCGGCCGCCGACAACGACGCGGTGCTCGACGTGCCGGTCGTCGCGCCGCACCACGCCCGCATCGACTGGGTGCAGGACGAGTGCCAGTTCTACGTGCGCCGGCAGGACGGCCAGGTGTTCGTGAACGGCACCGAGGTCGAAGAGGTGATCCTGCAGGACGGGGATCGGCTCGAGTTCGGCGCCGGTGGGCCGACGGTGCGGTTCCGCGCCTACGTGCCGACCGGCGCGGTCTGCAAGCCCGTGCGCCGCATGCTGGTCGACGCGCACGACGTGGCGCGCACCAGCGGCGGTGCGGCGGCGACGCGGACGCTGACGCGCGACCTGCTGACGCAGGCGACGCCGCAGCTGAAGGTCGGCGTGCCGGTGGTCGTCGTGTTCAGTGCATTCCTCGCCGGCTGGCTCGGTGGTCACCTCGGCAGCCGGCCGCTCGACGACAGCCAGTTCGCGCGCAGTGCCGACGCGGTGCGGCACGAGGAGGTCGAACAGCTGCGGGCCGAACAGGCGCGGCAACAGGCCGAACTGGCGCGCATCGGCCAGCAGAACGCGATCGTGTCGCGCATCCAGAAGGAGTGGAGCCGCGGTGTCTGCCTCGTGCACGGCGTGTTCCGGCTGCGCGGTGCGGACGGTGACTGGCTGCCGAGCCGCGATGGCACGCCGTTCGAGGTCGAGTACACGGGATCGGGGTTCCTCGCCCACGCCGACGGCCACGTGGTGACGAACCGCCACGTCGTCGCCCCCTGGCTCGAGATCGAACCCGTGGTCGCCGCGATCGAAGGCGGCGCCGAGCCCCGGTTCGTGCGGCTCTCGGCGACGTTCCCGGGGCTGATGCCGATCGACGTCGACCCCGCCACGATCCGGCGCCGCAGCGACGGCCTCGACGTCGCGGTGCTGCGCGTCGATCCGCAGGCGATCGCCGGCGTGCCGGTGCTGCAGCTGCACGAGGGCCAGATCGAGTCCAGCGACCAGACCGCGATCGTCGTCGGCTACCCGACCGGCCTGGCGGCGCTGCTGGCGCGCGCCGACCGCGAACTGGTCGAGGGGTTGCGCGCGCGCTCGGCGTCGTTCGCCGAGGCGATCGCGGCCCTGGCTGCCGCCGGCGAAGTCACGCCGCTGATGACGCGCGGCATCGTCAGCGAAGTGCGCGCCGACAAGATCGTCTACGACGCCGAGACCACGCACGGCGGTTCGGGCGGGCCCGTGTTCGGCGGCGACGGCACCGTGATCGCCGTCAACTACGCGATCCTGCCGGATTTCGGCGGCGCCAACTTCGGCGTGCCGATCCGCTTCGCGCGCGAAATGCTGCCCTGACGCACCGGCACGCCACTGCCGCGACGGGGCCGCCACGACCGCGCCCGTCGGCGCGGCAAAAAGCCGGCGCATTCGGGGCGGGATTCTGCGACACTCTGCGCACCCGTGGCCGGTCAGCCACGGCGGGCCGCGTGGGGCGGCTCTGGAACGAACAGTGGATCCGACGGCAATGGACCTGACGGACCGCGGGCGACAGATGCAGAAGGCCCAGCAGAAGGGCGAGCGTTCGGCGCTCGGTCCGCGCGGCCGCGGTCTGTTCGGCCGACTGCTCGACGGCATCCGCGGCGGCCCGACGCTGCGCCGCGAGGCGGTGTCGATCGCGGTCGCCAGCGGCAAGGGCGGCACCGGCAAGTCGTTCCTCGCGACCTCCTTGGCCGTGCTGCTGCACCGGCGCGGCCTGCGCACGACGCTGGTCGACTGCGACTTCGGCCTCGCGTGCGACCACCTGCTGCTCGGCGTCAAGCCGACCGTGACGCTGCAGCAGCTGCTCGGCGGCCAGGCGACGCTGGACCAGGTGCTGCTGACGTCGCCGTGCGGGCCGCGGCTCTTGCCCGGCGCGTCCGGCGTGCGGCGCATGGCAGCGCCGTCGGATCGCGAACTGCTCGCGTTCGCGCGCGAACTCGGCGAACTCGCGGCGCGCGACGACGTGCTGGTGCTCGACCTCGGTGCCGGCATCGCACCGGCGACCGTGCTGACGATGCTGGGCGCCGACTGGATCGTGCTGGTCACGCAGCCCGAGATCGCCGCGCTGGTCGACGCCTACGCGGTGATCAAGTGCGTGGCGCAGCTCAACGAACGCGCGCGCTTCCTGGTGGTGACCAACCGCGTCGGCACGCCCGGCCGCGGCGAACTGGCGTTCCAGCGCCTGACCGAGGTCGCGCGGCAGCACGTCGGCGTCGTACTTCACTACCTCGGCGAGATCGTCGACGACGCGGCCGTGACGCAGCATCGGCTCGGCCAGCTGCCGCTGGTCGCGACCGAACCGGAGGCCGCCACGTCGCGCTGCCTGCAGCGGCTCACCGACCGCCTCGAGGTGTTGTGCGGCGGGCTGTCGCCGCGCGAAGTCGCCGGCGACCAGGGCATCGAGGCGCGCTTCAAGCAGCACCGGCTGTTCCTGTGAGCCGCGGCGGCGCGGCCGGGGCCGGTCACTCGCTGACGCGGTCGCGGCCCGCGGCCTTGGCGCGGTAGAGCGCTTCGTCGGCCTTTCGCGTCAGCTGTTCGGGCAGCCGCCCGTCGTCGGGGAAGCACGCGACGCCGATCGAGATCGTCGGCTGCGCCATCGCGGTGCCGCGCGCGATCGCCTCACCGGCCACCGCGGCGCGCATCGTCTCGCCGAGCCGCAGCGCGCCGTCGCGATCGAGGTCTGGCACGAACGCCGAGAACTCGTCGCCGCCGAAGCGGCTGACGACGCCGCCGATCTGCTGCACGATCGCGCCGAGCCGCTTGCCGACGGTCGCGATCGTGTGGGCGCCCAGCAGGTGGCCGTGCGTGTCGTTGATCCGCTTCAGCCCGTCCATGTCCATCATGTAGTGCGCCAGCGGCCGCTGCCGCCGCGCGCACCAGATCAGCGCATCGGCGAAGCGGGTCTGGAACACGCGCTGCACCGGCAGGCCGGTCAGGTCGTCGACGTTCATCAGGTGGTCGACCTGGCGGTGGAACTCCTCCTCGAGTTCGTCGTGGTAGCAGAACTTCAGCACGGTCGTGCCGAGGTGGATGCGGTCGCCGTCGCGCAGCGTCATCGTCGTGACGCGTTCGGTGCCGACGAACGTGCCGTTGGTCGACGACAGGTCGACGACCTGCCACGAGTCCGGCTGGGCACCGCGTTCGACGCGGCAGTGCACGCTGGAGATCTGCGGGTCGCCCGGCACGACCAGCGCGGCGCGGTCCTCGCGGCGGCCGAGCACCAGCGAGTTCTCGTTCAGCAGGTAGCGGCGGCCGACCTGCGCGCCGCGCATCACGACCAGCACCGGCAGTCGTTCGCTGCGCGGCGCCGACGATCCCTGGTTCGGGGCCGAGAAGACCGTGCGGTGCAGTTCGGTTTCGGAGTCGTCCGTCATGGCGAGAAGCGGCGCGGAATGTTACCCGGCGGGGGACGCGTCTGCCTTGCCGCGCGGCGCGAGCCGCAGCAGCAGGGCGCCGGCGACCGCGGCGCCGCCGAGGCAGCCGATCGCCGTGCCGACCTGGCCGAAGATCACGGCGCCGATGCCGGGCAGCGTCAGCCAGACGACGGTGGTACCGAGCGCTGCGCAGGCGAGGCCGTGGCCCAGCGTGCCGTCCGGGCGCACGTCCGGCGCGGTGGCGGCGACCGGGCCCCAGCCCGGGCCGTCGGGCCGGACCTTGCGGTAGAAGGCGCCGAGGTGCGCCGCCGGTTCGGGCTGCGTCAGCAGCGTGACCGTCAGCCACAGCACCAGCGTGCCGCCGGCGACCAGCAGGCTGCGGTACTCGGTCGGCAGCGCGGCGGTCGTCGGCCACGCGCGGCAGATCGCGAACAGCACGATCGAGCCGGTCATCGCGGTGATCTCGCTCCAGACGTTGATGCGCCACCAGAACCAGCGCAGCAGGAACACCGCGCCGACGCCGGCGCCGAGCGCCAGCAGGAACTGCCACGCGTCGTCGATCGACACGCCGCTGGTGACCATGTACCAGCTGACGAAGCCGCTCAGCACCAGCACGAACGCCGACGCGAGCCGCGATGCGCGCAGCAGCTGCCGTTCGTCGGCCTGCGGGTTCACGAACCGCCGGTAGACGTCGTTGACCAGGTAGCTCGCGCCCCAGTTCATCTGCGTGCTGACCGTCGACATGTAGGCCGCCGCGAACGTGACCAGCATCAGGCCGCGCAGGCCGGTCGGCGCCAGTTCGCGGATCAGCATCGGGTAGGCGCTCTCGGCGCTCGGCAGCCCCGCCGACGCCGGCGCCATGGCCCAGGTGCGGATCTCGGGATGCAGCGCCAGCGCCGCGAACGCGACCAGGATCCACGGCCACGGCCGCAGGCAGTAGTGCGCCAGCTGGAAGAACAGCGTCGCCTTGACCGCGTGCCGCTCGTCGCGGCACGACGCCATGCGCTGCACGATGTAGCCGCCGCCGCCCGGTTCGTTGCCCGGGTACCACGACGCCCACCACTGGCCGAGCACCAGCGCGACGAACACGCCGACCGGCATCCACGGGTCGACGGCGCCGAAGTCGGGCAGGTAGCCGAACGCCTGCGTGCTGCCGAAGCTGGCGGCGACCTTCTGCTGCAGCGCGTCGGTGCCGCCGACCGCGTCGACCGCGACCACGGCCAGCGCCGTGCAGCCGACCATCGCCAGCACGAACTGCACGACGTCGGTGATCGCGACGCCCCACATGCCCGACACCACCGAGTAGGCGCCGGTGATCGCCAGCATGACGACGACCAGCCACAGGTCCATGTGGCCGTCGCCGGCACCGGCCGGCGTGCCGTGCAGCACGGTCTGCTTCAGCACCGCCGCCATCGCCTTCGTGACCCAGCCGATCACGATCGAGTTCATCAGCACGGCCGTGTAGATGCCGCGGAAACCGCGCAGGAACGCGGCCGCGCGGCCCGCGTAGCGCAGTTCGATCAGCTCGACGTCGGTCAGCACCTCGGCGCGGCGCCACAACTTCGCGAACACGAACACGGTCAACATGCCGCCGAACGCCCACGACCACCACAGCCAGTTGCCGGCGAGCCCGTACTGCGCGACCTTGCCGGTGACCCACAGCGGCGTGTCGGCCGCGAACGTCGTCGCGACCATCGACGTGCCGGCGATCCACCACGGCAGCGAGCGGCCCGACGCGAAGTAGTCGACGAAGCTCGTGCCGGCGCGGCGCCGGTACCAGAGCCCGATGCCGAGCGCCAGCGCGAAGTAGCCGGCGATGATCGCCCAGTCGAGCGCATGCAGCTGCATGGCCGCGGATGGTGCGCGGCCGCCGCGCGCGGCGCCACGGCGCGGCGGCGTTTCGCGGTTGACGGCGGCCGCGGCCCGCCGTCAGCTCGCGGCATGGAGCTGGTCGAGGTGCGGTTCCCTGCCGCCGGCACGTTCGTCTGCGTGGCGCCGGGCACGACGCTGCTGGCGGCGGCGGCGCTTGCCGGCGTCGAGATCGTCACCGGCTGCACGCGCGGCATGTGCGGCACCGACGCGGTGCGCGTGGCGTGCGATCGCGCCGACGCGCTGGAGCCGCCGACCGGGGCCGAACTGGGCACCCTGCAGCGCATGGGGCTCGAGGCGGACAGCCGGCTCGCGTGTTCGGCGCGCGTTCGTGCCGGCACGGTCGAAGTGCTCGGCGATGCGGTGGTCGACGGGCCCGTTGCGCCCCGGGGCTGAGCGCGGCACTGTTCTGCGGTGGCCAGCAGCACCGATGCCGGGCAACCGGCGAACGGCCGGACGCGTCTGCGCGACGGCCTCGGCTTCTTCGGCAGCTTCCTGCGCAATCCCGGCTCCGTCGGCGCGGTGCTGCCGAGCTCGCGCTACCTGGCGCGGGCGCTGGTCGGCCGGCTCGAGCTGAAGCCCGGCGAACTGATCGTCGAGTACGGCCCCGGCACCGGCCCGGTCACCGACGTGATCCGCACGTCGCTGCCGCCGGGCGCGCGCTACCTCGGCATCGAGCTGGACCCGCGCTTCCACGAACTGCTGACGCAGCGCTATCCGGGCCTCGAGTTCCACCTCGGCTCCGCCGCGGACATCGAGGGCGTGCTGCGCCAGCGCGGTCTGCCGCGGCCGGTGCGCATCATCTCGGGTCTGCCGTTCGCGAGCCTGCCGGCGGCCGTGCAGGACGGCATCGCGGCCGGCATCGTGCACTGCTTGCGCGGCGGCGGTGGCGACTTCCGCACGTTCCAGTACGTGCACGCCTACGGCCTGCGCGCGGCGCGGCGGTTCCGCGCATTGATGGCGGAACGGTTCGGCGGCTTCGAGCGCCTCGGGCCGGTCGTGCGCAACGTGCCGCCGGCCTTCGTGCTGCGCTACTGGGGCGTGAAGTAGCGGCGGCGCCGGCGCCGCGGCGACCGGTCACCCGCCGCGGTGTTCCGTCGCGCGCGGCAGGTACTGCATGGCGCCGACGACGTTGCCTTCGGTGTCGGTGAACATCAGCAGCGTGCCGACGGTTTCGATCTCGAATGCCGGCATCGTGATCGTGCCGCCCGCAGCGCGGATCGCCTTGCCGATCGCGGTGACGTCGTCGACGGCGATCGTGCACTCGAAGCCGATCATGCCGGCGCCGGTCGCCGGGTGGCGGCGCTTCTGCAGCGCGCCGTGGATCGCGCCGGGGCTGGTGTGCACGCGCCAGAAGTCCGGCGGGCCCCACGGGGTGAACGTCCAGCCGAACACGGTTTCGTAGAAGCGCTTGGCGCGCTGGCAGTCGTCGGCGTGGATGGCGAAGTGGGCGATGTCGTTGGCCATGGTCTCGGTGGGTTCGGGTCGATCGGAAGGCCGTCACGCTAGGAACCGCCGCGGTGTCGTGCTCCCGCTATCCTGACGATGCATGTCGCGAGACCGACAACCGGCCGCCGACGAGGACGCGATCCTGGTCCGTTCCCTCGCCCTGCGCCTGCCGACCGGGCACACGATTCCCGGGCACGCGCACCCGTGGGGGCAGATCGTCTACGCCACCGAGGGGGTGATGACCGTGACCACCGACGCGGGCGCCTGGGTCGTGCCGTCGCACCGGGCCGCGTGGGTGCCGGGGGGCACCGAACACTCGATCGCCGTCACCGACCGGGTCCGGATGCGCACGCTCTACCTGCGGCCCGACCTCGCGGCGCCGCTGCCGGACCGTTGCCGGGCGCTCGCGGTCTCCGGCCTGCTGCGTGAGATCGTGCTCGAGGTCGTGCAGGTCGGCATGCTGCGCGACGACGTGCCGGCGGAGCGGCGGCTCGCCGAGGTCCTGGTCGATCGGATCCGGCTGACGTCGGCGGTGCCCCTGCAGCTGCCGTGGCCGCGCGACCCTCGGGCGCGGCGCCTCGGCGAACTCGTGCTGGCGCAGCTCGCCGACTCGACGCCCCTCGACGGCCTTGCGGTCGGTTGCGGCGCCAGTGCGCGCACGCTGGAGCGGCTGTTCCGCGCCGAGACCGGCATGACGTTCGGCCGCTGGCGCCAACAGGCGCGCCTGCTGCACGCGCTGCGGCTGCTGGCGACCGGCGCGTCGGTGACCGCGACCGGGTTCGCCGTCGGCTTCGCCAGCACCAGTGCCTTCGTCGCGATGTTCCGGCGCGCGCTCGGCAGCACGCCGGGCAGCTGGTTCCGCGACGCCGCTGCCGCCGCCGGTGCAGCTCAGCCCGGACCGCGTTCGCGGGTCGGCTCGGCGTTGTAGGCGGCCGATCCGCCGCGCGGGATCGACGGGCTCTGCCAGGCACCGCCGGCGAACGTGCGCGCCAGCAGCACGATCTGGCCGGTGTGGTAGGCGACGTGCGCCAGCGAGCGCAGCAGCGCATCGAGCACCGACAGCGGCTGGCGCCGGATCGTGATCGTCGCCGCCAGCGCGTCCGGGCCGGCGTCGTCGACCGCGACCAGTGCCGCGTCGACGATCGCCCACGCGTCGCGCCACGCCGCCAGCAGCGCTGCGCGGTCGAGGCCCGGATCCTCGAACTCGGCGTCGCGGCGGCGCCACGGCTTCTCGCCATCGCTGGTCAGGAAGTCGGTGAAGCGCGACCGCAGGTTGCCGACCAGGTGGCCGATCGTGATCGCGATCGAGTTGCCGTCCGGCAGCAGCCGCCGATCGAGGTCCGCGTCGGCGACCTGGGCCAGCGACAGTTCGGCCAGGCGGCGGTAGCGCTGGTACTCGGTGCGCACGGCCGGCAGCACGTCGAGGCTCATCGGCTGCCTCCCATCGGCGGCAGCGACCGCCGCGCGCGCCGTTCGTCGTCGTCGAGGTCGACGCGCTGCGTCAGCCGTTCGACGCGGTCCTCGAGCACGCGCACCTTGTCCTGCAGCGTGCGGCCGTGGTGGAACGCGAACAGCGCCACCCAGGCGAGGCCGAGCGCGAACGTCACGACGCCGATCTGCGGCGAGGTCCAGTTCGGCAGGTTCCTGGCGGCGAGCTGTTCGAGGAACAGCGAGGCGATCACCAGCGCCGCCATGCGCAGGTGGAAGCTCGTGTCGTTCGGGAAGCGCATGCGCGCAGCATCGCGCGCGCGCGCCGCCGCCGCGAGCGGCTACTGCAGGACCGCGTCGACCAGCTGCTCGGCGAGCTGCGCCGGGTTCGCCTTCGGCTCGTAGTTGCACGCCAGCGCGACGACGACGTCGCGGTCGAGCAGCCGGAAGTACTGCGTGACGACGCCGAGCACGCCGCCGCTGTGCTGGGCGCGCCGGCCGTGCCGCGTCTCGGCGATCTCCCAGCCGAGCGCGTAGCGTTCGAGCGCGGGCTCGTAGAGCTCCTTCAGCGCCTTCTTCGACAGCAGCTTGCCCGCGCGCAGCGCGCGGTCCCACGCCAGCATGTCGGCGGTCGACGCGACGACGCCGCCGCAGCCGCGGTAGCCCCAGGTCAGCGTGTTGCCGTACGCGAAGCGGAACTCGGCCGGCCGGTCCGTGAAGCCCTGGCCGCGCGCGATCTTCGGCACGCGGTCGAGGTCGAGCTTCGGCCAGCCGATGAAGCACGCGTCCTTCATGCCCGCGGGGCGGAACAGCTCCTCGACGCAGAACTTCTCGAACGTCGTGCCCGACAGTTCCTCGACCAGCGCGGCGGCCAGCGCGTAGCCGGAGTTCGAGTAGTCGAACTTGCTGCCGGGCGCGGACGTCATCGGCAGGCCGAGCACCAGCGCCACCAGCGACGCCTGCGAGTCGCGGTCGAACTGCCACTCGCTCTTGAAGCCCGACTCGATGCCCGACGTGTGCTGCAGCAGCATGCGCGCCGAGACCTTCGCCTTGTCGGCGGGGGCCTTGGGCCAGAACTTCGCCAGCGCGTCGTCGAGCTTCAGCTTCTTCTTGTCCTGCAGCTTCAGCAGCGCCGCGGCGGTGAACTGCTTGCTGACCGAGGCCCAGTCCCACAGCGCGTCGACCGGCATCGGCGTCGGCGCCTTCGCGTCGAACAGGCCGTAGCCCTGCTCGAGCACGACCTTGCCGTCCTTCGCGACCAGCACCGAACCGGAGAACCCGCCGGCCGCCTGGTCGAACGCGCGCACCAGCTCGTCGCAGCGCGCGCCGGCCTTGCCGTCGACCACGGGTTTGCGTTGTTGCGCCGGGGCCACGGCGGCGAGCAGTGCCGCGCACAGGATCGTCGTCGCCTTCATGCGCGCCAGTGTCCGCGGCGGCCCTGGACGCGCAACCCGGTCGGATCGCCGATCAGAGCCGCAGCAGGACCGGGGCCGGGCGGATGTCGCCTTCGTTGCCGCCGATGCCGGTCGGTGCACCGAAGTCGTCGACGAGCACGCCCTGGGCGTTGCGGTAGCCGCGCCAGGCGAGGTAGGCCTGTTTCTGGGCGCCCGTGAGCGGCACCCCGTTGTGGCGCAGCACGATGTTGTCGTCGAGCACGGTGTTGGTGCCGTCCTGGTTGCTGCCGGCCGGGGCCGCGAGCTGCACGATGCCGAGGCCGCCGAAGCCGCCGAGCGGAGCCTGGTCGTACGCGTTGGCGTAGTTGCCGGCGCCGAACGGCAGCGACTGATACTTGTTCAGGATCACGGCGGGGGGGAACGACGTCGTCGTGCAGATGCCGCCGTCGGCGGACAGCACGAAGTCGAAGTCCGAGTTGGCGTAGGTGCCGCCTTTGACCGTGAGGTCGATGCTGCCGAGTGCGATCAGCAGCAGCAGCCCGCCCGCGCCGCCACCACCGCCGGCGTTGACCGGGCCGGCGCTCATGAAGCCCTGTTCGCCGCTGCCGCCGTTGCCGCCGTTCGCCGTGATCCGGCCGAGCGGGCCGACGACGATGTCGTTCGCCGCGAACACGACGAGGCAACCGCCGCCACCACCGCCGCCGCCGCCCTTGCGGTCCTGGGTCCAGCCCGGACCGAGCAGCTGTGTGTCGTCGGCGAGGTCGCCGCCACCGCCGCCACCGGCACCGCCGATCAGTTCGGTCAGTTCGCCGACCACGACCTGGTTGCTCGCGAAGTCGAAGCCGACGCCGAAGAAGTCGTTGTCGTCGCGGGAGTCGACGAACCAGACGCCACCAGGGCCACCGCCGACCAGGGTGCGCCCCGCGGTGCCGCTGTCACCGGGGCCGCCGAAGCCGCCTATGCCCGAGCGCTGCACGAAGGCGCTGCCGGTGCCGGCCGGCACCTTGAACCACGGGTCGCCGCTCGTGGCGAAGCCGCCGCCGCCGCCGCCCGAACCGCGGCCGAGCACGGGATTGCCCAGCAGGCCACCGCCGCCGCCGAGGCCCGGCACATTGCCGGGCCCGTTGCCGGGTTGGCCCGACAGCGAGCGCAGGGCGACTTGCGGGCTGCCGCGCCCACCGTCACCGCCGGCGGCGCCGCCGCGGCCGCCCATCGCAGGCACGCCCGGCGATTGGATCGTGACGACCCGCTCGCCGTCGCCGCCGTCGACGCTGAGTCGGCCGTCGACGGTCATGGTCTCGGTGATCCAGACCATCGCGCGGCTGCCGCGGCCGACGACCGTGCAGCCGGCCGGGATCGTGACGTGGCGGAACACGAACACGCCGCCGGTGACCCTGATCGCCGGCCCCGTGGTCGGCTGCAGCGTCATGCTGTCGGTGTCGAGGATCGTCTCGCCGGGTGGCGCGATCCAGTCGAGGATCTGGGCGGGGGCGAACGTGGTGGCAGCCAGTGCGGCGGCCGCGGCGAGCAGGCGGGTGTACGGCATCGTCGTTCCTATGGGATGGGACGGGGCGCTGTAGGTGCGCGGTTGCACTGCGTAACCGCGGTGGCGTCGCCCTGGGGCGCGACTTCGCGATTCCGCACACTCACGGGCACCGGCATACTCGCCGCCCCGCGAGACACCCATGTCCGAAGCGAAGCAGACCTACGACCCCGCCGCGATCGAACCGAAGTGGCAGCAGTTCTGGCGCGAGCACGACGTGTTCCGCGCCCGGAACCCCGGCGATCCCGACTTCGACCCGCGGCAGCCGAAGTACTACGCGCTCGACATGTTCCCGTATCCGTCGGCGGCCGGCCTGCACGTCGGCCACCCGGAGGGCTACACGGCGACCGACATCGTGTCGCGCTGGAAGCGGGCCAAGGGCTGCAACGTGCTGCACCCGATGGGCTGGGACGCGTTCGGCCTGCCGGCCGAACAGTACGCGATCCAGACCAACACGCACCCGGCCGAGACCACGGCCGCGAACATCGCGACGTTCCGCCGGCAGCTGCAGCGGCTCGGCTTCTCGTACGACTGGAACCGCGAGATCAGCACCGCCGACCCGCAGTACTTCCGCTGGACGCAGTGGATCTGGAAGCGGCTGTACGAACGTGGCCTCGCCTACGAATCGAACGCGCCGGTCTGGTGGTGCGAGGCGCTCGGCACCGTGCTGGCCAACGACGAGGTCGTCAACGGCCGCAGCGAGCGCGGCGACCACCCGTGCGAACGGCGCCCGCTGCGCCAGTGGGTGCTGAAGATCACCGACTACGCCGAACGGCTGCTGGCCGACCTCGACGGGCTCGACTGGAGCGAGTCGCTGAAGACGATGCAGCGCGAGTGGATCGGCAAGAGCGAAGGCGCCGAGGTCGACTTCGCGGTCGACGGCCCTGCCGCCGCCAAGGTGCGCGTGTTCACGACGCGGCCCGACACGCTGTTCGGCGCGAGCTTCCTGGTGCTGTCGCCGGAGCACCCGCTGGTCGCCGCGATCACGACGCCGGCGCAACGCGCGGCCGTCGAGGCCTACCAGAAGGCCGCCGCGGCCAAGAGCGAACTCGAGCGCACCGATCTGGCCAAGACCAAGACCGGCGTCGCCACCGGCGCGTTCGCGCGGAACCCGCTGTTCGCGGCCGACGACGCGCGCGGCCGCATCCCGATCTGGATCGCCGACTACGTGATCGTCACCTACGGCACCGGCGCGATCATGGCGGTGCCGGCCGGCGACGAACGCGATTTCGCGTTCGCGCGGACGTTCGGCCTGCCGATCCCGGGCATCTTCGCGCCGGCCACCGGCGCCGCCGAACGCGACGCCGACATCGCCGCCGGTCGCGCGTGCTGCACCGACGAGGTGCCGTACGCGGCGCACTGCCGCACGGCCGACGGTTCGCTGGCGCTGGCGGGACGGTCGCTGGCCGACGCCAAGCGCGCGACGATCGCGTGGCTCGTGCAGCGCGGCTGCGGCGAGGCGAAGGTGACCTACAAGCTGCGCGACTGGCTGTTCTCGCGGCAGCGCTACTGGGGCGAACCATTCCCGGTGCTGCACACGCAGGACGGTGTCGAGCTGGTGCCCGACGCGCAGTTGCCGGTCACGCTGCCGCGCATGGCGGACTTCAAGCCGGGCGGCACGCCGGAGTCGCCGCTGATCCGCGCCAAGGAGTGGGTCGCGACGAAGGACACGAAGGGGCGGCCGGCGCAGCGCGAGATCAACACGATGCCGGGCGCGGCCGGCTCGAGCTGGTACTTCCTGCGGTTCTGCGATCCGCACAACGAGCGCGAGTTCTGCAGCCGAGCGGCCAGCGACTACTGGCTGCCGGTCGATCTCTACGTCGGCGGCACCGAGCACGCGGTCGGGCACCTGCTGTACTCGCGGTTCTGGACCAAGGTGCTGCACGACGATGGCCGCGTCGGCACGGTCGAGCCGTTCGGCAAGCTCTACAACCAGGGCATGATCCAGGCGTTCGCCTACGAGGACGGGCGCGGCGCGGTCGTGCCGATGGCGAACGTCAAGGAGGACGGGGACGACGCGGTGCACGCGGCGACCGGCGAGAAGCTGAAGCGCATCGTCACGAAGATGAGCAAGCGCTACGGCAACGTGATCAACCCCGACGACGTCGTCAACGAGTACGGCGCCGACACGCTGCGGCTCTACGAGATGTACATGGGGCCGCTCGCCGACAGCAAGCCGTGGAACCCGAAGGACGTGCCGGGCGTGTTCCGCTTCCTGCAGCGCAGCTGGCGCCTCGTGGTGCCCGAGTTCGCCGAGAAGGGTGCCGTGCACGAATGGCTGCGGCAGGACCGGCCCGACGACCCGGCGCTCGAGAAGGCGCTGCACCGCACGATCCACAAGGTGGACGGCGACATCGAACGCATGGCGTTCAACACCGCGATCGCGGCGATGATGATCTTCGTCAACGAGGCGACCAAGGCGATGGACCGGCTGAGCCGTTCGCAGCTGTTGCGCTTCGCGCAGCTGCTGCAGCCGTTCGCGCCGCACCTGGCCGAGGAGCTGTGGCAGCGGCTCGGCGGCCGGGGCCTGCTGGCGCGCGCGGCGTGGCCGCAGGTCGATGCCGTGCTGCTGGTCGACGACGAGGTCGAGCTGGCCGTGCAGGTGCTCGGCAAGGTCCGCGCGCGCGTGACCGTGCCGGCCGACGCCGACCAGGCGACCGTGCTGGCCGCGGCGCGTCAGGCGGCTGCGAGCTGGCTCGACGGCAAGACGGTCGTGAAGGAGATCGTCGTGCCGAAGAAGCTGGTCAACTTCGTCGTGAAGTGACGGAATCGTCGCGGCGTCGCCGCCGCAGGCTCACTCGGTGCGCGCGACCGCGAGCACGTCCTCGAGCGTGACCAGGCCCTGCTGCGCCTTCGCGAGGCCGTCCTGCAGCAGCCGCTGGTAGCCGGCGGCCGCGGCGAGCCGTTCGATCTCGGTGTCGGGCGCGCGGCGCGAGATCGCGCTGCCGAGCTCCGGCGTCACGTAGAGCACCTCGTGGATCGCGATGCGGCCGGTGCGGCCGCGGTTGCGGCAGCTCTGGCAGCCGCGCCCCTGGCGCAGGCCCGCCGGCGGGCGCCGCGCATCGAGCCCGAACTCGGCCAGCACCGCGGGCGCCGGGTCCGCCGGCTCGCTGCAATCGGGGCACACCTTCGGCACCAGCCGCTGTCCGACGACGGCGCGCAGCGACGGGCCGAGCAGATAGGGGGCCACGCCCATGTCGACCAGCCGATGCACCGCGGCCAGCGCGCTGTTCGTGTGCAGCGTGCTGAGCACCATGTGGCCGGTCAGCGCCGCCTGCACCGCGATCGCCGCGGTCTCGGCGTCGCGGATCTCGCCGATCATCACGACGTCGGGGTCCTGGCGCAGGATCGAACGCAGCGCGTTCGCGAACGTGCGGTCGGCCTTGACGTCGACCTGCACCTGCGTCGCGCCGGTCAGTTCGTACTCGACCGGGTCCTCGACGGTGACGAGGTTCGTGTCGGCGCGGTTCAGTTCGCCCATCGCCGCGTACAGCGTCGTCGTCTTGCCGGAGCCGGTCGGGCCGGTCAGCAGCACGATGCCGTTCGGCGACGTGTAGCCGCGCCGGAACAGGCCGAGGTTGTGGTCGCTCATGCCGATCCGCGCCGGATCGTGTACGGCGCTGCGGCGATCGAGCACGCGCAGCACGGCCTTCTCGCCGAGCACGCTCGGCAACACCGACACGCGCAGCTCGACCTTCTCGGACACCGCGATGCGGCCGTCCTGCGGCTTGCGGCTCTCGCCGATGTCCATGCCGCTGACGACCTTGATGCGCGCGACGACGGCACGGTGCAGGCCGGCCGGCAGTGTGTAGAGCGTGTCGAGGTCGCCGTCGATGCGGATCCGCACGCGCAGACCGTCGCGCTGCGGTTCGACGTGGATGTCGCTGGCGTGGCCGCGCATCGCCTCGGCGATCAGGTGGTCGACCAGCTTGACGACCGCGTCGTCGCCGACCATGCGCCGCAGCTTGTCGGCGTCCGACACGCTCTGGATGTCGATCTCGGCCTTCAGCAGGCGCTGGATCAGGCCTTCGATGCCCGACGAACCGCGCTGCATGCGTTCGAGCGTCGCGGCGATCGCCTGCGGCGTCGCCAGCACGACCTGCACCGGCAGGCCGGTGACCTCCTGGATCTCGTCGACGGCGAGCAGATCGAACGGGTTCTTCAGCGCGACCGACAGCACGCCGTCGGTCTCGTCGACCGCGATCGCGTGGTGCCGCAGCGAGATGTCGAGCGGCAGGCGGTGCAGGTGGCGCGGATCGAGGCTGCGTTCGTCCAGCGGGTGGAACGGCATGCCGAGCTGCTCCGCCCAGATCCGGTAGCCGCGCTCGGCCGTGATCAGACCCATCGTGGCGAGCTTCTCGATCTGGGCTGCTTCGCCGGCAGGGCAATCCCGTAGCGCCACTTCGAGGAACGTGCGGTCTTCGTCGACGCTGGTCGCGAGCGCTCCGATCAGATCCGTCTTCGTCTCGGCCATGCCATCGGATCGGCTGGTCGGGGGCGCCGGCTTGACAGGGAGGTTCCGCAGGTCGCCTCCGGGACTAAAGGCCGGAGCCCTCGGTCGTCGATGTCTGCGACATGCACATCCCCGGTCGTGAGCCTTCCCATCGCCTCGCCAGCGGTTTCACGCTCGTCGAAGTCATCGTCGTCCTCTCGGTCGTGCTGCTGCTGACCGGCATCGCGGTGCCGATGCTGAGCGGCTACATGGAGGACGGACGCCGTGCCAAGGCCGAGAGCGAGATCAAGGTGATCGCTGCATCGATGATGTCGCTGAACAAGGACGTCGGCAGCTATCCGACCCGCAACGGCTCGGGCTCGACGAACCAGCTCTACTCGCTGTTCACCGGTCCGACGATGCCGACGACGAATCCGTTCGCGGCGAACCACCAGTGGTCGACGTGGGCCATGAACGCCACGCGCGGCGACCTGCTGGACAACCACCTGAATCTGAACAAGCCGCAGGGCCAGAGCACCGGCGCCTACGCGACGACCGGATCGGCGCGGTGGCGCGGTCCGTACTTCGCCGGCTCGACCCCGCTCGATCCTTGGGGGCGGCCGTACGTCGTCAACGTGATCTCGAGCTTCAGCACCAACGCGACCAACTACAAGCGCATGTGGGTGCTGTCGGCGGGCCCGAACGGCCGCATCGACACGCCGGCTGCCGCGACCGCGACGACCGAACTCTCCGGCGACGACATCGGCCTGATGATCGGCCAGCGGCCTTGATCGATCGCGGCGGCGCCACTCCCCCGGGCGCCGCGCGTGAGTCCGTTCCCCCGCGGCCATGCGATTCCTCACCACAGTCCTCGATGCCGACGGCGCCACGGTTCGCCAGGAACTGGAGGCAGCCGACGCGCAGTCGCTGCACGCCGAACTGCATCGGCAGGGCCGCACGCTGCTCGCGGTCGAGTCGCTCGACGAGGAGTTCGAGACCGACGGTGTCACCGACGTCGCGCTGGGACCGCGGCGTCTGCTGCTGCTGACGCAGGCGCTGGCCGAGGCGCTCGAGGCAGGTGTGCCGCTGCTGTCGACGTTCCACGCGATGGCGGACCAGGAGCAGGACGACCGCACGGCCGAACTGCTCGAGGACGTCGCGGCGCGCGTCGAGGCCGGCCAGGTGCTGTCCGACGCGATGGCGGCGCACCCGATGGCGTTCCCGCCGGTCTACTGCGCGTTGGTGCGAGCCGGCGAACAGTCCGGCAGCCTGCCGCGCGTGTTGACGTCGATCGCCGGCTTCCTCGAGTGGCGGCTCGAGATCACCGGTGTCGTCAAGCAGGCGATGGTCTACCCGATCGTCGTCGCGGTCGCGGGCTACGCGATGCTGCTGTTCCTGCTGTCGTTCGTGATCCCGCGGCTCGGCGCGGTGTTGAGCAAGATCGGCGGCGAACTGCCGACGGCGAGCCGCATGCTGATTGCATCGTCGGACTTCGTCGCCAACCACATCCTGGCCGTCGTCGGCCTGTCGCTGGCCTCGGCGCTCGGCGCGGTGCTGGCGCTGCGCACGCACGCGGTCCGCACGCTGCTGGCGAAGGTCGCCGCCGGGCTGCCGGTGCTGCGCACGGTCGTCGCGACGCTGTCGATCGCGCAGTTCTGCCGCACGTTCGGTGTGTTGCTGCAGGCCGGCCTGACGATGACGCACGCGCTCGAACTGGCGGCGGCATCGGTCGCGTCGCCGCGCTTCGCCGAGACGATCGACACGGTGCGGCGGCGCATCCTCGGCGGTGAACGCCTGGTCGACGTCGCCAGCGACGTCGACCTGCTGCCGCCGGTCGCACTCAGCATGGTGCGGGTCGGCGAGGAGGCCGGCCGGCTGCCGGTCACGTTCGAGCGCCTCGGGCGCCTCTACGACCGCGAGGTCAAGGCCGTCGTCAAGCGTGCGCTGGGCCTGATGGAGCCGATCGTCACCGTGCTGCTCGGCGTCGTCGTCGGTGGCATCGCGGTGCTGGTCGTGACCACGATCTACTCGGCGATGAAGGGGCTCGGCCGATGAGCGCGGTGCCATCCCACGCACGGGCCGGCCGCCGCGACCACGGCTTCGCGCTGCTGGTGCTGCTCGGCATCGTCGGCATCGGCTCGGTCGGCATCCTGCTGGCCGTGCAGGCGATCGCGAACGTCGGCGCCGACCGCGTGCTGCGCACCGAGCGCAACCTGCACACGGCGGCCGCCGCGGTGCGCGCGTCGTTCGTCGCCAACGGCGCGTTCGCGGGGTCGCTGACCGCTGCGGCCACGGCCGGCGGACTCGACCCGACCGCATCGTGGCGTCGCGATCCGTGGTTCGACGCCGATCTGCAGTACCGGAACGTCGCGACCGGCCGCCGGCTGCGCAGCCGGGGCCCGGACCTGCGGCTCAACACCGCCGACGACGTCGACGTCGTCGTCGCCGCCGAACCGATCGTGCGCAGCCGACAGCGGGGCCGCCTGCGGCTGATCCGCGCCGTGCTGGCGCGCAGCCCGTACGCGTTCTCGGCGTCGATGTCGCCGACGGATGCGGCGGCGATGCTCGACGCGTTGCGCGACCACGCGATCGCCCTGCGCCGGTGGCGCACGGCCGACACGGCGGCGCGCGTGGCGCTGCAGGCCACGCTCGACGCCAGCACCGCGACCGTCACCGCGCTGCGCGCTGCCTACGGCCTGCCCGCGCTGCCCGGCGTGACCGCGCTGCTGGTGGCGCTCGGCATCCCGGACACGCGCGCCTACGACGGCAACGGCCGGCGCTGGCTCACCGACCCGGTGCTGGGCGTGCGCGCGCGCGGCTACGACCGCCAGGGAGGCACCGATGACGACATGTGACCGGCAGCGCGGCTTCACGCTGATCGAACTGATCGTCGTGCTGGGGATCCTCGGCATCCTGCTGGCTGCGGCCGTGCCGATGGCCACCGCGGTGCTGTCGGCCGACCGGCGGCAGGAGGCCCGCGCGGAGCTGGCGACGATCGCCGCGGCGCTGGAGTCGTACTACCTGGAGCACGCCGCGTTCCCCGCGACGCTGGCCGACGCGACGTTCACCGGCCTGCACCTGCAGCCCGGTGTCGACCGGACGGCCGCGGTCGATCCGTTCGGCGCCGGCCAGGACTACCTCTACCTGGTCGATGCGACCGCCAACACCGCGTCGGTCTGGAGCCGCGGCGAGAACGCGCGCAACAACGCCGGCGGCACCGACGACCTGCTGGTCGTCGTGCACGGCGCCGTGCCGGGCACGGCGCGCACGTGGCAGCGCTTCCGGCTGATCGTCGAACTGCTGGCCGACCACATCGAGGCCGGCGGTTCGGTCGCCGGCCCGTGGCCGGTGCTGCGCGCCGCGATCGGACTCGGCGCGGCCTACGACGCGGACGGCTACGGCACGCCGTTCGACTGGAACGAGACCACGCACACGCTGACCAGTGCCGGCCCGGACCGCACGCTCGGCACGGCCGACGACATCACCCTGTGACCGCCATGCAGACCCACGCGATCCTCGAACTCGACGAAGGTGCGCTGACGCTGACGCTCGGCGGCCGCGTCGGCAAGACCACGACGGTGGCGGCGTGCCACCGCCAGCCGCTGGCCGACTGGTCGCGCGACAGCGTGACCGCGGCACTGCAGCCGCTGGCGCTGGACCTGCTGCAGGACGTCGACGGCGTGCACGTGGTGCTCGGCGATCGGCGCATGCAGCACTTCGTGCAGGTGCTGCCGCAGATGCCGGCGCGCGAGGTCGAAGAGTTCGTCGGCCGCGAAGCGCTGCGACTGACCAGCATGCCCGCGGTCGGCGAAGTGCTGGCGTCGGTGCGGCTCGTGCGGCGGTTGCCCGGCAAGCTGGTCGTCGGCGGCAGCGCGCTGCCGCGCAGCGTCTGGGAGCCGGTGCGGCAGGCGATCCAGGCCTGCGGCGTCGCCGTGCACGGCGTGCATTCGACCGAGTCGTGTCTCGCGCTGGCCGTGCCGGCCGGCACCGAGGATCGCTACGCGGTCGTCGAGTGCGCCGGCGGCCGCGCGCGCTTCGCGTTGTGCGACGGCGGCTCGCCGGTGCAGGTGCGCCGCTTCATGGTCGGCACCGCCGAGAGCAACCCCGAAGCACTGGCCGCGCAGCTGGCGCTCGAACTGCCGCGCACGCTCGAGTGGCTGCGCGAGACCGGGCATCAGCCGCCGTCGGTCCTGGTGCTCGGCAACCGCATCAGCGTCGACGAGGCCACGCTCGACACGATCCGCGGCGACCTCGCCCGCGTGGTGTTGCCGTCGCTGGTCGGCGAGGCCAGCCGCGGCTTCGAGGCGCCGAGCCTCGCCAGCACCGCGCTGCTCGAGAAAGTCGCTGCCGGGCGAACGCCGGCCGCGCTGTCGGCGGCGCCGCGGCTCGTGCTGCCGCCGTCGCCGCTGCGCATGTTGTGGCTCGCGGCCGCGATCGCGGTCGGCGGCGCCTTCCTGTGGCACGGCGCGCGCGACCTGACCGTCAGCGCGACGACGGCCCAGCAGCTGGCCGAGGTCGGGCGCGAACACGAGGTGCTGCGCCAGCGGCTGGTCGAACTGACCGGCACCGACAACGGGGCTCTGGCGAACGAGGACGCCGCGCGGATGACGCTGGCTCTGGGTCGGCGGCGGCCGATCAGCCGGCTGGTGGCCGAGGTCAGCGAGGCCGCGGCGGCCGACGTGCTGCTCGACTCGCTGCAGTTCGCGAGCAAGGAACGTGTGGTCGTGTCGGGCGTCGTGCGCGGCACGTCGCGCGCCGCGGCGCTGGCACTGCTGGCCGAGTTCGCGAGTCGGCTCGGCGGCCTGCCGTACCTCGACGGCGGCGGCCAGGAGGACGTCGGCGAGGTCGCCGGCATGCCGAACCACTTCCGCTTCCGGCTCGGACTCGCGTGGAGGATGTCGTGATCAAGCTGCGTCGCAGCACCGTGGTGGTCGGTCTCGTCGTCGTGGCGACGCTGGTGCCGATGGCGTTCGCCGGCGTGGCGCGGCTCGTGCGCTGGCAGCGCGAGGGCGTGCTCGAGGGCGAACGCACGCGGCTCGCCGAGTACCGGGCTCAGGTCGAAGAGGCCGAGTGGCGCGGTGCCGTGACGGTCGAGTCGCAACAGCCGACGTACCGGCTGCTCGAGGGTGCCGAGGTCGCCGCGACCCTGCAGGCCGTGCAGACGCTGGCCGACGGCAGCGGCGTCACGCTGGTTTCGGCCAAGGCCTCGCCGACCGCGAGCGACGGCCGGCAGCTGTTCCTGTTGGCGGGCCGTGGACGACCGCAGCAGTTGTGTTCGCTGGTCGCGGCGATCGAGCGCCACGAGCGCCTGATCGTCGTCGAGAGCGGCCGCGTCACGCCGCGCGACGACCAGGAGGTCGAGTTCGAACTCGGGCTCGCGACCTGGCACCGGGGAGGCGAACGATGAGCCGCCGTCAACGACGCAAGCAGAAGCGCACGAGTCCGGCCGTCGCGGTCGCGATGCTGGTGGTCGCCGGCAGCGTCGCGTTCGTGTCGCTGCGCGGGCAGTTCGGCGCCGCACCGCTGATCGGCGAAGCGCCGCCCGAGGCGTTCGTCGACGAGCCGGAGGCCGGCGAAGCGGCCGAAGCCGGCGACGACGAGGCGCCGGGCATCGATCTGCTGCTGAAGTACGGTTCGTGGCAGGCCGGCACGCCGGTGCGGATGGCGTTCGCCAGCATCGGCGGCGCCAGTGCCATGATCGCCGCGGCGCCGGCCGGTGAAGTCGCGTTGCCGACCCAGCGCTGGGTCGGTGCCGACCCGCCGCAGCTGCGGCTCGGCGTGGTCATGGTCGGCGACGCGGCGCGCCGCGCGGTCGTCGACGGCGCCGTCGTCGGCCTCGGCGACCAGATCGGCCGCGCGATCGTCGTCGCGATCGAACGCGACGTGCTGGTGCTGACGTGGGGCGGCAAGCGCCTCACCTACGACCTCGACAACGCCTGGCCGCGCGAGTTCCGCGCCGAGCTGCGCCGTCGGGGCACCGATCCGATGGCGTCGCCGGCCACCGGCACGACCGTCGCCAGGAAGGAATCGCAGGAGGAAGAGAAGTGAAGTCGCTGCCTCGTCAATTCTCGGTCGCCGCGGCGGCAGTCGCCGTCGTGGGCTGCGCCTCGCAGAGCGGCGGTTCGCCGCCCCGGCTCGACCATCTCGATGGCGCCGGCGCGCCGGTGTTCCAGCCGATGCTGGTCGTGCCGCTGCCGGCGCTGCAGACCGGAGCGCCCGCACCGGGCCGCCAGGTCGAAGCGCTGCAGGCCCGCAACTCGCCGGTCGGCGACGTGCTGCTGACGCTGTTCCGCGACTCGGACATCAACCTGTTGATCGAGCCCGACGTGCAGGCCGCGGCGTGCACGTTCGACATCAAGCGGGCGACGATCGAGGAGGCGTTCGAGGCGCTGCTGCAGAGCCAGGACCTCGGCTACGAGTGGGACGGCAGCTTCCTGCGCGTCAGCACGATGGTGCGCGACACCGTGCACGTCGACATCATGGACGCCTCGAGCCAGCCGAGCGGCTCCGAACAGTCGTCGTCGCCGACCGGGGACAGCGGCAGCGCCAGCGGCGCCAGCCGCTTCTGGGAGGAAGTGCAGACCAACCTGCCGAGCCTGCTCGGCGACGGCGGTTCGTACGTCGTCAACCGCACCGCGTCGTCGATCCACGTGCGCGCGCGGCCGAGCGGCGTCGGTCGGTTGCGCGAGTACGTCGGCACGACGATGCGCCGGGCCAACCAGCAGGTGTCGCTCGAAGCGCGCATCCTCGAGGTGCGGCTCGACGACGAGTACAGCCTCGGCGTCAACTGGTCGCTGCTGCCGGGCCTGTTCAACAGCAACAAGGTCGGCCAGGCCGGCGGCGGCGCCGTGCTGCGGCAGGCGGCCGCGTCGGGCGGCGCCGCGTTCTCGTTCGGCATCCTGGACACGAACGACTTCTCGTTGTTCGTCGACGCGCTCGAACAGCAGGGGCAGGTGCGGGTGCTGAGCAGCCCGCGCGTGTCGACGATGAACAACCAGCCGGCGGCGATCGGCGTCACGGACCAGATCCCGTACATCACGCGCGAGATCCTCGACGACCAGGGCGTGGCCCGCACCGAGTTCGGCGTCGAGTTCGTCGAAGCAGGGGTCACGCTGGACGTGCGGCCGATGATCGGCGACGACGGCATGCTGTCGGTGTCGATCACGCCGCAGGTCCGCGAACAGACCGGCACGGTCGTGACGCCGGACGGTCTCGTCACGGTGCCGATCATCGCCGAACGGCAGGCGACGACGTCGGTGCGCGTCGCCGACGGGCAGGCGATCGCGATCGGCGGCCTGCGCAGCACGCGCAAGAGCGAGACGCGGCAGGGCGTGCCGTTCCTGATGAACGTGCCGCTGCTGGGCCAGCTGTTCTCGAACACCGTGCAGGAGCGCGGCGAGGTCGAGCTGATGATCGTGCTGGTGCCGCGCGTGCTCGACGACACCTGGATCACCGAGGAGATCGCGCGCGGTTCGCACCGGCTCGTGCAGCTGCGGCGCGACTTCCAGTGGAACGCGATCGGCCTCGACGGCTACCGGCCCGAGGACTGGTCCGGCGGCTCGCTGCAGGGCGATGCGCAGGCGGCCACGCGGCCAGGGGTGCGCGTGCCCGATGCGCGGCCGGCCGAGGCCACGCCGGACCGCGGCGCGACGATCACGCGACGGGGACTCGCCGGACACCTGCTGGCGGCCGCGAGCCGCCGGCTCGCCGCCGGCGACCAGGCGAACGCGCTGCACGAGATCGACCGTGCGCTGCAGCTCGAACCGGACCGTGCGGAGGCGCTGATCGCCGCCGCCGTGTTGTGCGAGCGCCGCGGCGAACGGGCGCGCGCGCGCCAGCTGTTCGATCGCGCGCTCGAACGCAACCCCGACGACGTGATCGGGCTCAGCGGCCGCGGCGCGCTGGAACTCGACGACGGTTCGCCGTTCGCGGCGCGGCGTTACTTCGAGCGGGCGCACCTGCTCGGCCAGACGCCGCTGACCGCGGCGAACCTGGCCGCGGCGCTGCTGGCGCTCGGCGACTGCGAAGCGGCGCGCGAGCTGCTGGTCGGCGCACGGCGCGACGACGCACCGCCGGAACTGCACGGCAACCTCGCGTTCGCGCAGCTGCAGCTCGGCCAGGTGCAGGAGGCCCGCGAGAGCCTGCGCCGCGCGCTGGCTGCCGGCGCCGACGCGCGCAACCCGCGCCTCGTGGCGCTCGATCGGCTGATCGGCGACGCCGAGCAGGCGGCCGCTGCCGCGGCGGCGGCGGCGGGCACGGCGTCCGCGCCGGCCAGCGACGGCTGATTCAGTTGGCCGACGGCGCGTGCGCGGCGCGCGCCTCGTCGTCGGGCAGCTGCATGTCGAGCGCGACCAGCGCCGCCAGGTGCACGGCCGTCTGCTCCGGGCGCTGCTGCACCAGTTCGCGCGCGACGGCGACGAACTCGCGGAACGTCAGCACCCCGCCGGTGCCGCGCTGCAGCAGCTGGCTGCCGAACAGCAGCGCGTGCGGGGTCATCAGGCGGCGCAGGGCGGTGCGGGTCGTCGTCGGCGGGGTCGTCGTCGGGGGCGGGATCGGCATGGCAGTGGTGTCCTCGTGGTGCGGCGGCGTGCCGCACGAGGAAGTGCGCGACCGGGGGGAACACCGCGCCGAAGGCGTCGAGGCCGCCCCCAAGGCACCGCGGCGTGCTTCTCGTGACGCCCCCAGCCGTGTGCCGCGGCCGCGCGCAGCGATGCTGCCGGTGGTGGCGTTCAGACCGACGCCGGCAGGCCGAGGTCGGCCAACAATCGGCGCCAGGCCGCGACCTCGCGCGCCGGCGCCACCAGCGGTTGCAGCGCGCGGGTCCGTTCGGCCAGCAACGTGCGGAAGTCGGCGTCGGTCGCCGCGCGCTGCAGCAGGGCCGCGAGGCCAAGGGCGTCGTCGACCGCGAACGTGGCGGGCCAGTCGCTGCCGAGCAGGCCGAGGTTGCCCGGCACCGCGGTCGCCAGCACCGGGGTGCCGGCCGCGATCGCCTCGGAGACCACGTTGGCGCCGCCTTCGGCCGCGGATGGCACGATGCAGGCGTGGCTGCCGGCCAGCAGTTCGAGCGCGCGGCGCCGCGGCAGCGGACCGAGCCACCGGAAGCGCGGTTCGGCGGCCGCCGCGGCGCGCGCTGCAGCGGCCAGTTCGGGTGCGCGCGCCTCGCCGGCGAGCACGACCCGCAGCGGCAGCGTGCGCGGCACCGCGGCCAGCGCGCGCACCACCAGCAGCGGGTCCTTGACCGGGCGCAGGTGGGCCAGCACGCAGGCGACGAACGGTTCGCGCGGGCGCGCCGCCGGCCGCGCCGTCGCCGACTGCACGATCGTGCGCGCCTTCGACCGCAGCGGCGGCGGCAGCACCTCGATCGCGAACGGCTGCAGTGCGACGATCGCGTCGGCGCGCTGCAGCGCGGCCAGCGCGGCCGGCGACGGCGCGAACGTCGGGTAGACGTCGGTGCCGGCCAGCAGCACGACCACGCGCAGCGCCGGCAGCGCGGCGGCCGCGGCCAGCACGCTGTCGGCGCTCTTGACCGCGTGCACCGCGACCAGCAGGTCGCACGGTTCGCCGCGCCAGCGTTCGACGATCCGGACCCGGGCGCCGAGGTGGCGCAGCACCGCGGCCCAGCGCAACGCCGTCACGCGGTTGCCGTGCCGGCTGCCGCGCGGCGACGGCGTCACGATCGTCGCGCGCAGGCCCGTCACCGGCGGGGGCGTTCGGCGCCCGTTCCCTTCTGACCGAGCCGCGCCAGCACTTCGGCCGGTTCGGGGAACCTGCCGTCGGCGCCGCGCTTGTCCCACAGCACCTTGCCGTCGCTGGCGACGCGGAAGTCGCCCTTGCCGCCCGGCAGCGTTTCGACCGCGGCGCCGGGCACGGCTGCCTGCAGGGCCGCGGCCAGACTGGCCGCGCGCGGCAGGTAGTTTCAGACCACGCAGTATTCGATCGTGATGCGCATGCCGCGAGTCTACGGCGGCAGCCGCGCCAGCGAAGCGGTCGGCAGCAACAAGAAGGGCCCGGGCGCCGCAGTGGCGCCCGGGCCCAGGCCCGGGGTCCCGTCCCGTCGCAAAGCGGGGACCTCGAGCGCGGGTGAGTAGAGCACTCCGGCCCGCGCAGCGACCTGGGCCGTGGTGCGCAAACGGCCGCGAACGAGGTCGTGGGCCCGGTTCAGGTGCGCGGCGCCGTGGGGCCGCGCAACAGCAGCGCCCAGCCGACCAGGAAGCTGACGCCGCCGATCGGCGTGACCGGCCCGAGCCACTTCGCGTCGAGCAGCACGAGGCCGTACAGCGAACCCGAGAACAGCGCGATGCCGAGCGCGAAACACGCGGCCGGCAGCAGCGTGCGCCAGCCGGCGTGGGCCAGCGCGGCGCACAGGCCGAGCGCCAGCGCGTGGTACATCTGGTAGCGGACGCCGGTCTCGAAGGTCTGCAGCGCCGCCGGCTCGTAGTGGGCCTTCATGGCGTGGGCGGCGAAGGCCCCGAGCGCGACCGCGGTGCCGCCGAACACGGCGGCCAGGCGGAGACAGAGGGAAGCGGACATCGCGCCATGCTACGCCACCTGCGGTCTGGCTCAGCGGCAGTGCCGCACCGGCACCCGCCAGGGGTGGCAGTGGTGGCCGTGGAAGCAGCAGGCGCTGGAACCGACCGCGAGCAGGGCCAGCACCAGCAGGCGGAACGAACGACGGGTCAGGATCGACATCGGATACCTCCGGGAAGGGCGGCCCAAGCGCACTCGACACCGCGGTGTTGGCCGGCGGGCACCGCGGCGTCCCGCTACGCTGCGTTCCGGACGGCCCGATGGCCGATAGCACCGCCATGTCGATGCGACCTGCCGGTTGGTTCCGCTGCCTGTTCGTGGCCCTGGCGTCCGTGCTGCCGGCGCGGGCGCAGGAGCTGCCGCCTCTGACCGAGGCGATGCAGCGGCTGACCGCCGACCTGCGGCTCGACGGCGCCGGCCTCGTCGTGCTGCGGCCCGAGGGCGAACTGCACCGCAGCCTACACGGTACGTTGGCCGCCGACACCGTCGTGCCGATCGCGTCTGCCAGCAAGTGGCTCGCGGTGGCGACGGTGCTGAGCCTCGTCGATGCCGGCGTGCTCGACCTCGACGTGCCGGTCGGGCGCTACGTGCGCGAGTTCGACCGCGACGACAAGCGCGCGCTGACCCTGCGCCTGTGCCTGTCGTGCACGGGCGGCACGCCGCCGCGCCTGCCCGAGCGGCTGGACGGCCAGGACATGCGCCGGTTCGCCGAGGAAGCCGCCGACACCGCACTGCGCGGCAACCCCGGCGCGGCGTTCGCCTACGGCGGCGTCGGCTTCCAGATCGCCGCGGTCGCCGCCGAGCGCGCGACCGGCAAGAGCTGGCACGACCTGTTCGCCGAACGCATCGCGGCGCCGCTCGGCCTCGCGCAGACGAAGTTCGGCACGCTGAACCCGCCCGGCGGCGACGCCGGCACCACGGCGTTGCCGTGGGTCGCCGGTGGCGCCGTGTCGACGCTGGACGAGTACGCGCGGTTCGTGCGCATGCTGGCGGCCGGCGGCAGCGCCGGCGGGCGGCAGGTGCTGACGGCCGGCAGCGTGCAGGCGATGTGGCGCGACCACGTGCCCGAGCGCGTCGAAGTGCGCGCGGTCGGTTTCGACGCCGACCAGGTGCGCTACGGCCTCGGCACCTGGATCGAGACGCTGCCCGACGGCCACGTGCGGGTCAGCGACCCGGGCGCGTTCGGCTTCACGCCGTGGCTCGACCTCGACCTGCAGCTCGGCGGCGTGTTCGCCGTGCAGGATCGCGTCGGCCGCACGCTGCCGCGCGTGCGCGCACTGCAGCAGCTGGCGCGCGAGACCGTGTTGTCGCCGGCGGTCGCGGGCCGCAGCGAGACCGTCGTGCTGCCGCACGGCGGCCGCGACCGGCGCTACCACCTGCACGTGCCGCCCGGTGCCGAAGGCGCCGCGGGTCTGCCGCTGCTGGTCGTGCTGCACGGCGGCGGCGGCAGCGGCGAACAGGCGGCGGCGGCGACGGGGCTGGCCGAGGCCGCGGTGCGGCGCGGCTTCGTGGTCGCGTTCCCGGACGGTACCGGACCGCTGAAGGGTCGCGCGCTGACCTGGAACTCGGGCGGCATCCAGGTCTACGCCGCCGACCGCGGCGTCGACGACACCGGCTTCCTGTGCGCGCTGGTCACCGACGTGCAGAAGCGCGTCGCGATCGATCCGCGGCGCGTGTTCGCGGCCGGCCACAGCAACGGCGGCATGATGTGCCACCGGCTCGCGCGCGAGGCCGCCGACGTGTTCGCCGGCATCGCCGTGGTCGCCGGCGCGATGAACTTCACGGCCGCCGATGCCGGCACACCGATCGCGGTGCTGCTGGTGCACGGCACCGCCGACGACCACGTGCGCTACGAGGGCGGGGCGCCGCGCCAGGCGGTCGGCCGCGCCGGCGACCGCGAGGACGCGTCGGTGCAGCAGGCGATCGACTACTACGTCGCGCGCAACGAACTGCGCGGCTACCCGGAGACGCGGCAGGACGGCAAGGTGCGGATCGACAGCTACGACCGGCCGCGTTCGGGCCAGCCGGTCGTCGCGCCGGTGCGCGTGATCACGCTGGACGGCGGCGGCCATGCCTGGCCCGGCAGCACCGTGAAGCCGCGGCTGCTGGCGGACACGCCGTTCCCGTTCGACGCCACCGCGGCGATCGTCGAGTTCTTCGCCGGCCTGCCGTCGGTGCCGCGCGGCTCCGAGCCGCCGGCGGCGCCGAAGTAGCGCGGGCCGCACCGGCCCGCGGCGCGGTCACCAGTAGAGGCGCCAGCGCCAGGTGCGTTCGGCGAAGCCGGTGGCCGAGCGCAGCCGGTCGAGGTGGTGCTGGCGCAGCAGTTCGCGCAGGGCTTCGCGCTGCTGCTCGGTGTCGGCCGTCGACTGCGGGCGCGGCACCGGCACGAACTCGCGCAGCAGCGACCACCACAGGTCCGCCGGCAGCGCGGCCAGCGAATCGAGGTCGCCGGCGGCGGCGCCGTTCAGCCCCGGCGGCAGGTGGCGCTGCAGGTCGGCGATCGCCGGGGGCAGCGCCGGCGCCTCGGCCGCGGCCGGTGCGCGCGCCGCGTCGAACAGCGCCTTCACCCGGTCCTCGCCGTCTTCGCCGCCGGCGACCACGAACAGCCCGTCGCCGACGCCGAGCCAGAGGTCGTAGGCGAACATGTTGCCGTAGCGCCAGAGCTTCGCGTTGCCGTGTTCGACGGTGGCCTCCCGCTGCAGCATCGGCTTGGCCTTCGCCAGCGCGGTCTCGAGGCTGGTCGCGAACGCGGCGTGGTCGCGCAGGCCGAATGCCAGCAACCACGGCGTGCGCTCGAGCCGGTCGATGTCCTCGAACGACGCGCCGTGCAGCAGCATCGCGTCGGTCACGTGGGCGAGCAGGTCGTCGCGCAGGTCGACGCCGAGTTGTTCGCGCATGTCCTGCCGCATCTCGGGCTCGTCGATGCCGTTCGCCGCCGCGACCGCGACCGCCGCGTCGTAGAGCGCCAGCAGATCGAACCGGCCGACCTTCCACGAACCGGGTGCCGACGGCAGCAGCCGCTGCAGCGCCGGCACGCCGGTGGTCCCGGGGAACAGCGCCGCGAACAGGCCGCGCGGCGCCTCGGCGAACGCCTGCGCCAGTTCGCACTGCACATGGGGTCCCGCGGTCGACAGCTGGAACAGCGACGGGCCGAGGCCGTCGATCCCGAGCGCCTGCAGCGTGGCGGCCTCGTCGTCGTCGCCCGCCGCCCTGCGCATCAGCGCGATCAGTTCGGGCGTCGCGACCTGGATCCGCAGCGCCGGCGTGGTCGGTGCCGGCGCCTTGCCGTCACAGGTGCCGACCCAGGCCGTCGCGTTCGCCAGTGCGGCCGCGATGTCGTCGCCGGTCGAGGTCACGATCAGCAGGTGGTGTTCGCCGACGATCGGCGCGGTCATGCGGTCTTCACCGTGGCAGAGCATCGTCACCGAGCGACCGGCGAACTCCTGCGGCCCCCAGTCGCCGTCGAGGCCGCTCTGCATCTGCCGCAGGTCGGCCGCCAGCGCCCCGAGGTCGGTGCGACCGTCCCCCTCGAACACGGCCGCCGCCGCGAACGGGCGCGGCTCACGGGACTCGTCCTGGCGCAGCCACACGCCGACGCGGATCCGGCCGCCGTAGCCGAGCAGGCGGTCCTGCACCGGGCCGAAGTCGGTGTCGGCGCCGAACCCCTGTCGCAGCCAGCCGAGCACCGGCGCGGTGCCCGGCTGCCACAGCGCGCGGCCTTGCTCCGATTCGAGCAGGCTGCCGAGGTTGGTCGGGGCGAAGCGGATCCGCCAGCCGTCCGGGCCAACGGTGTCGACCAGGATGTGCGGCGGGGACGTGGTGGCGGCCGTTTGCGCGGCGAGCGGGGCGAGCGCTGCCGCGGCGGCGAACAGGACGGAGCAGAGGTTCATGGGCGGCCGGAACGATAGGCGGAACGGCCCGTCCGGCGCACGGCTCCCTGGCGCGGAACGGCGTGCCGGCCGGCGGTGGTCCACGCAAGGCACCAGTCGGGTGCGCTGGCTTTGCCGGGTCCGGGCGGGCACGCTGGCCGGCGATGGAGCCGTTCAAGAACCGCTTCGACGCGGAGCTGGTGCGCACGGTCGCCCGGCACCTGCACCGCGTCTGGCCGCGCTTCCCGCGGGCGGAGTTCGAGCGTTGCGCCCTCGACGGTCTCGCCGCGCTCGAGCTGAAGGCGCGCGTCGACCACGTCGCGACAGCGCTCGCGGCGGTGTTGCCGGACCGGTTCGCCGACGCGGCCGGTGTGCTGGAGCGATCGCTGGCGCCGGCGCGCGACGACACCGACCTCGGTGCGCTGCAGCCGGGCCCGGACGGGCTCGCCGGCTGGGCCGTGTGGGCGTTCGGCGAGGTCGTGGCGCGGCGGGGCCGCGACGAACCCGAGCGCGCGCTGCGGTGCCTGCACGCGCTGACGCAGCGGTTCTCGGCCGAGTTCGCGCTGCGGCCGTTCGTGCTGGCCCATCCGGCGCTGACGTTCGCCACGCTGCAGCGCTGGACGGCCGACCCGAGTGCCCACGTGCGCCGCCTGGTCAGTGAAGGCAGCCGGCCGCGGCTGCCGTGGGGGATCCGGCTGCAGCCGCTGATCGCCGATCCGTCGCCGACGCTGCCGTTGCTCGCCGCGCTGCAGGACGACCCGAGCGACTACGTGCGCCGCAGCGTCGCCAACCACCTGAACGACATCGGCAAGGATCACCCGGACGTGTTCGCGGCCTGGCTCGAGCGGCACCTGCCGGCCGCGCCGGCGCCGCGCCGGGCGCTGCTGAAGCACGCGAGCCGCACGGCCATCAAACGCGGCGAGCCGCGCGTGCTGGCGGCGTGGGGGCTCGATCGGCCGCTGCGCGGCGACGCCGGGTTGCGCATTGCGCCGCGCACGGCCGCGGTCGGCACCGCGGTCGAACTCACGGTGACGCTGCGGTCCACCGCCCGGCACGCGCAGCGGCTGGTCGTCGACTACGTCGTGCACCGTGTCACCGCGTCGGGCGCGACGTCGCCGAAGGTGTGGAAGGGCTGGTCGCTCGAACTCGCGGCCGGCGAGCGCCGGCTGCTGACCCGGCGCCATTCGCTGCGGCCGGTGACCACGCGCCGCGACCATCCGGGGCGGCACCCGGTCGATCTGGTCGTCAACGGCCGCACCGTCGCGCGCAGCGCGTTCGTGCTGCGGCGCTAGCCGCCGCGCCGCCAGACGAACGGCCGCGCGCCGTTGCCCGCCGGCAGGCAGGCGACGTGGCCGGAGTCCGACGCGGTCGCTTCGACCCACAGCCGCACCACGGCATCGGTGGCCGGCACCACGCCGCGGTAGCGGCCGCCGCCCAGGGCCTGCAGGTCGTGCGCCGTGAACGCACCGAACGGGCCGGCGGCGCAGTGCACGCGCACGGCCACCGGCACGTCGCCGACCGCCCGGCAGGACACGACCAGCTGCGGCGCGGCGCCGTTGCCTGCCGCCGCGACCTCGAGGTCCTGCAGTTCGGGCCACGTGCCTCGCAGCGCCGGATCGTCGAGGATCGCCGCGCGGCGCCGCGCGACGATCGCCGCCAGCGAGCCGGGCGCCGGGCCGCCGTCGTCACCCTGCGCGAACGCGGCGCGGAACGCGGCGTGGCCGTAGAGCCCGTGCACGTCGCCGTCGACGATGCCGTCGAGCAGGGTGCGCCAGGTGGCGAGCCGCGCGTCGAGCGCCGCCGGTTCGAACGCGTGCCGTGCCAGTTCGCGCAGGTTCGCGAGGTAGCGCGCGCGCCAGGCCGGGACCTCGAGCAGGCGGCGCAGCAGCGGGCGATCGGCGCGGTCGGCCATCTGCAGCGGTGCGGTCGCGGCGCCGCCGGGGCCACCGCGGCGGCCGCCGCCGGGCGGGCCACCGCCGGGCGGGCCGCCCGCAGCGTTGCCGGGGCCACCGGGGCCGCGGCGCCGTTCGCCGAGCAGCACTTCGTTGTTGTCGCGCGACAGCGGCTGGAAGCGCCCGCTCGGATCGCGCCACAGCACGTAGTCGCTGGCGCGCGAGTGGTAGCCGTCGTCGTCGCCGAACGCGTTGTCGATCGCGAGGAACCACAGGGCGCCGTCGATGTCGAGGTGCTGCGGCAGGATCGCCTCGAGGCGGTCGGTCGGCGTGCGGTCCAGCACCGCACACAGGTCGGCCAGCGACTGCCAGGCGCGCGCGTTGTCCTTCGACTTCAGCTGGTAGTTCTGGCGGTAGGCCTCGGGATCCTCGCCGAGCCAGCGCAGCCCGCCGCCGCCGCCGAAGTCGGGCGGCACCTTGAAGCGATCGCCGTCCCCGGTGCCGAAGTGGTGGCGCAGGAAGTCGCGGTCGAACTGTTCGACCGCCGAGTAGATGCCGTGGTCCTCGCCGTTGACGACGACGCGCACCAAGGCGACGCGCGGTGCCGCCGTGTAGCGGTTGGCCAGCAGCCCGTGCAGCGCTTCGCGCACCAGCGACGGGTCGCCGTTGCCGTTGACGAGGTCGAGGTTGCGCACGCCGCCGAGGTTCTGGCCGTCGTGCACGGCGTCGAACGTCAGGTCGAACGACTTCTTGCGGCCGCGCACCATCTGGAACGACGTGTTGCCGCGGAAGCCGGTGCCGACGTCGCGGTAGGTCGTGCCGTCGACTTGGACCACCGCGGGCACCGTCACGTCGGTGCGGTAGAAGTCGTTCAGCTCCTCGAACCAGTCGGCCTGCTCGAACTCGAGGAAGATCGTGCGCACGACGTCGGGATCGAACAGCGGCCGGTCGGCGAACGACGCGACGTCGCTCGGCGCGATGCGGCGGCCGCTGCCGGCCGCCGCGACCGGCCGCGGTTCGGCCTCGCCGGGCGGACCGAAGCCGCCGGGGCCACGGCCGCCGCCGGGACCGCGTCCGCGCGCCGGCCGGTTCGCCTGCAGCCAGGCGCGCGCCTGCCGCCGTTCGTCCGCGTCGAGCCGCCCGTCCTGATCGCGGTCGAACTGCGCGCGCACTGCCAGCGTCTCGTTGCGCGGTGGACCACCCGGGCCGTCCGGGCCGCCGGGCCCGAACGGCGGCGGTTCCTGCGCGCCGACGGCGGCGGCGAGGCAGGCGGCGGTCAACGACCGGAGAACGCGGCGCGGCAGGGCGGCTCTCATGCGGGGCGCGTGTTACGGGCCCCCGTCGCCGCAGCCAACATGGTGCGCGACAATCCGGCGATGGACCCACTCGTCTTGCCGTGCCCGGGCTGCCGGGCCCTGAACCGGGTGCCGTCGCAGCGGCTCGGCGACGGCCCGCTGTGCTCGACCTGCCGCACGCCGCTGCTCGGCACGCCGGTCGAACTCGACACCGCAGCCTTCGATCGGGTCGCCGGCAAGTGCAGCCTGCCGATCGTCGTCGACTTCTGGGCCGCGTGGTGCGGGCCGTGCCGCGCGATGGCGCCGACGTTCGCGGCAGCGGCGCGCGATCTGGCCGGCCGCATGGTGTTCGCGAAGGTCGACACCGAGGCCGAGCCGACGCTGGCGGCGCGCTTCCAGATCCGGTCGATTCCCTGCCTCGTGCTACTGGACGGCGGCCGCGAACTGCGCCGCGTCACCGGCGCCCTGCCGAAGGCCCACCTCGAACAGTGGCTGCTGCGCGGCTGATCCGCCGCGCGCCGGCCGCCGGAACGCGTTGCGGCTCGGCCGTTCACCGCCGGCGACGGGGCGACGGAACCGCGGCCGGACGCAGCGACCCGCCGGTCGCGGCCGCCGCGTCAGCCTTCCGGCAGCGCGAGGCCGAGGCCCAGCAACGCTGCGAACACCGCGGCGAGCAACGCCATGCGGGGCGTCGCCGGCCGCAGCGCCTCGGTCGCGTCGTGCCGCAGCACGTCGCGGCCGATCGCGATCGCCCACGGCGCGGTCGCCCAGGCCAGCAACACCCACGGCCCGAGGCCGAGCCCGAGCCAGAACCAGGGCAGCAGCAGGTAGGCGCCCACGGTGAGCCCGAGCCACACGGTGCGGCTGCCGGCGACGCCGTGCCGCACCGCGGTGGTGCGCCAGCCCTTCACGGCGTCGGCGCTGCGGTCGCGCAGGTCGTCGATCACCAGCACGGCGGTGACGAGACCGCCGACCGGCAGGCCGACGACGGCACTGCGCCACGGCGTGTCGGTCCACGCGAACCCCGGCACGACCGCGGCCGCCTGCAGGTAGTAGGTGCCGGCCACCGCGGCGCTGCCGAACATCAGCAGGAACACCGGGTCGGCCAGGCCGTGGCGCGCGTAGCGCGGCCCGGCGGCGTAGCCCAGGCTCGCCCCGACGCCGACGATGCCGAGCACCACCGCCGGCCAGCCGCCGATCGCGACCGCCGGCACGGCGACCAGCGCGGCGGCGCCGAGGCAGCCGGCGATCGCCAGTCGGATCGCGCGCAGCGTCAGCGTGCCGTCGCCCAACGCGGCCAGCAGTTCGGCGTGTTCGGGCACGTCGGCGTGCCGGCGCAACAGCTCGTGGTTGTCGGCGAACACGCCGGCCAGGTGGATCAGCCAGCTGCCGACGAAGGCCAGTGCCAGCGGCCACGGCGCGAACACCGCGTCGCGGCCGGCCAGTCCCGCGGCCACCAGGATCGGCGCTGCCGCGGTCGGCAGCGTGTGTCCCGGGTAGAGCAGGAAATGCACCCAGACTTCGCGCCGCGTCGGCATCGCGGCCCATGATGCCCGGCGCCGGCGTCAGTGCACGACCGGTTCGGCACGCACGGCCACCGGCATGCCGTCCGCGATGCCGTCGACCGCGAACTCCGCCGCGTGCGCCAGCGTGCCGTCGACGGTCAGTTCGAACCGCCAGCGGCCGAACGGCAGTCGGGTCGCGACCACGAACGGGCGCAGCGCGGCGCCGGCGAACGCGCCGGCTTCTCGCTGTTCCGGCGCGGCTTCCTCGAGGCTGCGCAGCGTGTACTCGTAGCGCTGCGGTGCGGCGCCGTCGGGGAACCAGGCCTGCAGCCGCACCGGTCGGCCGGCACGCACGCGCACGGTCGCGGTGGCCGTCGAACCCGCGACGACGGTGCCGCGAGCTGCGTCGTGCGACAGACCGAGTCCTTCGACGCGCAGCGTGAACGCGCCGGGGGTCAGGTCGTCGACGCGCAGGCTGGTCGCGGTACCGGCGTCGATGCGCGAGCCGAACGGGTCGCCGTCGCGGCACAACAGCAGCGTCGTGTGCAGCGTCGCGGTCGCGGGTTCGCGGACCAGCGTGATCGCGACCGAGCCGCCGGGTTCGGTGCGCAGCACGCCGGCGTCGAGCGCCGCGCCGGGCGCGAGTTCGAGCCAGTCGCTGCTCGCGAGCACCTTGCCCGC
Organism: Planctomycetota bacterium; assembly: GCA_016794425.1. Classification (GTDB taxonomy): domain Bacteria; phylum Planctomycetota; class UBA1135; order UBA1135; family UBA2386; genus JAEUHS01. The sequence goes on from JAEUHR010000003.1 coordinate 79,879, forward strand.
CTCGGTCAGCGCGAGCCGGAAGCTGCCGGGGGCGACCGATGGGAACCGGAACTCGGCGCCGTTGCGGCAAGGGACCTGGAGCACCGTCAACTCGTCGCGGGTCCACGTGACGCGCAGCGCCGCGGGGTCGCGCACCCGTCGGCCGGCGTCGTCGATCCGTCCCGACACGGTGCCCTTGGCCGCCCGCGTCGCCTGCTCGTACGGCGCCACCAGCTCGAGCGGTGCCTGGTCCGGTGCTACGGCGGTGCGTTCGGGCACCGGCGTGCCCGGCGGCGCCGTCCAGTAGGCGACGCGCACCGTGTAGGTCGAGTCGCCGAGCTGTTGGAAGCGGAACGCGCCGCGCGCGTCGGTGGAGCGCAGGTGTCGTTCGCCGCTGCGTTCGTCGGTGGCCGACAGCAGCGCGTCGGGCACCGGGTGCCCGTCGCGGGTGCGCAGCACGCCGGTGATCGTGCGCCCTTCGTCGAGCACCGCGTGCCATTCGATCGTGCCGCCGGCCGGCACGTTGCAGCGGGCCGCGGCCGACGGGGCCGGGGCGCGCGAGCCTGGCGCGCCGCGTGGTTGCGCGAACACGAACGCCGCACCGGCGGTGACGTCGGCGAGCACGTAGCGGCCACTGCCGTCGGCGACGGCCGTGCGGTGCCCGAACGGCGCGCCGGTGTCGTAGACGCGGTTGCCGGACAGCGGACCCAGCGGCGGCACGTCGCTGCCGTGCACGAGGGCGCCCGGCTGCGGCGCACCGGAGCGATCGGTGACCGTGCCGCGGATCGTGCCGCCGGCGGCCAGCGCGAGGTCGAGCGTCGTGGTCGCGGCGGCGGCGACCGTGCACTCGGCGCGGTGCAGGCCGCAGCCGTCGGCGCGCACCGTGACGGCGTGCGTGCCGACCGGCAGTCCGACGACGTCGTAGCGGCCGTCGGCATCGGTGCGCGCCGTCCGCATCGACCAGGTCTCGACGACGCGGTGGTCGGCGAACGGCGGCAGCGGCGGGTCGCGGCCGATGCCGACCAGCGCGCCGGCGATCGGGCGGCCGTCGGCGCGCACGATGCGGCCCTGCAGTTGCCCGCCGGTCGCCGCGACCTGCAGCGTCACGGCGACCGGCCGGGTGCGCGCGTCGAGCAGTTCGAGGTCGACCAGCGCACCGGGGCCGCGGTCGTGGGCGAACGCGCCCAGCGACACGGTCGCTGGCACTGCCGCCAGTGCGAACCGACCCGCCGCGTCGCTGTGGGTCACGATGCTGCCGCCGGTCCAGCCGCGGTCGCGCGTCTGCAGCCACACCGCGGCGCCGGCCACCGGCGCCCCGTGCGGGTCGACGACCGTGCCGACCACGTCGATGCCCGGCTGCAGGCGCAGTTCGACGGTGACGTCGTGTTCGCGCACGGTCAGATCGAGCGCGTCGCCGCCGACCGTGCACAGGCGCCAGTCGCCGGCGTCCAGCGCGCGGAACGTGGCCCGGCCCGCGGCATCGGTGGTCGCGTGGCGCACCGCAGCGGCGTCGGCGCGATCGCGCGGCACGAGCTGCAGCGCCAGCTCGGTCGCCGGCGCCGCTGCGCGCCAGGCCTCCACGTACAGCGTCGCCGCGGGTGTGCCCGCGAGCCCGGTCGCCGCCGTGCGGTCGGGGAGCACGACCGGTTCCGCGGCTCGGTCCTCGAGTGCCGATGCCGGTGTGGCCGCGGGGTCGATCGCGGTGGCGGTCGCGGCCGCGGTCGGTGTCGGCACGGGCATCGCGTCGCCGTCGGGCCATGCCAGCGCCGCGGCCAGCAGGGCCAGCACCAACACGGCAGCGAGCGCGGCGATCCGGGTCACGTTCCCTCTTCGGCGGCGGCGGGCGCGCGGCTGTCGCGGCCGTCGGAGCAATCGGTACTCTCGCCCGACCATCGAAGCGACGCCGCACGTGCGGGCAACGACGCGGTCGCGGAAATCATCTGAACCGCCGACCGTGCCGGCCGTTGGGCGTCGCTCTCCCGTTCCCGTCCTCCCGCATGCGCATCCCTGTCGTCCGGCCAGCCGTGGCCGCCGCTCTCTCCCTGCTCGCCGCCACCCCTGCCTTGCTGGCCCAGCAGGAGCCGCCGCCGAACCCGAACCCGACGCCGCCTGCCGGTGGCCCACCGGCCGAGCAGCAACCCGCGCCCGGCCGCCAACGCGTCGTCGTCAGCGCGTCCGGTTTCCGCGAGGCCGAGCTCGACACTCCGTACACGTTCCAGCAGCTCGACCAGCGCGACCTCGTCGAGCGCGGCTTCCGCACGCTGCCGGAGTCGCTGGCGATGGTGCCCGGCGTGATGGTGCAGAAGACCACGCACGGCCACGGCTCGCCGTTCATCCGCGGCTTCACCGGCCGCCAGAACCTGATCCTGATCGACGGCGTGCGCTTCAACAACTCGGCGTTCCGCGGCGGTCCGGTGCAGTACTGGAACACGATCGACGCGTTCGCGATCGACCGGCTCGAGGTCGTCAAGAGCCAGGGCTCGGTGCTCTACGGCTCCGACGCGATCGGCGGCACCGTCAACCTGCTGACCAAGTCGTCGCGCTTCCGCGACCACGCGCCCGACGCGGCGTTCTGCACCGGTTCGGCCTTCTACCGCTTCGACACCAACGGTGGCTCGCACACCGGTCGGCTCGAGAACGCGGTCGGCGAGGGCGACCGGTTCGGCCTGTTCGCCGGCGTCACCTACCGCGACTTCGGCGACATCCGCGACCGCGTGCTCGGCACGATGGAGAAGACCGGCTACGAGGAGTTCGACTTCGACCTGCGGTTCGACTGGGCGGTCGGTCCGAAGGCGACGCTGACCGCGGTGCACCAGCGCGTGACGCAGGACGACGTCTGGCGCACGCACAACACGATCTTCTTCGAGTCCTGGCAGGGCACCACGCTGCCGACGCCGGACCTGGCGCGCATCTACGACCAGGAACGCGACCTCAGCTACCTGCGGCTGGCCGGCAGCGAACTCGGCGGCGGCGCCGTCGACGAGTACTCGCTGACGCTGTCGTACCAGAACTCGACCGAGGACTTCAACCGCACGCGGCTGCGCTCGGGCAACACGCAGGTGCAGCTCGATCGCACGACCGTGGCGACGCTCGGCGCGGCGCTGTCGCTCGAGAGCCGCATCGGCGAGGGCCGCATCGTCTACGGCCTCGACTGGTACAGCGACGACGTCGACTCGCGCACGCACGTGCTGACGTTCGCGCCGAGCGGCGCGCTGCTCAGCGACGTCAGGAGTGTGCAGGGGCCGCTCGGCGACGACGCGTTCTACGACCTCGCCGGCGCGTTCGTGCAGGGCCGCGTGCCGGCCGGCTCGGACTGGGAGTTCACCGCCGGCGCGCGCTACACCTACGCGAAGGCGCGCATCGGCCAGCTCGACGACGGTGCCGGCGCGCCGATCAAGGCCAAGCGCGACTGGGACCAGCTGACGCTGAACCTGCGCGCCAACGTGGCCCTCACCGACGAGTGGCACGCCTACGGCGGCGCGTCGCAGGCGTTCCGCGCGCCGAACATCGACGACCTCAGCTCGCTGAAGTCGTCGCGCACCGGCGTGATCTCGACCGGCTCGCTCGACATCGATCCCGAGAACTACCTGACCTACGAGGTCGGCACGCGCTGGCTCACCGGCGACTTCGGTCTGCAGGCGGCGGCGTTCTGGACCGACATCCGCGACCTGATCACGTCGCGGCCGATCGGCACCGACCCGGGCACCGGCGAAGTCATCACGACCACGACCAACGGCGCCGACGGTTTCCTGTGGGGCGGCGAACTGCAGGCCGAGTGGCAGCTGGACCGCGAGTGGCGCGCCAGCGGCTTCGTCGCCTATGTCGACGGCGAGGCCGACGCGTTCCCGACCGCGAGCCTGACGCCGGTCGAAGAGCCGATCTCGCGGCTGATGCCGCTGACCGGTTCGACGGCGCTGCGCTGGACCGGCCCGCAGAACGGTCTCTGGGTCGAAGGCCGCGTGATCGCCGCCGCGCACGCCGGGCGCCTGTCGTCGGGTGACCGCGCCGACACGTCGCGCTTCCCGCCGGACGGCACGCCGAGCTACGTGGTCGCCAACCTCAGCACCGGCTGGCAGGTCGACGAGCACCTCGAGCTCCTGCTGACGCTCGAGAACCTGACCGACACCAGCTACCGCACGCACGGCAGCGGCGTGAACCAGCCCGGCTTCAACGCGATCCTCGGCGGCCGGCTCAGCTGGTAGCAGCCGGCGGGCGGAACCGCGACAGCACGCATGTGGCGCTGGCACCGACCGATGCGGCGGCCGAGCCGGTCCGGGCGACGGCGCCCGCGGCGCGCCGCGACCCGCCGTGTGTGGTTCTGCCGCGGTTGCCGCTGAAGCTGGCATGAACCGCCTGCTGCGCGTCGTCTCCCTCGCCCTGGCCGGCCTCGGACTCGCGTCCGCCGGCGTCGCCCAGACCCACGGTGTGCGCAACATGTTCCGGATCGCCAATTCATGGAGCGGGTCGCCGTCGGAGCTGAACGTCGACACCGGTGTCTCGACGATCGCGCCGCTCGTGACGCCCGGCACCAACACCAACCCGGGCCCGATCTGCAGCTCGCAGGGCAGCTGCCAGCCGACGTCGGACTGGGGCTACCTGCGGGTGCAGGGCAGCGGCCTCGCGAACAACGGCCCCGGCAACGGCGTCTTCCTGTACCTCGACCAGGGGCCGCAGGCGCGCTTCTTCGACACGCTGACCGTCACGTCGCCGACGCTGCCGCACGGAACGCCGGTCCAACTGCAGCTGTCGCTGGCGCTGGACGGCATGCTCGACGTGGTCGACACGGCGCCGAACACCGCGTTCGAAGCGACGTTCTACGCGAGCAGCGCCTACCTCGCGAAGACCAACAGCGGCGGCGTCGTCACGCAGACGCTGACCTGGTACGTCGGCAGTCCACTGACGGTGTACGGCAGTCTGAGCGTGACGATCTACCTGTACGGGCTGCTCGGCGGCGGCAATCCGACGCAGTGGGGCTCGTACGCGGTGGACCTCACGGCCCGCACGAGCGTCGTGTGCACGACGCCGGACACGCAGATCACGTGGGCCTCGGGCGGCACCTACACCGACCCGCGCGCGTCGGTGGTGAACGTCGGTGGCGGCTGCGGCGCCGGCTCGCCCGTGTTCGCGTCCGGACTGCCGATCCTCGGCCAGCCGCAGACGTTCACGGTCACCAGCTCACTGCCGAACGAGATCGTGGTCTTCGCGTGGTCGTCCGGCCCCGCGACCGCACTGCCGCTCGGTTCGTGCATCGTGACGGAGGACGCCGCGGGCCTGTCGCTCTTCCTCGCCGGCGTCACCGATGGCGCGGGCAACGCGAACATCCAGCTGCTGACACCGTTCGCGCCGCTGCTGCTCGGCTCGCGCTACACGGTGCAGGCGCTGGTCACGAAGGCGAACGGCCCGTTGCTCGGCTTCGCCGACCTCAGCAACGGCCTGCTGCAGAACATCGGGCTGTGAACCGACGCGGGCTCGCCGCGGCGGAGTCCGGCCGGTCCCTCACTTCGTTTCCGCGCCGAGCAGGTCGCGGACGACGCGGCCGATCGGCACGCTGAGCCCGACGAAGACCTGCCAGTTCTCGGGCACGTCCGAGCCGAGCGCGGAGGCGTAGCGCCCGCCGAGCACGACCTCCATGCGTTCGGTCAGCGGCAGCGTGAAGTCGACCTTGATCCCGAGCGAGCCGAGGTCGTTGAAGTGCGGCCGCGGTGTGGTGCTGTAGACGACGTCGTCGGTGTCGAGGCGCGGGTAGGGGTGCACGCCGTAGTAGGTGCCGAGGAAGACGGTGGCGCTGCGCCACTTGTTGTCGGCGAACTCCAGCGGGAACGCCCAGACGCCGGCGAGGCCGACCTGCGCGAACACGCGCGCGTCGAGCGCTTCGCGGTCGGTCGAACCGCCGAAGTTCATTTGGCCAGAAGCGTGCTTGTGTCGTCGGTCGACCAAAGCAGCCAAGTGCCTTGGATGCGCCACGTCCGTTCGCTGCGCGGATGGGCAGCGTCCGCAGTCTCGTTGATGGGTGTCGCATGCGGCGCATCTCACAATCCGTCGCGGTCAACGAACGGCTTCCTTCTTGACCAGTTGCGCAATCGCATTGGCAGGATCAACGGCAAGGGCCTTGTCGGCCGCTTCGAGTGCGCGGACCTTGTCGCCTTGAGCGAGCAACATCGTCGCTGCGCGTGCGCAGATGCTCGCATCGGCGGGCAGGCGGCGGAGGTCGTAGTCTCGCAAGAAGGCGCGCCGAACGCCTGCTGCTGCCTTGTCCGACTCGGAAGCGGTGGGTTCAACGGACTCATGGGCCGCAAGCGCGATGCGAACGAGTGGGTGCGTGGGGTCGAGCTGGAGCGCTTCGCGTGCGCTGCGCGCACCGCCGTGGGCGACGAGGATGTCGGCGCGCTGGCTGCAGGTTACAGCGGCCCCAAAGTAGGCTGGCGACTGTGGACCATGCGCGGCGAGGAATCGAGCCAGTGGCGTCAGCGGCCCGACTGCGGTGAGTAGTCGCTGCAGTACTTCGCGATCGTGCTCCAAGCGCTGGTAGGTCAAATCCTCAAGATCGCCTTCCGGAGAGAGCGACTTTCGCGTCAGCAGCTCCGCGATCGCCATGGCCGAAGGAACGTCGTCGGCTGTAGCAGCCGAGCGAAGGCCCAGTCCTGCCGAAATGTCGGCGATCTTCACCGTCTTGTCGCTGCTCGCGGTGACAACACGGGTGCCGTCAGCGCTGAAGGAGGCGGACTGCACCGAACCATCATGCTCGACGGTTTGAACCAGTTTGCCGGATGCCGTGTCCCAGATCTTCGCTTCGTCTCCGTCGCCCCAGGTGAGCACATGAGAGCCGTCCGGGCTGAAGTACGCGGAATGGCTGCCGTAGTGCTCTAGAGTGCGAAGCCGTTTCGCCGACAGCACATCCCAAACATCCGTCTCTTGACTGTAGCTATCTGTGACCACGGCGAGCGACCCTCCAGCGCCGAACGATGCCGAAGACAGGTAGTAGCTTGAGAGCTTGGCGACCGTCTTACCGCTTGCCACTTCCCATACCTCGGCATCGTTACTGCTCAGTCTATGTCTTAGCAGTGCTTCACCCGTATTGCAGTCCCAAACCGTGGCGGCAGTGCCTGCAGTGAGTGCGTATCTTCCATCGTGACTAAAGCACGCCCTACACGCGCCGCTCATGTATGTCAGTGTTGCAGTTCCCGTGTCTTCATCGAAGACAGTGACGTTCTTGGCCACGCTCGTGGTGATCACCTTGTTTCCATCAAGGCTGAAGCAAGCAGCATGGACAGGCTCAGCATGTACCAGTATGTGGAGCAGGGTGCCGGAAGACGTGTCCCAGAGCTTCGCGCTCTTGTCCTCACCGGCAGTGAGCACCCGTAATCCATCAGGACTGAAACAGGCATGGTTTGGGGCCGAGTGTTGGAGCGTGTGCAGTAGGGTCCCAGACTTGGCGTCCCAGATGGTGGCGCGCCCGACTTGGGCGTTGGTGGTCACGACGCGTAGGTTGTCGGGGCTGAAGGAGGCCGAACGTATATGCGCATCCTTGAGGGACAACATCACTTTGCCAGAGTCGCGGTCCCAGATTTTCGCGCCCTTCTGCCCCGCAGAGACGACAATGGACCCATTGGGGCTGAGGCAAGCGATGCTCGCTGGTTCTTCATGATCAAGGGCCTGTGCGAAGACGCCTCGGCTCGTATCCCAGAGTGTCGCGCTCGAGTCGTTGCCACAGTTGGTGAGCACACGAGACCCTTCACGGTTCAGCGACGCGCAGTTTACCCAACCTGAATGTTCCAAGGCAAGTAGTTGGCCCGAAGCAGTGTCCCAGACCTTCGTTCCATCCGCACTCATGGTAAGCACCCGCTGGCCATCCGAGCTGAACAAGGCCGACTTTACTCCGTATTCGTGTATCAAGGTGCGGAGGAGTCGCCCCGACGCAGCATCCCAGATCTTAGCACGACCATCCTCGCTGGCAGTAAGAACTCGGGTTCCGTCGGGGCCAAATGCTACAGAGGAGACCTCTTCAGCGTGCTCGAACGTATGAACCAACTTCCCAGAAGTTGCATCCCATAGTTTGGCGCTATTGTCATAGCAAGATGTCAGTACGCGAGCCCCGTCGGGGCTTAGCGATGCACCATAGTAGGCTCCCCGGTAATTCGGGAGCTTGCACTCGAAGGAACCAACTAGCCTGCTGGACACCGCGTCCCAGAGGTGGGCTCCGACATCCGATGTCCGCTTGGTGCCCAAATTGCTTGCGTCGATTGTCAGAACGCGTGCGCGATCGGAGCTGAAGAAGGCAGAGTAGACGCGATTCTTGTGCGCAAAGGAGAGGAGTTCTTTGCCTGAATCAGTATCCCAAACCTTCGCCGTATGATCATCACTAGCAGTGAGCACGCGTGTGCCGTCACAGCTGAACGCGGCGAAATTGATGGCGTCCTTGTGCTCAAGGGCGTGCACCAACCTCCCAGAAGTGGCGTCCCAAAGCCTTGCGGTCACCGCGCAGACTGTGATCAACTGTCTTCCGTCATGCCTGTAGGAAGCAAGCCTCACATCGTCTGGATGCTCGAGGTTGTGCAGCATGGCGCCCGAGACCGCGTCCCACACCCTCGCCGTGTCATCGTCACTCGTGGTTAGCACTCGGGAACCGTCGTCACTGAATGCAACGGATCTGATGTAGGCGTCGTGAACGAACGTCATCACGGGCCTTGGTCCCCCCCACAACTCGGTCCTTCGGACTGCCTCGAACGCGAACCGCTCCCAGGCGACACCGTTGGCAGGATCCAGCGAAAGTGAGCGCGCGAGATGGAGCAAACCTTCCCGCGCGTTGGTGCCGCGCAACGCGGCGTTGCTGGTCTGGTCCGCGGCGGCGAACAGACGATTGGCCTGATTGAACGCTGCCCACGACGCCTCCGTCAGTTGCGCCCTCTGCGCTCGGTTGATTTGCTTGACCTCCTCGGCATTTCGGTCAGCCCGCAGCCGTTCCTCCTTGGCAACTGCCGCCTCCTTCTCCGCAACGCTGGCTTGGATACCGGCATCGATCGAGTAGAAGACCGAGACGATGGCACCGAGCACTGCCGTTAGGAGGATCAACGCCACCGCGATGAGCGGGCCGCGCTGCCGCCGCACGAACTTGCGCGTCCGATACCCCATGCTCGGCGGCGCCGCCTCCACGGCCTCACCAGCCAGATGCCGCTGCAAGTCTTCTCCGAGAGCCGTAGCGGTCGCGTACCGACGCGTCCTGTCCTTCTCCAGGCACCGCATGACGATCCAGTCCAGATCGCCACGCAAGAACGCACTGAACTTCCTGGGTTCGATTCTGCGCTGGCTCGCGAGGCCGGCCACCAGTTCGCCCATCGTGCTGACGCGAGTGCTCGGCTTCGGCGGATCCACTTCGCGGATGATCCGCTGCAGTTCCAGGTACCCACCGGCCAACAGATCCCGCAATGGAAACGGTGTCGTTCCCGTCAGCAGCTCGTACAGCAACACGCCGAGTGAGTACACGTCCGTCCGCGTATCCACGTCCAGGCCACTCAGTTCTGCCTGTTCCGGACTCATGTACATGGGCGTGCCAACGAACGCGCGATGCTCTGTGAACAGCGTCTTCTCGGTCAGCCGGTGATCGGTTGCTTTCGCCAAGCCAAAGTCGATCACCTTCGGCACGGGCACTCCATCGTGCAGCGTCACCAGGATGTTGCTCGGCTTGATGTCGCGGTGGATCACGCCTTTGTGGTGCGCGTGCTGCACCGCGTGGCAAACCCGGATGAGCAGTTCGAGCCGTTCCTTCCCCGTCAGATGGTTCTTGTCGCAGTACTCCGTGATCGGCACGCCCTTCACCATCTCCATCACGAAGTACGGCCGCCCGCTCTCCGTGGCACCCGCATCCAGCACCTTGGCGATGTTCGGATGGTCCATCATCGCCAGCGCCTGCCGTTCGGCTTCGAACCGCGCGACCACCTGCCGCGTGTCCATGCCGAGCTTGATCACCTTGACCGCGACGCGGCGGCGCACTGGCCGCTCCTGCTCGGCGAGGAACACCACCCCGAAGCCGCCCTCGCCGATCTTCTGCAACAGTTTGTACGGGCCGATGCGTGAACCCTCCGTCTCTTGCAGCGGCGTCGTCGCCGGCCGCACTTCGCTCGAGCGCGTGGAGTTGGCGAGGAAGCCGGGGTCGTCGGCGGCGGCGAGCATGGCGGCAAGACGGAGGCGCAGGGCTTGGTCGCCGGCGCATTCGCGGTCGAGCCAGGAACTGCGTAGGTTGGCGGGCAGTTCGAAGGCGCCGTCGAAGAGGCGTCGCACGCGTTCTTCGCGATCGTCCATGGTGGTTGATCTCCGTTCGGCCGCGCCCGAGGGGAGCGGTGTCAGTCCCGTTCCGACTCGATGGCGTGCCGGAGCCAACCGCGTGCGTAGGCCCAAGATCGCTTCACCGTCGGAGCGGAGATACCCAGTGTCGTTGCCGTCTCTTCGATCGACAACCCCGCGAAGTAGCGCAGCCGAACAATCTCGGCTGCCTGAGCATCTGCTTCGGCAAGGCGAAGAATCGCCTCGTCGAGGATCAAGAAGCCAGCGGATTGTTCTGGGGAGGTGAGGTCGGGCAGCGTTGTGAGCTCGATGGCAGCACGCCTGGCGCCGGGGCCGCCGCGCTTCTGGGCGGATCGGCTGCGCGCGTAGTCGATGAGCAGGCGCCGCATTGCCTCGACGGCGGCGGCATAGAACTGGGCGCGGCCCTGCCACTGCGGGGCGTTCGGACCGCCGAGCTTGAGCCAGGCTTCGTTCACGAGTGCCGTGGCGGAGAGCGTGTGGTCCTTCCGTTCGCCGTGCAGCTGGTGGTCCGCAGCGGTGCGCAGTTGCGAGTACACCTGCGCCCAGAGTTGAGAGGCGCTGGGCTCCTCCGGGGGCGGCGGGTCGTTCGAGAGCGGCGAGGGCACAGCGCGGATTCTACGGTTGGGTTGGGCTTGCGGCTTGCGAGGTTCCGCGCAACGAAACTGGTCCAGTTGGTGTGTGTGGCGTTGCTCGAAGGCAGCGGCAGACCGGTGATCGGCGGCGAAACGCCGTGTCGACACGACCGGCGATGCGCGACGCCCTCCGGAGGGAGTTCGGACTGATTCCCTGGTGGCCCCGTTCGGACCCGCGCGCTTGACGGCTGGTGGACCAGGCACCGTTCGGTGATCATCGCGCTCTGGCCAACACGACCATGCAAGCGACGAGCGGCGCGTTACCGACCACGAGGCAGGAGAGCAACCGAGGTTCGAAAGCAACCAAGGATGCCAGAGCCCTCGACCGCGCTGCTCGCGCCTGATGGTCAAAGGCGTTCCGCGTTGACGGTGCCCCGCGGTTTGGTCCCGCCGCGCCCGTCATTGCGGCGGTCGGCCGAGCCGCTGCACCAGTGCACAGCGGAACGTGCGGCCCACCGGCAGGTCGGTGCCGTCGCGCAGCCGCACCGTGGTCGTGTGGCCGCCGTCGGTGGACCGCACCTCGCGCACGTGCTGCAGCCCGATCAGGTAGGCGCGGTGGATGCGGACCACGTCGCACGGCTGCAGCGTCTGCTCGAGCTGCTGCAGCGTGGTCCGCAGCCGGAACGGCTCGCCGCCGCCGACGTGGACCTCGACGTAGTTGCCCTCGGCGGCCGCCCAGACGAAGTCGGCCGCCGCCACGAACACGGTCCGGCCCGGTGCCTCGAGCGCGACGCGCCGGCCGGCGGCCGCGCCGGGTTGCAGTTCGGCCAGCAGCCGCGCCAGGCGATCGGGCCGGCCGGCGTCGGCGCGCAGCCGTTCGCGCACGCGTTCGAGCGTGCGTTGGAACCGCGCCGGGTCGATCGGCTTCAGCACGTAGTCGACCGCACAGTGCTCGAACGCTTCGACGGCGTGTTCGTCGAACGCGGTGACGAACACCAGCAGCGGCGCGGCCGGGCCGAGCGCACGGGCGACGTCGAGGCCGCTGCGCTCCGGCATGCGCACGTCGAGGAACGCGACGTCGATACCGCCGCGTTGCAGCGCCGCCAGCGCGCTGGCGCCGTCGCCGCACTCGGCGACCACCGTGAAGCCGGTGGCGCGCGCCAGCTGCTCGCGCACCGCGCGGCGGCCGTGCGGTTCGTCGTCGGCGACCAGCGCGCGCAGCGTCACGGTTTCGCCTCCATCGCCGCCGGTCCGATCGGCACGCGGATCGTCGCCACGAAGCCGCCGTGCGGCGGCGCGGCCAGGTCGAGCCGCGCGCGGTCGCCGTAGAGCCGCCGCAGCCGTTCGCGCACGTTGCGCACGCCGAAGCCGCCGGTCGGCCGCGCGGCGTCGGCCGCGGCGCCGGGACCGTCGTCGGCGACCTCGAGCAGCAGTTCGGCGCCACAGCGGCGCGCGCGCACGGCGATCGCGCCGCCGCGCGCCACGGCGCCGGGGCCGTGGCGCAGCGCGTTCTCGACCAGCGGCTGCACGCAGAACGGCGGCACCTGCACCGCATCGAGGCCGGCGGCCACGTCGATCGTGATCCGGATCCGGTCCTGGAAGCGGATCCGTTCGATCTCGACGTAGTGCTGCAGCACGTCGAGCTCCTGGCGCAGCGGCACCTCCGGTTTGTCGATGCAGTGCAGCGACGCGCGCAGCAACGTCGCCAGCTGCTGCAGCATGCGCTTGCCGCGTTCGAGGTCGTCGTCGAGCAGCACGTGCACGCTGTTCAGCGCGTTGAACAGGAAGTGCGGCTGCAGCTGCGCGCGCAGCGCCCGCAGCTCGCTGCGCGCCAGTTCGCGTTCGGCGGCGGCGGCGGCGCGTTCGCGGTCGATCGCCAGCCGGCGGTAGGTGAGCCCCGACGCGACGCCGGCCAGCAGCGTGTAGGTCGCGAGCCGCGCGACCAGGTCGTACCAGGGCCAGGCGCCGGGACGGTCGAGCCGCGCTTGGATCTGGTCGGCGACCTCGGCGCCGAGGTTCGCCGCGAGGTCGCCGAGCATCTGCTGCAGCGGGTCGTCGCCGGGCGGGCCGCCGAGCGTCGCGTGTTCGTGGCCGACGACCACGATCGGCGCGCGGCGCGGTTCGCAGAGCTGGACCGCGGCCGCGATCGCGCAGCCGGCGGTCAGGTGGACCAGCAACAGCCGCGGCCACGCGACGCGCCCGAACACGAACCGGCTGCCGAGCCACGCGATCGCCGGTGCCGCCACGCACCAGGCGAGACCGGTCTGCAGTTCGCCGCGCAGCAGGCCGAGCCGCACGTCGTCGCCGACCGGCAGCGCGCCGGTCGCGTCGAACAGCGACAGCGCGCGGCCGGCGGTCGACACCACGACCAGCGCGACCAGGATCGCCGTCGTCGGCAGCCAGGTCCGGGCGGGGCGCGTCGGCGCAAGCGGCTCGGCGGCTCGGTTCACCGCCGCAGTGTAGCCAGGCCGCACCGCGGCCCGGCCCGGCGCGCGGACCGTTCGACCGCGATGTCCGACCGTTCGTCCCGGCGGCGGAGCATGGTGAGGGGGCGGCGGTCGTAGCGGCCACTTCCCGAACCAAGGCCCATGATGAAACCGACCCTCTGCGTTCCGTTCTGCCTGTTGCTGATCACCGCTGCCGCGCGCAGCCAGGACCAAGGCCAGCCGGCGGCGAAGCCCGGCGATGCGATCACGGCCGCGCTGCGCAGCCATCTCGGCGGTGCCACCGTCGCCTGGCGCGGGCGCGTGACCCGCAAGTCGGCCGGCGCCGACGAGGCCGCCGCCGGCATCATGGTCGTCTCCGGCGCGGCGAGCGCGGAACCGTTCCACGGTGCGGTCGACGTCGTCTGCCGCGGCGACCGCACGCTGGTCGTGTCGAAGAGCGACCTGCCGTCGGTCGTCGTGTTCGACGACGGCAGCACGCGGGTCACGCGCACGACCGTCGGCGCCGATCCGATCGATGCCGGCACGCTGGCGCGCGACCTGCCCGACCTGCTGCGGGCCGAACGGCTGCTGCGCGAATGCGAGACCGCCGAGTGGCAGGTCGAGCCCGCGGCCGACGGCGGTCGCCGCGCGACCGCACGGCTGCGCAAGACGCTGATCCAGGCCGTGGGCGGCGGCGGGCCGACGGATTTCCTGAGCAAGAAGGTCGACCGCGTCCTGGCCGCGGTGACGCTCGACCGCGACGGCAAGGTCACCGCCCTCGACCTGACGGTCGTGCGCTTCGATCCCAACGCGGTGATGCGCCGCCGCGTGATCGAGAACGGCGGTGCCGGCGGCATGCAGACGGTGACCCCCGCCGACCTGGAGATCGACGACAGCGATCGCAGTGAGGCCGACTACGAACAGGACGTCTACGAACTGCGCCCCGCCGCCGCCGAGGTCGATGCGCGCCTGCAGCAGCTGTGGGACGAGATGGCCGCGGTCGCGCGGAAGGACGGCTTCTGATGGCCGTTCGCCGCGGGTGGTGGCGCGCGGCGCTGGTCGCCGGCGCGGCGGCGGTGGCGGCCGCGGCGCAGGGCGAACCCGAAGCCGCGACCGACGTCGCGACGGCGCGTGCCGGCGCCTGGCTCGAGGCCACGATCGAACCGGGTGGCTGGCTCGCCGGCACGGTCAGCAACGCGCGCGGCAAGCGGGTCGTCGCCGAGTCGCTCGCGGCCTGGCTGGCGCTGGTGCGCGGCACCGGAGCGCCGCCGGCCGCCGCGCGGCGTGACGCCAGCGAACGGGCGCTCGCGGCGACCGTGGCCGGCCGCGGCATCGAGGACGCGGCGTTCGCGTGCTGGCTGCTCGGCAGCGCGGCGTTCCCGCTCGCCGAAGCGACGCTGCGCGACGGCGCCGTGCATCCGCTGCTGCCGTCGCTGGTCGCCCGGCTCGGCGCGCTGCGCAACAGCGAAGGCGTGTGGGCGCACGGCAGCATGGAGGGCACGGTCGCCGGCTATCCGAGCACCGTGCTGGCGGCGACGAACTGGGCGATCACGGCGCTCGGTTTCGCGGCCGAGCACGGCGTCGCGGCGCCGTGGCTCGGCGACGCGACCGGGCTGCTCACCGCCGTGCAGGCGCCGAACGGCGGCATGCCGTACGGCGGGCGGCCGTACCGGATCGGCATCGAGGCCGGTCGCACGGCCGGCAGCCTCGTCGCGCTGATCGCGGCCGGCGCGGGCGATTCGCCGGGTGCGCAGCGGGCGGCCGAGTACCTGTGGCACAACCTGCGCCTCGTGCCCGACGGCCATGCGAGCCCGGCGATGCACGTCTGGAACGGCGCGCTGGCGGCGTACGCGCTCGGCGATGCGGCGTGGCGACGGTATGCGGACCTCGTGCTGGCGCGCGTGGTCGCGGCGCAGCGCGCCGACGGCAGTTTCGACGACATCGCCGGCGCGCACAGCCCCGACACGATGGCCCTGATGGGCGACGAGCTGTCGGGGCGGGCCTACGTCACCGCGGCCTACGCTGCGGCGCTGTCGGTGCCGCGCTCGCGGCTCGGCGCGTGGCTGCGGCAGCGCATGGCGTTCGCGCCGCCGATCGCCCCGGCAGCGGGGCCCCCGGCGCCGCCGTCCGTCTGGCGCGCCGACGCGGCCGCGGTGGTCGCGCTGGCGGCGAGCCGCGACGCGGTGTTCGCGCTGGGCGCCGGCCGCGCACTGACCGTGCGGGCCGCGCCGGACGGCGCCGTCCGCTGGACCGCCGAGCTGCCGATCGCCGTGCCGACGCCGGCCGTGCTGACGCTGTGCGGCGAACGGCTGGTGGCGTGGTGCCGCGACGGTGGTCCGGTCGGTGTGTTCGACCTCGCCGCGCGCCGTGTCGCGTGGCACGGCACGGTCGCGCTGGCGCCGTTCGCCGGCGTGCGCTGCCACGGCGACGAGCTGTGCGCCGTGGCGCCGGACGGCACGCTGGCGGTGCGCCGCCTGGTCGACGGCGCCGTGCTGCAGACCGTGCCGCTACCGCCCGGCCTGAAGCGCAGCGTGCTGCCGCTGGCGAACGGCACGTTCCTCGGCGCCGCCGACGCGCGGCTCGTCTGCCTCGATCGCGCCGGCGAGGTCACCTGGCGCGGCCGCAACCGCGGCGCGACCGCGCAGGTCGCCGCGACCTGGAGCGCGCTGCTCGACGGCGGCCTCGTGTTCTGGGGCGGCAGCACCGACGGCGAACTGGTCTGCCGGCGCGTCGCCGACGGCGATCGGATCTGGTCGCGGCAGCTCGACGGCGGCGTGGTCCAGCTCGCGCGCGACGAAGCCGCGGCCCGGCTGGCGGTGCTGACGGCCGGCGGTGTCGTGTCGGTGTTCGATGCGCGCGGCACGCCGCTGTGGTCGGCCGACGTCAGCGGCGGGTTGCAGGATCCGGCCGACGCCGGTTCGCGCCTGCTGGCCACCGCCGCCGGCCCGTGGGTGCACGCGACTGGCCGTGGCCGCCTCCTGGCGTATGCCTGGGACGGCACGCCGCGGCTCGACGTGCCGGTCGCGGCCGATGCCGCGTGGGCGGCCAGTGGCGACCGCGTCGTCCTAGCCGAGCCGGCGGCGCTGGTCGCGTTCGCAGCGCCGTGAACGCGGTCAGCGCGCCGGACGGTGCCGCAGCCGCCGCAGGCCGGCCAGCAGGCCCGCCACCAGCGCGCTCTTCGCCGCGGCACCGAGCCAGAACGGCGTGACGCCGTGCTGCCACGCGGCGGCCCAGCCGATCTGCCGGCCGAGCCAGGCCCAGCCGACCACCAGCACGGCGACGTGCGCGACCAACACCGCCGCGAACAGCGGTGCACCGCCGAGGTGCGGCCGGCGCTGGGTGCAGCGTCCGAGCAGGATCGCGGCCGGCACGAACGCGAGCACGTAGCCGGCGGTCTTCGCCTGCCACAGACCGGTCGCCGCGAAGTGCGCGCCGTCGGCCAGCACCGGCAGACCGAGCGCCGCGGCGAGCAGGTAGCACGCGGCCGCGAGACCGCCGACGGTCGGGCCGAGCGCCGCCGCAGCGAAGAACAGCACGGCGGTCTGCAGCGTCGTCGGCACCGGCGTGGTCGGGATCGCGACCTGCGCCACCGCGGCGATCGCCGCCGCAGTGCCGAGCGCGAGCAGCGTGGTGCCGATCGCACCGTGCCAGAACGGCGGCAGCAGGTCGCGGAACATGCCGGGCGCGTGGGTCGTTCAGCGTGGTGCCGACAGGTCGACGATGTGCACCGCACCGTCGGTCGCGGGATCGACCACGAACGTGCCGTGGCGCGGCGAGCTGCCGCCGAGCAGTTCGGCGCGGTGTTCGCCGGCCGGCAGCATGGTCGAGAACCAATGGTAGCCGTCGAGCCCGGGCCGAGCTGCGTGGCGAGGCCGCCGGTGCACGACCTGGCCGGCGCGCGACAGTTCGACCTGGTGCTCGGCCGCGAGTTCGGCCGGCGGCAGCCAGAAGCCGACGTGCGTGAGGTAGCCTCGCTCGAGTTCGATCCGCAGCGGGGTGGTGGTGCCGGCTTGCACCGTGCAGGTGACGGCTGCGGGCAGCGCCTGACCGGCTTCGACGTGCAGCTGCCACTCGCCTGCCGGCAACGCCAGCACGCCGCGCGGCTGCGTCAGCACCCGTTGCGGCGCATGGCGGCTGGTGCAGCGGCCGTCGAAGGCCCCCGGGCCGCTGCCGTCGGCGAACACGATCTCGTAGGCGATGCAGCCGAACGCCGGCACCGCGAGCTCGAGGTCGCCGCCGTCCGGCCCGACGGCGAAGGCTGGCGTGCGGAACGACGGCAGCGATGGTTCCGTGGTGTGGGCTTCGACGACCCACGTGCCGACCGGCAGCGGCGTCAGTTCGAGCTGGTTGCCGCGCCGGCCCAGTTCGTCGAGGCGACAGGTGGCGTCCTCACGCCGGGCGAGCAGCACGAACGCCGCCGCGGTGCTGCTGTCGGCGCCGGCCCAGCGGGCGCGCACCGGCTTCGGTGCGGCGAAGCCATCCGGGAGCCGCAGCTGCAGCACGTCGCTACCGTCCGCGGACGCGACCGTGCACCGCTGGCGGGCCCCGCCGCTGCGCGCTTGCACGGCGAACCAGCTGCCGTCGTTGCGCGGCGGCGTGCAACGGAAGCTGCCGTCGCCGGCCACGGCCACCGTCTCGGGCAGGGTGCCGTTCGGCGCGTGTCGGGTCAGCCGCCAGCGGGCCGGGTCGGCGGGCCTGCCGTCGGCGTCGAGCAGACTGCCGCGGCAGAGCGGCGAGGGCGCGAGTACGAACGACAGCACCGCGTCCGGTTCGGTGACGATGCGGCGCTCGGTGCGGTGGCCGGCCGCCGACACCCAGATCTGCACGCGCTGCGGGTCGACGCCGTCCAGGCAGAAGGCGCCGGCATGGTCGGTCTCGGTGGTCCGTTGCTGCCGCGGGTCGAGTCCCTCCGTCTGCACGCTGGCGCCGACGATCGGCGCGCCATCCGGATCGTGGACGGTGCCGTGCAGCCGCCACCCGGCGGCCAGTTCGACGTCGAGCGTCGTCGTCGCGTTGGCGCCGACGGTGACGCTGCCGAACCAGGGCCGGCCGCCGGCAGCGCGCACGAACACGTCGCAGCGACCCGGTGGCAGGCCGCGCGCGACGAACGCGCCGGTCGGGTCGGTCCGCACGCGCACCGCCGGTTGCACGCCGACGAAGCTGGTCGTGCCGGGCCACCAGCCGGCCCGCGGCCGATCGCCGATCACGACCAACGCGCCCGCGGCGGGGCCGGCGGCGGTCCGCACCGTGCCGGCCACGGCGCCGCCACCGGGCAGGCAGCGCAGTTCGACGGCGGCCGCGTGCGCCGTGGCGGCGAGCAGCAGCGGCGGTGGCACGCGGCCGGTGGCCGCGGCGCCGATCGCGGTCTCGGGCCGCAGTCCGCGCAGCTCGAACGACCCGTCGGCCGCGGTCCGGGTGACGGCGCTGACCTCGGTCGGCAGCTCGGCCGAGCGCGCGACGAGCACGTTGGCGCCGGCGAGCGCAGCGCCGTTCTCGTCGACGACGCGGCCGCGGACGACCAGCGAACCCGTCAGCCGCAGCGTGCAGGTCGTGTCGGCCATGGCGAGGTGGACCGTGTCCGTCGCACCGCGATCGCTGCGCACGCGCCACTCACCCGCCGGGATGCCGTCGTGGTGCACGATGCCACTGGCGTCGGTCACCGCGTCGATGCCGTCGACGTCGGCATCGGCGCCGACCCGCACGAGTTCCACCAGCACATCGGGGACCCCGATGCCGTCCGGGTCGACGACCGCGATCGTGAGCCGCGGCCGCGGGGCGCCGACGGTCGGTGGCGCCGCGACGAGTTCGCTCCGCTGCATGGCCGTGTCGGCTGCCACGGCCAGCGTGCCGGGGGCGGCGGCGGCGTACCGGAATTGCGGCGGCGCCGGGTCCTCGGCCCGGAGGCGCGACCAGACGACGGTCGCCAACAACGTGGCGGCGACGGCCCACAGCAGCCGCGGCCGCGGGCCGCGCCGAACGACCGGCAGGCTCGCCTGCGCGCGGGCCCGGTCGGCGAACCAGGCGGCGAGCGCGAGGCCGGCGATCCCCGGCGGCAGCAGCGTGCGCAGCCGCGCCAGGCCGCGGTGCAGCTGCACGCGGATCGCGGCGGCGGGTCGACCGAGCAACTGCCCGATCTCGGTCGGGCCGAGGCCGCGTTCGAGATAGAGCGTCACGACGGGCTGGTAGGGAGCGGGCAGCTGCAGCACGGCGCGCTGCAGGGTGTCGCGCAGTTCCGCCGTCATGGCGGCGCCGGCCGGACCCGTCGTCGCGTCGCCGGCCGCGTCTGCCGCGAGGGACACGTGCGAGCGGTGCCGAGCCACCCGCAGCGCTTGCCGTCGGATCGCACCCAGCAGGAACGGCAGGCACGTGCGCGTCGGGTCGTAGTGGCCGACACCGTTGTGCAGCAGGCTGAGGAACAGCTCCTGCACGGCGTCCTCGGCCGCGTCGCGCCGCCGCAATACGCGTTGCGCCCGGTGCTGCAGCAGCGGTGCCAGCTGCGCGAACACCTCGGCCAGCGCTTCGGGGTCGCGGGTGGCGGCGAAGCGTGCGAACGGAACGTCGAAATCGGAGCCCAAGGGGTCGGTCGTGCTGCGCGACGCAGCGTAGGCAACGCGGCGCCGCCGACAACCGGCGACGCCGCGATGGCGTGCGGTGGTTTTCCCGCGGGCCGCGTGGCAACGGCGGCGCGGAAAGACTGCCGTGGGCGCAACGGCCGGCCGGCAGCAGGGGAATGCGCGCGGCCGACGCGTGCCGCGTCGAGCCGTGCCGATTCTCGACGCCGATTGCCATGATCCAACCCCGTCTGCTCTGGTCCCGTTCCTCGGCTGCCCTGCTGCTGGCGCTTGCTTGCCCGGCGCAGGGGCATCCCGAACTCATCGCCCGCGAGGGCCTGCCGTTGCCGGGCTCGACGCTGGTCGCGACCCACTTGTCGCCGCCGTTCCACGACGCCGCGGGCGTGATCGGGTTCGCCGGCACCGCCACGAACGGGGCCACCGCGTCCGGCTTCGCCTTCGTGCATCCGTCGGTGGTCTGGGCGGGCTCGGTGTCGTCACCGGTGCCGCACATCGCCGCCGCGCGCGCGACCAACGGCTTCTTCCAGACCGTCGCCGGCGCGCCGCCCGTGTGGGCCGTGCGCGGCGAACTCGCGGGTGCGCCGACCGTGGTGCTGCAGACGTCGGGCGGCACGCTGCTGCGCACCGGTGATCCGGTGCCGGGCTTCTCGTTCGGCGTCGTCGAAGGCATCGACCCGAGCCCCCGCGTCACGACCGACGGGTCGCTCTACTTCGTCGTCGACACCAGCATCGCCGGCGGCACGACGATCCTCTATCGCGTCACGGGTTCGTCGGCGGCCGCGTTCCACCCGGTGCTGGTCGGCGGCTCGACGGTCGACGGCATCGCGTTGAAGCGCAACTTCCACAACGGCTTCTATCCGTTCCAGGTCGCCGACAACGGCGCCCACTTCATCAGCATGGTCGCCTACCGCGACTACGCCAGCGACCGCCGCGCGATCTACAAGGACGGGGTCGTCGTGGCGCGCTACGGGACCCCGATCGTCGGCGTCGTGGGGCTCGCCGGTCAGTTCCTGGCCACCTACAGCAACACCGCGGTCGACGATCAGGGCAACTGGCTCGCGTCGGCCGAGACCAACCTCGGCGTCGAGGTGCTGCTGCGCAACGGCACGCCGGTGGTCCGCGAGGGGCAGGTGCTGGATGGCGTGTACCTCGCGCCGCAGGGCGGGCCGCGGTCGGTGCGGCTCGCGGCATCGGGTGAGGCGGCGTTCGTCTGGTACTCGACCGTCGGTGCCCGCAACGCCGACCACCTGTTCTACGCGCCGGACGTGACGTCGGTCGGCGCAGCGCAGCGCGTGTTCACGGCGCCGGGTCCGGTCGACTTCACCGGCGACGGGATCGCCGACGCGACGGTCCTGAGCCTCGGACCCGCCGGTTACCCGCCGGAAGTCGCGATCGAACGCGGCTGGATCCACTGCCGCGTGCGTCTGCGGCTCGCCGACGGCTCGACGCCGGTCGCGCTCGTGCGCTTCCCGCTGCCGTAGTCGGGCTGCGTCGGCCGCGGCGGATTCCGTGCCACCGTTGGCGGGTTCGTGCCACCAGACGGCATGACCACGATCCTCGAACGGGTGCACGGCCAGCTGCGTGTGCGCCCCTGGCCGGCGCAGTGCATCGTGCCGCACGCGGCGACGTCGATGGCCGACGGCTCGTGCACGGGCCCGCTGTCGCTGCGCGCGCGCGTGCGCCGCGACTTGCTCGCTGCCGGCGTGCCGTTCGTCGACCTGCTGGCGCCGCCGCCGCTGCCGGCTGCGGCGCTGCCAGCGCCGGTCGTGCCGCCACCGGCTGCGTTCGACGCCTGGCGCCGGCACGGCGGCAACGGCGTCGTGGTCGGGCTCGGGCCGGGCGAACAGACCGACCTGGTGCTGGCGGCGATGCGCCACGCGGCGGCGCGCACGCTGCTGCTGGCCTGTGACTCCGGCGCCGAACTCGCGTGGCAGCAGCGGCTGCGCGAACGGCCCGGCGGTGCGGTGGTCGACGTGGCGACCGTCGGTGCGGCGGCGCAGCGGTTTGCCGGCGCGCTGCCGCGGCACGACCTGCTGGTGGTCGCGTTGCCCGAGCGCATGCCGGCTGCCAGCCTCGCGAGCGCGCTGGCCGGCCTCGCGCCGGCGCACCTGCTGGCCCTGGTCGACCACGTGCACGCCGACCTGATCGCGGTGTCGGCGTGGGCTGGCCCGGTGCTGCAGGTCGTGCGGCGCGCGGCGCACGCGACGCAGGTCGAGCTGCACCTGCCGTTGGCCGCCGCCGAACGCGCGGTGCACGACGCGGCCTGGCACGAGTTCCTGTGCGGTTTCGACGCGTTCGCGGCGCTGCGGCCGACGGCCGAGTTCGCGGTGTTCGTGCGCGAGGCGCGGCGCGAACCGGCATGGCGGCCGGCGCTGCTCGCGTGGCACCGCGCGCGCGCGGTCGCGGCCTGGAACACGGCCAAGGCGGCGGCGTGCGGCGAGCTGCTGGCGCGGCACCGCGGTGCGTCGGTGCTGGTGTTCACGCCGGATCGCGGCAGCGCCTACGAACTGGCGCGCGCGCACCTGGTGGCGCCGCTGACCGCCGAACTGCCGCGCGCCGAACGGGCGGCGGTGCTGGCGGCGTTCGCCGCGGGCTCGTTGCGCGTGCTGGTCGGACCGCGCCTGCTCGAGTCGGGCGTGCCGGCGGGCCGGGCCGACGTCGGCATCGTCATCGGCGGTGGTTTCGGCCTGCGCGACCGCCGCACGCGCCACGACCGGGTCCGGTCGGACGGCGTCGTCTACGACCTGATCGCCGCCGACACCGCCGAGGTCGGGCGGGCGCGGCGCTTCGCCGATGCGCTGCGCGGCTGACGCGGTGCCGGCCGTGTGCGTCGACGGCGAGATCGTGCCCGACTGGCTCGGCGGTGCCGATGCGCCGTGGTTGCGCGAACTGCTGTTCGCGGCGCAGGCGTTTGCCGGTCGGCCGGTGGCGGCGTTGCGCGCGCACTGGCGTGCGCTCGAAGTGCCGCCGCGTGCCGGCGCCCGGTGGCCTCACGTGCTGGCGGTGGTGCGGCAGCGTGTGGTCGCGGCGCCGCCGCGCGCGAGCCGGCTGCGGGAGGCGGTGTTCGCGGCCGCGGCGGCTGGTTCGGCGCGCGACGCCGCGATCGCGGCCGGGGCAGCGGCGACCGGCGTGCCGGCGGCCGAGGTGGAGGCGCGGCTGTTTGCCGACCTCGGCGAACAGCGGTGCGTGCGGTGGCCGCCGCAGCTCGACGTCGACGCCGTGCGCCGCGCCGTGAACGGCCGCTTCGCGCAGGCGCTGCTCGGCACCGCGACCGCGGCCGAGCTGGAGCTGTCGGGCGCCAGCCGCGCGCTGCTGCGCACCGCGTGGCTGCACGGCGCGCACTTCCGTTGCCGCGGCAGCGATGCGACCGGTGCGCGCCTGTCGTGGCGGGCGCCGCCGGCGGACCGACGCGCCGGCCGGCGGCTCGCGGCGATCGTGCCGGTGCTCGGCTGGACGCGCCGCTTCGAACTGCGCGCCGAGTGCCGATGGCGCGGCGGGCGCGGCACGCTGGTGCTGACGTCGCTGGACGCGCTGCCCGTCGGGGCGCCGGTGGCGCCGTTCGACAGCCGCTTCGAGGCGGAAGTGGCGGCGGCGCTGACGCTCGAGCTGGGGGATTGGGACGTGCTGCGCGAGCCCGCGCCGGTGCCGGTCGGCGAGCGGTTGTTGTTCCCGGACTTCGGATTGGTGCCGCGCGGTGGTGGTGCGGCGGCGTGGTGGGTCGAGGTTGCCGGGTTGCGGGATCCCGGCGCGCTGGCCGGCAAGCTGCAGCTGCTGCGCGAAGTGGCGCGGTATGTACTGTGTGTGCCGGCGGGGCGGTGTCCGGATGGGTGGCGCGGGCATCCGCGGATCGTCGAGTTCGCGGGGCGAGGGGCGGCTCGGGTGCGTCAGGTCGTGGTTGGGGTGGGGTCTCGGGTGGTGGCGTCGGGATAGGGGGTAGGGTGTCTGTGGCTGTGCCGGGTGAATCGGCATCGAGGATCTCGGCCGCTGCAACGATGGCGGTCAGGGTCGCTCCGCCACGGACGAGTCCTGGCCCACTGCTCGTGGTCTGGCGCTACCAGACGGACATGCTCTCCGATTCGATCAGCGCAAGGCGAACAAGCCGAAGAGCTCGCGCCGGATGCGATCGTGTCGGGAGCAGATCGGGCAGTTCTTGCCCCAAGCTGCGCGAGATGGGCGCATCGCGAGGTCGCGGGGTTGGAACAGGTGCGTCGCGAGGCACTCCGCCTTCGGCAGGTAGCTCCTCGAGCGCACGAAGTACACTTCGACCGAGTCCGCTTCGCGGCCGTACGACTTCCGGTGCGATACGAGGCGGGAGGGCCTCTTGCCCTTGCCGACATACAGGCAGTGCCGGCCTCTCCAGAAGGCGTAGACAATCGGGCCGGACAGGGTCTTCGCGAAAGAAGCCAGACTCTCGCCACGCGCAAGGCGACCGCGTCCCCGCAGGTGGAACAAGCGGCGCTTCACAACGGCATCCTTGAAAGAGCGTCGCGCATCGCGCCGCAGGAGGGCCTGCGTGGCCAATTCGAGCAAGTCGCCGATCATGCGGTCGCGGGTTTTGCGTGTGAAACCGAGCGGCATGCCGGGCTTGGGCTTGATCAGTGATCGGAGGGTCGCCGTCTTTCGCTTCCAGAGTTGATCGAGCTTGCGATGAAACTGGGTGTGCAGGGCCATGGCGTTGCGGTGATTCAGAGACCTTGCGGATCGATGCTACACTCCGAGGTCGGTGGCACGAATGGCGGTAGCCGGTTCGCGGAAGCGGCACGGAGCGATCGGCAGCGTGGTGGCTGCATCCTGCCGGGATCCTCAGAGAGAGAGGGTCGGCTGTGGCGTCGGCGTGGGCGAGGTCTGCTGCACGATGCCGATCCCCTCGCCTTCCGTGTCAGGGATCGTTGGCGACGATCCGACGTCGCAGTACTGCTGGCACTGCTGGATCGTGCGGATCAGCGGGAACTGCTCGGGCACGGCTTGGGACTCGACGCGCCGGTCGCGGATCCCAGTCAGGATCTCACGGTAGAGGGCCGAGACATGAACGATGCGCCCGCCACCCAGGGTCGTTCGGTTCGTCGTGCTCGCGAAGACGAGCAGAGCGATGTGGTCGATCGTCGCCGGTACCCTGAGCCCATCGAACATCCCGGGAATGTGCGTCCGGCCGGCGGCGAACTTCTTGGCGAACCGTGCCTCGCGTTTCTCCCATGAGTGTGCATCGAGCGAGGGTTCGACGTGCACCAGTCGGTGCTGCGTCGGGTGGAATGCGACGATGTCGAGCTCGCACTCGTAGCCGCCGTTCGGACGCCTGCCGACCATCACGTTGCGGCGCACGAAGTAGCCGTTGTACTCGAGCCACTCACCGACCAGCTCTTCGAGGTGGTTCATGTCCTTCTCCGTGTGAGCCCCTTCGGCCGTCCTCGCCTCGAGGGTCAAGCCAGCATCGAGGCCGGCAGCCTCGAACGGCCACACGCCGAGAAGATCAGAGGGGCTGCGCCACCTCACGGAATCGGCACATCCCGTTCGCCCAGCGCATCTGCTCGGGCGTACGCACTTCGGGTTCGAACAGGGCGGGGCTGGCGACCATCACGAACGCGCACCGCGCGCGGCTCGTGGCGACGTTGAGCCGGTGAGGGTCGTAGAGGAAGCCGAGGCCGCGCGGCGCGTCCTGTGGCGAGGAGCTCGTGCACGAGTAGACGACGATGGGCGCTTCCTGGCCCTGGAACTTGTCGACGGTGCCGATGTGCGTGACCCCGAGCGGGGTGAGGGCCCGTCGCAGGGCGCCGACCTGCGCATTGTAGGGCGCGATGACGAGCACGTCGTCGGGTCGCAGCGACGCGGTGAGGCCGGCTCGATTGGTCCATGTCGCTCCGGATCCGAGGATGCGGCGCAGGAGCCCCTCGATCGCCCCGACCTCCTCAGGGGACGAAGCCTGGTTGGCTTCGTGTGCACACTCGAGCAGGAAGTGCCCTGCCCCGTCGATGACCCCTGTCCCGCCAATCCGCTGGAGTTCGTTTCCCGAACGCGGCGTGAGACGACCGTCGTAGTAGAGCTCCGACGTGAATGCGCAGAGCGATGGATGCAGGCGCCAGGTCTCCGAAAGGAACAGGCCCTGGTCGTCGCGTAGCGTGTGCCGGTCGACACCGATCACGTGCGTCAGCGCGGCGACGTCCGCGCCGTCCGGGTGCGCACCCTGCTGGGGTTGTTCGAGTTGCTGTGGATCGCCGAGCAGCACCAGGTTCTTCGCGCACCGAGCGATCGCCAGCAGTTGTGCGAGCGACATCTGGCCTGCTTCGTCGACGAACAGGTAGTCGAGGCGTGCTTCGGCGTCTGGGAGCGCCCAGAGCCATGCGGTGCCGCCGACGACGCAGCCAGGGCCGATTGCGTCCAGGGCCTCCTGGTTGTCGGTCGTGTACTCGATGCCGTCCCCATCCTCGTCGTCATCCTTGTGGACGAGCCGCAGGGTTCGGCCCGATTCCCGTGCGCCCTCCTGCGCGGACCGCAAGAGGTTGTCGATGACCTTGTGGCTGACGGCGGTGATGCCCACGCGCTGCGTCGCGGCGAGCGCGGCGATCGTCCTGCCCCCGGTGTAGGACTTGCCCGTCCCCGGCGGGCCTTGAACGGGCAGCACAGCGCCGCCGAGGCCGCGGCACACGCGGAGGGCGGCAGCCAGGAAGCCTTCGTCGGCGCGCCGCAGCCCGGCTCCGGCTGCGCCGCCCTCGGGACGCGGGGGGCGGCGCAGCAGCATGTCGGCCGCCCGCGCGTAGGGCCCCTCGGTCGGCAACCCGCGGTCGCGCACGTGCTCGGCAAACGCGAGCAGTGCGTCCTCCAACGGAGTGTTCGCGACAACCTGCTCGCGGAACACGGCGGTCGGTCGCAGGTCGGACGCGTCCTGCCGGTGCTTGATGACGACTCGGCGTGCATCGTGGTCGATGGCCACTACGGTGCCGAGTTCGGTGCCGATGCCCTCGTCCTTCGGATCCTCGTCGCGCAGGACGTAGACCTTCTTGCCCACATCCAGTGCCACCTCCTGCGGTGGAAACTCGTAGGCGCACCGGACGGTCCTCTCCTTGCCTTGCTTCGGTTCGATCCCTGCGAAGCGCAGTTCGGCGATCACCTCCCGTTCGTCGAGTCGTTCGTCGGCCGGCAGCTCGCGCAGGCGAAAGTGCTCCCACCAGGCGCTTTTCGCTTCGCGCCGGAAGTAGCCGACCAGATCGGCGAGCAGGGCTCGCGCTCGTTGCTCGTCGTTGCGGGCCTCGGCCTGCGGCATGTCGCGCAGCAGCGCTTCGCGCAGGGCGTTCACGCGCGCCTCCCGCTCGCGGACCGTCTCGTTGGCGTCACCCGCACGAAGGGTCGGGCGTGGAATCTCGAGGCCGCTCGCAATCGCCGCGGCCCGTTGCCGCTCGATCCAGTCGCGCAGGGCGACCGTGGCAAGGCAGTCGTCCTGGTTGTAGGCGGCAACCTTGGCTTTCAGTTTCTCCGTGATGGCGCCCGTCCTGAGCTCGAGGGAGAGCTCGAGGTCGCGTCGTGCCTCACCGGCCGTGCGCAGGTCGAGTTGTCGCTCGAAGCCGATCACCTTCTCGAGGTCCTTGAGGCCGTAGCTCTCCACGCCGATCCGCAGCGACTCCTTAACGACGCGGTGCAGGTCGAGGAACCGTTCGCCGCGCAGCAGCACGTCGAGCACGTCGCTGTGCGTGTCGTGCCGGCTGCAGAGCCGTCGCAGCGCGGCGACTTCGTAGGCGCCGTAGTGGTAGACGTGCAGTTCGGGATGCTCGGCGAGGCGCTTCCGAACGAAGTTGAGGAAGGTGACGAGTGCCCGCTTCTCGCCTTCGCGGTCGAGAGACCAGAGTTGCGTGTAGCGGAAGGCGTTGCCGTCGAAGATGCCGTAGCCCGTCAAGTACTCGAGGCCGCCGAAGCCAACGAACGGGTCACCTTCGAAGTCGAGGAACACGTCGCCGTCTGACGGAGCCGGCAGGCGGCACAGGCCGCGGCCGGGTTCGACCGGCAGTCGATCGACGGGGATGGTGCTGGTCGTGCGGGCCTGCAGCTGCAGCTGCGCCTGGTGTGCGAGTCGTTCGTACGATTCGCGGCGGCCGCGTTCCGGTTCGGCCGGCAACCTGCCAGCCTGCGCGAAAGCCGCGAGTGTGGGGAGGTTCTGACGTTGCAGCTCCCGGACCTGGGTGCGCGAGCTGCCTGCGATCAGCGACGGGTGGTCGTCGGTGCGGCGGCGCTTGTCGCAGTGCTGCCAGTAGGCGCAGACGTCGCAGTGGAGAACCGGCTCGGGGTAGGTCGCTGGTGGTGGCGTAGTGACGGTGGCACCCCGCAGGTGGTCGCGGATCACCCGGAAGTACGCGGCGTGGTCGGCGGTGCGGTAGGTTTCCTCAGCGCTCGGGGTCACGACGCGGAACTGCGCCGGCACGGTGCCCTGCATGCTGCCGAGGACTTCGCAGTAGGTCAGGAGCTGCAGCAAGGCGCCCGCCTTCGTCTCGGCGGCGAGCTTCGTGTCCACGGGCTCGTAGCTGTGGGGGCCGAGCGCCGACGGGGTATCGACACGGATCAGGACGTCGACGATGCCGAAGAATGCGCCGTCGCCGAGCGGAGCCTGCACGATCACGTCGGCGCCGGTGCGCATCGCGGCGAGCGCCGCGGCCGGCTCGCGTGCGTCGGTCAGGTCAACGAGCTGCCGGCCGGCGGCGCGCAGGCGGGCGACGTAGGCACGCTCGTGTTCCTGGCCGCGCTGGATCATCCCCTCCAGCCGTGCGTCGGGGGCGAAGGCGACGTGGAGTTCCCCGGCGCGGCGCTGCCGTTCGAGCTGGGTACGATGTTGGCAAGCGAGGTGGTGGGCGACGTCTGTCGGGGTGATCCGCCGCGGTTCAGGTGTACTCATCGAACTGGTCCCCTCAGACTGGAGAGCGAGGCGGTGGCGGAGCCCTGGGAATCCGGCTTCAGCAGGAGCGGTCTTCGACGTGCTGCTTCAGGGTCACATGTGGCGCATCCAGGGCGGCGTTGCAGGCTGTTGCGGTGCACCTCTCCGCGTGCGAAGTCGAAGGCCAGTCGGTTGGGTGGCGAATCGCCGCCCGCGAACGATGTGACCAGCCGAAGCAACTCGACCATCGCAGCACCCGCGACCATGGTGTTGAAGGCCATGACGCTGGGTTGCGGCTCGTCGGCGCCCGAGAGGTAGCCCTGCCTCGCCGATTCGGCAC
The DNA here is from genome assembly GCA_016794425.1 of Planctomycetota bacterium. Taxonomy (GTDB): domain Bacteria; phylum Planctomycetota; class UBA1135; order UBA1135; family UBA2386; genus JAEUHS01. The sequence continues at coordinate 108,918 of JAEUHR010000003.1, forward strand.
GCTCCTCTGCGGTCATCGCTTCTTCCCGCAGGCGAACGGGGCTGATGTGGTCCCAGCACAGAAGGCAGGGACGATCCGGTCCCACCACTACGATACGCCCACCGCTTCCTTCAACGGCTCCGTGCGAGTCGATGCGAAACCCAACCCCTATGTCGATGACCGGGATGTTGGCTTCGTAGGCGAGCTCGTTCAGCAGCGCGCGAGGTGTGTGGCGATCGACGCAGGCGAAGATGACGTCGCACTGCCGCAGCAGGTGAAGATCCTCTGCGCGATCCAGGAAGCGCGGCTGCGTGATGACGCGGGTCGGACAACCGGCTGCGGCAAGGTAGCGTTCGGCGACGGCAACCTTGGTGGTGTGCCCCGCGTCGGCGGTGGTCGACCCGAGAACTCGGGAGAGATTCGATGGCTCGACGACATCGCCGTCCATCAAGACCGCGGTGCCGACACCGTGGTGCCCGACCTGTGCGGAGATCAGCGATCCAACGCCGCCGAGTCCGACGATGCCGACGCACAGATCCCTGAGAACCACTTGTCCACCCTCTCCGAGGGCAAGCCGCTGTCTCGCGAAGCGCTCGTCAGGACCGGCCTTCGTTTTCCGGTGGCGCCGCAAGGTCTTCCCGACGACATCCAGAGTGACTGGCGACGGTGCCCCGCTGACGTCGAACGCGCGCGCCATGGCTTCGCCGGTCTGGGCGATCACGATGGAGCCGTGCGGGAGGCCTGGGACCTGGCCGTGGAATGCAGGCATCAGGCGCCGATCTCCCTCGTCATCGGCCCAGGAGAACCACGGCGCGTTCGAGTTCGGGTGCGTGTGCAGAGTGAAGATGGCGAGGTGCTCGTCGCGCGCCCGCTGGGTCATGCGCGACAGGGTTGCGGGCTCGATGCGAAGGCGGTCGCCCTCACGGATTGCGTAGCCCTCGTCCGGCACGATCTGGATTTCCTCTACCACCAGCAGGGGTTCCTCTCCGGCGTCGAGGAGGCGGCAAAGGGCGATGCCCGCCGTCTCGACATCCGTCCTGGCGAGCATGCCTTCGGTGAAGGTGCGCCACGAGCTCTCGCGGATCTTGATCTTCATGGCGTGCTCCTAGTCCTTGCGTTCGAAGCGGGCCCGGACGCATGCGACGAAGTCCCGGAAGGTGCTGAGCCCCGGCTTCCAGGCATTCGGCGCGAGATGCCATGAGAACTGCTGCCAGGCCGCGCCGAGGATCGTGGCCATCGACGTGCCGCGCGGTTCGGTGCCGTTGGCGACTCGCACGATCGGCGTCACGAAGAACATGTCTGGCGCCGCCTGGGGGAACAGCGGCGGCAGCTTGATCAGCACCTTGACGATGCGCGGGGTGTAGGCGGCCGGGATCGCGAAGGCTGGATGGATGGCGAAGGTCCAGCCATCGGGTTGCCTGACGAAGTCGAATCCCGCGGTGTCGATCGCCTCCGGGGCGGGGCATGCCTCGCTGCCATAGTCGGCCGGCGGCTGCGTGTAGAAGTGGTCCCCGTTGCGCAGCTTGATCTCGTCTTCGTTGCGGATGAGGGGGTCATCGCCCGGGCGGCGGAGGAACAGGACGTCCGTCGACTGGGCCCCTGCCAGCTGCTTGAGGGACTGTCCGGTCTGGACGGGGTTGTCCAGCTCGAACCGGAGCTGGTTCGTCCCGACGGTGATGAAGATGACGACCTTGTTGTGATCTGCGTTCATGAAGCACCTCGTGAGTTGGGCGGCGAGACCACCTCGTCGCACGCGGTCCAGGGTGCCCAGGCGCGGCGCGTTGCACCGTCGCGCTGTCGTAGCGCCGATCGCGGCCTGAACGGCACGACGCGCTACGGTCACGCTACGCACGACGAGATGGCAATGCCGAGCATGCCGGTCTCCTGCCGGAACAGGCTCTTGACGGTGTCCGCGGGAACGCCGGCCTTCTCGAGCTTGGCCTTCAGGCGCCCCTTGGCCTGGCGCGTGGTGGCATCGTCTCCTCGGCCCTGCGACAAGTTGCGGTCGAGGTTCTTGGTAGCGATGGGGTTGGGTGCGGCCTCCGCAAGAGCAAGTAGCAGCCGGAATGCCTGCTCTTCGGGGTCGAAGTCGATTGGTATGCCGTCAAGCTCGACGGTGCCCCTCGTCTTCTCGATCAGCAGTCGGGTGCCTGCCGGGGCCCGATCGCGCACGGGCAGAGTGCTGGTTGTCCCGGTCGCGCTGGCGATCTTGGTTCTGATCTCCCGGGCATCGGACCAGTCGGTGATCTGGGCGACGATAACCCCGAGGTCGGTCATGCGGCCCGCAGGGACGAGGACCACCTTTCGAATGCCGGGGGAGACTCGGTCGAGGGCGATGGTCAGCATCGTCGCAGCCGCCTTGGCGGGCTCTCGAAGCACGAGGAATACGCGAATGGGGGCGCCGAACAGCCGGGTCTCGCCGAGGTCGACAACGCGGCCGTCGTCGATGGCGCCGGTCCCGCCGTTCGCGGCGACCGAGTCTGCGACCATCCTGGCGAACGACGCCGGATCGAGTTCGAGGCCGTCCAAGTCGGATGATGTGAGGGCGCGCGCCGAGCCGTCTTCGGTGGCCGGGACTCCGTAGTAGATCTGCTCTTCAATCGGCACCGCGAGCAGGCGACCAGAGGATCCGCCGTCGACCACCGTCAGCGGTCGACGCGCGATCACCTGGCGATCGACCAGATCGTCGAGCGCGCGAACAAAGACATCGCGGTACAGCTGAATCGGCCCCGGGCCAGTGGGCAGGCTCCACAGGTCTGGCCGCGCAGCCGGCGCTGCGCCGCGGAACCCCGCGGCATCCAGGTAGCGTTCAACGATCTCCGCCCTCGAGTCCTGAACGTACTGGACTCGGTTCGGTGGCCGGACTCGGACGTCTCTCGACTGGCCGTCCCGGAAGTGGAAGCGAAGGTCGACCTCGACAAGCACGGCCTCCGGGAACTGCTCGAAGTACGGCCTTGGCAGCCTGCGGGCCTCGATCTTGTCGTCGCCGACCCTGAGTTGTGAGCGCACCACCGCCACGGATGCGATCGGCAGCGTCAGAGGTGGTGTGGGGAGGCTCTGCGCCTGCTTGAGGTGGTCGAGCGTGCAGGTTGGCTTCTCCTGGAAGTGCTGCTCGTCGTCGAACATCGCCTTGCCGAAGAGCTGGGCGTAGCGCACCGCGAGTCGGGCTGGGTTGGTGACGACGCGCAGGATCTGGTTCTTGCGGTCGAAGATGAGCTGATCGCACGCCGCCGGCCGGAACTGGATGAAGCTCCGTGCGCGCGTGGTCGCGGACTCGTCGATTGTGAGTGGCTTGGCGTATCGCTTTCCTCGCCCGACGTAGATGCGTAGGAAGCCACCTTCGGCGAAGTGCTCGATCTCGACCACGCTGCCGAACTGCTGGGTGACGAAGTGCTCCGATAGCGCTTGCCTGAGCTGTTCGAGCCGGGGTTCCAGGTCGCCATCGAGTGCGGCATGGTGGCGTCCGCGGAGCTCGATGCTGGCGCGGGCTTGCCGGTGCTCAAGGTGTCGGCAGCGTGCGCAAAGGACGACGGCTCCGGCGCGCTCATCGCGTCGGTGCCTGGAGGCGACGTAGAAGTTCGCGGCCAGGTCGTGGCTGCTCAGCTTGGCGCCCCACTTCGAAGTGTCGAACGCGAGCTCGTTCGCTGCCTCCATCAGGGCTTCGCCGCCAAGTTCGTTGCCGAGTTCTTGGAGGAAGGAGGCGAACTCGATGACCTCCTTCTTTGAGCGGAAGGCAGCATCCTCCTCAACGTCGCAGGTCTTGCCGCGGCCCGTCGCGGGGAGGCCCAGCAGAGGTGATGCGATCTCCCAGGTGCTGTCGGGGATCGCGGCGACGGCGAGCGCCGGCAGGCTGGGTAGTGAATCCGGTTCCTGGGTCGTCATGCGGTCTTACCTTGCTGCGGAAGTTCAGAGCGACGGCGTCCCGCGTTTGGTTGAATCTGCAGTACGTGTCGCATCACAGAACGTGACGAAGAAGCCTTGACATTCTGCCGAGAGTCGGCATGCTTGTCAATGTGATGCTGCACGTGCAGACAAGCTTCGTCGATCCAGACCTGCTGGTCGACGCCCCGGGCTGGTCGCCACCCTACTTCGTCGGGCCGGCCGCGGTTGCCTTGCGCGCGAGCCACCACGGCGCCACCGTCGCCGAGCTCGGTGGCCAAGTGCTCGAGGGGTGGCGGGTGAGCGAGACGCCGGGTGCACTGACCTACGACCCCCGAGCCGCGACGGCTCCGATCTACCGTCAGTCCAACCTGGGCCGTCTTCGTCTCCGCATGTCGGCCGCGCACTGGGAGTCCCCGCAGCTGGCGGGGCGCTGGTGCGTCCAACCAGGCGACGTCGTTCTTAACAAGCTCGCCCCGGTGCGGGCTGCGCTGGTGTCACCTGCGGCTCGGCGTCACCCTGTCGACGGCAACTCTCTCATCGTGCGCGGGTTGTCCCTGTCGACCTCGACGTGGCTCGCCGTCTGCCTCAACCGGCCAGAGTATGAGCCGCTGCTGCTGATCGAGTCTGGCGTGCTTAGGCGCGTCGGACTCGGAACCGTCGCCAGCCTCCGCGTGCCTCCTGCACCTGCCGTGGTGGATGCGCTTTCGATATCGCTCCGCGACCTACTCGACGACCTGCTGCTGGTGAGCGAAACCGTGCAGCGCGTCAAGGACGAGGCGGCCCAGGTAGCGGCGGCGACGACTGGGCGTCACGACCTGCGGGAAGGCTCCTTCCTCGATTGCGAGTCCATGACGAGCGACAACTGGCTCCCCGCCTCCGTTGCGCTTCGCGCCGATCAGTCCGCGCTCGCCGCGGATCTGCACTGGGTGCCGATCCGTGATCTTGCCACCGCTGAAGATCGCAGCCGACTGCAGTCTGCTCCCGCGGAGGCCCGTGCCGTCCGGTTGAGCGACGTGGCGGACGACCTCTTGGTCGGCTCGGCCGAGGACGGCGCCGAAGCTGGGGCCATGCCGGGACGGGTCCTGGCCAAGCCGCTGATTCCTGGCGAGGTGCTCCTGTCCACGCTCGGCTCGAGCTTCCGCGTCGCGTACGTGGACGAGGGCGTTCCGGCGAACGCGTTCGCCACGGATGGCTGGGCCCGGCTTCGTTTCCGCGAGACCCCGGCGGCCTGGGCGCTCCTCCTGTCGACGATCCCCGTGCAGCAGCAGGCGAAGCGACTCGCAGTCGGCACTGTCCAGCAGTTCGTTCCGCCGGAGGCGCTGCTTTCCCTCCACGTTCCCACTCCGGAGCGAGAGACGCGCGAGCGCTGGCAGCGGGTCGTGGAACGGCATCACGGCCAGCGTCGCGCGCTGGACCGGCGATGGAACTCGCTGATGGGGGCGCTCGCCCGGGCTTTCGATGAAGTTCATCGACCGTCCGCGGCGCGCCATCTGCGCGCCCATGAGGTGCACCAATGACCCCGGCACAAGCCCAGGACCTTCTGCGCACCCTGAGGGGGAAGTCGCTCACGCTGCAGGACCTGCATGAGCGCGTGCGGGCATCCGGTAGCCCGTGGAGCGTGGAGCAGGTCGAGCTCTTCCTCCTCTGTGCGCCTGGAGTGCAGCGCGATCAGGCCCACGGGACGTTTCGTGCTGGGCAACTTGGATCGGACGATGCCCTCCAAGAGGCTGTCGTCGAGGCGGTCCGCTCCTTTGCCGGCAAGCCCGTTCCCGCGGCGCAGATCCGCGCGCGCCTCCCAAACCACTTCGTCACGACCGACGAGCAGATCCTCGCCATCGCGCGTCGCACCGCCGGGCTCGAGGTCTTCGGCCCGAAGCTCATCCGCATCACCCAGTAAGAACTCAGACACCCATGGCACGACCCAAGAAGGCAGAAGCCCAAGCAGCAGACAAGGCGAGCACCGTCGTTTCGGAAGAGACGGGCGTCCTCAAGAACATGCTGCACACCCTGTCGGCAGCTGGCTTCGACCAGCGCCTCGAACTCAAGACCAGCGAGGCGGGGATGTCCGCAGCCGTCGTCTGGGGGCGCAACGAGGGTGTGGAGACCCCTCGGGTGCTGGCACTCGTCCTGCCAGCGGGCGCGTGGGACCGCAGCAACGCCGACTCGGTGCAGGTGCTGTCGTACACCCTGCCGCCGCCCGAGACCGCCCCGGATCAGTACCCGCAGTTCGCCGCCGTGCGGGACGCCGAAGGCAAGCTCGAAGCGTTCTTCGATCTCGCTCACCCCCCGCACCAGATCGACAAGCTGCCTGGGCTGAGCGAGATCAACGAGTACCGGCGCATCAAGGCCGACCCGACCTACCGCTGGTCGATGCGCATGTACGACCGGCTCATGAAGGGCTTCAACGCTCTGCACGAGCGCATCTACCAAACGCACAAGGACCGGGTGAATGGCAAGAACGACATCATCGAGGAAGTTGCCAAGCTCCTCTTCCTCGAGTCGTTCCGCCTGCACCACGATCACGGGGGGAATGCCCTCACCTTCGAGCACGAGGGCAAGAAGCTGAGCCTGAAGGACGTCTTCAGCGCGGCGCACGTGAAGGCGAACGGCGCCAAGGCGGTCGCCGAGATCCAGTCGGCCTTTGAGCACTTCAAGCTGCACCCCGACTACGTCGTCACCGACGACGCCGGGGAGAAGCACGCGATCTTCGACAAGAACGCCCACCTTCGTCTGGCGCAGCCGGGCAACTACGAGGCGGTGCTCTCCCTCATCCAGGATCTCGGCCCTGTCACCGACAACCAGGACAACGTCGTGAAGAAGCAGGGCACGCTCGCCGACGTCTCGGCCGACGTGCTTGGTCGCGCCTTCGACGTCTTCCTGCGCGCCAACTTCGAATCGAAGGGCGGCCTCGGCATCTACCTCACGCCGGCGCCGGTGAAGCAGGCGATGCTGGCCCTCGCCTTCCACGACATCAAGGAGAGCACCGAGGACGCCGCGCGCCTCGTCGCCCGCGACGGCAAGGGGCGCCCGGCCTTCCGCTTCTGCGACCCATGCTGTGGCAGCGGCGGGTTCCTGTCGGTGGCGCTGAGCCACCTCCGGCGGACCCTCGACGAGCTCGGCGGCAAGGCCACGGCCACTGACGAAGCGAAGAAAAAGCTCTTCGCTGAGATGTGCGAGCACAGCTTCGTGGGCGCGGACTCCTCGCCCCAGATGGTGATGCTTGCCCGCGTCAACATGGCGTTGCTCGGCGCGCCCAAGGCCCGCATCTTCTACACGCAGAACTCGCTCATCAGTCCGCAGCTCCAGCCCGGCACGTTCGACCTCATCTGCACCAACCCGCCGTTCGGCACGCCCAAGTTCAACAAGGGGCAGGACGAGGCGAAGAAGGCGCACGAGGAGGCGATGCAGAAAATCCTCGCGACCTTCCGTTCGGACCTCACGGAGCGGCCCGGGCGCGGCGGCGGCTTCGACTACTCGCCCACGGTCACGGGCCTGGCGATGGGCGGCTCGCCGAACAGCAAGGACGTGTGGAAAGAGGCGTCGACCAACACCGATCCGGCGGTGCTCTTCATCGATCGCTGTTTGCAGCTGCTCAAGCCGGGCGGTCGGCTGCTGATTGTGTTGCCTGACGGCGTGCTGTGCAACTCCGGCGACCGCTACGTGCGCGAGTACATCATGGGGAAGAAGGACGAGGCAACCGGCGAGTTCCACGGCGGCAAGGCCATCGTGAAGGGCGTCATCAGCCTGCCCGCCGACGCCTTCAAGCTCTCGGGCACGGGCGCCAAGACCAGCGTGCTCTACGTGCAGAAGCGGCACGCGCGCAAGGACGACCCCGAGAAGTTCCAGGACGAGCCGCAGACCGACGTGTTCATGGCCGTCGCGGAGACCCTCGGCTACGTCGTGAAGAACAACGTCGAGGACTACAGCGCGGGAGTCCCCAACGACCTGGCCGCCATCGTCGGCGCGTACGTGCGGGGGGAGTGATGGACGTCTCGAGAATCACTCCCGCGGTTCTGACCGAGGACAGGCTCGATGCCTCGTACTACGGAACGAGATACCTGCAGAACGAGGTGTTCCTCAAGAAGTGCGGCATCTCGATGGTTCAGGTCGGCACGCTGACCGACAAGTGCAACTGCGGGGCGACTCCCAAGGATGTCGTCTACGACGGCAAGGGAACGGGGTTGGTTCGCACCACGGACGTCCGGCCCAACGTTTTCCTGGCAGACGGTGTACTGCGCACGAGCGAACTCCGCGTGAATCCTGACGCGAGCGTCGCTGCAGTTCCTGGTGACCTCCTCTACACCATGAGCGGTACGATCGGCTATGCGGCGGTGATTCACGACGGGGTAGATGTCGTGAGCTTCAGCAACACGATTGCGCGCGCGCGGTTCGCCGCACGAACTGGGCAGGACTCGCGGTTCACGGCGGCGTTCTTCAACTGCAAGTACGGGTACACGCAATCCCTGAGGTTGGTCAGTGGTGGCATCCAGGGCCACGTCATGCCGAATCCATTCAAGCGCTTGCCCGTGCCGACGCCAGCACCGGAAGCGCAGCGCTACATCGGCGACAAGGTCCGGCAGGCCGAGCGGCTGCGCGATCGAGCCCGGCGGTTGCGTCGGGACGTCGATCGCCTCCTCTCGATTTCTTCACTCATCGACGCACTCAAGAGCACCGAGCAGCGACCAAACCGCGTCACCCCGTCAGACCTCAATCCACGGTTAGACTCGAAGTACTACGGGAGTCGCGCGATGGCCGTGCTTCGCGCCGCTGGCGCGAACAGTGTTGCTGTCGGGGCGCTCGTTGAGGAAGTGAGTAATGGCTTCGAGCATCGTGAATTCGACGCGGAGGGTACTCCGTACATCACGGTGACCGAGGTGTCTGGCGGGCGCCTCGTATTGACAACCGCACCTCGACTTGGCGCAGGTGTGTCGATTCCCGAGAAGGCGCGCATCGACACGCGCTGCGCGCTGGTTGTTCGTACTGGAAGCGTCGGAGTGGCGGTGCCCGTGTTCGAGGAGGACACGCATGCGGCCATCAGCAGCCACCTCATTCGCCTGCGCTTCAAGTCGGAGGAGGAAGCGGCCGTCGTCGCCGCGTTCCTCAATTCGGAAGTTGGGCGTGTCCTGCAGCGGAAGATCTCCTACGGCGCCGTGCAACCGCAGATTGGTCAGGAAGAACTCCTCGCACTACCGATCCCAAAGTCGCTCCTCGACTCGGGAGAGTCGATCCTCAGCTTCCTCAAGACCGAGGACGCGGCGCTGCGCGCAGCGCAGAGGCTCACGGCGACCGCGACGAGCCTGGTCGAGCATCTCATCGACGGACGCCTCACCGAGGCGGATCTTGTCGCCGCGCAGAAAGCGCTCGAAGCCGGCAATCGAAACGCCGACCGCGAGATCCTGAAGGCGCTTCGGCAGAGTGACGCGCCGGACGCCAAGCCACTCATCGCCGACGTCGACACGCTCTACGCACTCCTCGACGGGGCGGAGGGTCAGGACGCATGACGCTCTCGGCTCTCCAGGGACGGACGCTCACGCGTCTGGTCGAAGACGTGCGCACCTTGCTCGTCCAGGGCGAGGCGCCGACTTCGTCCTTGCGCGCCCTGGAAGCCGTGCGAATGACCGGGCTGTGGAGCGAGCGTGGTGAGGTCGCCGTCGCGAGCCCTGCCGTGGTCGCCCTCATCGACCGGCTCCCGAACCCGGGCGAAGCTCTGCCCGCCGTGCTGTCGCTCGTCCCCGCGGTGCGTGAGGCGTGGCTGCGCGTCGTGCGTGCGCGCCTTGCCGAGATGGGCGAGCGCGGCGATGTCACGGCGCTGACCGAAGCCATCACCCACGCTGGCGCGCTGGCGAGCGAGCTGGTGGGCGTGCAGGCGCCGTCGCTTGGCGCGACCCCGTTCGGCGAGCTGGAGCGCGCGGTGCTGACAACGCCCGCGCACGAGGCTGCCGCGTTCCCGGTGCTGCTTCGCGCGCTCGCCGCGACCGCCGCACTCCCGACCGTCCAGACCGCGGCGACACAGCCATCTTCGCTGCCCGAGGTGGCATTCGACGATCCCCAGGCGACGTGGCGACCCGGTCGCCTCTTGCGTCTGCCCGCGCCGACCGAGACCGCAACCGCGATCGTGGTCCTGAGCGGCGCGCTCGACGGCAAGACCAGCGAGACAGACGCCATGCGCTGGGCATTGCACCACCCTTGGGCGTTCTTGCTGGCGCAGATGACCTTCACGAAGGAGGCGTGGGAGGCCGAGCGCGTGTCGGGGGGCATTGCCTTCGAGCTGGAGCCCGCGCACGTCTCGCTGTTCCAGAATCCCCCGCGCGTCGAGGTTGTGGTGACCCTGCCGAGCGGCGAGGAGATCCGCTGCGGCTCCCTCGGCGAGCTTTGCCAGCGCACGCTTGCCCAGCTCGGCGTGACGGTGCTCGGACACCGTGTCACCGCGAGCACCCTCGACGACAAGCTCGCGCTCGTCATCGAGGCCGTCCAGCGCCACGACGTGTGGCGCTTCGAACACGGTTCGGGTGCGCGGCGTCCGGTCTACACCATTCACCCGTCCTTCTCCGACGCCTGCTACCGGGCGCTGGGGAGTCGCGCGTTCTACCGGCTCGGCTCGCCCGTGACGGCCGCCATCCGCCGGGCTTCCGAGGGCTGGGCCAGGGAACGCATCGCGCGCGCAGGCGGTGCCGCATGACGCGCACCCTCCACCTAGAGCGCCCGGCATTCTGGACCGAGACCAGCGATCCGGAAGCTTGGTTCCGCGCGCTCGACGTGCTCGCGAGGACCATGAGCCAGGTGCCCCAAACGGGGACACCGCGGACGGTCGCTGAGCGGTGCCTCGTCGGCACGATCGCGTGGCGCGGTGCGGCCGGGCTGTTCGGAGCGTTCCGCCGTGCCGGCGCAGTGCGGTTGCCCGGTGTCGGGCTCGTTGCGCAAGACAATGACGGGCGCTGGACCGTGAGCGACGAAGCGCAGGTCTTGCTGCGCCACTGGAAGGAGGCCCCGGCGCGCGGGCTCGAACTGCTCGCATCGCACCTCGTACGGGAGAGCCTCTGGTTGCGCCTCTTGCTCCTGCGTGTCGAGCGCCGCGACTGGGAGCTGGTCGGCTGGTCCGAGGTGCGCAGCGGTCGCGCGGGCCTCAAGGCAGGCGGCTCGCTCAGGTTGCACTCGCACGCGGAGCCCCTGCACTGGTTCGAGGGGCTGGAGCAGCAGATCGCTGCCCGTTGGCTTGCGCGCACCCAATGCGAAGCGCTCACCTACGCGCCCGAGGTGCTCTCGCGCAAGCCGAGCAAGGACAACCTCTCGCTCACGCCGCTCACGGCACCGCTCCTGTTGCTCGAGTCGGTAGGGTGGCTCTCGCGCGCCGGTGCGCTGACGTTGCCCAACGAGCTGCTGGCCGACCTCACCGGAACTGCGACGCCGGCGCAAGCGCTCACCGACCTCACCAGCGGCCACGCCGACGTGCGCGGCTTCGTCGCCGCCGAACCGGTGCTGCGCGAGTTGCTCGCCACCTTCGGTGTGAGCCCGAACGACGAGGTCTTCGCGCGCTGGATGGATGCGCTCGTCGACGAGGCATTGAAGCGCGGTGCCATCGAGTTGCTCGCCGCCGAGGCAGGTCAGGCGCGGCATGGACGAGGCCTGTTCGCCGACCCGACGAGGAAGCTCGTCCGGTGGGTGGTGCACAGAGAGTTCAACGACACCTTCCAGAACGCCTGGAGCGCGCTCGAGACACGATCGGAGCTGACACGATGACGACGACGAACAAGGCGAGGCACCAGTGGGCAGCAACCGGTGTCTCGAGCTACCCACTCACGCACCCCATCGTGGGGCAGGGCCGCTTCTTCGAGGCGTTCAAGCACTTCATCCACCTCGTCGACGACGAGGCCGAGAAGTTCGCCCACGTGTTCGCGGTCATCGCGCAGTGGGGCGTCGGTAAGTCGCGCCTCGGCTACGAGCTGGTCGCGCAGATCAACGACACTTCGCGCGGCTGGTGGGTGCGCAGCGACGATGGCTCGCTCGGCCCGGCGAAGCTCTTTCACGGCGACAAGGACCGCGACCAGTACCTGGGCCTCTACATCCGCTACAGCCAGGTCGCGAACGACTACAACAACGTCGACAACTGGTTTGCCTACGGCCTCTACAAGGCGCTCCTGCCGCTGGCGCGTGGCACCTTCGACGGCTCGATCCAGGGACAGATCGCCAAGGAGGCGAGCGACCGGCTGACGGTCGCTGGCTTCGACCCGAAGAAGCTAGCCGAGGCGCTGGAGGCCTCGAAGAACCACTCCGACGAGACGCTCTACGAAGATCCCGAGCTGGCGACGCGCCTGTGCCAGGCGGCCTACGCGTACCTCCAGTCGTTCGGCATCAAGTACGTGCTGGTGGTGCTCGACGAGCTCGAGACCGCTGCCGAGGCGGCGACCTACGGTCTCGATGCGACGGACATCAAGCACCTCGACGGACGAGCGATCAAGCTGATGGGCAAGGCCATCAAGGAGGAAGATCCGCGCCGCAAGCTGCCGTGGTTGCGCTACGTCGCGCTTTGCTCGCCGGCCATCGGCGACGAGCTGCGCGAGATCCAGTCGACTGCGCGCCGCTTCGAGCTGGCGGAGCTGCAGTCGAATGCGTTCTCCGACGTGAGCGACTTCGTGCAGACGCTGTCGAGTGACGGGCGGCTCGCGGAGGCCTATCCCCAGGGTCTGGTCGAGGCTGCCTACGCCATGAGTGCGGGCAACTTCGGCTGGTTCAACGTCGTGATGGCCAGCATCGACGAGCGGTTGCGCGACAAGCGCGCGCGCGGGGAGAAGGACGCGCCGACGGTCGGCGCGCTCTTCGACGAGCTGGTGCGCGTGTCGGGGCGCGTGCAGCAGCATGTGCTCGATCATCACGCGCTCGACATGCTGAAGGTCGACAAGGCGCAGCTCGTGGTGGTGCGCGACTTGCTCTACGGCCAGCTCCCGGTCGCGCTCGACAGCTACGCGCCCGAGACGCGCGCCGCGGTGCTGGCGGCGAAGAACGAGTACGACGAGCCGATTGCCACGCTGTTCCGTCGCGTCGAGTGGGACGAGTTGGAGGCCGCCGAGGCGCTGCGGACGTCGAAGTTCACGCGGGACAAGGGCGTGTGGCGGCTGGGCGGTGTCGATCAGCCGCTCGACCTGCGCCAGCTGCTGTCGAACCTCGGGACGTATGCGATCCATGAGACCAAGGGTCGCCGCCGCGCGGACGGCAAGCACACGCTGGTAGTGCCGCTCCGCCAGAGCGACTTCGTCCACCTTGTGTCGCTGATGTACCCACACGCGGCGGCTGAGGACGCCGCCCGCGCGCTGTGGCGTCGCTTCTTGGGTGGCGAGGACCTGACGCCCGACACCGCGACCCACGTCGGCCCAAGCGTCGAGATGATTGCGCGCCTCGACTTGCGCCACCGCAAGCAGGGGCAGACCTCACTCATCTTCCGGGATCCGGACCAGAACAGCGCGCACGAGAAGGTGCTGTCGGGCTTGCGCACGCAGACCGAGAAGAAGCGTGCTGAGCAGGTGCTGGTCGGGGCGATGCGCGTCATCGACCAGCACTGGGCCTACGACGCAGCTCCCTCGGGTATCCGCGATGAATCGCTGACCGTCATCGCCACTTCGCCGGTCGCCAAGGGCAAGCAGCCAGGGGGGCTCGTGACCTTCGATGGGCTGAAGCTGCACCCCAAGGGTCGTGTGCTCTTTGCCTGGGTGAAGAACGACGAGGAGCTTGAGCGCCTGTGCAAAGCAACGAGCGCTCAGTTTGGCGAGGAGGGCCGCACGCCCGTCGTGGCGTTCACGTCGTCGCGCGCCTTGGTCGATCGCATGGAGAATCCGTCGACCGACACATTGAAGGGGGCCAGGAGCTATCTCCTGCTCTACCAGCTCAGCTCGACCGAGGAGCACATCCTTCACCAGATCGGCGTGCCATCGCTGGCCAGTGCAGGCTTCCGACTTGACGGCCACGGCTTCACCACGGCCTTCAGCAACCGGTTGCAGGGCCTGGTGCGCCCGTTCTCCGAGGCGGTCGGACGGTTCCGTCAGCAGCTCAACGAGCTGGGCCGCATCGCGTGGCCGCTGCGTTCCTCGGGGCGGCTGAAGGAGGAGGAGCAGCAGCTCCTGGTGCAGGCATGGCGCATCCTCGCCATCGAGACACCTGCGCCTGCCTCGCTGGCGAATCTGGACGACAAGTCCGGCGTCGATGTGGAAGCGCTGAGGGCGCTGCTGGCCAGGCTCGGCGTGACGCCGAAGGCGCGCGCTGCGGGCTACCTCGACAGCGAGCGCGCTGGACTGTTCTCGCGGATCGATGACGCCGCCGAGGCCCAGTTCCCGCCCTTCCTGGTCGAGGCCATCGCGCGCCTGCTCAGCGGCGACTGGACCTTCGATCGCGCCGAGCGCGAGTGGTTCTGGGGCTACACGTGGGAGGGCGTCAAACCGAAGGAAACCTACTCCGAGTGGATGCGGATCTTGCGCGAACTAGGGTTCGCCAAGCCGCAGCCGGGGGCCAAGGGTGCGGATGCCTACACCGCGATCACGCGAGCTGAACTGCGGGGCGGAGTGCAGGAGGCCGACAACTGGCTCAAGAAGGACTACGCCTTGTTGGTCGCGGAGATGGAGGCAGTGTTTGGCGTCGGCCGGGTGAAGGAACTGTTCGCGCCCGAAGCAGGCGCGCCCGGCACCAAGACGCTCACCGCACGCAAGAAGCTCATCGCCAGCACCACGGACCTCGAGGCGCTCGACAAGTCCGAGCCGCAGGCGGCGACCGCTGCGAACTTCCGGGCCGCAGCGCAGCGCCGCCGTGGCGTCATTGCCAACATCGACTGGGTCTACCGCCGCGACGACTTCCTTGCGCTCCTAAAGGATCCGAGCGTCAAGACGATCGACTTCGAATCCGACGCCGTGCCCCTGTGGCAGCGCATTCGACGAGCTTCGTTGTTCGTCGCCTTCGTGCGGCGTGCCGAGGAGCGGATCCGTTCGCGGACCCTGTCCCTTGCAGAGGAGATGCGCCAGGAGGTGGCGGGGCTGCATGGGTTCCCCATCGCGCTGTTCACGCTCTCCCTCGAGAAGATCGCGCACATTCTTGACGGCGCCCTGGTGCCGGCTCCGGCGCCGGGGGCGACCGTGGTGGTGCAGGCCAACGAGCCAGGAACGCTGCGGCAGAACCTGCGTGACCTCAGGGTTGCGGATGCCACCGTGCAGCTCGAGAAGCTCGCGGGCGAGGTGGGCATTGATCTGACGACGTGGACAGAGCAACCGCTCGCCCAGTGCGAGGGGCAGATCGTCGGTGCGTTCCGCGAGCTCAAGTCGGTGTACGAGAAGCTCCGCAGCGATCTGCGAGGAGTGGTCGGGCGCATTTCGACTCTCCAGCACGTGCTGAAGGCGGCGCCCTCGGACTTCCACTACCCCAAGGGCGCCCTTGTCCTCGAGAAGCTCCAGGGGCGCCCTGCGTTCATCGAGAACACTCTGGAGGACGCCCGTGGCGAAGAGGTGGACCGACTCCGCTCTGAGTTCGATGGTCCGGCCCGGCTCGGCAACTTCCGGCCGTTGATGTCGCGTGCGCGTGACCTGCTCGACGAGCCGCGCAGTGCGCTCACGCAGTTGCTCGGCCATGTCATGTCTGTGGAGAACGTGATCGCCGAGTACCGGAAGAAGCTCGTTGAGAACGGGGAGCTGCGGAAGGCGCACCGAGGTTTGGAAGCGCTCGCGCGAGCAACGGGCGCGTCGGCCCCGCGGACTTTCACGCTCCAGGAGATCGAGGACATTGGCTCGCTCTGCGAGGCGCAGAAGCTGCTGCGCACTCGTGTCCAGGAGTACGCCGTTGCTGGCGGCAAACTGCTCGGAGACACCGGCGTCGGTTTCGACCGCTGGTGCGCCATCGTCGCTGCGCTGGACGCAGAGCGCGACCCAGCTCTCGAACCGCAGGAGGCCGAGGCGCTTGTGCGGCGCAACCTTGTTCAGCGTACCTACCGGCTCGGAGTGAAGTCATGACGAATCCCGTGCTGCTTCATGGTGCGCTCGCCACGCACCGCCGCGGGATGATCCTGCGCGAGGCGCTCTCCGCCGAAGCTGCCACGACGCTGCCGGAGGGCGGCGCTGTGGTGGTTGCCTTCGCGGACGGGTTTCAGGGAGCGGAAGCTGCCGAACAGCTCCGCCTCGTCGAGTGGACGCGGAAACCGGGGCACACACTCCTGCTCGTGCCGCCGTTCGCTGCGACTGCATCTGAGCGTCCCGTAGCGTGGCGGGCCGATCGTCTCGATGGCTCACCGCGAGGCTCGGAAGGCCTTGCCACATTGCTCGCCGGTGAGGTCACGCATCGCCTGGAGGGCAAGCTACAGACGCCGTCGGTGCCCGGGGCGACGTGGAGCGATCTCAGCATCTGCCTCGGGACGTTTCGGCTTCACCCGGCGGCGGGGGTGTTCGCGGTTACTTGCTTGCCTCTGTGGTCGCTGACCGTGCTCGATGCGCCTGAGGAACTGCAGCGCTGGCTCACGGGCCTCGTCGCTCTTGCCGGAGAGGCCAAGCCAAGTACTGCGCCAACCACGATCGCGCTGGCGCCCGACCACTACGGGCTGCTCGTGTTCCTGTTGAGCAAGGCGTTCGACGGTGAGGACACTGCCATCGCCGCGCTCGGCACGTCGTCGATCTTCCGTATGGCTCCCGGCCGCGCGAGAGCGGTCCTTGGGGAGCTACGCACCCTCGGTCTGGTCGTCGGCGTCCAGCCGACATCGGAAGCCACGGAGCTCGTGATGCGCAGCCCCTACGGAATCTACGTCAGTCCGCTCCGCGAGGTGAACAACCCATGAGCAACCGGACCTTGGCCCAGACGCTTGCGGTGCAGTCGCAGATCCACCTGCCGGGCACTGTGGGGCGGCTCCTCAAGCAGATCCGTGATCTCGAGAGAGTTGCGCCGCTGTTTGTGAAGGCGGGGCTCGTGCGTGCCGTCGAGCGTCCGAACCCGATCGACACGAGAGCCTCGGGCATCGCTACGCACGCATCGACGGCGAAGACGATCGGTGGCTTCCTCTACGGCGCGGCGGCGGCGCGCTGCGACCTTCTTGTTGAGCACAACGCTGTCTCGACGGCAGGCCAGGACAGCGCTTGCGAGATCGACGACATCAACTACGAGAACCAGGCGATGCGTCTCTCGCTCGTGGCGATGAGGCAGGCGTACGAGCTGGCGGATCGTGCGGTCGTCGAGGAGCGCTCGCGGCTGATCTTCCTCGACACGGCGCTGGTGATGGACCGGAGCATGGTGCCCTCTGCCAGCCGCGCAGGCGAACCCGGCTATCCAGCGGCCTACGCCGCAACACGCGAGACCATCGAGTCGTTCTGGCGCCGCCACCGAGAGCGGCTCTTCCCGTGGAACCCGAGTGGGCCAGTCATCGTCGGCCTGGCTTCGCAGCGCTTCGGCGCGATCATCCAGTCGGCGCAGCAAGATCTGAGGCTGAAGGATGGGCGGAGCCAGATCTTGCCAACCGAGACGGTGAATCGCGATGCGCTCGCGGCGCTCGACGGGGTGCGTGACGCGATCCTCGGCGTCGGTGAGCGCCGCTTCATCCATGGCATCCTAGGCAGCTTTACGAGGACCGCCGCCTTCCGCATGAGTGTCCAGGCGCCAGAGATGGAGCCCCGAAACGTCGCCGATCTCGGCGTGGTCGGACTGCACTTCCGCGCCGGACAGATGACGGCGCCGCGCCTGATGCAGCTGGTGGGTGATGCACCGTTGTGGACTACGGCGGCCATCGACGAGGTCGTCGGGCTGACGATGGCGTTGACCGCGGTTGGCGGCGCGGCAGCCACTCCGCTGCCGGTTCAGCTGGCCGAGCGGGAGTTGGGCGCGCTCGGACCCTTCCTCGAACACTACAGCCGAAGCGTCGCCGGTGAGCTGAAGCGGCGTGACATCGAGAGCATCTGGCTCTCGGACTTTGACCTCGCGAACTAGGGAGAACCACCGATGACGCAACATGTACTTGGCCGACTCGTCGGCAACACCGGCGACCCGACGAACCTCTCGATGGTGCTGAACTCGTCCTTCGCGGGGCGGCGCGGCGAGTTTGTGCGTGTGCGGCACCGCGAGCAAGAAGGAGAGGCGCAGACCGATGTGCTCGCGCGCATCGTCAGCATCAGCCGCAGCAATGTTCTGTACAACTCCGGCCTTGGACAGGCGGTGACCGAGCTGGAGCTGCTGCCCGGTGCCCAAGTCACGGGGGAGCAGATCCTCGGCAAGCTGGAGGCCATCGGGTTCCGTGATCCCGAGAGCGGGCAAATCAAAATGCCCCGTCGCGCGATGGATCCGGGCTCGCCGGTGGAGCCGGTGGACTTCCAGTTTCTGAGCGCCTTCTACCAGTTCCAGGAGCACTCGAGTCTGCACATCGGCAACCTTGTCGGCTACGAGCGCGGTGCTTCGGCGGTGCCCGTCTACCTCGACGTGAACCGTCTCGTGACCGAGCACCTCGCGGTCCTGGCGATGACCGGGTCGGGCAAGTCGTACACGGTGGGACGGATCATCGAGCGGCTCGTTGCCATCAACAACGGCACCGTCGTCGTCTTCGACCCACACGGCGAGTATGGGCGTGCGCTGGCCGGTGGGCAGATGAGCTTCAACGAGCGCCCCGACGAACTGGATGACCAGCGCGACCGCGCTGCGCTACCGGCGATCCGCGAAGCGTTCACCAGGCTACGAGAGGCTGGCTCGGGCATCGTCGTGTACAGCCCGCAGAATGCGTCGTTCCGCCAGAAGTACGCGGGTGCGAACCAGGAGCTGGCGCTGCAGTTCGATCACTTCGAGATGGACGACCTGAGCGAGATCCTGCCGGGCCTGACCGAGCCGCAGCAACGCGTGCTCGACGTAGCGATCCGCTACTGGATCGCTCATGAACCCACGATGCCGCGCGACATCAATCGGCTCCGCCACTACCTCGGCGATGGCATCGATGACGTGCGCCAGTGGGATGAGCTGAGTCAGGCCGAGGCGACGGCGCTCAACGGGCGCAGTGCGGCTGTCGCATCGATGAAGCTCTCGCGCGTGCTTCAGGAGGCGCAGAGCTTCTACCACTCGGGTCTGCCTGCTGCGTCGGACATCTACGAGATGGTCGGCAGACCGACGGATCGAAAGGGTCGCCTCGTGATCGTGGACTTGCAGGGCCTTAGTGACACTGCGAAGCAGGTCATCACGGCGCTGCTCTCGAGCGAGATCCTGCGCGCAGCGTCGAGCAAGACGGACCGCATCCGCCCGTGCTTCCTCGTCTACGAGGAAGCGCACAACTTCGCGCCTGCCGGTGAGCCTGCCGTGAGTCACCGCATCATCAAGAAGATCGCCGGCGAGGGCAGAAAGTTCGGCGTCGGCTTCGCGGTCGTGAGCCAGCGCCCGTCGAAGCTCGATCCCGACGTCACTTCGCAGTGCAACACGCTGATCGCGATGCGCCTCAAGAACCCAGACGACCAGCGGTTCATCGCGAAGACATCGGACATGGTGAGTGCCGCCGACCTCGATCAGCTGCCCGGGCTCTCGACGGGTGAGGCGCTCATCTGTGGCCGTTCGATCCCGGCACCTCTGCTCGTACGTGTGGGCACGAAAGCGTTGGTGCATGGCGGCGAGTCGCCTGAGGTGCTCAACGTCTGGGGGAGGTTCGGTGGTTGAGGTGGGGGATCTCGGTAGCAGCCTCACCCTCGAGGCCGCGGGGGCCCACCTCCCGATGTGGACGGAGTGGGGTGTCCGTGATGTCGGCCACCTTGTTCACAGCCTTGGCTGCACGTTCCTCACGGCGGTTGGTCGCGACCTTGGGTTCGCTGCCGTTTCCGAGGTGCCGGCGCCGCGTGAGGGCGCGCTGGCGCACGTCGAAGAGGACGTGCGGTCCGACTCCGTGTGGTTCGACCGCCAGGATCACCGTGTGGTGCTGCTCGCTGAGTTCGAGCGCTACTGCGGCAAGCAGAAAGACCTCGGTCCGAAGGTCGAATCGCTCCTGCTTGCCCAGCATCGATGGGGCTGTTCCGGCGCGACTCTGCTCCTGGCCTACTGGAGCGTGGGTCTGGTGACGTTGCCGGACCACGACAACCTCCGGGAGGTCGTTCGCAGTGGATTCCTTGCTACTGGAGGCGTGCGCGTGCCGGGCAATCCAGGCGTGAGGCTCCTCTGCTACCAGTTCGTTGTTCGCGCAGGGAATGATGGCCTACTTCGACTCGACAGCATTCTCAGGCGAGGCGAATCATGACGACCAAGTTCTTCGTGCCGCGCGCCGACCGGCGCTTGGGCAACCGCTACGAGCTCCTCGAGTGCCTCGGGGATGGCTCCTACGGCTGGGTTTGGCGAGCGCAGCGAGTGGTCGATGGCGCCATCGTCGCCGTGAAGATCCCCAAGGCGCAGGGCAAGCGGAACGAGGAGCTGGCCGAGGGCTCGCCGCTCGTTGGGCAGGCATCGCATCCATGCGTGGTGGATGTCTACTGGATGGGACGCGTGCCGCCCGAGCGGGAGTGGTACGCGATCGAGATGGAGTACTTCCCATCAGTGACCCTGGCCCAGGTTCTGGACAAGGGGGAGGATGGGTTCGTTGCCAGCTACGCGAGGCTGCTGGGAGTGTTCGAGCAGGTCTTGGAGGGGTGCGCCCACCTGCATCGCGTGGGCATGTCTCACGGAGACATCAAGCCGCAGAACATCTTGGTGTCGGCAGAACGCGTGAAGCTGACTGACTTCGGTTCGAGCGTCCTCCCCGAGGACATGTACGCACGGACGCGCGAGAATGGCGGGACGATTCTCTACTCAGCGCCGGAGGTCGTCGGCGCGACCCTCGCGACGCGCGATGCCACGGCGCGCTACCTCAGCGACGTCTACAGCCTTGGTGTACTGCTGTACCACCTGGTGACGGCTCGCCTGCCGCACGACACGCTGAGTCAGGTTGCGCGGCATGTTCCGTTCGCCCGTGCGAGAGAGCTGAACTCGTCGGTGTCCCAGGCCCTCGATGACTTCATCGACCGGTGCCTAAAGCTGTCCCCGGCGGATCGTTGGCCGAGCGTCGATGCGATGCTCCAGGCCTTCGGCCAGGTGCGCCGAGCGCAACTCGAGTTCACGCCGACGAGGGCGATCACGCTGGCGCGGGCGGCGCATGAAGACTGGTCAACGCAGGCCGTGCGGCTCGTGGAGAAGGGAGAGTACCGCGAGGCGGAACTGGTGGCGCGCGCTGAGTTCGAAGAATCGCGCGACGAGCAAGCGTTCCTGCTGATGGTCCAGGCGTCGCACCGCGAGGGGCGGTACTTCGACTGCATCCGAGACATCGAGGCTCGTCCGGACGTGGTGGACTCGCCGACGCCGGCGGGAGCAGAGCTGCGCCGTCTCGCGTTGGCGGTGTACCTGGAGGTCAGGCAGGTGGATGTCGCGCGTTCGCTCGTCGAGCGGTGCTTGGCCGAAACGCCGAACGCTCCGGACCTGCTGCTGAAGCGCGCGTCGATCCTCGCGATGGACGCGAAGTACGAGCAGGCGGCAGACCAGCTGTTGGAGATCAACAGGCGCCTGCCAGGCAAGCCGGCGATCTTGAAGCGGCTAGTCGTTGTCTACGAGCAGATGCGCGATGTCGGTCGGGCCGCATCGTTCCTGCGAGCTCTGCGCAGGGTCGTGCCCGATGACGAGTGGAGCAAGCTGAAGGAGGAGCAGTTCCGAGCGATGGCCTGACCCTGAACCGCGGTTGCTGAGTTGCGGCATCGGGCGTGGCGGATCCAGGTTCGGGGATTCCCGGGTCGAGCCCGTGGAGCGGCAAGGCCGCCAGCGCAAGCACGGATCAGTGCTTGTGACCTTGGGATATGCCCTGGACCACCTGGAGAACCTGCTCGGCTCGAGTGCCCTCAAGCACCCGTTCGTTCGGCCCCACGGTTCCCCTTGGCAGTTCGATGATGCTGGCGGTTTGCAGCGCGACTCGAACCTGGAAAGGGAACTTCCCGGCCCAGGCCTTCGGCACGAGTCTCTTGCCGCCATCGCTGGCCGCCTGCCAGAGGGCGAGAAGGGTGTCGTACTCGTAGTGGAGCAGTAGGCACCAATCGCCCTTCTTGACCTGCATCGGCCACGGGTCGTTCGATCCGAACAAGCTCTTCTCGATGCACTCCATGTAGGTGTTCCCGCTGCACTGGAACACGTAGATTCTCAACTCCGGAGGCTGTGCAGAGGTGGGTAGCACACTATTGCCTACTCCGCCTATTGGGTTGATTTCGAGTTAACACCTTCGTGATGCCTGTTGTTGTCCATGTCATGATTGCTTCGTCGCACTCAGGAAGTCTGGGCCGGCGATGCTCGCCGGCAGCTCAGGTCCAAGTTCCGAAAGGAAGCGGGTTGCGATCGTGCGAGAAGCCCCGCCGCCACTGCTCTTGATCTTGACGTTCATCCGGTAGGCGTCCTTCGTCGGCAACGTAGTGACGCTCGACAAGACGAGGCAGCCCTTCGTACGGGTGATGGCCACGTAGAACAGCCGCCGCTGTTCCGCGAGCGCCCGGTCTTGTTCCAGTCTGGGTGCGTTCTGGTCGAGGAAGGGAATGAGGCCTTCGATGCAGCCCAGGACAACAACCATGTCGGCCGTCAGGCCCTTTGATCCTGCCCCGGTTGCGTGGACACGGGGTTGAGTGAGATGGCAGGTGACCAGCGAAGCTGGTCCCAGTCAACGGGGTGATGGTACATGGTCGCGTCCTCGCCCGAGAGCTGGGGCGCCGCGCGCAGCGGAGCGCTCCGCAGAGCTGTAGCGGAGCGCGGCGGTCGGGGGCGGAGCCCCCGCTCAGGGAAGATCAGTCGCCGTCAGGCGACGATTGTGGTCACGCGCTCGAAGTCCGCGGGCGAGAGGTAGCCCAGCGTCGAGTGCAGCCGCTGGCGGTTGTAGAAGGCCTCGATGTAGTCGAACAGGCTGGCACGCGCGTGGTTGTGGCTGCGGTACTGCTCGTGGTTGACGAGCTCGGCTTTGAGCGAGTGGAAGAAGCTCTCCATCGCCGCGTTGTCGTAGCAGTTGCCCTTGCGGCTCATGCTGGCCAGCAAGCCGCGCTCGGCGAGCAGACCGCGAAAGGCCTCTGACGCGTACTGCGAGCCGCGGTCGGAGTGATGGATCAGGCCGGGCTCCGGACGCCGGGCGTCGATCGCCATGTTCAACGCGTCGAGCACGATGTCGGTGTGCATCGACGGCGCCATCGACCAGCCGACGACCTTGCGCGAGAACAGGTCCATCGTGACGGCCAAGTAGAGCCAGCCCTCGTCGGTCCGGATGTAGGTCATGTCCGAGACCCAGACCTGGTTCGCGGCGTCGGCTCGGAAGTCGCGATCCACGCGGTCTGGCGCGATCGGGAAGCTGTGGTTGGAGTCCGTGGTCTTGATCCGGAAGCGTCGCTTCGTCTTCGACCTCAGGCCGGCTGCGCGCATGAGACGCGCGACCCGGTGCCGACCGCAGGACATGCCGCGCCGCCGCAGCGTGCGGAACACGCGCGGCGACCCGTAGATCTCGCGGCTGTCGTCGAACACGCCACGGATCAACACGGTGAGATCGCGATTCTCGCGCGCCCGGTCGCTTTCGTCGCGACCGAGCCACGCGTAGAAACCGCTCCGGGAGACCCGCAGGGTCTTGCACATCAGGCCCACCTCGAAGGACTCCCGGTGGTCGCGGACGAACTCGAATCTCAGTTCTTTGCGTTCGCGAAGTAGGCCGCGGCTTTTTTTAGGATGTCGCGCTCCTGCTGCGCGATCGACAGCTCGCGCTTCAGCCGGCGGATCTCGGCCTCGGCCTCCGTCTCGGAACGGCGACCGTGACCGGGGAACGCCACGGCGCCCTCCTTCTCGAACTGCGTCTTCCAACGCGTCAACAGGTTGGCGTTGATCCCGAGGCCGTTGGCGACCTCCGAAACCGACCGGCCCTGCTGCACGACCTGCTTCACCGCCTCGAGCTTGAACTCGCGGCTGTGCTTCCTGCGGGGACTACCCATCGCTTCATCTTCCTTCTGGAGCCTCGCGACTCCTATCTGGGTGTCCACTTTCGCGGGGCAAGATCAGAAGTGGCACCCGGACACCGATGGACTCGTCACCGTCGGTTCGAGAGTCAGCATCGTGGAACCTTGGGTCGACGAGAATCCGGACCTCTCGCTCAAAAGCGAAAGCACGGCGCTTGAGGAAGAGAGTCTCAGCGATTCGGCGATTCGTTGGGTCGAGCAGCGCGGTTCCTGGGGTCCCATCCGTCGCGTCAACCAAGTCGGAGACCTGCTGGCGCAGTGCGGCTTCGTCGAGGTAGGTCAGTCTTCCGGCCCATACCGTGGTTTTGGCGTGTTCGGCCCCGACGTGATGCCAGATCTGATCAAGCAGCGTACCCAGGCAGAACTCAACGCGGACGGACAGGTCATCGGCCGTTGGCTCCTTGACCGCCGGTGTCCCGTAGATGCGCCACATCGCCGCGCACTCCGGAGGCTCCGAGAAGCACAGAGCGCACATTCCATGAGTCAGCCGACCAAAAGTGGCGACCCCGCGATCTGTGAACTTCAAAGCGTGGCGGAGGATGTTCTCGTACGGGTCCTCCCACCTGTGGATGTACGGCAGGTAAAGGGTCTTGCTGCTAATCAAGTCGAGCAGATGACCCATCCGCATTATGCGGAAGCACGGAGTGCGAGGCAGCGGGGTGAACAGGTTGTCCCCCCATGGTTTGGGAGAGTCTGGACTCATGCGCTCCATGCCTCCGAAAGCAGCTCCGCCTGCTGCAGCACCGTGTTCGTCGCCGCCTCCTGCTTGTCCGGCGGATAGCCGTACTTCTTCAAGATCCGCCGCACGACGACGCGCAGCTTCGCCCGCACCGACTCCTTCACCGTCCAGTCGATGCTGACGTTCCGCTTCACGGTCTCGACCAGCTCCCGGGCGATCGTCTTCAGCGTGTCGTCGCCGAGCACCTTGACGGCCGAGTCGTTGACCTCCAGCGCGTCGTAGAACGCCAACTCGTCCGAGCTGAGACCGAGGTCCTCGCCTCGCGCCTCCGCGGCTCGCATCTCCTTCGCGAGTTGGATCAGCTCCTCGATGACCTGCGCCGTCTCGATTGCCCGGTTCTGGTAGCGGCGTACCGACTGCTCCAGCAACTCGGCGAACGACCGCGACTGCACGAGATTCCGCCGGGACCGCACCTTGACCTCGTCGCGGAGGAGCTTCTGCAGCAGTTCGACCGCGAGGTTGCGGTGCTTCATGCCGCGCACCTCGGCCAAGAACTGGTCGCTGAGGATCGAGATGTCGGGGTTCTGCAGCCCCGCCGCCGCGAAGATGTCGATCACCTGATCCGAGGCGATCGCTTGCGAGACGATCTGCCGGATCGCGAAGTCGATCTCGCCCGAGGTCTTGCGGTCGGAGGCCGTGGTCTTGGCGATCGCCGCGCGCACCGCCTGGAAGAACCCCACGTCGTCGCGGATGCGGATCGCGTCGTCGGCGGGCACGGCGAGCGCAAACGCCTTCGACAGTTCGGTGACCGCTTGGAGGACCCGCTCCTTGCCGTCCGGCTGCGCGAGGACGTGCTCCTGGGCCGCCGGCAGCAAGGAGACCTTCTGCGCCGACGTGCCCGTGGTCCAGGACGACCAATCGAAGCCGTGGAAGAGGGCGCAGCAGACCTCGTAGCGTTCCAGCAGCACCGCGATGGCCTCGGCCTGATCCGGTGCGGCGTCCCCGTGCCCACCACTCTCGGTGTAGGCGTGCAGCGCCTGCTTCAGGTGATCCGCCAGGCCCAGGTAGTCGACAACGAGTCCGCCGGGCTTGTCCCGGAACACGCGGTTCACCCGGGCGATCGCCTGCATGAGGCCGTGCCCGCGCATCGGCTTGTCGACGTACATCGTGTGCAGGCACGGCGCGTCGAACCCCGTCAGCCACATGTCGCGCACGATGACGATGCGCAGCGGATCGGTCGGGTCCTTCAGCCGCTTCGCCAGTGCCTCGCGCCGCGGCTTGTTGCGCACGTGCGGTTGGAACGGCTCGGGATCGGACGCCGATCCCGTCATCACTACCTTGATCGCACCCTCGTCGTCGTCGGGGTCGTGCCACTCCGGCCGCAGGCGCACGATCGCGTCGTAGAGGTCGACGCAGATGCGACGGCTCATGCAGACCACCATCGCCTTGCCGTCCATGGCTGCGAGGCGCTGCTCGAAGTGCTGCACGAGGTCATTGGCGATGAGCGCGACCCGCCGCTCGGCGCCGACCAGGGCCTCCAGGGCGGACCACTTCGTCTTCAGCTTCTCCTTGCCGGCCAGTTCCTCGCCCTCGGTCACCTCGTCGAACGCCTCGTCGAGGCGCGGCTTCTCGCTCTCCTGCAGCTCGAGCCGCGCCAGCCGGCTCTCGTAGTAGATCGGCACCGTGGCGCGATCGTCGACGGCGCGCTGGATGTCGTAGACGCTGACGTAGTCGCCGAAGACGGCGCGGGTGTTCTTGTCGGCGGCCTCGATCGGCGTGCCGGTGAAGCCGATGAACGAGGCGTTCGGCAGCGCGTCGCGCAGGTTGCGGGCGAGCCCGTCGATGAAGTCGTACTGGCTCCGGTGCGCCTCGTCCGCGATCACGACGATGTTGCGGCGGTCGGACAGCAGCGGGAACGTGTCGCCGCGCTGCTCGGGCAGGAACTTCTGGATCGTCGTGAACACGACGCCGCCGGCCGCGACCCGCAGCAGCTCGCGCAGGTGGGTGCGGTCCTGTGCCTGTTCCGGTTCCTGGCGCAGCAGCTCGTGGCAACGGCTGAAGGTGCCGAACAACTGGTCGTCGAGGTCGTTGCGGTCGGTGAGCACGACGAGCGTCGGGTTCTGCATCGCGGGATGCAGCACGACCCGCCCGGCGTAGAACGCCATCGTCAGGCTCTTGCCCGAGCCCTGCGTATGCCAGACGACGCCGACGCGGCGGTTGCCGTCCGGTCGCGACGCATGGATGGTCGCGTCGAGCGCGCTCTTGACGGCGTGGAACTGGTGGTAGCCGGCGATCTTCTTCACGACCCGGTCGCCGTCGTTGTCGAACACGACGAAGTACCGGATCAGGTCGAGGAAGCGCCGGGGCTCGAAGACGCCGCGGATCAGCACTTCGAGTTGCGTCATCGATGCCGGAGCCAGGTCCTCGCCCTCGATCGTGCGCCAGGGCTGGAACCGCTCCTTGTTGGCCGACAGCGTGCCAATCCGGGCGTCGAGGCCGTCCGACACCACGAGACATTCGTTCCAGGTGAACAGGCCCGGCAGCTCGCGCTTGTAGGTCTGCAGCTGGTGGAAGGCGTCCCACACGGTGGTGCCTTCGTCGGCTGCGTTCTTCAGCTCGACGACGGCCAGCGGGAGACCGTTCACGAACACCAGGATGTCGGGGCGCCGCTTGTGGCGGCTCTCCTCGACGGTCATCTGGTTCACCACCAGGAAGTCGTTCTGCTTCGGCTGGTCGAAGTCGACGATCCGGATCGGCTCGTATCCGGTCGTGCCGTCCGGGCGCACGAACTCGACCTCGACGCCGTTCACCAACAGGTGGTGGAAGGCGTGGTTGGTGTCGATCAGGTTGGGCGAGCTGAGCGTCGTGAGCCGACGGAGCGCCTCGGCGATGGCCTGCTCCGGGGCCGCCGGGTTGAGGCGACGCATGGCGTCTTGCAGCCGAGGCAGCAGCAGCACGTCCTGGTAGGACGACCGCTCCGCCGTGGACTCGCCCGGCGCCAGGTCCGGGCCGAACACCGCCTGGTAGCCGATGGCCGCGAACCACGAGAGGGCGGCGTCTTCGACGACGGACTCGGTGAAGCGGCCTGTTCCCATGGTCAGCTCTCGGGCAGCGGCGACAGGCTACGTGCGGCCTGCAGGATCTGCTCGGCGCGGTCGCCGTCGAGGCTGCGCTCCATGCTGCCGACGGTTCCCCGCGGCAGTTCGACGATGGCTGCGGTGGCCAGCGCGACCGGCACCTGGAACGGGAACTTACCTCTCCACGCCTTCGGCACGATCCGCCGACCGCCGTCGGCGGTCGCGCGCCACAGGCCGAACAGCGTGTCGAACTCGTAGTGATGGAGCAGGCACCAGTCGCCGCGCCGGACCTGCAGCGGCCATGGGTCGTTCGAGCCGAACAGGCTGCGCTCGATGCACTCCATGTAGGTGTTGCTGCTGCACTGGAACACGAAGACGCGAGGGGCGGCGGCGGTCACGGCTCGTCCTTCTTCGGCTTCTTGGGCTTCGGCTCCTTGGGCTTCCTCTTCTGGGGGTTCTGCTTCCGCTTCGCCTCGATCTCCTTCACGTCGCGCAGCGCGTCGCGGAAGTCCTTCTCGACCGGCGACGGCAGGGCGCGCTGCCCGGCCGAGTAGCGTTCGTATTCGAGCGCGGCCTTCGCGACGGCGTCGTCGTGGGAGATCGACCCGGCGTGGTCCAGGATCACGCGGTCCGACAGCTTCAGAAAGTCGTCGAGCTTCTGGATCCAGTCGGCCATGTGCATGGGCCGCCGGTGCATGGCCTGCAGTTCGGCGAACTCCAGGTAGGCGTTGACGATGCGGTTGAGCGCTTCGATCTCTTCGGCCTGCAGGTAGTTCTTGGCGATGCCGACATCGGCTTTGCGCACCCTGCCGCCGGACCACGAGGTCAGGCCCATGTTGGGCTGCTTGCTGTCGGCGCGGCGGGCGACGACCTCGGCGGCGGTCTGGCCGTGCGCCGCCCAGTGCATCTTGTTCTGCACGGTCTTGAAGAACGCCTGCGAGGCTTCGGCGCGCGGATCGTAGTCGATGCTGGTCGCGTAGATCTCCAGCACCTTCTTGTAGAAGACCTTCTCCGACGACCGGATGTCGCGGATGCGCGCGAGCAGCTCGCTGAAGTAGTCCGGGCTGCCGGGTGCCGGCGGGTTCTTCAGGCGCTCGTCGTCGAGACTGAAGCCCTTCTGCAGGTACTCGGTGAGGCGCGTCGTGGCCCACTGGCGGAACTGGGTGCCGCGCGGCGAACGGACCCGGTAGCCGATCGCGACGATGGCCGGCAGCGAGTAGTGCTTGAGCAGGCGCTGGACCTGCCGGGTGCCCTCCTGGCGAACTTGTAAGTAGTCCTTACAAGTTGCCGCCTCGTCGAGCTCGCCCTCGCCGTAGATCTCGCGCAGGTGGATGGTGATGTTCTGCGGCGTGGTCTGGAAGAGTTCTGCGATCTGGGCCTGGGTGAGCCAGACGGTCTCGCCGTCGAACCGGACCTGCAGGCGCGTGCGGCCGTCGTCGGAGCGGTAGAGCAGGAACTCGCCGCGCGGGGCTGGAGGGCCGCTGTCGGTCATGTCGCGGCACCGACGATGCGCTCGGCGTCGGGGATGCGGAGTTCGCCGGAGAGGAGGCGGGGGAGGAGGGCGTCGCGGGTTGCGGCGAGCGTCCGCGACTCCAGTTCGAGGCTGACTTGCTTGTGGAGAAGTGGGGTGAGCGCAGCGTCGGCCCGTTCCACCACTGCGGAGCATGCCTCGACGCACGCTGCCGCAGAAAGGTGATGTCTCTGGATGTGCCCCATGGTCGTCGCCTTGTCCGCCGCGATTCGCTGGAACTCCGGCAGGTGGTGGTGCAGCCAGCGAAGGAGGAGCGACTTGGGCAGTTCTCGCGGGGTGACACGGAAGAGATGCTGGTTGAGCGCCGCGCGACCACCGCACCAGACGACGACTGTGAGGCTTCCCGACCAAGAGAACACGATATCACCGTCCTCCAGGACGCAACCGGCATCGATGTTCGCCCGTGCCCTCTCCTCCTGATTCGCTCTGCCAGCCTTGAGGTCTGCGATCTTCACTACAGGCAAGCTGGGCTCGCCTGAGGTCGGCCTGAACTTCTGCAGGGCGAGCCCATTCCTGAAGTCCGCGATCGCGTCGAGTGCGCGAACCCTCCAGCCCTGCGGGATCTCGCCAATCTCCGACTCGACGAACGCGCTCGGGAACAGCGCGGCCGTCTCCGCATCCATGCCGGCCGGCTGCTTGCCCGCGGCCTTGCCGCGCACCGGGTCGAAGTCGACGAACCACGACTTGAACAGCGCCCGCGCCATCGCTTCGAGGGTCTCGTTCGTGCGGCGGTTCAGCTCGATCTTGTCGTCAAGGGTGCCGAGGATGTGGGCGATTCCGGCTCGCTCGCCAGCCGATGGCCATGGGAGCGGAAGGACCCGGATCTCCTTCAGGTTGAGGGTCTGTTGGACCGTTGTGTTCGACCAGACGTCCATCAAGTGGCGGACCTGCGGGCTCTGGAGGCACAGCCTCACGAAGGCCGCGTCTGCCGGTTCCTTGAACCTCATGACCGCAATTGCGCGCGCGGCGTTCCACCCCTTCATCGACGGGGGGACAACTGCGCACCGACCAACGTCTCCCACGAGGGTCATGAGCAGTTCGCCACCGACAAGCTCTGTGCGCTGGTACTGGTGATGCACCTCGGGTGAGATCCGAAAGTCGAGGGCTGGCTGGATGCGACCGCCAACTAGGTCGCCGGCCTTGATGAGCGGAACGCCGAGTGGATCGTGGTCGCCGGGATACATGACTCCGACGGAGATGCCTCTATCCTCGGAGAGAAGGTCCCCGAGTAGGGTGGTCGGCAGTTCAGCCGCCATAGCCCAGGCTCCGCAGGTTCGCGCGAATCGCCTTCTCCAGCTTCGCCCCCTCCGCGAACTGCTGCTCCAACGTTGCGACGAGCCGCTGCATCTTCTCGTCAAACGGCTCACCATCGTCTTCGATGGCCTCGGCCCCGACGTAGCGACCCGGCGTCAGCACGTGCTGATGCTGCCGGATCTCCTCCGTCGTCACGCTCCGACAGAACCCGGCGACGTCCTCGTACTTCCCCTCGGCGTCGCCGCGCCACGAGTGGTAGGTCTCCGCGATGCGCAGGATGTCGGCATCCGTTAACTCCCGGTGCACCCGGTCGACCATCGAACCCAGCTTGCGTGCGTCGAGGAACAGCGTCTCGCCCGAGCGGTTGCGCATCTTCTTGCCCTTGCCGCCGAGCCCGTTCTTCTTGTCGCGCGCCAGGAACCACAGGCACACCGGGATCTGCGTCGAGTAGAAGAGCTGCCCCGGCAGCGCCACCATGCAGTCGACGAGGTCGGCCTCGACGATCGCCTTGCGGATCTCGCCCTCGCCCGACTGCTGCGAACTCATGCTGCCGTTGGCCAGCACGAAGCCCGCGATCCCCGTCGGCGCGAGGTGGTGGAGGAAGTGCTGCACCCACGCGAAGTTCGCGTTCCCGGCCGGCGGCACGCCGAACTTCCAGCGCACGTCGTCGCGCAGCCGGTCGCCGCCCCAGTCGCTGTCGTTGAACGGTGGGTTGGCGATGACGTAGTCGGCCTTCAGGTCCTTGTGCGCGTCCTGGTGGAAGGAGCCGGCCTCGTTCCACGCGATGTTCGCGTCGATGCCGCGGATCGCGAGGTTGAGCTTGGCGAGGCGCCAGGTCGTGTGGTTCGACTCCTGGCCGTAGATGCTCACGTCGCCGATGCGCCCGCCGTGCGCCTCGACGAACTTCTCGCTCTGCACGAACATGCCGCCCGAGCCGCAGCAGGGGTCGAACACGCGGCCCTTGTAGGGCGCGAGCATCTCGACGAGCACGCGGACGACGCACTGCGGCGTGTAGAACTGGCCGCCCTTCTTGCCCTCGGCGGCGGCGAACTGGCCGAGGAAATACTCGTACACGCGGCCGAGCACGTCGCGCGAGCGGTTCTCACGGTCGCCGAGCCCGATCGTCGAGATCAGGTCGACGAGTTCGCCGAGGCGCTGCTTGTCGAGCGCGGGGCGGGAGAAGTCCTTGGGCAGGACGCCCTTCAGCGTCGAGTTGTCGCGCTCGATCGCGGCCATGCCGTCGTCGATCAGCTTGCCGATCGTCGGCTGCTTTGCGTTCGCCTGCAGGTGCGACCAGCGGGCCTCCTTCGGCACCCAGAAGACGTTCTCGGCGCGGTATTCGTCCGGGTCCTCGGGGTCGGCGCCTTCGTGTGCCAGGGCCGCCAGTGCCGCGTGCTCCTCCTCGAAGGCGTCGGAGACGTACTTCAGGAAGATGAGGGGCAGGACGACGTGCTTGTACTCGGCGGCGTCGATGTTCTTCCACAGCTTGTCCGCCGCCTGCCACAGGGTCGCCTCGAACCCGATCGGGGCGCCGTTCTTCTTCGCCTGGGACTTGGGCTTCTTCGCGCTCGCCATGGGCGAGCGATGTTGTAACGCGACCGTGCGGGGGTGCCAGCGGTTGTGCCTCGATCGAACGCGCGCGGCTGCCACGGTTGCCAGTGTCGCGTCGACCCCGTCCTCGCCAGCATGCCCTACCTCTGCCTCGACGAACTCCTTCCCGAGCTGTCGCAGCGCGAGACGCGCATGGCTGCGGTGGTGCGCTCCGGCGAGGCCCTGCCGGTCGACGAGTACGCGCTGGTGGAGATGTTCTGCGACGAGCAGGGTTGCGCCCGCCGGCGCGTGATGTGGCAGGTGCAGTCGCTCGGCGCCGGGCGGGGGGAGGCCATCGTTGCCTACGGCTGGGAGAGCGTCGCGTTCTAACGCCGGTGGGCGCGCGAGGACGACCCGCTGATGATCGAGCACCTGAAGGGGCCGGTGCTGAACCTCGGGAGTCCGGCCGCCGAGCTGGCCCCGGGGCTGGCCATGATCACGGACTTGGAGCTTGCCCTCAACGACCAGCGACCCCGGAGCGACCCGGTGCCTAGGGGTTCTACCGGTCGAGAGGCTTGCGTCGACGACCCCACCAGGGAGTATGGGCAGCGAGGAGTCCATGCCGCGAAACGAGACTGATCCTGGCGAGTGGTTCGACCGGCGGTTCTGGAAACCGCCAACGTCGACGACGCGCGACCGACAGCCTGTTGCGCAATTCGTGCCCGTCCACGGTTTGCACGTCGGTCCGCGCGGGACTTGGGTGCTCACCGATGCGAGCGGCGACCGTCAAGTTGGCCTGGAAGAGGCCGCGACCCTGCTGTCGGTCACTCCACGGTTCCTCAGATCATGGGTCGGCCAGTACCAGAGGGTGAACGACCCGACCGGTGTCCGGCGCTACCCTCCCAGGGGTGAACAACCTGCGGGGGATTGGGACATACGCGATCCACGCCGTGTTCGTCCGGAGAATCCTGACGGGATCAGGAACTTGCGCGAGCAAGGCAAGGGCTGGCAGCACGGATGATGGCCACATTTCCGGGAGCATGCGACGTGCCGCCATCATGGGATGGGGGCTCTGTCAGGCACTTGGCTCACGTGCCAGACGTGATTCTTGTGAATGGTAATGCCACAGCCACGACCATGCGGGTCGTAGAAGAACACATGACGGCTGAGCAGCCGCCAGTAGTATCCGCGCAGCAGCGTGCGAGCAGGGCCTGTGTCGTCGAGACCGGGCTGAATGAGGTCGCCGCGACCGTCCGCTACCTTGGCTGCCCCGACAATGTCTGTGATCGGCCGCGAGAGCGAGAACGCGGGCCTCAGGAGTGGGTAAACGCGCCGGCTGCAGTTTCGGAAGAAGGCCACCAGGTCGCCGGCAACTACACCGGCAAGGCGAGCGGCGAACTTCAGGGCATTTGGTGGCCCAACCGACAGACGGGGCAGCTCGCGTCGAGGGTCAACCAGGCCGAACGCCCTGACCTGGCGCATGCTCTCGTTCCAGGCGTGTTCGATGGCGGGGCCGTCGCTGCGGGCGTCCCAGTAGACGGTGTGCCGTTCGAATGGGCGCACAATGAAAGTCGCAGCGGCGATCTTGACGACCTCCATCAGGTTGTCGTGATGAGTGCGCGGCTGCGTCTCGTAGCCCGCAGGCGGCTGGCCGTGCTGAGCGGAGTAGACCGCCTCAAAGCGGCGCTGCTCAAGCGACACGGACTGCGGCGCGAAGTGCAACGCGATGAGACTGCAGTTCGATGATCCAATACCACGTTGGAAAGCCAGAGTGGCAGCTGCGGACTTGCGGACGTCGGAGAACTTGAAGTCGCCGTTCGATGTCAGGTTCGCGAGGGTCGCATGCAGCGCCCGAAGGTGCTGGACGTCACCTTCTTCGAACATCAGTCCGCAGCATGAGAACTCGTGGGCTCTCTCTAGATCCCCAGGAGTACTCCCCGTGCCGGACTCGTCGAAGACCACGATCTTCTCGGTGGCGGGTGTCACCAGTTGTCGGATGCTACAGGGAATGCGACGCGGGAGTCCGGTCAGCTCCCGATGAAGATGGTGAGTTTGTTCTTCCTGCCGTCGAGTTCGATGCTCTCGATGACTAGGTCGTCGATGACGTGCATGGCCGTTCCGTAGGACCCCGTGACCTTCTTGTTGGCGATGTTCGGGATGTCTTCCGTCGACGTGCCCTCGTACATCTGCCGGTAGCCGTCGCGGATGGCGTCGATGATGTGACGGAGCGTGATTCCATCGACGCCGACCACCCGGCCCTCGAAGGGCTCATCGAATGGGTAATCCAGCGTGAAGGTGAGCGATGGCGCGCGGCTGACGACGGTGTCGAGTCCAGGGATGTCGGTCTCCTCGTAGTCGTCACCAACCAGTTCGGTGTGGTGGTAGGCGTTGCCTGCTACCGGGATACTGCCTTCGTAAAGGAGCGACGCGGACGAGGATGGGCTTTCGTTCTGTGGGCCGTCGGTAGCTTCTTGGCTGCGCTCTGCTGGCCCTTCTGCATGGGGCCGATGACCTCGACGCAGCAGGACAAGTCCCGCCAGCGTGGCGATGACAACGACGGCGATGAGGACCGGCAGAGCTGGCATCGTGGGAAAATGCGTCGTGAGCGACGTGGGCCTGTGGCGCGGTGGAGAATGGAAGTGCCGGGGGAGACTTCGGGAAAAGGGGAAGAAGGAGAGTCAAGTCTTGACGCCCTTGCGGACAACCCCGGCACGTGTGCGACGGATGCCGTGCGGGCGGGCCGAGCTCCCCGCGCGGCGTGTTCTTCGAGTGTGAGTAGAGCGCGTCGACGCGGCGCGCGCAACGGGTGCGTCCTCGCGGTGATCGCGGTATGGTGCCCGCCGTCATGGATCAGTGGGGCACTCTGCACTCCGCGCTGGAGCGCGACGACATCCGACGCCGGATCTGGCTGACGAGCTGGTTCATCAACTCACTGGCTCGGCGCCCCGACATCCTGGAGGAGTTGTGGCGCGGAAGCGCGGCCGTGGACGCGGTCGGGTGGCGATGGTGCGAGTATCGGTTCAGTGAACGCACGACGTTCCCGCGGGTGTTCGACGCGCTGTACGGCGACTTCCTGCACCGGTTGCCGACGGCACCCGTGTTCGTGCTGCAGGCGGAGTGCCTGTACTGCGGGCTACCGGGCTTCTTCGTGTCGCAGTGCGTGCGGCGCGAGGATCGCGAAGCGCGCGGTTTGCCGAGCGGGCGCTGCGCCGAGTGCCGAAGGTCGCCTGCGAGGAGCCGGGCGCAACCCTGAAGGTGGCCGTTCCGGCCCCGTGCAGTTCCCGCTACTTGCCGAGCACGTCGCTGATCACGTCACGGATCTGCAGCAGCGCGTGGCTCAGCCGCGTGCGCTCGCGTTCGCCGCTCTTCACGGCGGCGACGATGCCCTCGAGACCGGACGCCGCGGCGGCGTTCGCTTTGGCGGGCCGCCCCGGACCGCGGCGTCCCGCCGGCTTCGAAGCGCTGCCCTTGGAGTTCGACTTGACCACGTAGACCAGGTTCCTGGAGCAGCCGACCTGCTTCGCGATCGCTTCCGCCGACATGCCTGAGGCGAGGAGGGCGCGGATCTTGGCGGACTTCGAATCGGGCGAAGATGGACGCTTGCGAGCGGGAGTGGCCATCAACGCATTGTCCCGTCGGGACTTGTCGCGGCCCAGCATGGTCTGTCGGTTCGTCGACGCCGGTGGCGTGGCGGGTGGCCATCGGGTTCCACTTAAGGTCCCGGCGTACTGGGAGGCGTGCAGCATCGCGCCGCCGCGACTCTCGCCCGGTCCAGGCAGCGTGCAACCGGCTGCACAAGGAGAACTCGCCGTGCTCCGACGCCGCGAACCGGACGTGGTCCGCAACTTCGCCCGCCCGCCCTTGCCGCGTGGGGGCCAGCCATGACTGCTTCCGACGAAGTCGGCGGCGGGGCTGAGCCCGAGCCACAACTGCCCGCGAGGCCGGAGCTGTCGTTACCGAGCAACGAGCGGTTCCTGCTGCAGCGGACCGAGGCCAAGAGGAACGGCACGCTCGCGGACCTGCAGAAGCTGGTGGCGGCCTGGCAGGCAGTGGCGGCGAAGTGCGACATGGCGTTCGAGGAGCTGACGCGGCTCGCGATCTACCGCCTGGAGGTGGAGCGCGATCTCGGAGCCTATCTGGCGCAAGAGGTGCAGCACGGAGGAGATCGGTCAAGGTACGCCAGGCGTACCTTGCTCCCCGACGACATCACCAAGAACCAGTCCTCGGCATACCAGAAGCCCGCGGCCGTCCCCGAGGACGTGTTCCGCGCCTACCTCGACGCCGTCCGCGAGAAGCACGTCCTGCCCAGCTCGCGCGGCGCCCGGGCGTTCGCGAAACCGAACGCCACGCCATCGTCGTCCGCGGCAACACGCCGCGATCGCCGCGCCAGGTCGGCGGGCGGGGTGCCTGTCCCTCCGCCCGTGCTCGACGTGGTGATCAGTCTCATGACGCCAGACGTCGTCGTCGGCCACGTGAAGCTGGCAGCCAAGAAGCGCATCGCGATCGACTCGAAGCGTGTACTCGAGCAGCTACGCGGCGACGTCTTCATCGCGCAGTGTAGAGCACCGGAGTGCTGGTTGCCCTCACTGGAACGTCTGCGCCGCGAAGCCCGCATCCGTCGCGCGATCATCGTGCTGGGCGCGGACACGGGCGCGGCGTGGTTTGCCGAGTTCGAACGCGGCGAGTGGACGCTGTGCTTCGTGCGCGATCCTGATCGCGAAGGCAACGGCATCCTGCTCGCACACCTGGGCGAGCGCGGTGGTGCGTTCCGGCTGGCGTGCCGCGACCTCGGCGTCGTCGTGCGGCCCGAGACCGCTGATTGACAGTGCGTTGCGCGCGGCACGCAATGTGTCGCATGCCAAAGGGAATGCGACGTGCGGCTCGGGCCGTGCGGCCTGATTCTCCAAGTAGGCTCGCCCCTTCGTTGATCCGGGTCGGATTCCCGTCGGCGCTTGGATTCACAGAGAATTCGCCACAATCCAGGTTGCCAAGCAACTTCGAGCTTGATACAGACGACTCGTCAGCGGGGAAGAAGCCCGCGCGCCGCCCAGGAGGCGGCCACGACCTCACTCCAAGCCCTCGGTCCAAGCCATGTCGAAACGAGTCGCGCCTCCTACGGGTATCCCAGCTCATCCCCGCGCCGCCTCGGCGTTCGTCGCTCAGGGTGCCAGCATCCTTGTCTTCCTGGCGGCCGCCTTGCCTAGCCAAGGGAAATCTGGGGCACTAAAGCCCCCTGACTGCAAGGAGCCGACGGGCAACTACGTCATGGGGCGGCTCGGCGGCAACCTCCTCAGTGTCTTCGATATTGGGGTCGACGACCATGCTCATGGAGCCGCGGTTGCTGGGCCGGGTGATGCCCATGTAAGCCAAGTACTAGGTGAGTTAGACAGCTTGGTCGACTCAAGCGGCCAAGTCAGTGTCAACGCTGGCCCCGTAGGCTACACCACAGACACGCGACTCAAGTACCCAAACCCCATGACGGGGATCGAGTGTCCGCTTCCGAATCCGGGAGGCGGGGTTGACCCGACCAAGCCCGGACCTCTCCCTCCCATGGAGACGATCATCTGGTATGGCCCGCCTCCTGGTAGCCCATGCGAAGGAGCCAACGCCAACGATATATGCAAGATCGTGTCATGTGGGTGCGGCGCGACCTACTGCGATTGCAGCTACATCACGACAAGCCCCCCACAGGTCGGCATTCCCTACCCGCCCCAGCCTTTTATTGCGACATCAGAG
This sequence comes from Planctomycetota bacterium, assembly GCA_016794425.1. Classification (GTDB taxonomy): domain Bacteria; phylum Planctomycetota; class UBA1135; order UBA1135; family UBA2386; genus JAEUHS01. The sequence continues at coordinate 146,538 of JAEUHR010000003.1, forward strand.
AGCTCTGCAGACGGCGCCTATCACGCCGCCGTCACCGGGGCTCCCGGTAGCGGCTCATTCTTCTTTCGCTACCACAACTCCGGAAGTCAGGTGTTGGGAGTGCTCGAAGTCCGGAGCGTCGATGGCACCATCACCAGATACGCTCGGTTTGGTACGCTGAGCGACGGGGAGCGGTATCGCCCGGTGGAGAGGGTTGATCCGCATGACAACGTCACCAAATACGAGTACGATGGGCAAGGTCGCTTGGCGCGGGTCCAGCACCCTCACGGAGTCGATGAGGTCTGGAACTACTCGCCGTCGTGGATCGGAGGCGCAAACGGCTGGAACGCGCTGACGCACACCGGTATCGAGGTCACCTACGAGGATGCCACGTCTTCCACCGGCCCTGAGCTAGAGGGCCGCAAGTACTTCCTGCTGTTCTCGCACAATCCAGCAATCCCGCTGTCCAAGCCGTTCGCTGGAGATCGCTTGATAAGGGTCTACAGCCCCAAGCAGCAGTTGCTTGATGGCCCCCCCGCTGCAGGCGCGGTATACCCGCTGCCAGCCGGGGCTGTGCCAGAGCGGCACATGGTGATTGAATTCAGTTACCACCCCAACAGCGATCTCGTCAGCACCATTAGCCATCGACTTGCGGTCGGGCCGGAGTTTGGTGCAGCAGAGACTGCGGCAACCACTATTGCTACGTTCACTTATCAGCAGAACGGCAGCCTGCAGCCTCGCGTCCTTACAGAGACGCTTTGGTTGCGCGGCCCTACCACCCACACGTTCGCGTACACCACCGACTCCGAGGATCGCGTAGACACGGTTGTCAGGACGGATGCCCTCGGGGGATCGGTTACGCGGACTCTAGATGACCAGCAGCGCACCCTGACCCTGACGATCGTTCCTCCATCGGGAAGCGCGGGCCGCCCACGGGCCAGCGATCCTGACAATGGCGGTCACGCAGAGCCAACGGCTGTATCGTACACCTTCCAGTACAGTGCCTGCCAGACCTGCGACAAACCGGTCGTGGTCGAGCAACAGCCGAGCAATCGTCGGGACGAGTACGACTACGACGCGCACACTGGTCTCCTGCGGCGCCATCGATACAACGACCCCCGAGGCTTGCCGGGTCTCGTAGAGACCGTATATGACTGGGAGCCAAGCGTAGCCAGCAACCTTCAAGGCTCCTACAGGCTGAAGTCCGTCACTACGCCAGACGGGTCAGTCTGGAACTACTCGTACGTGACGCAGCCTCGGGCGACGCCGGCGGATCGCGTCAGTTGGGGCGTCAAGCCTCAGGTGGTGACGGTCACGAGTCCAATCGTGGATCTGGCCGATGGCACGGCAGCAACGGTGGTTACATCGCACACGTACGATGTCAGCACACCTCCCACCAATGCGCAGGGGCGGCAAACTGCGTGGGTGGGGCAGCTGCTCCAAACGATCGACGGCAACGGTCTGGTGACGACCTATTCACTTGGTGCATTCGGGTATACCGACACCGTCACTGCCAATCCCGGTGGCTTAACGGCTGAGGTCGTCTCTAAGCTGACTCTTGATCGGCTTGGGAACGTCGTGACTGCGACAGAGAACTTCGGATCGAGTCACGCCGTCACGACGACATTCGCACGCGACTCGTCTGGCGTGCTAGTTGAGCGCGCGACGCCGGTGGGTAGCCAAGCGCTCGTCGAGCGGTTCTACTACGACTCATGGGGCAACCTAGCCGTTCATCTTCGCAGCAACCAGAACTCATCTGGATCTCTGCCGGATGACTTGGGCCAACCCGGGCGGCCCGATCTTGCGCGCGCTTGGCTTCGCGACGAGTGGCACTACGATGGAGACAGGCTGGTCACGCGCCTCCGCGACAGGCGTACCCTTGACCGCAGCGCTGTCGGCCCCGTTGCAGACGATCCAGACGCCGTCTACCTGAAGGAAGACTATCTGTGGCTCCCGAATGGCGAGCTGGGGAGTGTCGCTCATGGGAACGGCAGCATCTCGAGGTTCACATACGACGGGTACGGGTGGCTGTACAAGGCTGAGTTGGTCGGGCCGGACGGAGACCTACTGATCGGGAAGTACTTCGTGAACGCAGCCGGGGAGCTGGTGCGGGAAGTGCGAGACACGGGATCTGAGCTGCTGATCACGTCGATCACGCGTAACACAGCGGGGGGGATCGAGAGCGTCAGCGAGCCGGTGGTTGCAGCACCCAGTGGCTACCCTGCTGGGTGGGCCGTTGCGGCAGCTCTCTACGAGTTCGACTTCGACGTCATGGGGCAATCGGTCGAGCGTCGGCTGCTGAGGGCGCCAGGTGGGGTCGGCAATCTGCTGCGTCGGGAGGTTGCGAGCTTCGACGCGCTTGGACGGCTCTACCGGACGCAAGTGTATGAAGGGAGCTCTCCTGCGGCAGCGCAAGTGCACTCCACCCAGTGGGAGGGAGTCTCTCAGGTTGCACAGGTCACGGGGCCAGGTGGGCGGTTCGTAGCGGCAACCTACGATTCCCTGGGGCGATTGAGCGAACTCAGCGACTCGTCAGCCGCCAATCCCAACAAGACACATTACTCGTATAACGACAAGACGTTCTTCGTCAGCAGAGTCGAACAGCAGACATGGGACCAGCTGACGGCTGCCTACGTGACCAGGGGAGTGTCCTACCTCCGCGACCCCCTCGGCAGAGTCCTCGAAGTCCAGCAGGGACCCCCTTCCGCCCCACTAGTGCATCGGTTCGCCTACTACAGCACCGGTGCAACGGAGTCCTACCAAGACCCCCTCGGCAACGTCGAACGTTACCTGCCAGACGCGCTAGGACGTCTGACGGAAAGGCTCCGCCAAGGAACGCCCCAGATCTTCAACACGTCTTCCTACCTGGATTGGAGCACCACGGACAACCAGACCGAGCTCGTGCAGGTCGATGGGCGCGGGAGGCTGACCAGGACCATCCATGACTTCGCCGGACGCGTTCTGGCCATCATGGAACCCGGAGCTACTACACAACCGACCAGCCAAGGCAAGCACCAAGACTTCGCACAGTTTCACGAATACGACAAAGCTTCCCGGCTCGTCAGCATCTATGGTGCCGACGGAGTGCAAGTGCTTATCGACCGCGACGCGATGGGGCGTCCGATCCAGCGGACTGCTACTGGCACCAACTCGTGGGTATCTCTGTTCTATGGGGGAGATCGGGTCCTTCGAGATGCGCTGGGCCAGGTTGTCTACACGCGCTCCTTCGACATGGGCGGGCTGGAATACCTGCACGAGGAGTTTGAGCGCGACGCGCTTGGCCGGACCCATCGCGAGTCGTTCGCGTACTATCCCGGCTACGCCAACTGGACGGATATCGAAAGCACGTATGTTGGGGGCGACCCATTGCGCACAGGACTCTTCTACGAGAACAACCTACCGGGCAACGCGGACGATGTGTGGATCGACGTCTCTCGCGATTCCATTGGTAGAATCGGAGGCATCCGGTGGCGAGTCGGTGAAGGCGACCCTCTCCGAGATCTGGCAAAATACAAGTACGACGGTGCCCGGATACGCGAACGCCAGACGACACTGCTCTCCACGCATATCGCGTTCGAGACGAACTACACATATGACGCCTACGGGCGCATGCAGAGGATCGACCAATCATTCGATCCGCTGGCCAGTACCATATTCCACTTCGATGACGCCAGCAACCTGACGAAGGAAGAGTACAAGAAGCAGGGCAACCCTGCGGCCAAGGGCGATCGATTCGTCTACGACGAGCACAACCGCCTCCGCAAAGCATGGTTGGGCAGCGACCAGCTGCACTTTGATCAAGTGGATCCAGAAGGTGCGCTCGGAAACTACATCAAGCGGTTGACCTACGACCTTGATGCCGCAAACAACCGTTCCAACCTCGAGACACAGAGTGGAGCGGGCGGCCCGATCGCTCACGCGCAGTACAGCACCCAGGACGCTGGAGAGAATCAAGGGGAGAGCAACCGTTATGACCAAGCCGACGGAACGAAGCCCCTATACGACGGTCGCGGTAATACCATATTCGACGGAACGCGATACTACGTCTACGACGCTTTGAACCGGCTGACGGAAGTCTACGTCGTTGAGGAGCAGAGTCAGCAGGCGCTTGCGGCTGGGGCGCAAGCTGGGCAGTCCGCTGCCGTCGCCGAGGAGTCTGTGGGCGGATCAGTGCTCACAGGTCCGACGGGACCCCAGTTCATCGTTCACGATGTCACGGCGTTGAAGCAGGCCAGGAACAACATCCTCTCACGGATGAGCAACGACCTTGCAACCGTGTTGCTTGAGCATGAGCAGTCGAGTCTTGCGCAGAGCGCGAGTGAGCCAATCAACCCAGCGCTGGTCGAGCTGGCGGTTCCGGCGGCTGCGGCACCAGCCCCAGTTGGCGGCTTCGCGCCTGGCGCGACCGCTTCAGCGTCGACGAGTTCCTCCGTGCCGGTGTTCCAGTCGCTGCAGCTGCGGATGATCGCGCTGTATCTCTACGACAGCTACGGTCGTCGCGTGATGCGGATGGTCGAGGGGTGGCCCATGTATTACTATGCATGGGATGGCTGGGAAGAGGCGCAGGAGATGACGTTCGCGGTGTGGGTGCCTGAGACAGGAAGCCCCTATGCTGTAACGCGCCCGATCACGCAGAACGTGTGGGGCACGGAGCTGGATGAGCTGGTGGCCTACCGGCATCGCGACGGAGTCCTACCCTCCAACCAACAGCAGCTTCTATGGCGCGACTACTACGTTGCAGAGGGCGGTGCGCATTGCCCTAGTCGTGTCCTGAACGGGCAAGGCGCAGTCGTCGAGATTCAAGAGTACGATCCGCACGGCAAGACGACCTTCTTCAACGGGCTTGGAGCACCCACAGGGGACTACACCGACCCGGCGGTTTGGAACCTGTTTCACTGGAAGGGACACCGAGTCGATTGGGAAACGGGACTAGTCTACATGCGGCACCGCTATTATGCGCCTTCTAGCGGGCGCTTTGTAACTGGGGATCCGCTGGGGGTGTGGGGGGATGCGGGAGGCTTAGGCAATCATTATCAGTATGCTTACGACAACCCGATGACATTGCATGATCCAAGCGGCTTACAAGTTGCGATTGGAAATTGGATAGGGCAGGAGCTGGCGATCAAAGTCAAGACGGGAGAGTGGTCTGAGACAGCGAAGGAGGTGATAGCATTTGAGGCGGGTGTATTGGATGTCGCGACCGAAATTGCCAAGGGTGCACCTCAGCAGTTGCAGGACATGGCGACGCTGTCGAACGTGGGCTCTGTAGCGAGGAGCCTTGTAGAAGCGGCATCGCGAGGGGACCTGCTGGATAGCGCGGTCGGTCGAGTGGCCATGGGTGGCCCCGAGCTAATGAACATGGCGATTGAGGCGGGGGGGCAGTTGGCCTCAGACGAGAGTCGTCAACGGGGTCAGGGATTTGCTAAGATGGCGGTGATCGCAGCGACGCTATTGGGGGTTCGTGCTATGATGTCGCCGCGGCCTGGAACCCCGGGGGCGTCGGGGCCTGGAACCCCTGGGGCGTCGGGGCCTGCTGCTCCGAAACCTAGTGCGCCAACCACCACTCCTCAGCCGCAGCTGCCGGTCCCGACTACGGGAGTCGCAAGAGCCTGCCCCGAGGCTATCCACGTGCATCACTTGTTGCCGCAGTCTCAACGGCTGAGAGGTTTCTTCAAGGCCGCGGGCCTCAATATCGAGGAGTTTACAGTGCGCTTGTCGAGAGCAAGGCACATTCTGAAGCCGAGCGGCGTCCACACTCGTGGGGGGGGCAACTGGAACAAGGTATGGGCGAAGTTCTTCGAGAGGAACCCAGGGGCTAGTAAGGAACAAATCTTGAAGCAGTTGACTCAGATGCGCAAAGACTTTGGTATTTAGCATGCAGTTTGATCATATTGAAGTATCGCGGATGCGTCCAAGCGTAGAGTTGCACCCTGACAATCGGTGGCAGACGATTGTGTGCACATCGAATCCTGGTCACCAGAGGCCCGGTCAGAGAGTTGGAGTCCTCTCGGTCGAAGTGGTCCGATCGCGCGTAGAGGACTTCAATAGGACGCTTCTCGGTGACATTGTGGTGAGTCAGCGAGCTAAGCGTGTACTGGAAGTGTCCGGTCTGACGGGATTCCTGATGCGGCCTGTCGTGGTTTACGTGGCTGCGGGCATCAAGCCGGAGCGGCAATCTCCGTTGTGGGAGATGGTGGTCACTGGATGCGCAGGGCACGCGGATCCTGCGTCGGGCATAAGTCTGGTGAGGGTGTGTCGGACATGTGGGCTTGAAGAGTACTCGTCATATAAGAGAGGGCTGCGAGTGAGCGCAGGCAGCTATGATGGGACGGATGTGTTTACGCTGGTGGAGTATCCGCGACTCATGCTGTGCACAAAGCGTTTCGTGCAGATCGTCGAGGAGGCGAGACTGAGCAATATTGGCTTCGCGGATGCCACGGCTTTGCAGTGGCCGGACGGAGTGATCAGGCCGGAGGAATAGGAAGTGCGTGATCGTGCTCGTCGTCGTGCTATGGTCCGACCCGGGTACATGGGTGACACGCGTGTCCGGGCACATGGGTGCCACTCGAGCGTGACCGTGGGGAGCGCCGTGCATCTCGTGGCCGGACGCCATGGACCCAGACCGATCCGGTGACCGAGAGACAGGAGTTCGTGCGGCTGGTGCTGATGGGCCAGGTGACGATGACGCAGGCGTGCGAGCAGTTCGGGATCAGCATGAAGACCGGCTACAGGATCCTGGCGCGCTATGCCGAGCTGGGCATGACGGGGCTCGCGGACGCGGCGCGGGCACCGAAGACGCATCCAAACCTCCCAACCAGGCCGCTCCCGAGGTCGAAGCCGCGGTGCTGCGCGTGCGAAAGGCGCACCCGACGTGGGGTAGGAAGAAGATCCTGTGGGCGCTCGATCGCGAGCGGCCCGACCAGGACTGGCCGGCGCGGAGCACGGTGGATGCGATCCTGAAGAGCTGATCGACGCGGAGCAAGGCAACTGCCCGATCGCCGTGATGTGCAGCGTGCTGGGCGTTTCGCGCAGCGGCCTGCACGCATGGCAACAACGTCCACGGATCAGTGCACGCTGGGCAGCGCACCGCAGAGCGAAATGCGTGTGGCGTGGATGTCGCGTGCCTAGGGGAATGCGACGGTCGGGTCCCCGGCGGTCGGCGACGATCAACTGCTGGCGGGCGAGCCGCGCCGGGAGCCTGCACTTGCCCTTGCCTTCAAGACGAGGATGCCAGGATGCCGGCTCCCAGGAGGGCCGCGAAAGTGAGCAAGGCAACCACGGCGATGGAGAGGCCGAAATCGCGCTCGCGCAAGCCGTATGGCCGTTCCCACGACCGAAAGTAGAACTGGGTGTGGCTGAGGCGGCCCCACTGAATCACCGCGGCGACGTAGCCTCCGAGGGGTAGCAGAGGGGCATCCATATACGAACGGAACGCGTTACGCCCCGCCGGGTGATCTGGTCGTAGTTGTAGGTCTTGTTGTAGCTGCGGAAGCGCCCGTCGGGTCCGCGGTACGACTCGAAGCCGAATGCGCGCGGTCCGGCGTGCTGAGCGCGGTGGTAGGTCTTGAAGCGGGCGGACATCGCAGCTCCCGCAGCCAGGGCGAACATGACCGACACCGTGGTCGGTCGGTGGCGTGGTATGCACGGCCGAAACCGAGAGGGTAGGTGCCGGTAGAGATGACGAGTGCAGGGACAGCGGTCAGTACAAGCCAGGCAAGGGCGAGTGCAGTGAAGGCTCGCCGCCCCTTGAGTCCTGTGCGACCCTGCCCGTCTCCATCACGCCCTGCCTGAACGCCCTGCATGGTGCGGTGATCGGCCAGCAAGCGGGCCTGGCTTCGCTCCGCTGCTGAGAACGACGGCTGCGCCGAGTCTCCCCGGCTGCTGTCCGGCGAGGTTGGGGTAGTCGGCGTTGGATCGCGCCGTTGCCTCCCGGTGCTGGTTGTGGAGCCTCTGGCTGGGTCATCCGAAGGACGCCGCCGCCACACCGCCATCCGAATCGGCACCCGCAGCCCACTGCCTCGGTGCTGCTCTGGGCTCGCTCATCGCGATCACATGCCAGGGAGTCCGACCCCTTCGAGGATCAGCGCCGCTAGCAGCGCGGGGACGGCGCCCTGAACCGAAGCGGCCGCTGTTGACCTAAGGCGCCGGGGACCGTTCTGGGCCAGCCACCGCAAGGCGCGATCTATGAGGTGGGTCAGCAGCCCGTGTAGTTCGCGTAACAGGTAGGGGGACGTGAGAAGCGCGATAAGGCGGCGAAGGAGTGCCATGGGGGGGGCGTCACAAAGCCACTGCGCTGCTGGAGCTACGGGCATTCCATGGCGCTCGGCTGAGACGGGTGCGGCGGCGTGAGCAAGAACCGATCCCAGCGGTGTCCGTGGGGCAAAGTGCAGCACCGCCACCGCCTTCCGAATCGCCGCCCGCTGCCGCTCCGCCTCCGCGTTGCTCTGCGCCAGCATCTTCGCGAGCACCTGCCGCAGCATCGCCTCGGCGTCCAGCTCGCGCGCGCAGGCAGCGTTTGCTGCAACTATGCATGGCCAGCGACCAAGTTACGGCGGTGGAGCTATGATGCGCTGCACGTCAACAATGGTTCTGACCAGATCGTCGAGCGCGCCGGCCGCAGCTTGCTCATCCGCAGCCAGCTCCAGGCGGGCGAACGCGGCGCGGACAGCGGTCATCCCGATCGCGTTGCACCTGTCGGTGCCCACGCTCGTCCAGTAGCTGTCCAGGCGAGTGTCGGGGAGGCCGTCGTCGTCCGTGTCCATGAAGGTGCCGCCACGCGGTACCGCCGCGTCAGGAAGACCATCCCCGTCGGTATCGACCATGAACAACGAAGGGCCGCCCCAGCCGATGGACCCCGGAACGAACGGGGGGCGTGACGCAGGGTTGCTGCTACAGGCGCTGGCGATCAGCATCACTAAGGTGAACCGGCGAGTCATGTGCTGGAGCCTCTGCGACGATCATGGCGAAGGCCGCCTTCCAACGGTCCGGGCAGCTACCTGTATGCGCACCGAGGTGGTCGATCAGCCGTCAGCGGCTACGGTGCCGGGCACCGCCCTCTTGCACCTACAGCGGGATCATGCCGCGTCGGCCTCGGTGGCGACGCGCGCGGCCCGTCTCGCAGCCGTACACGCGCGCGACGCCTCTCTCGAGACGCAGGGGTTGGAGTCTCTCCTTCTCCTCGTTGGTTGGCGCGCCTTCAGGACCATGCTGGCGACGATGTCTGCTGGCGGACCAACGCGAAGCATGTGAGGAAGCGCGGCCGACCGCACAGCTCTTGAGGATGCGAGGCCTTTCCGCTGGCGGCGCGGGCACGCGCCGCCCTAGGCTCCACACCGAAAGGAGCACGGAATCGTGGAGACCCAGGTCCGCACGCCGCAGTTGGTGTTCATGCAGCCGCAGCGGCTCGTCGTGCCGCTGTTCCAGCGCCCCTACGTCTGGAACGAGGAGAACCAGTGGGAGCCGCTCTGGGAGGACGTCACGCGGCTGGCAGGGCGCCTGCTCGACCAGTCCACGCCGCGGCCTCAACCGCACTTCCTTGGTGCCGTGGTCTTGCAGCAGGTTGCCGCCCAGATCGGCCAGATGCAGGAACGCACGATCATCGATGGGCAGCAGCGGCTTACGACCCTGCAGCTGCTGCTGGACGCCCTGCACGCCGGGTTGATGGCCATCGGCGCGACGCAGCCAGCGGCTCGCATTGAGCCTCTCGTGAGCAACGCTGCGCCGTATCGATCGCGGCCGGAGGACGAGTTCAAGGTCTGGCCGACGAACCGCGATCGCGCCGGGTTCCAGGCGGTGATGAGCGCACCGCCACCCGTCGATCACGAATCCCTCGGGCATGCCGGTCACCGCATGGTCGAGTGCCACCGCTACTTCACCCGGCGTGCGCGAGAATGGCTCGTGGCCGCTGGGGATGACGAAACCGCGCATCGCGGCGCAGCCATCGAGACGGTCGTGCGCGATCTACTCCAAGTCGTCGTCATCGACCTTGCCGCCGACGAGAACGCCCAAGAGATTTTCGAGACCCTGAACGCACGCGGAGCACAGCTCACCGCAGCAGACCTGATCAAGAACTTCATCTTCCAGCGGTTGCTCGAAGCGGGCGCGGACGTCGAGGCTGCCTACGAGGAACGCTGGCGCGAGTTCGAAACCGCCTTCTGGGAGAAGGAGATCAGCGTCGGCCGTGTGCGCTACCCCAGGTCCTCGATCTTCTTGAACCACTGGCTCGTCGCGCGCACAGGGAAGGAGATCATCGCGCGCGAGGTGTTCGAGCACTTCAAGCGCTTCGCGGACCAGGATCCCACGCAGGCGATGCCGCAGCTCCTCGACCAGGTCTACCGTGCGGCCCAGGTCTACCGCTCGTTCGTTACGAGTGCGTCCCAGTCGACGGGCGAGATCGATCGACTCGGCCTGTTTGGATACCGGACCGGCGTGCTTGAGAGCGAGGTCATCAAGCCGCTCGTGCTTTGCCTGCTCGATCCCGAGCTGCCCCGAGTACCAGAGGCGCAACTCGCGAAGGCGCTCGACGTTGTCGAGAGCTGGATGGTCCGTCGCATGCTCCTGCGCGCGACGACCAAGAACTACAACCGGATCGTCGCGGAACTCGTGGCGCAGCTGCGAATCGAAGGGCGCGACGTCGCTGGGGATCGGATCGAGGCCTACTTCGCGTCGCAGACCAGCGACAGCAGCTACTGGCCGGACGACAACGAGTTGCGCGACGAACTGGCCGAGCTTCTGGCCTACCGGCGCCTCGGTCGCGGTCGACTTCGGATGGTCCTGGAAGCGATCGAGGATCACCTGCGTGGGTGGCGCGACGGGAAGCGTGGACTCGGGGAGGAGCGCGTCGCACGCGGCAAGTACGCGATCGAACACGTGATGCCGCGGAAGTGGGTCAAGCACTGGCCGCTGCCGCCGGGTGCCGATGGTGACGTGGAGCGGGACCGCTTGGTGCACCAGTTCGGCAATCTGACCCTGCTGACGGGCAAGTTGAACTCGAAGGTTTCGAACGGGCCTTGGAGGGGGGACGGCGGCAAGCGCGCCGGCCTCGAGGGCCACGACGTCCTGTTTCTCAACCGCGACCTGCTGCGCAAGGCTGGAGACGAGTGGACGGACGACGCGGTCCGCAAGCGTACGCGCGATCTGGTGGAGGTCATCCTCGAGGTCTGGCCCGTTCCACCAGGACACAGCTCCAGCGTGACGCGCGCGCGGCCTGGGCAACGGCGGAAGCTCCAGCTCTTGGACCTGATCAACGGCGAGGCGCTGACGCCGGGTATGTCGCTCTACCCGCGTCCGAAGAAGCACGCCGACATGGTGGCGACGCTACTGCCGGATGGCCAGATCGAGATCGATGGCGTCGCGTTCGGGAGTCCGTCCGACGCAGCGCGGAAGCTCGCGGGGCATCCGGTGAACGGGTGGTCGTTTTTCCTCGTCGATCCCGTCTCGCGACGATCTCTGCGAACCGTGCGCCGCGAGTATCTGGACGCGATGGCCGTAGATGTCGACGACGATGATGATGGTGACGATTCCGAGGACGAGTAAGTCCCTACCTACATCGGCTCGAATAGGCTCCAGTGCCATGAAGGACGAAACCGCCCTGGCTCAGCGCGTCGCTCGCCTTGAGTATTCACTCCGCCGCACTCAACTCGTTGCCACCGCGCTGGGGGTCGCGCTCTGCGCGCTCGTCACGGCAGCCGCGATGCAGGAGCCGACGAATGTGAGAGAAGAGCTGACGGTCAAGAAGCTGACGACCGAACAGCTCGTCGCTGGCACCGCCACCATTCATCAGATGGCTACTGTCGGCACGAGGGAGGTTGACGGTGCTCTGATGATCAACGGCATGGTCATGGTCACGAACACGCGGTCGCAATCGGTGGTGGGGATCCAGGACGGGACCATTGATTTGGGCGGGAAGGGTCAGGTCAAGAAGGACGGCACATGGGCCGCAGAGGGACCGCACTCCATGACGACGATCAGCCCTGGAAAAGTGGTCCTCGCGGCTACGGGTGGCACCCAGTGTGGCCTTCATTCGGGGGCGGAGCATGGAGCCCTCTACGTCAACGACGCAGATGGCCAGCCTCGGTCCCTGCTGCGCGCTTCGAAGGAAGGCGCGATGTTCAGTCTCCTTGACGCGGAAGGGAGAATCAGAACTGAGCTGAGCAGCGGAAGAGACGATGCCGCGGTCCGAGTCCTTGACGCAGGTGGCCGAGTGCGGGCAGTACTCGGCACTACGAGCACTACCGACAACTTGCAACGATCTCATCTCGCACCTGAGAGCACACTCACGCTCTACGGCCCCGACGGTCGAGTGCAGGCACAGTTGCCGCGCTAGCCAGACGGGAGCATCTGCCCGGCTGCGGCCGGTGGTGGGCCGTCGATGTCGACGATGGGGCGACGAAGCCGACGAGCCTGGTTGGTCCGGAGATCCGGCGACTGCCGCTGCAGTATCTACTGCAGATCGCGCCCGAGACTGCACGTAAGTCGTTGCTCCACGTGGCTACGCGGTTACCTCTTGTTCCGGTGCCTGCAGGTCCCTAGAGTGCCGCCGAAGGCCGAGAAATCGGCTCTCCGCTGCGTTCTCTCGATGTCCGTGGTGGGCAGTCCAGACCGATTCGGGACGCAAAGGTCGGAGGTTCAAATCCTCTCGCCCCGACCAGTTTTCTTTGTCCGCTCGAGTGCGGACGGCGACCGACGCTGGCGTCCTTCGTGCTTGTGGCAGCCTCGCGAGACCCGTCGATCAGCCGGTGAGCCACCGCGCCACCACGGATGCGAGGTGGCCGTTCGCGAACACCAGTCCGAACAGCGCCACGAGCGTCCGCAACACGACCAGGCGCGCACGGCGCCAGTGGCACGTCGTGATGGCCCAGCCCAGGTAGACGAGGAACAGGATGCCGTCCGCGATCTGGACGGCACCGGCCCAGGATGCGGGCAGGAGGGTGCCGACAGCCGTGAGCAGCGAACGCCACAGGAACACGTGGCCGCAGCAGAACAGCAGGCAACAGAGGTGGTCGACGTACGAGAAGCGCTCCCACGCGAAGGCCAGCCACAGCGGCACCGCCAGTGCTGGCAACAGGGCGAGGTTGAGCCATTGGCCGTGGCGCATCAGGGCTCTGAGTGCCGGAGCGGTCGCGGGGTCGCTGGCCGGAGCCAGCAGGTTCACGACCAGCCACCACAAGGCGCAGGCCAAGACCGCATAGCGCAGCGGGTTCACGTAGCGCGCGCGGTGGCCGCCGACGTAGTCGCGCACCACGGTGCCGGGCCGGACGCAGAGGTCGCGGACCGTGCGCCACGTGCGGCTCTCGACCCCGACGATGGTCTCGACGAGGTCGCCGAGCATGGTCGGCAGGCGCAGGCGCTCGTGCCGGTTGTCCTGGCCACACGAAGCGCAGTAGCGGCCGGTGCGCGGCGTTCCGCAGTTGGGGCACGTGGCTGGAGCGGCGGCCGGCACGGGCCGCAGGCTACGTGGCGGTGGTGGCAAAGCGATAGACGGCGCGGACTCGTTCGCGGTCGGCAGTGAGGCGATCAGCGCTGCTTCTTCTTCGCGCGGCTGGGCGACCCCGGACGCGAAGCCGACCTGGCCCGCGCGGCGCGCTGCTGCTGCGCTGCGACGCGGGACTGCACGGCGCCGCGCGCTCCGGGCTCGAGCCGCAGCTGCGCGTGCGCGATCGCGGCGTCGAGCAGGGCTCGCACCGGGCCGCGGTCGAGGTCGCGGGCTGCAGCGATCGGCACATAGCGCACCAGCTTGCCGCTGCCTTGCAGCAGGTGGCCCGGATCGGCCTGCGCCAGCAGCGGGCTGCGGGCGAGGAACAGCTTGACCTGTTGCGGCGCGACTGCGAGCGAGTAGACGGCGTCGTGGCCGCGCCCGCTCGGCGAGTAGGCGATCACCAGCGAGTGCTGCCGTTCGTAGAAGTAGACCACTTCGGTGAGGCCGGGCAGCCGCGCGCGCAACCTCGTCCGCAGCGCCTTGCCGAGTCGGGCCAGCGGTGGTGCGTAGCGCGCGAACAGCGCGGTGAGCTGGGTCTCTGGGTTCGTCATCGGGTTGGCTCCGTCGCCCGCAGGGGCAGGCTCGTGACCAGTGCGCCGAGCAGCAGCAGCAGCACGCTCCAGGTCACCAGTTCGTCGGCGATCAGCCCCGGCGTCTCGCTGCCGAGCACTGCGGCGAGGGCGCGGCGCCAGGTCATGCTCCAGAACAGCGCCAGCAGCCCGGCGGCCAGCAGCGCGGCGGCGGCCCGCTGCCAGCCGCGCGCCGTGCTGCACCAGGTGGCCACCTGCGGCGCGGTCAGCAGCAGCGCGAGCAGACGGTAGTCGAAGTTGCTGCCGAGGCAGAACGTGCCGACGAACACGCCGGCACCGATGCGGAACGCGTCGAGCGCCGGGCCCGGTTCGGCCGCCAGCGCCGCGCGGCGGCGCGCCGCGAACGCCAGTGCGGCCGCACCGGCCAGCACCGCGGCGGCGCCGCCGAGCAGCGGTGCGCGCGGCCAGCCGGTGTTCGCGGCCAGCGCGTCCGGCAGCTGCGTGATGCCGTACGAGATGCGGTTCCAGGCCAGCGAGTTGGCGCGGATCGCGCCGAGGTCGCCGGCCTGCGCCAGCACGTAGACACCGAACCCGAGTCCCAGCAGCGCGGCGAGCCGCAGCGCCCGCGCGCGCGGGAGGCCGGCCAACGCCGCGGCGGCGAACACCGGATAGAGCTTCAGCACGGCCGCGGCGCCGACGAGGCCGGTGCCGGTGCCGGGGCGCCGCCGCCAGCAGGCGGCCGCCAGCGCCAGCAGGGCGAACACGACGACGTCGTTGTTGGCCCGTTCGATCGCGAGCCAGGTCACCGGCGCGAACGCCAGCGCCGCCAGCAGCGCCGTTTGGCCTGTGGTCTGAGCCAACGGCAGCAGGCACCAGAGGCCCGCCGCGAACAGCGCCAGGAACACCAGTGCCAGCGCTTCGCTGTGCGCCGGTCCGAGCCCGAGCCAGGCGGGCAGCAACCAGACGCGCGGGTAGTTCAGCGCGCGCTGCCACGGATCGCCGGGGTTCGACTGCAGCGGGTCGAGACCCTGCTGCAGCGCGACTGCGGCACCGGTGATCGGTCGCACGTCGGCGAAGCGCGGCTGCATCGTCGGCACGCCGAGCACTTCGAGGTCGCGCAGGCGGTCGGTTGCGACCAGCCACGCCGCGGTCCCGACCAGCAGCAGCCAGGCCGCGGCGAACGCGAGCTGCGGCCTTCGCACTAGCGGCCGCGGCGGTTGCTCGCCGGCGCGTCGGCCATCGGCTCCGGCAGGTCCGCGGCGAGCACGACGCGCACGCCGGGCACCGACTCGCGCAGGCGCACGACGGCGGCGGCACTGACTTCGGTCTGCCAGACGTAGAGGTGCTCGAGGTGCTTCAGGCCGGCCAGCGCGGCGGCTGCGTAGTCGCCGACCTTGGTGCCGAACAGGTTCAGCGAGCGCAGTTGCTGGTTGGCGGCGAGCGCGGCCACGCCGTGGTCACCGACGCCGGTCTGGCGCAGATCGAGGTGCACGAGCCGCGGCATGCCGGCGATCGTGCGGCAGGCGTCGTCGCCGATCCGCGTGCGGCCGAGTTCGAGTTCGGCGATGTGGCCGGCGAGCGGCGCCAGCGAGGTCACCGCCGCGTCGTCGACCTCGTCGGTGCGGCCGGCGCAGGCGACCTGCAGCAGCGGGCTGCCGTCGCCGAGGCTGCGAACCGTGAACGGCGAGTCGGCGAACGTCGCCAGTGTCGCGGCCGGCAGCGGCTCGAGCCCCTTCTGCAGCGCATCGAGCATGTCGGCGCGGCTCTGCTTCTTGTCGCCGTCGCGCTTGGGGCCGGGCTTCGGCGTCTCCTCGGTGCCCCCTTCCTTGCCCTTGTCCTTGCCCTTGTCGCCGTCCTTGCCCTTGGCCTTGCCGGTCCACTTGCCGAAGTCGGCGCCGTCGTCGATCCACTTCTGGATCAGTTCGATCTGTTCCTTGCTCAGCGGGTCGCCGGCCTTCGCGGGCGGCATGCGGTCCTCGTCGTCGGCAGGCAGCGTGATCGACTCGTAGAGCACCGACTCGCCGGACTTCTTCGCGACCACGAGCTTGCCGCGCTTGCTCTTCTCGATGCCCTCCTTGGTGTCGAGCACGACGCGGCCCTTCGGCTTCTTGACCTTGCCGTCGGCGTCGGTGTGTTCGGTCGCGTGGCACTCGAGGCAGCGCTTCTCGAGGATCGGCCAGATCTGCTTCTCGAAGTCGACCTTGGCCTTGGCGTCTTGCGCCGGCAGGGCGAGGCAGAAGGCGGTCGTGATCAGGGCGGTCAGGCGAACGGGCGTGGTCATGAGGAGCAGCGGGAGCCTGGGGGGGAGGGGGAAGGGACGGGCGATGCGGGTGGGGCGGGTTCTAGGCGAAGATCGACGTGATCGGTTCGCCCTTGTCGGCGACCTTGAACGGGCGGCCGCCCGGCGACGTCTCGACGTGGTCCAGCGGCAGGCCGACCGCGTGTGCGATCGTGGCGTTGAAGTCCTGGATGCCGACCGGGTCGGCGACCACTTCGCGGCCCTCGTCGTCGGTGCGGCCGTAGCGCTGGCCGCCGCGCACGCCGCCGCCGGCCAACAGGCAGCTGAACGCCTTCGGATAGTGGTTGCGGCCCTGGTCCTGGTCGATGTCCGGCGTGCGGCCGAACTCGGTCGCCAGCACGACCAGCGTCTCCTGCAGCAGCCCGCGCGCGTCGAGATCGGCCAGCAGCGCGGCGAGACCCTGGTCGATCGCCGGCGTCAGATCGGCGAGCCGGTCGAAGTTGTCGGTGTGGGTGTCCCAGCCATCGTGCAGCACCTCGACGTAGCGCACGCCGTGCTCGACCAGGCGCCGCGCCAGCAGGCAGCCCGAGCCGAACGGCGTCTCGCCGTAGGCGGACTTCATCGCCGGCGTCTCGAGGTCGACGTCGAACGCGACCAGGTCGCTGCTGCGCATCAGCCGGATCGCGTCGTCGTAGGCGCGCTGGTAGGCCGCGACGTCGCGCTGCGGGTGTCGGGCCGCGAACTCGGCATCGAGCTCGGCGAGCCGCTGCAGGCGCCGGCGGAAGCGGCTGTCGTCGACGCCGCGCGGCAGCTGCGCGTTCTGCAGACCGTCGGCCGCGCTGCCGATCGGCAGCGCCTGGAACTCCGGCGGGAAGAAGCCGGCGCTCGGCAGGTCGGCACCGCCGCCGATCAGCACGTGGCCGGGCAAGGTCGGATTGCGGCGGCCGCCGAGCCGCAGGCACCACGCGCCGAGGCTCGGGTGCTGGATCGTGCCGCGCAGTTCGTAGCTGGTGCGCATCAGGTACTGCGCCTGCGGGTGTGCACCCTGGTTGCTGTTCATCGAGCTGACCACGCAGACCTTGTCCATCTGCTGCGCGAGCTGCGGGAAGTACTGGCCCAGCAGCACGCCGTCGGCGCGCGTACGCAGCGGCTCGACCGGGCCCTGCGTGCTCTTGCCGGGCTTCGGATCGAACGTGTCGATCTGGCTCATGCCGCCGCGCAGGAACAGGTAGATCACGTTCTTCGCGGTCGCGCGGCCGAGCGGGATCGGCGCGGCCGGATCCTGGGTCAGCGCGCGTGCGACGGCGGCGGGGCCGAACAGCGCGGTCGCGCCGACACCGAGGGCGGTGCGGGCGACGCGGTTCAGGAAGGCGCGGCGGGTTTCGGGATCGGCCGTGCGGGCCAGGTCACGCAGGTTCATCGTCGGCACCTCGGTGGCTCACCGCAGGAAGCGGAACTCGTTGCTGTTGCAGAGCACCCAGACCAGGTCGTCGATCGCGGTCGGGCCCTCGACCGCGATCGCGCGGCGCCACTGCTGCAGTTCGGCGTCGCTGGGCGGGCGGTTCAGGGTCGTCAGGAACGCGATCGACACGCGCCGTTCGCCGTTCGCGGCCAGGTCGAGGTCGCGGCGCAGCGCGGACTTGCCGGCCAGCACGCGCTGGTCGAGGAAGCCGTTCAGCAGCGTCAGCACCTGCGGCACGGTGGCGGCGGTCGATGCGGCGTCGACGGTCTCGCGGTCCGACTGGCCGAACTGGCGCAGCAGGTGTTCGGGCGGCGCCGGCTGCTGCAGGTCACTGGCGCGCACGAACTCGCCCTCGCGGCCGCGCGCCGAGCGCTGGCCGATCGGCAGGCCCATGTTCTCGAGCTGCTGCGCGATCTCGGCCATGCGCTGCTGGTCGCCGTCGCGGCGCGCCTGCGCCAGCTGGCGCAGCAGCGGTCGCGCGCGCTGCTGCAGCTCGGCGTCGGCCTCGCGCAGCCGCTTGGCGGCTTCGGCGCGTTCTTCCTGCAGCCGGCGCATCGGCTGGTCGCGCCGGCTCTCGACCATCGCGATCAGTTCCTTGGCGTCGGCCTTGGCCAGCTCGTCGTACTGCTCGTAGACCGGCTTGGCGCGCGCATCGGGGTCGCGCAGCCGTTCGTCGACGTCGTCGAACACCAGCGTCAGCAGCGAGTCCCACATCTGCTCGGCGCTGAGCCGGCGCAGCAGCGGGCCCTGGAAGCGGAACGCACCGCCGCTTTCGTCGGCGGCGACCGATTCGCGCTGGAACAGCTCGGTCAGCACCAGCACGCGTTCGAACTGGCGCAGGTCGAAATCGAGGTCGACCAGCAGCGATTCGAGTGCGTCGAGCAGCTCGGGGTGCACGGCGCGCGTGTCCTGGCGCCAGTCGTCGATCGGCTCGACCAGGCCGCGGCCGAACGTGCGCGCCCACATCCGGTTGGCGATCACGGCCGCGAAGCGCGGGTTCTTCGGACTGGTCAGCCAGTCGGCCAGCGAGCTGCGCGAGCCGATCGCCGGCCCGTCGTCGGCGCCGCCGTCGCGGTTGCGGCGCTGGCGCTGCCCGTCGGTCTTCGCAGCCGGCTTCAGCTTGACCGCGTTGCCGAACAGCGTGCCGGCCGGCACGCGGTCGCCGGGCTTGGCATCCGGGTACTTGTAGTCCTTCGGCAGGCGTTCGACGCCGGTGCCGCTGCCCTCGATGCCCTGGTTCATGCGCCGCACGAGCTGCAGCGCCTGCTGCCGCGTGCGCTCGTCGGCGTTCGCGAGTTCGGTGCGCAGGCCGACCAGGTTCGGCAGCGTGTTCTCGCGGTAGCGGATGCCGCCGAAGAACGCGGCCATCGCGTAGAACTGCTTCTGCGTCCAGACGTCGAACGGGTGGTTGTGGCACTGCGCGCACTCGAGTCGCGTGCCGAGGAACAACCGCAGCGCGTTGGCCATCGCGTCGTGCGGCATGTTGGTGTCGCGCAGCAGCATGCCAGTCGCGCCGTTGCCGGCCTTGTGGCCCGCACCCTCGGCGACCAGCATCTCGCGCACCATACGGTCGTAGGGCACGTCGTTGCGGACCGCCTCGCGCAGCCAGTGGGCGAACGGCTCGCCGCTCAGCGCGACGTTGCGCGACCGCACGCGCAGCAGGTCGAACCAGAAGTTCGCGAAGTGGCTGGTGCGACCCGGGGCGTCCAGCAGGCGGTCGCACAGGTCCGCGCGCTTGTTCGGCGACTGGTCGGCCAGGAACGCCTCGGTCTCGGCCAGCGTCGGAATGCGGCCGACGATCGACAGGTGGGCGCGCCGGACGAACGTCGCGTCGTCGACGGTCGCGGCCGGCTGCTCGCCGGTGCGGCGCAGCGCCCGTTCGAGCAGCGCGTCGAGCCGCGCCGCCTGTTCGAGGGCCTTGGCCTGCGGGACCGCCGCGGCGACGCGGCGCGCCGGGGTCTGGGGGTTGGTCGCTGCGGTCTGGGCCGGCGCCAGGGCCGGCAGCAGCAGCGTCGCGAACAGGACGCGGGCGCGGTTCGATGCCATGGGAGATTTCGAGCGGGCAGCCGTCGGAAGGCGCATTGAACGCCATTCTCCGGCTGGCGGCCACCCGGGGACATCGACAAAAACGCCGACGCGACTGTCGCGCGCAGCGGCGTCAGCGCAGCGCGCGGCGCCGGACACCGGCGATGACGCGGCCGCCGCCGTCGAGGCCGGCCGTCTCGACGGTGCGCGGCGGGCGCCATTCGACGCGGTCTGCCGCGCCCGGGCCCAGCCGGGCGACGATCTGCGCGCGCACGGCGGCCAGCCGATGCTCGGCGAGGCCCGCCGCGGCGGCGCGCGCGCGGCGCCGCAGGGCCCGGTCGTTCTCGCCGGCCAGCAGCTGCAGGGCGTCTTCGAGCGTCTGCACGAGTTCGCCGAGCTGCCGGTCGAGGCCGGCCAGGGTCTCCTGCAGCTGCCAGGCGTCCTGCATGCGGCCGGCCGCGTAGAGCGCGGCCAGGTGCACCGCGACCTCGTCGCGCTGCCGCTGCCGCTGCGAGCGCTCGGCGCGCAGCCGCGCGACGCAGTCCTCGACCACGGCGCGCGGCGGCGCCGCCAGTTCGGCCGCGCGCGCGACATCGCCGCGCCCGAGTTCGTGCTGCAGCACGATCGCCAGCCCCGGGTCGTCCGTGGCCGCCGCCAGCACCGCGTCCAGCGAACCGCCGCTCGGCAGTGGTTCGCCCGGCGGGAACTCCAGCGCGCCGACCAGCGACCGCAGGTCTTCGCCGCCGCCGAGGCCGACCGCGCCGGTGACCACGCCGCTGACCCGGAACGCGGCGCCGGCGACCGCATCGGCGATCAGGCGCACGAGCGCGTTGACCGCGGCGTCGGTGACCGCGCCGGTGCTGAGGCCCTGGCCCGGCACCTCGACGCGCAGTGGCAGCACGTGTTCGTCGTTCTCGTTGCGCAGCACGAACAGCACGGTGTCGAGCGGCGCCGGCAGCTTCAGGTAGGTCGACAGCGGCCCGCCGGGCGGTTCGCTCAGCGACAGCCAGGTGAACTTCGGCCGCACGCGCAGGTCGATGCCCTGGTTGCCGCGCAGCTTCGCCTCGAGTTCGAGGTCCAGCACGCCGTCGGCGATGTCGACGCCGCCGGCCTTGGCGAGGCCGCGCAGCGCCGGCAGTTCGAACGCGTCGATCTCGGCGCTGATCTGGCCGACCGGCGCCGGGAACGGCTGCAGCTCGCCGCGGATCGTGATCGCGTCGACCAGCGGCCGGTGCTCCGGTTCGTGTTCGTCGCGGTCGCCGGCCAGCATGCCGGCCGCCGAGCCGAGCACGCCGGCGAACACCGAACTGCGCAGCACGCGCCGCTCGAGCGGCACGTCGCCGCCGCGCAGCAGAGCCGACCAGGCGATCGTGCGCGGTTCGGTCCGCGCCCGCGTCGTCGCGTTCTGCAGCCGCAGTTCGCAGTCCTGCAGCGGCAGCACGGTCGGCGGCGTCGTCGAGCCGTCGAGGAACGTCACCTCGAGGCCCGCCACCTGCAGGCGGTCGACCGCGAACTCCGGCGCCGGTCCGTCGCTGGCCGGCGGCAGCGCGGCCGGTGCCGGCGCCGTCGCCGTCGCCGCCGGCGGTGCGGCCGGCAGCAGCCGCACGCCGCCGAGGTCCAGGCCGTCGGGGCCGTGCCGCAGCAGCAGTCGCGGGCCTTCGACCTCGACCAGGCGCAGCAGCACGTCGCCGGTGCGCGGATCGATCGCCCGCGCGTCGACCGCGATCTCGTCGACGTGCACGAGGCTGGCGCCGTCGGGAGCCTCGCGCAGGTCCAGGTCGTCCAGCTGGAGCTCGGCGCCGAACGCGTTGGCGAAGTCGAACAGGCGCGGATCGCGGCGCCGCAGCGCGAGGCGTGCCTGGCCGGTGGCGGTGAACGTGCCCGCCGTGCAGGTGCCGGCCACGCGCCCGGCGAGCCGCGGCGCGATCGCCGGCAGCTGCGTGGTGTCGATCGCCGCGGCGCGCAGCGTGAACACGGCCGTCGGCGCCAGCGCGAACGGCTGCAGCTCCACGCTTGCCGTCAGTTCGCCGACCAGCGGCTTCGCCGAGGCGGTCGCCACCAGCCGGCAGGGTGGCGTCGCGGTCAGATCGGCCGCGGTCGCCCACGGGGCCGCGAGTTCGAGCCGCGCCTGCAGCTCGACCGGGGCGCCGTCCGTGGGGCCGCGCTCGCGCCAGGTCAGCCGGTCGATGCCGAGCGACAGCTCGTCGATCGCCAGGGCGGGCAGCACGACCGGTGTCGGTGCCGCGTCCGGCGACTGGCTCGGTGCCGGGGTCGGGGCCGGGGTGGGGGCTACGCGCAGGCCCGGCAGCAGCAGGGCGCCGTCGTGGGCGCCGGCGACGGCGCGCAGGCCGTGCACGACGGCCCGGACCACGTGCAGCCGTTCGCCGGTGCACTCGGCCAGCTGCAGGTCGGCGAGGTCGAGTGCGACCAGTTCGGCGCCGCGGTCGCGCAGCGACAGGCCGCGCAGCGTCGCGGTGACCGCCGACGGCGCGGGGTCGCCCCAGCGGACCCGCAGCGAACCCGTGAAGTCCGCCTCGTCGAGCGTGCAGGTCAGGTGCAGTGGCAGCATCGGTTGCAGACCGCGACCGCGCAGGCCGGCGGCGTCGAGGTCGAGGTCGAGCTGGCCGCGCGCGGGCCCGAGCGCGAGGCTGCCCTGCAGGCCGACCGCGCCGACGCCGGGATCGAAGCGCAGCTCGCCGCGGAACGGCGCCGGCTCGCCGCCCTCGGCAGCGCCGAGGCTCAGGTCGGCGCCAAGTGCGACGCTGGTGGGCGCGGCGGTCGTGTGGTCCGTGAAGCGCACCACGGCGCGGCGCAGCGCCAGTTCGCCGTGCCGCAGGCCGGTGGCCGGCGGGCTCGCCGCGGGCGGCGCAGCAGGCGTCGGCGTCGTCGGTGGCGGCGCTGGTGCCGGCGCCGGGCCGAACGTGATGCCGAACGCCGACGTCGTGCCGTCGGCCGCGCGCTGCACGGCCAGGAACGGCTCGTCGAGCGTCCACGCACCGAGCGTCGCGCCGGGCCCGGTCGCGAGGCCGTTGCCTTCGCACCGGCGCAGACCGAACAGCAGCTCGTCGCCGTCGCGGAACCGCACGTCGGCCAGGCGCGCGGCGAGCGTCGTCGCGCCGCCGGCGGCGTCGAGGCTC
Source organism: Planctomycetota bacterium (assembly GCA_016794425.1). Classification (GTDB taxonomy): domain Bacteria; phylum Planctomycetota; class UBA1135; order UBA1135; family UBA2386; genus JAEUHS01. The sequence goes on from JAEUHR010000003.1 coordinate 169,387, forward strand.
AGCTCGGCGCGCGCGCGCAGCCGGCCGTCCTGCAGGCTCGGCGTCAGCCCGGCGCGGGCGAGCCACGGCGCGAACGCCCGCGCGGTGGCGCGTTCGGCGGTGAGTTCGGCGGCCACGGTCAGGCCGGTCGGCGACGGCGTCGTGGTCAGGTCGGCGCGCAGCGTTTCGACCGCGTCCGGAATGCCGAGCCGCACTGCCAGCGTGCCGGGGCCGGCCGCCGCACCGAGCGCGAGCTGCGCCCCGATCACCTCGGCCTGCAGCGACACGGCAGCCGGTGCGGGCAGCGCGAGGTCCTGGAACTCGACCTGCAGGCCCTGCCAGGCCAGCGAATCGAGGCGCAGGCGCGGCCACACGAACGGCACCGACGATACCGGCGCGGTCGGGGGAGCCGCGCGCGCCGCGGCGGTCGGCGCCGTGAAGCGCACGCCGGCGACCGTGACGCCGCCGTCTCGGTCGCGCACGACGCCGAGGGTCGGACCGTCGATCGCGACGGTGCCGAGCGCGAGCCCGTCCGCATCGGGCCGCACGCCGTCGACCTGCAGCCGCGGCAGCTCGAGGCGCTGCTCGGCGCTGCCGAGTTGCAGCGCGGACACCGTGGCCGACCACGTACCGGCGCGGTTCTGCGCGGCCAGCGCCGCGGTGGCGGCGAGCCCCGCTGCCGGCACGTGCACGCCGAGCGAGGTCAGCCACGGCGCCAGCAGCCGCAGCGTCAGTTGCTCGGCCTGCAGGGTCGTGTGCAGCGCGAAGCCGTCGGCGTCGACCGTGGCGCGGCCGCCGGTGAGCTGCAGCGCGCCGACCAGGTCCTCGCCGTGCAGCGCGACCGAGAACGGCAGCCCCCAGCTCGTGGTGCCCTCGCTCGGGCCGGCCTGTACGTCCAGCGCCAGGCGTTGCCGTTCGTCGAGCTGCACGCGCAGCGCCGTGCGCGCCGTGATCGCCGGCGGCTCGTCGGCGGCCGTCGCATGCGCGAGTGCGGTCAGCGCACCGTCGAGATCGAGGCCGAACACGTGTGGCGCCGGTGGCCCCATCGGTCCGTCGAGCCACGGCACCTCGCTCGGCCGCAGGCCGCGGACGCGGGCGCGCCACTGCGCCTGCAGCTCACGGCCACGCGCGGTGACCGTCGCGCTGAGCCAGCATTCGTCGAACAGGTCCGGTGCGTGGCCGCGCAGGTCGATCGTCGCCGGCCGTTCGCGGTGGCCGAGGTCGGTCGCGTCGACGTCGATCGTGAAGCGGCGGCCGACGCCGGTCGTGGCCTCGGCCAGCGTGACCTGCAGGTCGTGCACGCGGATCGACGCCGCGGTGAACGGCAGGTCGAACCGCCAGGGCGCGGCCGCGGTCGGCGCCACCGCCGGTGCTGGCGCCGCGTCGGCCGGCGCGACCCAGGCGCGCGGCAGCAGCAGCGCGCCGTCGGCTGCGTGCTGCAGGTGCACGCGTGCGCCGCCGAGGATCACGTCGACGATCGCGAACTGGCCGCGCAGCAGCTGCCACGTGGCGACGTCGGCGTGCACTTCGTGGGCGGTCAGCAGCGGGGTCGAGTCCGCGGGCGCCGCCGCGTCGCGCAGCACGACGTCGTCGAGGCGCAACCAGCCGCCGGACAGCGACAGCCGCACGCTGCGGCACTCGATCGTCAGACCGCCGGCGCTGGCCGCGAGGCCGACCAGCCACGGCAGCAGCAGCGCCAGCACGAGCCGCGCCGCAACCAGCGCGACGGCGCACCACAGCAGGCGGCGGCGCCAACGGCGGCGGCGCGACGGCATCGGCGGCGTCATCGCTCCCCCCGGGTCGCCTGCCACGCGGCGAGCGCGCGGTCGCGCGCGGCGTCGTCGGCCAGCGGGTCGTAGCCGTCGATCTGGACGCCGTGCAGCGCGAGCCAGTCGTGGGCGCGGATGCGATGGATCGCATCGCGGTCGGTGAGCGCGTAGACGTTCTCGGCGTGCAGCGCGGCCGCGAACGCGCTCGCGTCGGCGCTCTGCCGCAGGTGCACGCGCAGCAGCGTCGGTTCGGCCGTCAGGGCGCCGAGACGCCGGATCACCGCGGCGCGCAGACCGGGCGGCAGTTCGTCGCGCTGCAGCGCCGGCACCAGCGCGGTCCACAGCGCGCGCTCGAAGGCCCACGGATCCGTCGTCGCGGCTGCGTCGAGGCGACCGACTTCGTCGCCGATCGCGGCGAGGCGCGCTTCGTCGGCGGCCAGCAGCACGTCGGTGCAGGCGGGCAGATCCGAGGCCGCGGCCAGCGCCAGCAGTGCGGCGCGGCGCGAGTAGGCGCCGTAGGCCGTGCGCGCTTCCTGCCACTGGCGCTCGGCCCGACTCGGCAGCGGTGCCAGGTCGGCGGCGTCGCGTACGGCGGCGTGGGCCTGCGCCAGCGCTCCGGCTTCGGCCGCACCGCCGAGGGTGACGACGAACGCATGCCCGCCGCCAGTGCCGGTCGCCGGCACGAACACCATCGCCGGCTGGTGCGGTTGCAGCGGCGGGCGCAGGAGGCACCGTTCGCCGTCGGCGGTGCGCAGCCAGAGCCGCAGCCCGGACGGTTCCGCCTCGCACGCGAGCGCCGCGAGGTGCGGATGGCTGCTGGTCGCCACCACGCGCAGGCCCGGCCCGACGACGCCGGCCGCGGCGCCGACCCGGCGGCCCGCCGCGAGGTCCGGCGGCGGGCTCGCGAACCGGCTGTCCGGCGGCAGCGACGATGCGCCCCGGAACGCCGAGCCGCTCGTGGCCGCGATCGCGGCGAGCTGCGGTTCGAGTGCCGGTGCCGCCGGGACCGCCGGCAGCGCGAGCACCTCGAACGCGATCGCGACGGCGCCCGGCTCCGGCGCATTGTCCACAGTTTGTCCAGGCGCGGATGCCGGTGCCTCGTAGCCCACCGTCAGCGCGAGCGGTGGTGGGGACCACGGTGGCGGCGCCGCACAGCCGGCGAGGCCGAGCAGGGCGGCGGCGATCGTCGGACGCGCGGACGGCACCGCGACAAGCTACGCCGACGGCGGTGCGCCGCAACTCGGCGTCGCGTGCTTTCGCACCGCTGCGCCGCTAGTGTGCCGGCCCTGCGGCGTGCGGTTCGCCGCGCCCGTACTGTCCAATCTCCAGGGAGGTCCTTCCGTGTCAGCCGCCGCTCGCGCCGCCGCCATCCAGATCATTGCTCGCAAGACCCCGGTCGCCGCGGAGACGCGTGCGCAGAACGTGCCGCAGATGTTCGGGGTGAACGTGTTCGGCGCCGAGCAGATGCGCGCGCGGTTGCCCGAGGCTGCGTTCAAGGCGCTGCGGTCCTGCATCGACCACGGCACCGAACTCGATCCCGGCCTCGCCGACCAGGTCGCGAACGCGATGAAGGAATGGGCCGTCGAGCGCGGCGCGACGCACTTCACGCACTGGTTCCAGCCGATGACCGGCTCGACCGCCGAGAAGCACGACAGCTTCGCGAGCCTCGAGAACGGCCGTCTGATCATGGAGTTCAGCGGCAAGGCGCTGGTCAAGGGCGAGCCGGACGCGAGCTCGTTCCCGAGCGGCGGCCTGCGCGCGACCTTCGAGGCGCGTGGCTACACGGCCTGGGACCCGACCTCGCCGGCGTTCATCCGCGAGACCAAGAACGGCGCGACGCTGTGCGTGCCGACCGCGTTCTGCTCGTGGACCGGCGAAGCGCTCGACGAGAAGACGCCGCTGCTGCGCAGCGCCGAGGCGCTGAACCGCGAAGCGGTGCGGCTGCTGCGGCTGCTCGGCGACGACCGCGTCGCCTACGTCTTCCCGACGCTGGGTTGCGAACAGGAGTACTTCCTGATCGACCGCGACCTCTACGTGTTGCGCCCCGACCTGCTGGCGACCGGCCGCACGCTGTTCGGCGCCAAGCCGCCGAAGGGCCAGGAGCTCGAGGACCACTACTTCGGCTCGATCGCGCCGCGCGTGCTCGCCTACATGCAGGAGGTCGAGTTCGAGCTGTGGAAGCTCGGCGTGCCGGTCAAGACGCGCCACAACGAGGTCGCACCGAGCCAGTACGAGGTGGCGCCGATCTTCGAGCGATCGACGATCGCGGTCGACCACAACATGCTCTGCATGGAGGTGCTGAAGCACACCGCGCAGCGGCACGGCTTCCAGTGCCTGCTGCACGAGAAGCCGTACGCGGGCATCAACGGCTCCGGCAAGCACAACAACTGGTCGATGTCGACCGACACCGGCGAGAACCTGCTCGAGCCCGGCCGGTCGCCGGCCGAGAACATGCGGTTCATGGTGATGCTGGCCGCGATCATGCGCGCCGTCGACCTGCACGCGGACCTGCTGCGCGTGACGATCGCGCACGCCGGCAACGACCACCGGCTCGGCGCCAACGAAGCGCCGCCGGCGATCCTGTCGATCTACCTCGGCGAGCAGCTGGTCGAGATCATCCAGGCGCTGGTGGCCGGCACCGGCCGCGGCAGCGAACGCAAGAAGGACACGATGCGGCTCGGGGTCTCGGTGCTGCCGTCGCTGCCGCGCGACGCGACCGACCGCAACCGCACCTCGCCGTTCGCGTTCACCGGCAACAAGTTCGAGTTCCGCGCCGTCGGTTCGAGCCAGGCGACCGCGAAGCCGAACACGGTGCTGAACACGATCGTCGCCGACTCGCTGGCATTCCTCGCGCGCGAGATCGAGCGGCTGAAGGGCGCCAAGGGACTCGAAGCGGCGGTCAACGAGGTCGTGGTCGACCTGTTCCGCAAGCACCAGCGCATCCTGTTCGACGGCAACGGCTACTCGGCCGAGTGGCATGCGGAAGCCGAGCGCCGCGGGCTGCCGAACCTGCGCAACGCGGTCGACGCGATCGGCACGTTCTGCGCGCCGAAGAACATCGAGCTGTTCGAGCGCTTCGGCGTGCTGTCCGCGAAGGAAGCCGAGTCGCGCATGAACATCATGTTCGAGGCCTACAGCAAGGCGATCGCGATCGAGGGCCAGAGTGCGCTGTCGTTGGCGCGCACGATGATCCTGCCGGCGGCGCAGAAGTGGCAGCTGACGGTCGCGCAGAGCGTCGGCGCCGCCAAGCAGGCCGGCATCGACGTGAAGGCGCAGGAGCGCCGGCTCAAGGACCTCGCGGGGCGCACCGAGGGGCTGGTCGCGGCGATCGACGACCTCGCCAACGTGTTCGAGCACGCCGAGCAGCACTCGGGCTCGCCGCAGGAGCACGCGAAGACCTACCGCGACAAGGTCGTGCCGTCGATGGTGCGGCTGCGGGAGGTCGCCGACGCGCTGGAGACGCTGGTCGACGACTCGCTGTGGCCGCTGCCCAAATACAGGGAGATCCTGTTCTTGCAGTAGACCGCGGCCGATGGCCGCGGCTACTGAAGAACAGGGGGTGTAGGGAGGGCGGGGCGGAGGGGCGGTGGGGGCGAGGGGGCGCGACGGGCGGCTCGCTGCGCGAGCGCCCGTCGGCTTGGCGCTGCATGCGGGCGTCGGTTGCGTTCCGTGCGCGTGGTCAGGAACGCCGAGCAGCGGGCGGTAGCTGCGTGGCAGGCTGCTCGCGGAGCGAGCGGGCTGTGGGTTCGCCGCTGCGTGCCGGCGTCGGTTGCGTTCCGTGCGCGTGGTCAGGAACGCCGAGCAGCGGGCGGTAGCTGCGTGGCAGGCTGCTCGCGGAGCGAGCGGGCTGTCACGCCCTTTGCAGCTGCAGCAGCGGCATCACGATCGAGACCACGATGCCGGCGACGATCACGGCCAGCAGCACGATGATCAGCGGTTCGATCACCGAGGTCAGCTTCTGCGTCGCCAGGTCGACCTCCTCGTCGTAGGTCGCGGCGATGCGTTCGAGCATCTCCTCGAGGTTGCCGGCCTGTTCGCCGACGCCGACCATGTAGCTGACGGTTGGCGGGAACGCGCCGGACATCTTCATCGGCGTCGCGATGTCGGTGCCCTCGAGCACGCGGTCCTGGACGCTCTGCAGCGCGTTCTGCAGCACGCGGTTGTCGAGCACGCTCTTCGTGACCTGGATCGCCTGCAGCGCCGGCACGCCGGAGCGCAGCAGCGTCGCCAGCGTGATCGAGAAGCGCGCCATCGACTGTTTGCGCATCAGGTCGCCGAACACCGGCACGCGCAGCTTGAACCGGTCCCAGATCAGACCGCCCCGGTCGCCGTGGATGAACAGCTGGAACGCGATCACCAGCAGCAGCGCGCCGACCAGCACCAGCAGCCAGTAGCTGACCAGGAAGTCCGAGCACGCGACCAGCACCTGCGTCGGCAGCGGCAATTCCTGGCCGCGGCCGCGGATCAGCTGCGTGACGCGCGGCACGACGAACGTCATCAGCACCGCGACGACGATCGCGCCGACGATCATCATGATCGTCGGGTAGATCAGCGCCGCGCCGACCTTGTTCTTCAGGCGCGTCTGGGCCTGCAGGAAGCCGGCCAGGCGCAGCAGCACCTTGTCGAGTGCGCCCGACGACTCGCCGGCCTTGACCATGTTCGAGTACAGGTCGGTGAAGTAGGCCGGGTGGTGCAGCACCGCGTCGCCGAGCGGCATGCCCTGCGTGACCTTCTCGCGGATGTCGCGGAAGGCACTCTCGATCTTCTTGTCGGGCGCCTGCTCGATGATCATGCGCAGGCCTTCGGCGAGCGGGATGCCGGCCTGCAGCAGCGACGCCATCTGGCGGGTCACGGCGGCGATCTGCTCGGTGCGCTGCTTGTTCGGGAACTCGACGCCGGTCACGCCGCGGATCCGGACCGTGCGCGCCTTCTTCGCCTTGGCTTCGCGGATGTCGGTGACGAACAGCTGCTCGCGCTTGAGCTTCAGCCGGGCATCGCGCGTCGTGTCCGCGTCGATGATGCCGCGTTTCTGCTTGTTGTCTCCGTCGATCGCCTTGTACTCGAAGATCGGCACGGTGCGTCGCTGGGCGGTGGTCGGGTGGCGGGGGCGGGGTGCGGCTCGGCCGGGGCCGGCGTCAGATCACGTCGAGTTGCGTCACGCGCAGCACTTCTTCGGGTGTCGTCTGGCCGGCGAGCAGCTTGGTGACGCCGTCCATGCGCAGCGTGCGCAGGCCGCGTTCGAGGGCGCCGCGCTTGATCTGGCTCGCGGTGGCCTTGTTGACGATCTGCTCCTGGATGTGCGTGTCGATCGGCATCACTTCGTAGATCGCCGTGCGGCCCGCGAAACCGGAGCGGAAGCACTCGTCGCAGCCGCGGCCGATCATCAGCTTGCCGTCCGGAAACTGCTCCGGCACGAGCTTCAGGTCCTCGAGGAAGTAGCGCTGCTGCTGGTTCGGCGTCACCGGTTCGCGGCAGTTCGGGCAGACCGTGCGCAGCAGGCGCTGCGCGATCACCAGCAGCAGCGACGACGACACCAGGTACGGCTCGACGCCGATGTCGATCAGGCGCGTGACCGTCGACGCGGAGTCGTTGGTGTGCACGGTCGAGAACACCAGGTGGCCGGTCAGCGCCGCGCGGATCGCGATGTCGGCGGTCTCGTTGTCGCGCACCTCGCCGACCATCATCACGTCGGGGTCCTGACGCAGGAACGACCGCAGGCCGGCTGCGAACGTCAGGCCCTTCTTCGTGTTGACCTGCACCTGGCTGATGCCGTCGAGGTTGTACTCGACCGGATCCTCGATCGTCAGGATGTTCAGCTCGGGTGCGTTGATCGCGTCGAGGCAGGCGTAGAGCGTCGTCGTCTTGCCGGAGCCGGTCGGGCCGGTGACGAAGATGACGCCGTGGCTGTAGTTGATGTAGCGCTGGATCGTGCGCTGGCTGTCGGTCGACAGGCCGATCTGGTCCAGCGAGTAGATCTTCGTCGTCTTGTCGAGGATGCGGAACACGACGCGCTCGCCGCCGGCGACCGGCACACTGCTGATGCGCACGTCGACGTCGCCGTCGCCGACGCGGATCGACGCGCGGCCGTCCTGCGGCAGACGGCGCTCGGCGATGTCCATCTTCCCCATGACCTTGACGCGCGAGACGATCGCCTCCTGCGCGCGCTTGGGGATCGCCTCCATGTCGTAGAGCACGCCGTCGATGCGCATGCGGACCTGGAGCCGGTCGGCGTAGGGCTGCAGGTGGATGTCCGAGGCCCGCAGCTTCAGGGCCTGGAACAGCAGCATGTTGACCAGCTTGATGACCGGCGCCTTGTTCGCATCGAGGAGGTCTTCCGACTCCTGGATGTTCTCGGCGATGCTGACGATGTCGGTGTCCTTGACGTCCTGCAGCGCCTCGTCGACACCGTCCGCCTTGTGCCGGTACGCGCGGTTGATCAGGTTGGTGATCTCGGCGCGCGGCACCAGCACCGCCTCGACCTCGCGGCCGAGCAGCGTCGCCAGGTCGTCCATCGGCTGCATCTCGAGCGGACGGGGCGTCGCGACGCGGATCAGGCCGCCGGTGTCCTCGATCGCGATCAGGCCGTGCGTGCGCGCGAACTGCACCGGGATCTGCTGGATGAACAGCGCCGGCACGCCGGTGCCTTCGAGGCTCGGGCGGAACTCGAGGCCGAGCAGATCGGCGAAGAACTGCAGGCACTTGACCTCGGGCAGCAGGTTCTTGCCGACCAGCACCTGGTCGAGCTGCTGTCCGGTCTCGCGTTCGGTCCGCAGCGCGTCTTCGATCTGGGCGGTGCTGAGTCCGGCCTTGCGCAGCAGGCCTTCGCGGATGCGGTCGTGGACGATCGGCGTCGTGTCGGTCATCGGCGTTCTTGGGCGTTCGGCGAGGCCGGGCCCGTGGTCTGCTTCGGCGCGAGGTCGCGGACCGGCGTGCGCCGGTAGGTCGGCATCGCGTACTCACCCTGCTGGTCGAGGTCTTCGACCGTCGTGCCCGTGTCGTCGAGCGTGCGGGCCTGGCTCTTGTCGCGCTCGAAGCTGCGGTCGATCAGGCGCAGGCGACGCGTGCCGATGTAGTCCTCGGCCTCGAGCTTCTTCTGCAGGCTCAGGTGCCACAGGTCCTGGAAGTCGTCCTCGTCGAGGATCGTCGGCGTGACGAAGAAGTAGAGGTTCGTCTTGTTGCTGGTGTCCTCGCTGCGGCGGAACAGCATGCCGAGCAGCGGGATGTCCTTCAGCAGCGGGACGCCGCCGTCGCTGTGCGACTCGGAGTCCTCGATCACGCCGCCGAGCACCATCGTCGCGTCGCTCGGCATCGTGACCTGTGTCTTGATCGTGCGGCGCAGCGTCACGCCACCGCCGGTCACCGAGTTCGGATCGAAGGCGCCGACGAACCGGCTGACCTCGAGGCTGATGTTGAGCCGCAGGTAGCTGTTCGGCGAGATCGTCGGCGAGATCTCGAGCGTGATGCCGGCGCGCCGCGGTTCGCCGACGCCGCTCGACGTCGTCGCGGTGCCCTGGTTCTGCTCCTGCGTCGGCCGTTCCTCCTCGGTCGTGACCGTCGCGGCCTCGTTGTTGTTCACCAGCACGCTGGGCAGCGACAGGATGTTGGCGCGGTCGTCGGACGACAGCGCGTTGACCAGCAGCGGGATCGCGAAGTCGCCGCCGCTGATGATGCCGCCGGTCAGGCCCTGCAGCGGGTTCTCGAAGTCCGGCAGCCGCGAGTCCGGCAGGCCGTCGTCGTCGGTGTCCTCGAACGCCGACTGGCCGAAGTGCGAGAAGCCGAAGCCGCGCGTGAAGTCGCCGCTGTCCTTCAGGTCGAGCGCGCCGAGTTCGACGCCGAAGCGGTCGAGGTCGCCGGTGGTCAGTTCGACCAGCGCGGCTTCGATCAGCACCTGCGGCTGGCGCCGGTCGAGCTTGTCGATCAGGCGCTGGATCTGGTTCCACTTCGTGCCGGCGGCCGACACCAGGAGGCTGTTGCTCTCCTTGTGCGCCTGGATCACGGTCTTGCGCGTGCGGCGCGCGGCGGCGGCGCCCGGGCCACCGGTGCCGGCGGCCGCGGTCTCGGCCTGGTTGTCCTCCTGCATGAACGTGTTCAGCGTCGTGCGCAGGTCCTCGGCCAGCACGTTCTTCAGGTGGATCACGCTGGCGTCGCCGTCGACGCCCAGCGTCGGCACGTCGAGCCGCGCGATCAGTTCGAGCGCTTCGCGCACCTGCTCCTGCGTGCCGCTCAGCACCAGCGCCTTCTGCGACGCGTGCTGCACGATCTTCAGCTGCGGCTGGCCGGTGCCGGTGGGGGCGCCGGCGCCCGGCGTCGCGCCGGCTTCGGCCAGCACCGCGCGCCGGATCTGGCTGCGGCTCTCGAGCACGTCGGTCAGGATCGGTTCCAGTTCCTCGGGCGCCTGGTGTTCGAGCGCGATCACCTGCACGACGAGGTTCGGTTCTTCGGTCGGCACGTCGACCAGTTCGAGCAGCTTGACCGCGGCGTAGACCTGCGGGCCGAAGCCCTGGATCAGCATCGCCGTGTTGTTGCCGACGTTGCCGAGCGTCGGGCCGCCGCCCGCGGTCGGCGAACCGGTGCTGGCGAAGAACGGCCGCAGCGCGTTGGTCGCGATCGTCGCGTTGATGTTCTTCAGCGACACCGTGGTCAGGATCGGTTCGCCGGTGCGGTTGCGGTAGAGGTGCAGCTCGTCGGGCAGCACGTAGCGCGCGCCGTTGGTGACCTCGCGGTTGCGCGGGCCGCTCATCGACACGATCTCCAGCATCTCGAGGTCGCCTTCGCCGCGCGGCACGACGGCGAAGCCCTTGATGTAGAGCATCGTCTGGAAGAACGAGTAGAAGTCCTCCTTGAAGCGCTCGCGCTTGATGCGCAGCGTGCCGAGGAAGCTGACGGTGCCGGCGCCCTGCCCCGCGGTCTGCAGTTCCTGCTGGTTGAACGTGAACGCGCGGCCGGTGACCTCCTGAGCCCACTTGATGAACTCGGTCAGCTCCATGCCATTGTTCTCGTTCATCGAGAACGCGATCGTGTCGGTGGCCGCGTCGACCTCCATGCGCGGCGTCGGGCCCTGCGGCGGCGTCGGCGGCGGCGTGCCGCCGCCCTGCGCGGCCAGCGGTGCGAGCGCGGCGGTCAGCGCCCACAGCCCCATGGCGAGGGCGCGTCCGGGCTGGCGGCGGAATCGCGGATCAGCAGGTCGGGCGGGACGGATCGCACCGCGAGCGCAAGGTTCGGCCATCGTCGTGGGTTCGAGTTCGGGGTCCGCTACGGAGCGGCGACTTGATGGTCGCCTCGGACCGTCGGGCGCTGGTTTTTATTTCCGCCGCATGACGCAAGGAAGCCGGAAGTCCGTGTTTCCGACTTTCCGATTGCACCGTCCGTACGGCGTCGGTTGCATTCGTCACGTCGCGCGGCGAGGTGACTCGCGCGCCGGCAGCGGTCCATGAAGCTCTCCGACCTGATCACGCCAGAACTCGTGGAAATGCCCCTGCGGGCCGCCGACAAGTGGGAGGCACTGGCGACGATCGCGCGGGTGCCGGTCCGCGCCGGGCGCTACGCCGAGGCGATGGTGCCGATCGTCGAGCAGGCGCTGGTCGCGCGCGAACGCAGCATGACGACCGGCATGGAACACGGCATCGCGATCCCGCACGCGGCGATCGACGGCATCGACGAACTGGTCGCCGTGCTGGGGCTGAGTCAGGCCGGCATCCCGTTCGAGACCCTCGACGGCGCGCCGGCGCGGATCGTGATCGGCCTGATCATCCCGCGCAGCAAGAAGCTGGCGCACATCAAGACGCTGGCCGAGATCGCGAAGTTGCTGTCGCGCGCCGAGGTGCGCGAACGCCTGCTGCAGAGCGCCGACCCGCGCGCAGCGGTCCAGACGCTGGCCGACATGCAGGTCTCGGCGCGGTAGCAAGGGCGTGACGGGACCACGGCAGGGACGCACGGGTGGCGTGGAGCCACCGGCCGTGCGGGTGCACGCGGCACGGCGCCCCGTCGCCGGCGCCGGTCCACTGGCGGAGCCCGGTATCCTGCTGCGCATGCTGGCGCCGGCGCCCGAACTCGAACCCGCTGCCGGCCCGGCCACTCGGCTGCCGGCGGCGCCGGCCGGCACCTGGCGCCGGGCGTGGCTCGCGGCCGCGGTCGGGTTCGCCGGCGCCGAGGCGGCGTCGACGCTGCACCGGCTGCACACGATCGGCGGGCACGACCTCGTCTGGCTCGCCGTGGCGCTCGCGGTGGCGATCGGCCTCGGCCTCGCGTTCGCACCGCGCGCCATGCACCGGTTCGCCGCGATCGAAGCGCTGGCGCTCGGCTGCGTCGGAGCGGCGGTGCTGGCCGGTGGGCTGCGCTGCGACCTCGGCCGCATCGCCGGCGTCGCGGCCGCGCTGGCGCTGCTGGTGACGGCCGACGCGGCTGCCGGTGGCCGCGCGCGGCCGTGGTGGTGGGCGCTCGGCGGCGTGCTCGCGCTGGTCGCCGCGGCAGCTTGGGAACCGGTGCGCGCCGCGACCGGCCAGATCGGCGCCGCCGCGGTGGCGGTCGCACTGCCGCTGGTCGCGCTGGCGCGCGGCGGGGCGGCTGCCGGTGCCGGCATCGCGCGCGCGGTGCGGGCGCGCGAACTGCTGCTGGCGCTGGTGTGCCTGCCGCTGTCGTGGTGGACCACGCGGCACGCCGGGGCCGCCGGTGGCGCCGTGCTGTTGCTCGCCGCGCTGCTCGGGGCCGTCGCGGCGGCGATCACCGTGCGCCAGGTCGCGCTGGCGGCCGGGTTGGCGACCGCGGCGGCCGTGGTCGTCGCGCTGCCCGGCGGCGCTGCGGCGGACACGGCGTCCGTCACCGTGCTGGTGCGCGCTGGCGACCGCAGCGTGGTCTACGACCGCGCGACGCAGGCGCTCGCGCTGCGCCTGGGCGGCGGCACCGTCGACCGCGCCGGGCCCGACCACGCCGGCAGCGAGCTGGCCGCGGTCATCGCTCGCACGTTCGCGGCGCCGGGCGACCGGGCGCTCGTGCTCGGGGTCGGCACGCTGCGCCTGCCGCGCCTGCTGCTGCACTGCGGTTGGCACGAGGTCGACGTCGTCGACGGATTCGGCCTGCCGCCCGCATGGGCGGCGCGGCTCGATGCCGACGGTCCGGTGCCGCTGCCGACCGCGGTCGCCGCCGCCGCGGAGCCCCGCCTGCGCTGCACCGTGGCCCCTTGGCTGCAGGCGCTGGCCGCGATCCCGGATGCGGCGCGGCAGGTGGTGTTCGTCGCCGCCTCGCCGCAGCCGGCGACGGCGCCGCAGACCACGATCGAACTGCAGCGCGAACTGCGCCGCGTCGCCGGCGACGGGCTCGTCGTGCAGGCGTTCGCGCTCGACCTCGTCGGCACCGAAGCGCTGCGGGCGCTGCTGGGCAGCGCCGCGGTCGCGCACGGCGCCAACGAGGTGTTCGTGGTCGGCGACGACGTGCTGCTGGTCAGCGGCACGCGGCCGCTGGCGTGGCCCGGCGCCGACCCGTTCGCCGGCTGGTGTGACGACGCGCGCTGGCTCGCGCACCGTGCGCACCTCGGCGGCCTCGACGACGTGCGGCGCGCGCGGTCCGGCGCGGTCGGTCCGGCCGCCGCCGCCTGGGCCCGCAGCGAACTCGACGCGCCGGTCGGCGGCGGCGAGCGCGGCCGCCGCGCCGCGCTCGACGTGCTGCGCGAACTGCTGCTGCCCGATGCCGAACCGGTGGCACCCGACGCCGGCTCGCTGCTGCTGCGCTGGCTCGGCCAGCGCGCCGACCTGCGGTTGGCGCAGACCGAACTCGCGGGGCTCGGTGACGCCGCCGACGCCGCGCAGCGCGCCCAGGCGGTCGCGGCGCGCTTCCTGCCGGTCGGCGCGCCGGCCGCCAGCCTGCAGGCCGCGCTCGGCCTCGCGGCCGCCGACGGCGAACCGCTGGTCGATCCGGCGCTGGCCTGCCGCCGCGCGCACGCGATCGATCCGACGTTCTGGGCCGACCCGTTGCCGGTGCTGCGCGACCGGCTGCCGCGGCCGCGCGCGCCGCGCGGCGACCTCGAGGACCTCGCCTGCCTGCCGCCAGGTGAACGACTGGCCGAACTCTGCGTCGGCGAGGCGCCGCTGGCGATCGCGCTGCGCGCGCGGTTCGGCTCGGCCTGCGCCCGCGCGCTGGTCGCGGAGCTCGGTCGCGGACCGCTGCCGCCGGCCGCGGCCGAGGCGCTGCGCCAGCTCGCCGATCCGTTCGTGCTGGCCGAAGCCGCGCGCGTGCTGGCGGCGCGCGACGGCTCGGCGGAGCTGCTGGCGTACTGGCGCCGCGACCTGCCGCTGTCGCCCGCGATCGCGGCGCTGCTGCGGCACGGTGCGCCGGCGCTGCGGCCGCGCTTCGCCGAGGCGCTGGCCGGCCGCACCGACGCTGCGTCGCTGCAGGCGCTGGCCGAGTGCCTGACCGCGGACGCGCTCGAACTGCGCGAGGCCGCGGCGCGGGCGCTGCGGGTCACGGCCGGGGACGGCATCGCCTACGATCCGGCTGGCCCGCGTTCTGCGCTGATCGAGGCGGCGGATCGCGTGCGGGCGCTGCATAATCGGGCGCCATGACCCATGCCACGGTAGCGGCCCTCGCCGACCTCGTCGGTGGTCGGCTGGTCGGTGACGGCGAACGGCGCATCATCGGCCTCGGCGATCTGCGCACCGCGGGGCCGGACCGGATCGGCTTCGTGCGCAACGCCCACTACCAGGCGCTGGCCGCGACGACGCGTGCGGGTGCCGTGCTGGCCAACGTCGAACTGACCACCGCGGCGAGCCAGATCGTCGTCGCCGACGTCGACCTGGCCTACGCGAAGGTCGCGCAGCTGTTCCACCCCGGGCCGCGCGCGGTCGAGCACGTGGTGCACCCGACCGCGGTCGTCGATCCGGCCGCCGAACTCGAGGCGCCGGTCGCGATCGGGCCGCACGCGGTGGTCGGCCGCAGCCGCATCGGCGCCGGCACCGTCGTGATGGCCGGCGTCGCGATCGGCGACGACGTCACGATCGGGCGCGACTGCGTGTTCTTCCCCAACGTGGTCGTCTACGGCAGCGTCCGGATCGGCGCGCGCGTGATCGTGCACGCCAACGCGGTGCTCGGCAGCGACGGCTTCGGCTACGCGCGCGAAGGCCACACCTGGGTCAAGGTGCCGCAGCTCGGCAGCGTCGTGCTCGAAGACGACGTCGAGATCGGCGCCTCGACGGCCGTCGACCGCGGCACGCTCGGGCCGACGCGGATCGGCGCGCGCACCAAGATCGACAACCTGTGCCACGTCGCGCACAACTGCACGATCGGCGCCGACACCGCGATGGCGGCCGGCTGCATGATCGCCGGCTCGTCGTCGATCGGCGATCGCTGCGTCGTCGCCGGTCAGGTCGGCATCAGCGGCCACCTGAAGATCGACGACGACGTCAAACTCGGCGGCGGCAGCGTCGTGCTGAAGGACGTCGCCGGCCCCGGCGAGTACATGGGGCACCCGCTGCTCGAGAAGCGCCAGTTCCTGCGGCTGTTGCGCAAGTGGCGCGAGATGGTCGAACGTCCGGAGACGCAGGCCGGCGACTGACCGCGACCGGTCAGCGCTGCAGCCAGCCCGGCAGCCGGGCGCCGACCGCGGCGCGGATCTCGTCGCGGACCCGGCGGTAGGCGCGCAGGTCGCTGCCGAACGGGTCCTGCACGTCGAGGCCGTCGACGCGCAGCAGTTTCACCTTGTCGGCGGCCTCGGGCATCTCGGCCAGGATCGCGCGCTGGTGGCCGCGGCCGAGGCAGAAGATCTGCTCGGCCCGCTGCACCAGTTCCGGCGTCAGCGACCGGCTCTCGTGCGCCGACAGGTCGAGGCCGATCTCGGCTCCGGCGGCGAGGCTGCCTTCGCTGGCCGGCATGCCGGGGCCGGCACCGACACCGGCGCTGGCGAACCAGTAGCCGTGCGCCAGTACGTCGGCCGGCGCGACACCGAGCGTGCGCGCGGTCAGGTCGCGCGCCAGCGCCTCGGCCAGCGGCGATCGGCACGTGTTGCCGGTGCAGACGAACAGCACGAGGCGCGCCGCGGTCTGCAGCACGTCGGCGGTGGTCAGGATGCCTTCGCGCAGCACTTCGAGGCGCGGGCCGGTCGCGCGCACGATCGTCGATGCGGTGCCGATCGGCGACGGCCCGTCGTCGACGACCAGCGTCACCGCGTCGCCGACCGCCGCGGCGATCGGCTCGGGATCGGTCAGCGGTGGGGCACCGGTCCGGTTGACGCTGGACAGCCACAGCGGTTCGCCGGCGGCCCGGATCACGGCCCGCGTGAAGTCGTGTGCAGGCAGTCGCACGCCGCAGGTGCCGCCGTCGCGCGCCGGCACGATCACGGTCAGCGGGCCGGGCCAGTAGCGGTCGACCAGGCGCACGATGCCGGCCGGCAGCGTGCCGGCGAGCCGCTGCAGGTCGCGCGCCTCGGCCACGTGCCACGTGAACGGCTGCTGTTCGGCGCGGCCCTTCCACGCCCGGGCCCGCGCGACGGCGTCGCTGTGGCTCGGCAGCACCGCGAGGCCGTAGACCGTCTCGGTCGGCAGCACGAGCAGCTCGCCGCGCCGCAGCCGCGTTGCGGCATCGGTGGCCAGGGCCGTCGGGTCGGCGTCGCGCAGTCGGATCCGTGCTGCCGGCATCGGTCGCGCACGATACTCGCCGGGCTGTGGCGGGCCTGCATCGCGGCTGGGAAACCGCCGCCGGAGACGAGCATTCGCCGGCGCCGGTCCGTATCGTGCGCCGGCCCCATGTCGAAGTCCGCGCGCGAAGAACGCCTCGCGAAGATCCGCACGCAGCGTTTGGCGCAACTCGGCACGCTGCTGGCCGGCTTCGCGCACGAGGTCCGCAACCCGCTCAGCACGATCGGCCTGAACCTGCAGCTGGTGCTGGAGGACTTCCGTGAGCCGGAGACGCCGCGCGACAAGCGCACGCAGAAGCGGCTGTCGACGGTCGAGGCCGAGGTCCGGCGGCTGCAGAAGATCCTCGAGGAGTTCCTCGGCTTCGCGCGCGCGCCGGAACCCAAGCTGGTCCCGGTCGACCTGAACGCGAAGCTGCAGGCGCTGGTGGAGTTCCAGGAGCCGGAGCTGCGCGAACTCGGCATCTCGCTGCGCTTCTTCGCCGGCGCCGACGTCGACTCGGTGCCGCTCGACTGGGACCACATGCAGGCGGCGCTGGTCAACCTGCTGCGCAACGCCAAGGACGCGACGCCGGCGGGCGGCGAGATCCTGATCTCGACCGTGCGGGACGGTGGCCACGTGACGATCCGCGTCACCGACACCGGCGCCGGCATGACTCCCGAGGTGCAGGCGCGCGTGTTCGAGCCGTACTTCAGCACCAAGCGCAGCGGCACCGGCCTCGGGCTGCCGACCGTGCGCCGCGTCGTCGAGGAGCACGGCGGCACGCTGACGCTGCAGTCCGAGGTCGGCAAGGGCACGCAGTTCTCGCTGCGGCTGCCGGCCGGCCGCGACGGCGCCGCGGCGGAGAACGGGGCATGAAGCGCGATCCGATCCTGGTCGTCGACGACGACGACGCGTTGCGCGAATCGCTGGTGGAGGCGCTCGAGGTGCTGCCGGTCGAGATCACGGCGGCCGCCGGCGGCGCCGAGGCCCAGGCGCTGCTCGCCGAGCGGCGGTTCGCGGTCGTCGTCACCGACCTCGTGATGAAGGGCGTCGACGGCTTCGCGGTGCTGGCGGCGGCCAAGCAGTCGTACGCGAACTGCCGCGTCGTGATGCTGACCGGCCACGGCAGCCGCGACGTCGCGGTGCAGGCGATGGAGCAGGGCGCGACCTACTACGTCGAGAAGCCGGTCGACCTCGCCGACCTGCGCGCGAAGGTCAAGAAGTCGCTCGAAGACCACCAGAAGGACGTCGCCTACGACGACCTGCGCGGCCAGCTCGAACGCGTGTTCGGCATCGAGGGCATCGTCGGCCAGGACCCGAAGATGCAGCGCGTGCTGGCGCTGGTGCGGCAGATCGCCGGCACGGCGGCCTCGGTGCTGATCCTCGGCGCGTCGGGCACCGGCAAGGAACTGGTCGCGCGCGCGATCCACAACCTGTCGCCGCGGCAGAAGCGGCCGTTCGTCGCGATCAACTGCGGCGGCATGTCGGAGGGCACGATCGAGAGCGAGCTGTTCGGGCACGTGAAGGGCGCGTTCACCGGCGCGGTCGTCGATCGCGAAGGCAAGTTCGAGTACGCGGCCGGCGGCACGCTGTTCCTCGACGAAGTGGGGGAGATGCCGCTGGCGACGCAGATCAAGCTGCTGCGCGTGCTCGAGGAGCGCGCCGTCGCGCGGCTCGGCGACAACAAGCTGCGACCGGTCGACGTGCGCGTGCTGGCGGCGACCAACGCCGACCTGCAGCAGAAGGTCAAGGACGGCACGTTCCGCCAGGACCTCTACTTCCGACTCAAGGTCGTCACGATCGAGCTGCCGTCGCTGCGCGAGCGCCGATCGGACATCAAGCTGCTGGTCGAGCACTTCCTGCAGCACTTCCGCAAGCTGCACGGCAAGGACGTCGAGTCGATCGACCGCGACGCGCTGGTCGCGCTGGTGCAGTACGACTGGCCCGGCAACGTGCGCGAGCTGCGCAACGCGGTCGAATCGATGGTCGTGCGCGCGCGCGGCAACATCCTGACGCGGGCCGACCTGCCGCCCGAGATCTGGGCGCCGCTGCCGGTCGACCAGGACGCCTGGCAGTTCCTCGCCGGGCAGCCGTGGCAGGAGGTGGAGCGCAACCACATCCGCGTCACGCTGGAGCTGACCGGTGGCAACCGGCAGAAGACGGCTCGCGCGATGGGGCTCAGCGAGCGGACGCTGTACCGCAAGATCCGCGAATACGGGCTGTGACCGCCGAGACCGTGGATGGCGGCCGGGCCGCTGCCTACAGTACCCCGTCACCATGACCGAACCCTCCGCCAAGCCGCCGGTCCAGGACGGCCTCGCGTTCGAGCGTCCGCTCAGCGACCTGCAGACCAAGATCGCCGAGCTGCGCAAGCTGAACTCGGGATCGCACCTCGAGCTGACCGGCGAGATCGAGCTGCTGGAAGAGCGCCTGCGGCGGCAGACCGCGGAGGTCTATGCGCAGCTGTCGCCGTGGGAGCGGGTCAACGTGGCGCGCCACGCCGACCGGCCGATGACCTCGGACTACGTGCAGCTGATGCTCGACGACTTCGTCGAGCTGCACGGCGATCGGGTGTTCGGCGAGGACCGGGCGATCGTGACCGGCCTCGCGACGATGGGTTCGACGCGCTTCCTGCTGGTCGGCCACCGCAAGGGCAAGACGGTCAAGGACCGCCTCGCGTGCAACTTCGGCTGCGCGCACCCGGAGGGCTACCGCAAGGCGCTGCAGAAGATGCGGCTGGCCGAGAAGATGAAGCTGCCGATCGTGACCTTCATCAACACGCCGGGGGCCTATCCGGGCATCGGCGCCGAAGAGCGCGGTCAGGCCGCGGCGATCGCGCGCAACATCCTGGAGATGTTCGACCTGAAGGTGCCGATCGTCTGCCTCGTGATCGGCGAGGGTGGTTCCGGTGGCGCGCTCGGCATCGGTGTCGGCGACCGGGTCGGCATGCTCGAGAACAGCTACTACTCGGTGATCTCGCCCGAGGGCTGCGCGGCGATCCTCTGGAAGAGCGGCGACAAGGCGCCCGAGGCGGCCGAAGCGCTGAAGCTGACCAGCAAGGACCTGCTGCGGCTCGGCCTCGTCGACAAGGTCATCGAGGAGCCGCTCGGTGGTGCGCATCGCGACCCGAAGGCGGCGGTCGACCGGGTCAAGGCGCAGGTGCTGGAGTGGCTCGACGAGCTGGGCCGGATCCCGCTGCCGGAGCTGCTGGAGCAGCGCTACCGGAAGTTCCGGAGCATGGGCACGCCGACCGCCGGCTGAACGGTCGCGTGGCCGCGCCGGGTTCTCGCCGCGAGCGCAGGCCGGGATCTTCGCCCGTTCATGTGGCCGGCCCTGTACATGGCCGCCGAGCGCCGTAGAGTGCCGCAACCGAACGCCGCATGATGCGCCCCGAACCAGACCGCCGGACCCCTGCCGCCGAGTCGCACGTCAGCCTGCCGGCCGGGCTGCCGACCGAGATCGCCACCCTGGCCGCTGCGGCCCACGTCAGCGACGCGGAACTCGTGCGCCGCACGCTGGCGGGCCAGCACGACCCGTTCGCGGCGCTGGTGGCGCGCTACCAGAAGCGGGCCTTCTGGATCGCCTTCCACGTGCTCGGCAGCAGCGAGGACGCGCGCGACGTGACGCAGGAGGCGTTCGTGCGCCTGTTCCGGTCGCTCGAGCGCTACGACTTCACGCGCAGCTTCTACACGTGGTTCTACCGGATCGTGATGAACCTCGCGATCGACCTGCTGCGCAAGCACCGCAGCGCCCCGGCGCGGCCGATCGAGGAGCTGCTGCCGTCGTTGCCAGACGAGCGTGAGGCGCAGGGGGACCGGACGCTGGAGCGCACCGAGCAGGACGCGATGGTCTGGCGGGTGCTGGAGCACCTGGACACGAAGTTCCGCGCCGTGCTGGTGCTGCGCGACATCCACGGCCTCAGCTGCCGCGAAATCGCGCCGATCCTGCGCGTGACGCACGCGACCGCGCGCTGGCGGCTGCACCGCGGTCGGCAGTTGTTCCGCGACCAGTGGGAGCGGCTCGAACGCGGCGGTGCCACTCTGGGGGGGGAACGATGAGCTCGTGCCGGACGATCCGCCGGCAGCTGCCGTTGTTCGTCGGCGGCGATCTGGCCGTGCCGGCGGCCGCCGACGTGCGCGAGCACCTGCGTGGCTGCCAGGCCTGTCGCCGCGAGGCCGCCGGTCTGCAGCAACCACTGCTGCGCCTGCGGGAGGTCGAGCCTGCGGTCGGCGACGAGGCGATGTTCACGGCCATGCAGCAGGCGATCGTCGCGCGCGTCGCCGGTGCGGCAGCCGGTTCGGTGCGGCCGGTGGGCCGCCCGCTGGCGCGGCCGTGGCTGGTCGGTGCCGCGGCTGCGGCGCTGGTTTCGTTCCTGGTCGGCTGGGGATGGGTGCGGACCCACGAACGGCCGTCGGCGCTGCAGCGGCCGCCGATCGCGATGCCGGTCGGCCACGGCGACACCGAGCTGGCGGTTCCGTACGCGGGCGACCGGGTGCCGCTGCGCCTCCTGGGCGACGAGCCGGGCAGCAGCAGCACGCAAGGGCCGGGCATGTTGGGACGCTGGCGGCTGCGGTCGCTGGTGGAGACGCCGGTGGAGCCGGGTGAGCCGATGGCACCGGTGCCCGTGGCGCCGACGGCCGAGCCGCAGCCGCGCTGACGGTCGGAGTCTTTCGCCGCCCGGCTCGTTCTGCGCGGCGCCCCGGCGGCCGGTCGATCGGCCGTGGGCGGAGACACGACGATGAGCGAACTGCGAACGGCGGCTTTGGTCACGATCCTCGGGGCCCTCGGCCTCGCTCCCCTGATGGCGCAGGGCGACACCCCTGCCCCGAAGCCCGCGTCCGGCACCGAGGCCGAGGGCCGGCGTTCGGCCGAAGACCTGATCGGCGACCTCGGCGACGACAGCTTCCGCGCCCGGCTCGAGGCCGAACGCAGCCTGCGTGCGCTCGGCGAGGCGGCGCTGCCGGCGCTGCGCAAGGCGGCCGAGTCCAGCACCGACCACGAGGTGCAGTGGCGCGCGCGGCGCCTGATCCGGCAGATCGAGCGCGGCGACAGCCGCGGCCTCGTGCAGCGCGGCCAGGACGACGTGGCACGGCCGCGCACCGGCAGCCTGCCGCGCGACGGCCTGCAGGGCGACTTCGACCAGTTCTTCCGCGAGATGGAGCAGCGCTTCGGCCTCGACATCCCGCGGGCGCGCTTCTTCCACGACGACTTCTTCCGCGACCTGCAGGAGCAGATGCAGGCCACGCCCGGCGCATCGCGCGGCATGTCGATGCAGATTGGCCCGGACGGTGCGGTGCGCGTCGAGATCGAAGAGACCGACGCCGAGGGCAAGTCGGAGCAGAAGGTCTACGAGGCGCCCGACATGGAGTCGTTCCGCGCCCAGTATCCCGACGTGCTCGAGCGCGGCGGGCTCGGCGGCATCGGCCTGCGCCTGTGGTCCGACGTGGATCCGATGGCGCAGCCGTTCCTGCGGCTCCAGCGCGGTATGGCGCCGCTCGGGGGCCGGCCGCAGCCGGGCTTCGAACTGCTGCAGCCGGTGCCGGCGCCCGACCTCGCGAACCGGCTCGGCGTCAGCGTGCGGCCGGAGATCCCAGCCGAGCTGCGCGAGCACCTCGAGCTGGCAGACGGCCAGGGCCTGATGGTGCAGGGCGTGGCCGAAGGCTCGCTGGCCAGCGAACTGGGTCTGCGGGTCGGTGACATCGTGCTGCGCGTCGGTGGCGAGGCGGTCGGCGCCCCGGCCGATGTGCAGGCCGCGCTGGCCAGGATCGCGGCCGGCGACGAGGTCGCGGTCACGTTCCTGCGCAAGGGTTCGGAGCAGGTCGCCAAGGCCAAGAAGCCGCAACCGCCCGCGCAACAGGACGCCGCGCCGGTGCCGGGAGGCAAGCAGCTGCAGCGGCGGCACGGCGCCGACGACGGCGCCAAGGTGCGCTGAAACGGCTCAGCCTGCGGGCGGTGCGGCCGCGGCGCGCAGCCGCAGCTGGCCGCACGCCGCCGAACGGTCGGCGCCGCGCTGCCGGCGCACGGTGACGTTGAGGCCACCGCGGCGCAGCGCGTCGGCGAACGCGTCGACGCGGGCCTTCGCCGGTCGCCGCAGTCCGCGGGCGGCGGCCAGTTCCTCGACCGGGTTCCACGGGATCAGGTTGACCGTGCACGGCAGGGCGCCGAGCACCTCGACCATCGCCACCGCGTCCTGCGGCCGGTCGTTGCGGCCTTCCAGCAGCACCACCTCGTAGGTGACTTCGCGGCCCTTGCGGCCGAAGTAGCGGTGCGCCGCCTCGACGATCTCTCGCACCGGCGCCGAACTGGTCGGCACGAGTTCCCGGCGCAGCGCGTCGTCGGCCGCGTGCAGCGACACGGCGAGGTTGTAGGCCGGGTCGGCGGCTGCGAACCGCTCCATCTGCCGCGGGTAGCCCGACGTGCTGACCGTGATGCGGCGCGCGCCCATGTCGATGCCGTCGGCGTCGTGGATGCGCTGCAGTGCCGGCAGCAGCGCGTCGAGGTTCAGCAGCGGTTCGCCCATGCCCATGACGACCAGGTTGGTGAGCCGCCGCGCCGCGCCGAGGCGCCGGCGCGCGACCAGGACCTGCTCGACGATCTCGCCGGCCGTGAGGTTGCGCTTCACGCCGGCCATGCCCGAGGCGCAGAAGATGCATGCGACCGGGCAGCCGACCTGCGTCGAGACACACAGCGTCGTGCGTTCGCCGTCGGGGATCACCACGCATTCGACCGTCTCGGCGTCCCGCAACCGCAGCAGCAGCTTCTCGGTGCCGTCGTCGGCCAGGTCGGCCTTTGCCACCGTGGCGCCGCGCAGCGGATGGCGTTCGGCCAGCGCGGTGCGCAGTTGCGCCGGCACATTGCCCATCTGGGCGTAGTCGTCGACGCCGTGGCGCCAGAGCCAGTGCAGGACCTGGCGCGCCTGGAACGGTTTGCCGCCGCACGCGACGACGGCCGCAGTCACTTCGGCATCGGTCAGGTCGGTCAGCGGCAGCCTGGCGGCGCCGTCGGCGCGGGGGGCGTCCACCGTCGCTCAGGCCGAGTCGCGCTTGCGCCGGGCCGCCTCGCCGCCGCGGTCGCCGGCCAGCCGCTCGTGCACGAACTCGTCCGTGATCACGATGCGTTCGCCCTTGCGCGCGCCGATGTCGAAGCGCAGCTCGAGCAGCAGTTGCTCGAACATCGACCGCAGCGACCGCACGCCGGTCTCGCGCTGCATGGCCTGGTCGGCCAGCGCGCCGAGCGCTTCGTCGGTGAACTCGAGCTGGCAGCCGTCCAGCTCGAACATCGCCTTGTACTGTTTGACCAGCGCGTTCTTCGGCTCGGTCATGACGTTCAGGATCTCGTCCCGCGTCAGCGACCGCATCGGCACGACGACCGGCAGGCGGCCGACGAACTCGGGGATCATGCCGAAGTCGATCAGGTCCTTCTGGTCCAGGTGCGGGATCAGGCGGTCGCGTTCCTTCTGCGTCGTGACCAGGTCGAAGTCGGCGGCGGGCGCGGCGTCGACGCCCTGGCCGAAGCCGATCACCTTCTGGCCGAGCCGGCGCGCGACGAAGTGCTCGATGCCGCTGAAGGTGCCGCCGCAGATGAACAGGATGTGCTCCGTGTTGACCTGGATGTAGCTCTGCTCGGGGTGCTTGCGGCCACCCTGCGGCGGCACGTTGGCGACCGTGCCTTCGAGGATCTTCAGCAGCGCCTGCTGCACGCCCTCACCGCTGACGTCGCGCGTGATCGAGACGTTGCTGGTGGTGCGGCCGATCTTGTCGATCTCGTCGATGTAGACGATGCCCTGTTGCGCGCGCTCGACGTCGAAGTTGGCGTTCTGCAGCAGCCGCAGCAGGATGTTCTCGACGTCCTCGCCGACGTAGCCGGCCTCGGTCAGCGTCGTCGCGTCCGCGATCGCGAACGGCACGTCGAGGATGCGCGCCAGCGTGCGCGCGAGCAGCGTCTTGCCGGAGCCGGTCGGGCCGACCAGCAGCACGTTGCTCTTCTCGAGTTCGAGGTCCGGGTTGTGGAAGTGCGCGTGCAGGCGCCGGTAGTGGCTGTAGACCGCGACCGACAGCACCTTCTTCGCGCGCTCCTGGCCGATCACGTAGTCGCTGAGGCGCTTGTACATCTGCGCCGGCGTCGGGACCTTGTCCTTAAGCACCAGGTCCTTGACGAACGTTGGCGTCGAACCGCCCTTCTGCTTGCGGTCCTCCTCCTTGAGGATCGTGTTGCAGATCTCGATGCACTCGTTGCAGATGTAGATGCCCGGCGGGCCGGAGATCAGGGACTGCACGTGGTGCCGCGACTTCTCGCAGAACGTGCAGCGTTCGACCGTCTTGCCCTTGCCTGCCATCTACCTGCCTGCGTCTCAGAGTCTCGGTTCGCGTTCGGGCCGAGTGCCCGAAGCGGCTGCAATCCTAGCAGAACCGAACCGCCGGCGCTGCGCCGTCACTTGCTGGTCTGCACGATCTCGTCGATCAGGCCGTAGGCCTTGGCCTCGGCCGGACCCATGAAGAAGTCGCGGTCGCTGTCCTTGCTGACCTGGTCCGGCGACTTGCCACAGTGGCTGCCCAGGATGTCGCTGAGCGTCTGCTTCAGGCGCAGGATCTCGTCGGCCTGGATCGAGATGTCGACCGCGGTGCCGCCGACGCCGCCCCACGGCTGGTGGATCATGATGCGCGAGTGCGGCAGTGCGTGGCGCTTGCCCTTCGTGCCGGCGGCCAGCAGCACCGCGCCCATCGAGGCGGCCTGGCCGATGCAGTAGGTGGCGACCGGGCACTGCACGAACTGGATCGTGTCGTAGATCGCGAGGCCGGCGGTCACGCTGCCGCCCGGCGTGTTCAGGAACAGGTTGATGTCCTGGCTCTTGTTCTCCTTCTGCAGGAACAGGAGCTGGGCGATCACCGAGTTCGCGACACCGTCGTCGATCGGCGAGCCGATGAAGACGATGCGGTCTTCGAGCAGCCGGCTGTAGATGTCGTACTGGCGCTCGCCGCGCCCGGTCTTCTCGATGACGAACGGGATGATGTAGTCGTTGGCGATGCTCATGGGCTCGACGCTCCACTGGGGTCGATCGGGTCGCCCGGGGCCGCCGGGCACCTTGCCGGCGCCGACGGCGGCACTCGCCGCGACTTCGATCAACTGCCCTTCTTATCGACGATCCTGGCGTTCTCTCTGAGGAAATTGCGGACCTTGCGCTCCAGCAGTCCCAGCCGCAGTTCCCCGAGCCGCTTGTCCTGCTCCAGGTGCTCGCGGACCTGCGCCGCGGTGATCTGACGCTCCTCGTTGCTGTTGGCAGCGGCGATCGCCTTGAGCTCCTGGTCCACGTCGGTCTCGGTGACGAACAGCTTCTGGCGCCGGGCGACCTCTTCGATCAGGAAGAACAGGCGGACCCGACGCTGGGCGTCTTGTTGGGCCTCGGCGCGCGCTTCTTCCAGCTTCTTCTGCACCTCGTCGTCCTTGGCGCCGCCTTCGCGGAGCCGCTGCTCGAACGCCGCCAGCGCCGCGCGCTGCTGCTCCTCGACCAGCGACGGGGGCAGCGGGATGTCGTGCCGGTCCAGCAGCTGCTGCAGGCACTGTTCCTCCTGCCGCTGGCGCCCCAGGCGCTGCTTCTCGCCGGCGATGCGCTCGCGCAGGTCGGCCTGCACCGCGGCCAGGTCGGCGAAGCCGAGGTCCTTGGCCAGCGCGTCGTCGATCGGCGGTGCCATCACGCGCAGCACCTCGCGGACCGCGATGCGGACCGTGCCCTTCTGGCCGCGCACGGCCTCCTTCTCGAACGTCGGCGGGAACTGCAGCGCGATCTCGATCTGCTTGCCGGTGGTCGCACCCAGCAGGCCCTGCGACCAGGCCTCCTCGGTGATGCCGTGCATCGGCACGCGCGTGTTCAACTGGGCACCCTTGCGCTCGTGCACGGCCTTGCCGGCCTCGTCGACGAACGTCAGGTCGGCCTTGACGAAGTCGCCGTCGGCGACCGGCTGGTCGGTGGTCTGGATCGCGCGCTTGTGGTGGGCGACTTCCTTCAGCGCGTTCTCGACGTCGGTGTCGGTCGCCTCGGCGACGAACGACTCGGCCTCGAGGCCCTTGGTGTCCTTCAGTTCGAACTGCGGTCGCACGTCGATCTTGGCGACGAACTTCAGCTCGGTGCCGGGATGCACTTCGAGCTGCTCGAAGCCGTCGATCGCGATGCGCCCGACCGGCGCCAGGTCCTTGCTGCGGCAGGCCTCGCCGAAGAAGCGGTTCAGCAGCTGTTCCTTGGCTTCGGCCAGGATGCTCTTGCCGAGGTGCTTCTGGATCATCGCGCGCGGCACCTTGCCGGGCCGGAAGCCCTTCATCTGCACCTGGCGCTGCGCCGACGCGTACATCTGTTCGAGGTGCTCGTCGACCTGGGTCGGCGGAACCGTGATGTAGAGGGAGCGGCTGCAGGGGCCGGTCTCGGCAACCTGGACTTCCATGGCGGTCGTTGCGGGCACGGGGGTGGGGCGCCGGGGAGCCGGCGGTCACGGGGAAAAGGGCGAGCACTATCACCCCGCGCCGTCCCGGGGTCAACTGCACAGCGGGCCGCCACCCGCCGACGTCACTTCGGCGCCTCGTCCTTGGCCAGCTGCTGCAGGAAGGCGCGCACCTTGTCCTGCTGCAGCGTCTCGCGCACCACCGGGTCGTCGAGGCCGAGCAGCTCGATCTCGCCGACCGTCATGCCCGAGCTCTTCAGGGCCTTCAGCAGGTTGGCGGTCTTCTTGCGCCGCGCTTCGCTCTTGGCGATGCCGATCCAGGCGCGGCGCGTCATCGCCGGACCTTCGGTGTATTCGATGATCTTCTCGTAGTCGGCGATCGCGTCGCCGTAGTCCTCGATCGCGAACGACAGGTTGGCGCGCTGCTCGTAGAGCCCCGGCTCGCGCTTGCGCTGCGGCCGGCGCAGCTGGTCGTTCAGCGTGCGCTGCAGCTTGGTGACGCCCTGCCGGTCGCCGAGCGCGCGCAGCGTCACCGCGGCCTGCACCGCCAGCGTCGTCGTGTCGCCCGAGTCGAGGATCTCGTGCATGCGGCGCGTGGTCGGTTCGTGGTCCTTCGGCGCGATCGTCGCGAGGCCTTGCACGAGCCGCAGCCGATCCTGCCAGTCGAGCTTCTCCGGATCGAGCAGCCACAGCAGGCCGCGCGCGACGCCGTCGTGTTCCTGCACGGCGGCGATGAAGTACTCGACGTACTGCGGCAGCAGGCGCGTGTCGCGTTCGGCGCCGAGCGCCTGCAGCACGAACTCGACGACCTGGCGTGGCCGCGCCGCGACGAGGTAGGCGAGCACCTCCTCGCGCAACTGGCGGTCGTTCGAGCCCAGCGCCGGCACGATCTTCGTGGCCGGTGCGGCTGCCCGCAGCAGGCGCAGCGAACGCACGACGAGCCGTTTCTCCTCGCCGGTGGTCTGGTCGAGCAGGTCGGTCAGCACCAGCACCGATTGCGGCGTCCCCGCGTGGCCGAGCAGGCGGATGGCCTCGGGTCGCGCGATCTCGTGGTTGCCGCGCGCCATCTCGGCGAGCGCGTCGACGAACGACGCCGGGTCGAGCCGCTCGAGCACGCGGCGGCAGTTGCCGGCCAGGTTGCGCGCCGGCTCGCCGCCCGACGCGGGCTGCAGCTTCTCGAGCAGCAGCGGCACGAGGCCGTCGCCGATCGCAGCCGCCTCGGCGATCTTGCCGTCGAGGAACAGCTGGTTCTCCTGGTAGCCGAGCGCGAGGTCGGCCAGGAACGGCTCGAGCGCCGCGACCTGGCGCGGCCGGCTGCGTTCGGCGCGTTCGCGGCACACCCGCGCCAGATCGCCGAGACCGACCTGGGCCGTGGCCGAGGGTGCGATGGCGAGGGTCAGGCACACGGCGAACGGCAACGGTGCGCGCATGGTGGCAGTCTACGCGTGGTCCCCGGGCATTGAAGGGGGCAGCGGCCCGCGGCCGATGCAGGCGGCATGTGGACCTACGTGATCCGCCACCGCCTGCTGCTGCGGGCGATCTACGCGCGGTCGGTGCCGGACCGCGGCTGACCGCGGCGCCGCCGGCACCCCCTTGTGCTGCCGCCGCGGGCCGCTAAGCGAGTCGGGCGTGACGCGCGACTTCGACGTGGTGGTGGTGGGCGGCGGCCACGCGGGCGTCGAAGCGGCGTCGGCGGCGGCGCGGCTCGGCTGCCGCACCGCGATGGTCGTGCTCGACCCGGCGGCGATCGGCCGCATGTCGTGCAACCCGGCGATCGGCGGTCTCGCCAAGGGCCAGCTGGTGCGCGAGGTCGACGCGCTCGGCGGCGAGATGGCGCTGTGCACCGACGCGACCGGCATCCAGTTCCGGATGCTGAACACCAGCAAGGGACCGGCGGTGCGGTCGCCGCGCGCCCAGTGCGATCGCGACGCCTACAACCGCACGATGGTCGCGCGCGTGCTGGCGCGACCGAACCTGACCGTGCTGGCCGGCGAAGCCACCGGCCTCGTCAGCGCGGCCGGCGGCACGCGCGTCGACGGGGTCGAACTGGCCGACGGCACGCGCATCGCCGCCGCGGCGGTCGTGCTGACCACCGGCACGTTCCTCGGCGGGCGCCTGTTCGCCGGCACCTGGGAACGCGACGGCGGCCGCCACGGCGAACCGGCCGCGGCGCGCATCAGCGCGTCGCTGCGTTCGTTCGGCATCCGGCTCGGCCGCCACAAGACCGGCACGCCGCCGCGCCTGCACCGCGACTCGATCGATTTCGCGCGCTGCGAGGTGCAGCCCGGCGACGAGCCGCCGCAGCCGTTCTCGTTCCGGACGGCGCGGCTCGAGGTCGAGCAGCTGTGCTGCTGGCTGACGCGCACGACCGAGGCGACGCACGCGGTGATCCGCGCCAATGCGCACCACTCGCCGATGTTCCGCGGCCGCATCCAGGGCCCGGGTCCGCGCTACTGCCCGAGCGTCGAGGACAAGGTCGTGCGCTTCGCCGACCAGCCGTCGCATCCGGTGTTCCTCGAGCCCGAGGGCCGCGATTCGGTCGAGATCTACCCGAACGGCGTCAGCACCAGCCTGCCGGCCGAGGTGCAGCTCGCGTTCCTGCGCACGATTCCGGGCCTCGAACGCGTCGAGGTGCTGCGGCCCGGCTACGCGGTCGAGTACGACCACATCGCGACCGACCAGATCCGCGGCGATCTGCAGGTCGCCACGCTGCGCGGCCTGTTCGCCGCCGGCCAGATCAACGGCACCAGCGGTTACGAAGAGGCTGCCGGCCAGGGCCTGGTGGCCGGTCTCAACGCGGCGCGGTTCGCGCGCGGGCAGGAGCCGGTCGTGTTCGACCGCGCGACCGCCTACCTCGGCGTGATGGTCGACGACCTGTGCCGCGTCAATCCGACCGAGCCGTACCGGATGTTCACGAGCCGCGCCGAGTTCCGCCTGCTGCTGCGCAGCGACAACGCCGATCGGCGCCTGTCGCTGCTCGGTGAGCGGCTCGGCCTCGTCGATCCGGCCAGAGCCGACGCGGTGCGACAGAAGGAAGGCCGGCTGCTGGCGGCGCAGCGCTGGCTCGGTTCGGTGCGGCGCGACGGCAAGACCTTGCTCGAGTGGCTGCGTCGGCCCGAGGTCGGCGCCGCCGACCTGCTGGCCTTCGACTCGACGTTCGCCGCGATGGCGCTGTCGGTCGGTGAGCTCGCCGAACTCGAAGCCGAGGTCAAGTACGCGGGCTACGTCGAACGCCAGCAGATGGAGGTCGAACGGCTGCGGCGCATGGAGCAGAAGCGGATCCCGGCGGACTTCGACTACGCGGTCGTGGCCGGCCTCAGCAACGAGGCGCGGCAACGGCTGCAGCAGCGGCGGCCGCTGACGCTCGGCGAGGCGTCGCGCCTGGCCGGCGTGCGGCAGGCGGACGTGCAGTTGCTGCTGGTGGTGTTGGCGCGCGGCGGGGGCGGCAGCGCGCTCACATCTGCAGCACGGCCTTGACCAGCGTCTCGGTGTCGGCGGCCGCGGCACCGTCGGGCCGCCGCCGCACGCGCTCGACCTTGTCGCGCGCGTCCTTCTCCGAGAAGCCGAGCGTGACCAGTGCCGCCACCGCGTCGTCGGCGGACTGGCCCGGCAGCGTCACCGTTGGCCCGTCGGCAGCGGTGTGGAACGCCGCCATCGCGTCGCGCAGCTCGAGGCACAGACGCTCGGCGATCTTCTGGCCGATGCCCTTGACGCGGCGCAGCGCCGCGACGTCGTCGCGCGCGATCGCGGCCGCCAGCTGCGCCGGCGCGTAGACGCTGAGCAGTGCCAGCGCGACGGCGGGACCGACGCTGCTGACCGCCAGCAGCCGCCGCGCCAGATCGCGTTCGTCGCGCGTCGCGAAGGCGAGCAGCGACGGCGTGCCGTCGACCACGTGCAGCAGCGTGAACACCTGCTGCGTGCGGCCGACCTCGAGCTGTGTCGCGGTCGTCAGCGACACGCGGCACTCGTAGCCGACGCCGCCGCAGCGCAGCACCGCGCGCGAGGGGCCCTTCTCGACGACGTCGCCGACGAGGTGGTCGTACACGGTGGTTGGCGGCGGCGATCAGCCGCGCAGCGACATGCCCAGCTCGTCGAGCTTGGTCTTGATCTCGTTCAGCGAGGTCTGGCCGAAGTTCGGGCAGGCCAGCAGTTCGGCCTCGGTCTTCTGCGCCAGGTCGCCGATCGTGCGGATCTTCAGCAGGTCGACGATGCGGCGGCTGCGCACCGACAGGTCCAGCTCGGTGATCGGCCGGCGGGTCGGGTCGGGGCTGTTCGGGTCCGGCTGTTCTTCGGGGCGGACGACCGGCTCGGTGGCCTCGCCGAGGTCCTTGCTCATCAGCTCGTCGGCCGTCATGCCGAGGCGGAGTCCCTTGTTCTTCAGGATCTCCTTGATCTCGGTCAGCGACGTCTCGCCGAAGTTCTTGTAGCTGAGCAACTCGGCTTCGGTCTTCTTGACCAGGTCGCCGAGCGTCTTGATGTTCATCTTCGCGAGGCAGTTGCGGCTGCGCACCGACAGCTCGAAGTCGTTGATCGGCGTGCGCAGGAGCTTGTTGCGCTTGTCGTCGCGGCGCTCCTGGTCCTCGTCGTAGTACATGTTCAGCGCGGCGGCCGCATCGCGGCGGTAGAGCCGCGCCCGCGCGTTGTCCGGGTTGGCCTGCAGCGCCAGGTCGAAGCACTGCATCGCGCGCCGGTAGTTGCCCATGTCCTCGTAGAGCACGCCGAGGTTGACGACGCACGCGACATTGACCGGCGGCGCCATCAGCGCGCGCTCGTACAGTTCGCGCGCCTCCTCGTCCTCACCGCGCAGATCGACGTTGACCGCGAGCCGGAACAACGCCTGCTTGTGGTTGCTGTCGATCGCGAGCGCTTCGTCGTAGGCCTGGATCGCGCCGGTGCTGTCGCGCTGCAGTTCCTGCACGCGGCCGGCGAAATACTTGCGGTCGGCTGGGCCGAGCAGTGCGTCGAGCTTGGCGACGTCCTTGGCCAGCCGTTCGCCGTCACCGACGGTGTCGAGCGCACGCAGCCAGACCACCGCCTGCGCCGCGTCGCGTTCGCGGTTCGCGAGCAGGCGCGCGGCTTCGTCGAGGTTGCCGAGCGCGGCCTGGCTGCCGGCCAGGCACAACGCGACGACCGGGTTGGACTTGTCGCCGGTCAGCAGCGGCACGGCCTCGGCGTGACGACCGAGCGCCCACAGTGCGATGCCGCGCGCCGTGCCCTTGGCCGGCGGCGTCGAGAGCCAGTCGCGCAGCTGCTCGACCGAGTCGACGGTCTGGAACACCGCGGCGCGGAACGCGTCCAGCTTGCCGGGGGTCATCTCTCCAGCGAGCAGGCTGGAGGGGTCGAGCGAGGGGATGGGGTCTCTGGTGACCGTGTCCGTCATCGATGGTCCTGGGGAGGGCGCCAGGGTGGCGCCGGCGGCTCGGCGAAAAGGGCGCGAAGCGTAGGACCTGGCCCCCGGCGCGGTCAAGTTGTGCGCGGGCCGGCCTGCTGCGCCGCCGCGTAGACCGCCAGCAGGTCTCGGGCCATCGCCGCGAAGCCGCGCGCGAGCGGGCGGGCGGCGGCGGCCATGCGCTGGACGCGCTGGCGGTCGGCCGCCAGTTCGGCGATCGCCTGCCGCCAGGCGGCGACATCGCCGGGCGGCAGCACGCGCCCCTGCAGGCCGTCGATGACGGCGTCCTGCAGGCCGCCGATCCGGCTCACCAGCACCGGCCGCGCCGCGGCCAGCCCTTCGCGCACCGTCAGTCCGTAGGCCTCGTGCCACAGCGCCGGCGCTGCGACCACGTCGACCGCCGCCAGGCGGG
Source organism: Planctomycetota bacterium (assembly GCA_016794425.1). Taxonomy (GTDB): domain Bacteria; phylum Planctomycetota; class UBA1135; order UBA1135; family UBA2386; genus JAEUHS01. The sequence continues at coordinate 201,966 of JAEUHR010000003.1, forward strand.
CCGGCAGCTCGGCCGCCGTGTAGGGGCCGTGGTAGTGCACAGAGTGGCCGGGCCGCAGGCGCTGCAGGCAGCGCGTCAGGTAGGTCTCGTCGCCGTGGTAGGGCACCACGTTGCCGTGGATGTCGAGGCGAACCGTGCCCGGCGGCAGCGCCAGCACCGCGTCGAGCAGCACGTGCAGGCCCTTGCTCGGCATCACGGTGCCGAAGTAGCCGAGCCGCAGCGGGCCGGGGCCGGCCGGCGGCGGCGCCAGTTCGTGCAGGCGGCCGGTGTCGACGCCGTTCTCTACCACCGTGAAGCGGTCGGCCGGCACGCCGAGCGCCGCGAACGGGGCGACGACGCGCGCGCTCGGCACGACCAGCCGCTGCGGCAGCAGCAGCGCCGCGCGCGCGCGGTCGTGCAGCCGCTGCACCGCAGCGTCGCGGTTGCCCTCGTGCAGCCAGTGCGGGAACGTCGCCTGCAGGCACTCGGCGCAACGGGCCGGTTCGGCGGCGGCGCAGACTTCCTCGCGGCGGTGGTACATCTGGCCGCGCGGACAGAACAGCCAGTAGTCGTGCAGCGTCAGCACGGTCGGCACGCCGGCCGACTGCAGCTCGGCCAGCGCGTCGGTCGACATGCCGGTCAGGTGGTGCACGTGGGCGACGTCGAACGCCTCGCCGGCCGCCCGGCGGTCGACCAGGAAGCGCCGCAGCGCCGCTGCCATCGGCGGGCAGGTGTAGGTCGCATCGAGCGAGTCCACGCCCTGCCAGCGGTAGGCGACGCGGGTCGTGCGCGGGTTCGTGGTCCGCGTCGGCGTCCACTCGCCCTGCGGCAGCTGCGGCAGGTCGCCACGCGCGAACGTGTGCACCTCGTGGCCGGCCGCCGCCAGCGCCGTGGCGAGGCCGTCGACGTGCTGTTCGACGCCGCCGACCCCGTCGGGGGGCAGGCCATGGCACAACAACAGCACGCGCATCGTCGCACGATGCCGGCTCGGCGCGGCGCGGTCAACGCAGCGCGACTGCGTTGACCGGGGGGCGAGGGCTCGCTACGTTCTCCGCCCCGATTCGGCCGGCGGCTCCGCCGCGGCTGGCCCGCAACCCCGGAGTGCCGTCATGAAGCTCAAGGTCCGCCGTTCGAAGTTGAAGCGCCTCAAGAAGGTCGGCTTCCGCACCCGCAGCAAGACCGCCGGTGGCCGCAAGGTCATCAAGCGGAAGATCCGCCGCTCGGGCAAGTTCCGCGTCGGCTAGTCGCCGGTCGTCGCGCGCACCCGCGCCGGCGGGTTGCCGCGCGCCGCGGTGGCGGCACGCGCACCGCCGCCGTGCCGCGGGCGTCGCATCGCCGCGCCGCTGGCGCATCTGCTGACGCCGCCATTGGGCGGGGTCGAGGCGCGGCCGCTGCCGGGCCGCCGCCTGCTTCAGCTGCCGGGCAGCTGGTTCTTCAGGAACGCCATGTCGGCGGCGAACTGCGACAGCGCCTCGCGGTCGGACTCCGGCACCTTCTTGAACTTGCCGGTGATGCGCACGCCGGAGTCACCGGCGGGCTCGACGGCGTCGACGGTCGCGACCAGCTCGAAGAAGCTCTTCTTGATCATCTTGACCTGGAACTTCAGCTGCACGTCGCCACCGGCGAAGAACAGCTGCTTGGCCTGATCGGCGCTGAAGCCGGCCTTCTGGCCGTTCCAGAAGAACTGCACGCGGCTGCCGTCGACGTTGGCCATCGTGCCGACCAGCGACTTGGTCTTCTTGCCGCCGCCGACCATCTTGTTGCGCGTGTCGTCGGGGAACGCGATCAGCACCTTCTCGGAGTCGACCGGCGCGTCGCCGGCGAGTTCCTTCTGGTTCAGGTGCTTGATGATCGCCTTGATCGCGTCCTGCTCGGTGTCGTGCATCGCGATCAGCTTGTCGATGCCGACCTTGCGGATCACCTCGCGCACGAACGGCGACGGCTGCGCGACCACCAGGTCGCCGCCGTCGGCGCGGCAACGCTTGTGCGCCTTGATCACCGCACCGAGCGCCGTCGAGTTGATGAACTTCACCAGCCGCAGGTCGAGGACCAGGTGGTTGACGCCGCGCTCGACCAGCGTTTCGACCTCCTGCATCAGCGCGGGGCAGTAGAACGTGTCGAACTCGCCTTTCAGCGTGAGCACGGCGTAGTCGTCGTGCAGGGACTTGTCGATCTTCATGGGAGGGTGCGCACGGCGACCGGGACGACGGGCCGTCGGTGGCCGCCGATTCTGGCGCGGCGGCGTCGGCTGTGCAACGAGCGGGCGCGGACTTGTCCCGCGGCGCCGCGGGTGCGCGCCGCAAACCAGGGTGCGGTTGGTGCCTTGCCGCGCAACGGCCGCTAGAGTCCGAGCGCCCATGAAACGGTTCTGGTTCCGCAAGCGCGACGAGACGCCGCCGCCACCGCCGCCGCCGAAGGCCGGTGCCGACGACCGCGAGTCGTCGGCCTTGCTGACCGGCGACGCCGGCGTCGACTCCCGTTCGCTCGAGATCCTGCTCGACACGATCGCCGCGGTCACGGCGAACATCGATCTCGACACCGTGCTGCGCGACATCGTCGACCGTTCCCTGCAGGTCACGCAGGCCGAACGCGCGATCCTGCTGCTCGGCAGCTCGCCGGACGAGCTGACCGTGCGCACCGCGCAGGACCGCGAGGGCCGCGCGCTCGGCGGCGACCTGCAGTGGAGCCGCAGCCTCGTGCGCCGCTGCCTGGAAGAAGGCCTGGCCGTGCGTTCGGTCGTGCAGTCCGACCAGCAGGCGCTCGAACTCGGTCAGTCGGTCTACGACCTGAAGCTGCGCGCGGTCATGTGCGCGCCGATGCGGGCCCGCAACCGCACCGTCGGCGTGATCTACGTCGACTCGCGCGCGATGCGCCGCGAGTTCTCGGCGCGCGACCTGGCGCTGTTCGGCGCGATCTCGGCCCAGCTGGCCGTGTCGGTCGAGAACGCGCGGCTGCACGCCGACTCGCTCGAGAAGGTGCGGCTGCAGAAGGACGTCGAGATCGCGCGCCGGATCCAGCAGCACCTGCTGCCGCCGCCGCCGCAGGACGTCGGCGGACTGCAGGTCGCGCTGCGCTACGAGGCGGCCGAGCACGCGTCGGGCGACACCTACGACTTCATGCCGCTGCCCGACGGGCGCTTCGCGGTGATGGTGGGTGACGTCACCGGCCACGGCGTCGGCGCGGCGCTGCTGACGCACGCCGTGCAGTCGGCGCTGCGCAGCTACCTCGAGCTGATCGACGACGTCGACGACATCGTCACGCGCCTCAACCAACGGCTGGTCGCCCGCATCGAGACCGGCAACTTCATGTCGCTGCTGCTCGCGGTCGTCGACCCGCACGCCGGCACGATGCACTACGTCAACGCCGGCCACCCCGGCATGGTGCACGTGCGCAAGGACGGCGTGACCGTGCACGACAAGACCGGCATGGTGCTCGGCGTCGTCGCCGACCAGGCCTACGAGTCGAGCGCGCCGATCGCGCTGGCGGCCGGCGATCTGCTGTTCCTGCACACGGACGGCGTCGACGAGGCGATGTCGCCGCAGCGCGAGCCGTTCGGCGACGCGCGGTTGCAGGCCGTGCTGCAGGCGGCGCGCGGCCTCGGTGCCGACGACGTGCTGCGCCGCGTCGACGAGGCGCTGCACGCGCACACCGGCGGCAAGGCGCTCGACGACGACCTGACGATGATCGCGATCAAGGTGCTGTGAAGCGCTCCGCCAAGAAACCCACCGGCGCCGCGTTCGCGCGGCCGATCGTGTTGCTGCCGATCGTGCTGCTGGTGCTGGCGCTGGGTGGCTGGTTGTGGTCGCTGCAGCGCGCGGCGGCGGCGGTCGCCAACGAGCGCGCGACGCTGCTGCAGCTGGTCGCCGACGCGACCGCCCGCGTGCAACCCGACGCCAACGAACTGTCCCGGCTCGCTGCCGACCTGACCGCACTGCCCGACCACGAGACCGCACCCGACCTGATGGCGGCGATCGCGCGGCTCGAACTCGCGCGGCAGCGGCCCGAGCGCGCGTTCGCGGCGTTCGGCGTGCGGGCCGCCGATCCGACCGCGTCGGCGGCCGAGCAGAGCCTCGGCGCCGAGATCCTGGTGCGCCTGCACGAGGCCGGCAGCGCCGACGCGGCGACCGCGACGGGCTGGCTGCGCCAGGCGGCCGCACTGGCCGAGCGTGCCTGGTCGGCGAACCACGAGCCTGCCGACCTGCTGCGCCTGTGGCAGGCGGCGACGCGCCTGCAGGACACCGCAGTGGTCGAACGCGCCGCGCAGGAGCTGCAAACGGCCGCCGCGGATTCGCTGGCGGCGCGCGTCGTGCGTCTCGCCGGCGCGTTCGATCCGCGGCAGACGACGCTGGCCGACGTCGACGCCGTGCGGGCCGAGTTCGCGCTGCCGCCGCCCGAACTCGACGCGATCCGCGTGCTGCTGCTGCTGCAGTCCGGCGACCTGCGTGCCGCGGCCGCCGAGGCCGAGGCGCTGCTGGCGCGCGCACCCGGGGTGCCGGCCGTGCGGTGGGCGGTGGCGCTGGTGTTCCACGCCTGCGCGCTCGGCCATCCCGAAGGCAGCGGCGAGCGGGCGCAATGGCTGCGCCGGCGCGATCCGCAGCTCGACTGGCTGCTCGAGCGCGCGCCCGCCGACGACAAGCGGCGGCCGCAGTGGAGCGAACTGCGGCGCCAGCGCTAACGCGTGCCGCCGACGGCCAGCAGGCCGAGCAGCAGCGCGGTGGCGGCGAACACCGGCGCCACCGCCGGCCGCGGCAGCCCGAGGTTCATCGCGATGTGCGTCAGATGGCGCCGGTCACCGACCCAGGGCGGCAGGTGCAGCCAGAGCCGCGCCGTGACCACCTGCACGAAGTCGGCCAGTTGCAGCGCGACGGTCGCCAGCAGCACCGGCTGCACCGCGGCGGCGCGGGCAGCGAACGCGCCGGTCGCGAGTCCCAGCGCGTAGGCGCCGCTGTCGCCGAGGAACAGGCGCGGCCGCGGCCAGTTCCACGGCAGGAAGCCGAGCGCCGCACCGCCGACGACGGCGGCCGCCGCGTCGGCCGCGCCGAGCACCAGCAGGCTCGTCGCCGCCAGCGCGGTCGCGACGCCGTCGGTGTTGTCGAGGAAGTTGGTCGCGTTCGTCAGCACGAACACGAAGCCGGCCGTCGCCAGCCACGTCCACGGTGCCGCGTGCGGCAGCACCACGTCGGTGGCGGCGGCCGCGCTGGCGACGGCGAGGCCGAGCCCCTTCTTGCGCCAGTCGAAGTCCACGCCGCGTTCCTTGTGCCAGTCGTCGACGAAACCGACCACGCCGGCCAGCACGAGCCCGGCGAGCAGCCAGGCGTGGGCGGCCGCGAGCCACGGCGCCAGCGCCGGCACCAGCACGATGCCGGCCAGCGGGATCGGCCGCGCGTGCTGCTTGCGGCCCGGCCGCGGCAGGTCGTCGGGCAGCCAGCCGACCCAGCGTCGGTTGCACCACGCGGCGAGCGCGGTGCACGCGCACGTCGAGGCAGCGGCCAGGGCCGGGTGCAGCAGCGGGGGCATCGGCGCGCAGTATGGTCGCCCGGCCCCGCGCTGGCGACGGCTACTCGTAGACGCGGTGTTCGAGGAGGTAGCGGCGGACCGCGGCCGGGATCGCCGCGAGGTCGCGTTCGCCGGCGCGCCAGCGGCGCCGCAGGTCGCTGGCGGCGACGTCGTCGGCCGGCTCGTCCAGCACGTTGGCCAGCAGCGCGGTGCGTTCGGCGGCGGTCAGGTCGAGGCCCGCCAGCCGAGCCGCATCGATCGCATGCCCGCGCCGCGGGTAGGTCACCACGGTCGCCAGCTGCAGCAGCGCGTGGTGGTCGCGCCAGGTGCACAACAGCGGCAGGTTGTCGCTGCCGATCAGGAAGTAGAGCCGGCGGCCCGGCGCCTCGGCGGTCAGTTCCCGCAGCGTGTCCACCGTGAACGACGGCCCCGCGCGCCGCAGTTCGCGGTCGTCGACGACCACGCGGGGTTCGTCGGCGAACGCCAGCCGGCACATCGCCAGCCGGTGGGCAGCCGGCGCCAGGTCACCGCCGCGCTTGTGCGGGTGGTCGCCGGCCGGGATCACGCGCACTTCGGTCACGGGCAGCAGCCGCAGGGCCGCCCGGACCAGCCGCAGGTGGGTCTGGTGCGGGGGGTTGAACGATCCCCCCAGGATCGCCAGGCCGGCCGGTGGGGTAGGGGGTACGGGGGCCACGGGCCAGAGCCTACCGCCGGCGCGGCGGCGGCACGCTGTCGCTTCCGGCACAGGGGGTTGCGGAATCCCGATTGCGCGCCGGGACGGCGCTCGCTAGCGTCTGGCCTCCCTGCGCGCTCTCCCCCGCGCGGCGTCCACGAGACCCCAAACGTCCTTCGCAACGATCATGCGTCAGCTCGCACTCGTCCTCGCGCTCCTTCCGTTCGCGGCTTGCTCTTCCTTCAGCTGGGAGGGCCAGGGTGCCAACATCAGCCGCGAGCAGCAGAAGCGCGGCATCAAAGACGTCTCGGCGCTGGCCAGCACCTACGAGACGCAGTCGTTCTTCCAGGACGTGCGCCGCCGCAGCGACGGCCGCAACAACGCGTTCGGCCGTGACCTGATGCGGATCCAGGACTTCCTCGACCGCCACCTCTGGAACTACGACGCCAACGATCCCTACATCAACTTCCCGTCGAACACGACGAAGTTGGAGCACGTCGGCCGCTTCGGCCTGACGACCGTCAGCAGCCTGCCGCTGGTCGACGAAGTGACGAACCGCTGAGGTTCGCTGCCGCGAACCCCAGCGGTTCGCGGTCCCTGGCGCCGCCGCGACGCGGTGCCGCGTTGCGGGCGCAAGAGAGCCGAGGGCACCGCGGCGCCGGCGAACGACCTGGCCCCGGGCCGGGGGCGAAGCTCGCTGCCGCGAACCCCAGCGGTTCGCGGTCCTTAGCGCCGCCGCGACGCGGTGCTGCGTTGCGGGCGCAAGAGAGCCGAGGGCACCGCGGCGCCGGCGAACGACCTGGCCCCGAGCCGGGGGCGAAGCTCGCTGCCGCGAACCCCAGCGGTTCGCGGTCCCTAGCGCTGCCGCGACGCGGTGCTGCGTTGCGGGCGCAAGCGAGCCGAGGGCACCGCGGCGCCGGCGAACGAACTGGCCGCGCTCAGTCCGTGGCCACCCGCAGCCCGGTGCGCAGCAGCGCGCCGCCGACGCTGCAGTCGAGCGCGCGCAGCCACGTGGTGGCCGCGTCGGCGCAGTTGTGCCCGAACCAGTAGCTGTCGTCGCTGGGCACGAAGCGGAACGAGTAGCGCGGTTGCCACACCGCGTCGGCGAGGCGCTGCTCGAACGTCGCTTGCAGCTGCGCCCGCAGCGCCGCGGCCTTGCCGCGCTCGACGGTGACCGGCGCCAGTTCGGCCCACGTGACGCCCTGCAGCAGTTCGGCCTCGGTGCGAGCGCCGAACGTGCGGCGGCCGAGTCCGCCCTGGGTCGGCCACAGCACGGTTGCGAACACGTTGTACCAGGCGTCGTTGCCGAGCGCGTACCAGTTCCAGTCGCCGAAGCCGAACTCGACGAACTCCTGGTTGCCGGCACCCTGGTCGGGCGGCAGCACGAGGCCGGTGTGCAGCGCCTCGCTGAGCAGGAACACGCGCACCGGATCCGCCGGCGTGGGTGGTGGGCGCACGGTCGACGAGCAGCCGACGATCGGTGCCGCCGCCAGCAGCAGCAGGCCCATGGCGAGCACGATGCGGCGCCGGCGGCGGCGCCTGGCGGACGCGGGAGCTGTCGCGGTCGGCGCCATCAGCGCTTGCGCCAGTGGCCGAGCTGCCGTTCGCGGGCCGCGGGCGCCGGCAGCTGGTAGGCGATGCGGCGTTCGAGGCGGAACGGGCCGAGCCGCTCGGGCACCTCGGCGTCGGCTTCGAGCCACAACACGAGGCTGCCGCCGGGCCGCAGCAGCGGGTCCGCGAGTTCCTGCAGTTCGGCCGGCCGGCCGACCGCGCGGGCCGTCACGACGTCGAACGCGTGCCGCAGGTCGCGGCGCAGCGTCGGCGCCTGCGCGGCGTCGAGCTGCACGGTCTCGACGCCGTCGAAGCCCGCCGTGACCAGGCAGCCGCCGATCGCGCGCACCTTCTTGCCGGTGCGGTCCATCAGCAGCACCGAGGCGCCCGGATGCAGCGCGGCCACGCCGACGCCCGGGAAGCCGTTGCCGCTGCCGAGGTCGAGCAGGTGTTGTGGGTGCAGACCGGTGCGCGCGAACGCGAGGCTGTCGAGCACGTGCAGCACGATCGCCTGCGCGCGGTCGCGCACGGCGGTCAGGTTGACGTGCTCGTTGGTCGCCAGCATCGCGTCGAGGTAGCGCAGCAGCCGCTCGGCGCGGTCGGGCGGCAGTTCGGCGCCGAGTTGCTTCGCGGCGGCGACCAGGGCCGGGATCTCGCCGGCTGCGGTCGGGTCGGTGGTCACGGCATCGGCTCCGGGAGCGGCTCCGGCGCGGGCGGCGGCGGGGCGTGGCGGCGTTCGCGCAGGATCCGCAGCGTCGCCAGCGCGAGCAGCGGCCCGCTGGTGCAGCCCGCGGCGGCGAAGCGCCACCAGCCGTGCGGCGCGAACAGACCGTCGACGGCGAGCAACACCACGGCCAGGCACACGCACGAGAGCGCGCCGTCGCGGCCGGTCGCGAGCAGCTGGCCCAGGCCCAGCTGCAGATAGCGCAGCGCGGACACCATCGACAGCACGAGCGCCACGCTGATGCCGGCGATCATGCCCCAGGCGAAGCCGACCACGCCGTACGAGATCGTCGCCGGGATGCCGACCGCGTAGATCGCGATGCTGCGGAACAGCTGCGCGCGGCGATCTTCGCCCGGGATGCCGACCGCCCAGAACAGCGGTCCGACCACGGCCGTGAGCCCGGCCATGCCGCCGTGCAGCGCCTGCAGCGCGAACAGTCCGTCGATCTCGCCGTAATCGCTGCCGAACACGATCGACGGCAGCTCGCCGCCGAGCCACGCGAGCGCCACCGACATCGGTCCGCCGATCAGCAGGAAGGCGCGCACGGCGCCGAGCCAGGCGCGCGCCAGCCGGGGCCGGTCGAGGCGCAGTTGCGCGTAGGCCGGCACCGCCACCGGGGCGATCACGCGCAGGAACACGTCCTCGGGCAGCCGCGCCAGGCGCGCGGCGTAGTCGAACACGGCGATGCCGGCGCGGTCGCGGTTGCCCTGCGCGTCGACCAGGAAGCGACCGAGCACCAGCGCCGGTGACGCGAAGATCATCACCAGCAGGAACGGGGCCCCGGCTGCGCCTTTGCCGTAGTGGAACAGCTCGCGCAGCACTTCGCGGTCCAGCTGCAGGCGCGGGCGGTGGGGCGCGACGACGTAGCTGAGGATCGTGCGCAGCGACGTGCCGCACAGGTGCCCGATCACGAGCGCCCAGACGTCGCGCCACCACAGCGCGAAGCCGATCGTGCAGAACATGCCGAGCAACGCGGCCAGGAAGTCGCCGAGCACGATGCGCCGGAACTCCATGCCCTTCAGCTTGCCGGCGCGGGCCGGGCTCTGCAGGCCGTCGAGGAAGCCGTTCGCGGCCAGGGTCAGGAACAGCCCGGTCAGCCAGTAGTGGTGGTCGCGTTCCGGATCGCGGAAGAACCACGCGAACGCCGGCGCCAGCGCGCACAGGAGGCCGCTGATCACGATGCTGCGCGCCAGCCGGACCGTGAACACGGTGTCCTGGTAGCGGCGCTCGAGCCCTCGGGTCGACGAGATCGTCGACTGTTCGCCCATGAACAGCGTCAGCGATTCGACGACGGCGATGCCGGTCAGCACGATCGCGAACAGGCCGATGTCGTCCTGGCTGACCGAGCGCGCGATCACGACCGGCCCGACCAGCGCGACGATGCGCTGGCCGCCGACGCCGAGGAACTGCCACACCAGCCCTTGCAGCGTCTTGCGGCGCAGTTCGCCGTCCGGCTGGCTCATCGCCGCGATCCTGCGGCCACGCCGGCGGCGGCGGCCCGACGATCGCGGCAGAACACGCGGTGCCACGAGTCGAGCACCAGCAGCGAGTGCACGGTCAGCGCGTTGCCGCGCACCGACTCCGGCGTCGCCAGCAGCGTCTCGAGCCACGCCTTCGGCAGCGTCGCGGCGGTCCAGGTGCCCGGCGACAGCAGGCGCTCGCGGATCGACGGCAGGCGTTCGGGACCGAGCCAGGCCACGACCGAACTCGGGAAGCCGGTCTTCTTGCGCTGCGACAGGTCCGGTGGCAGGTAGCGCGCGGCGAGCCGGCGCAGCATGCGCTTGTTCTGCTGCACGTTGCCGTACTTGTGCCGGCCGTGCACGCGCAGCGCGAACTCGGCGACGCGGTGGTCGAGGAACGGCACGCGGCCCTCGATCGACGCGCCCATCGTCGTGCGGTCGAGCAGGCTCAACAGCTGGTGCGGCAGGTAGGTGACCGCGTCGACGCACAGCTGCTGGTTGCGCGGATCGAGGTGCGCGCACTCGGCGAACGCGGTCGCCAGTTCCTCGAGGTGGTCGCGCCGCACCAGCGGCCGCAGCGCCTCGCGATCGGCCTGGCCGAGGTGCGTCATCGCCTGCGCGTGCCACGGCAGCCGCGTGCGGCCGAACGCGCGCAGCGCCGCGCGCACCGGCGCCGAGTGCCGCCGGCCGGCGAGCCGGTGGCCGAGGTCGCAGCCGAACGCGAGGTACAGCAGCCGCGCCGCCTGCAGCCGCGTCGACAGCGCGTAGTGGCCGTAGCCCGCGAACAGCTCGTCGGCACCGCTGCCCGCCAGCAGCACCTTGACGTGCTCGGCGGCGGCGCGTGCGACCAGCAGCGCCGGATAGAACGCCGGGTCGGCGACCGGTTCGTCGTTGAAGAACGTCGTCGCGTCGAGGTCGGCCAGGAAGTCGCCGGCCGGCGCCGAGATCACGACGTGTTCGATGCCGAGCTTCTGCGCGACCTGCCGGGCGCAGCCCAGTTCGGTCGGGTCGGTGTCGGGGAACGCGATCGTGTAGGCGCGCACGTGCGCGTCGCCGGCGTGCGCGTAGTGCGCGATCAGGCCCGAGTCGAGGCCGCCGGACAGGCTGATGCCGATCGGCACGTCGGCCATCAGCTGCAGCCGCGTCGCATCGCCGAGCAGCGCGTCGAGTTCGTCGAGCGCCTCGTCGTCGCGGTCGGTCCGCACCGCCGACAGGCGCCACCAGCGCTCGCGCCGCGGCGGCGCGCCGGCGCGCAGCACCAGCCGTTCCCCCGGCATCAGCTTCTCGACGCCGCGGCACAGCGTGGCTTGCCCGGGCACGTAGAACAGCTCGAGGAACGGCACGACCTGCGCGTCGTCGATCGCCGGCTCGACCAGGCCGCTGGCGAACAGCGCCTTCAGCTCGCTGCCGAACACGACCGCGCGCGGCGTCACCGCGAAGTACATCGGCTTGATGCCGAGCCGGTCCCGGTAGAGGCGGCAGCTCTGGTCGCGGCGGTCCAGCACGCAGATCGCGAACATGCCGTTGCAGTGTTCGACGAAGTCGGGCCCGTAGTGCTGGTAGAGATACGGCAGCACCGCGGCGTCGGAGCCGGTGCGGATGTCGACGCCGTGCTCGCGGCGCAGCTTCTCGCGCAGCTCGAGGTGGTTGTAGACCTCGCCGTTGAAGAACACCTGGATCGAGCCGTCGGCGTTCTGCACCGGCTGGTCGCCGGTCACGAGATCGACGATCGCCAGCCGGCGGAAGCCGACCGCGGCGAACGGCTCGGCCAGCACGTTCTGCGCGTCCGGGCCGCGGTGCGCGATCGACGCCGCCATCGCCGCGGCCAGGGCGCCCAGGTCGTCACGCGACGCGAACGGGACGAGCGGGTAGATGCCGGCGAAACCGCACATGGAGGGCTGCGGATCCTATCGGCGGTCGGCGTCGGATGCTGCAGCCTGCAGCACGGTTGCGAGCGCTTCGATGCCAGCGTCGGGACGCAGCCACGTGATCTGCGGCAGGCGCCGCAGCCAGGTCGACTGGCGCCGGATCAGCTGGTGGGTGTTGCGTCGGATCCGGTTGCGCAGTTCGGTGCGGTCCTTGAACCGGCCGCGCAGGAACAGGCGGCACTCGGCGTAGCCGATCGCGGCACCGGCCGTCGGCGAGAACCCGCCGTCGCGTTCGATCGCCTCGGTTTCGGCCAGCAGGCCCTGGTCGAGCATGCGTTCGGTGCGCTCGCGCACCAGCTCGTGCAGTTCGTCGCGGTCGCGCTGCACGCCGACGATGCGGCACGGTCGCAGCCAGTCCGGCCGGTCGAAGTGGTGCTGTTGCTCGCTGATCGGTCGGCCGGTCCGCTGCAGCACCTCGAGCGCGCGCACGATGCGGCGCTGGTCGCGGCGATCGATGCGTGCCGCCGCGGCCGGATCGACGCGCTGCAGCTCCGCGTACAGGCAACCCGGTTCGGCGGCCTCGCGCGCTGCCAGCGCGGCGCGCAGGTCGGCGTCGGCCGCCGGCCCCTGCATCATGCCCTTGAAGAACGCCATCAGGTACAGCGGCGTGCCGCCGACGAACAGCACCCGCCGGCCGCGCGCGGCCGCATCGTCGAGCACCGCCGCGGCCGCCGCGCACCAGCGCGCGGTGTCGAACGTCGCGCTCGGTTCGACCAGGTCGATCAGGTGGTGCGGCACGCGGGCGCGTTCGGCCGCGGTCGGCTTCGCGGTGCCGATGTCCATGCGGCGGTAGACCGCCATCGAGTCCATCGACACGATCTCGAGCCCGTGGCGCTCGGCGAACGCCAGCGCCAGCGCGGACTTGCCGGACGCGGTCGGGCCGGTGACCACCCACAGGGGGGCGGTTGTGCTGGAGGCGGGGGACGTCACGGTGCGATCGGGGCGAAGAAGTTAGCGCGTCCGGCTTTGCACGTCGCCAGTCGAGCCCTTACCTTCCGCCGCCCGCCGCATGCTCGCGCTGATCTCGGACATCCACAGCAACGTCGAGGCGCTGACCGCCTGCCTGGCCGAGATCGATCGGCTCGGCTGCAAACGCGTCGCCTGCCTCGGCGACGTGATCGGCTACGGCCCGCAGCCGCGCGAGACGCTGCGCACGGTCATGGCGCGCGCCGAGTTCTGCCTGCTCGGCAACCACGAGCACGGCGCGATGTTCTACGCGTCGGACTTCAATCCGCGCGCGCGCGCCGCGATCGACTGGACCCGCGACCAGCTCAGCCGCCGCGACCAGCCGCGCGAGGAGAACATGAAGTTCTGGAACTACCTCGACCGGATGCCGAAGGAGCACCGCGAGGGCCGGATCCTGTTCGTGCACGGCTCGCCGCGCGACCCGGTGCGCGAGTACCTGGTGCCGCGCGACGTCGGCGACGCGCAGAAGATGAGCGAGTGCTTCGCCAAGATGGGCGATGCGAACCTGTGCTTCGTCGGCCACAGCCACGTGCCCGGCGTCTACTCGCAGACCGGCGGCTTCCTGCTGCCGGCCGACATCGGCATGGAGTGGCAGGTGTCCGGCAAGGCGATGGTCAACATCGGCTCGGTCGGCCAGCCGCGCGACGGCGACCCGCGGCTGTCGTTCGTGACCTACGACGGCACCGACGGCACCGACGGCGTCGTGCGCTTCCATCGCGTCGAGTACGACGTCGAGGCGACGATGGCGAAGATCCGCGCCGTGCCCGAACTGCCGGACTACCTCGCCGACCGGCTGGCACAGGGGCGGTGAAGCCGCGCCCGCCGTCCCCGCGCCGCGCCGCGCCGCGCGCGCCCGTCGCCCCCCGCATTCCGATGCAGAACCTGCTGCTGCTGCTGTTCGTGTTCCTCTGCGGCCTGCTGGCCCCGGCCGCGGCGCAGAGCGACGCCGCCGAGGTCGGCTTCACGCGCGAGTTCGGCGCGCCCGGCGCGACCGGCAGCTTCCGCGCGCGGTTCTCGAAGCAGGGCGCCGGGCTCGTGTTCCTGCAGTCGATGGACCACTTCGTCTCGCTGGCGGCCGAACGCCGTGCCGAGCGGGGGCCCGGCGACTACCTGTTGCTGGCGACCAGCGAGGGTGGCGACCACGCGCTGCGGCTGTTCCTGGCCGGCGCCAACGAGGCGTTCCCGGTCGATCCGGCCACCGCGCCGTGGACCGTGGCGACCACCGATTCGGCGGTGACGTTCACGCTCGACGGCGGCAACGGCCTCGCGCTCGAGAAGGTGCTGCGCCACGACCCGCTGGGCCGCGGCTTCACGCTCGAGGTCGCGCTGCGCAACGTGTCGTCGGCTGCGACCGGAGCGCTGGCGCTGCAGCTGACCGGGCCGGCGCTGGTCAACGCGACCGAGTCGTCGCTGTTCGGCACGCTGGCGCTGTCGATCGCGGCCGCGCTCGACGGCACCACGGTCACGGTGCCGCCGGCGGCCGGCAAGCTGCAGACACTCGAGCTCGATCCGAACGCGGTCGGCTTCGTCGGCAGCACGAACCGCTTCTTCGGCGCCTTCCTGTGGCCACACGACACCGCGGCGCGCGCGGCGCTGCAGCGCTTCGACGTCGACACGGTGCCGCGCACCGAGGATCCGACGCTGCACGTGCACGCGTTCAGCTCGACGCGCGTGCGCTACGGCCTGTCGCTGGCGATCCCGCCGCAGGGCGGTGAGACGCGCGTCGGCTACGGGCTCTACCTCGGTCCGAAGTCGTACCGGGTGTTCGCGACGCTGCCGCAGCCGGAACGGTTCGCGGCGATCCTCGACGTCGACCTGAACCCGCCGTGCTGCGGCGGCGTCACGGTGCCGGGCGGCCGGCCGATGGCCAAGCTGCTGCTGAAGCTGCTGGGCTGGTTCCACGACCTGATCGGCAACTGGGGCATCGCGATCATCATGCTGACCGTGCTGGTGCGCGGTCTGCTGGCGCCGCTGAACTTCCGCATGCAGAAGTCGATGCGCGCCTACGCCAGCAAGATGGCGGTGCTGAAACCCAAGCTCGACGCGCTGAAGGAGAAGCACGGCGACGACAAGGCGGCCTACCAGCAGGCGATGATCGCGTTCCAGCGCGAGCACAAGATGATGCCGCCGCTCGGCGGCTGCCTGCCGATCTTCCTGACGATGCCGATCTACATCGGCCTGTTCACGGCGCTGCGCACCGCCTACGACCTGCGCCACCAGTCGTTCGTGTCGTGGATCGACGACCTGAGCCGCGCCGATGCGCTGTTCCAGCTCGGCTTCTGGCCGCACGACTTCAACCTGCTGCCGCTGGTTTGGATCGGCCTGTTCGTCTGGATGTCGCTGCGCCAGCCGCTGCCGTCGGACCCGCAGCAGCGCCAGATGCAGATGTACATGCGCTTCATGCCGATCCTGTTCGGCGTGATGCTCTACAATTACGCGTCGGCGTTGATGGTCTACATGGTCACGTCGATGGTGTGGTCGCTGGTCGAGAGCACGATCACGAAGCGGATCCTCGGGCCGATGGATCCGAACGTCGCCGCGATGGCGCCGACGCCGATGTGACCGGACCGGGGCGCGCGGGTTTTTCCGCGATTCCGTTCCGGTCGGTGAGGCGGACTACGTCCTTGCCTCCTGCCATGGCCGCGCGATCCCCTATGCTGCAGCTCGTGCCTCGCCATCCGGAGAACGGGGGGGCGGGAGCTGGCGATGCCGGCACCCGGCCCTTCCGCGACCTGCTCGACCGCGCGCGCGCCGGCGATGCGGCGGCACGCGACCACTTGTTCGAGCGCATCTATCCGCGGCTCGAACGCATCGCCCGCTGGCAGATGGCGTGCGAGGTGCGGCAGCGTCGGCCCTGGCTGGCAGCCCAGTTCGCGACCGGCGACGTCGTGCAGGACGTCTGCCAGCGCGTGCTGGCCGACCTACCGTCGTTCCAGGCCGACAGCGAACGCGCGCTGGTGGCCTACCTGGCGGTCGCGGTCCGCAATCGGATGACCGATGCGCTGCGCTTCCACGAGGCCCTGCGCCGGGACTGCCGCCGGGCCGCGCCCGACCTCGACGAACTGGAACTGCGCGCTCCGTCGCCGGGTCCGGCGACCCACGCGCTGCAGGCGGATCTGGCGGCGACGTTCTGGCGGCTGGCGGCGCGCCTCTCGGCGCGGGAACAGCAGCTGCTGCGCCAGCGCATCGAAGACGAGGACACGTTCGACGCGATCGCGCGCGACCTGGCGTTTCCTTCGGCCGACGCGGCACGCAAGGCGTTCTACGCCGTGCAGGCGCGGCTCCTGGTGCTGCTGCGCCAGGCAGGGATCGAACCCGGGAGGAGCTGACCACCGTGCCGCGCGACGCCGAACCGGTTCTGGTGGAGCTGGTCACGAAGGCGCTCGAACAGCGCGCCGCCGGCGGGAATCCACGGCTCGACGAGATCTGCGCCGAGCACCCCGAGCTGCGGCGTGCGGTTGCCGAAGCGATCGGGATCGCCGAAGCGCTGCCGATCGAGCTCGGTGACGCCGGTCGCGACGACCTGCGTGGCCGTGTGCTGGCCGGTCGCTACCGCTGCGGGCCCCGGCTGGGCCGCGGTTCGATGGGCGTCGTGCACAGCGCCTTCGACCTCGAGCTCGGCCGCGAAGTGGCGGTCAAGGTGCTGCGCGGCGGTTCGATCGGCAGCGAGCGCGACGAACAGCGGTTCGTGCGCGAGTCCGAGGTCCTGGCGTCGATCCGGCACCGCGCCGTCGTCACGATCCACGACCGCGGGCGCACCGACGACGGCGAGCTGTTCTTCGTCATGGCGCTGCTCGAGGGCGCACCGCTGAGTGCGGTCGTCGACGCGGCCGCGCGGGTCGTGGACCGCTTCGGCGCCGAGCGGCTGGACCGGTTGGACTGGCTCGCCGAGCTGCTGGGCACCGGACAGGCGGCCGAACGCGGCAGCTACCTGCGCATGGTCGTCGGCTGGATCGCCGACCTCGCGGGCGGTCTGCAGGCCGCGCACGACACGGGCGTGCTGCACCGTGACCTGAAGCCGTCGAACGCGTTCCTGGGCCGCGACGGCACGCCGGTGCTGCTGGACTTCGGCATCGCCGCGCGCACTGCGGAAGCGACCGCCGACTGCGGCACCGGCACGATCGGCACCGCGGCCTACCTGGCACCGGAGCAGATCGACGGCGCCGAGCCGAGCATCGCCGCCGACGTCTACGGTCTCGCGGCGACGCTGTACCACCTGGTGACGCTGCGGCTGCCGTACAACGGCTCGCCGGCGCAGATCCGCAAGCTGGTCCGGCGGCGCAATCCGCCGCGCCCGCGCAGCGTCCGACCCGACCTGCCGCGCGACCTCGAGGCGATCCTCGAACGCGGTATGGCGCGCGATCCGGCCCAGCGCTACCCGACTGCGGCGGCGCTGGCTGCCGACCTGCAGGCGTTCCTCGCGCACCGGCCGATCGTGGCGCGGCCGGTGTCGTGGCCGGTCCGCCTGCTGCGGCGCAGTCTGCGTTCGCCGACCGTGCGTGGTGGCGCCGCGGTCGCATGCCTCGCTGCGGTCGCGTTGGCTGCGGTCGCCTGGCACGGCGCGGCCCGCGCCGAGCGTCGCGAGCTCTGGAGCGAGACCTGGGCGCACGTGCCGCCGTCGCTCGGTCTCTGGGTGGATCGGGAGCTGCCGACCGAACGGCGGCAGGTGGCCGCGGCCCTGCTGGACCGTGCGGCCGAGCTGTGCGTCGAGTCGGTGCCGACCCTGGTCGTGCGTGCCGCCTTCCGCTGGGACCACGGCGACCGCGAGGGAGCGCTCGCCGATCTGGCCACGGTCGCGGCCGAGGTCGCATCGCCGCTGGCGATCGAGATCGCCCGGCGCCACCGGCTGGCGGCGGGAACCGCCGTGCCGGCCGACGCCCTGCCCGAGCCGCGCGACGACCGCGACCGCTTTCTGGCCGCCTGGCACCAGCTGCGGGCCAACGACGCGGCGGCGGCGCAGGCGACGCTGGTGGGTGGCGGCGCCACGTTCGCACCGGCGCGCGAGCTGCACCTGGTGCTGGTCGTGCCGACCGTGCGGCAGCAGGCCGACCACGCGCGCGGACTCGAGGTGGCGCGGGCGGCCTACGAAGACGCCGTGCGGCTCGAGGCGCAGATCGGCCGTCGCACGGCGACCACCGCGCACATCCTCGTCGGCGCACTGATCGGACAGGGGCGCTACGCCGAGGCGCTGCCGATCGTCGAGGCCGGCATCGCGCTCTCGACGCCGGCCTTCCACGGTCTGCTGACCAACCGCGGCATCCTCGAACGCCGTCTCGGCGACCCGGAACGGGCGATCGCCTCCTGTGAGGCGGCGCTGGCGCTCAGTGCGCGCGCCGCGACCGCCCACGAGACGCTGGTCGTCGCCCACGTCGACCTCGGCGACCTCGACGGGGCGCGCGCCGCGCTGCAGCGCGCGATCGTGCCGCCGAAGACGCGGACCGGTCTCGAGGCGCGGATCGCGTTCCTCGAAGCGCGCACCGCGTGGCGCGCCGGCGACCGATCGGCGGCCCGCACCGCGGCGCAGCGCGCGGTCGAGCTGTCGCAGCAGCTGAAGGACCGTCGCGAGACCGCCCACGAACTCGCCTACTGCAGCGCGATCGTCGACGGCCGCGACCCGTTCCTGGCCGCGCTGACCGCGGCGACGCACGACGTGTCCGATCCGTGGCTCGTGCGCAAGCTCGTGCTGCCCGAACTGCCGCAGCAACTCGATCCGGCGCAGACCGTGCAGTTGCGCCGGTTCTTCGAAACCTGGTGCGCCCACCAGTCGAACGCCCCGCGCTGACCAACCCCGAACCCCGACGACCATGATGCACCGCGTGCTCTCCCTGTGCGGCTTGCTGGCCTGCGGCCTGCCGCTGTCGGCCCAGATCCCGTTGACGCCTGCGCTCGGCCCGTTCTCGACCACGGGCCTCGGCTTCGTGGTGCCGGGCCCGGGCCGCGACCTGCAGCACTACCGCCCCGACGACCAGCAGGTGCACTCGTTCGAACCGCTGGCCGGCGCGCCGCACTTCGCGGTGGCCGAGATCTTCGCCGGCATCGACCCAGGCCTGCTGCCGCTGGTCGAACTCGACGCGATCTCGACCGGCAACGACCTGATCCCGGTCAGCTTCACGGCGACCGATGCCCGCATCGTGCAGTGGATGGCGCCGGTGACCTGGACGGCGCTGTTCGTGTCGTTCGCTGCCGGCTCGGTCGCGCCGACCGATCCCGAGCCGATGCGGTCGCGCGCCGCGAGTGGCGGTGCCGGGGCCGAC
The DNA here is from genome assembly GCA_016794425.1 of Planctomycetota bacterium. Lineage (GTDB taxonomy): Bacteria > Planctomycetota > UBA1135 > UBA1135 > UBA2386 > JAEUHS01. Next base: position 220,997 of record JAEUHR010000003.1, read on the forward strand.
GTGTTCAGTTGGATCACGCCCGGATCGGTGCCGCTCGGTGCCTTCGAGGACCGGGTGTTCCTCGACGTGCGCGCCGAACTGCTGGGACTCGGCGCGAGCGAGGAGCTGTCGGCGCTCGACATCCCGATGGCGCTGATGGCGCAGGGCCGCGGCCAGCCGGACGCGCTGTTCTCGCCGCACCGGAACTGGTTCTTCTTCTCGCTGACGCAGGCATCGGCGGAGCTGCTGACGGCTCAGTTCCCCGGCGTTGCCGACGTCGACATGAGCGGTGGCACCGTGTTCGCGTCGTACTGGAACGGCAGCTCGTGGAACCTGCCGGTGGTGGTCAAGAGCGCCAACAACCTCGGCCTCGGCGGCGACAACTCGATCTCACGCGAGGACGACGTCGAGCTCGATGCGCTGGCCGTCGACGCGACGTGGATCGAGCCGCTGGTGGTCTTCTCGGTCGTCGGCTCGGCGCCCATGCCGCAGCTGCAGGCGACCCGTGGCCTGTATGGACCGTTCGAGCTGCGTGACCAGAACGGCAACTCGGCCAGCGCCCGCTTCGGCGACACCGATGTCGACGCGATCTGCGGCGTCGACCCGGAGATGGGGCACTTCAGCCGCTGGTTCGGCACGGCGGCGGCGCCGTTCGGCCTGCCGCCGCTGAACCTGTCGGCGACGCAGATGTTCGACCGGAGCGGTGCCCAGCTGAACCTCGTCTGCGAGATCCATGCACCCGGTGCTGTCAGCAGTGACGCGGAGCTCGCTCCGGGCATCACGGCCCTGGTGGTCGGCGACGCCGCGGTGCCGTGGCCGGACTGGCAGATCGTCTGGCTGAACCTCGACTGGAGCGGCTTCGGCACGCTGCGGTGCCAGCTGCCGATCGCGTCGCCGGTCGGCGTCAATGTGCAGTTCCTCGCCGCCCACCTGCCGGCGGCGGGTTCGATGGCGCTCAGTTCGGTCGTGTTCCTGCGGCTGTGACCCGCGCCGGGCCGTTCAGGCCGGCAGCACGAAGTCGAACTGCAGCGCGCCGTCGCGGGTGCGGCGCACGCTGGCCTGGCCGCGGTGGCCGAGGAACACCGTCTGCACGAGGAACGGGCCGAGCCCGAGGCCCGGCGTGCGCAGCGCGCGGCTCGGGTAGAACGGCTCGAAGCCGTGCGGCACCTGGAATGCGGCCAGCGGCGGGCCCGAGGCGGTGAGCCGCAGGCGCCGGCCGCCGGCCAGCACGTCGAGCTCGAGGTGGCTCACGGCGCCGAGTTCGGCCAGGTCGCCGGCGAACTGCACCAGCGTGCCGAGTGCTGCCGCCAGTTGTTCCGGGTCACCGCGCACGACGTGGTTGCCGTCGGCGATCCGCAGCGTCGCGGCGGCCCGGCCGGGTTCTCGCGTCGCCACGGCCTGCGCCAGCAGCGCGGCGAGGTCGACCGGTTCGTGCCGCGTCGGTCCACGCGCCGCCTCGGCGACCAGCCGCAGCCGATCGACCGCGGTCTGCACGCGCGCGAGCCCCTGCAGCACCGCGTCGACCTGGGCCCGGCGCGCGGCCTCGCGCTGCGGATCGAGGCTGCCGCGCAGCAGCTGCAGGTGCCCGGCGGTGAACATCAGCGGGTTGTTGACCTCGTCGGCGACGCCGCGCGCGAGGTCCTGGAACACCTCCGGCCGCGGTCCGGTGCTGCCGTGGCGCGCGAGTTCGAGCGCGGCCGCCAGCTGCCCGGGGGCGCCGGGGTGGACCAGCAACTGCAGGCCGAGCCGCGCCGCGAACGGCGCCTGCTGCAGTTCGTGAGCCGCGTCGGTCACCAGCACCACGCCGAGCGTCGGCCACAGATTGCGCAAGAGCCGCAGCGCGCCGATCTCCTCGGCGGCGACGGGGCCGAGCTGCAGCAGCAGCAGGTCGGCCTGGAACGGCACGATCGCGTCGCTGGCGTCGAGCAGCGTCGGCCATTGGCGCAGGTCCGGCTGCAGCGGCAGCGCGCGCAGGTCGGCGAGCAGGCGGTCGTCGACCGGGCCGACGACGGCGATCCGGACTGGCCGATCCATGGCGAGGCGGCCTGCGTTCGGCAAAGGAGCGCCGACGCAAGCTGGTTGGCCACAAGCTATCGCAGCGTCCGTACGGTGTCACCATAGTCGCCGCGGCTCCAGCCCGGCGCGCGCTGCGACCGATAGCACGGCGGCCATGGCCGAGGGGGACGAGCAGGACGCGCCGCACACCGGTGAGGCCCGGGCGCGGCTGCGCGCCGTCGCCGGTCCGGTCGGGCCGGTCGAACCCCAGCCGTCCGTGCGGCTGCGCCGCGAGTTCAAGGGCCTGACCGTCGCCGACCTGCTGTGTGCCGACCTCGTCGAACAGCTGCCCGGGCGGGTGCGTTCGGCGCTGCGCCACCTCGAGCGCGGCGACCTCGCGGCGGCCGAACGCGCGCTGCCGGGCGAGTTCGCGCCGGTGCTGCCGGGGCCCGGTCATCGGCGGCGGCGGTCGTGGCGGCGGCGCATCGTGGTCGCGATGCTGCTGGCGATCGTGGCCGCGGCGGTGGCGCTGTACGCGTGAGCCACCGGCAGCGAAAGCACCGGGTGCACTCTTCCGCGCGGTGCCGCGTCGGTTCACGATGGGGGTCTCCATCGTGAGCGAGCCGGTCCAACCCACGTCGCAGCGGCGTCCGTCCGAGCCGGTTCGGTCGCGCCCCGTCGTCAGCGTCGTGGTGCCGATCTACAACGAGCGCGACAACGTGGCCGCGCTGCACGATGCGCTGACGCACGCGCTGGTGCAGCTGCAGCGGCCGTACGAGATCGTGCTGGTCGACGACGGCAGCCGCGACGGCACCCGCGACGTGCTGCGCTCGCTGGCTGCCGACGACCCGCACCTGCGCGTGATCTTCTTCCGCCGCAACTACGGCCAGACCGCGGCGATGGCGGCCGGCTTCGGCGCCTGCCGCGGCCGCGTGATCGTGTCGATGGACGGCGACCTGCAGAACGACCCGGCCGACATCGGCCGCCTGATCGAGAAGCTCGAACAGGGCTACGACGTGGTCTGCGGCTGGCGCCGGCACCGGCAGGACCGCGTCGCGACGCGCCTCTTGCCGAGCAAGGTCGCGAACTTCCTGATCGCGCGCGTCACCGGCGCGCGCATCCACGACACCGGCTGTTCGCTGAAGGCCTACCGCGGCTGGGTCGTGCGCAGCCTCGTGCTCTACTCGGACATGCACCGCTTCCTGGCCGCGCTCGGCGTCGGCCTCGGTGCGCGCATCGCCGAGCTGCCGGTGCGCCACCACGCGCGGCGCGCCGGCAAGTCGAAGTACGGCCTCGGGCGCGTGTTCCGCGTGCTGGCCGACCTGGTCGGCATCAAGATGCTGATCCAGTTCGCGGCGCACCCGATCCGCTGGTTCACGCTGCTGTCGCTGCCGCTGTTCGTGCTGTCGCCGATGATGTTCCTGCTCGGCTTCGTCAAGGCGACCCGCGAGGGCTGGGTCTGGTTCGGCGACTACGACATGGCGGCCGTCGCCGCCGGCGCCGTCGCGCTGCTGACCGCCGCGAACGTGTTCCTGCTCGGCTTCCTGGCCGAGCTGCAGGTCAAGGTGTCGAAGTTCTTCCGTCAGCGGGTCTCGGTCACGGCGCGGGAGGCCGCGCGATGACGCAGCCGCTGGTGTCGGTGGTGGTCGCGATCAGCGGCCCGGAGGCGCAGCCGCGCAGCGTCGTCGAGGGCATCGGCGCGGCACTGCTCCGGGCCGGCTACCGCGCCGAGTTCGTGTTCGTGTTCGACGGGCCGGCGGGGCGCTTCGCCGAGGAACTGCGCGAACTGGCGACCCGGTGGACGCTGCACACGGTGCAGCTCGAAGGTGGTGGGCTCGGCGAGTCGATCGCGCTGTCGGCCGGCGTCGCCAAGGCGAGCGGCGACCACATCGTCAACGTGCCGCCGTACCTGCAGGTCGAGCCGGACGAGATCACCAAGGTGGTCGCTGCGCTCGAGGCCGGCGCCGACTGCGTCGCCACGTGGCGGCGCGGCCGCGTCGACCCGTGGCTGAACCAGCTGCAGTCGCGGCTGTTCAACTGGGTGCTGCGGCTGATCATGAACGCGCCGTTCCACGACCTGAACTCCGGCACGCGCGGCTTCCGCCGCCACGTGCTCGAGGAGGTCGCGGTGTACGGCGAGCTGTACCGCTTCCTGCCGGTGATGGCGCGGCGCCAGGGCTTCCGCGTCGTCGAGGTCGAGGTGCGCCACCGCGAGGAGAAGGGCCGCGCCGGCTTCTACGGCGTCGGCGTCTACCTGCGGCGGCTGCTCGACATCCTCGCGATCACGTTCCTGACGCGGTTCACGCAGCGGCCGCTGCGCTTCTTCGGCTATCTCGGGTTCGGGGCGATCGCGATCGGCGCGCCGATCGCCGCCTACCACCTGTACCACCGCGTCGTGCACGAGGTGTCGCTGTCGGACAAGCCGGCGTTCGTGATCGCGTCGATCCTGGCCGCGTTCGGCGTGCAGCTGATCGGCTTCGGCCTGATCGGCGAGATCATCATCTTCACGCAGTCGCCGAACCTGCGCGACTACAAGGTCGAGGACGCGATCACCGGCGGTGCCGAGCCGGCCGCCGAACGGCCGCGCGGCGAACCGCCGGCCGCGACCGCCGCGTCGGTCGCGACGCTGCCGGCCACCGTCGCCGAGCCCGAGCTGCCGCTGCGCGTGCGCGAACTGCTGCCCGGTGAGGACTCGCGCTGGGACGCCTACGTCAGCCGGCATCCGCTCGGCACACACTTCCACCGCAGCGGCTGGGCGCGCGTCGTCGGCGACACGTTCCACCACACGCAGCACCACCTGGTCGCCGAACAGGGCCGCCGCTGGGTCGGCGTGCTGCCGCTGTTCCTGGCCAAGAGTCCGTTCCTCGGCCGCAACCTGGTCAGCATGCCGTACGCGGTCTACGGCGGCGTGCTCGGCGACGACGCCGCCGCGCAGGCGCTGCTGCTGGACCACGCGGCACAGCTCGGCCGCGAACTCGAGGTCGGCTACGTCGAACTGCGCCACCTCGAGGCGCGGCCCGGCGACCGGCCGCGGTCGCCGCTCTACGTGACGTTCCGCTGCGACCTGCCGGACGATCCGGCCGAGGTGATGGCGCGGATCCCGAAGAAGGCCCGCGCGGAGGTCCGCTGCGCGCGCGAGCCGGTTGCGGCCGCGATCCCGGGCAAGCGGCGCGAGTCGTTCGGCATCCGCGTGACGCCGGACGGTTCGGTCGAGGAGCTGTTCCAGCTGTTCGCGCAGAACAAGCGGCGGCTCGGTTCGCCGGCGCTGCCGCAGCGCTGGTTCCAGGGCCTGGTCGACGAGTTCGGCCGCGCCGCCGTCGTCCATCGCGCCGTCACTCCCGGCGGCCGCACGCTGGCCGCCGTGATGTCGTTCTGCTTCAAGGACACGGTCTACGCCTACTACTCGGGCTCGCTCGACGACGTCGAGCGCACCGGCGTCAACAACTGGATCTACTGCGCGATCATGGAATGGGCGGTCGAGCAGGGTTACCGCCGGTTCGACTTCGGCCGCAGCCGCGCCGAATCGGGACCGGCCGCGTTCAAGCGCAACATGGGCTTCGTCGCCGAGCCGCTGCACTACGAGTACCTGCTGGTCGCGCCCGGCGCGCGGCTGCCGGAGTTCCACCCGAGCAACCCGCGGCTGGACCTGCCGCGCCGGCTGTGGTCCAAGATGCCCCTGTTCCTCGCCAACCGCCTCGGTGCGCGCCTGTCGCGCTACCTGCCGTGAACGCCGTGTCCGAACCGTCCGCGCCGTTTCCCCGCATCCCGTCGCCGCCGAAGGTCGAGCACACGCGCTGGTCGCTCGGCCTGGTCGGCTTCTACCTGAGCTGCGCCGGCGTCGCGCTCGGCGCGACGTTCGCGGCCGCGGGCTACCTGTTCTTCGAGTCGCTCGGCTGGCTCGTGTTCGGCAGCGTGCTGTCGGTGGTCAGCTGCGTGACCTGCTTCACGTCGCTGCGCGCCGCGCGCCGGCCACCGACGCCGCGCTGACGCCGGCCTCAGCTCCGCGCCAGCAGCCAGTCGACCGCGGCCGCCAGGTCGGCGGCCTCGTGGTCGGGCACGAAGCCCTCGGCGCGCAGCTGCGCCTGTTCGGCGGCGAACGGTTTGCCGCTGCGCACATGCACCGTCCGCAGGCCGAGCCCACGCGCCGGCAGCAGGTCGCGCGCGCTGTCGCCGATCAGCGCGCCGCCCGCGAACGCGACGCCGAGCAGGTCGCGCGCCTGGTGCAGCAGGCCCGGCTTCGGCTTGCGGCAGGCGCAGTCGCCGCCGTAGCCGCCCACGGCCGCGGGCAGGTGCGGGCAGTGCAGCCACGCCAGCGGCAGACCGCCGAGGCGCTGGTGCAGTTCGCCGTGGATGCGCGCCAGCATCGCCTCGTCGAAGTAGCCGCGCGCGATGCCGCTCTGGTTGGTCACGACGACGAGCCGGTAGCCGGCGGCGTCGAGCCGCTGCAGCGCGTCGGCGACGCCCGGCAGCACTTCGAGCTGCGCCGGCGACCGCACGAAGTCGACGTCGCGGTTCAGCGTGCCGTCGCGGTCGAGGAAGACCGTGCGGCTCACTGCAGCTTCGGCGCCGGGGCCTGGCCGGCCGCGCGCGCCGCCAGCAGTTCGAAGCCGAGCAGCGGCTCGTCGTCGCGGTAGAGCTTCACGTGCAGGTCGCCGGGCACCATGGCGCCGCGCACGCCGAACGGCACGAAGAAGTCGCCGGCGGTCCAGAAGAACGGCAGCGGTGGCAGCACGTCCTCGTAGGCGCCGTCGATCCACTTCGACGTGTAGCCCTCGGTGTACTGGTAGAGGCGCCGCGCGGCGGGCCGGTGGCCCGGCAGGCGCAGTTCGACCACGTGGTCGCGGCCGAAGTTGCCGCCGATCGCCAGCATCACCGGCGTCGTGCGGCCGGTGTCCTGGCCGTCGACGAACACTCGCGCGCCGAGCGGGTCGCTGCTGATCCGGACCATCTCGGTGCTCGACCACCAGGTGCAGGCGGAGGCGGCGAGCAGGGGCAGCACGGCGAGTGCACGCATGGTCCGGATCCTATCGGCACGCCGGGGCGGCGTCGTGATCGCGCTGCACCGGTGGCCAGCCGGCAGCCCCCTTGCCGAACACGAACGCGTGCAGCGGGTGGCCGAGGTAGCCGTGGGCGAGCGAGCCGGCCAGCAGCACCGTGGCCGAGGCGAAGCCGGCCGCGCGCGCGTCGTCGAGCAGGTCCCAGCCGAAGTCGTGGAACACCAGCACGCCCTCGCGCCGCAGCGGGTCGTGGTGCCGGACCGGCGTCAGCAGGTGGCGCACGCCGTCGGCGGTAGGCTCGGCGCGCACCACCGTCGTCGCCTGCAGGTGCACGAACGGCACCGTCAGCTGCAGCACGCCGTCGGGCGCCAGCACGCGCGCCGCGGCCGCCAACGCGCGGCGGTGGTCGGGCACGTGTTCGAGCACGTCGCACGACACCACGACGTCGAAGCTCGCCGCGGCGAACGACGGGGCCATCGCGTCCTCGTGCCGGATGCCGCGGTGCACGGTGCCGCCGCGGTGCCCCGGGCCGAGGAACTCACTGGTCGTGACCGCCCAGGTCTCTCTCCGTCTCTTGCGCAGCCAGGCGCCGAACGCCGTCGCGTGCTCGGTGGCCCAGATCCGTGCCCGCGGCGACGCCAGGCGCCGCAGCAGGTCGGCGACCAGCCGCTGCCGGCTGGCCAGGCCGCAGCGCGTGCAGCGCAGCGAATTGCGGTAGCCGTCGCTGCCGAGGCCGGCGGCCGTCGCCAGGTGGCGCCGCTTCGCCACGAACGTCGCTGCGCGACCGCAGGCAGAGCACCAGCCGGCCAGCCGTTGGCGGCCGGTCCAGCCGAACCGATGCAGCAGGTCCTGTTCGGCCGTCCAGTGCTGCACCACGGCCGGGTGCTGCAGCAGCGCCGCGTGCTCGGCGGCCGTGCGGGCGGCGTGCAGCCAGGGTTCGAGGGGTGGGGCCACGACTCTCCGGGGGCGAGCAGGAGGCCTGGCGCCGCGGCCCGTCAAGCAGCCTGCGGGATCCAGCAGCGAACGCTTGGCGTCGCGGATCGATCCGGTAGCATCGTGCTCCGTCTCCGGTCGGTCGGTCACCGGCCGGAGCGCGTTTCGCCAGAGCCCGGTCGGCTCGTCAGGAGGCTCCCTTGGTCACTCGTCTGTTCCCGGGCGGTGGTGCGGCAGGCTCGCGCCGCCGCAGTTCGTCCCTCGTCGCCCTCGCTGCATGCTGCGCCGTGGTCGCCACGGCTTCGGCCCAAGAACCCGACGGCGCCACGCCGCCGGCCGCCACGCCGCCCGCAGCGGCGCCGGCCGTGCAGGCGCCCGCGCCGGTGCCGGCAGCGGAGCCCGAACAGCTCGGCCGCATCGTCGCCGAGACCGCACCGTTGCGCTGCTGGCCGTCGACCGCGGCGGTGCCGCCGGTGTTCGAGGACGTGCTGGCGAAGGACACGGTCGTCGCGCTCGGCCGCGCCGAGAACGGCTTCCGTCAGGTCGTGCCGGCGCTCGGCCCGATCGGCTTCGTCAGCCGCAAGTTCGCGGTCGCCGACGAGGCCGGCAACGTGAAGACCAAGGGCACCAAGGTCGCGTTCCGCTACCGGCCGCGCAGCGGCGAGGCGCCGGTGACGATGCTCGAAGACGGCACCACGCTGCACGTGCTCGAGGAACAGGAAGAGTGGTACCGCTGCCGCGTGCCGGGCATCGAAGCCTGGGTCGCCGAAGCCGAGGTGCAGGCGATCGAGAAGGACGCCGCGGCGCTGGCGGCCTACGGCGAGTGGCGCAGCAAGGACGCAGCGCCGATCACGGCGCGCCTCGAGGGCATCACGCAGGCCAAGGCGCGCGCGGCGCAGGACCAGGCCGATCTGGCGCAGGTGCAGGTGGTCGAGCAGGCGTTCGCGCAGGAGCTGGCGAAGCCGGTCGGCGACCAGAGGTTCGACTCGTTCGACCAGGCGCTCGACAAGCTGAAGGCGGGCCTGGCGCCCGAGTCGGCGGCGCTGGCGTCGATCGACGCGCTGAAGAAGCGCATCGACACGCAGCGCTGGATCGCCGAGGCGACCATCGTGCGCGACAGCAAGCCGGAGCCGCTGCCGGTGCCGCCGGCGATGCCGGTCGACCAGCTCGAACGCTTCCAGTCGATCGGCTGGCTGCGCTACGAACGGCGCCTCGGTGGGCCGGGCATCTACTACCTCGAGAAGGGCGGCCGCCGGCAGTGCCTGATCTCGTGCAACACCGGTCGCTACGACCTGTCGTTGTTCGTCGACCGCGAGGTCGGCGTCAGCGGGCCGCGCCGCCATCCGGCGACCGAGACCCTCAGCGTGCTCGACGCCGAGCGGCTAGAAGTGCTGGGCGTGCCGAAGTAGCCAGCCGCGCGGTGGCGCCGGCGCTTGCGGGCCGGCCGCACGGCGACCGCAGCCGGTCGCCGGCGAATGCCGAAGAACGCGGGGTCGCGCGTGAACCCGCTGCCACCGACCCCGCTGCCGCGGCCCCGCCGCCTGCTCGCCGCCCTGCTGGCCACCGCCGCCGGTGGGCTCGGCACGCTGCCGGCGCAGACCGATCTGCAGGCGCCGGCACCGGGCGGTGGCGGCCCGTCCGCGTCGGTCTGGTGCCGCGCCGGCGACGAACTGCTCGAGCGCGAGGATCCGGTCGGTGCGTGGCGCGCGTTCCGGCAGGCCCTGCAGCTGCTGCCGGCCGAACCGCCGGCGCAGATCGGCATCGGCCGCGCGCACCTGATGCTCGGCAACAGCGCGTTCGCGACCTCGTACGCGACCGCGGCGCTGGCGGCCGACCCCGGCAACCAGGACGGCATGGCGCTGTGCGTGCGGGCGTTGATCCGCGGCCGCGCGTTCGACGAGGCCGTCGCGCGTGCGGCTGGCTTCGTCGCGCGTACGCTCGATCCGACGCCGGAGCTGCTGGCGGCGCGTGCATCGGCGCTGTTCCGCGTGCAGCGCATCGACGACGCCGCGGCCGGCTACCGCGACGTGCTGGCGCTCGACCCGCTGCACGCCGAAGGCAACCTGCGACTCGGTTCGGGCCTGCTGCCGCCTGGCGAAGCGCCGATCGACGCCGATCTGCGGGCCGCGGCAGCGGCGGCCGCGAGCGGCGACCACCAGGCCGCGATCGGGCGGCTGCGCTCGGTGCTGGCGCGCCGGCCGGACCACCCGATCGCGCACCGGCTGCTCGGCGAGGTGCGCTTCGCGCAGCGCACGGCGAACGGCATGGCCGCGGCCGAGCCGGCGTTCCGCGAACTGGCGCAGCTGCTGCCGGCGCCCGACGTGCGGCAGCTGCCGGTGGCGCAGTTCGTGCGCGGCTACGAGACGCTGTCGGCGCCGCGCAAACGCGTCGTCGACCGCACGGCCGCCCTGTTCGCGACGCGGTTGCCGAAGCTGGTCGCGGTCGGCGGCACGCACGACCTGCTGACCGAACTCGAACGCACGACCGACGCCGCGTCGCGCCGCATGCTGCGCGGCCGGCGCACGTTCGACGGCCGCGTCTGGGACGACGTGCGCGGCGTCGGCGGCATCCAGGCGGCGACCGGCATCGAGGCGCTCGACGATGCGGCCATGTTCGGGTTCGACACGCTGGCGCACGAGGTCGCGCACCAGGTGCACATGCACACGTTCTCGCCGCTGCAGCGGGCGCGGATCCGCGCGCTCTACCAGCAGGCACTGCAGCACGGCCGCTGCCTCGACTACTACGCCGCCAGCAACGAGGCCGAGTACTTCGGCCAGGGCATCGAGGCGTTCGTCAGCCTCGCCAAGCGCCCCGGCGGCGAGACCACGCACGGCCACACGCGGTTCGAGCTGTTCGCGGTCGACCGGCCGCTGCACGACTTCATCGCCGAGCTGGTCGACTACGACCCGCTGGCCGATGCGCAGCGGCGCGAGCCGATCCTGGCCGCCGCGGTGCGCGTGGCGATCCGCTGCGGCCGCCCCGGCGAGGCGGTGACCGCGGCGTCGATGCTGGCCGAGGGGCCGCAGCGCGACGAACTGCTGGCCGCGGCGCGCACCGCCGAAGCCGCCGCCCGCTGCTTCTGAGCCGAATCGCCGCCGATCCGACGATCGGGTGCCACCGTTCGGCCGCGCGGCGCACTGATGCAGTGCATGGAAGACGCGAGCGACGGATCGGTGGTGGGGCGGCACGGGCCGCGCGAACGGTTGCGGCAGCTCGGCGAACCGCGGCTCGGCGACGCCGAGTGCCTGGCGCTGGTGCTGCGCACCGGCACGCGCGGGGAACCGGCGGAACTGGTCGCGCAGCGCCTGCTGCGGCGGTTCGGCGGGTTGCCCGGCGTGGCGGCGGCGAGCCTGCACGAACTGGCCGGCGAACGCGGCATCGGCCCGGTGCGCGCGGCGGCGCTGGTGGCGGCGTTCGGCCTGGCGCGGCGGCTGGTCGAGGCGTCGCTGCGGCCCGGCACGCGCGTGCGCAACGCCGGCTGCGTCGCGCGTGTGGTGCGCGACTCGGCGCGCGGATCGCGCCGCGAGAGCTTCTACGCGATGCTGCTCGACACCCGCCATCGGGTGCTGGCGCTGCACGTGGTCAGCACCGGCGGGCTCGACGGCGCGCCGGTGCACCCGCGCGAGGTGTTCTCGCCGGCGATCCGCGACGGCGCGGCGGCAGTCGTCGTCGCCCACAACCACCCGTCCGGCGACCCGACGCCGAGCGCCGAGGACCGGCTCGTGACGGCGCGGCTGCGCGAGGCGGGGCAGCTGGTCGGCATCGCGGTGCTCGACCACCTCGTCGTCGGCGACGACCGCTACTACAGTTTCGCCGACGAGGCGTTCTTCTCGTTCCGGTAGGCGTGGACGCCCGGCGGCCGCGGATTTTCCGGCGATTGCGCCGGATGCCGGCCGGCGGCCGGTTCCTCCCCGGCGAACCCTGTCACCGCCGCATGCACCGACCGACCCGCGACCAGTTCGAAGCGCTCGTCCGCGACCACCACGCCGCCGTGCACCGCAGTGCGCGGCGCTGGCTCGGCGCGGACGCGGCGCTCGACGTGACCCAGGACGTGTTCGTCCGGGTGCTCGAGGGCAAGGTGCGGCTCGCGACCGCGCACGAGCCCCGGGCCGTGTTGTGCTGGCTCGCGACGCGGCTCGCCGCCAACCGGCGGCGCAGCGAGCGGCGGCGGCAGCGGCACGAGGAGGACGCCATGATGCAGACCGAAGACCACAACCGTACCGCTCCCGATCCGGCGCAGCTCGCCGCCGCCGACCAGCTGCAGCGCCACGTCCACGAACTGGTCGACGCGCTGCCGGACGACCTGCGGCTGCCGCTGCAGCTGCACTGCCAGGACCGGCTGTCGTTCGCCGAGGTCGGGCTCGCGCTGCGCGTGCCGACGTCGACCGCGCACGACCGCGTGCAGCAGGCGCTGCGACGCTTGCGCACCGCCCTCGTCGGCCGCGGCATCACGCTGGCCGCGGCCGGTCTGCCGCAGCTGGTCGCCGACCTGCGGCCGCCGGTGCCGGTCGGGCTCGAGCAGCGCCTGCTGGCGCTCGGCGACGGTGCCGCGGCGGTCGGCAGCGGGTTCGCGGCGAAGGTCGCGCTCGGCGCCGCGGCGCTGCTGACCACGGTCGCGATCGGCGCGTTCGCCTGGTGGGGGCAACGGCCCGCGGCGGCGCCGGCGGCGACGGTGGTGCTGCCGGCCGCGGCCAGCGCCGGCACGACGCCGGCGGTCGCCACCGCGCCGCAGGAACCCGCCGGTCGGCCGCCGGTGCCGTCGGTGCGCACCGAGGCGCCACCGCCGCCGTCGCCCGTCCCGTCGCCGGGCTCGGTCCGGGAGTGGCGCACGGCGGTGTTCCACGGCAGCGTGCGCGATGCCGCGGCCTGGCCGGTCGCCGGCGCCAGGGTCGAGGCGGTTGCCGCGGGCGGCCTGAAGGCGATGGAACTCGGTGCGGTGACCACCGGTGCCGACGGCCGGTTCTGGCTCGAGCTGGGCCCGCACACGCTGGCGCCGAGCGCGGTCCGGCTGCGCGTCCTGGAGGACGGGCGGCTGCTGCTGGAGACCGACGAACTCGCGCTGCCGCGCGCCGCCGAGGCGCCGTCGCTCGAACTGGTGCTGCCGGCCGCGGTCGGCATCGCGACCGCGCGCTACGAACTGACGGTCGAAGTCGCGGCCGCCGACGGCAGCGTGCTGCCGGCGGTGCCGGTGCAGCTGCTCGGCGACGCGGTGCCTGCGCCGCGGCCCGGCCAGTCGCCGCCCGAGGCCGAAGCCAGCACGGACCGCACCGGCAGCGCGCGGCTGCGCGGGCGCGGGCTCGGCGCCAAGTGGCTGTTCGTCGACGGCCGCAGCGCCGGTCAGGCGGCCGCCTTCGTGCCGCTGGCGCTCGACCGCGCGGGCCCGCACTTCCACCGCGTCGTGCTGCCGGTCGGCGGCCGGCTCGACGTGCAGATCGGCCGGCTCGACGGCCAGCCGCTGGAGTGGGCCAACGTCTGGCTCGAGCACGAGGCCAGCGGCCTGCTGCACCGGGCCGAACTCGTCGGCGACGGCCGCGCGTCGTTCGCCGGCCTCGGGGCCGGCCACCACACGCTGCACGTCACGTCGGACTGGAACCTGTCGCCGGCACAGCGCCGCGGCCTCGCCGCCGGCGACCCGCTGGTGACGGTGCAGCTGAAGCGCCGCGACGACGAGCGTGCCGTCGGCGACTGCATGGCCGAACTGCACGGCGAACTGGTCGACGCCGGCACCGGCACCGTGGTCGAGTGGACCGGGTTCGAGGTCGACGTGTTGCCGCTGCGCGCCGGCGTCTCGACGCTGCCGACCGACTGGCTGCAGCCGCGCGGGCCGTTCCAGACCATGGTCACCGACGACCGCTACACGCGCTTCCACGAGGTCGGCCTCGCCGCCGGCCGGCACGGCATCGTCGTCACGGTGCCGGGCTACGCGACCACGGTCGTGCCGGTCGAACTGCGCGCCGGCGAGGTGCGCACGGGCCTGCGCGTGCCGCTGCGGCGCGGCGGCACCGTGCGCGGCCGCGTCGTCGACGAGCGCGGCCAGCCGGTCGAATCGTGCACCGTGATGCCGGTCGGGTTCGGCGAACTCGGCGACCGGATCGTCGCCGGCTGGCGCGCGCTGCAGCCGGGCGATGCGGACCAGGCGCCGGAGCCGTGTGATCCGCCGCGGCGCTTCTGGACCGACGCCGAGGGCCGGTTCGAACTGACGGGTGTGCAGCCCGACGTCGAATTGCGCCTCGTCGCGCACCGCCGCCAGGGCGGCATCGCGGTCGGTCCGGCGCTGGTCGTGCGCGACGGCGAGACGCAGGCCGGAATCGAACTGGTGCTCGAGCCGCGCTGACGCGGTCAGCGCGGTCCGTTCGCGTCGGCGGCGGGATCCTGCAGCGTCGCCGAGATCAGCGTGACCAGGTAGTCGCCGTCGGCGCGCTGGGCCGCCAGCACGGCGAGGTCGCCCGGTGCCAGATGCGCGGTCTGGCGCAGGTGCACGCCCGACGTGCGCGGCAGCTGGATCGTCACCGGCACGCCGGTGCCGAGGTCGGTCGTGAACTCGGCGATCGGCTCGACGACGGTCTGGGTGCGGACGTCGCAGTGCACCGCGATCAACCCGTCCGCGAGCAGCACGGCGCACAGGTCGCTCTGCACGCCGTCCCACGTGGTCTCGACGATCGGCTCGGCGACCAGCCGATCGCCCTGCCGTTCGAGTTCGAAGTCCTTCACGAACGGGATCTGGCGCACGATCTGCAGGCTGCACCGCTGCAGCGGCGAGGACAGCAGGCGAGGCGCCGTCACGACCTCGGCGCCGGTGGCCTGCGTGACCTCGGCCAGCAGCGCGGCTGCGTTCGCCGCCGGCACGACGGTCTCGAAGCCGAGCACCTTGCCGGCGGCATCGGTGCGCGCGACGAGCTTCGGGCGCAGCATGCGGTCGAACGTCGTCGCCGGCATGCGCACGACGTGCGTCGCCGTGTCGACCAGGGCCTCACGGTGCGCCGCGGCGTGGTCGAGCAGCCGCTCGAGGCTCGCGATCTGTGCCGGCCTGCCGAGCAGCGCAAGCCAGCGGCCACCGAGCACCGTCAGGTCGTCGCCGGCGCCGAGCGGCGGTTCGACGTGCGCGCGCAGCAGACCGGCGATCGACGCATCCCAGCTCGCCGGGCGCTGCGCGACGCCGGCGGCGAGTTCCGCCGGTTCCGCGGCCGGCAGCGCGCGGTCGAGGTCGAACAGGCGCAGCAGGCGGCCCTGGCCGTCCGGCACCGGCATGTCCTGCGCGGCGAGCGGCGCGAGGCACGCGAACACGGTCGAGAACAGGCGTAGCGTCATCGATGGTGGCTCCGGGACTCGTAGGCGATCAGCGACGTGGCAGGCGACGACAGCAGCGACTCGCGCACCGTGAACTGCACCGCGGTCGCCGCGCGCGGCATGTGTTCCTGCCACTCGAACGACACGATGCGCGGCGTCGGTGCCGCACGGCCCACGAACCGGCCTGCGGCCACGGTGGCGAGTACGGCGAGGCCTGCGGCCGCCACGGCGACCGGCAGGCGGCGCCGCGGCCGGCGCGCCGCGGCGGGCCGGGCCGGCAACGCGCGCAGCCGGCTGCACAAGCGTGCGAACGCCACCAGCTGGGCCGGATGCGCGGCCAGGAACGCGACCAGGTCGGGGTCGTCGAGGGGATCGCTGCGGGCGTCGAGCTGCGCCTGCAGCCGGCGCTCGAAGTCGTGCTGGTTCACGGCTGTTCCTCCTGCAGCCGGCGCCGGGCGCGGTGCAGATGCGACTTGACGGTGTTCAGCGGCAGCCGGTGGGCCGCGGCGAGGTCGCGCAGCGAGCGGCCGTGCACGTGGAAGCCGAGCAGCAGGTCGCGTTCGAGCGGCGGCAGCGCGGCCAGGTGGTGGGAGACTTCGTCGCGCAGTTCGGCGCTGCACGGCGTGGCCGGCGCAGCGAGGTCCTCGGTGGCCGCCGTCGCCGGCTGGCGGGCGCGCCGCTGGCGGTGGTCGAGGTGGCAGCGGAACGCGGCCTGCAGCAGCCAGGCGAGCCCGTTGCCGGTCGCGTCGAACGAGTGGCGCAGGCGCCAGACCTTGGCCATCGTCTCCTGCAGCACGTCGTCGGCGTCGGCGCCGCAGAGCCGGCGCAGGAACCCGTGCACCGCCGGCGTGCTGCGGGCGAGGAACTGCGCGAACTCGGTGTCCACGAGGCGGCGGGGCTCCGTTCCGATCGGCATCGGTGGCCGTTCTACCGCCGTGGGCCGGGGCCGGGTTGCAGAACCGAGAACCGGCGTGGATCACGCGCGGGTCGGGGCCTCGGGGCGCAGCTCCACCCGAGCCATCAGTCCGGGCCGCGGCGCGCCGCGACCGGGTCGCCGGTCAGGAAGAACCGGCCACCGTGGCCGTGGTGGATCGTGCGCGGGCCACCGGCGGCGAAGCGCCAGGCCCCGTCGGCGAACAGCGCGTCGTCGGCCCAGGCCGCCAGGCACTCGAGCACGAACAGGTCGTGCTCGTCCTGCCGCGGCCGGTCGGGGAGCACGCGGCACTCGAGCCAGGCCGCACAACCGGCGACCAGCGGCGCCGCCACGTGCTGCGCCGGCTCGGTCGCGATCCCGAGCCGCGCGAACTTGTCGCCGTCGCGGCCGCTGCTCGAACCGACGGCCCAGGTCAGGTCGACCTGCGCGCTGGTCGGCGCGTGCAGCACACACTCGCCGGACGCTTCGAGCAGTTCGCGGGTCCAGGTGTCGCGCGCGATCACGGCGGCGAACTTCGGCGGTTCGAAGTCGAGCGGCATGACCCAGGCGGCGGCCATCACGTTGCGGCGGCCGCCGGCGGCGGTGGAGACCAACGTGGTCGGGCCGTGGTTCAGCAACCGGTAGGCGTGGCGCAGCGGGACGGCGGTTCGCATCGCGGCAGGATAGGGGCTCGCGCTCGCGTTCGCCGCCGGCATGCGGTATGCCACCACAGCAGCGGAGTCTGCCCTGCGACGACCTGATCGAAACGCCGAACCTGCCGCGGCCGGCGCACCGGCGTTCACCCGGTGGCAGTGGACCTGGCTCGTGCTGGCGACCGCGGTCGCCGCAGCGCTGCGGCTGTACGAACTCGGCGTCTGGTCGTTCTGGATCGACGAGGCGCACACCTACCGCGACGGCGTGATGCCACTCGGTGCGTTCCTGCAGCAGGATCGCGTGTTCTACCCGCTGACGTTCCTGGCCGTGCGCGGGCTGCTCGGGCTCGGCTGGATCGGTGCCGACGAGTATTCGCTGCGGCTGCCGTTCGCGGTGCTCGGCATCGTCACGATCCCGCTGCTGGCCCTGTGCGGTCGCCGCCTGATCGGCGCCAACGCCGCCGTGCTGGCGGCGTGGCTGCTGGCGGTGCACCCGTGGCACGTCTACTGGAGCCAGAACGCGCGCGGCTACGCGCTGGTCTGCCTGTTCGCCGCCGTGGCGGCCAACCGCGCCCACGCCTACGTCGTGACGCAGCGGGCTCTCGACCTCGCGGCGGCGGTGCTGGCGATCGCGATCGCGGCGCTGTCGCACCCGACCGGCGCGATGCTGGCGGCCGGCTGGCTCGCGTTCGTGGGACTGCGGCGCGTGCAGCGGGTGCACCGTCGCTTCGTGTTCGGCTTCGTCGCGGTCGTGGTGCTGGCGGCGATCGCGCTGCCGATCTTGTTCCGCTGGTCGCCGTTCCAGGGCTTCCAACGTGCCAAGGCCGACGCGTCGCTGCCGCACTTCGTGCAGACCACGGCGTTCTACTTCCGGCCTGCCCTGCTGCTCGCGGCGCTGGCCGGCCTCGCGGTGGGGTGGCGCGGACTCGGCCGCGACCGCGCGCTGCTGCTCGGTTGCCTCGCGCTGGTGCCGTTCGGCGTGCTGCTGGTGCTCGGCGGCGACGTGGTCAAGGTCACCGCGCGCTACGCGATCTGCACGCTGCCGCTGTTCTGCTGGCTCGGGGCCCTGGCGTGCGTACGGATCGCCGAACTCGCCGCCGGGCCGCTGCACCGCCGGCACCGGCTGCTCGCGGCGGCGCTGCCGCTGCCGCTGCTGCTGTTCGCCGACCAGGTGCCGCAGCTGGTCGAGTACTACACCTCGCAGCACGGCCAGCGGGCGCGCTGGCGCGAGGCCTGCCAGTTCGCGCGCAGCCGCGCCGGCACGCGCAACCTGCGCGTCGTCACCGTGAACCAGCCGACTGCCGCCTACTACCTGCGGCCGGAGCACTGGCAGGCCACGAACGGCGATCCGAACCCCGGCGTGCTGGTGGAGACGCTGCTCGACTGGCGCGTCTCGGGACGGAAGGGGGAGGAGGGCAGTCCCGCGGAACAGGCGGTCGTGCTGCACGAGCCGGGCGCGGCGAACCACCTGCGCTGGCATGCCGCCGAGGCGAGCAAGGCCGGCGCGCGGCTCGTCGTGCTGGTGACGTTGCCCGAGCTGGCCGAGATCGACGCGAAGATCAAGCCGGCCGACGACCCGGGGCCCGAGCCGCTGCGGCGCGCGCTCGAGGCCGACTTCGAGCTGGTGCTGCACCTGCCGTGCTGGGTCGGACCGAAGGACGAGAGCATCTACGTCTACGTGCCGCGGTCCGGCTGACCGCGGTGGGCGGCGCGGCAACTCCGCTTGTCCACCGGGCCGCCGCTGCCGATCATGCCGCCATGCGAGCTCTGTGCGCGTGCGTGGCGGTGGGTGTGCTGGTGGTCGGCGGTCGGGCCCAGCAGCCGGCACCGGCTGCGGCCGACGAGGCGGTGGCGGTGCCGAGCGACTTCGTGCGCTTCGTCGCAGTGGACGACGGCGGCCACCTCGACACCGCGATCACGACCTACCGCAACGGTGACGTCGAGCTGGTCCTGTTCGGCGCGGTGCACATCGCCGACCAGGCCTGCTACGACACGCTGAACGACCGCTTCACGCAGTGCGACGCGCTGCTCTACGAACTGGTCGGCCCCGAGGACTACCGGCCGTCGAAGGACCGCGAGCGCGGCGGCTTCAACCCGATCGCGATCCTGCAGGCCGGGCTCAAGAACGCGCTCGAGCTGCAGTTCCAGCTCGACGCCGTCGACTACTCGCCGGCGAACTTCGTGCACGCCGACATGACGCCGGCCGAGTTCGAGCGCAGCATGGCCGAGCGCGGCGAGAGCCTGCTGAGCATCATGCTCGACATGATGCTGTCGGGCATGAAGATGCAGCGCGAGCAGGCCGAGAACGGCGACGCCGCCAAGGCGATGCCCGACCTGGTCACTGCGTTCCAGAACCGCGAGGGCCGGCACACGCTGCGGCTCGCGTTCGCGCAGCAGCTCGAGAACATGGAGCTGCTCGCTGCCGGCGGCCGCGAGGGCAACACGCTGCTGCAGGGCCGCAACGAGAAGTGCCTCGCGGTGCTGCAGCGCGAGATGGCCGCCGGCAAGAAGCGGATCGGCATCTACTACGGCGCCGCCCACCTGCCGCACATGGAGCAGCGCCTCGTGCGCGACCTCGGCTTCACGAAGACCGGCCACGAGTGGCTGGTCGCGTGGGACTGCCGCAAGCGGCTCGATCGGCAGTACGACCGGGCCCTGGTGCAGCAGCGGCGGCAGTGCCGCGAGGACCTCGCCCGACTGGCGGTCGCCGCAAAGGCGCGCCGCCTCGCCGGCGATCCGTTGCCGACCGACGGGCCGCTCGCCGGCCAGCCGCAGCAGGATCCGTGGGGCCGCGCCTATGTCGTGCGCGCGCGGCCGACCGGCACGCGCTGGGAAGTGGCGAGCCTCGGGCCCGACGGCGTGGCCGGCACCGACGACGACCTGGTCGAGCAGGAACCGCGCGGGCGCTGATCAGCCGGCCTTCGGGGCGCCGGGGCCGTGCAGCACGACCGGCTTGCCGCTCTTGCGCAGCTTCAGGTTCAGCATCTCGACGAAGATCGAGAAGCCCATCGCGAAGTAGACGTAGCCCTTCGGGATGTGCAGCTCCCAGGCTTCGCCGACCAGCGTGAAGCCGATCAGCAGCAGGAAGCTCAGCGCCAGCATCTTGACGGTCGGGTGCCGTTCGACGAACGCGCAGATCGGGTTCACGAACGCGACCATGATGCCGACCGAGATCAGGACCGCGATCACCATGATCGCGATGTGCTGCACCATGCCGACCGCCGTGATCACCGAGTCGAGCGAGAACACGAGGTCCAGCAACGCGATCTGCACCAGCACGCCGCCGAACGTGACCGCGCGCGCGCCGGTGGTGTCGGCTTCCGCGGGGCCTTCGAGCTTGTGGTGGATCTCGGTGACGCTCTTCCACATCAGGAACAGGCCACCGCCGAGCAGGATCAGGTCGCGCACCGACAGTTCGTGGCCGAACGGCGCGAACAGCGGCTCGGTCGCGCGCATGATCCACGAGATCGTGAACAGCAGCGCTATGCGCATGCCCATGGCCATCAACAGGCCGAGCCGGCGCGCGCGCGCCTGCTGTTCGACCGGCAGGCGGCCGGTCAGGATCGACACGAACACGATGTTGTCGATGCCGAGCACGGTCTCGAGGAACGTCAGCGTCAGCAGCGCGATCCAGGCCTGCGGGTCGGTCAGCCACTCCATGGGCGCGGCAGGCTAGCGGTGGGCCGGGCGCGCGTCAGTCGGAATCGGCGCCGTCACTGCCGTCGAGCAGGCGCCGCAGCCGTTGGGCGTCGGCGCGGACCGTGATCGTGCGCGTGTGCGACGGCACCACGGCGCCGGGCGGCAGGCCCTTCGGCTTGCGCACGTGTTTGCGCTGCGTGTAGACGACGTCGATGCGCGGTTCGCCGCGCGCCTTGCTGAAGTGCACGGCCAGCGTCGCCGCGTCGAGCAGCGTCTCGAGGCTCGCGGTCTTGCCCTTCGGCAGCCGCACGACGACGTGCGAGCCGGGCCGGCCGCCGCCGATGTGCAGCCAGACGTCGTTGCCGTTCGCGGTGCGCATCGTCAGCCGGTCGTTCTGCTCGTTGTCGCGGCCGACCAGGATCGGATAGCCCTCGGCCGACGTGAAGCGGCGGTAGTTCTCCGCGCGCGGCACCGCCGCAGCGCGCGGGCGCTCCGCCGGTGCCGCGGCGACCTTCGGCAGCGCGCCGAGGCGCTGCAGCGCCGCGCGCTTTGCCGCCAGGGCGCCGGTGTCGCCGGTGCCGCGCAGGGCCTCGAGCTGGCTGCCGAGTTCGACCAGTGCGGCCACCGCCGCGGCGGCCTCGGCGTGGCGCCGTTCGGTGACCGCGCGGCCGTCGTCGAGGCGCCGCGCCTTCTCGTAGCGCTGCTGCGCCTGCACCACGACCGGCAGCGCCGGGTCGAGCTCGATGCGGCGCAGCGCGCCGTCGCGGTCCGGATCGGGCACCTGCAGCTCGGTCGCGCCGCGCGTCGCCAGATGCGCGAACGCGAGCAGCAGGTCCGCCTCGGCGCGCAGGGCGGCCGCGCGGCCCTGGTCGGCGAGGCTCGCGGCGAGGCCAGCGGCGCGGGCCTGCGCCTTGTGCGCGGCGCGCTGGCAGGCCTGCGACAGCCGGTCGTGTTCGGCGGTGAACTCGAGTTCGGCGTCGCGCGCGGTGAACCACGCGTCGATCGCCGGCAGCACCGGCGGTGCGAAGCGGCGCGCGTCGTCGGCGCGCCCGCCCTCGGTCGTCGGCGGCGGCGCGTAGGCGTCGCCGGTGCGCAGCGTGCGCACCGCGGTCTCGACCGGCCGCGACAGCGCGACCGCGCGACCCTCGGCGTCGAGCAGCGCCCACAGGCCGCGGCTGCCGAACAGCTCGACCACCAGCCGTCGGTCGCCCGCCGGCGTCGCGAACGTGAACGTGCAGCGCCGTTCGCCGGCCGCCGCCGCGACCGCGCGCAGCGTCGCACCGGCCAGCTCGCGCGCCAGCAGGTCGGCCGCCGGGCCGCGCGCGCGCGCCTCCTTGCCGAACCGCCGCGCGGTCGTCGCAATGCGCGCGCGCGGGCCGCCGAGGGCGATGTGCACGAACGCCTTCGGGGACGCCGCGGGCGGCGGCTGCAGCACCAGCAGCAGGTCCTCGGGGCCGGCGGCGGTGCGCAGCGGCACCGCGTCGACGACTGCGGCGCCGTGCAGCGCCTGCAGTTCGCCCGTGGCGTCGTGCAGTTCGGCGGCCGAGAGGCCGCGCGTGGTCGGCCCCGGACCCGCCATCGCGGCTACTGCTTCTTCAGTTCCTCGACCGGATCATAGATCCAGTCGTGGGCCGCGTAGCCGTAGTCGACGATGCCCTCGGGGAAGAACAGCTTCAGCTCCTTCGCCGCGGCGTCGGGGCTGTCGCTGCCGTGCACGAGGTTGTAGCTGCGGCTGATGCCGAAGTCGCCGCGGATCGTGCCGGGCGCCGCGTCGGCGCCGAACGTCGCGCCCATCAGGTTGCGGCAGACCTTGATCGCGTCGATGCCCTCGAGCGCCAGCGCCACGACCGGCGAACTGGTCATGAACTTGACCAAGCCCGGGTAGAACTTCTTCTCGCGGTGGGCTTCGTAGTGCTTCGCCGCCAGTTCGGGCGTGATCTTCATGAGCTTCATGGCGACGATCTTGAGCCCCTTCGCTTCGAAGCGGCTCAGGACCTGGCCAACGAGCCCACGCTGGACGGCGTCGGGCTTCAGCAGGATGAGGGTGCGTTCCATGGTTCGGTTGCGGACAAAAGGGCGAGCATGGTAGCAGCCGGGGCCGGTCGTGCCGCCAGCAAATCACGGCGGTGGCGGGTCGCGGTGCTGCCGTGGCTGTGCCTCGCCTGCGGCTGCCTCGGGCCGAGCGAGCCGCACCTGGCGACGCTGGCGCGAGCACGCCGCGCGACCGCCGGCGACCTCGAGCGCGAGCGTCGCCAGCGCGAACTCGCGATCGCCGAGCAGGAGGCGCGCGACCTGCTCGCGGCGATCACCGCTGCCAAGGCCGAGAGTGTGCGCGCGGCGGCGGCGTTGCGCGCCGTGCGGGCCGAACTGCTGCAGCAGCTCGAGCAGCTGCAGGCCGCCGAACGCGATCTCGCCGCGGCGCGGACGCGGCAGCAGCAGATCGAGGCCGAGGCGGCGACCGACGCGCCGCCGGCGACCGACGCGCCGCGCTGACTACGGCCACTCGTGGTGGAACATCTGGCCGGCCGGCCGGTCGACGCGCTCGAACGTGTGCGCGCCGAACAGGTCGCGCTGCGCCTGCGTCAGGTTCTGCGGCAGCACCGCGCGGCGGTAGCTGTCGAAGTAGCTGAGGCTCGCGCCCATCGCCAGCGTCGGCACACCGTGTTCGGCCGCCAGCGCGACGACCTTGCGCCAGGAGTTCTGGTGCTGCTGCAGGAAACCGCCGAGCTCGGGGTCGAGCAGCAGGTTCGGCAGCCGCCGCTGCTTGCCGAACGCCGCCTGGATGCTGCCGAGGAAGCGCGCGCGGATGATGCAGCCGCCCTTCCAGATGCGCGCGATCTCGCCGAAGTCGAGGCCCCAGTTCTTCTCGGCGTCGGCGGTCGCGAGCAGATCGAGTCCCTGCGCGTACGAGCAGATCTTGCTGCAGTAGAGCGCGTCGCGCACCGCCGCGACCAGCGCCGCCGGCGCCTTGCCGGCGCTGGGGCCGCGCAGCACCTGGCTGGCGGCGACCCGCTGTTCCTTGCGCGCGCTGAGGCAGCGTGCTTCGACCGCCGCGTGCATGGTCGGCGCCGGCACGCCGTAGCGCAGCGCCATCTCGGAAGTCCACTTGCCGGTGCCCTTCTGGCCGGCGCGGTCGACGATCACGTCGACCATCGGCCGGCCCGTGCCGGGGTCGGTCGCGCGCAGGATGCGCGCGGTGATCTCGATCAGGAACGACTCGAGGAAGCCGCGGTTCCACTCCGCGAATGCGTCGGCCATCTGCGCGTGCGACATGCCGAGCACGTTCTGCATCAGGTCGAAGCACTCGGCGATCAGCTGCATGTCGCCGTACTCGATGCCGTTGTGGACCATCTTGACGAAGTGGCCGGCGGCGCCGGTGCCGACGTGTGTGACGCACGGACCGTCTTCGACCTGCGCCGCGATCTGCTTCAGGATCGGCGCCAGTTCGTCGTAGGCGCTGCGTTCGCCGCCGGGCATCAGGCTCGGCCCGTTCAGGGCGCCTTCCTCGCCGCCGCTGACGCCCATGCCGACGAAGCGGAAGCCGCGCTCCTTCAGTTCCCGGCTGCGGCGCTCGGTGTCGTCGGGGTGGCTGTTGCCGGTGTCGATGATCAGGTCGCCGGCCTGCAGCACGGGCAGGAACTGCGCGATCGTCTCGTCGACCGGCGACCCGGCCTTGACCAGGAGCAGCAGGCGGCGCGGCCGCACCAGCGACGCGGCGACCTGCTGCGGCGTGTGCGCCCCGCGCATCGGCCAGTCCTTGCCGGCGCGGGCCAGCGTGGCCTCCACCTTGTCCGGCGAACGGTTCCAGACCGTGACCGGGATGCCGTTGCGGGCGATGTTGAGAGCGAGGTTCTGGCCCATCGTGGCCAGACCGGCGACGCAGATCTGCGAGGTGGCTTGCATGCGGGCTCGGCCGGCACTGTAGCGCCGGTGCCACCGGCACCCGACAGCTTTGTGCTGCTGGCGTCAGCGGGCGCCGGTCGTCGCCGGCACCGCCGGCGTCGGCAGCGCCGAGCGCCATTCGGCCCAGCGGCGCGGGTCGGCGCCGGGGTCGTTGCCGGTCAGGTCCTGCAACGCCTTCTGCCACGCGCGCACGATCGTGCGGACCTCGACCACGCCCTGCACCGTGACGTCGAGCACGGTGCCGCTCTGCAGCACGTCGACCTTCGGATCGGCGATGAACGCGGCCTGCGCCACCTCGACGTCGTAGTCGCGGATGTAGGCCTGCTGCTGCAGGAACGCGACGTGCCCGCGTACGCCGCTGTCGGCGGCGGCCAGCGCGCGGCCGGCGTTGGGGCCGGCCAGCACCAGCAGGTCGACCGCGTCGGCGTGGCCGAGCTGGGCGAACGCTTCGGCGGTGCGCACGCGCAGTTTCGCGTTCGGGTGCATCAGGCCCGGCGCCAGGTAGGCGACAGCAGCCTTGTCGTCGTGGCCGCGCGCGATGTCGATCGCCGCGCGCCGCACGCGACCATTGCCGTCCAGCACCGCGGTGCGCAGCACGAAGCGGTCGTTGCCGGCCAGTTCGCGCCGCTGCAGTGCCGCCAGCGCGGCGATGCGGTGCCGTTCGGTGCCGTTGCGGCGTGCCTCCGTGCGCAGGTCCTGGTCGGCGTTCGGTTCGCGTGCCAGCAGCGTCGCGATCGCCGCCGCGCGGCCCGGACCGGTGTCGACGCGCAGCAGACCCAGCAGTTCGTGCACGCGCTGCGCGGTCTTGGCCGAGCGCCACTTGCGCGGCAGCAGCTCGGGCTCGAGGTCGGCCAGGAAGTCGTCGAGCAGGCGGCGCGAGGCGGCCGCACCGGCGTCGTCCTGCGCGTCGGCGGTGACCGCGCGGTCCAGGTGCCGCCACATCTCCGGCAGCAGCCCGAACGCGCGCGCGTCGCGCGCCAGCT
This sequence comes from Planctomycetota bacterium, assembly GCA_016794425.1. Taxonomy (GTDB): domain Bacteria; phylum Planctomycetota; class UBA1135; order UBA1135; family UBA2386; genus JAEUHS01. The sequence continues at coordinate 246,279 of JAEUHR010000003.1, forward strand.
GCAGGCTCGCGAACGCGCTGTCGCCGGCCGAGCGCGCCTTGTCGGCCAACGCGCGGCGCAGTTCGTCGTCGGTGCGGCGGCCGAGCACGTTCGCCTTGGCGACCACGACGGTGCCGTCGCGCGTCGTCACCTCGAGCGTGTCGCCGCGCTCGACGACCTTGCCGACCAGCACGCGGCCGTCGTCGAGCCGCACCTCGTCGGCCAGCAGCCGCGGCAGCGGCGCAGCACACAGGAACACGCAGCAGAGGGACACGGGAAGGCGGCGGACCATGGGCTCGGATCTCACGTGCTGGCCGGTAGGAGAGGGCGATTCGCCGCCGGCCCGGCTATGCTGGCTGGCGGCGCAGGCGCGCGGCGAAGCATGAAGCGTACCATTGTCGTATTCGTGGCCCTGGGGCTGTGGGGGACGGTCGGGGCGGCGGCGCAGCAGCCGGCAGCACCGGCGCCCGCGGCGCCACAAGCCGGTCCGATCGACGGAATTGTGGCGGCGATGCAGGCGGCCGAGCAGCGCGCCAGCCGGTTCACGGTCGAACTGACGACCGCGGGCCAACTGCCCGGTGACCTGGCCCTGTCGACGCGCGGCGTGCTGCATGTCCTGCGCGGAGCACAGCCGGCCGTGCACACGGCGGTCGAGTTCTCGTTCGCCGACGGCCTCGGCGGCCGCGTCGAGTCGGCCCAGACCGCGGCCGGCATCGTGCTGTACGAGGAGAACCCGGCGTTCGGCGAGCTGTACCTGCGGTTCGCGCCCGAACTGGTCGCCGACCTCGAGTGGGCGGGCTCGGTGCTCGGGCGCAGCGACCTGCCCGGCATGGCCGATCGCCGCGCGATGGCGCCGCTCGGCAGCACGATGCTGGTCGAGCTGCAGCGCGAGTTCGCGCTCGGCGTCGTCGACGGGCGCCGCGACCGCGCCGGCGAACCGGGCACCTGGCTGGCCGGGCCGCGGCGCGGCGGGCTCGACGACGACGGCAGCGGGCAGCCGATGGCCGACCGCGTCGAGGTGTTCGTGCGCGACCGCGACCATGCGCTGGTCGAGGCCAACTGGCTGCAGGGCGAGCGGCGCGTGCAGCAGATCGTCGTGCAGCGGCTCGAGGTCGACGGCGATCTGCCGCCGGCGCTGTTCACGGTCGACGGCCGCGGCCAACGGCTGCGCGACGTGCAGCAGCACCAGCCGATGTGGGACCAGATCCAGCAGGTGCTGCAGAAGGCGGAAGCGAAGGCGCCCGAGGGCGCCGTGCGGCCGAGCCGCCGCTGAGCGTCGGCTCGCGGCGCGGTCAGCCCTCTTCTTCGGTCGGCGGCGCTTCGAGCAGCTCGAGGCCCTTGTAGCGCGACTTCGCGTAGTCGATCTCGAAGTCGCTGTGGAACAGCGCGACGAAGCGGCCGGCTTCGTCCTTGACCACCATCGGCAGGATGTCCAGCACCTCGTCGGTGACGTGCGCGACCCAGCGCGCGCGCGTCCAGCCCTTGCGGTCCAGGCGCAGCTGCACGCCGTACTCGCTCTCGAGCCGGTACTGGAACACCTCGAGCTGCAGTTCGCCGATCGCGCCGAGGATCGGTTCGCGGGCGCCGACGCGCGGCCAGAAGATCTGCACGACGCCTTCCTCGCCCAGCTGTTCGAGGCCCTTGCCGAAGCCCTTCGACATCGACGGCTCGCGCGGCGCGACCTGCGCGAAGATCTCCGGCGCGAAGCGCGGGAAGTTGCGCACCTCGAAGTTCGGACCCGAACTCAGCACGTCGCCGACGCGGAACATGCCGGGGTTGATCAGGCCGATCACGTCGCCGGGCCACGCGTCCTCGATCGACACGCGTTCCTGGCCGAAGAACCGGTGCGGGTGCGACAGCCGCACTTCGCGCGACAGCCGCAGGTGCTTGGCCGACATGCCGCGTGCGAAGTGCCCCGAGGTCACGCGCAGGAACGCGATGCGGTCGCGGTGCATCTTGTCCATGTTCGCCGCGACCTTGTAGACGAAGCCCGAGAAGTACGGCGCGTCGGGCGGCACCGCGCCGTCCAGCGTCGGCAGCGGGCCCGGCGGCGGCGCGATCTCGAGGAACCGCTGCAGGATGTTCTCGACGCCGAAGTTCACCAGCGCACTGCAGAAGAACATCGGCGAGATCCGCTGCTGCAGGAACGCGTCCATCGCGAACGGCTGCACGCAGGTCTCGACCATCGCCAGGTCCTCGAGCAGCTGGTCGTGCGCGCGGGCGCCGAGTGCGTCGCGCAGTTTCGGGTCGTCCGGGCCGGTGGTCTGCACCGCGGCCTTGGTCGCGTTGTGCGCCGTGCGCTCGAACAGGAACACCTGCCGGTCGCGCAGCGAATAGACGCCGCGGAAGCCCTCACCCGAACCGATCGGCCACGTCGCCGGCACGATGGTGATGCCGAGCACCTTCTCGACCTCGTCCATCAGGTCGAGCGGCGCGCGCGCGGGCCGGTCCATCTTGTTGACGACCGTGACGATCGGGATGCCGCGGTCGCGGCAGACCTTGAACAGCTTGATCGTCTGCGGCTCGACGCCCTTGGCGCCGTCGATCAGCATCAGCGCCGCGTCGGCGGCGACCAGCGTGCGGTAGGTGTCCTCGCTGAAGTCCTGGTGGCCCGGCGTGTCGAGCAGGTTCACGCAGTGGCCCTGGTACTCGAACTGCAGCGCCGAGCTGGTGATCGAGATGCCGCGCTTCTTCTCGAGCTCCATCCAGTCCGACGTCGCGTGTGCGCCGCCGCGCCGCGCCTTGACCGAGCCGGCTTCGCGGATCGCGCCGCCGTAGAGCAGGAGCTTCTCGGTCAGCGTCGTCTTGCCGGCGTCGGGGTGCGAGATGATCGCGAACGTGCGCCGGCGCTGGATCTCGTGGGCGAGGTCGGCCATCGGGGGCGAACAGAGTAGCGGCGCGCCGCGCCGATGCGAAGCGCAGGCTGCCGGCTATCCTGTCGGCCGGATGCAGCAAGGCGCCGGCGCCCGCCGCTGCCCGACTACACCTTGTCCGGATCCTGACCGCGCAGCACCGAGTTGCCGTCGAAGGTCTCGCGCAGGTTCGCGCTGGCCGGCCGCGCCAGCATCGCCTCGGTCAGCCGGCCGCTCTGCGCGAAGAACGCGATCGGGTTGTGCCAGACCAGCTGGTCGATGCGCTGGCGCGCGACGCCGGCCTGCTCGAGTTTGGCCACCGTGCGCGGCACCATCAGCGGGTCGCTGACGCCCCAGTCGGCGGCGCTGTTGACGATCATGCGTTCGACGCCGTACTCGAGCACGATCGCGGTCATGCGCGCCGGGTCCATCTTCGTGTTCGGATAGATCGAGAAGCCCGACCAGCAGCCGAGGTCGCGCGTGATCTTGATCGTCTCCTCGTTGCCGTGGTCGAGCAGCAGGCGCTCCATCGGGAACCGCTGCTCCTGCACGATCGCGATGCAGCGCTCGAAGCCCTTCTTCTTGTCGCGGTGCGGCGTGTGCACCAGCACCGGCAGACCTTGTTTCTGCGCCAGCTCGAGCTGCGCGGCGAAGAACTTCTCCTCGGTCTTGGTCTGGTCGTCGAGGCCGATCTCGCCGACGCCGAGGCAGCTGTCCTTCGCGCAGTAGCGCGGCAGGATCGCGAGCACGTCCTGGTTGACGCGGTCGTCGTTCGCCTCGCGCGGGTTCAGGCCCATCGTGCAGAAGTGGTGGATGCCGAACTGCTGCGCGCGGAAGCGCTCCCAGCCGATCAGCGTCTCGAAGTAGTCGACGAACGTGCCGACCTGCGTGCGCGGCTGGCCGAGCCAGAACGCCGGTTCCAGCACCGCGCGTACGCCGGCCAGGTTCAGCCGCTCGTAGTCGTCGGTGATGCGGCTGAACATGTGGATGTGCGGTTCGAAGATCGGCATCGCGTGGTCCGGCGTGGTCGGGTCGGGGGTCGTGGGTCAGCCGCACAGGCGCTGCAGCACCGTGCGCACCTCGGCGCGCGGCTCGCGCGGCAGCCGTTCGGCGGCGAACGGCCGCAGGTCCGTCCGGTTCAGCGCCAGCAGGCCTTCGGCGGCGGCCAGCCGCACGCCGTCGTCGCCGTGTTCGAGGCCGCCGATCAGCCGGGCGACCGCGCCGGGGCACGGGGCGCGGCCGATCAGGCGCCAGGTGTCGCGCCAGACCGCGCGGCCCGCGGCTTCGCGTTCGGTCGCGAGGTCGATCAGCATGCGCGACAGTTCGGCGTTGGCGGTGCGCTCGGCGTCGAACAGCCGGCGCAGCGGCAGGTCGAGGAACGCCGCCTTCAGCAGCAACTTGTTGGCGGTCGTCGCATCGAAGCCGGCCTGGCCGGTGGCGCGCACGAACAGGTCGCTGTCGCAGACCGCGGCTTCGAGGTGCAGCACGACGTTGGTGCGCTGCACTTCGCCGAACAGCCGCGTGGTCGTCGCCGTGACCGGCAGCAGCGCCAGCGTGCGCAGCAGCATCGCGCGTTCTTCGATGTCGCCGTGCGCCCACAGGTCGAAGCGTTCGGCGTCGGTCGCCTCGGTGGCGAGCAGCAGCCAGGTGGCCGCGAGGTCGCAGCGCCGGAACGCGTCGAGGTCGACGCGGCCGGCGCCGAGCGCCGATCGGCCGCCGCGCACGGCCTCGCGGCCGAAGGTGCGCGGCAGGCTCGGGAACACCACCGGCAGCCGGCTGCGGTCGGCGCGGACCTCGGCGGCGAGCGGCGCCAGCGCGCGGGCCGCCTCGGCACCGAGCCGCGCCGCGAGGTCGTCGGGAAGGCGGGACATGGGCCGAGCACAGTAGCGGCGGCGCCGCGCGCCGTCACGACGGCGCTGTCGCCGCGTGCGCGGCCGGCGCCGGTCCGCTAGGCTGCGGCCGATGGAGTTCCCCGCCTGGGACCCGGTGTTGTTCGACATCCCGGGGCTGCCGATCGACGTGCGCTGGTACGGTCTGATGTACGTGGTCGGCTTCCTCGCCGGGCACTGGATCCTGGTGCGGCTCGCGCGTGCCCGCTTCTTCCCGGTGCCACCGGAGGCCGCCGGCGACCTGATCTTCTACTGCGTGTTCGGCGTGATGCTGGGCGGCAGGCTCGGCTACGCGCTGTTCTACCAGCACGATCTGCTGAACCCGCTGAACTTCCTGCAGGTCTGGAAGGGCGGGCTCGCGTTCCACGGCGGGCTGGGCGGCGTGGCGGTCGCGCTGTGGCTGTTCTGCCGCAAGCACCGGATCGGCTGGATGCGGACCGGCGACGCCTGTGCGCTGGCGGTGACGCCGGGCATCTTCGCGGTGCGCTGCGCGAACTTCATCAACGGCGAGCTGTACGGCCGCGTCACACGGCCGGGCACCGGCCTGGCGATGCAGTTCCCGACCGACCCGCAGGCGCTGCGCCTGCTCCACATCGGCGACGGCTGGTCGATGCGCGATCGCGAGTTGTGCCTGCAGGTCGCCTACGGCAAGCGCACGTTCGCCGAGGTGCAGCCGCTGCTGCGCACCAAGGACGATTTCGGCGTGGAGATCGACTGGGCGGCCATCGCGCCGCGGCTCGACTGGCAGCACGTGCGCTCGCTGACCGACGTCGACGGGCAGCCGCTGGTGCCGTACCGCCACGCCTCGCAGCTCTACGAGGCGCTCGGCGAAGGGCTGCTGGTGGGCCTGATCCTGCTCGCCTGCTACCTGCTGACGCGGCGCCGGCCGTTGCGTCCGGGCCGCTACGCGGTGCTGTTCCTGCTCGGCTACGCGGCCGTGCGCGCGTCGCTCGAACTGGTGCGGCAGCCCGACTCGTGGCTCGGCGAGGTGTTCCTGGGCCTGACCATGGGGCAGATCCTCAGCGGCGGCCTGGTCGTCGGCGCCGTGCTGATGTGGTTTTGGCCCCAGCGGCAGGCCGCGGCGGGCGGCGGTGCTGGTGACGCCGTGAGCCCGGCGGAATAATGCGCGCCCGGCCGGCGTCTGCGCCGTCACCCCACGCCGCCGCCCGAACCTGACGACGACGATGCCACGCACCCGCTACGCGCTGCTCACTGCGCTCCTGCTCCTCGGCGCCGCCGCGTGCGACAACGTCGGACGGGCGTTCGACCGCGACGTCGACGGCGAGGAACCCGTGCCGGGCAGCGGCGAGACCACGATCGAGGTCGTGCCGGTCGGTGGCGACTCGCGCGAGGGCCGACCGAAGGTGCGCTCCGCGCAGCCGAACGGCGGCGGCTGGCCGACCGCGGTGCCGATCGTGATCGAGTTCAGCGAGAGCATGAACCAGTCGTCGATCCGGCCGTCGACGCCGACCGGAACCGACGCCCGCGTGATCCTGCGCGTGCGCGGCACCACGCAGGTGCTGCCGTGCCAGTACGACTTCGTCGGCAACGGCCGCGTGCTGGTGATGCGGCCGGTGACCGAACTGTCCAACGCGCAGACGCCGGTCTACGAGGTCGTGCTGCTGCCCGACGTGCGGGATGCCGACGGCGTGCGGTTCCAGGTGCCGGACGGCGAACTGGTGCTGACGGACTTCCAGGTCAACCAGGACGCGGCGTTCACGGACGGCCGCATCCTGACGACCTACCCGCGCGACAACGCGCGCGACGCGGTGCGCGAGACCGACTACTGGGTGTTCTTCGACCGGCCGGCCAACCAGGTCACCGTCACCGCGACGAGCCTGCGGCTGCGCCAGGCCGGCGGCGCCGACCAGACTGGCCAGCGTTCGTTCCCGCTGCTGTCGGTCGGGCAGCAGGATGGCCGCGCGGTCCGGTTCCGGCCGCAGGCGGCGCTGCTGGGCGGGACCAGCTACGAACTGGTCGTCGACGACACGATCACGTTCGGCACGGACGGTGAACTGGACTTCCGCGGCCGTACGCCGTTCGCGCAGTTCGAGACCGTGGCGCCGGCGGCGCCGGTCGGCGTCGAACTCGACGATCCGGTCGTGGGCTTCCCGAACAAGATCAACCAGAGCAAGCTCGCGACCACGCGGCTGCGGATCACGACCGCGGCCGACGGCGCGGCCGGGGATCGTGTGCTGGTGCGCATCTACGGCGGTGACGCGAAGACGACTGCCACCGGCGACATCGCCTTCGTCGAGCGCACGGTCGAAGTGCCGTTGGCCGGCGCGCAGACGGTCACTGCCGACTTCTCGGGCCTGCTCGGTACGCTGCTGCAGCCCGGCTTCGACGATGGAGCGCTGACGTTCACGGTGCAGACGCTGCGCGGCAGCGTGCACTCGGGCTTCACCCACAACGGCGGCGACGACGACGCCGTGTTCGACATCACGCTGCCGACGCTGCGCAGCGTCGGGCCGCCGAGTCCGGGCGACAGCAGCTTCGACGTGCTGACCGACCAGGAGGACCTGGCGCTGTTCGGCACCGCCAGTGAACCCGTCGGCGCCGTCGAGCTGGTGGTCGGCACGCAGCCGGCGGTCAATCTCTACGCGACCGCCGACGACGGCACCTTCCTGCTGGCGCCGGTGGCCGTCGGCCGCACCAGCGTGCCGCTGACCTACTCGCTGACGCTGACCGATCGGGCCGGCAACCTGGCGACGAACTCGGTGCAGGGGCAGGTCGTGCAGCGCGGCGTCGCGGTCGACGACGTCAGCACCGCGGTCGTCGTCGAGGTCTACGACCACGCGACACTGCTGCCGATCGCCAACGCCTCGGTGTTCGTCGATCCGGCCGTGCCGACCGTGCCGGCGACCGGCCAGCTGGTCGGCGCGACGCTCGCGAACGGCCGCGTCGAGTTCGCCGGCATCGGCGGCGCCGACCACACGATCAGCGTCGCGCGGCCGGGCTACCACCTGGTGACCGTCGCCCGCACCGCGGCGACCTACCTGTCGATTCCGCTGGTGCCGATCGACGGCGGCCTCGCGACGCTGCGCGGCACCGTCGCGTTCACGCAGGCTGCCGGCACGACGGCGCTGATCGGCTGCACTGCGTTCGACGACGCGAACGTGCTGGCCGTGCAGACCGCGAACGCGTCGCCGACCACGATCCCGCCGACCTCGATCCGTCCCAACCGACCCGCGTTCGTGTCGGCGTTCGGCGGCGTGTTCGAGCCGACCAGTCCGGTGTCGTTCACGCTGCAGGGCATCCCCGCGTTCAGCGGCGACCTGCAGGATCCGACGCTGGCGCCGCCGGCATCGCCGCCCGCGGCGGGCGGCACCGCCGACCAGGCCATCGTGATGCTGCCGGCGGCGGGATTGATCGGCACGCTCGGCGCGGTGTCGAGCAAGGACCTGGCGGAAGCCGTCGGACTCGACACCGGCAACCTGGTCGGCGGCCGGCCGACCGTGCGCGTCGCGTCGACGCTGCGGGGGTTCGGCGGCCAGTTGTTGACCGGCGTGGGACTCGCCACGCTCGACACCGGCACGACCTACGAGCTGACCGCCAGCTGGTCGTTGGCGGCGATGGTGGGTTTCGGCGCCTTCGGCGTGGCCAACGGCACTTGGCTCGTCGGCGAGGCCGTCGACACCGGCGGTCGGCGCGCGCGCTACCGGCACTTGTTCAACGTGCTGACGGGCCAGTTCTCGCTGCCCGCAGCACCGCTGCTGCCGATCCCGTCGATCACGATCCCGGGCGGGTCGTCGACCGGCGCGCCCGCGGTCGAGTTCGTCGACGGCATCGACGCGGCCGCCACGATCGGCGGCGTCGGGACGGTCGACCTGATCGCCACCGATGCGAGCGGTCGCAGCTGGACCATGCTGGTGCCCGACGACGACGCCGCGGGCGGCACCGACACAGTGCAGTTCCCCGACCTCGGCACCAGCGGCCTCGCGACCGGCACCTGGAACATCCGCGCCGACGCGCGGCTCTGGGTCTCGGTGCCGGGGGCGACGCGCAGCGACTTCCTGTTCACCAGCCGGCGGCGCGACGAGTTCAGCCGATCGGTCGGGGTCGCGATCCCGTTCACGGTGCAGTGAGTCCGGCGCGCATGCGGGCCGTCGCGCTGCTGTCGGGCGGGCTCGACTCGGGGGTCGCGGCGGCGACGTTCGCGCGCGCACCCGGCCAGCAGCTGCTCGGCTGCCTGTTCGTCGACTACGGCCAGCGCGCGGCGCGCCGCGAGGCCGACGCCGCGGCGCGGCTGGCGGCGCGGCTCGGGGCGCCGCTGCTGACGCTGGCGCTGCCGTGGCTCGGCGCGCTGGCGCAGCGCAGCGGCAGCCGCCTCGTCGGTGCCGCGGACCTGCCGCACGGCACGCCTCGAACTCCCGGCGATGCGGCCAGCGCGCGGGCGGTCTGGGTGCCGGCCCGCAACGTCGTGTTCGTCGCCGCCGCGGCGGCACACGCCGAGGCGCTCGGCGCCGATGCCGTCGTCGCGGGCTTCAACCGCGAAGAGGCGGCGACCTTCCCCGACAACTCGGTCGCGTTCGTGCAGGCCTGCGACGAAGTGCTGCGGCACGGCACGCGCAACGGCGTCCGGGTCGTCAGTCCGACGTTGCCGCTCGACAAACCGGCGATCGTCGCCGCCGCGCGCGAACTCGGGTTCGTGGCCGGCGACTTCTGGTCGTGCTACGACGGCGGTGAGGAGCCTTGTGGTCGCTGCGAGTCGTGCCTGCGCAGCCGCTGGGTGCGGTGACCCATGGCGGCACCGTTCGACCCCACGATCTTCGGCATCGTCAACGTGACGCGCGACTCGTTCTCGGACGGCGGTCGCTACCTCGAGCCGGCGGCCGCGATCGCGCACGGCGAACGGTTGCGCGCGGCCGGCGCCGACGTGGTCGACGTCGGCGCCGAGTCGACGCACCCCGACGCGGAGGACGTCGCCGCGGCCGAGGAGATCCGCCGGCTCGAACCCGTGGTGCGCGCGCTGCTGGCCGGGGGGGCGACGGTCTCGGTCGACACGGTCAAGCCCGCGGTGATGCGAGCGATGGCGGCGCTCGGCGTGCAGTGGCTCAACTGTGTGCACGGGTTCCGTTCGCCCGGGGCGCTCGAGGCCGCGGCCGCGGCGCCAGCGCCGGTGCGGTTCGTCGTGATGTTCTCGCGCAGCGACGGACCGCGCGCCGAGCGCCGCGCGGCGGCGACCGACCGGCTGCTGGACGAATTGCACGCGTTCTGCGCCGAACGCATCGCCGCGTTCGCCGCGGTCGGCATCGCGCGCGAGCGGCTCGTGTTCGACCCCGGCATGGGCTTCTTCCTCGGCGCCGGCGCGGCGCCGAGCCTCTTGGTGCTGCACCACCTCGGCGCACTGCGCCGGCACGGGGTGCCGCTGCTGGTCTCGGTGTCGCGCAAGTCGTTCCTCGGCGAACTGACCGGCCGGCCGGTCGCGGAGCGTGGACCGGCGACGCTGGCCGCCGAACTGTGGGCGCTGCGCCACGGCGCGGCCGCCGTCCGCACGCACGATCCGGCCGCGCTGCGCGCTGCCTGGGCGGTCGAACGCGCGATCGCGGAGGCGCCGTGATCCCGCTGCGCGACAGCGTGCCGGCGAGCCGGACCCCGATCGTGACCTACACGATGGTCGGGCTGTGCACGCTGGTGTTCCTGGCGCAGCTCGCGGACCCGCGCGACGACCTGGTGCTGCGCTACGGCATGGTGCCGGCGCGCGTGTTCGATCCGGACGGGCTGCACGTGATGGCGTTCGGCCGGCAGTCGCTGCGGTTGCCCCAGGCCGGCGTCGCCGACTGGCTGACCCTGCTGACCTGCACGTTCCTGCACGGCGGCTGGATGCACTTCCTCGGCAACATGTGGTTCCTGTGGATCTTCGGCGACAACGTCGAGGACCGCTTCGGGCGCCTGCGCTTCCTGTTGTTCTATCTCGGCTGCGGCGTCGCCGCCTCGGCCGCGCACCTGTGGAGCGCGCCGGACTCGGCGGTGCCGACGGTCGGCGCCAGCGGCGCCATCGCCGGCGTTATGGGGGCCTACCTGCTGCTCTACCCGCATTCGCGCGTGCAGATGCTGGTGATCTGGGGCTTCTTCGTCGACCTGATCGTGCTGCCGGCGCCGTTCTTCCTCGGCTACTGGTTCCTGCTGCAGCTGCTGCCGGGGCTGTTGTCGGCAGGCCAGGTCGGTGGCGGCGTGGCCTGGTGGGCGCACATCGGCGGCTTCGTGGTCGGCGCCGGCATCGCGGCGCTGCTGCGCGCGCGCGAACGGCTGCGGCCGGAACCGCCGTCGCGGGTCCTGGTGCGCCAGCAGTGGGGCCGCCACCGCGGCCCGCGGTACGGCTCGTTCGGCGGCCGCTGACGGCCCCGCGGCAGGGTCCCGCCGTGGGACCGCGGCCGGGGCCGGCGCGCTCAAGTTGGCACCGTGGGCGGCCGAAAACCGTGCTGGCTCCGGCACCGGACCACACGAGGCGCATGGAATCCGTCAACGACATCAAGGAAGCCCTGTCGGCGCGTTCTCGCACCGCGACTCTCGACGAGTTGCGCAGCGAGGGGCGGCGCCGCGTGCGCCTGGTCCGCGCCGAACAAATCGCGCAGATGATCCAGGAGGCCGTGCACAGCGCGGTCGAGCAGTCGGGCCTGATCGCGCAGGAAGAGGTCGACGCGCTGGTCGAGAAGAGTCGGATCGAGTTCAAGTCGATCCTGCGCGAGCGTGAGGCCGAGGTGCAGAAGGCGCACGACGTCGCCGAGGCGCTGGCCGAACGCGAGGCCGAACTGACCGAGCTGAAGGCGCGATTCGCCGAGGTCTCGGCGGCCTTGGCGCAGACGAGGCAACAGCTGGCGCAGGCGCCGGCGGCCGGCGGCGGTCCGTCCGGCGACATGGTGATGTCGCTGATGCAGGAGGTCGCGAACCTGAAGGCCAGCATGGCGCACCCGGCGCAGCCGCAGGTCGCCGCGGCCGGCGGCGGCGACTTCTCCGCCGCGATCGAGAAACTGACCGGCACCCTGAACGACCGGCTCGAGAAGCTCGGCAAGAAGATGGGTGTCAGCGCGGCCGTCGAATCGGACGCGCCGGTCGACTTCGGCGGCCTGTTCCGCGACGCGGACAAGCAGATCGAGTCGAACATGGCCAACATCGAGGTCAAGCAGAAGTCGGGCGGCGGCATCGCCGGCAACCTGGCTCGCCTCAAGAAGCTCAAGGGCGGCGGCTGACGCGCGCCATTCGGACCAACGGGAAGCAAGGCGGAGAGCAATGACTCAGCATCAGAACCACAATCAGTCCAACGCCGACAACGGCTCCGATACTGCCATCGCCCTCGGCAAGGGCCTCGACGTCGGCACCGCGAACCTCGCGGCGGCCGTGCAGAACGACGAGGGCGGCATCACGGTGACCGTCGAGCGCAACGCGTTCCTCGACATCCCGAGCGACGTCTACAGCAAGAACATGCTGACGAAGCTCAAGGTGCCGTACATCGTGCACAACAACAAGCTCGTCGTGATCGGCGAGGCCGCGTTCGAGCTGGCCAACGTGTTCGGCCGCGAGACGCGCCGGCCGATGTCGGACGGCCTGATCAGCCCGAACGAGCAGGACGCGCTGCCGATGATGAAGCTGATCATCAGCAAGATTCTCGGCGAGCCGCGCGTGCCCGGCGAGAACTGCTACTTCTGCGTGCCGGCCCCGTCGCTGGACGTCGACAACAACGTCGTCTACCACCAGGGCCTGTTCGAGAGCCTGATCAACAAGATGGGTTTCACCGCGCACGCCATCAACGAGGCGCACGCGGTGATCTTCGCCGAGCTGGCCGAGAACGACTTCACCGGCATCGGCCTGTCGTTCGGCGGTGGCATGGCCAACGCCTGCATCGCCTACAAGTCGATCCCGTGCCTGTCGTTCTCGGTCGCCCGCGGCGGTGACTGGATCGACAAGAACGTCGCCAACGTGCTCGGCTGCCCGCGCAGCAAGGCGACGCACATCAAGGAGCGCGGCATCGACATCCGCGACCCGAAGAGCCGCGAGGAAGAGGCCGTCGCGATCTACTACCGCAGCCTGATCAACTACGTGCTGCAGAACATCAAGTCGCGCTTCGAGTCCGGCCAGAACATGCCGAGCTTCAACGCGCCGGTCGACATCGCCTGCGCCGGCGGCACGTCGATGGTCGGTGGCTTCATCGAGGTCTTCCGCGAGGAGTTCGCGAAGATCGACTTCCCGATCCCGGTCGGTCGCATCTTCCGCAGCGAAGAGGCCCTGACCGCGGTCGCGAAGGGCTGCCTGGTCGCGGCCGCGATCGGCGAAGGCTGAGCCGCCGCGGCTCCACGCGCGGGGCGCACCGGTTCCGGCCGGTGGCGCCCCGCGTCGCATTTCGGCGGCACTGCCGCGCGAACCGGCGCGCGGCGTGGTAGAGCGGGAGCCCCATGGCTCGGCGAGGCGGTGCACGGATGCTGCTGGCGGGCGCGGTGACCGCGCTGTCGCTCGGCGTGGCGGGCCTGGTCTGGTCGACGCTGGGTGGCGCGGCCGGCGCGCCGGTCCGCGTCGAACCGGTCGGTGACGGTGATCCGGCGCCGGTCTGGCGCGACCAGGCGGCGTTCGCGGTCGACGCGGTGACCGGCGTGCGGCCGCGGCGCGCCTGCGTCGTGCAGATCACGCTCGCCACGTTCGGCGAGGCCGCGGCGACGGTGCGCACGAAGCACCGCGACGCGGACGGATTCCTGCGCCGCGACGCGGTGGCGCAACCGGCCGACCGGCCGCTCGTGCTGCTGCTCGGCGACAGCCACCTCGACGGCGTCGTCGACACCGAGGCGAACGCCGGCGCGCTGCTCGAGCGACGGCTCGCGGCGGCCGCCGCGCCGTGCTACGTGCAGAACGCCGCCTGCGGCCACCACGGCCCGTGGCAGTACGCGCTGCGCGCGCGCGAACTGGTGCCGCGGCTGCGGCCCGCGGTGGTGGTCGTGGTCGTGTTCCTCGGCAACGACCTGCTGGACCTCGACCAGCCGCTGCTGCCGCACCTCGACGACCTGCTGCGCGAGCAGCCGCCGCGCGAACCGACCGACGCGGCGGCGATGCTGGCGCGTCTGCAGCGGCTCGCGCTGCCGACGGCGGACGCGCAGCTGTTCTGGCAGGGGCTGAACCAGGCCGAGACCGCGCGCGAACGACCCGCCCGCGCCACGATCTGGCTCGCCAAGGCGCGCGCCGCGGTCGCGGCGATCGAGGCCGTCGCGGCGGCGCACGGAGCGCGCGTCGTCTGGGCGCTGCTGCCGTCGTTCGACCTGCTGTTCCCCGAGCGCGTGCAGGCGCTCGGCGAGGCCGCGGCTGCGGTGGTCGCCAGCGGTGTGCAGCGGCAGCTCGCCGGTGGCTTCGCCGACGCGCTGCGCGCGGCGGGCGGCACGGCGTTGGATCTGGAGCCGGCGCTGCGCCGCGACGGCCGCCCGGCGCTGTTCGCGGTCGACTACCACATCGATCGCGCCGCGCACGAACTGCTGGCGCAGGAACTGGCCGAGCCGGTGCGCGCGGCACTCACGCGCTGACGGTCAGGCGTCGGGGCGGGCGGCCAGTTCGCGCGAGGCAACGAACACCGCGGCGAGGATCGCGCGCAGCAGAGCTGGCGGGTAGCCGTCGGCCGGCAGGTGGTCGCCGGCCGACGCCAGCATCGCCGCTTCGCGGCCTTCGTCGACCGCCGGCAGGCCGCGGCGCCGCTTGCAGGCGCCGATCTGTCGCACGAGCCTGGCCCGCTCGTGCAGCACGGCCGCCAGGCGGCGGTTGCAGACGTCCATCGCAGCGCGCAGTCGGTCGAGTTCGTCGTCGCCAGGCATGGGGTAGCGCGCGGGCGCGTTGTCGCGCGCCGCGTTTGCGGATACTACCGTCGCCGCCGATGGCCGCAGCAGCGCGCAAACCCGAAGTGCTCGCACCTGCCGGCGCCCTGCCGCAGCTGCTCGCCGCGCTGCGCCACGGCGCCGACGCGGTCTACTTCGGCCTGCAGGACGGGTTCAACGCGCGCGCCCGGGCCGCCAACTTCGCGCTGGCCGACCTGCCGGCGACCACCGCGCGGATCCACCGGGCCGGCGCCCGCGCCTACCTGACGCTGAACACGCTGGTGTTCGAACCGGAACTGCCGGCGCTCGAACGCGTGCTGCGCGCCGTCGCCGCCGCGGGCGTCGACGCGCTGATCGTGCAGGATCCCGCCGTCTGCCTGCTGGCGCGCGCCGTGTGTCCGCAGCTCGAACTGCACGCGAGCACGCAGATGACGATCGCCGAGCCCGGCGCGGTGCCGTTCGCGCAGGCGCTCGGCGTCACGCGCGTGGTCGTGCCGCGCGAGCTGTCGCTGGCCGAGATCGAGCAGTTCGCGGCCGCCAGCGCGCTCGAACTCGAGGTGTTCGTGCACGGCGCGCTGTGCGTGTCGTGGAGCGGCCAGTGCCTGACCAGCGAGGCCTGGGGCGGTCGCTCGGCCAACCGCGGCCAGTGCGCGCAGAGCTGCCGCATGCCGTACGACCTGATCGTCGACGGCGTGCGCCGCGACCTCGGCGACGTGCGCTACCTGCTGAGCCCGAAGGATCTGGCCGGCGCCCGCGCGATGCCCGAGCTGCTGCGCATCGGCGTGCACGGCCTGAAGATCGAAGGCCGCCAGAAGGGGCCGGCCTACGTCGCCACCGCGACCGGCGGTTACCGGCGCTGGGTCGACGCGCTGGCCACCGGCAGCGACCGCCGCGCCGCCGAACGGCAGCTCGCGCAGGACCTGCTGGCGATGTCGCTGGCGTACACGCGCGGCTTCTCGGACGGCTTCTTCGCCGGCAGCGACCACCAGACGCTGGTCGAGGGCCGGTTCCCGAAGCACCGCGGGGTCTGTCTGGGGCGCGTTGCGCGCGTGGCCGGCGACACGGTGGTCGTGCGGCCCGACCCCGACGGGCGGCCGTGGACCGGTGGCCTCGGGCTCGCGGTGCGGCCGGCCGCGCCGACCGGCGAACCGGCGGTGCCGATCGATGCCGCCGGCGCTGCGGCGCCGCTGCGGCTCGAACCGGGCATGGGCGTCGTGTTCGACCAGGGCGATCCGGAGAGCCCCGACGAACCCGGCGGGCCGGTGTTCTTCGTCGACCGGGCCGACGGCGAACTGCGGCTCGGCTTCGGCCGGCCCGGCCCCGACCTGACGCGGGTACGGCCGGGCGACCGTGTGTTCGTCACCAGCGATCCGGCGCTCGCGGCGGCCGTGCAGCGCGAGCTGCGCGATGCCGACGCCGAGCCGAGCGGCCGCAACGGCCTCTCGCTGCGGATCGCCGGCGCCGCCGGCGCGCCGCTGGTCGCGACCGCCACCTGCGGCGGCTTCACGGCCAGCGCGGCGACCGCGTCGCCGCTGCAGCCGGCGCGCGGGACGGGCCTCGACGCCGAGCTGCTGCGCGAGAAGCTCGGCGCGTTCGGCGGCACGCCGTTCCGCCTCGACGCGCTCGACGCAGAGGCGCTGGCGCCGGGCCTGCACGTAGCCGCCAGCGAACTGAAGGAACT
The DNA here is from genome assembly GCA_016794425.1 of Planctomycetota bacterium. GTDB lineage: Bacteria > Planctomycetota > UBA1135 > UBA1135 > UBA2386 > JAEUHS01. The sequence continues at coordinate 262,468 of JAEUHR010000003.1, forward strand.
GCGGCGCGCGCTGGTCGCCGAGCTGCTGCCGCAGCTCGAGCGCGGCCCGCAGCGGACGCTCGACGCCCGGCCGGCGCTCGCGCGCGTGCGCGCGGCGCAGACCGTGACCGCGGCGCCGCCGGCGGCGCCGACGGTGGTGCCGCTGCTGCGCAGCGACGCCCAGCTGGAGGCGGCGCTGGCGGCCGGGTGCCGCGAGGTCGAACTGGACTGGATGGAGTTCACCGGCCTCGGCACCGCGGTCGCGCGCGCGCGACAGGCCGGTGCCGCGGTGACGATCGCGACGACGCGCATCGGCAAGCCCGGCGAGGAGGCGCTGCTCGAGCGGATCCGCCGGCTCGCGCCCGACGCGGTGCTGGTGCGGCACCTAGGTGCCCTGATGCGGTGCCTCGACTGGCGGCGCGCCGGCGACACCTGCCTGCTGCACGGCGACTTCGCGCTGAACGCCGCCAACTCGCTGACCACGAACCACCTGCTCGGTCTCGGCCTCGACACGGTCACCGCGTCGTTCGACCTCGACGAGGCGCAGCTGTTCGCGATGGCGGCGCACGTGCCGGCCGGGCGGCTGGCGGTGGTCGCGCACCATCGCATCCCGACGTTCCACACCGAACACTGCGTCTACTCGCACCTGCTCAGCTCTGGCCGCGACTACCGTTCGTGCGGCCGCCCGTGCGAACGGCACCAGGTCGCGCTGCGTGACCACCAGGGACGCGAGCATCCGGTGATCGTCGACGTCGGCTGCCGCAACACGGTGTTCCACCACGCGCCGCAGCAGAGTGCGGCGTGGGCCGCGGGCCTGGTCGCGGCCGGCGTGCGGCGCTTCCGCGTCGAGTTCGTGCGCGAGGACGGTGCTTCGGTGCGGCAGGTGCTGGCCGCCTGGCGCGACCTGCTCGCCGGCCGCTGCGACGCGGCCGCGGTCGGCCAGCGCACTGGCGCGACGAGCCAGTTCGGCGTCGCCCAGGGTGGCATGGCGCTGCTGGCCGAGTGAGCGGCGCGCGCGGCGGCCGCGACCGGCTTCAGTCCTCGCCGTCGCCGGTCAGCCGCTCGAGTTCGAGCGCCAGTGCGGCGCGGGCCCGCTGCAGCAGCATCCGGCTGGCGCCTTCGCTGCGCTGCAGGCGGTCGGCGATCTCACGGTGAGACAGACCTTCGAACACGGCCAGTTCGATGATCCGGGCGTGGTCGGGCTCGAGCTTCTGCAGGGCGGCGCGCACCAGGGTCTGCCGCTCGTCCTGGGCCACCTCGGCGCTGGGCGTCGGCGGCGTGTCGTGCAGGATGCGCGCCAGCGCGTTGCGCTGCGAGGTCCGCGACGGGGCGCGCCGTTTGCGGGCGCCGAACCAGCGGTGCTGGCGCTGGATGTCGTGCTCGATGATCTGCGACACCCAGGCGACGAAGGCATCGGGCGTCCGGCCTTCGAACCGCGGCAGCGCGTCCAGCATCGCCAGGTAGGCGTTCTGCAGGATGTCGGAGCGCCGCAACGACGTGCGCAGGCGCGCGCCGAGCCGCCGGTCGACGACCCGCCGCAGCCGTGCCTCCGTTGCCGCCAGGACTTCGTCCAACGCCGCGCCGTCACCAGCCCGGGCGCGGTCCAGGGCATGGCCGAACGCGGTCAGGTCGAGATCCTCGGCAGGAGGCGGCATCGGCGGCAGAATAGCATCGGCGCGTGACGCCGGAACACGTTCCATCCTCGAGAGGCCATTCCGCCGGCACCGCCAGCCGGTCGCCTTCCCAACCTCACTCCCGACTCGCATGCGATCTCCGTTCCTGTCCGTGTGGACCTCCGTTGCCCTGGCCGCGTTCGCCGCGGCGCAGAACCCGGGCCCGCTGCAGCTGCGCGGCTACGACCCGGTCACCGGCTTCGAGCAGCTGAGCAACTCGACGCGCGCGCCGTCCGTCGAGATCCGCTATGGCGAGCAGCCCGGCGAAGCCACCTTGCTGCTGGTGCACACGACGGTCGACGTCTCGGTCGCGGGGCAGGTCGTCGCGCGGTCGGTCGCCCAGGTGGTTCCGTCCCTGGTGGCGCCGACCTGGACGCTGGCGAACCTGAGCCTGCCGCCGCAGTTCAAGAAGTCGCAAGCCAACTCGACCGCGTTGCGCATCCCGCCGGGTCGCATCGTGCGGCACCTGCAGACATGGCTGGCGGCAGGTGCGCCCGCGCAGTTCGGTTCCCACAACACGACGACCGCCAATCGGACCGTGATCTGGGACGATCCGCACTGGGACCGGCTGGAGTTCGACTACGACGAACGCCAGGCCTGGATGGCCGGCAACTGGTCCTACGTGCAGTCCGCGCCCGTGGTCGAGGTCGGCGGCGTGGCGAGCCGCGCTGCGACCCTCGCCGTGCACGAACACGCGCTGGCGAACAACTACTCGGTCGACCCCGCCTCACTGGATGCCCTGGACACGTTCCTGCACCGCGAACTCGGCTTCGAGGTGTTCGTGCAGCCCGTGCACATCGGGATGCCGGGAATCGACGGCAAGCGTCCGATCCGCCTGGGCCAGTACGCCACGATCCGCCGCCGCGCCTTGCTCGAGGACCAGCCGATCGGCGACGCGGGCCTCTGGCACCAGTTCTGGGGCGCGGAGCGCTGGCTGCCGTCGCTGTTCCAGTCGCAGGTCAACACCTACCTCGGCTTGAAGGGGGAGTACATGCACGTGCTGTTCTCCTCGCCGGTGGTCGAGCTGACGGCCTGGGTGCCGACGACGTACGGCTACGTGCCGAGGCTGCAGCGCGACAACCTGAACGTCCTCGGGCCGAACACCGGCCGCGTGCGGCCCGAGATCGCGATCTTCGACCTGCCGCTCGATGCGGTGTCGGGCATCGTCTACTTCAGCGCCCTCGGACCGAACGGACTGTTGCCGATCACGCCGGTCGGCGCGATGTCCGGCGGGGCCCTGCTGCACGCCGGGGACATGCCGGTCTGGTGAGCTCGCCCGCGACGGACGACCCGCGCCTCGCCGGCATCCTCGAGGCGTGCTACGCGGCGCTGGACGCCGGCGCGGAGCCCGACCTCGATCGCTTGTGCGAGGCGGCGCCCGAGCTACGGCGCCGCGTCGCCCGCCTGCTCGACCGCGAGCGCAGCCTGTGGACGTCGTGCCGCGGCAGCGGCGATCTGCCGCCGGCCGACCGGGACGCGGATCTGCTGGCGGCGATGCCGCGGCGGATCGGCGACTACGAACTGCTCGAACCGATCGGCGCCGGCGGCATGAGCCGCGTCTACCGCGCGCGGCAGGCCGGCCTCGACCGCGAAGTGGCGCTGAAGGTGCTGCGGCCCGAGATCGTCGCCAGCAGCACGGGGCGGCTGCGGTTCTCGCGCGAGGCGACGGTCACCGCGGCGCTCGAGCACCCCAACATCGTGCCGGTCTACGCGGCCGGCGATGCCGACGGTCACGTCTACCTGGCGATGCGTCTGTTGCGCGGCCAGTCGCTCGACCGCGCGCCGACGCCGCTGCCGCCGCGCCAGGTGGCGACGATCGGGGTCGAAGCGGCGTCGGCGCTGCAGGCCGCGCACGAGATCGGTGTGCTGCACCGCGACATCAAGCCGGCCAACCTGCTGCTCGAGCGCGGCCGCACGTTCGTGGTCGACTTCGGGCTGGCGGCGTTCGCGCATCAGGCGAACCTGCTGACGCAACCGAACACCACGCCCGGCACGCTGGTCTACATGGCGCCCGAACTGGTGCGCCGCCGCGGTGCCGGCGCGCTCGACGTGCGCACCGACGTCTATTCGCTCGGCGCGACGCTGTACGAAGTGCTGGCGGGCCGGCCGCCGTTCGATGCCGCCGAGCCGGTGCGCGCGCTGCAGCAGATCCTGCACCACGATCCGGCGCCGCTCGGCCTGACTGGGCCGGACCGCGACCTCGAGACGATCGTGCTGCGCGCGATGGACAAGGCGCCGCAGCGTCGCTTCGCGACCGCCGGCGAGTTCGCGGCCGAACTGCAGCGCTACCTCGACGGGGCGTCGATCGAGTCGCGGCGCCGGTCGTGGCTGCAGCGCGGTGTGCGCCTGGCGGCGCGGCATCGGGCGGCGACGGCGCTGGCCGCGGTCGCGCTGCTGCTGGCACTCGGGCTCGCGCTGCTGGTCGGTCTGCAACGCGCCGAGCGGCAGCACCGGTTCGTCGCAACGGTGGCCGCGGTCGACGCGGCGCTGGCCGGCGGCGACCTGGCGATGGTGGCGGCGCCGCTCGCGGAGCTGCGCCGCGACGCTGCCGACCACGAGGCCGTGGCCGCGCTCGACCGCCGGCTCGCGGCCGAGCGGCGCCTGCAGTTGCTCGAACTGGTGCAGATGGTCGCTCTGGCGGAAGGCGATTCCGCGGCGCGGCAGCGGCTCGAGGCCGCCGTGGCCGCCGACGTGCACACGGGCGTCGCCGCCGCGCGCGCGGACGCGGCGCTGGCGATCGCGAGCCGCCTCGACGGTTCGGACCCGATCGGCCACCGGCCCCTGGCGCCGGCGACGCGGACCGCGCTGCCGCGTGCGGCCGCTGCGCTGTCGGCCTGGAGCAGTGGTCGGTCGATCGATGCCGCGCTCGCGGCCGCCGAACCGGCCGTCAGCAGCGCCCGCGACCACCTGGCTGTGGCCACGATCCTGCGCGCGGCGCGGCGTCCGGTGCGCTTGGCGGAGGGCGAGCTGTTGCGCGCGCAACCGGCCGCCGGCGAACTGGCGCCGCACCGCTTCGCCCTGGCGACCGTGTTCGAAGCGGCGGGCCGCCTGCAGAGCGCCTACGACGTGCTGGCCGACCGGTTCGCCGATCCGGTGCACGGTCCGGCAGCCAGCGCCGCCTGCGCGCGCCTCGCGGCGCACCTCGGTCGGGCCGCCGACGCACGGCGCCACCTCGCCGCGGCGTCGGGGGCCGCGGACCAGGTCGGCGAGCTGCGGGCGCTGCTGCAGCTCACCGAGCTGCTGGTGCTCGACGAGCTCGGCGAGCGCGACGAGTTCTGGCGCCGCTGGCACGCCGCGCGCGGGGAACTCGGCCATCTGGCGCACTACTGGCTGCGCGGCGGCTACGCGGCGGCCCACCTCGACGGCGACGAGGGTGTTGCCCAGGCGCGCGAGCACTTCACCGCCGGCCTGGCGACGAACCCGGATCCCGGGCGCCGCGCGGCGCTCGAAGTCGGGCTGCTGCAGCTGGACTGGTCGGTGAGCGCCGCGGTCGCGGACCTCGAGCCGCTGGCCGACGACGTCGACCAGGCCGGCGAACGCGCCCGGCTGCGCGCGCTGGCCGAGCGCGCCGAAGCGCTGGCGGCGCGCGCGACGGCCGGCGAGTTCGAGGCGTCGACCGCGGCCGATGCGCTGCTGGTGGCGGCGCAGGCGTGGCGCGCGGTCGGTGCGCTGGCGCGCGCCTGGGCGCTGCTCGAGCGGGTCTGTGCCGAACACGCCACCGCCGAGGCGCTGTCGCTCTACGTCTGGCTGACCGGCTACCGCGCGCTGCGCGTGCACCTCGGCGACCCGGAGGGCGACGCGAACGACCGCGCTGCCGCCGGCGACCTCGACGTGGCCGCGGCGCGCGCCTTGGCGTACGCCGATCGGTTCGCCGCGCTGCAGCGGCAGGGTGCCGGCGTCGACGCGGCCTACGCCGAGCAGGCTCAGATCGGCGCGTTCCTGTGTGCCTACGTGCTCGGCGATGCGGCGCGCTGCCTGCCGTTCGCCGTCGAACGCCGCGCCGACGCGGCGCTGGCCGAACCGGTGCAGCACGTCGTCGCCGACTGCCTGGCCGACGGCGGTGTGCCGCTCGACCGGCTGGACGTGCCGGCGGCGCGGCGCGTCACGCTGCTGGTCGCGGCCTACACCACGCTGACCGACCTGCGCGCCGACGGCCGGCTCGAGGACCGCGACGTCGCCGCCGTCGTCGCGCGCTGGCGCGGCCACGCGACCCTGCGCGCGGCGGCGACCGATCCGGCGTTCGCCGAGCTGTGGCGCCTGTTGCCGCCGGCGGCCGGCAGCTCGGCGCGGTAGTCAGGCGCCGGCGATCGGCGGCGCGGGCGGCGGGCCGCGCCGTTGGGCCAGCAACCGGCCGAGGAAGCTGCAGTAGCCGATCGCGAACACGCAGGCGCCGTGCCAGACGCCGCGCAGCAGCAGGCTGGTCGCCGCCGGCTGCTGCCGGTCGGCCAGCCACTCGACCAGCAGTGCCACCAGCATGGCCGGCACGGCGACGAACGCGGCGGCCATCAGGGCGACGACGGTGGGGTTCGCCTGCGGCGGCAACGGCGGCAGCGGCCGTGGCCGCGCCAGCCGGCGGCCGATCGCCAGCAGCGCGAACGTCGCGGCGACCAGCACGAACCACTCGATCGGCTGCAGCGTGATCGCGCGGAAGTGCGTGAGGCCGACCAGCCACAGCAACACGATCGCGGCCGGACACAGCGCCAGCAGGCGGCGGAACCAGAGCGGCGCCACGGCTACAGCGTGACGACCTTCGTCGCCCGACCGAGTTCGCGCACGATCGTGTCCATGTCGGACACCTTGCCGACCGCCGGTGTGACGCCGAAGTGCTGCAGGCACGTGCCGCACGGCACCAGGTCCACGCCGCGCTCCTCGAGCAGCCGCAGTTCGGTGAGCACCGGCGAGTCGGCGGCGACCAGCTTGACCCCGGCGTTGAAGAACACGATCGCGCCGAAGTCCGGCAGGCCGATCGACTTCTTCAGGAACGTGCCGAGGATCTTCTGGCCGAGCTGGCGGTCGCCGTGGCCCATCTGGTCCTGGTTCAGGACGACGATCGTGTCCATGCCGGCATCGTTGCCGCGACGCCGCGCCGCCGCCAGCGCCGAACATCGTGCTTCCGCGCCGGCGCCGTGGTCCGTAGCCTGTCGCCGCCCATGAAGGTCCTCGTCGTCGGCTCCGGTGGCCGTGAGCACGCCCTGTGCTGGAAGATCCGCCAGTCGCCGCTGGTGCAGCGGCTCTGGTGCGCGCCGGGCAATCCCGGTACCGCGGCGGTGGCCGACAACGTCGACATCGCCGCCGACGACCTGCAGGGCCTGCTGCGGTTCGCGCAGCAGGAGCGGATCGACCTGACCGTGATCGGTCCCGAGGCGCCGCTGTGCCTGGGTGTCGTCGACCTGTTCCAGCAGCACAAGCTGCTGTGCTTCGGCCCCGACAAACTCGCCGCCGAGATCGAGGGCAGCAAGTCGTTCGCGCGCGAGCTGTGCCGCCGGCACCGCATCCCGGGCCCGAACTTCTGGACCTACGACCATCCGGCGCAAGCGCGCTCGTTCCTCGACAACCGCGAGGACGGGCCGATCGTCGTCAAGGCGTCGGGCCTCGCGGGCGGCAAGGGCGTCGCGGTGTGCAAGAACAACGCCGAGGCGAAGGCGGCCGCGGCCGACTGCCTCGAGAAGCGCCGCTTCGGCGAGGCGGGCACCACGGTCGTGTTCGAGGAGTTCCTGACCGGCCGCGAACTGTCGCTGATCACGCTGACCGACGGGCAGACGATCGTGCCGCTCGAGCCGGCCGAGGACCACAAGGCCGTGTTCGACGGCGACAAGGGCCCGAACACCGGCGGCATGGGCGTGGTCACGCCGGTGCCGCTGATGCCGCGCATGGCGGCGCAGGTCGAGAGCCAGATCGTGTTCCCGACCGTGCACGCGCTGAACCGCGAAGGGCGTCGCTACCGCGGCTTCCTCTACGCCGGCCTGATGCTGACGACGCAGGGCCCGCGCGTGCTCGAGTACAACTGCCGGCTCGGCGACCCCGAGACGCAGCCGCTGCTGCTGCGGCTGCGCAGCGATCTGCTGCCGCTGCTGCTGGCGACCGCCGAAGGCAAGCTGGCCGACCTCGAGGCGCCGGTCTGGGATCCGCGCGTCGCGGTCTGCGTCGTCGCCTGCAGCGGCGGCTACCCGGGCGAGTTCAAGCCGGGCGTGCCGATCTTCGGCCTCGACCGCGTCGCCGCGGGCGAGGACCTGCAGGTGTTCCACGCCGGCACCGCGCGACGCGGCGGCGACCTCGTGACCGCCGGCGGCCGCGTGCTCGCGGTGACCGCGCTCGGCGCCGACGTCGCGGCCGCGCGCGCGCGGGCCTACGCGGCGCTGCGGCAGATCGAGTTCGTCGGCATGCACTACCGTTCCGACATCGGCCAGCGGGCGTGAGAAGCGCGCGGTCGCCGGCTATCCTGCCCTGCCCGTGAAGCCGGAGCAGGAACAGAGCATCGTCGAGAACCACCTGCGCCAGCGCGGCTTCCGCTGGACCAACCAGCGGGCCCTGATCGTGCGCATGGCGCTCGGTACGCACGACCACTTCACGGCCGACGAACTGCTGGACCTCTGCCGCCGCACCGATCCGCGCGTGTCGCGGGCGACCGTCTACCGGACGCTGGCCGTGCTCGAACAGGCCGGTTTCGTCGACGGCCTCGACACCGGCGACGGCGGCCGCCGGTTCGAGCACGTGCTCGGCCACGCGCAGCACGACCACATGGTGTGCCGCGTCTGCGACCGCATCTTCGAGTTCCGCGACGACGAACTCGAGCGGCGCCTGGCGGCGGCGGCGCGCCGCATCGGCTTCCGCAACGAGCGGCGCAGCCTGCGCGTCCACGGCACCTGCCGCAGTTGCCAGAAGGCCGAACGTGGGGGGCGGCCGTGACCGCCGGCCGCGTGCTCGTCGTCGACGACGAGCCCGACCTCGCCGAGTCGTGCGCGTTCTTCCTCGAGCGCGCCGGCTACGAAGCGCACACGGCGGCTTCGGCACCGGCGGCGCTGGAACGGCTCGGCGAACGGCCGTTCGACGTCGTCGTCAGCGACGTGCGCATGCCGCGCATGTCCGGCATGGAACTGCTGACCGCGATCCGGCAGCGCGACCCCGACGTCGAGGTGCTGCTGCTGACCGGCTACCCGGACCTGCAGACCGCGGTCGCGGCGATCAAGCAGGGCGCGTTCGACTACCTGGCGAAGCCGTACGCCGAGAAGGACCTGCTCGACCGCGTCGCCAAGGCGCTGGCGCACCGGCGCCTGAAGGACCGCAACCTCGGCCTCAAGGAACGGCTGCGTTCGGGCCCGGCCGGGCTGCGGCTCGTGCACCGCTCGCCGGCGTTCGCGGCTGCGCTGCAGATGGTCGAACGCGCCGCGCGCACCGACGCGTCGGTGCTGCTGATCGGCGAGAGCGGCACCGGCAAGGAGCTGCTGGCGCACCACCTGCACGACGCCGGCTCGCGGCAGGACAAGCCGTTCGTGCCGGTCGATTGCGCGTCGATCCCGGCCGAGCTGTTCGAGAGCGAGCTGTTCGGCCACAAGAAGGGTGCGTTCACCGGTGCCGCGGTCGACAAGCTCGGCCTGTTCCAGGTCGCCGACGGCGGCACGTTGTTCCTCGACGAGGTCGGCGAGCTGCCGCTGGCGTTCCAGCCGAAGCTGCTGCGCGCGATCCAGGAACGATCGGTGCGTCCGGTCGGCAGCAGCGAGCAGCAGAAGGTCGACGTGCGCATCGTCGCCGCGACCAACCGCAACCTGCAGCGCGAGGTCGACGCCGGCCGGTTCCGCGCCGACCTGTTCTACCGGCTCGACGTCGTGCGCATCGAGGTGCCGCCGCTGCGCGACCGCACCGGTTGCGTCGACGCGCTGGTCGCGCACTTCCTGCAGCGCTTCGGCGGGCCGGTCGGCATCGTGCGCCTCGCGCCCGACGCGGCCGAGACGCTGCGCTCGTACCACTGGCCCGGCAACGTGCGCCAGCTGCGCAACGCGATCGAACGCGCGTGCGCGCTCGGCTCGCCGCCGGAACTGCGGCTCGCCGACTTGCCGCCGGAGGTGCAGCAGGGAGCGCCTTTGCCGACGGCGCCGGCCGCCGACGAGTCGGCCGCCGGCACGTTCCAGGAGATGAAGGCGCGCCGCATCGCGGCGATGGAGCAGACCTACGTCGAGGCGCTGCTGAAGAAGCACCAGGGCAACGTCACGCACTGCAGCGAAGAGGCGGGCATGGCGCGCAGCGCGTTCCAGAAGCTGATGCAGAAGTACGGCATCCGCAGCAGCGACTTCCGCGGCGCGTGAACTACGTCACGGCACGCGCAGCCAGACCGTGTCGCTGAGCGTCCAGCCCTGCGGCCCGGCCGGATCGATCACGCCGACCTGGGTCCAGACTTCGAACCCGGGTGGCAGGCCGATCCAGGGCAGCGCCAGCGTCGCCGTGCCGATCGCGTCGGTCGGCAGCGCCGTCAGCACGTCGAGGTTCGGCACGACTGTGCCGCCGAACACCGGCACGTCGATGCGCGACAGGCCGGTCACGAACACGCACAGCGTCGACTCGAGCGCCGACGACAGCCGCCAGCGCAGCTCGGAGCCCGGCAGCAGTGAGCCGTCGCCAGTCAGCTTCGGCGCGCGGCGCGGGCTGCCGAGCGCCTGGCCGGTCGTGGTCCAGAACGGCACGTTCTGCCACAGTCCGTAGTAGCCGGCGTCGCGGCCGCCGATCGCGGTGATCCAGCCACCGACGTGCAGTTCGCCGCGCGCGTCGTCGGCGAGCAGCGCGAACACCGCCCCGCTGGCTTCGGCCGGCGCGAACGGCACCCAGGTGCTGCCCGTCCAGCGCATCAGGTAGTCGGCCGGCGCGCCGGTGCCGCGGTTGAAGGAACCGCCGACGACCAGTTGGCCGCCCAACGTGGTGATCGCGGCGATGCCGACGTTGCCGGGCGGCAGCGTCGTCGCAGTGCCGGTGCCGAGCGTGCTCCAGGTGCTGCCGTTCCAGCGCGCCAGCGAACGCGCGGCCAGCGTGCCGGCCTGCGTGAAACGGCCGCCGACGATCAGGTCCGCGCCGAACGTGCCGAGCGCTTCGACGCTGCCGTTGAAGCCGGGGTCGGCCGCGACCGCGGTGGTGCCGTTCCAACGATGCAGCCGCGGCGTGCCGACGGTCGAGCCGCCGATCCACAGCTGCCCCTGGTACTCATGCATCGCCAGCAGCGCGCCGTTGATCGACGGTGCGAACGTCTGCCAGCCGCTGCCGGTCCAGCGCCGCGGTGCGCCGACCGAGCCGATGTGGATCGCGCCCTGGTAGACCGCGACGCAGTAGACCGGGTGGTTCGGCGCCACGGTGCCGCCGAGAGTGTCCCAGCCGGTGCCGGTGTAGCGGGCGACGCCGTCGGCGTGCGCGCCATCGACGGTGCCGAACTCGCCGACGACCCACAGCTCGCCGTTGTGTTCGACGGCGTCGTGCACGAGGCCGTCGAACGTGCCGAACGGTTGCCAGCGCGTGCCGTCGAAGCGCGCCAGCGTCGACGTCCAGCGATCGCCGGCGAGCAGGAAGCGGCCACCGGCGACGACCTGGCCCTGGTAGCGCGCCAGCAGGTGCACTTCGTCGCCGAAGCCCTGGCCATCGCCGACGGGCTGCCAGTCGGCACCGTCGTAGCTGGCGAGGTGGTAGACCGCCCGCAGGCCGACCGGCTGGCCGATCTGGCCGGCGATCTGGAACTCACCGCCGCAGTAGAGCCGGTCGTTCCAGGCGACCATCGCGAACACTTCCGGCGGGTTGGACTCGGCGAGACCGACGCCGCCGACCGAGTGCAACTGCGTGCCGTCGAACCGTGCCACACCGGCCGCCGGCGTCGCGCCGACGGCCGTGAAGTAGCCGGCGACCCACAGCTGCTGGTTCCACACGCACAGCGCGGACACGCGCGGCACGTAGGTCGACGCCTGCACACCGCTGCCGACCGCGTGCCATTGCGCGCCGTCGAACGCGGCGAGGTTGTCGGCCGGCACGCCACCGGCCTGGTCGAACACGCCGCCGCAGTAGAGCCGCCCGTTGTGCAGCGCGATCGCATCGACCCAGGCGCCGCTGACGCCGCCGCCGAGCGTGTGCCATTGGCTGCCGTCCCACGCGGCGACGCGGCCGACCGGCGTCGTGCCGGCGCGGTCGAGTTCGCCGCCGACGTAGAGCAGGTTGCCGTCGCTGTGCAGCGCGCGCGGCACCGCGTGGGTCCACAGCGTCCGGTGCACGCCGCCGCCGACTTCGAGCCACTGGCTGCCGGTCCAGCGCGCCAGGCCGCGCACCGGCTGGCTGCCCGACACCACGAACTCACCGGCCGCGTACAGCGCGCCCTGGTGTTCGCACAGTGCCCACACCGTGCCGGCGAGGCCCTGGCCGACCGGGTGCCACTGCGCGCCGTCCCAACGCGCGACGCGCAGCGCCGGTGCGCCGCCGGCCTGGCCGAACTCGCCGCCGATGTAGAGACTGCCCTGGAACTCGACCGCGGCCCGCACGGCGCCGTTGACGCCGCTGCCGAGCGGCTGCCAGCGCACGCCGTCGAACCGCGCGACGTGCTGCAGCCTGGCACCGTCGCGCCACGGCTCGCGGTAGGTGCCGGCGATCAGTTCGTTGCGGAACGTGCCGAGGGCGAACACGCGGCCGGCGATGCCGAAGCCGGGCTGGTCGAAGTGCGGCGACCAGGCGCCCTGGGCGCAGAGCGTCGCGGCGAACAGCCAGCACAGCAGCAGCGGCAACCAGACGGAACGCGACGGGTGGGACATGAGTGATCTCCGAGCAGTGAGGACAGGTCAGGGGCCGATGGTGGGAGCGACGGTCGAAGTCGCGACGAAGCACCGGGTGTGCGCCCGCGGGCCCGGGCGGCTGCCACGATTCGTCACGGGGCCGTGCACTGCAGCGCGTTGGTCGCGGCCCAGCCGGCCGGGCCGTTCGGGTCGAGCAGGAACACCTGTGCGAACAGGTCCTGGCCCGACGGCGTGCTCGGCCAGGCCGTCGCGAACGCCGACTGGCCGGCGGCGTCGCCGACCAGCGTGAACAGGACCTCGGGCAGGGGGACCAGCGTGCAGCCGAACAGCGGCAGGTCGATGCGCGACAGGCCGAGGCCGAGCGCGCCGAGGTGGAACGGCTGGCCGGTGACCGACAGCACGAACGCGCTGCCGGTGCCCAGAGTGCCCTCGCCGCGCAGCACCGGTACGGGTCCCGTGAAGGCCGTGCCGTGATGGCGGTTCTGCCAGCGGGGGCGTGTGCGCCACTCGGCGTAGCGCTGCGCCGGGCGGCCGGCGACGCGGTGGAACAGGCCGAACACGTGCAGGCTGCCGACCGCTGGGTCGGTGTGCAGCGCCAGTGGCACGCCATCGAGGTTGCCCGGCACTGCGGCCCAGGTGGTGCCGTTCCACTGCAGCAGGAAGCCGCGCGGATCGCCGTTGGCGCCGACGTAGAGCTGGCCGTCGAGTTCGGCGATCGCGTCGACGGCGTAACCGTTGACGCCGCTGCCGTAGGTCGACCACGTGCTGCCGTTCCAGCGCGCGAGCCGCGTCGTCGCGACGCCGTTGACCGAGCCGAAGCGCCCGCCGACCAGCAGGTCCTGGCCGTAGCTGCCGAGGCAGTGCGGGAAGTCGTCGGCGGCGCCGATCTGCTGGGCGGTGGTGCCGTTCCAGCGGTAGATCCGGTACTGCGCGAACGTGGTGGTCGTGAAGTAGAGGTTGCCGTCGGTGTGCGAGTGCAGGTCGTCGAGGACGCCGCTGACCGCCGCGCGCGTGGCCCATGCACTGCCGGTCCAGCGCCGCAGGTCGGTGGTGCCGCCGGCGAACAGCTGGCCCTGGTGCACGGCCAGCGGCGGCAGGATCGGCGGGCCGAACGCGGTCCAGGTGCTGCCGTCGAAGAACGCGCTGTTGGTGATCGGCTGGTCGCCGATCTGCGTGAACACGCCGTTCACGACCAGGCCGCCGTTCCAGGCCACGACGTTGGCGATCTGGCCGTTGCAGGCGGCGAAGCGCTGCCATCGGTCGCCGTCCCAGCGTGCGATGCCGTCGGCGGCGACGGTGCCGGCCCCGTTGAAGCCACCGAAGGCGAGCCAGTCGGCGCCGTAGCGCACCACGCCGCGCGCCTCGCCGTGCAGGCCGCGGCCGGTGCCCATCGGCTGCCACGCGGCGCCGTCGAAGCGGATCACGTTGGCGGATGTGACCGCCGTCGCGCCGATCGGCGGGTCGCCACCGCGCGTGAACTCGCCGCCGACCAGGAGGTCGCCGCCGTGCACGCCGAGGGCGAGCACCACGGTGCCGATCGAACCGCTGAACACGCCGGCGACGCCGCCGACGCTGCTCCAGGCGGTGCCGTTCCAGCGCGCGAGGTAGGGGCCCGGCTGGGTGAAGTCGCCGCCGGCGTAGAGGTCGCTGCCGACCACCTGCAGTGCCGTGGTGCTCGCCGGTGGTGCACCGCTGCCGCCGCCGAACGGTTGCCAGGCGGTGCCGGTCCAGACCGCGAGCCCCGGGATCGGCGACGTGCCGGACGCGCTGTACGAGCCGCCGACGACGAGCTGGCCGCCGTAGTCGGCCATCGCGCGGATGCGGCCGTTGAAACCGGCGCCCATCGGCGCGAACGAGCTGCCGTTCCACCGCGCCACGCACGGCGCCGCGATGCCACCGGCGGTGGCGAAGTCGCCACCGACGATCAAGTCGGTGCCGTCGACGTGCAGCGACCAGCCGGCGCCGGCCATGCCCGGCAGGTTGCCGAGGCCGCTGCCGCACGGCGCCCACGTGCTGCCGTTCCAGCGCGCGATGCCGGCGACCGGCTGGCCGCCGGCGGTGTCGAAGTCGCCGGTTGCGTAGAGCTCGCTGTTGTAGACCGCCAGCGCGCGCACATCGCAGTCCCAGCCGGTCAGCTGCAGGCCCAGGCCGAGCGCGTGGAACGTGGTGCCGTCCCAGCGCGCGATGTGGTTGCACGGCTGGCCGCCGGCGAGGTCGAAGGTGCCGGCGACGACGAGGCTGCCCTGGTACTCGCAGAGGGCACGGATCGTCGGCGTCGCGAACGAGGCCCAGCCGCCGATCAGGTCGACACCGCTGTCGACGCGCTGCCAGGCGCTGCCGTCCCAGCGGGCCAGGCAGGCGATCTCGCCGCCGTTGGCTGCGAACGGAAAGCCGCCGGCGTAGGTCTCGCCGAGCCAGGTGCCGAAGCCGAACACGCGGCCGCCCAGCCCCGACGTCGCGGTGTCGTCGGCCCAGGCCCCGCCCTGGGCGCGGGTGAGCGCGGTCAGCAGGCAGCACAGCAGGAACGTGGACAGGCGGCGCAGGGTGGGCATGGGCGGGTGGGGGCCGGCGCGGGAAAAGTGCCGCCGCACGGCTTCCGGTCCTTGCTCCGGTCACCGCACGGCGGCCCTGACTCGTCTCGCCGGTGTTGCGCCACCGCGGTGCCGCGGCTGCCACGATTTCCCGCGGCGGAGAAACCTGGCAGTCGGCCGCGCCGCACAGCGCATCGGTCTGGTTGCCATGTGCCCACAGCGACCCGAGTCCATGTTCCGCACGGCCTCTGTCCGGTCGCCGCACACGCGGCATCGGGCCGCAGCGGTTACGCTGTCCGGAACCCGCACGGAATCGCCGTGGCCCCGGACTTGCCATGGCGCGGCGCGTGATGACCGAACCGAACCGCCAGCCCGACACGAACCGGCAGGAGCCGTCGGATGCGCTGACGATCGGCGCGCTCTACGACGAGATCCGCCGCCTCGCCCGCAGCCAGATGCGCCGCGAGCGACCCGACCACACGCTGCCGCCGACCGCGCTGGCCAACGAGGCCTACCTGCGGTTGTTCGGCAGCGCACCGCCGAACTTCACCAGCGGCGCAGAGTTCCTGGCCGCAGCGGTGACGACGCTGCGGCGCATCCTGGTCGAGCACGGCCGGCGGCGCCTGCGGCAGAAGCGCGGCGGCGGCGCCGCGCGTGCGGCGATCGACACCGACGAACTGCCGGCCGCGGCCACCGACGACCGGGTGCTGGCGCTCGACGAGGCACTGCAGCGGCTCGCCGAGTTCGATCCCGGCAAGGCGCGCCTGGTCGAGCTGCGGTTCTTCGGCGGGCTGTCGGTCGACGAGGCCGCGACGGTGCTGGACGTGTCGCCGCGCACGGCGGCGCGCGACTGGCGCGTGGCGCGCGCGTTCCTGCGCAACGAACTCGGCGCGGAGGCGGTGGGCGATGACGTGGACGCGTGAGCGCTGGACGCGCATCGAGGCCGCGTTCCACGAAGTCGCCGAACTGCCGGGCCCGCAGCGCGCCGAACGGCTGGTCGCGGTGTGCGGCGACGACGACGATCTGCGGCGGCAGGTGCAGCGGCTGCTGGCCGCCGATGCGTCGCCCGCCGACCCGCTGCTCGACGCCGGCATCGGCACGGCGCTGCGCGGCCACGATCCGCTGCTCGGCCGGCGCTTCGGCGCCTGGGAGCTGGTCGAACGGATCGCCGAGGGCGGCATGGGCACGGTCTACCGGGCCGAGCGGCGCGACGGTGACTTCGAACAGGAGGTCGCGGTCAAGGTGCTGCGGCTCGGTCTGTCGTCGCCCGGCATGCGCGACCGCTTTGCGCGCGAACGGCAGACGCTGGCGCGCATCGTGCACGGCAACGTCGCGCGGCTGCTCGACGGCGGCACCACCGAGCAGGGCGTGCCGTTCATCGCGATGGAGCTCGTCGACGGCGTGCCGATCGACCGCTTCTGCGACCAGCAGCGTGCGAGCCTGCGCACGCGGCTCGCGCTGTTCGCGGCGGTGTGCCGCGCCGTGCAGTTCGCGCATCAGAACCTGGTCGCGCACCTGGACCTGAAGCCGGCCAACATCCTGGTCGACGCGCACGGCGTGCCGAAGCTGGTCGACTTCGGCGTCGCAGCGCTGCTGCAGGCGGTCGGCGACGGCGGCGGGCCGGGCTCGGTCGCGGTCACGCGCAGCCGGCCGCTGACGCCCGAGTACGCGAGCCCCGAGTTGCTGCGCGGCGAACCGGTCGGCACCGGCGCCGACGTCTGGTCGCTCGGCGCCGTCCTGTACGAACTGCTGACCGGCGTACGTGCGTTCCGGCCGACGCGCAGCGACTACGAGCTGGCCCGGGTCGTCAGCGAGACCGACGCAGCGCGGCCCAGCGACGCGTTCGCCGATGCCGCCGCCGCGGCCGAACGGGCGCGCTGCCGCGCCGCCAGCGGGCCCGAACTGGCGCGGTTGCTGCGCGGTGACCTCGACCGCATCGTGCAGAAGGCGCTGCGGCGCGACGTCGCGGCGCGCTACGCGTCGTGCCGCGACCTCGCCGACGACATCGAGCGCCATCTGGCCGGCTTCCCGGTGGCCGCGCGCGAACCGAGCTTCGGCTACCGCGCGCACAAGTTCGTGGTCCGGCACCGGCTGGCCGTGGCGGCGGTCACGGCGGTGGTCGTGGCGCTGGTCGGCGGGCTGTGGGCGAGCCTGCACCTGGCCCGGGTCGCGACGCGCGAACGCGACGCCACCGCGGCCGCTCGGCGCGAGGCCGAACTGGCGCGCGATGCTGCCACCGTCGAGCGCGACGCCGCAGCCGCGGCCCGCGCCGAAGCGGAGTCGGCCCGCGACCGCGCCGAGCACGAGGCGCTGCACGCGCGCGTCGAGGCCGCATCGAGCTACGTGGTGGCGGAGTTCCTCGGCGACACGTTCCTGTCCGGCCGGTTCCTGGCCGACGCCGGCCAGCGCGACGCGGCGCTGGCGACGATCCGACGCAAGGCCGAGCAGGTGCGGCGCCAGCACGACGACGACGTGCACCTGCGCGCAAACCTGCTGCACGCGCTCGGGCGCGCGGCGCTGCGCGTCGGTGCCGCGGCCGACGCCGAGGCGCTGTTGCGCGAGGCCGGCGACCTGCGGCGCGACCACTTCGGCGCCGACAGCCTCGAGTACGCGTTGAGCCTCGGTGCGCTGGGCCAGTTCTACTACGGCGAGGGGCGGCTGCCCGATGCGCTGACGGCCCTGCGCGAAGCCTACCGGCTGCAGCGCGAGTGCCCGCACGACGTGCACACCGACATCGCGATGGCGGCGAACGACCTCGGCGCCGCCGAACGCGCGGCCGGCAACCGCGACCGGGCGCGCGAACTGCACGAGGAGGCGCTGGCGCTGCGGCGCGCCAGCGACGCACCCGAACTGGTCGCCGAGAGCCTGAACAACCTCGCCAACTGCGAAGTGGACCCCGCCGCGGCGCGCCGGCACCTCGACGAGGCGCTGCAGCTGCGGCGCCAGGTGTTCGGCGCCGACGATCCGCTGACGCTGCAGTCGGCGAGCAACCTGGCGGCGTGCTGCCTGAAACTCGGCCAGGTGGACGCCGCGCGCACCCTGCTCGTGGACGTCGATCGGCGTGCGCTCGGGCTCGGTGCGCTCGGCCACGAAGCGCGTTCGGCGGCGCTGCGGCTGCTGGCCTGGATCGAACTGCAGCAGGGTGATGCGGCCGCCGCCGAAGCCGCGATCGGCGCCGCGCTGGCGCTGGACCGGCAGCGGCTCGGTGACGGCCATGCGCAGCTCGCGGCGCCGCTCGAGATCGAGGCCAAGGTGCTCGAACGCCAGGCGCGCTGGCCGGAGGCCTGTGACCGCTGGGCCGAGGTGCTGCGGCTGCGCCGCGGCATGCTGCCGGCGGACCACCGCCTGCTGCCGCTGACGTCGTGCAGCCTCGGGCTCGCGCGGGTGCGCGCCGGCGACGTGACGGCGGGCCTGGCCGAGTTGCGTGCGGCGGCAGCGGCGCTGGCGGGCGGTGCGCCCGCCGACCGTGTCGACGCCGCGGTCTGCCTGGCGCTCGGCGAGGAGGTGGCCGGCGAGGTCGAGGCGGCCGAGCGGCGGCTGCGCGCGGCGTTGCAGACGTGCCGCGACGAGCCGGCCGCCGCCGGCCGCCGCGGGGTGGTCGAAGGGCACTTGCGCGAGTTGCTGCGGCGGCGTTCCGAGCGGCGCCGCTGACCGCCGCGTCAGCGGCCGGGCGCGACCGCGCCGCGTTCGCCGAGCAGCACGCTCGGCTTGCGCGCCGGCACCAGGTGCCGCGCCGCGCCGGCGCGCACGTGCGCGACGGCTTCGCCGACGTCGTCGGTCAGCAGCAACCGGTCGACGTCGCGCGCCTCGATGGTGCCGTGCGCGACCATCGTCTCGCGCAGGAAGCCGAGCAGCGGGCGCCAGTAGTCGACGCCCATCAGCACCAGCGGGAAGTCCTCGATCTTGCCGGTCTGGATCAGCGTCGCCGCTTCGAACAGCTCGTCCATCGTGCCGAAGCCGCCCGGCAGCACGACGAAGGCGTAGCTGTACTTCACCAGCATGACCTTGCGGACGAAGAAGTAGCGGAACTCGACGAAGCGGTCGAGGTACGGGTTCGGCTGCTGCTCATGCGGCAGCGTGATGTTGCAGCCGACGCTGAGGCCGCCGCCGTCGCGGGCGCCGCGGTTGGCCGCCTCCATGACGCCAGGGCCGCCGCCGGTCATCACCGTGAGGCCGGCGTGCGCCAGTTCGCGGCCGATGTCGCGCGCGAGCCGGTAGTGCGGATGGTCGTCGCGGAACCGCGCCGAGCCGAACACGGTCACGCACGGCGGCAGGAAGTGCAGCGCGCGGAAGCCCTTGATGAACTCGGCGCCGATGCGCAGCACGCGCGTGAACTCGGCCCAGCGGTTGCGTGGGCCGGCGAGGAACTGGCGCTCGGTCGGATCGCGCGTGGCCTTGCCCCAGGCCGATTCCGGTGGGCGGGGAGCGTCGGTCATGGCAACGAGGTCGGCGCGGCGTCGACGAGGACAGCGCGGCGCGGGCCGGCGGCGGGTGCCGCCGCGCGGCGCATCACTTCTTCTTGCCGCCGTCCTTCTTCTTGCCGCCGGACAGCAGCAGGATCAGGCCGAGCACCGCCGAGCCGCCGCGGATGCCCCAGGCGGCGTTCTCGCCCCAGTTGCCGATCCAGGCCATCCATGGCACGTCGAGCTGCAGGAAGTAGATCGCCAGCGTGCCGACGCCGAACAGGAACAACAGCAGGCCCAGGAGGCGCATGGCTCGGCACCATAGCGACGGCAGGGGCGCGGCCCAACGGTCGAATTGCGGTTCGCCGGGTCGGTCAGCCTTCGGCGGCCGCGACGCGCACCATCTCGCGGAACACGACCATGCCGTCGCCGTCCTCGGGCAACGTGCCGCGCGCGAGCTGCGTGCGGCGCCAGTCCGGCATGTGCGTCGGCAGGTAGCTGCGGTCCGGGTGCGGCATCACGCCGAGCACGCGGCCGCTGTGGTCGGTCAGTCCGGCGATGCCGAGCGGCGCGCCGTTCGGGTTCTGCGGGTAGCGCTCGGTGGCCTGGCCGTGCTCGTCGACGTACAGCGCGGTCGCGTAGCCTTCGTCGACCAACAGCCGCTGCAGCGCCGGTGTGCGTGCGACCAGGCGCCCTTCGCCGTGTGCGGCCGGCCAGCGCAGCGTCAGCCCCGGCGGCAGGAACGCGCAGCGCGACTTCGTCGTGCGCAGCGTGACCCAGCGGCACTCGTAGTGGTCGCTGAGGTTGTGCGTCAGCGTGACCTCTTCGTCGAGACGGCCCTGCGTGCACGGCAGCAGGCCCAGGCGCACCAGCACCTGGAAGCCGTTGCAGATGCCGAGCACGAGGCCGCCGCGCGCGACGAAGCGCAGGATCCGTTCGCCGAGCGCCTGCTTCATCTCGGTCGCCAGCACCCGGCCCGAGCTGATGTCGTCGCCGTACGAGAAGCCGCCGGGCACCGCGAGCGCCGCGAAGCCGTCGAGCCGGTCCGGCGCGGCCAGCAGCTGGCGGATGTGCACGAACGACGGCGCCGCGCCGGCGCGCGCGAACGCGTGTTGCGTCTCGCGTTCGCAGTTGATGCCGGGGGCACGCAGCACGAGCACCTTCGGGGTCGTCATCGCGCCACCTCCGGCGCCAGCGTGCCATCGAGGTCGAGCGGTCGTTTCCACGCCCGTTCGACGGCGTCCAGCGGCACCGTCGCCAGCACCTTGCCGTCGCGGTGGAACACCAGTTCCTTCGCCTGCGTGACTTCGCCGACGACCGCGAACGGCACCTGGTGCAGGTTGGCGCGCAGGTCGGCCAGGCGGTCCGGCGCGACCTCGAGCAGGATGCGGCTCTGCGACTCGCTGAACAGGATCTGCTCGGGCCGCTGCACGCCGCTCGCGGTCGGCACCGCGGCGATGTCGATGCGCGCACCGAGCCGGCCGCCGAGCGCCATCTCGGCGACCGCGGCGCCGAGGCCGCCTTCGCTGAGGTCGTGCGCCGACAGCACGCAGCGCGCCGCGATCGCGCGGTGCACACCGTGCAGCACGTCGCGGCCGAGTCCGTGGTCGACGCGCGGCACCTGCGCGCCGAGTTCGCCCTTGGTCTTGTAGTAGACGCTGCCGCCGAGCTCGTCCTTGGTGACGCCGACCAGCACCAGCAGCGAGCCGGGCCGCTTGCAGTCCGAGGTCAGCGTCGCGCGCACGTCGGCGATCACCGACATCGCCGTGACCAGGATGCAGCCGGGGATCCGGATCACGCCGGTGGGGGTGCGGAACTCGTTGTGCAGCGAGTCCTTGCCGGACACGAACGGCGTGCGGTAGGTGAGCGCCAGCGCGCAGACGGCTTCGGTCGCGCGCACCAGTTCACCGAGCGCCTGCGGGTCCCTGGTGCTGCCCCAGCAGTAGTTGTCGAGGATCGCCGTGTAGTCGGGGTCACCGCCGCAGGCGACGAGGTTGCGCATCGCCTCGTCGAGCGCGCACTCGGCCATCGCCGCCGGATCGATGCGGCTGTAGCGCGGGTTCAGGCCGTTGGCGAGCACGACGCCGCGCAGCGAACCGAGCTTCGGTGCCAGCACGGCCGCGTCGGCGGGGCCGTCGTCGCGCACGCCGCACAGCGGCTTGCCGGCCGAGCCCGCCTGCACCTCGTGGTCGTACTGGCGCACGATCCACTCCTTGCTGCAGATCGCGTAGTCGCCGAGCACCGCCAGCAGCGCCTGGCCGAGGTCGCGTTCGGGCGGCAGCTGCGGTTCGGCGAGTGCCTTCGGCGCCCAGGTCGCGTCGCGCGTCTGCACCGGCACACCCTTGTGCAGGAAGTGCAGGTCGAGGTCGGCGTGCACGGTGCCGGCGTGGCGCACGACCAGCCGGCCGCTGTCGGTGAACGTGCCGAGCACGGTCGCCTCGCAGGCCTCTTCGGCGCAGACCGCGAGCAGCTGCGCGAGCTTCGCCGGCGGCACCGCCAGCACCATGCGTTCCTGCGCTTCGCTGATCCAGATCTCCCACGGCGCGAGGCCCTGGTACTTCAGCGGTGCGTGCTGCAGGTCGACGTCGGCGCCGAGGCCCTCGGCCATCTCGCCGATCGCCGAGCTGAAACCGCCGGCGCCGCAGTCGGTGATCGCCGAGAACAGGTCCAGATCGGCGCAGCGCAGCACCGCGTCCATGACCTTGCGTTCGGTGATCGGGTCGCCGATCTGCACCGCGCCCGAGCTCAGCGTCTCGCTCTCGGTGTGCAGCTCGAGCGAGCTGAACGTCGCGCCGTGGATGCCGTCGCGGCCGGTGCGGCCGCCGAGCGCGACGATCGCGTCGCCGCGGTGCACCTGCTTGTGGGCGCGCGCGGTCGGCAGGATGCCGATGTTGCCGACGTAGACCAGCGGGTTGCCGACGAAGTTCTCGTCGAAGTGCACGCTGCCGTTCACGGTCGGGATGCCCATCGGGTTGCCGTAGTCGCGCACGCCGGCGACGACGCCCTTCAGCACCGACAGCGGCGGCAGGCAGCCCTGCGGCACCTGCGTGGCCGGCAGGTCCGGCGGCGCGAAGCAGAACACGTCGGTGCTGGCGATCGGCCGCGCGCCGAGGCCGGTGCCCAGCACGTCGCGGATCACGCCGCCGACGCCGGTGCCGGCGCCGCCGAACGGCTCGATCGCGGAGGGCCGGTTGTGGGTCTCGACCTTGATGCAGACCGAGTGCTCGTCGTCGAACCGGATCACGCCCGCGTTGTCGGTGAACACGCTGACGCAGAAGTCGCGGTCGAGCGTGCGGGTCACGTGCGCGATCGTGCTCTTCAGCAGGTTCTCGATCGTGCGGCCCTGCCAGCGCACGTTGCCGGTCAGCGTCTTGTGCTTGCAGTGCTCGCTCCAGGTCTGCGCCAGCGTCTCCAGCTCCATGCGCGTCGGCGCGCGGCCGAGGCCGGCGAAGTGGCGCTGGATCGCCGCCATCTCGGCGCCGTCGAGCGCCAGGCCGCCGTCCTTCGACAGCCGCTCGAGGCCGACTGGGTCGAGGCCGGCCAGCGGCACCGCGTGCACGGCGAGGTCCGGCGCCGGCGAGGCGCCCGGCAGGCCCACCGGCAGCGCGTCGAGCAGCACGTCCTGCACGACGTCGTTGGCGAGCGCCTTCTTCGCCGCCTGCAGCAGGCGTGCGCCGTCGACGCGGCCGTGCACGTCGAACACCTTGTAGGTGCCGGTCGCGACCGCCGGCAGGCCGAGGTCGCCGAGCGCCTTCTGCACCGAGTGCGCGACCGGGTCGGTGACGCCGGGCCGCGGCACCACCGCGACCGAGTGGGCCGCACCGCGCGGCGAAGCCGCCGTGGCACCCGGCGCGTGCACCGAGCACTCGTCGACGACCGGGTCGCACAGCACCGCGGCCGCGAAGCGGCGCACCTGCGCTTCGTCGAGTTCGCGCGCCAGCAGGTAGCCGCGGCGACTGCGCACGCGGTCGATCCCGTCGAGCCCCGCGGCGCGCAGCGCGCGCAGCGCCGAACCGCCCATGGGATCCTGCTGATCGGGCTTCACCACGACGTCGACGCGCCAGGCCTGCATCGACGGCACGATGCCGGTCGGTCCGGAGCCGCGCAAGCATGCGGCGCGGGGGAAACGCCGGCGGCGGTGGCGACCGCGGATTTGTCGCGCGCGCGGCAACGCACGGCGGCACGGGGCGCGGCCGGCCGGTAGACTGTCGCGCCTGCTCCACCGGCATCGCCACCCGCACATCGACCTCATGCATCGCTGCTTCGCCGTCGTTCCGACCCTCGCCCTCCTGGCCGCCAGCGCCGCGGCCCAGTGCCTCAACACCGCCGCCCCGGGCAGTTCGCTGGGCGCCGGCGACAACCTGCTGTTCGCGCCCGCGGCGATGGGCATCTCGTTCCCGATGGCCGGCGCCGCCGGCATCCCGTTCACGCACTGCGCGGTGTCGACCAACGGCGTGCTGTTCCTGACCACCGGCGGCGCGGCGACCGACGCGCTCGGCACGATGTACGGCACGACGACCCAGCTGAGCGGCACCGCCGGCGCCTCGCCGCGCATCGCACCGTTCTGGACCGACCTGACGTCGATCGCGCCGACCGGCCAGGTTGCGCTCGACACGTCGGTGCCGGGCCGCTGCGCGGTCACCTGGATCGACTCGCGCGAGTTCCTCGGCACGACTGCGAAGAGCTTCCAGGTCGAGCTGTTCAACACCGGTGTCGTGCGCATGTCGTACGGCGCGGGCCTGGCGCTCGAGTCGCAGTTCGCGCTGGTCGGTCTGTCGGTCGGCAACAACATCGCGCTACCGGCGGCCAGCGACCTGTCGGCGGCGCCGGCGCTCGCGACCGGCATCGGCTTCCAGCAGTTCGACCCGGCCAGCGTGCCGTTCGACCTCGCCGGCAAGTCGATCACGTGGACACCGAGCGGCGGTGGCTTCCAGGTGACGACGAGCTGCGAAGCGGCCGCGCACACGGCGTTCGGCACCGGCTGCTACTCGATCCCGCGCGAGTCGTTCTACCAGTACTTCGCGACCGCGGCCGCCGCGGCCGCCGCGCTGAACGGCCAGTCGATGCGGCTCACGCCGACCGCGACCGGCTATGGCGTCACCTGGGGCGGCGGCAGCTACGTGGTGCCGCCCGGCACCGCGACGGTGCTGGCGACCAACGACGACAACCACTCGCCGGTGGTGGCGGCACCGCCGCTGCCGGTGCCCGGCGGCACGGCGCCGGTGCTCTACGTGCACACGAACGGCTTCGTCTCGACCGGCAGCAGCAACCTCGGCGGTGCCTGGAACACGCCGCAGAACGACTACACGCCGTCGCCCGCGTTCCGCAATGCGCCGGCGACCGCGTTCTGGTCGTGGCACGACTACACGACGCTGAGCGGCACCGGCCGCGTCAAGACGCACACCGCCGTGGTTGGCCCCGACACGGTGCTCTACGTCACCTGGGACGCCGTCGAGAGCTACGCGGTGCCCGAGGTCGCGAACCCGAGCACGTTCCAGTTCCAGTTCAACCTGACGACCGGCGTCGTCACCTACGTCTGGCAGAACCTGACCGCGATCGGCACCGGCGGCAGCACGGTGCTGCCCGAGGCGCACCTGATCGGTTACTCGCCGGGCGGCGCGTCGCTCGATCCGGGCGCGATCACGCTGGCCAGCGCGCTGCCGCTCACGACCAACGCCGACGTGCGGCCGATGACGCTCGGCGCCGCACCGGCGCCGGTGATCAACCCGAGCACCGCGGTGACCTTCACGCTCGGTTCGATCCCCGAGTTCCTGCCGGGCAGCGGCGTCTACGTGTCGACGCTGTTCCTGAGCCTCGGCTCGATCCCCGGCGGCTTCGACCTCGGCCTGATCGGCGCCGGCGGCTGCAGTGCCTACATCGCCAGCCTCGACGTCAACCTCGGCGTGCCGGTCTCGTTCGTGCCGACCGCCGGCACCAACTTCGTGTTCGACAACGTCGTGTTCGCGCCGGGCAACGTCGTCTATGCGCAGGCCGTCGCGCTGATCGCGCCGAACAGCCTGCCGAACGGCCAGAACGCGTTCGGCATGACGCTGAGCAACGGGCTGCGCACGAACGTCAACTCGTTCTGATCGGCGGCGGCGCGGCGCGCGGCGCGCGGCGGCCCGGGCTGCCGCGATCAGTACGACTCGCCGGCGGCCGGGAACGAGCCTTCGCGCACGTCGCGGCAGTAGTCGGCCACCGCCTGTTCGATCGCCGTGCCGAGCTCGGCGTAGCGGCGCACGAAGCGCGGCCGGAAGCGTGTGAACAAGCCGAGCAGGTCGTGCGTGACCAGGATCTGGCCGTCCGTGTGCGGGCCGGCGCCGATGCCGATGACCGGGATCGACAGCGCCTCGGCGATCTGCTGGCCGAGCGCGGCCGGCACCTTCTCGAGCACCAGCGCGAACGCGCCGGCCTGCTCGAGCGTGCGCGCATCGTCGACGATGCGCTGCTGTTCCGACGCGTCCTGGCCGCGCGCGCGGTAGCTGCCGAACTGGTGGATGCTCTGCGGCGTGAGTCCGAGGTGGCCCATCACCGGGATGCCGGCATCGACGAGCCGCTGCACGGTCGCTGCGAACGGCGCGCCGCCCTCGAGCTTGATCGCTTCGGCGAGGCCTTCCTTCAGCAGGCGCCCGGCGTTGCGCAGCGCGTCCTCGGGGCCGACCTGGTAGCTGAGGAACGGCATGTCGCCGACCACCAAGGCGCGCTGGGCCGCGCGGCCGACCAGTTCGCAGTGGTAGACCATCTGGTCCATCGTCACCGGCACGGTCGTGTCGCGGCCCTGCACCACGGTCGCCACCGAGTCGCCGACCAGCAGCACGTCGACGCCGGCGCGGTCGAGCAGCGTCGCGAGCAGGTGGTCGTAGGCGGTCAGCGCGGTGATCCGCTGCCGCTGCGCCTTCTTCGCGCGCAGCGTCGCGGTCGTCACCTTCGCGCTGTCCGCCGGCGAGCTCACCAGTCTCCGAACGTGTCGTCGTCGGTCGGCGGCGCCGGCGGCGGCGCCTGGGGGCCACTGTCACCGCCCGGCGGGGGCGGCGGCTTGTAGTCGTCGACGCCGTCCTGCGGCACGCGCGGGCCGCGGCGCTTGGGGCGCCCCTGGCCTTCGACGATGCTGCCGAACGTCGGCACGCGCTTGGGGTCGAGCTCGACGTCGAACGCCGACAGGTCGAGCGGCGCCGGTTCGATCACGTCGACCTTGCCGCGCCGATCGCGGTAGCGCGGCACCACGTCGACGTCGCGCGGCTTGTCGCCGCGGCGCCGGTGGTCGCGGTCGCGCCGGTGGCGGCGCTCGCCGCCGTGGTTGCCACCCTGCTGCTGCCGCTCGCCGCGGCCCTGCTGCCCACCCTGCTGGTGGCGCTGCGCGCCGCCCTGGTTGGCCGGGCCCGGCTGCGGCGCCGGCGGCTGGCCGCCACCGTCGCCGCCGTTGCCGTCGCCACCGCGGTTGCGGCCGCGGCGGCCGCGGCGCCGCCGGCGGCGCCGGCCTTCCTGCGCCTGGCCCTCTGCCGGCGCGTCGGTGTCCGTCGCGGCGTCTGCGGTGCCTGGGCCTTCGGCGAACGCGTCGTCGGCCAGGGCCTCGTCGAGGTCGGCCGGCTGCACGCGCGGCGGTGCATCCGGATCGGCAACCACGTCGCCCGCCTGCGGCGGTTCGTGGTGGGCGTGCTGGTGGTCGAGCGCTTCGCCGTGCGGGCTGGGCGGCTCGCTGGGCGGGAACCGCTCGTCGCGGTCGCGGCGGCCGCGGCGGCCACGGCGGCGTCGCCGGCGGCGGCGCGGTTCGCCGTCGCCATCGGTCGGGGCTTCGCCCTGTGGTCCGGTCGGTGCCGCGTCGCCCTCGCTGCTGTCGCTGCCGTCGTCGGCCGTGCCTTCGGCCAGGGCGGCCTCGGTGAAGGCCGCATCGTCGGCGGGCGGTGCGATCGGCGCGCGTTCGCCACCGGTGCCGGCGAACGGTCGCAGCAGCGCCGCGTCGCCGCCGGCGTCGTCGGCGATGTCCCCATCGCCTTCGCCGTGCCCGGGGAAACCGGCGCCGGCCGGCGCTGTGGTGTCGGCGTCGTCGCCACCGCGGCGACGGCGGCGGCCACGGCGGCGGCGCCGGCGGCGGCGACCGGGCTGGCCGTCGTCGCCCGGACCGTCGGCCGCGCGGGCCTCGTCACCGTCACCGGCACCGTCACCGTCAGCGGCAGAGTCATCGGCAGCGGGGTCGGCGTCGTCAGCGGCCGCGGCATCGTCGTCGGCGTCGACGGGCGCGGCCGGCGGCGCGCGTTCGGCGTCGTCGTCAGCCGGTTCGCGTTCGTCGTCGGAGTCGAGCTCCTGGTCGTGTGGCACCGGGTGGTGGCCACCGCGCTCGGCGCGGTCGTGCCATTCGTCGACGCGGGCCGGATCGAGGCCGAGCGCCTGCGTGCGCAGCGCAAACAGCTCGAGCGCCTCGTCGAAGTAGGGGCCCTGCACGAAACCGGCGACGCGGAAGCCCTTGCCGGGCTGGTCGAAGCGGTGTTGGACGCCGCAGATGCGCTTCAGGCAGCCGGCGTCGCGGCGCGGCAGGCGCAGCGCGAAACTCAGCGGACCGAGCAGGTCCTCGGCGACGGACGAGGGACTGCGGCCCGGGTTCTGTTCGACGCGCGCCAGCACCGGGCACACCAGCAGCACGCCGAGCAGCACGGCGTTCTGTGGCACGTGGCCGCCCTGCACCTTGTGGTCCAGCGCTTCGAGCAGGCGCCAGAACTCGACGCGCTGCTCGTGCCGCGCGGCCTGCAGGAAGTCGGCGAGCACCGGCACGATGCTGCGCAGCGCACCGACGTCGCGCAGCAGCTGGAACGACTCCAGCGCGTGGCCGCCGCGCAGCAGGCGCAGCACTTCTTCGAGCAGGCGCGGCGGCGCGGCGCGCACGAGGTCGCCGGACGTCTCGGCCATCGCCGCGAACGTCTCGGGTTCGATCGTGAAGCCGAGCCGGCCGGCGAACTTCGCCGCGCGCAGGATGCGCACCGGGTCCTCGCGGAAGCGCACGCGCGGGTCGCCGATGGTGCGGATCACGCGCGCGTGCAGGTCGTCGAGGCCGTTGGTCCAGTCGAGGATGCGGTCGCTGGTCGGATCGAGGAACAGCGCGTTGACCGTGAAGTCACGGCGCATCGCGTCTTCCTCGGCGCTGCCGAACTCGTTGTCGCGCGTGATCAGCAGGTCGTCCTCGTTGCCTTCGACCTGCGGCGTGCGCCGGAACGTCGAGACCTCGAGGATCTTCGTGTTGTCGTGGAAGTGCAGGTGCGCCAGCTTGAAGCGGCGGCCGATGATGCGGCAGTTGCGCGGAAAGGTGCGCTTGACCTGTTGTGGTCGCGCACCGGTCGCGATGTCGTAGTCCTTGGCCGGGCGGCCGAGCAGCAGGTCGCGCACGCAACCGCCCACCAGGTACGCTTCGAAACCCCGGGAGATCAGGCGCTGGGTCGCTCGCACGGCGTCGTGGTCGAGCTTGGCGAGGTCGGCGCCGGTCGGGGAGAGGATCGTCGGTTCGATCGTCGGAATCCCTTGAATGGGGGACGGATGGGGAGCTGTCGATTTACTCGCCCGTACGGGGGCGAGACAACCTGTTTTCCCCGGATGCGGCGCCGGACCGCCGTCAGAGCTGCAAACCGCCGTCGATCGTCAGCACCTGGCCGGTCAGGTAGCCGGCGTCGGGCGCCAGCAGCATCTGCACGGCGCCGGCCACGTCGGCCGGGGTGCCGAGCCGACCGGCCGGCACGCGCGGCAGCATGCGGGCCTGGCTGTCGCGGTGGCTGTGCGGGTGGTCGATCAGGCCCGGCGCGATCACGTTCACCGTGATGCCGTGTTCGGCGACTTCGGCGGCCAGCGAGCGGGCGAGCTGCACAACCGCGGCCTTGGCCGCGAAGTAGGCCGGCGCGCGCCGCTGGCCGCGCGCGCGGTCGACGCCGGCGGCGGCGAACAGCACGACACGGCCGGGGCGCCGCGCCTCGACCATCGCCGGTACCACCGTCTGCAGGGTGTGGAAGACCGTGTCGACGTTGCTGGCGAACAGATGCCGCCACGTCGCTGCGTCGGTGCCGAGCAACGGCACCTCGGCGAAGTCCCCGATCGTGTGCACCAGCGCGTAGGGGGCGCCGTGCTGGCTGCGGAACGCCGCGAACGCGCGTTGCAGTGCGTCGGGATCGGTCGCGTCGACGCCGGTCCTGCGCGTCCAGATCGTGGCGCGGTCCGGGAACACCGCCGCGACCGCGGCGCCGATGCCCTGGCCGCCACCGACGATGAGTATGCGGTCGCCGCTCGGCACTAGAAGCGGAAGTAGATGAAGGGGTTGTAGCTCGAGTTGACGACCGCGAGGCAGCCGATCAGCAGCCCGAACCAGACCACGAGGCCGAACAGCGGTGCGCCGACCGGCGTGCGCGCGAACCGCAGCACCGCCTGTTCGCAGGCGAGGTAGCGCTGCGACCACGGCAGGAACGCGACCAGCGCCGCGGCCACGAACAGGCACGCCGTGTAGGTGTCGAGCGGCACCAGCGAGTTCAGCGACGTGCGCGTCCACTCCGGCCCGCCGCCGCCGAACATGCGCTCCAGGTATTGCGCCGAGTGCGTTAGGTCGCGCGTGTTGAAGATCACCCAGCTGACCAGCACCAACAGCACCATCAGCGGCCGCAGCACCATGGCGGGCACGCGTTCGGCGACCTTCGCCCAGCCGAGCTTGTCGAGGGTCAGGAACACGCCCTGGTAGGCGCCCCAGACCACGAAGTTCCACGACGCGCCGTGCCAGAAGCCCGACACCAGGAACACGATCCAGAGGTTCAGGTAGCCGCGCAGCTTGCCGCGCCGGTTGCCGCCGAGCGGGATGTAGATGTACTCCCGCATGAAGTTCGACAGCGAGATGTGCCACCGGCGCCAGAAGTCGGTGAACGTTTTCGCGACGTAGGGGCGGTCGAAGTTCTCGAGGAACTGGAACCCGGTCATGCGGCCGAGGCCGATCGCCATGTCCGAGTAGCCCGAGAAGTCGAAGTAGATCTGGAAGTAGTACGCGAGCGCGGCGAGCCAGGCGAGGCTCTGCGGCACCATCCAGACCGGCTTCTCGAACACCGGATCGCAGAACGCCGCCATGCCGTTGGCGAGGATCGCCTTCTTGCACAGCCCCAGCACGAAGCGCTGCACGCCGCTCCAGAACAGCGCCGTCGAGTGGTGCCGGCTGCGGATCTGCAGGTCGACGTCGTGGTAGCGCACGATCGGCCCGGCGATCAGCTGCGGGAACAGCACGACGTACAACAGGCAGTCGGCGTAGCTGCGCGCGCGCGTCGCGGTGCCGCGGTAGACGTCGACGACGTAGCTGAGCTTCTGGAACGTGAAGAAGCTGATGCCGATCGGCAGCGCGATATTCGTCCACGCGAGATTCTGCACCCCGAGCGCGGACAGGATGCCGTTGGTCTGCTCGACGAAGAAGTTCGCGTACTTGAAGTAGCCGAGCAGGCCGATGTTGCCCACCACGCTCAGCGCGACCCAGAGCTGGCGCCGGCGCGGCTGCGTGTCGCGCGCGATCGCGCAGGACAGCCAGTAGTCGACCGCCGTGCCTGCCATCAGCACGTAGACGAAGCCCGGGCCGCCCCAGGCGTAGAACAGCAGCGAGGCGGCCAGTGCGATCGCGTTCCGCAGCCGCGGCGGCGCCAGGTGATAGACCACCAGGAACGCCGGCAGGAAGTAGAACAGGAACAGGCTCGAGGTGAAGACCACGGGATCGCGGGCGGGCGGCGGTCTGGACGAGCCGCGGGGGCGCGGTTCTACTGCCTGCCCGAACCCGTGACCACTGGTGCGATGCTGCGACTCGTGACGAGGATCTTGTGCTGGCTGCCGCCGCTCGCGTTCGTCGCGACCTTGCTGCTGCCGCTGGCACAGGAGCTGACCTCGTTCGCGCCGCGCTGCGGCCTCGGCGGCGTCACCGACAGTGGGCCTGCGGAACCGCCGGTGACGCTGGCGGCGTGGCACGACGGCGACCTGCAGCAGTGGGTCGAAGCGCGCATCGACCGCGAACTCGGCCTGCGCGACTGGATGGTGCGGATCGACAACCAGGTCCGATTCGATCTGTTCGGCGTCACCAAGCGCCCCGTCGTCGGTGGCCCCGACGGCTGGCTGGTCGAGGACGGTTACCTGACCTCGCGCACGCACCTGATGCCGTACCAGGTCGGCCACATCCTCGATCGCCTGCACGAACTGCTGCTGGCGCAAGCCGTGCTGGCCGAACACGGCGTCACGCTGCTGTTGCTGATCACGCCGAGCAAGGCCGAGACGCTGCCGCAGCACCTGCCGTACGCGTACCGCCTGGTCGACGCTGCGGGCCACCGCCGGATGATCGATCTTGTGCGCGGCGTGTTCGGGTTCGGCGTACTGAACCATCTCGACGCGCAGGCGCTGTTCGAGACCTGGCGCGATCAGGAGCCGGGCTTCCCGCTGTTCCCGCGGTCGGGCACGCACTGGAGCCGCATCGCCGCGGCGCGTACGGTCGTGCACCTGCTCGACGAGTTCGAGCGGCTGTCCGGTGTCGACGTGGTGAACCTCGACCTGGCACCGATGCGAATGGGCACGGGGCCCGGCGGGTCGGAAGACGACATGCTGCAGTTGGCGAACCTCTACGACACGACCGGCGGCGCCGATCCGATGCCGCTGGCGCGCACGCAGCGGCGCCACGGCGACCGCGGCACGCCGCCGGGCGTGTTGCTGGTCAGTTCGAGCTTCGCCTGGCTGTTGACCGACGTGCTGCAGGACCCGGGCGTCGCGGCGCCGCTGGCGGTCTACTACTACTTCAAGTCGGTCTACGAGTGGGCCGACGGTCGGCAGCAGCCGAAGCGCCCGATCGACTGGACGCCCGAACAGCTGCGCGCCGACGTGCTGCGCTACCGGTTCGTCGTGCTCGAGTGCAACGCGTCGAAGTGCATGGAGCTCGGCTTCGGCTTCCCGGCCGCCGTGTTGCGGGCGTTCGGCCTGCCGAAGTCGGCGCCGGCGATCACGCTCGAGCAGCTGGCGTCGCTGCAGCAGCTGGTGCAGACCGACCGGCGCTGATCGCCGCGGCGCGGCTCACTCCTGCCGCAGCCACGACAGGATCTCGCGCAGCTTCGGCGGGTTGCCGGTCATCAGCACGCCGACGCGGAACACCTTGCCGGCGGCGCGGAACGCGAACCAGACGCTGAACAGGATCAGCACCGTCGTGACCGCGTACTCCCAGGCCGGCGGCGGCCCGCTGGCGCGGTTCATCATCGCGAACGGCGTGTAGAGCGGGATGTAGGTGAACACGCGCGCCATCAGGCCGTTCGGCTCCTGCACGATCGGCACCATCGCGAAGATCGGGATCATCAGCAGGATGAACACCGGCTGCACCAGGTTCTGCGCCTCCTTGAGGCTGTTGCAGACCGAACCGATC
Organism: Planctomycetota bacterium; assembly: GCA_016794425.1. Taxonomy (GTDB): domain Bacteria; phylum Planctomycetota; class UBA1135; order UBA1135; family UBA2386; genus JAEUHS01. Next base: position 295,189 of record JAEUHR010000003.1, read on the forward strand.
GCGACCAGGATCGCCGCGAACAGCAGGTAGCCGGTCAGGAAGTAGCCGACGAACGAAGCGAGGTAGAGCGGGTCACCGACGATGTCCTGCAGGTTCCACTCGGCGAGTTGCGGCACGACCTTGGTGCCGAGGCTGACGCCGAGCAGGCCACAGAGGGCCCACGACAGGATCAGGGTCAGGCCGGTGGCACCGATTCCCCAGATCTTGCCGGCCATCAGCTGGCCCGGCGACACCGACGACAGCAGCACCTCGATGATGCGGTTGCTCTTCTCCTCGACGGTGTTGGTCAGCAGCATCTGCGCGGCCGTGAACACGGCGATCCACAGCAGGTAGACGAACACGACCGGCGCGAACTTGTTGGCCTTCTGTTCCTTCTTGACGTCCTCACGTTCGCCGGTGGCCGTCACCTGCTCGGCCTTGAAGCCGACCCACTGCTGGATGTGCCGGGCCACGGCCGGCTCGATGTTCGCATCGGCGACGCGCAGCTTGCGGATCACGCGCGTCGCGGCGCCTTCGTACCAGTCGCGCAGCGCGTCGTCGGTCAGGTTGTTCGAGACGTAGGTCAGCTGCGAACTGTCGACCACGGGGTCGCCGTCGAGCACGAAGTACGCGAACAGTCTGCCGTCGTTGATGCGCTGGTTCAGGAGCTTCTCGCGTTCGGCGCGGGTGCCGGTCGCGGCAGCGAGCTCGTCGAGCGGCACGAAGCGGTACTTCTGGCCGATGGTCTCGATCGACGCCAGCAGCTTCTGTGCGGCCGCCGGATCGAGCTTCGCCGCGGCGTCCTTCGGCGCGTCGCGCAGCAGCGTCTGCATCGATTCGGGATCGGTGGCGTCGACCGCGTCGAGGTCCGGCAACGCTGCCAGCGCGGCCGCGTCCTCGCGCAGCATCCGGCGCAGCGACGCGATCAGGTCGTTGGCGCGCGCGTTCTGTTCGATGCGGTCGCCGAGCCGCGCCGCGGTCAGGTCGAGCACGGTGTAGGCCTGCGTCGCCTTGGTCTTGTTCATGACCCAGCCGATGCCGATCGCCAGCGCGAAGATCGCCGGGAACGCCAGGATGCCGAGCCAGAACGTCTTCGTGCGGACGTTGTCGAGGTACTCGCGCTGCGCGACGAGCAAGGTCTTGCTGGCCATCAGCGTGCTCCTCCGGCGGCGCCGGCGAGCCGCGCGTCCGCTTCCTGCACCGTGCGCACGAAGATCTCGTGCAGCGAGGGCTCACGGTAGTCGAAGCGCCGCACGGTCACGCGCTCGACGAGCCAGCGCAACGCCTGCTGCGGGTCCTGGCCGCGCCGCAGGAAGATCTCGGCGTTCTTGCCGTTGTCGTTGACGCGCTCGGCGCCGGGCAGGTCCTTCAGCACGCGGCCGTCGCCGTCGTAGTCGAGCCGGATGCCGAGGTCCTTGCCCTGCTTGACGCTGGCCAGCGTGCCGGCGAACTGCAGCTTCGCCTTGTGGATCATCATCACGTAGTCGCACAGCTGCTCGGCCTGCTCCATGCCGTGCGTGCTGAAGATCACGGTGCGGCCCTGGCGCTTCATGTCGAGGATGATGTCGCGCATGGTGTCGCGGTTGACCGGGTCGAGGCCGCTGAACGGCTCGTCGAGGATCACCAGCTCGGGCTCGTGGATGATCGTGCCGAGCACCTGCACCTTCTGGCCCATGCCCCTGCTCAACGCCTCGCACTTCTTGTCGAGCCAGTCGCCGAGGCCGTAGCGGGTGAGCAGTTCGCGGGCGCGCAGGTTCGCGGTGCTGGCGTCCATGCCCTTCAGCTTGCCGAAGTAGGCGACGATCTCCGCGGTTTTCATCTTCTTGTAGAGCCCCTTCTCCTCCGGCAGGTAGCCGAGCCGGTCCTTGACCTGCTGGGCGTCCGGATGGCCGAGCACCGAGAGGGTGCCCTGGTCGGGGTGGAAGATGCTCATCACCATGCGGATGGTGGTGGTCTTGCCGGCACCGTTCTGCCCCAGGAAGCCGTAGATGCAGCCCTTCGGCACGCGCAGCGTCAGGTCGTCGACTGCAGTGAAGGTGCCGAAGTGTTTGCTGACGTGGTCGAGCTGCAGTGCGTATTCCATGCGGGGTCCCGGCGGTGGCCAGTGGCGGGCGAAGATTGTCGGGCCGGGGCCAGCGCCGCAAGCGGCTGGCGGCGGATCCGCGGTGCGCTCCGCCTGCGCCTCAGCCGAGCAGGCGCCGCGGCACGAACAGCGGCAGCGCCGGGTGGTCGCTGCGCCCGCCCACCAGCTGTTCGGCCAGACACCGCCCGGCCAGGAACGCGAACGACAGTCCGTAGCCGTTGAATGCGCACAGCGCATGGTGGCCGGGCGCTTCGGGCAGGGCGCCCACCAGCGGCAGGCCGTCCGGCGTGCCGGCCATGATGCCGGTCCACACGTGGGGGAAGGCGGTGTCGGCGAGGCTCGGGAAATGCTCCCGCACGTAACCCAACAGGTTCTCGGTGATCGCCGGGTTGTCGGTGTCGTCGGCCAGGATGCCCTGCTCTTCGCCCGGCACCGACCAGCGCATGCCGCCGATCACGAACCGGCCGCGGTGCATGCGGAAGTACTCGTAGCAGAAGTTGCTCGACATCGCGAAGTCGGGGAACGGCTTGGCGATCGTTTCCGGCAGCACGTCGGTGGCGATCACTTGGCCGCGGAACGGGAACACCGCGCGGGCCAGCCAGCGGCTCGGATCGAGTTCGCGGGCCAAGGTCGAAGTGCAGTGCACCACCAAGGCGGCGCGTACGGCGCGGCCGTCGGCGAGCTGCACCGCGAAGTCGCCAGCCTCGCCGTGGACCGTCGCGACCGAGGCGCCTTCGACGATCTGGGCGCCGGCCGCGGCGGCGGCGCGGGCCAGGCCGCGCACCATCGCCACCGGCTGCACGATGGCCTCGCCGTGCAGATGCAGGGCGCCGTGGAAACCGCGGGCGGGCGGCAGCCAGCGGGGCAGTTCGCTCGCCGGCAGCAAGGTGTGGGCGTGGCCCTCGGCGGCGAGCAAGGCGGCCGCTTGCTGCAATTCGAGCCATTCGTGGCTGGTCTCCGCGAGCCGCAGGCCGCCGCGCTGGGCCAGGTCGCACGGGATGCGCGAACGTTCGATCTCACTGCGCAGCGCGTCGTGGTTGTCGCGCAGGAACGACCACAGGAGCCGCGCCTTCTCCGCGCCGAACTGGCCGTGGATGCGGTGGTAGTGCTCGCCGAGCCCCAGCAGCAGCTGGCCGTCGTTGCGGCCGCTGGCGCGGCACGCCACTTGGCCTTGTTCCAGCACCGCCACCTGGGCGCCCGCGCGGGCCAGATGCAGCGCCGTGCTGATGCCGGCGATGCCGCCGCCCAAAATCGCGACGTCTACTTGGCTGGGCAGGGGGCACTCCGGCCCGAACGGTGCCGTGTCGGCGAGCCAGAGGGAGGTCATGAACGGCAGGTCCCGGGCGCTGCGCCGGGCTGTTGGGCGTGGAACTTGGGCACGAGACCATCATCACGGCGACTGCCCGCCCGAGGCGAGCAAGTGCCATGGATTCTCGACCTGGGTTGGCCCGGAGCCGACGGGATCCGAGGCCACCAGACTCGGGAACGCAGGTTCCCATCCGGGGGCCGCGGGCCCAGTCCGGGTCCGGGGTGCACGGCGAGGGTGGCGGTTCCTGGCGGGCGCCCGACGCCGTTGCCGGTGGTGACAGCAGCGGGGTCCGGGCTTGCACGCCGAGTGGTGCTTCAGCGCAACATGGCCAGGAACAACAACATGCAGAGCGCCACGATCGTCAGCACCAAACTGGTGCGATGGACCGCAGGGGTGGCGACGCGCATTGGCGGCGTTTGGGTGGTGGGGAGTTGGGTGGTGGGGTGGTAGGGCGTGGTGGCAGGGAAAGACGACGGCATCAGTAGT
>JAEUHR010000039.1 GCA_016794425.1 Planctomycetota bacterium
TCCGCGAGCCCGACCCATGACCACGTTCGAACAGTTCGAGACCCCCGGCGTGCCGATCAAGGCCTGGATCCGCGGCGTCACCGCCGACCCCAACGCGCTGCGCCAGCTCGAGAACGTCGCGCGCCTGCCGATCGTGCACGCCCACGTCGCGGCGATGCCCGACGTGCACTGGGGCATCGGCGCGACGGTCGGCAGCGTGATCCCGACGCGCGGGGCGATCATCCCGGCCGCGGTCGGCGTCGACATCGGCTGCGGCATGATGGCCGTGCGTACGTCTCTCTGCGCCAGCGACCTGCCCGACGACCTGAAGGGCATCCGTTCCGCGATCGAGCGCGCGGTGCCGCACGGCCGTACCAACAACGGCCGCCGCGGCGACCGCGGCGCGTGGGCCGACCTGCCGGCCGCGGCCGAGGCCGCGTGGAAGAAGCTGCGCCCCGACTACGACCGCATCCTCGAGCTGCACCCGAAGCTCGACCGCGGCGCGTCCGCCGAGCACCTCGGCACGCTCGGCACCGGCAACCACTTCATCGAACTGTGCCTCGACGAGGCACAGCGCGTCTGGGTCATGCTGCACAGCGGTTCGCGCGGCGTCGGCAACCGCATCGGCACGCACTTCATCCAGCTCGCGAAGAAGGACATGGGCCAGCACGTGCACAACCTGCCGGACCAGGACCTCGCCTACTTCACCGAAGGTGCGCAGCACTTCGACGACTACGTGTTCGCGGTCGGCTGGGCGCAGCGCTTCGCGCGCACGAACCGCGATCTGATGATGGCGGCGATCCTGACCACGCTGGCGCGCCGCGACGACCTGCCGAAGTTCACGCACGGCGAGGTCGCCGTGAACTGCCACCACAACTACGTGCAGCAGGAGGAGCACTTCGGCGCGTCGGTGTTCGTGACCCGCAAGGGCGCCGTGCGCGCCGGCCGCGGCGAACTCGGCATCATCCCGGGCTCGATGGGCGCGAAGTCCTACATCGTGCGCGGCAAGGGCAACGCCGACAGCTTCCACTCGTGCAGCCACGGCGCGGGCCGCGTGATGTCGCGCGGCGAAGCGTTCCGCCGCTTCACGGTCGCCGACCACGAGGCCGCGACCGCGGGCGTCGAGTGCCGCAAGGACGGCGCGGTGCTCGACGAGACGCCGATGGCCTACAAGGACATCGACGCCGTGATGGCGGCACAGCAGGACCTGGTCGAGGTCGTGCACACGCTGAAGCAGGTCGTCTGCGTCAAGGGCTGACGATGCTGCACCTCGACGGATCGCTCGGCGAAGGCGGCGGCCAGGTGCTGCGCACGGCGCTCGGCCTGTCGCTCTGCACCGGCCAGCCGTTCGCGATCGACCGGATCCGCGCCGGCCGCAAGAACCCGGGCCTCGCGCGCCAGCACCTGACCGCGGTGCTGGCGGCGGCAGCGGTCGGCAATGCCGACGTCGGCGGCGCCGAACTCGGCTCGACCTCGCTGCAGTTCCGGCCGCGCGGCATCCGCGGCGGCGCGCACCGGTTTGCGGTCGGCACGGCCGGCAGCACGACGCTGGTGCTGCAGACGGTGCTGCCGGCGCTGCTGCGCGCGGCCGAGCCGTCGACGCTGTCGCTGGCCGGCGGCACGCACAACCCGCTGGCGCCGTCGTTCGACTTCCTGCAGCAGGTGTTCGCGCCGGTGCTGCGACGCATGGGCGCGCAGCTCGACCTGCGGCTCGTGCGCCATGGCTTCGCGCCGGCCGGCGGCGGCGAGTTCCGCGCCGACGTGACGCCGGGGCCGCTGGCGCCGATCGAACTGCGCCACCGCGTCGCCGGCCGGCCGCACCGCGCGCGGGCGCTGCTCGCGAACCTGCCCGACCGGATCGGCGAACGCGAACTGCAGGTCGTGCGCCAGCGGCTCGGCCTCGACGCCGACCACTGCCGGCTCGAACGGGTCGCAGCCGCGGGCCCCGGCAACGTGCTGCTGCTCGAGCTGCCCGCCGAGCCGTGCGGCGAGCTGATCGCAGTGCCCGGCGAACGCCAGGTCACGGCCGAACAGGTCGCCGAGCGCGCCTGTGCCGCCGCGAGCGCGTGGCTGGCCGCCGACGTGCCGGTCGGCGAACACCTGGCCGACCAGCTGCTGATCCCGCTGGCACTGGCCGGCGGCGGCGCATTCCGCACGCTCGCACCGACCGAACACACGCGCACCAACGCGGCGATCGTCGAGCACTTCCTGCCGGTGCGCTTCACGCTGCGCGAGGACGAACGCGCCGGCGCGTGGTGGATCGAGGCCGCGGGGCGCTGATCACGCGCCGGGGAAACGCAGGCCCGGCAGACCGTCGAGGCTCGCGCTGTTCTTCTCGCGCATGTAGCTGCGCGCGCCGGCGACGCCCTTCTTCTCGGCCCAGTGCGCCATCTGCTCGCGTTCGCCCTCGTAGCGGTAGAGCGGCACGCCGAAGCCGCACGAGTCGGCGATCCGCGACACCGCGACGCGCACGATCGCGCGCTCGGCGAACGTCACGTCGCCGAACGCCGGCCGCAGCGCCGCGAACCCAGGATCCCCGTGCTCGAGCGCGTCGCCGCGGCCGTGCAGCCGCACGATGCGCGGCGCGCCGTCGAAGGCGCAGAACATCAGCACGATGCGGCCGTTCTGCCGCAGGTGCGCGATGGTCTCGATGCCGCTGCCGACCCCGTCGAGCCACGCCACGGTCGCCGGACCGAGCACGCGGAACGCATCGGCGCTGCGCGGCGAGCAGTTGACGTGGCCGCCGTCGCCGCTCGGCGCTGTCGCGACGAAGAACAGGTGCTGGGCCGCGAGGAACTGCCGCAGCGGGTCGTCGATCGCTTCGAGTTGCCGGCCCATCGGCGCATGCTAGCGGCCGATCGGCGCCGGCCCACCTCGACGACCGCCCCCGACCGCCCTAGCCTTCGCGCGCGATGCTCCCCCGCCACCTGCCCGTGCTCGACGGCCTGCGCGCGATCGCGGTGCTGATGGTCCTGTGGAACCACGTGCCGCGCACGCTGCCCGGCTACCCGGAGTGGCTGGTCTACGCGGAGATCCTGATCGGGCCCGGCGGCTTCGGCGTCGAGCTGTTCTTCGTGCTGAGCGGCTTCCTGATCACGCGCATCCTGATCGCCGAACGCGAGCAGGGCGTGCCGGTGCGCTGGTTCCTGCTGCGGCGCTGCCTGCGGATCTTCCCGATCTACTACCTGCTGCTGGCGGTGATGCTCGTGGTGCGGCCGTCGGCCGACATCGCGTGGTGCGCGGTCTACCTGTCGAACTTCAAGTCGCTGTTCGCGCCCGTCGACGGGCCGCTCGCGCACACGTGGTCGCTGTGCGTCGAAGAGCACTTCTACCTGCTGTGGCCGCTCGCGGTCGCGTTCCTGCCCGCGCGCATGGCCCCGCTGCTGCTCGGCTGCGTCGTCGTGCCGCTCGCGATCGGTGGCGCCTGGCTGGTCAGCGAGCTGGTGCCGACGGAACAGGCGAACGTCGTCGTGCAGCACGCAGAGCCGTTCCGGTTCCTGACGCTCGGCACCGGCGCGTTGCTCGCGTTCCACGAGGCGCGGCTCCGGACCATGCCGCGGCACGCGCTCGGGCTCGGGCTGGCCCTGGTCGCGGTCGCCGTCGTGCTGCACCCGTACGTGCTGTTCTTCCGGCCGGCGCTGCAGCAGGAGGCACCGTGGGTCGACCCGCGCTACGGCCCGCTGCTTTGGCTCGTGCAGAGCGGGTCGTTGTGCACCGGCCTGGTGCTGCTCGCGCTGCTGCTCGGGCAACGCTTCCCGGCCAACCCGCTGGCGTGGCGGCCGCTGCGCGCGATCGGCCGGATCAGCTACGGGCTCTACCTCTACCACCTGCCGCTCTATTACTGGCTGCTGCTGCCGGCGCCGTCGGGCACCGCCGTGCTGACCGCGGTCGGGGCGTCGTTCGCGGTGGCGACCGCGTCCTGGTTCGTGGTCGAACGCCCGCTGCTGCGGGTCGCAGCCCGTTTCCGCGCCCGGGAGAACCCGGCCGGCGGGTAGCCGGGCCGGCGCCCCGCGCTACAGGCCGGCGCCCGATCCGCTACGCTCTGCGCGCCCTCCCCAGTCGCCACTTCCCATGCTGCCGACCCGTCTGATCGGAGCCTGTGCGGCTCTTTCCCTGTCCACGTTCGCGCTCGCGGCGCCGCAGCTGCCCCAGGACGCGCTGCCGCCCGGGTGGGACGGCGCGCTGGCGCGCTACAAGCAGGTCATTGCGCGCAAGGCGTTCCGCGAACACACCGAGGGGCGCGACCGGATCGCGCAGACGCGCAACCCCGAAGCGCTGCCGATCCTGAGCGGCGACTACGTCAAGCCGCAGGACTACCCCGAGTACTCGAAGTACACGATCGCGACGCTGCTCGGCCGGCACTTCGACCGGCTGCCCGACGTGTCGCCGCTGGCGGCGCTGCGGCGCAGCAGCACGAAGCCGATCGACACGTGGTTGTGGGTGCAGACGCTGCGGATCGAGATCGACAAGACCGACGCCAACGAAGCGCTGTCGGTCGTGCGCGACGGCAAGGTGCAGTGGCAGCGCGCCGCCGCGATCGCCGCGATCGGCAATGCGCGTTCGGCCGACCTCGAGGCGGCGGTGCTGCCGGTCGTGCTCGACTTCCCGAAGAAGGAAGCGGACCGCAACCTGCTGATCGGCGCGATGACCGGCGCGTTCTGGGAGAACAAGAAGCGCGTCAACGAGGCCGGCTACCGCAAGGCGCTGGAAGCCTACGTCAGCCTGCTCGCGCCCGAAGTCGGCCTCGGCCACACAATCAAGGTGCAGATGGCGCGGCACCTGCAGGGCATCCTCGACACGCCGGCGATGTGGGTGAACCCCGAGGCCTGGCTCGAGGTGCTGCAGCGCGGCGAGGTCAAGCAGCGGCCCGACAACGGCACCAGCGCCGAGATGAGCTTCTTCGGCATCACGACCGACGGCGAACGCTTCTGCTACGTGCTCGACATGTCGGACTCGATGCTGAAGCCGATCGAGCCGAGCGCGCGCCCGTCGACGACGCCGGAAACCGGCCCGCGCAAGAAGAAGAAGAAGCGCATGCTCGACGAGAGCGACCTCGACTGGACCAAGATCAAGACGCGCTGGGACCTCGCGCGCGAGCAGATGCGCATCTCGCTGTCGCGGCTGACGCCCGACAAGCACTTCGCGGTGGTCTGGTTCGGCAGCGGATCGGGCACACTCGACGCCACCAAGGGCATGGTCAAGGCGACGCAGGCCAACGTCGATCGCGTCCTGAAGGAGCTCGACGCGATCAAGGCGATCCCGAAGGAGCAGATCCAGGCGCCCGACAACCCGGCCGACTTCCCCGACGGCAAGCTGCGCGGCGACACCAACATGCACGCCGGCCTGAAGCTGGCGTTCGCGCTCGCCGGCAAGGACGCGGTCAAGGAACCTGCCTACGTCGATCCCGACGCGCTGGTCGACGGCTGCGACACGATCTTCCTGGTCTCCGACGGCCGGCCGTCGACCGACGACTTCCGCGTGCTCGACAAGGACTACGGCGAAGGCCAGGTGGTCTCGAACCACGAGACCAAGAACGCCGCGCAGCGCACGCCGGAGCTCTGGTACCACGGACCGTACGACCAGGACGACTGGCTGATCGAGGACTTCACGCGCATGAACGCGTTCCGCCGCATCCGGCTCTACGCGGTCGGCATCGGCGAAGCCAACATGCGCCTGCTCGAGCGGCTGGCCGAACTCGGCCACGGCGAGGCGTTCTCGTTCGGCAAGAAGCAGGCGGACGGCGGCGGCAAGTAGGCGCGGCGACGGCAGCGACGACTGCCCCGCGCGGCGCGTTCGGCGGTATCCTTCGCGGCCCGATCCACCCGCACAGGAACCCAATGTCCGTCGTCCGCAACCTCACCTCCCTCGCCTTGTTCACGCTGGCCGCAGTCGCGCTGCCGGCCCAGACCACGGTCACGCTGACCGCCACCGCCGACAACACGCTGTACCAGAACGCCACCGGCGCGCTGAGCAACGGCAAGGGCATCGGCATCTTCGTCGGCATGACCGGCGGCGGCGTCGCCACGCGCGCGGTGCTGCGCTTCAACGTCGCCGCGTCGATCCCGGCCGGCGCCACGATCGTCGGCGCGCGCCTGACGCTCGACGCGGCGCAGTCGAACTACCCGCTGCCGCTGCAGGTCACCGGCCACCGCCTGCTGCAGAACTGGGGCGAAGGCACGTCCGTCGCGCCGCTCGGCGGCGGCGGCGGTGCTGCGGCCACTGCCGGCGATGCGACCTGGCTGCACACGTTCTTCAACACGTCGCTGTGGACGACGGCCGGCGGCACGTTCGGGCCGGCGACGTTCGCGTGGGACACGCCGGCGTTCGGCCTGTCGTCGTCGAGCGACGGCCCGGCGACGGTCGCCGACGTGCAGTTCTGGCTCGACAACCCGGCGCAGGACTTCGGCTGGCTGCTGAAGTCGGACGAGACGCTGCCCGCTCCGACGGCGCGCCGCTTCGTGTCGCGCGACGCGACGACCGGCACCAAGCCGCGGCTGACCGTCACCTACCTGCTGCCGGGCCAGATCGGCACCTGGGGCACGGGCTGCCCGACCACGGCGGGCACGTTCGGCACCAACTGGATCGGCCCGATGATCGGCGGCACGACCGTGCAGCTCGGACACACCGGCGCGACGCCGAACTCGGTCGGCGTGAACTACTTCGCGCTCGATCTCTACCAGCCGGGCGCCCTGCTGCTGCCGAGCTGCAACCTCTACCTGCCGATCACCCTGTCGTGGATCCCGGGCTTCGTGTTCCTGACCGACGGCGCCGGCAACGGCGTGCCGGCGGCGTGGAACGTGCCGTCGATCTACCCCGGGCTCTACTTCGTGTCGCAGTCGGCGGTGCTGGACGGCAGTCCGTTCGGCCTCGCGCTGAGCAACGCCGCGGTTGCCGTCATCCAGTGACGCGGTGACCGGCGCGCGGCCGCCGCGCCGCCGCGCTCATTGGCCGGCGACGACCAGCGTCGCCGGCGCCTCGAAGCGCTCGACCGGCACCGGCGTGCCCTCGGCGCCGACCCGCACGTCGAACGCCAGCTCTCCCGGATCGGCGTCCGCGGCCACGCGCAACGGCACGAAGCCGTCGCCGTCGGTGCGCTGCACGGCGGTGCGTTCGCCGGCGAACGTGGCGATCACCGTCGCTGCCGCCACCGGCGCGCCGCGCTGGTCGACGACGTGCAGCCGCCGTTCGGTCGCCGACCGCAGCGACAGGTCGACCGCCACCTCGGGCCGGTCCAGCGTCAGGGCCTGCGGCGCGCCGAGCGCACCGCGGCTCGCGAACGGCCGCACGACGTAGTGGCCGGGCTCGAGCCCGGCGATGCGGAACGAACCGCCGGCGCCACTCTCGACCAGGCGCTCGAGCCCGGAGCCGCGCAATCGCACCGGCACGCCGGCCACCGGCGCACCGGTCGCATCGCGGATCGTGCCGCCGACGGCGCAGGCGGGTGCGGCGACCAGTTCGGGCAGCGGCACGATGCCGCGCTCGCGTTCGAGTCGCAGCGGCGCCGAACGCACCGCGAGGTTGTCGGCGTCGGCGTGCACGACGATCGTCGGCATCGCACCGGAGAGCGGCAGCTGGTAGCGGCCGGTTGCGTCGGTGCGGACCCAGGCGCCGCTGCCGAGTTCGGTCACGATCGCGGCCACGAGCGGCCGGCCGTCCGGCGCGCGCACCCGGCCTTCACCGACCAGCGGCAGCGGCGGCAACGGTGCCGGTTCGACCTCGCCGGGCGCGGCCAGCGCCAGCTGCACGAGGATCGGTTCCGGTGACGCCGCGAACACACGCAGACGGTGCGGCCGGTGGCCGTCGGCGAGCACCGCGACGTCGGCCGACGCGCCGTCGCCGAGCGCCAGCTCGAAGCGGCCATCGGCGTCGGTGCGCACCGCCTCGCGGCCGTCGACGCGCACGAACGCGCCGACCAGCAGGAACCCGCGCGCGTCGAAGACGCGGCCGGTGCGCACCGGCGACGGCGCCAGGTCGCGCACCGCGCGCTGCGGCCGGACGACGACCGGCGCGCCGCGTTCGCTCGCCGGCGCAGAGGTGGCGGTCGCGGTCGCGCCGGGTGGTTCGTTCGCGGCATCGCGGGGCGCGGCGACGGCCGACTCGGCGGCGGCAGCCGGAGCCGAGCGGACGCGCAGGTCGCCGCGCCAGACGAACACCGCGATCACGAGGGCCGTCCAGCCGGCGACGACGATCGACGGTCGCTTGCAGCTCTCGCGCAGCATCCGGCCGACTATAGCCAGCGGCCGCGTCAGCGACACAGCCGCGGCGGCGCGACGTCCAGCACCGTGCGCAGGCCCGGCGGCGCGGCGACGACGCCGTGCAGGTTGTTGACCAGGATCGCCGCGGTGGCTTCGTCGCCGGCGATGCCGCCGACGAACTTCAGGTGCAGCGGCGGCGTGCTGTCGAGCACGATCTCGTCGCGCGGATCGGGAGCGCCGACGTACATCGACAGGTCGAGGTGCACGACCGCCAGCTTGCCGACGTAGCCGTAGCCGTGGTTCCGCAGGCCCGCGACCTGACCTTCCTTGACGGTCAGGAACGGCGTCTTGTGGTCCTCGGCGGCCAGCACCGGTTCGACCGTGTGTTCGATCCGGTCGACGCCGAGGCCGAGGCCACGCGCGACCAGCGCCACCGACTCGCGCATGCCGATGTGGCCGAACCGGCCGCCGTCGAGCTGCTTCTGGAACTCGCCCTTGCTGAGGCCGGCGCCGACCTTCTTCTGCAGCGGCAGCCGGCGGGTCGCCGCGTCGACGACGCGAACGCACTTGACGGCGCGCACGTCGAGGGTGACCGCCGAGGCGACCAGCGGCAAGAAGTCCATCGCGAAGCCCGGGTTGACGCCGGTGCCCAGCACGGTGACGCCGGCCGCCAGCGCCGCGGCGTGCAGTTCGGCCGCCAGCTGCGGTTGCTGCAGGTCCGGCAGCAGCAGCTCCTCGGTCGACGACACCACGTCGACGCCGGCCTGGATCGCCGCGCGCAGCTGGTCCTGGACCGCCGGCAGGAAGCTGCTGGTGCAGTGCAGCATCACGTCGGGCTGCAGCCGCCGCAGCGCTGCGGCGCCGTCGGCTTCGACCAGCAGGCCGGTCGGCTGCTCGAGCGCCAGCAGTTCGCCGAGGTCTTTGCCGACCTTGGCCGGGTCGGAGTCGACCGCGCCGACCAGCTGGAGCGACTGCTTCTGCAGGGCGAGCCGGGCGGCAGCGAGGCCGATCGGACCGAGCCCGAACGAGACGACGCGGAGGGGACTGGGCATTCGGGCGTGCGAGGGGTCTCAGCGACTACGCAGCCCGGCTGGCTCGGAGGCCGGACAATTGCCGGTCCGGGACGAGGTTCGACGGAGGGGCGCGTCGGTCAGGATCGTAGCCGCACACCGGCCGCGGCCTACGCTTCACGCCCCACAATCGGCGGCGGTCGCCGCCGCGGCCCCCCGGCCGGCGGCCCCGGCGTGTGCGCGCACGGCCGCAGCGAACCGCGCGGTCACCGGGTGGCCGAGCGCGAGTTCGGGGTGGAAGCAGGCCGCGAGGATCGCGCCGGACCGCACCAGGACCGGATCGTCGTCACGGCGCGCCAGCACTTCGCAACCGGGCCCGGTGTGCGTGATGCGCGGCGCGCGGATGAACGTCCCGGTCGTGCCCGGCGGCAGCACGTCGGAAACCAGCGCGAACGTGCCCGAGTGGTACTGGCGGCCGTAGCCGTTGCGCACCACGGTCACCGGCAGCAGACCGTAGCTGCGCTGGTTCGGATTCTCGACGCGCTCGGCCAGCAGGATCAGGCCGGCACAGGTCGCCAGCACCGGCATGCCCGAACGCAGCGCGGCCCCGAGCGGCTGCCACATCTGCTCGACGTCGAGCAGCTTCAGCATCGTCGTGCTCTCACCCCCCGGCAGCACGAGGCCGGCGAGACCGACCAGGTCCGCCGACCGGCGCACCTGCCGGCAGCGCAGGCCGCAGTGGCGCAGCGCCGCCTCGTGCTCGGCGAAGTCGCCCTGCAGCGCCAGCACGCCGACCGTGGGCCCGGAGCTGATGGGTTGAGTGGGTACGGGATCAGATGCCACGGCCGGCCAGACGCTCCTGCTGCGGCAGCGTGTTGATGTCGATGCCGACCATCGGCTCGCCGAGGTTCTTCGACACTTCGACCAGCACCTTCGGGTCCTCGAAGTGGGTCACGGCGCGCACGATCGCGCGGGCCCGCTGCTCGGGACTGCCCGACTTGAAGATGCCGGAGCCCACGAACACCGCCTCGGCGCCGAGCTGCATCATCAGCGCCGCATCGGCCGGGGTGGCGACGCCGCCGGCCGAGAAGTTCGGCACCGGCAGGCGACCGTGTTCGGCGACCCAGCCGACCAGCTCGACCGGCACGCGCAGCTCGCTGGCCGTGCGCTCGAGGCCCTTCTGGTCCATGCCGCGCAGCGCGCGGATCTGCGACATCAGCGCGCGCATGTGGCGCACGGCCTCGACGACGTTGCCGGTGCCGGCCTCACCCTTGGTGCGGATCAGGGCCGCCCCTTCGTGGATGCGACGCAGCGCTTCGCCGAGGTCGCGGCAACCGCACACGAACGGCGTCTTGAACACGCGCTTGTCGACGTGGAACTGCTCGTCGGCCGGTGTCAGCACCTCGCTCTCGTCGATGCAGTCCACCTCCATCGCCTCGAGCATCTGCGCCTCCACGAAGTGGCCGATGCGCACCTTCGCCATCACCGGGATGCTGACCGCCTTCTGGATCGCTTCGATGATCGTCGGATCGCTGGCGCGCGCGACCCCGCCGTGTTTGCGGATGTCGGCCGGCACGCGTTCGAGCGCCATCACGGCACAGGCGCCGGCGTCTTCGGCGATGCGCGCTTGCTCGGCGTCGATGACGTCCATGACGACGCCGCCCTTCAGCTGTTCGCAGAAGCCGATCTTGCTGACGACCTCTTCGGTCGTGAAGCCGGGGACGTTTCGGACGGGTGGCTTGTGGCTCATGGTCGTGGGTTCGAGGTCGGGAGGATCGGAAGTTCGGGAACGGGCCAGATGGCCGTCAGAGGAAGGGCCGCGCCGCGTCGCGCTGCAGCAGTTCGCGCGCGCATGCGGCGAGGGTCAGCACGCCGGCTTCGATGCGATCCGGTGCGGTGCGCGCGAGGCACAGGCGCACGCCGCGCGACGGCCGGCCGTGCAGGTCGAACACGCGGCCCGGCACGACGCGCACGCCGCGCGCGACCGCGAGCTCGGCCAGCCGGTCGCCGAGGCCCGCGGCCGGCAGTTCCAGCCAGGCGACGAAGCCGCCGTCGGGTTCGGTCCACGTGCAGCCGGGCGGCAGGTGGCGCCGGCACGCGGCGCGCAGCGCGGCGTGGCGCTCGCGCAGCGTCGCGCGCAGTTCGCCGAGGTGTCGGTCGAGACTGCCCTGGCGCAGGAACTCGACCAGCGCCGCCTGCAGCAGCGGCGACGTCTCGAGGTCCATGAACCGCTTCACGGCCGCCATCGCGGCGAGCAGATCGCGGTCGGCGTGCAGCCAGCCGATGCGCAGCGCGGGGAACAGCTCCTTGCTGAAGGTCGCGACGGTCACCGTGCGCCGGCGCGGGTCCAGCGAGCGCAGCGACGGCAGCGGCGCGCCGGCGAACCGCAGCGAGTGCTGGTACTCGTCCTCGACCACCGGCACCGGCGTCGCCGCCAGCACTTCCATCAGCGCATGGCGCTGCTCGAGGTCGAGCGAGCGGCCGGTCGGGTTCTGGAACGTCGGCATCAGGTAGAGCAGCCGCACGCCGTCGCGCTGCAGCAGCCGCCGCAACGCGTCGAGGTCGAGGCCGTCCGGGCCGAACGGGATCGGCGCCGGCACGAGCCCGTGCGCTCGCAGCAGGCCGTGCATCTGGTGGTAGGACGGATCGGTGACCAGCACCGTGTCGCCCGGCGCGCACAACGTGCGCAGCACGAGGTCGAGCGCCTGCTGTGCGCCGGCAGTGATCAGCACGTCGGCCGCAGTCGCATTCGCGTCGATGTCGCGCATGCGACCGGCGATGCACTCGCGCAGGGCCGGCAGCCCGTTCGGCGCGAAGCCGTAGCCGAGCACGTCGCCGCCGCGCCGCGCCAGCACGGCGTCCATCGCCGCCCGCCATTCGTCGACCGGGAAGCGATCGCCATCGGGCGCCAGCTCGGCGAAGTCGGCGACCAGCTCGCGCCCCGGCGGCAGCGGTAGCGCACCGGGCATCGTCTGCATGCGCTGCAGCGCGGCGAGTGCGTAGGGGCTCAGCGGCGCACCGTCCGTGTCGCCGCGCGGCGATACGGGCCCGACGGCACCGCAGACCGTGGTGCCGCGGCCGACCGTCGCCTCGACCAGACCGTCCTCGGCGAGCCGGTGGTAGGCGTCCTGGACCGTGGCCCGCGCCACGGCGCAACCGCGCGCTGCGACCCGGATCGGCGGCAGACGATCCCCCGCTCGCAGACGACCCTCGCGGATCGCCGCCGCGTAGAAGGCCGCGATCTGCGTCGCCAACGGCGCGTCGGCGGTCGGATCCAGGTCGGGGAGCGGGCTGCGCAGCACGCGGGCTCTGTAGCAGGCCAATCTTGGCCGGTCAATCAGGCCAATTCGTACCAGCCGGCGCCGTCCGGTCCCGGGCCCGCCAGCTGATGGCTTGGATGGACATCGCGCAAAGCATTGCCGCTCCACAGCTTGCACGGATGGACCCGCGCCCGAACGCAGCGACTTGAGCGGCACGTCAAGTTCGTCTCAGGGGCCAACCGCCGGTGGCATCGGCACCACCGGCGCCGCCGCGTCCGCGCGTCTCGTCTCGGATCGCCGCCGCTGTCCGATGGCTCGACACGGAGGAGCGACCGTGGGGAAGAACTCGACAGGAGCCTGGCGTCCGATCGTGACCGCGAGCGTCGTGCTCGGCGCTGGCTGCAGCATCGGCGACGACCCCGATCCGCGTCTCTACGCGCCGCTACCGATGACGGTGACGCGTGGTCCGGCCTGGGATCCGCCGGTGCCAGTCGTCGCCGCCGTCGACCCCTACGCGGCCCCACCCTCACCCGCGCCGTTGGTCGAACCGCGGCCCGCAGCACCGCGGCCGGCCACCACGCGGATCGCGCTCGGCCAGCACGCCGTGCACGTGATCGACGACGGCCTGCAGCGTGGCTTCGACGCCACCGCGTCCGGCCACACCGCGGTCTTCTTGCCGCGCACCGATCGCGACGCGATCGACCTGCTGCTGCTCGGTGAAGCCGACTTCGCAGTGGTCGGCACACAACTGTCGCCGCGCGAACAACAGGCGGGCCTGCAGCAGTCGCGGCTCGGCGTCGAACTGTTCGCGCTGGCCGTCGCGCCGGACTCACCGGTGCGCTCGCTGACGCGGCAGCAGGTGCGACAGGTGTTCACGGGCGCCGTCACGGACTGGCAGCAGCTGGGCCTGCCGTCCGGACCGATCGTCGCCGTCGCGCCGGCCGAGCAGAGGAAGGCCGAACGCGCCGCGCGCACGCTGCTCCCCGGCGACGGCTTCGCCGAGTCGGTCGTCCGCGTGGCCAGCAACCGCCACGTCGCCGACCAGATCCTGCAGCACCCGACCGCGATCGGCATCGTCACGATCGACGCCGACAAGGTCTCGGGCATGCAGCTGATCGCGATCGACTGGTGCCCGCCGACGCCCGAGGCCTACGAACACGGCACCTACCCGTTCGGCGTGCCGGTGCACCTGGTGACCGCGGGGCCGCCCGCCGGCGAAGCGCGGCGCTTCCTCGACTACCTGCGCGGCACCGCGCGCGAGCAGCTGACCGCCAGGCTCTGCCTGCCGTGAGGCTCTGCCTGCCGTGAGACGCCGCCTGCCGTGACCGGCGCGGCGCGCTACAGCCGCACGCCGCCGCCGACGAACACACCCTGCACGTCGATGTCGGCGTCGAAGTCGCGCGACGTCGCGCGGCCGTAGCCGTCGAGCACGACGTAGCGGTAGCCGAGCATCAGGTCGAAGTTCTCGATCGCCTGCCAGCGCAGGTAGGTCTCGAAATCGAGGTAGCGCGTGCTCGCGTCGCCGAGGTCGGCCGACATGATGCCGAGGTTCGCGCCGAGCGTGACCGGCCCGAGGAAGGCCTCGACCTCGCCGTACGGCATCGGCACGACGGCATCGGTGCGCACCGCTTCGCGGCCCAGCGACGATCGCGCGGCCACGTCGAGCGAGTACCAGTTCAGCGCGGCGCCGCCGCCGATGCGGAAGTGGTCGTCGCGATAGAGTTCCCACGCGTAGGTGACGCCGAGACCGAAGAACTCGAGCGACGTCGTGACCTGCGAGCCCGCGGCCAGGTTGCCGTAGGCGCCCGCCAACGTGCCAGAACCGTCGGATTCGACGCCGAAACCGTGCAGGCGAACGCGGTGGCGTTCCTGGTCCATCTCGACGCGCAGGTAGGGCGAAGGCTCGGTGTCGCCGACGCCGAGGTTGCGGTCGAGGTCGTTCTGGTTGTCGTGCAGCACGTGCGGCGTGCCGCCGTTCTGCAGGGCGATGTCACCGCTGGCCTTGGCGAACATGGCGCCGACGTCGACGCGGTACGTCTGGCCCGCACAGCCGACCAGCGCAGCCGAGGCGACGAGAGGCAGCGAACGCAACATCTTCATGAGAGTGGAACCCCGTTCGGGCGAGAGTGGCGCCATTTGGCCCCGATTGGCTCAGAAGCGCAAGCCGCCGCCGACGAACCAGCCGCGCACCTGCAGGTCGACACCGAACGACTCCGAGCCTGTGTCGCCGGTCGCATCGAGGTCGAGATGGCGGTAGCCGGCCACCACCTGCAGCAACGGTAGCACGGAAACCTCGGCCAGGAGCTGCGCGTCGAGGAACCGCCCTTTGGACCGGTCGATGCGCGGCGTCTCCAGGTAGCCGATCTCGCCGACGAGGTCGAGCACGCCGACACCGGCCTCCGCGCGCACGAACAGCAGCGGCACGCCGACGATCTCGTCGATCACCTCGGCATTGCCGAGCGACAGCTCCTGCACGCGGAAGTCGAGGTCGAACACGTCCATCGCCAGGCCCGGTGCGACCTTCACCAGGCCGAGGTCGATGTCGTAGACGGCGCTGAGCTTGGCGCAGCCGAACCGCAGCTCGCTGGCGACCGGCGTCGACGCCGGCAGGCCGCCGAAGCTCGCGTCGAGCGTGCCGGTACCGCGTTCCTCGAACACGAACCCGTCGACTCCGAGCACGATCGCGCCGAGGTCGGCCTGCGCACGCAACCACGGCGAACCGCGGTCGTCGCCGAGACCGAACGCGTCGCCGACGTCCTGCAGCGGCGCGTCGCCGGTGCCCGATGTGCCGTCCGCGAGCGCGAAATCGCCGCCGATGCTGAGCTGGGTGTAGCCGGCCTGCACGCTGACGCCGACCGGCGCACAGGCGACCAGGAGCCACGACAGACCGGCGAAGAGGAGGCGTGGCATCGGGAGCGGCGCGGCGCCGCGCATTCTGCACTCGATCGCAGCCCGCGGCAACCGAGGGCAACCGGGCGATTGTCGCGAACGCTGACGACCCGCAGCGTTGCAATGGCCGCGGCCGACGTCGACACTGCGGCGAACCCTGTCCCGGGGAACCCGCATGCGCCGTCGCCCAGCCGTCTCCGTCTGCGCCCTCGCCGTCGTCTGCGGCGCGTGCATCCTGCCCGAGGACCAGCACCCGCAGGTCGCGCTCGGTGTGACGCTGGCGTCGAAGGCCGTGCACCGCGGCCAGACGCTGGTCGACCGACCGGTGCTGCAGCCGTCGCTGTCGATCACGTCGCCGACGACGGACGGCGGCGGCATGCGGCTCGGCGTCGACGCGAACATGGACCTGCGCAATGACACCGGCTCGGCATGGTTCCCCGACGGGCACGCGGGCCGCTTCACGCAGATCGAGTTCATCGGCGCCTACAGCCGCACGTTCGGCGACGTCACGGTCGAGGGCGGCCTGCACAGCTACAATCTGCCGAACGGGCTCGAGTTCCCGCTCGGCGAGCGCGGCGGCACGACCGAACTGTTCGTCACCGCGAGCGCGAACGTGCTCGAGGCGACGCCGTACGTCTCGCTGCACTACGACTTCGACGAAGTGCGCGCCGGCTACTACCGCGGCGGCCTGACCGAAGACTTCGAGCTCGGCGAGGGCTGGCTGCTGACGCTCGACGGTTCGCTCGGCTACGCGGCGTCGAGCCAGGCGGCGTGGATGTACGGCCTCGACGAGAGCGGCTTCGCCGACCTGCGCGGCTCGGCCGAGGTCGGCTGGCAGTACGACCCGCGCACCGTGCTGACGTTCGGCCTGCACGGCTCGTCGATGGTCGACAAGACGCTGCGCCGCTGGTTCGTCAACGACCTCGGCTTCGACGCCGATCCGGTCTGGGTCTCGCTCGGCGTCGCCTGGCAGCTGTGAGGTCCACGGCGGCCGGCCGGCCGCGGGCGCCGTCAACGCAGCGTGAAGTCGCGGAACAGACCTGCGCCCTGCTCGACCCACAGTGACAGGAAGGGCTCCTCGCCGTCCGCGAGCGGCACTTCGATCTGCTCGAAGGTCTCGCCCTGGCCGCAGCGCAGCGTCAGCGTGCCGCGGCGGCGCGTCAGCGAGAACTCCGCCAGCGGCGCCGCGTCGACGTCGTCGGCTTCCTGCCACTCGACGCGCTTGGTCTCGCCGCTTGCCAGCCGCACGTCCCAGCTGCCGCCCAGCTTCTGCTCGGGCCGCAGTTCGACCGACCAGCGCTCGCCCATGTCGCCGTGCCGGCGGCACACGATCGACCAGCCCCGGTCGCCGACCTCGAGCCGGACCCCGACCGAACCGTAGTGGTCCGGCATCGCGTCGCTGACCTGCGATTCGAGCCGCCCGCTGAGTTGCCAGAAGGTCTCGGTGCCGAGCGGCGCGGTCGCGGTCGCCATCGTCGTACCGGGGCGGCACGAGATCGCGTCCTCGTCGAGCCGCTTGGTCCACAACAACCCGGGGTCGGCCGGCGTGAACCGCCACTGCGATTCCTGCTTCATCGCGAGCAGGAACGGTCGGCTCGGGAAGTCCGTCGCTGCCAGGGCGAGCCGTTTGGTCGCCAGCGTGGGCTTGCCGTGGCCGTCGGCGACGGCAACCTGCACGTCGAACTGTTCCCCGGGCAGACCGTCCGTGATGCAGACCTTGGTCGTGTTCTGGGTCTGTTCGCGGAACACCACCTCGATCGGCGCGGTCCAGCGGTAGTCCAGCTCGTCGCCGTCCGCGTCGCTGGCGGGCGCGACCAGCGTCGCCCACTTGCGCAGCTCGACTTCGTCGGGGCCTTCGAGCGCGCCGACCACCGGCCGCGCGTTCGGCGCCGTCGGCGTGACCGGCGGCGCCGGCTCACCGCCGCTGCGGGTCGCGAACCAGACCACACCGGCGACCAGCACGGCGCCGGTGACCGCGACGCCGATCCAGACGCCGCGCGACTTCGGCGGCGGCTCAGTCGTCGGCGGCGGCAACACGGCCGAACCGGCTGCCGCCTGCGTCGCCGGCGCCGTCGCGGCGGCCTCCTCGCGGAACACGGTCGCGGCGCCACCGCCGACCGCCATGCCCTCGCGCAGGAAGCTCAGCTCGGCGGAGCGCAGCAGGCCCGGCCCCGTCGGTTCGCTCACGACCGGCGGCTTGCGCGCGCCGACCATGGTCTGCGGCTCGTCGGCGGCCGCGGCCGGCGGCAGCGGGCGCAGCGGCCGCGGCACGTCCTTCGGCAGCGCGGCCAACAGCTTCTCGAGCCGCTCTTCCAGGTCGCGATAGCTGCGCGGCCGGCGCTCGCGGTCGGCGGCCAGCATGCTGCAGACCAGTTCGCCGATCGTGCGCGGCACGTGCGGCGCCTCGGCGCACGGATCGGGACCGAGCGGCTGCCGCTTGCTGGCGACGATCTCGGTCATCTTCTTGCCGCGGTAGGCGGGCGCACCGACCAGCATCTCGTAGAGCACGCAGCCGAGGCCGTAGATGTCGGTGCGGAAGTCGACCGAATCGGGATCGTCGAACTGCTCGGGCGACATCGTCGACGGCGTGCCCATCACCGAGCCCGGCGACGTCAGGCCGAATCCCGCCGACTCGGAGGTCATGCGCGCGAGGCCGAGGTCGACCAGCTTCGGCGTGAACGGGAACGCGACGTCGATCGCGGTCGACGTCACGGTCTCGAGCAGGATGTTCTCCGGCTTCACGTCGCGGTGGATCACGCCGAGCGTGTGCGCGTGGCCGAGCGCCAGCGCGACCGACTTCGTCAGTCGCAGCGCGGCGGCCGGCGCCAGCGGGCCCTGTTCGGCGATCCACGTCTTCAGGTTCGGCCCGTCGACGAACTCCATCACCAGGTACGACTGCCCGTCGTCGGTCGTGCCGGCGGCGTGGCAGGCGACGATGTTCTGGTGCTTGATGCCGGCCAGCAGCTTGGCCTCGCGCTGGAAGCGCTGCGCGAACTTCTCGCCGATCAGGTCCTTCGACAGCAGCTTCACGGCGACGCGGCGGTCGAGGAAGTCCTGGCGGCCGCTGTAGACGATGCCCATGCCGCCGCGCGCGATCTCGTGGTGCAGCGTGATGCCGGGCACACGCGGCAGTTCTTCGGGCGACGCCGGCGGTGGCGCACCTTCGGGCCGGAACGCCCGCGTGCGGTCGAGGTCGGGATCGTGGTCGCCGCCCGCAGCGCTCACTGGCCGAGCCCCCGGATGAACTTCATCAGATCCTTGGCGGCCGGTCGATCGGCGCGGTGCTCACCGACGTAGGCGTACTGCACGATGCCCTGCTCGTCGACGACGATGGTCGTCGGGTGCGCGAGGTCACCGGAGATGCCGAGCTGGCGCACGACCGCCAGATCCGGGTCGTAGAACACGCGGTACGGCGGCGCACCCTTGCCGAACGTCATCGCGTACGCCTGTTCGAACGACTTCTCGTTCTCCTTCGCGCCCGGGTAGAGCACCAGCACCTCGAGGTCGAGCGCCTCGAGCTCCTGCTTGCAGCGCGCCAGCGCCTCGGTCTGCGCGACGCAGTAGACGCAGACTTCGCCGACGTAGCCGCGCAGCACGACCAGCAGCACGCGCTTCTTGCCGCGCAGCTGCCGCAGGTCGACTTCGCCGCCGTCGACCGCCTTCAGCACGTCGATCGGCAGCAGCTTGCCCTCGAGGTCCGCGCGGCGGCGCTGGCCCGAGACCTGCACGCCGGGCGCCGGTGCGTACTTGCGCAACGACGGCCGACGCGGGCTCTGGCCCTCGAGGTAGTTCTGCACGTAGTCCTCTTTCTCCTGCTCCTGCAGCACGGTCATCGCGGGCTGCATCGGCGCGCCGATGCGTTCGGGTTCGGCCGCGATCTCGGTCGTGATCGCCGCGGCGGCAGGCGGCGGTGGCGGCGGCGTCTCGACGCGCGCCAGCAGCGCGGTGGCATCGAGCGGACGCGCGAGGTCCGCGGCCAGCGCCGCGACCGGTTCGGCGGCAGCAGCGTCGCCGAACACACCCGCACCGGTCACGTTGCCGGCCGGGTCGCGCGCCTCGAACACACCCGACGCGACGGCGCCCTGCAGCGTGCAGCAGAACGCCAACACGCCGTTGTCGTGCCAGGACGTCCAGCGCCCGACGGGTTTGCCGTCCTGCACCGCGCCGGTGCGGCGGCGCGCGCCGTTCGGCCAGCTCTCGAGCGCGATCGTGACGCCGGGCCGCGTGCCGAAGTCCTGCACGGTCTCCTTGCCGGCGGCGTCGCGCAGCTGCCAGCGGCCGATGCGCTGGCCGCGCCAGCACAGGCCTTCGGCCTTCCGCGAACCGTCGGCGTGGTAGTAGGTCCACGGCCCCGACAAGAGGCCGTTGTCGTACTGGCCATTGCGATCCAGCGCGCCGCTGTCGCCGAAGAACTCCCACGGCCCGTCCTCGAAGTCGGCGATGTAGCGGCCGCGCGCGCGCACCGTGCCGTCCGGCCGGAAGAACGTCCACTCGCCCGTGCGTTTGCCGCGCTCGTCGTAGCCGCCGGTCCACTCGACACCGCCGTTCTCGAACCAGTAGGTCCACGGCCCGACCTGGTGGTCCTGTTCGTAGCGGCCGTGCGCGCGGCGCTGGCCGGATTCGTAGTAGTACGTCCACTCGCCGGTCTGCAGACCGTTCTCGATGCGGCCCTCGCGCTTGGTCAGGCCGTTGCTCCAGCGTTCGAGGTGCGGCACCAGACTGCGCGCCAGATGCTTGCAGGACGGAAGCGTGGCGGCGAGCGCCAGCAACCACGCCGCGCGGTGGAGGGTCTTCATTGCGTCGGGACCGGTCGGGGCTGCGCGATCGGCGGTCGCAGT
The DNA here is from genome assembly GCA_016794425.1 of Planctomycetota bacterium. Taxonomy (GTDB): domain Bacteria; phylum Planctomycetota; class UBA1135; order UBA1135; family UBA2386; genus JAEUHS01. The sequence goes on from JAEUHR010000039.1 coordinate 20,172, forward strand.
ATCCCTGTGCGGCCGCGGGGACGCCACCGCGCTGTCCGAAGCCGGGCGAATCGACGACGGCGAGGTGGCGCGAGCCCGGCGTCCGGTAGGCTGTCGCGCCGGAGAACACGCCCATGCCCGTCCGCCTCGTCGCCTTGTTCGCGCTGTTCGTCGCCGGCGTCTGGTTCGCTTCCTGCTCGAGCGGTCTCGGCAACGATCCGCGGCGCCGCGACGATGCGGCCGCGGCGGCGGCAGCGAACACGAACCTGCCGCTCGGCCTCGACCTCGGCGTCGTGCCGACGGCCGACGTCACCGAACCGGCGATCGCGGGGCTGGTCGTGCCGGCGATCGGCGCCACGCCGGCGCGCGAACTGCTGCTGGTCGCGTTCACGACCGCGGCCTCGGCCGCCGACGCCGACGGCGCCGGCACGCCGCTGGCGCGCGACGCCACCACCGACGGCAACGGCGCCGACGACGTGTTCGTCGCGGTCGTCGACGAGGCGGCCGTCGAGCGCCGCGCCTTCAGCCAGTCGCTGGCGGGCAAGTTCCGCCACCCGCGGTGCGCCACGTGCCACAGCATGGCCGCGACCGACACGCAGGCGTTCGCGTCGTCGCTGCAAGCGCACGCCGGACCGCCGCCGGGCGACGGCTTCCCGTTCCGCCAGCCGGAGGTGTGCGCGCCGTGCCACGTGACCAGCAACACGTTCCCGGTCGAAGGCTGGCAGGCGCCGGCGGCGTCGTTCGACATGCGGCCGAAGACGGTCGCACAGCTGATGCAGATGGCGCAGAACGTGCCCGCCGACGAGACCGAGCACTTCGTCACCGACAAGCGCGTCTTGTGGGCGCTCGACTCCGGCATCCTGCCGCAGGTCGGCGGCCGCAACGGCATCGCCGACGACGACCACGACGGCGTGCTCGAGACCGAGGACAACGACGGGACGCCGCGCACGGTGCCCGGCGGTTCGGTCGAGTTCCTGCACGAGATCGAGCAGTGGCGCGCCAGCGGCATGGTCGCCACCACCGCCGCGGCGGTGCGCGACGTGACGCTGGTCAGCCGCGCGACCGGCACCACGGCGGCCGGCAACGGCGCGTCCTCGGCACCGTCCGTGAAGTGGGTGCCGAATCCGTCGTTCGATCCCGGCAACGCCGCGGCGACCAACCCGATCGGCACGCTCTACGTCGCGTTCCAGTCGACCGCGGGCGATCTGGTCGCCGGTGACGGCAACGGCGTCATGGACGTGTTCCGCGCCGCCGTCGAACTGCACGCCGAGCAGGACGCGACCGGCGGCGCCGCGGTCGGCGGCCTGAACCTGGTCGCGGTCGACGCGACCGAACTGTGCAGCGCGGAGACGCTCAGCGACACCGAGGGCGATGCGGCCTCGAGCCGGCCGGCGATCGGCGGCGCCGACGCCGAGTTCGTCGCGTTCGAATCGCTGGCGACCAACCTCGTGCCGGGCTTCGCCGACGGCAACGGCGCCGGCAGCCCCGACGTGTTCCTGCGCACGATCGGCGCCGCGCTGCCGGCGACGACCACGCAGCTGGTCAGCAACGTCGTCGCGACGCCGGCCGCCGGCGGCAACGGCGCCAGCGAACGGCCGGCCGTGGCCGCGGGTGGCGGTGCGGTCGCCTGGGAGTCCGACGCCACCGACCTGGTCAACGGCGACGGCAACGGCCAGCGCGACGTGTTCGTCGCGCCGACCGCGGGCGGCGCACCGTTCGTCGTCACGCGCGCGAGCGTCACCGCGAACGGTCTCGAGGCCGCCGGTGGGCCGAGCCGCCGCGCCAGCGTGCATGCGTCGGGCAGCCGCATGCGCGTCGCGTTCGAGTCGGACGCGGCCGACCTCGACCCGGCCGCAACCGCGGCGACGAACGTGTTCCTGTTCGACAGCGCGAGCGGCGGCACGACGCTGCTGAACCAGCGCGTGTCGCCGGGCACGGCGGTCGCCGGCGACGGTCCGGCGCGTGCGCCGCAACTGCTGCCCGACGGCAGCGCGGTGGCGTTCGAGTCCGAGGCGCAGAACCTCGACGTGCTGCGCCCGGACGGCAATCCGGCGGCGGACGTGTTCGTGGTCGAGACGCAGCAACTCGAGAGCGGTCGCGTGCTGCCGTTCCGGATCAGCACGACGGTCGCCAACGCCGCCGACGGCAACGGCGCGTCGACCGGCGTCGTCGTCGGCAGCTTCCTCGGTGCCAGCGCCACCTACCCGACCGGCTTCGCCGCCTACCGCACCGCGGCGACCAACCTCGGCACGTCGGACTCGACCGACGTGATGCTGGTGTTCCTGGCCGAGTCGTCGGGCATCCTCGCCGACTTCAGCGCGACGCCGACGACGGGCCAGGCGCCGCTCGCCGTGCAGTTCACCGACGCGTCGACCGGGTCGCCGAACGCGTGGGCGTGGGACTTCGACAACGACGGCACCGTCGACTCGAACCTGCAGAACCCGACCCGCGTGTTCGCGGCGCCCGGCGACTTCACGGTGAAGCTCGTCGCCAGCAACCGCAACGCCGAGGGCGAGACCGTCGAGGCCGCATTCGTGCACGTGACCGGCACGATCACCGCCGACTTCTCGGCCCAACCGACGACGACCGGCGGCAGCCCGCTGACGGTGCTGTTCCGCGACGCGTCCAGCGAACAGAACGGCACCATCGGCGGCTGGGCGTGGGACTTCGACGGCGACGGCACCACCGACTCGACGCAGGCGAATCCGTCGCACACGTTCACGACCCAGGGCACGTTCGCGGTCACGCTGACGGTCACCGCCGAGAACGGCACCGCGACGACCACCAAGGCCGGCTTCGTCACCGTGCAAGCGCCCGGCAGCATCGTCGGCGGCTTCACCAGCACGGTCGCGTCGAGCCCCGTCGGCGGCCGCAACGGCACCGCCGTCGGCAGTGTCTGGGACGACGAGACGATCCAGTTCACCGACACCTCGACCGGCGGCGCGAACGCATGGCTGTGGGACTTCGGCGACGGCACGACGTCGACGCTGCAGAACCCGACGCACGTGTTCGCGACGCCGGGCAGCTACGACGTCGTGCTGCAGGTGTCCGGTCCGGGCGGCACCGACTTCGAGGTGAAGCCGCAACTGATCCGTTCGATCGGCGGCGCGACCTCGGTGACGCTCGACGCCGCGGCCGACAACACGATCTACTCGACCAACCAGGTCGGCCCGCCGGCGGTGGTGCACACGAGCAACAACTACGGCGCCGGCGGCAACATGGTCGCCGGCAACACGATCAGCCGTGGCCCGCGGCGCGCGCTGATCCGCTTCAATCTGGCCGACGCGATCGACACCGGTTCCGTGGTCACCGCGGCGGTGCTGCAGCTGACCAACACGAGCCCGAGCGCTGTCGGCCAGCTGACCGGCACGCAGACGTTCGCGATCCGCCGCGTCACCAGCGCCTGGAACGAGGGCACCAACGCCTCGGGCAGCGCCGGCCAGGGTTCGCTGGTGGTCGGCAACGGGTCGACGTGGCTGCACCGGATCGCGTCGACCACTGCGTGGACCACGCCTGGCGGCGACACCGCGGCACCGAGCGGCACGATCCAGATCACCGACGCCTACCAGGCGTTCGACTCGTCGAACCTCGCGACCGACGTGCAGGGCTGGGTCAACGCGCCGACCACCAACTTCGGCTGGCAGCTGCGCGGCGACGAAGTCGGCACCAAGACGATCAAGTGGTTCGCGACGCACGAGAACGCCGATCCGGCGAAGCGGCCGCGGCTCGTCGTGACGTTCCGCCCGCCGCTGCCGTGAGCGCCGGTCAGCGCGACCAGAGCTTCATCGCTTCGTACCACTTGGTCGCGTAGCACTCGGCGGCGACGCGCGCGAACAGCGCCTTGCGCGCCGCCTGATCGCGCTCGCCGCGCCACTCGCCGAACAGTTCGTCGCCGAGCTTCTCCTGCTGCGCGCGCAGCTTCGCGTAGCCGTCGAGCACGCGGCTCGCCGCCTCGGCGGTACCGAACGCGGCGCGGAACTCGAGGAAGCCGTCGATCCACTTGCCGTCCTTCTGCTTGCCGATCGCCTTGTCGACCTCGGCGAGCGCCGGCCGCACCGCGTCGTCGAGCCGCTTCTGCAGCGCCGCCGTGCGCGCGGCGTCGCCGCGCAGCGTCGCCAGCCGCGCCAGCACCGCACCGACGTCGCGCCAGCGCTGCTCCTGCGCCGCCGCCTCGCCGCCCTTCAGCACGGTTTCGGCGTCGTCGCTGGCACACTGGCGCAGCCAGCGCACGGCCGTGTCGACCGGCAGCAGTCCGAACTGGTGGCCGATGCGTTCGGGGGCGAACAGCCGCACGAACGGGAAGCCGCCGTCGACGAGCCGCAGGTGGCAGTAGGCGCCGCTGTCGAACTCGACCACGTCGTCGGCGCGGCCGTGCACCACCGCGACCGGCACGCGGTGCTGCTTCTGCACCGCGTCAGCGCGGAAGTTGTCGGGCTCGCACTGCACCAGCAGGTTGCAGCTCATCGGGAACGCGCCCGCCAGCAGCTCGGGATAGAACATCACGAGGCAGTAGGTCAGGAAGCCGCCCTGGCTGTGGCCGCCGAGATACCACTGCGTGATCGGCAGCTCGCGCTGCAGCTGCTGCAAGGCCTCGGCGACCAGCGCCGGGCTCTGCCGCCGCGCCCACAGCGGACCGGCGTCGGGGCCACCGAAGTTGACGTACGAGTAGTTGAAGCGCAGCGCGCCCGGCTTGCTGGCCGGGCTGAGGTTCTCGCCGTCGAGGCCGACGACCACGAACTCCTCCGCCAGCTCCGGCCACGCCGCGACGATCGTGTCGACGTAGGCGCGGCTGTCCATGTTCGACCCGTGCAGGATGCAGATCGCCGGCCACTTCGCGGCGCCGGTGTGCGCCTTCGGCAACCGCACGTGGTAGCGCATGCCGGCGTCGGTCTGGCCGCTGGCGACCTTGCCCGGTTCGGCGTTCGCGCGCTGCGGCGCCTTGCGGTAGCCGCCCCAGAAGTTGCCATCGCCGCCGAGCTTGCCGGTGAACGCCTGGTCGGCCGGCTGCAGCTCCCAGCTGCCGTCGCCGCTGCCGCTCCCGTCGCGCCAGCGGAAGCGCAGCGCGCCCTGTTCGAGCTTGCCTTCGATCTCGCCCTTGCCGTCGTGGCCGTAGCTGCCGGTGACCGTGAGGCCACGCTGCACCAGCTCGGCCGGGCCGAACGTCGTCATCCACGCGCCGGTGAACGTCGCCGCGCCGCGCGCGCTGCCGTCACGCACGACGACCAGCGATTCCAGTTCGCGCGGCGTGAACTTGCGCGCCTTGCCGTCGACCTTGACGTCGATGCGCGCGAGCTTCAGCTTGCCGCGCACCTCGACGCCGGCCGCGACGACGACGTCGGGCTCGCCGAACACGATCTGCTCGAGCTTGTCCGGCTTCACGGTCGCGCTGCCGTACTCGGTGTCGACGGTCAGCGCAGGTGCGCTCCAAGTGGCGGCCAGCGGCGGTTCACCCTTGCGCGTGAGCTCGACCGACAGCGGCGCCTGGGCGCCGACGGCGCCGAGCACCAGGAACACGAACAGCGACCGGAGTGCGAGCATGCGGGACCTGGACACCGGCGGCGCGCCAGCCGTCGGCGAAAAACGCGGCGGTCACTGCCGCGGCAGCACGAGTTCCAACGTCGTCACGGCGCCGGCGCGCGCCTCGACGACGGCTTCCACCGGCGGCAGGCCGCCGCGCGACGAGGCGCCGTAGCCGTACTCGCCCCACGGTCCGCCGAAGTACACCAACACGGGCCCCGGTGGCAACCCGGCGACCACTGCGCCGCCGTCGCCGTCGGTCGTGGCCCATCGGGTCGCGATCTCGGCCACGCGGCCGGCGTGGAACGCGGCACCGTCGGTCGGCGCCGCGTCGCTGCGGCCCCACGGCTCCAGCAGGAAGTTCGCGCCGGGCCGCGGCGCACCTTCGGCGTCGACGATGCGCAGCGCCACCGCGCCGCGCGGCGTGCGGCGCAACACGACCTCCGTCGCGCCTTCGGCGAGCCGTTCGTACGCCTCCTCGCCGTCGGCATAGCGCACGCCGACCAGCACCATCTGCTGCGACGGCAGCGGCGCCCACTGCTCGAGCCGCCCGTCGGCGACCCGGTGCCGCACCGGCGTGCCGAAGTCGTCGCGGTGCCAGAGCCACAGCGTCGCCGCCTGCGGCGCGCCGTCGCCGTCGACGACGCGCACCGCGACGCGGCCGGCCATCAGCTCGACGATGCCGAGGTGCCGTTCGCGGCCACCCGGCGGCAGCTCCAGCGCCTGCAACAGCGTGCCGCGGTCGCCGAGGCACACCTGCCAGGTGCTGCGCGCCGTGACCAGCGTGAACGAACCGTCGGCGCCGGTCGTGACCGCCGCCGTGCGGTCGCGGCCCCACACCTGCAGGCCCGGCACCGGCTGGCCTGCGTGCCGCACGGTCCCGTACACGACGACCGCATTCGCCGCCGGCAGGTCCACGAACGCGGCCGCGCCGGCGGTGATCGCGACGTCGGCGCACGGCACGAAGACCTGCTCGTCGAGTTCGCCGATCTGCCACGCGCCGGGCGCGAGCCCGCGCACGGCGAACGCGCCGGCGTCGACCGGCACCAGGTGCACCAGCGTCGGGTCGGCGGCGCGGCGCAGCGCGACGTGGTCCCGATCGGCGCGGCCGCGCAGCGCGCCGTCGCGCTGCAGGCGGTGTTCGAGCTGCACCGGCTGGTCGGCGACCTCGATCCCCGTCTGCACGTCGAGCGTCGCACCGGGTGCCACCGCGCTGACATGCCAACGGCCGCGCGCGAGCGGCAGTTCGTAGCCGCCGTCGGCGCCGGTCGTCGTGTGCGCGGCCGTGTAGACGGAGTCGGGCGCAGGCTCGCGGCTGTCGTGCCAGAAACCGCCGGCCGCCTCGTCGCCGGCGCGACGCGCCTGCACGGTGGCGCCGGCGATCGGCGCGCCGTCGTCACCGACGACGCGACCGCGCACGCCGACGGCCGGCTGCAGCGCGATCGTCACCGCCGCGCGTTCGCCGGCCACCAGCACCACCTGCGGCAGCCGCTGCCAGTTGCTCGGCGGTGCCTCGTCGAACGCACGGCAGCGACCCGGCAGCTCGACGCGCACGTGGTGCCGGCCCGCCGGCGCCACGGCGCGGAACGTGCCGTCGGCCGCGACTTCGGCGGCGAACACCGGTGCGCCGGGCAGCACGTGCGCGTAGACGCACAGCGGCTCCAGCACGATGCGCCCGCCGCGCAGATCGGTGCCGTCGAGGCCGGTCAGCGTGCCTTGCAGTTCGGCCGGACGGTCGACCACGACTTCGGTGTACGGCAGCGAGCCGCGGTGTTCGGGCCGCGCGATGACGGCCACGCCGTTGCGGCCGTCGGCGGTGCGCGCCAGCACGAGACCCTCGAACACGTGTTCGAGCTGCTGCGCGTCGCGCAGCCAGAACGTGCCGGTCGCGTCGCTGGTGCCGGTGATCGGCGGCACGCCGAGCCAGCCGATCGCCCCGCGCCGCGTGCAGTGCGCGACCAGCGTCACGTCGGCACCGGCCACCGCGCGTCCCTGGCCGTCGAGCACCTTGACCGCGGCGATGCCGACGTACGGCTGCTCGCGCACGGCGAGGTCGACCCGCGTGCCGGCCGCGGCAACCGCGGTGCGGAGCCGCGCGCGCCGGCCGTCGGCCGCCACGGCCTCGAGTTCGTAGACCGCGGTCGGCAGCGCGTCGAACGCGAACGCTCCCGCGGCATCGGTGCGCGTCTGTCGGTCCATCTGCACGCCGAAGTCGAACGGCGCCAACGCCGAGCTGGCCGGCTCGACCGCGCGCAGCGTGACCGCCACGTCGGCCACGGCGCCGCCCTCGCCCGCGTCGTGCACGAAGCCGGCCAACGCGCCGGTCGGCAGGTTGCCGGCGTAGGTCGCGGGTGGTCGCGCGGCGGCCGGCAGCTCGCTGCGTTCGGCGGCGACCGGGCGCTGCCAGGTACCGCCGGCCGCGGCCGTGCGGTCGTCGGCCGCCGCGTCGGCCGCGGCCATCGGCACCGCCGCCGACGGCACCGCGCCGGTCCCGAACCACCACACGCCGATGCCGACCGCCAGCGTCGCCGCGATGATCCAGCGCAGCAGCCCCGCGACCGCGAACGGTGTCGCGCCCTCGAGCGGCCGCTGCGCGTAGCGCCGCCACGCCAGCAGCGGCACCGCCCACGCGGCGCGGTCGCCGCCGTGCTCGCCATCGAGGCGCCGGCGCAGCCGTTCGTTGGCCTGCTGCATGCGCGTGCGCACGGCGCTGGCGGACAGGCCGAGGCGCTCGCCGATCGACGGCGAGTCGAGGCCTTCGTAGTAGTGCAGCAGCACGACCTCGCGCAGCGGCTGCGGCAGCGCCTGCACCGCGGCGACGACGCGGCGCCGCACGTCCTCACGCGCGCCGATCTCGGCCGGGCTCGGCACCTCGACCGCGCGGACGGCCTGCCGCTCGTGTTCGCGGCGCCGCTGTTCGCTGCGGCGACGGTTGCGCCAGACGTTCTGCAGCACGGTGCGCAACCACCCGCGCGGTTCGCGCACCGCGTCCGCCGGCTGCGACAGCGACCGCACCCAGGCGTCGTGCACGACGTCGTCGGCATCGGCGGCACCGGCGAGGTCGGTCGCGAGGCGCCGCACGAACTCGGCGTGCTCGAGCAGCAGGATCGTGGCGGGAGGCGGGGTCATCGACGGCAGGACACCGGCCGGCGCGCGGCCGTCGGCAGTATCCGCCGAATCGGGTCCGGCGGTATCCTGCGGCCCATGCGTTCGCTGCCCCCCCTGTCGCTGCTGCTGCTCACCGCCTGTTCGTACCCGTCGTTCGTCGCCAGCAAGACGGTCGAATACGAAGTGCCGGCCGACGGCGTGCAGCGGCTCGCCTGCACGACCCACAACGGCGCGATCACGGTGACCGGCGATGCGGCCGCGAAGCCGATCCGGCTGCGGGCCGAGATCACCGCGCGGGCCACGAGCCAGGCCGAAGCCGACGCGCTGCTGCACCAGCTCGACGTGCGGCGCGACCTCGTCGACGGCGCGCTGCAGGTCGGCGGTCAGGGACCGCAGACCGGCTGGACGACGCAGTCGTCGTTCGCGTTCACGTTCGCGGTGCCGCCGTCGGTCCGCGTCGCGCTCGAATCGCACAACGGCGCGCTGCGCGTCACCGGCATGCAGGAGGAGGTCCGGGCCGTGACCCACAACGGCGAGGTCGTCGTCGACGCCGCGGCGCCCGCCGTGGCGACGTCGAGCCACAACGGCGACGTGCGGCTGACGCTGCGCGGCGAGCTGCGCGAAGCGACGGTCGAGACGCACAACGGCGAAGTCGCGGTCGAAATGGCGGCTGCCGGCGGCGCGAAGGTCACGGTCGAGACGCACAACGGCACGATCCACGTGCCGGCGAACCTGCGCGACGCGGTGCACGAACGCGGCCTGCTGCAGGGTCGCTTCGGCGAGGGCAAGGGCAACCTGCGCATCACGACCCACAACGGCGACGTGCGGTTGCGCTGAGCGTCGCGCGGCCGCGCCGGCCGCCGCCGTCAGGGGGCCTGGACCGTGACGGCGATCGGATCGGACAGGCGGAAGCAGTTGCCGGCGACGTCGAGCACGAGGCCTTGCGCCGCGAAGCCGATGCCGGCCATCGAACCCGGCAGCGCCACCGACACGACGGCCGGACTGCCGATCGCCGTGAACAGGATGTCCGGCGCCGCCCAGACCGTGGCCAGGTCGCACGTCAGCGTCGGACCCAGCACGACCAGCGGGCTCGGGCTCGGCTGCAGCATCACCGACAGCGCGGCGATGCCGTCCGGGCTCGTGAACGAGAAGCCGGTCGTCTGACCGGCGACCGGGTACTTCGTGCAGCGCAGCGCGATCGGATTGCTCGCCATCGCCTGGCCCTGCCGATCCACCGGCGCGGCGTACGTCCACGTCTCGGTCGGGTAGGTCGAGGCACCGCCGCCCTGCACGACGATGCGCTGGTGCGCCACGTCGTAGGCCGACGCCGCGCCCTCGCGCCCGCTCGGCGCCGTCGTGCCGGTCGTGCGCTGGCGCCACGTGACGCCGTCGTACTCCCAGACGTCGTTCAGGTGGCTCGCGCAGAAGTTGCCGCACAGCGGATTGCCGTAGCCGCCCGACAGCACGACGACGCCGCGGCCCGGGTCGTACTCCATGACGTGGTTCCAGCGCCGCGGCGGCGACACGGCCGGGAACCGCTGCGTCCACGTCGCGGTCGCGCCGTCGTACTCCCAGGTGTCGCCGAGGAAGATGCCCGCCGCGTCGCTGCCGCCGAACAGCACCGTGCGCTGCCGGCGCTGGTCGTAGGCGAGGCGGTGCGAGTTGCGCGCCGGCGGCGTGCCGTTCGTCGTGATCTGGAACCACTGCTGCGAGAACGGCGACGTCTGCACCAGTTCGTGCGTGGTGTTCAGCGAACCGCCGGCGCCATAGCCGCCGAACATCACGACGCGGCTGCGCGCCGTGTCGAGCACCATGTCGTGGCCGTACCGCGCCGCCGGCGAGCCCGCCGTCAGCGTGAACAGCCAGTCCGTGCCGGTCCACGCCAGCGTGTCGCCGTAGAACGGACCGCCGATCGCGCTGGCGCCGCCGAACATCACGGTGCCGAGCCAGGGCGTCCAGCACAGCGCCGGCTGCACGCGCGGCCCGGCGGTGAGGTCCGTGCCGTGGTTCGTCCACGTGCGTCCGTTCCAGCTCCAGGTGTCGCCGAGCGCGGCCGTACCGCTCCACCCGCCGTACAACACGGCCCGGCCGAGGCCCTGGTCGTAGGCCATGTCGGTGTAGATGCGCGGCTGCGGCGCCGGGTTCGAGAACGAACCGCCGACCGGCGTGCGCTCGAGCCAGTCACCGACGAACGGATTCGGACCCGGCAGCACCTCGTAGGTCAGGTGGATGTCCGGCCCGCTGTTGCCGTTGTTGTCGACCTCGAGCCCGCCGAACGACACGATGCGCGACCGCGCCGAGTCGTAGACCGCGGCGGTGTAGATGCGCGGCGGCGGCACGTAGCGGCTCAGCGTCGCGTTCCAGTTCGTGCTGCTGGTCCAGCTGTTCGGGGTCGGATCGCCGGGCACCATCAAGCCCCAGTGCGTGCCGGTCTCGGGCGTGCCCCAGCCGGGGCTGCCGCCGTTGGTGCCGCCGGTGATCACCAGCTCGTTGCGCCCCTCGTCGAACAGCATCGAGTGGTAGGCGAGCCAGGTCGGCGCCAGCGGCGCCGGCACGGTCTGGTACCAGAACGTGCCGTTCCAGGCCCACAGGTCGTACTTGGCGCCGAACGTGTCGATGCCGCCGGAGACGTAGGTGCACTGGGTCAGCTTCGCGAAGCACATCGCGTGCGCGCGGCGCCCGCTCGGGCCGCTCGTCGTCACCAGCGTCCAGTTCGTGCCGTCGTAGCGGTACGTGCCGGAGCTGTAGGTGAAGGCGCCGAGCCCGCCGAACAGGATGCAGCCCGGATTGGTGCCCGCGTGGTAGGCCATCGTCGGGCCTTCGAGCGTCGGCGGCGCGTTCGCGGTCAGCACCTGCGTCCACGTCGAGCCGTTCCACTCCCACGTGTCGGTCAGGTAGTTGGCGCCGATGCCGCCGAACAGCACCGTGACCCCACGCGCCGAATCGAACGCCATCACGTGCATCGAGCGGGCGGGCGGACTGACCGGCGGCGTGCAGCGGATCCAGCCGGTGCCGTCCCACTCCCAGGTGTCGGCGAGGTTGCCGACGCCCGCCCGGTAGCCGCCGAACAGCACCGTGCGGCCGCGCGCCGAGTCGTAGGCCATCGCGTGCCGGCTGCGGGCGTCGGGCCGCACGCTCGGGCTCGCCCAAGTCGGGCCCTGCGCGGGGATTGGGAAGGCAGTCATCCCGACCAGCAGGGCCAGGAGCGGGACGCGCCGACGGCGGGACGAGAACAGCATGCCCGACGCAGCGGCAGGTCGCGGAAAACCACACACGGCGCTGCCGGCCCCCACTGCTTCGGCGCGGCGGCGGCGAGCTTGCGGCGCCACTCGGGCGCGCTTCACGGCGCGCTCGGCGGTGTCGGACGGCGCCAGTTCGCGGGTCTTGGCCAGCGTCTCGTCGCGCAGCCTCGAGCAGCGGGCGTCACCTGGCCACGCGATGCATCAGGAGCGCCGCCGTACACACCTCCCGCCCGAAGCGGATCGTCAGCGTCCCCTCGTCCTTGGCGCCGGGTGCCAGGGTCAGCTCCAGCTCCAGTTCCGCAGCTGCCTGCTCCTGCGTGCCGCGCTGCAACGGCACCACCAGCCCACCGACCGTCTCGCTGGCCTCGTAGGCGTCGAGACGGCGTTGGCGCACGTCCACCGGATCGAGCAGCACGAGCTGCAGCCCTCCTTGCGGCGGATTCGCCAGCACGCAGTAGTACTGACCGACCGGAACCTCGACGCCACCGAGCTCGAGCGGGATGTTCGTGTCGAGCGTGGTCCAGAAGTTCTCGCCGAGGCGCCAGCGCTGCGCCGACGGCTCGTCGAGGAACTTCGTGAACGCGGGCCGCCAGCGCGGTCGCCCGAAGTCGATGGCGACCTGCCCGGCCGAGCTGTCGCCGTACCAATAGAAGATGCGCGTGTTGCCGCGCTGGCTGGTCTCGGGAAACGCCGTCTGCTCGCGCGGCGGCGGCGCCGCAGCCATGCCGCCGGCGGTGGTGCGCGCGGCGCTGAAGAACACGATCACGTCGAGATCGGCTTCGATGTCGAGGAAGTGGTGCGGCGTGCGCGCGGCGACGAAGACCGTGTCCCCCGCCTGCACGGCACGCACCGCGTCACCGACCTGCAGCTTCGCCGTGCCGGCGAGCACGTGGTAGACCTCGTCGCGTTCGTGCGGCGACTGCTCGTCCTTGTCGCCACGCCGCAGCTGGTAGCGACCGACCGCGAGCGTCGGTGTCGTGAACAGGGGCAACCAGGCCTGTGGCGTGGCCTGCGCCGCCCGTTGCCGAGCGACCTCGTCGGCGGTGGACCAGAGCACCCGGGGCGCCGGCCGCTGGGCAACGGCCGGCAGTGCGAGCACGACGCAGGCGAGAACGAACCGGTCGCGGTGCATGGACATTGCCGGTGGTACGCGCACCGCGCCGCAGCGACGGGCAGCCGAGGCGAAAGGCCCGACTGCCCGCGCTACCGACCCGACGGCTGCAGGTCGGGCAGTTGGGAACGGCGGGCCGGTCACGGCCGGTGCGGCCGGCGGCGCCGCCCGTCAGCGCGGCGCCTCGGCGGCCGCTGCCTGCGCGCGTCGGTAGCGCTCGAGCCGCGCCGTGAAGTCCGCGTCGGGCGCGCGCAGCCCGGCGATCGCCCGTTCCTGCGTCGCGATCGCGCCAGCGACGTCGCCGTTCACGAACTGCGCCAGCGCCAGCGTGTCGAGCTGGTTCGGCCGGTCGCCGAGCGGCGTCGCTGCCATCGCCTCGGCGGCCAGCAGCGCGATCGCGCGCGTCGCGGCCAGGTGGCGCTCGTCGGTCAGCAGATCCCAGGCGAAGCTGTTCAGCTCGCTGGCGGAACCGCGCAACGCCTCGACGGCGCGCCGCCCCGCCGCGTCGAGCCGCGCGGCGTCGGCGCCGGTCTCGACCAGCAGCCGGTAGTGCAGCGTCACGGCGTGCCACGGCGCGAAGCCGGGCAACGCGGCTTCGACCAGCTGCAGCGCGGCCGCAGCCGTCCCGGCCGGTGGCGCGAGGGCCGCGCCGTCGTCGCTCCAGCGTGGTTCGATCAGCGCGCGTGCAAGTTCGACGAGGTCGGCCGGACGCGTCGCGAGCGCCGGACTCGCGGCGTCCACCGCGGCAGCGAACGGCTCGCCGCCGACGACCTGCGCGGCGTGCAGGCGCGCCACCGCGATGGCGAACGCGTCGTCGTGCCAGGACGTGCCCGCGAGTGCCGCATGTGCGTCGCCGGCGATCGCCGGCAGGCACTGCAGCTCGTCGGCTGACTGCACGAGATGCGCCACCTGCTCGGCGTCGCTGTGCACGGCGGCGAAACCCCGCTGTGCGATCGCATCACGCGCGGCCCCCGGCGGCGTCACCTGCATGCGCCATCCCCACCCGAACGCGCGCGTCGGCAGCTGCTCGGTCGCCTCGACAGCGATCGCGGCGGCGGCCGGCACGTCGTCGGCCTCGCGCGCCGCCCAGTAGCGTTCGGCGAGCCGCGCCACGGCCGCATCCTCGCGCGGCTCGCGCGGCCGCAGCATCCGCCGCAGCACCATGTCGAGGCCGCGCGGGGAAGTGATCGCCTCGACGTGGCCGGTCCGGTCGACCACGAAGGTGCACGGCACGTAGTAGCCGGTCCACCACGTTCGCCAGCGCTTCTTCACCTGGCCGTCGTGGTCGAACGCGATCGCGTACGACAGCGACCGACCGCGCCGCGCGACGAACTTCTGCACCTCGGCGAGGTCGTCCATGACCGCGACCGCGACGACGCGGACCCCGCGGCCCGCGTAGCGCCGCTGCACGGCGTCGAGTTCGGGGATCGAACCGAGGCACGGCCCGCACCACGTCGCCCAGGCCTCGACGACGACGATCTGGTCCCCCGGGCGTTGTGGGTCGACCGGCTCACCCTGCAGCCACTGCACGTCGAGCGTCGGTGCGGCATCGCCGACCGACAGCGGCCACTGCAGCACGCACGAGCCGAGTACGGCGGAACCGGCGACGGCGAGAAGCCCTGCGGCCCACCACTTCCACGGACGCGCCATGCCGTGCGAGCCTACTCGCGCCGGCAGGCGCATGCGATCGCAGCGCGGCCATCACGCGCCTGCCCCGCCGCCGTCTCCCGGCCGCGTCAGAACGCGCCGACCGTCACCTGCAGCGCGTTCGTGGCGGTCGTGTCGAGGACCAGGCCGCCGCCGACTTCGAGCACGACCCACTGCTGGAACAGCGTCGTGCCGAGCCACGACACGTCGTCGGGCACGGCGAGGCTCGCGCGCGCCGTGCCGTTCGCGGGCACCGCGAAGTCGAACACCACCGGGAACACGTGCAGGTCGCAGCCGGCCGCCGCGGGCGGCAGCAGCGCGGCGAGCGGCAGCCCCGGCACGATCGGCTGCAGCCCGTGCACGACGATCGCGACACTCGACGCCGGCAGCCCCGAGCCCACGGCAGTGAACGTGCCGCCGAGCAGCGGCACGCCGTGGGCCGACAGCTGGCTGTTGCCACCGCTGCCGGCACAGCTGGCACCGGCGACCTGGGCACTGCCCGGACAACTCGTGCCGATCACCGCGAACCGGCTCGCCGGCAGACCACCCGCCGACGTGAACGTGCCGCCAACAGCAAGCAGCCCGTGCGGCAGGAAGGCGAGCTCCGCGATGCCGCCGACGGTGCCCGCACCGAGCGCCGACCACGACCCGCCGTTCCAGCGCGCGATGTTGTTGCACACGACACCGCTGGCGGCCGGAAACGAACCGCCGATGACCAGATCGCCGTCGGGCAGTTCGACGATCGAACTGACGAGCGGGAACGGGAACGAGAAGTCGAGCCCGGCGCCGAGCGGTTGCCACGCGGTGCCGTTCCACCGCGCGATGTAGCCGACGGCCTGCCCTCCGATCTGCGCCCAGGAGCCGGCCGCGACGAACCCGCCGCCGCGCAGCGCGCAGATCGCGGTGGTCGGGGCGGGCAATCCCGCGAAGCCGAGCAGTCCGGTCGGCGTCCACGCGTAGATGCCGCTGCTGCCGCTCAGCAGCACGGTGCCGTCGACGAGCTTCGCCAGCGCCGGGACGCCCGGATTGACGTCGGTCGTGGCGTAGCTCCAGACGCCGGCGACGCAGGATGCGACGTTGTGGATGCCGCCCGAGAAGAAGCCCGTGGCGACGACGTGGCCCTGGTCGGTCTCGATCACGTGCACCGGGAAGCCGCCGGGCCCGGTGCCGACCGGCTGCCACGCGCCGGCGCGCCAGCGCGCGACGCCGCTGCAGGCGACACCACCCGCGGTGGTGAAGAAGCCCGCGGCGAGCAGGTCGCCGCTCGCGGTCGCGCGCAGCTCGTTCACGGTGCCGGTCATTCCCGAACCGAGCGTCGCCCAGACGCCGGTCGCGGGATTCCACACAGCGACGTTCGCCGCGGGGATGCCGCCGATCGACGAGAAGGAACCGCCGACCGCGAGCAGCGTCGGCTGGGGACCGTCGCCGTCGGGATCCCATGCCGCGATCGTCTCGATCGCGCCGTTCGCGGCAACGGCCGGCAGCCACGCGTTGGTGCATTGCGCACCCAGGCTGCCGAGGGCGGACAGCAGGATGCCGATCGACGACATCGCGCGAGCAGCCGGGCGGCACGCCACGGACCAAACGGCAACCATCCTGTGCATCGTCGGAGCCTCCGGCCCGGGATGCTACCGGTCCCGCCGCGATGCGGGGGCCGACGGACCATCCGGCCACCGCCGACCACGAAACCGGCCATGGCGACGGGGGCTGGGACTGGCCGCGAATCCTGCCGGGCCGGCGCGTCACGCCGCCGCCGGTGCGGGGATCACTCCGGCACGACCGTGTCCTCCGAGAACCCCATGCGCTTCCTCCGACCCATCGCCGCCGCCGTCCTCACTGCCAGCGCACTCGCCGCGCAGTCCCAGTTCGACTTCGGGTCCGTCTACCTGATGAGCTCGTACCACTACCCGCCGTCGGGAGTGTTCTACCCTGGCATCGCGCGGATCGATCCGGTCACCGGCGTCGCCACCCAGCTGGTGCAGTTCGGCAGCAACGCCGTGCCGGCCGCCAGTGCCGCCTACGACCCGTTCCGGGACCGCATCGTCGCCTTCTGCACGATCGGTGGGCCGAACCCCGCGCTGTGGGCGATCGACGCGGCCGGCAACTCGACCGTGGTCTCGAACAGCTATCTGGTCCGCATCGCCCCGCGCGGCGACGGCAAGATCTACGGCTACAAGGCCGGCGCCGGCCACCCGACCGTGCAGCAGATCTACTACGTCGACGCAGCCGGCCAGGAACACGTGCTGCTCGACGTCGGTGGCGCCGCACCGTGGCAGCTGAACGGTGGCGTCACGTTCAACGACAACGATCCGATCCGCGCGATGATCTACGAGCCGACCGAGAACGCGCTGTTCCTCGCGCTCTACGGCAGCAACCTCGTGCCGGACTGCGGCAGCCCGTCGTTCGACGTGTCGATCCGCAAGCTGCCGCTGACCGCCGACGGCACCGCACTGCGCGCGCCGGCCACGTGCAACGAGTACGACGTCGGCGGCTCGGTCCCCGGCCTGACGATCTTCGAGACGCCGGTGGGCTTCAGCTACGGACCGCAGGGCAAGCTCGTGCTCGGCGTCCATGCCAACTGGTTCGGCGCGATGCCGCGCATGCTGCAGATCGACCCTGCAACCGCCGGCATCACGCCGTTCGCGACCTTCGGGCCGTTCACGGGCGACATCAACTTCGGGTGCTGCGCCTACAGCCCGCTGACCGGCGAAGCCATGGTCCTCGAAGGCGGCAACGACGTCTGGCGCGGGTTCACGCCCGGTGCCGTGGGCGGCGGCCGCGTGTTCGGCAGCTACGGCTCGCCGGGTTTCGGCGGTGGCCCCGGCGACACCCTGTTCGTCGTTGCGCCGATCGGCAACGGCTACACGCTGACCGGCGACACGGCCGCGATCTCGGTCGCGAACGGCGGCGTGCAGAACCTCGACTTCCATCCCGGCGCGGCCTTCGCGAACCACCTGCACCTGATCCTCGGTTCGCTGTCGGGATGGGCGCCGGGTTTCGCGTTCGCCGGTGCCCACATCCCGCTGAACCTCGACTGGTATACCGGCTTCACGCTCGACGCCGTGAACTCGGTGTTCCTGGTCAACACGCTGGGCCTGATCGGCCCCGGCGGCACCTCGCTGGCGCAGCTCAACTTCCCAGCCGGCGTGTTGAACGGCCTGACCGGCCTCACGATGCACCACGCTGCCCTCGCCCTCGACGGCAGCCTGCAGATCGTGCACGTCAGCAACCCGCTCCCGCTGCAGTTGCTGCCGTGACCGCGCGGCGGCCGTTCAGGGTCGCATCGCCGCGCGCAGCAGGCCGGCAGACTGCGGCGCCTGCGGTCCGTCGAGCAGCGCGCGCGGCCCTTCGATCCAGCGGCCGAGCTGGTCGCGCCACGCCGCCCGCGCGGCCATGGCCGCCGGGTCGTCGCGCGGCGGCCTGGTCGCGTTGACCGCGCGCTCGCGCCGCGGGGCGGCACCCGGCCCGGCGGTGGCGCGGCGGGCGCGCACCGCTACACGTCTTGCCCCATGCCCGAGCCCGCGCCCGCCCCGCCGCGTCCGAACCGCCACAAGATGGTGCTGCTGACCTGGGTCGGCATCTGGCCGACCATCACCGGCGTGCTGTGGCTCGTGCTGCCGCCGCTGCTCGCGCACTTCCCGCTGCCGGTGGTGACGCTGATCGTCACCGCGCTCGTCGTGCCGCTGATGGGTTACGTGGTCATGCCGTTCCTGACCGCCCGCTGCCGCGATTGGCTGCACCGCTGATGCGGGCGCCGGATCTGGTCCGGCGGCACGGTCACGCCGGCGAACCCACGAGCGCCCGTCGCCTGCGGGACCGCGGCCCGAACCCTCGCCCCCCTCGGCCGCCGGCACCGCCAGCGCCGGAAGGTGCGCGAACGACCACGCGGTCGGACCGTAGACTGCCGCCGCCATGCCCGACCAAGGCCCGAGCGCACCCGACCCGAACGGGTCCTTCGCCGCGCGGTTGCGACAGCGCTACGGCGCCGACATCGATCCGCGGGTCGACCTCGACACCGTCGTCCAGGGAGCCGCGCCGCCGAGCCCGCCCGGCCCGACACCGTCGGCCCCGCCGACCGGCTCGTCGTCGTCGACGCTGAAGCGGCTCGAAGACCGCGGCAACAGCGCCGCGCGCTACCGGCTGCAGGGCGAGCTCGCGCGCGGCGGCATGGGGGCGATCCTCGAGGTCTACGACGAAGACCTGCGGCGGCGCCTGGCGATGAAGGTGATCCTCGATCGCCATGCGACGGGCGGCTCGACGACCGCCGGGTCGGGCGTCGATCCGCTGGTGCTGTCGCGCTTCCTCGAGGAAGCCCAGGTCACCGGCCAGCTCGACCACCCCGGCATCGTGCCGGTGCACGAACTCGGCATCGACGAACAGGGCCGCGTCTACTTCACGATGCGGCTCGTGCACGGGCGCGACCTCGAGGCGATCTGTGGCCTCGTCGCGCGCGGCGCCGAGGACTGGACCACCACGCGCGTGCTCGGCGTGCTGCTGAAGGTCTGCGAAGCGATGGCCTACGCGCACGAGAAGGGCGTCGTGCACCGCGACCTGAAGCCGCAGAACGTCATGGTCGGCCGCTTCGGCGAGGTCTACGTGATGGACTGGGGCCTCGCCCGCGTGCGCAACGGCACCGACCGCCACGATCTGCGCATCCGCGGCGACGGCGAAGCGGCACCGGCGACGCGGATGCCGCCGGTCGCGACCGACCGCCGCGACGCTTCCACCGACGGCGGCGGCGACGGGCTCTACACGATGGACGGCGACATCGTCGGCACGCCGAGCTACATGTCGCCGGAGCAGGCGCGCGGCGACCTCGCCGCGATCGACGAACGCTCGGACGTCTACTCGGTCGGCGCGATGCTCTACCGCCTGCTGGCCGGCACTTCACCGTATGCCGCCGAGCAGCATGGCGCGTCGGCGGTCTGGCGGCGTGTGATGGAAGGGCCACCGCCGCCGCTCGAGTCGCTGGCGCCGCACACGCCGCCCGAACTGGTCGCGGTCTGCACCAAGGCGATGCAGCGCGAGCCGGCGGCGCGCTACGCCGGCATGCTTGAACTCGGCGCCGACCTGCGTGCGTTCCTCGAAGGTCGGGTCGTGACCGCGTTCGAGACCGGCGCGATCGCCGAGGCGCGCAAGTGGATCGGCCGCAACCGCGGCCTCGCCGCTTCGCTCGCCGCCGCGCTGGTGGCGCTGGTCGCGGGCCTGGTCGGCAGCCTCGTGTTCGCCGATCGGGCGCAGGACAGTGCCCGCATCGCCGAGCAGCGCCGCCTCGAAGCGGCGGCGAGCGCGACACTGGCCGCGCAGCGCCAGCAGGAGGCCACGGCGAGCGCCGAAGCCGCGCAACGCCAGGCGCGCATCGCGCAGGAGGTCAACGCGTTCCTGAACGACGACCTGCTGGCGTCGATCGCGCCGGAACACCAGGGCAAGGACGTCACCGTGCGCCAGGTGCTCGACCAGGCGTCGATGCGGCTCGAGCTCGTCGGCCTCGATTCGGATCCCGCGGTCGAGGTCGCGCTGCGCCTGACGATCGGCACGAGCTACGAACGGCTCGGCGAACACGGCGTCGCGCGCGGCCACTTCGAGCGGGCGCTGCAGCTCGCCCGCGAGCACCTCGGCGCGCGGTCGGAGCCGGTGCTGCAGGCGATGCGCAGTCTCGCCGCCGCGCTGGCGGCGCTCGGGCGCCTCGACGAGGCGATCGCGACCTACCGCGAGGCAGTGCCGCTGGCGCGCGAGCTGCTCGGGCCCGAGCATCGCGGCACGATGGCGACCGTCGGCGACCTCGCGACCGCGCTCGCCACCGCGGGCAAGTTCGACGAGGCGCGGGCCCTGCGCGACGAAGTGATGCCGGTCGAGGCGCGCGTGCTCGGCGAGGACGACGAGAACACGCTGGTCGCGCGCAACAACCGCGCGCTGCTGGACCAGCGCAACGGTCGGCTGGCGGACGCCGAGCGGAGCTTCCGCGAACTGCTGGCCAGGCGGCGCGAGGTCTCCGGACCGCGGCACCCCGAAACGCTGGTCGTGATGAACAACCTCGCGCTCGTGCTCGGCGACCTCGGCCGCCTCGACGAAGGCGAACAGCTGGTCGGCGAAGTGCTCGACGCCTACCGCGAGATCTACGACGAGGACCATCCGAAGGTCGCGAACGCGGTCGGCAACGTCGCCACGTTCGCGTTCCGCCGCGGCCGCATGGCGGCGGCCGAACAGGGTTTCCGCGAAGCGTTGCGGTTGCGGCTGCTGCGTTCGCCGCCCGACTCGCCCGAGGTGCTGACCGCCAAACACAACCTCGCGACGTCGATCACCGATCCGCGCCGACGCGGCCAAGTCCTGGCGCTGCGCGAAGAGATCCTCGCGGGCCGGCGGCGCGCGCTCGGTGCCGAGCATCCGGACACGCTCGAAGCGATGAACGGCATGGCCGCGACACTGCGCGAACTGGAGCGCCTCGACGAGGCCGAAGCGCTGTACCGCGAGACGCTCGCCGCGCGGCGCGAGATCCTCGGCGAGGACCATCCGGACACGCTGGTCACGACGGAGAACCTCGGCGGCGTACTGCTGGCCAAGAAAGACGCGGCCGGCGCCGAGGCGATGACGCGCGACGCACTCGAGCGCCGGCGGCGCGTGCTCGGCGACGGCCATCCCGACGTCGCGAAGACGACGCTGAACCTCGCGATCGTGCAGCGTGCGCGCGGCGACGACGCCGCGGCACTGGCGACGGCCGAAGACGCGCTGGCGCGCAGCCGCGCGGCGTTCGGCGCGTCGCACCAACAGGTCGCCCAGTGCCTGCGCACGATCGGTGACCTGCACACCGACGGCAAGCAGTTCGCGCCGGCGCTCGCCGCCTACCGCGAGGCGCTCGAGGTCCGGCGGCGGCTGGGTCCCGACGACGGCATGGTCGGCTATCTGCTGCACCAGACCGCCTATGTGCAGTTGCAGACCGGTGAACTCGACGGCGCGCTGCAGCACGCGACCGAGGCCGCGACCGTGCGCGAGGCGCTGTCGGGCGCCGACGGGTCCGGCACGCGCGTGTCGCACTATCTGCGTTGCCGCGTGCTGCTCGCGCAGGAGCGCCACGAACAGGCCGCCGCTCTGGCGCACGACCTGTTCGAGCGCGCGCAGCGCCTCGACGGCGCCGACGCGGAATCGACCAGGAAACTGCGCGCGCTGCTGGCTTCGATCTACGACGGCTGGAACAAGCCCGAGGACGCCGCGAAGTGGCGGTGAGGCAGCGCCGCCAGCCGGCCGCGCGAACCGACCACGGCCGCTGACCGCCCGCTTACGCACCCGCAGCCGCTACGGGGCACCCTGTGCCGATGACGATCGCCCGCTTCCGGCCCGTCCCGCCGCCGCAGCGCCGCCGTCGCCGGCGGCTCGTGCTGCCGCTCCTGTGCGCCCTGTCGGCATGCGGCACCGCGCCGGCGGATCCGTCGCCCGCCTCGGCCGCCGGCGAACAGGCGCCCGAGGCCGCCACCGGCCCGATGGCCGATTTCGCGCGTCTCATCGGCGGCGAGTGGTGCGCCACGTTGGCGAGCGGCGACCGTGTGTTCCAGGCCTGGCAATGGGGCCCGGGCCAGCTGTCGCTGCGCAAGACGGCGTGGCGATCCGACCCTGCCGACAGTCCTTGGGCAGGCGAGGTCTTCTACTGGCATCCGGGCCAGCGACGCACCTGCCTGTTGAGTCTGCACGAGGACATCGCCGGCGTCGGTCGCGGCGTCGGCGCCGGCTGGATCACGTTCAACGGCGACACGGCGGCGGCGCGCCTCGACCTCCGCCAACCCCGCGGCCTGCGCGCGTTGTCGTTCCGTTGGACGTTCGTCGGACCCGATCGCCACACCGAAGCGCTGCTCGAGGACCACGGCCACGGGCCCGAACCGCTCAATGCGCTCGAGTTCGTGCGCGTGCCGCCCACGACGGGGCAGCGGCCGAAGGCGGCCGCGGCGCCGCCGCCGACGGGCCGTTGGCGAGCCTTCGCCGCGCTGGTCGGCACGACCTGGGAAGGCACCGCTCGCGACGGATCGCGCACCCGAACCGTGTTCGAGTGGATCCCGTCGCTCGAAGCGGCCTGGGCGCGCACGTGGCGGCTCACCGATGGCGGGGATCGGCGCACGCCCGCGCTGGATGCGTGCTTCTACGCCCCGCTCGACACCGGCACGCTGCGGTGCCTGGTTCTGACAGAGGCCGGCGGCGTGTTCGACGGCGACGTCGCGGCGGCGGTGGCCGGCGCGCTGCAGCTCGACCTTCGCGGCCACGAAGGGGATCGAGCCGTCGCGCGCGAGGTGCGCCTCGAGGTCGCGGCCGACGGGACCCTGCACCACCGCGTCTGGTCGCTGCAAGGCGACCAGCGCACGCTGCTGACCGAGAATCGCCACGCCCGACGCGATCCGTAGCTGGCCGGCGGCGATTCGCAGGTGACCGCCCTCGCGACGCAGGATCCCCGGCGCCGGCCCGCTGCCCGGCGCACGCATCCGTGGCGGTCAGTCGACGAACGGCCAGACCAGCAGCGCCGACGCGAGCGCCACGAGACCCGCCGTGCCGAGCACCGCGAACAGCATGTGGTCGTTGCGGCGCGGGTCCAGGCGGCAACCGCAGCGAGCCGCGAGGCGCCACATCGGGAACGTGGCGAACAGGCTGACGAGACCCGAGAGGTTGATCCAGCTGCCGTTGTGCGGCCGGCGGTCGCAGGCAATCAACCAACCGGCCAGCGCGGCGTAGACGAGTGCCACGCACAGGCCGGCCTGCAGCGCCGGGTGCATCACGCCCCCCGCGGCCGCATGCCGCGGCGCCGCAGGTGGAACACGAGACCGTGCAGCGCCGCCAGCGCGACCGCCGTCAGCGCGAACGCGAGCGGCGCGTCGTGCCGGCCATCGCCGTGCAGGCGCACCAGCGCCAGCGTGAGCGCCGGCAGCGGCACCCCGACACCGATCGCGGCGCCCAACGCCGCCGGCACCGTGCGATCGCCGTGCACGCGATCGACCAGGCGCGAGAACGACCAGGTGGCGGCAACCCCGAGCCCTGCGTGAGCCGCCAACAACCAGGTCCGTTCGCCGGGCCGCGCCACGACGGCCAGGGCCAGCGCGAACGCGAGCCAGCGCACGATCGCCAGCAGCAGCACCATCGTGAAGCCGCCGAGCCCCGACTTGTCGCCGCCGGGACGGATGCCGCACAGCTCCCCCCACGCGCCGGCCATCGACAGGCTGCACAGCAGCGCGAAGGCGAGCACGACGTCCAGCGTGATCGTGACGAGCCAGGCCATACCGGAGTCAGCCGGAGACGGCGGCCGACGTGGCACGCCGCCGCGAACTTCGCGCGGTCACCTCTTGCGTGCGCACCAGCCCAGGAACCCGCCCTTGCCCGGTTCGCCGTGGGCACCGAGCACGATCGCCCACGACGCCGTCGTCCATACTTCGCCGCAACTGACGTCGGTGTTGCTCTGCAGCAGCAGGCTCTCGTGCCAGGGCCGCGGTTGCAGCGAACCGTCCGGCGCGCGTGCCAGCGTCAGGTCGCGCTGCAGTCCGCCGCTCCAGAACGCGTCGGCCGCCTCCTTGCCGAGCGCACTCGCGGCGATGCCGGCGAGCAGGATGTGCTGTTGCAGCGACGCGTGGCCGCCCATCGTGTCGGCGATGTGGGCGCGCACGTAGTCGCCCATCTTGACCGTGCCCGGCTGGTCGGCGCGACCGAGGCCGCGGGCTGCGAGCCACATGCCGGCCGTGCGGCCGATGTTGCCCATGCCCTTCTGGCCCGGCCCGGTCGCGTAGCCGACGCCGCCGTCCGCACCCGACGATGCATCGGTGTAGCCGAACAGCTTGTCGACCGTGCCTGCGTCGACCTTGCAGCCCGCCTGCTGCGCGACGCTGAGGCCGCACGCGACGTAGCCGGCGAGGATGTTCAGTTCGATGTAGCCGAGCGCGTTCTTGCCGCCGGGCCCGTGGCCGTAGCCGCCGCTGACCTCCTGGCGTGCACACAGCGTGTCGGCGATGCGCTGCAGGTCCGCGCTCGGCTTCTTGCCGCCGCCGGCGAGCTGCAGTTCGCCGAGGAAGATCGCCGCGTGCGCGTAGCCCCAGGTGGTCTGGTCCCAGTTGGCGCCGCCGTCCTCGCCCATGCGGTCCGGCAGCGTGAGGCCACGCAACACGAACTGCTGCGCCGCCGCGAGGTTCTCGCGGTGTTTGCCCTTCGCGAGCGAACTGCCGCCGCCGATCCAGGCCAGGCCCGCGAGGCACGTCTGCACGACGGCGCCGTTGCTGCCGCCGAGCGTCTCCGCGAAGCCGCCGCCGACCTGGCGCTTGCCGAGCCACGCCAGCGCGTCGTCGAGCAGCTGCTGCCGCATGCGCCCCGTCTCGGGCGCCTTCGCGACCGGACCGACCTTGGCGAGCTTGACGGACAGCGGCAGCGGCTTGCCGGCCCGCTCGATGCGCAGCACGAGCTTGCCGTCGGTGGCCTCGGCCCGCTGCAGCGCGGCGGCGAGCGGCGCAAAGCAGCCGTCTGCGAACGTCGTGTCGTCGACGCCGAGGATCACGTCGCCGAGCCGCAGCCCGGCCTTCTGCGCCGGCCCGCCGTCGAACAGCGCCCGCACGACGAGGCGCTTCGGGCCGACGTCGGGCCCACGGTCGTTGCCGCCCTCGACGGTGCGCCGGCCACTGGTGCGGTCCCCGCTCGGTTCCGGACGATCCGCATCCCACGCCTTCGCGCCGAGCGCACCGAGGTTGAACAGGTCGCGCCACTCGATCGAACTGGCGGTCGCCGGCGCGCCGAACGGCCAGTTCCCGCCGTCGCCCTTTTGCGCCGGCAGCGCCGCCAACGACAGCCCCGCCGCGAACGGCAGCGCGAGCACGAGCGCAGAACGCGGGAGCATCGCCATCAGGCCCGCTTCGCTACCGCGCCGCCTCCGCAGTGCAAGCCGATTCCGCGGCGACGCGGCCGGCGCGGAAATCCGTGGTGCGGCTCGTGTCCGCTTCGCGGCGCGGCGACGCTCCAGGTCCCGTGCCCCGGATCCTCGGTCGTATCGCGTCGATCGGTCGTCACCCCGTGAAGTCCATGCGCGGCGAGTCCCTGGCCGCGGCCGACCTGGGCTGGCACGGCATCGACGGCGATCGCCGTCTCGCGCTGCGCCGCATCGGCGACCAGGGCGGCTTCCCGTGGCTGACCGCTTCGCGGCTGCCGGCGCTGCTGCGCTTCGTGCCGGAGTGGCGCGGGCCCGGGCCGCTGCCGTCGCACGTGCGCACACCGGAAGGCGCTGTGCTGCCGCTGTTCGGCAGCGAACTCGCCGCCGACCTCGGTCGCCGGCACGGCACGCCGGTCGAGATGGTGCACCTGAACCGCGGCATCTTCGACGCGGCGTCGATCTCGGTCCTGACCGAGGCGACGGTCGCCGCCATCGGCACGCTCGCGGAGGTGCCCGCCGATGCGCGCCGCTACCGGGCAAACCTCGTGCTCGCCACCGAGGCGCCCGCGTTCGCGGAAGACGACTGGGTCGGCGGCGTGCTGACGTTCGGCGACGGCACCGCGCCGGCGATCGCCGTCGTCGACCACGACGAACGCTGCGCGATGGTGAACTTCGACCCCGACTCCGCCGCCGCGTCGCCTGGCGTGCTGAAGGCGATCGTGCGCGAGCGCGGCAATCGCGCCGGCGTCTACGGCACCGTGCTGCGCCGCGGCCGGCTGCACGTCGGTCAGACGGTCTGGTTCGAACCGCCAGCCGGCTGACTCGGCCTGCAGGGCCGAGCTGCGGCCCGTGCCGCAATTCTCCGCGAATCCGCGAACACGGCCGCGGGCGCGTCGCTCGACCGGCATGCCCTCGCTCCGCGCCGCCCTGGTCCTGCCCCTGCTCTGGTCGACCGCATTCGCGCAGTGTGACCTGCTGCCGATGGCCGGCGACCCCGTGCCGCACGCCACCGGCACGGTCAACGCCATCGTCAACTGGGATCCGGACGGAGCCGGGCCCCAGGCGCAGGTCCAGGTGTTCGCCGGCAGGTTCTCGGCCGGCACCCTGACCGGCGTGTCGATCGCCTTCCACGACGGCACCGCCTGGCAGCCGCTCGGTACGCCGCCCGGCGTCAGCTGCACCGCGATGACGGTGTGGAACGGCCAGCTCGTCGTCGCGGCCAGCACCAACTCCTTGAACTCGTCGCGGCTGTCGACGTGGAACGGCAGCAGCTGGGTGCCGCTCGGCATGTTCGGCACCGTCAGCGGATACGTACGCAGCTTCGCGACGTTCCAGTCGCGGCTGGTCGCCGGCGGTGACTTCTCGGTCGTGGATTCGGTGCTGGCGCAGAACATCGCGCAGTGGGACGGCAGCACGTGGTCGGCACTCGGCACGGGCATCACCGGCGAAGTCCGCGCGCTGGCGCCGTTCGCCGGCGCGCTGCACGTCGGCGGCGCGTTCTCGGCCGCCGGCGGACTCGCGGTGTCCAACCACGCGCTGTGGAACGGCTCGCAGTGGTTCGCCGGCGCGACGTTCAACGGCCGCATCGAGTCGTTCGCGGTGCGCCAGGCCATCGCGATCACGCAGACCTACCTGTTCGCCGGCGGCGAGTTCACGGCGATCGGCGCGCTCGCGGCGGCGCACGTCGCGCGGCTCACGCAGTCGACCAATCTGTGGAGCGCGATGGGAACGGGCATCACCTGCACCACCGTCAACGAGCTGTTCGTGCGCACGTTCGGCGTCAGCAGCTTCGAGGTCACGGCGACGGCGCTCGGCACGTCCGACGAGGTCTGGCGATGGAGCGGCACGGCGTGGAACCCCCTCGGCTCGCTGTTCGACGACAGCGCGTCGGCCCAGCCGAGCGCGCTCGGCTACCTCGGCGGCTACGTGCTCGGCCTCGCCAACGCGACGCTGGCGGTGCGCGAGTTCGACGGCGTGCAGGCCTGGCCGCCGCTGCTCGGGCGCGGCATCGACGAGCGCGTCTACGACTCGTGCTCGCTGGGCAACGACACGGTGATCGCGGGCGCCTTCACGACGATCTCCGGCGTCACGATGAACGGCATCGCGCGCGGCAATCCGGGCGCCTGGTCACCGCTCGGCACCGGCCTCGAAGGCGGCTTCGGTGTGTTCGCGGTGGCCACGCTGCCGAACGGCGACCTCGTCGCGGGCGGCAGCTTCACGACGGCCGGCGGCGTGCCGGCGCAGAACCTGGCGCGGTGGAACGGCACGTCCTGGTCGCAGTTCGGCGGCGGCGTCAACGACATCGTCTACGCGCTGGCGGTGATGCCGGGCGGCGACCTCGTCGCCGCGGGACGCTTCACGGCCGCCGGCGGTCTGGCGCGCAACCGCATCGCGCGCTGGAACGGCACGACGTGGCTGGCGCTCGGCAGCGGCTCGCCGTCGCAACTGAACGCGCTGCACGTGGCGCCGAACGGCGAACTGCTGGTCGGCGGCAACTTCACGACGATCGGCGGCGTCGCCGCGAGCCGCATCGCCCGCTGGAACGGCGCGTGGTGGGCGTTCGGCAACGGTGTCGACAACGCCGTGTGGTCGATCGCGACGACGTCGAGCGGTGAGCCCGTGATCGGCGGTGCGTTCACGTTCTCGGGCACCACCAGCGTGCCGTACCTCGCGAAGTGGAACGGTTCGGCGTGGGTCTACCCGGGCTCGACGTTCGCCTACCACCCGACCAGCGACGTGCTCTCGGTCGCCGTGCTGCCCGACGGCGACATCGTCGCTTGCGGCGCCGAGTGGAACTACACGATCTCCATTCCGCCGATCCTGCACGTCGAGGTCACGGGCAACGTGGCGCGCCTCGACGCGAGCTCGACGACCTGGTCGGCGCTCGACGTGCACGGCTCGTTCGTGCAGCACGTGCGCGCGCTGCCCGAGGGCGGCCTCGCGGTCGGCGGCCTGTTCGGCGACGACCGCGCCGCGAACTTCGCGAAGCTGCTGCCGACGTGCCCGGCATCGGTGCAGGACCTCGGCGTCGGCTGCAACGGCCAGACGCTGACCGCCGTGACGCTGCCGTGGGTCGAGTCGACGTTCGTGGCGACCGGCACCAACCTGCCGACGACCGCGATCGTGCTGGCCGTGACGAGCCTGACGTCCATCCCGCAGGGCCTGGCGCCGCTCGGCGCGTTCTTCACGCAGGGCCTGCCGGGTTGCGACGCGCTGGTGCTGCCCGACATCCTCGGCGCCCTCGTGACCACGAACGGCACCGCGACGTCGTCGACGTTCCTGCCGAACACGCCGCCGCTGGTCGGCGTGACGTTCTTCCACCAGATGGTGCCGATCGCGGTCGACGCGCAGGGTGCGTGGACGGCGATCACCGCGACCAACGCGCTGCAGTTGACCGCGGGGAGCTTCTGACCGACGGGCGCCTGGCGGCACGACGTCCGCCAACGTGCCGCTCAGCAGCTGCGACGTGCTCGTCGCGGCGGAACGCGCCCGATCGGGAACCGGCAGGCTGGACGCGGCTCGACGCACGATCGCGTGCAGGCGATGATCGCGGCGGTGAAGCCCCTTCGCAGTGTCGGACGCGCGGTCCTGGTCACGACCATCGTCCTGCTGTCGGCGCCCGGCACCACCGGCCAATCGCCCCAGCTGCTGGTCGACGGGAACCCGCTGCCTGGCGCCAGCTCGTTTCCGACCAGCTTCGGCCGCGGCCCTGTCGACGGCACGCTGACGCTCGTGTTCAACGACGGCGTCAACGGCAACCAGCTGTGGCTGACCGACGGAACGAGCGCCGGCACCGTGCAGGTCACCAGTTTCGCGACCGGGGCGACAGTGATCTTCCGCTGGTTCGTGACGATGGCGGACCTGACCGTGTTCGTCGTCGAACGCGGTGGCAATCCGGAACTCTGGCGCACCGACGGCACTCCGGCGGGCACGTTCCTGCTGCACGCGGGCACGGCGTCGTCCGGGTTGCTGTATCCGGTCGCGGACGTCGCGCACGGGCCGGTGCTGTTCTTCGCCGACAACGGCGTCACGTGGCGCACCGACGGCACGGTCGCCGGCACCTATTCGCTCGGCGTCCCGGATGCACAGTGGGAAGGCGTGCTGTTCGGCCTGACCCTGCTGCTCGGGGTGCAGGGCGAGGTGATCGTCAGCGATGGCTCGACGGCAGCCGTGATCGGCTCATTGCCGGGCGGCGTCGTGTTCACCGTCGACGGCCTCTATCAACTGTCCCTCGTGTTCGCACCACCGCTGCTGGGCTTCCAGATCACGGCGCTGCACCTGCCCGGCAACCCCGGCACCTTCGTTCCGTACCCGGCGACGATCGCCGCCGCGAGCAGCGGTGGCGTGCTGATCGCGAATGCCACGGGTCTGTCGCACTGGAACGGTTCGGGCCCGCCCCAGCAATTGATCACGTGGTCGTCGTTCTCGCCGCCCGTGTTGGGGCTCGGCGCGTCCACCGTCTTCACCGCGAACGTGCCCGGACTGGGCGCGGAACTGGTGCTCAGCGACGGCACACTCGCCGGCACGCGCACGCTGGATCTGCAGCCTGGTGCCACCGGCAGCTCGCCCGTGCTCGTCGGACAGATCGACGACCGGCTGCTGCTCTGGGCGAACGCCGGCGGGCTCGGCAGCGAACCGCACCTCACCGACGGCACTAGCGCCGGCACCGTGCACCTCGGCGACCTGGAGCCGGGGCCCGCCGGATCGTCGATCGGCGGCTGGACGCCGGTCGGCCAACGTCGCGCGCTGCTGGCCGTGCAGACCACGGTGCTCGGCAAGGAACCGTGGATCACCGATGGCACCAGCGCTGGCACGCAGCTGCTGGCCGACATCGCGCCGGGCGCGGCGTCCTCGCTGATCACGATCGGCGGCATCATCTCGAACGTCGGCATGCCGCTCGGCGGCGCGATCGTCCTCATGGCCGACGACGGTGTGCACGGCCGCGAACCGTGGGTGTTGCCGGTGACCGGATCCCACCTCGCCGTGCAGCGCTACAGCACGCGACGCTTCGACGTCGACGACCCGGTCCTGGGCAGCAGCGTGGCGCTGACCTGCCGCAGCCTGCAGCCGTCCGACCTGGGCCTCGTTGCCGTGGGTCAGCCGCTCGGAAAATGCGCGCCGATCGCACCGCGTCGCTGCCTGCACTTCGATCCGTTCGCCGCGTTCGCTGCCGCCGTCGTGATCCCGGCCAGCGACGGCACCTGGAACGGCAGCTTCGCGCTGCCGAACCTGCCGTCGGCGGTCGGCGTCGACTTCGTCGTGCAAGCGATCTTCGTCGATGCGGCGCAGCCGCTCGGTGTCGACGTCGGCGACGCGCACTGGTGGTCGCTGGGTTT
Source organism: Planctomycetota bacterium (assembly GCA_016794425.1). Taxonomy (GTDB): domain Bacteria; phylum Planctomycetota; class UBA1135; order UBA1135; family UBA2386; genus JAEUHS01. The sequence continues at coordinate 50,988 of JAEUHR010000039.1, forward strand.
CTGAACCGACGCCGCGAGCCGATGGCGCCGAGGCATGCGTGATCCGCCGACGCCGGGTCGGCAGCCGCTTCGGCAGCCGCTATCCTGTTCGCCCCGGATGATCACGCGGCCCGGCATCTCGACGCAGCACGGCCACCGCGGCGTGGGCGTCGCGGCGGCGCCGCGCGCGTCCGCACCGGACGGAGCCGCGGCATGCTGATCCTGCACCTGCCGCTGCACTACGTGCTCGGCGCCGCGATCTGGCTGCTGCTGCTGGTGCTGGCGTTCGTCGGCATCGTCGCGCTGTGGCGCGCCGGCCGCCGCCGCCGGGGGGCGCGGCTGCTGGCGCGGGTCGGCCTGTCGTGCTGGATGGTGCTGGCCGTGCTGACCGCGTGTGAACTGGGCTTCGCGGCGCTGTTCTCCGAGTCCGATGCGCTGAACTTCACCAACGTCGCCAAACGGTGGCACGCGATCCACGTCGCGCCGCAGCTCGACGCACTGGGGCTGCGCAACCGTCGTCCGCTCGCGGCGATGCTGGCGCCCGGCCCGCGGCGCATCGCGTTCCTCGGCGACAGCTTCACGTTCGGCCACGGCGTGCCGCGCATCGAGGATCGCTTCAGCGACCGCATCGAAGCCGCGCTCGAACAGGTCCACGCAGGCCGCTGGCAGGTCGACAACTTCGGTGTTCCCGGCAACGACGTGACCGCCGTGGTGGCCCAGGCCGAGCAGTTGTTCGAGCAGGGCTACCGGCCGGCCGTGCTGGTCTACGTCTGGCAGGTCAACGACCTCGAGCGCCTCGACGAACGCACGTGGACCGGCGTGCGTGGCCTCGCCGGCAACCGCAGCGACTGCTGGCTGATCACCGAGACCTACTTTCTGAACTGGTTCTACTACCGCGTGCTGCTGCGCAGCGGCGCGGTGACGACCTACTTCGACGACCTGCGCGCGGCCTACGCGGGCCCCGCGTTCGCGCGCGCGGCCGAAGCGCTCGATCGGCTGCAGGCCGCCTGCACCGCCCACGGCGCCGAACTGCGGCTCGCCGTGTTCCCGTTCGTGCACGCGCTCGGCAAGGACTACGCGTTCCGCGACGCCCACCGCCGCCTGGCCGAGCATGCGCGCGAGCGCGGCGTGCGCTTCGTCGATCTGGAGCCGCTGCTGTCGCAGCACGCCGACGAGGGTCTGATCGTCAACCCGCGCGACACGCACCCGAACGAACGCGGCCACGAGCTCGCCGCGCAGGCGATGCGCACACAGCTGCTCGACGACCTGTTCGCGAACGACGGCGGACGCTGACGTCGGCGGGGATTCGAGGCGCGGTCCGTCGCGACGCCACTCACCGCGCCCACGCGTCACTTGTCCTTGTCGCGCTCGGGAGCCATCGAGTCCCAGATCGACTGCTGCCAGCGCCAGATCACGCCGGGCACGTTGATCGCCTTCATGACGACGAACGGGCGCTCGTCGGTGATGCCCCACGCGGCCGGACCGTACCAGCAGAACGTGCGGCCGTCGGCGATCTCGGTGACGACGCGCAGGTTGGGCACGCCGCGCTGCTCGAACACCCAGGTCTGGTGCGAGACGCCGTCCTTGCCCGCGGGTCCGATCTCGCATTCGACGTCGAAGACGCCCGGCCCCATCGGGTTGCTGCCCACGAACCGCGCCTGCACCTCGCTCTCCTGCCACTGGTCGGGGCCGACCGCGAGCGACTGCGGCCAGCGGCCGACGAGGCGCGCCGGATCGAACGTCTGCCAGCTCGCGGTCCAGCGGTCGAGGTCGGGGTTGGCTTCGAGGTCGTAATCGATGCTGGCGTCCTGTTCGCGGCCGTCGAGCGTGCGCGCGCGCAACGTCGCGCGGTAGCGGCCCGGCTGGTCCTGATCGAGCACGAGCCAGAGTCCCTCCCGCCACGCGATCGGTTCGCCGAGGACCTGATCCTGCGTGCCGTCGTCGGCGATCGTCTGCAGCACGAACCGGAACTCGGTCGCGGCCTCGGGCGCGATGCGACGCTGCTCGAAGTCCTCCTCGTCGCAGTGCAGCGGATAGACGCCGTTGACGCGCCACCATGCGCGGTCGAAGTGCACCTCGACGTCCTGCGGCGGCTGGTCGGGCATCGTCATCCGTGCCTGCGCCACGAGCGCCGACTGCGTCGACGGCGCCAGCAGGTCGAGCGTCGCGCGCCGCAGCGTGTCACCGCGGTTGTCGATCAGGAACTGCATGCCGACCAGTTCGCTGCCGAGCTCGTTGCGGCCCTCTGCGAACTGCGGCATCACGCGATCGGCCTCGTCGGCGACCGCCTGGTCGAGCCGCCGCAGCCAGCCGGGGTCGCGCACGAGGTTCTTGCGCAGCACGACCCAGCCGTCACCGTCACGCACGCTGTCCCATTGCTCGACCTCGACGATGCCGCGGCCGGTCACCGCGAACGTGACGACGTTGCCGTTCCACGGCCGCACGACGCGCCGACCGTCCTTCTCTTCGCAGTGCAGCTGGACGTCGTCGACGGCGATCGTCGATGCCTCGCCGAGCGCCAGGATGTGCAGTTTGGTCAGCAGCGCCGTCCAGCGGTTGCCGGCGGCCAGCGCGAGGCTGCCGTAGCGGCCGAGCCGCTCCATGTAGCGGTACGGCGCGAACACCGACAGGCCGTGGCTCAGCACCCGCTGTTCGCCGGCGGTGCGCGCGACGACCGCTGCGGCGACTGCGCGCTCGAGTTCGTCTGCCGCCTGTTTCGCCGCGTCGGGCAACGGCGTCACGCCGGCGCACAGCCGCCGCACGACGTCGACCAGGTCGAGGCTCGCGCCCCACTTGTCGGTCCGGCGCTTGGTGCGCGGCTGGTACGACTCGCCGTAGAACATCGCGCGACCGACCTGCGGCCAGTTGTCGTCGATCCCCGGCAGCAGCGCTTCGGCGAAGCGGTCGAGCTGTTCGGCGATGCGCGGCACGCGCGCGAGGTCCACCGCCGAGAACGTGACCGTCGAGTCGTGCACCTCGGCATAGCTGCCGCCAAACGCCTCGACCATGCCGCGCGCGATCACGGCCGCGTCGGTCGCCGCGAACAACGGCAGCACGCGGTCGTACGGCATGCCGCTGCCCGGCACGATGGCCTGCGAGGCGACGAGCCAGTCGGCGCTCTCCATCAGCTCGACCGCGTTCTCGAGGTGCGCCATCAGACAGGCGTCGAACACCAGCAGGTCGACCCGCGCCTTCTGCTGCACGCGGAGCCGCGCCGTACGCAGCGCGAGCCGCACGTCCATCAGGTTCAGCATGTCGCGGCCGTTCGGCGTGCCCGGCGCGTCGTGGTCGCTGACGACGCCGGTCCAGCCGCCGCCGTGGTCCCAGATCACGACCGCGCGGTGCGGCGCCGGGTACTTCGCGAACGCGCCGCAGAGGAACGACGCGAGCGTCCGCGCATCGCCGGTGTCGCGTTCGCCGGGCAGCGCGAGCACCTCCATCGCGCCGCCGCCCGCCGGGTCGAGGCGGAACACGCGCGTGTCGCTCCAGATGCCATCGCCCTTCTGCTGGTGCTCGAGGCGGTCGAGCAGCACGACGACCTCGACGCCCTGCTGCGGCATCGCCGCCAGCATCTCGTTGAGGTCGTCGATCGCGGCGTTCTCGAGATCGTTGTCGCCACCGAGGTAGACGGCGAGCGTCCATCGCCGCGCTTCGTCGAGCACCGGCGGCCCCAGATCGGCGAGCGCCGCATCGACCGGCACGACGCGCAGGAACGGCGTCTCGATGTCGTCGATGCGCAGCAGCAGTTGGTCGCCGACGAACCGGGCCGACATCGGCTTCTCGGCGATCAGGCACCGGGCCGTGCCGTCGAGCACGCCGTCGTGGACCGTGCCGGTCAGTTCCCAGTCGGCACCGCGATCGCAGCGACCGACGACACGGTCGCCGTCGACCTCGAGCACGAGCCGGTTCAGGCTGTCCGCGAACTCGCCGGCGAACCCCTCGTCGCGATACCGGTAGCCCGGCCGCGCGCCGGGGTCCGCCTGCGCCGGGAGGAACGCACACCACACCGACACGACGAGCGCGCAACGCAGCAGCATGCCTGGATCATTGGAGCGGCGGGGCCGGATTCAACGGAGCCGACCGGCGCATGCGCCGCGTGCGGCCCTGCGGTGGTGCCGTCAGGCAGCGGTCGGTATCGTCGACCCCGGCCGCCCGAGGCCGTGCACGAGCTGCGAACAGGGAAGTCGAATGCGAACCAGCTGTTTCTCCATCGCCCTCGTTCTGTGCACCGGCTGCTTGCAGGCACAAGAGCCAGACGATCTCGCGGCGGCGCGCGCCAAGGCCGAGGCACGAGACTGGCACGGCACGATCGCGGCGTTGACCGCCGCGATCGACCGCCTGTCTGACGCCGAAGAACGCAACGCCGCTGCAGAGATCGCGGTTCAGGCCGGCAAGGCGCAGCGTGCCGCGGGGGATGCCGCGGGAGCCCTCACTGCGTACGAGACGGCGCTGCGCCTACGCCGTTTGGTACACGGAGAGAAGGACCACGCCGACGTCGCGATGGACCTCGACGACATCGGCACGAGCCTGCGGAGCCTGGGCCGGTCGCAGGAAGCTCTCGCTCGCCACGAAGCCGCGGCCGCAATGGCGCACCGCCTCGCCGCCGGGGCTGCCGACATGCTGGTCGCAGCGTCCGAGAACCAGCTCGGCATGTGCCTCGCGGACCTGCGGCGTCACGACGAGGCACTGCCGCACTTCCAGACCAGCTTCGCGAACACAAGACGACTCGTTGGCGACCAGGATGCACCGAACCTGGCGCTGGTCATGGGCAACCTCGCGAAGAGCCTGTTCCTGCTGGCGCGCTACGAGGAGTCGCTCCGGCTGCGCGAAGAGCTGTACGAGATGTTGCAGCGTACGGGGGGCTTCGGGATTCCCACTGCGGTCCCGCGCCAACTGCTCGAGATCGTGATGTGCCTCGGTGCACTCGGCCGGCTACCGGAAGCACTCGCACAGTGTGAGCTGGCCCTGTCGCTGCACGAGGAGGCCGCCGGATCGAACGACGATGCAGGGCGTGCCGAGATCCTCGCCGCGATGGCGCAGTGCCTCGAGCTGGTGGATCGCGCCGACGAAGCCATCCAGCGCCGAGAGCAGGCACTGGAACTGGTGCGCGGCGCCTGCGCGGACCGTGACGATCCCCGCCTCGTCGAGTCGCTCCTCGGTTCGGGTTGGTCGTTCGCGGCGGTCGGTCGGCACGAAGACGCGCTGCGCTGTTATGAAGAAGGCGCCGCGATGGCGCAACGACTCGCGGGTGGACGTGACGACGAGCGACTGGCGAAGGCTCGCATGGGGCTCGGCAGCTGTCTCGCGCACCTGGGGCGCCAGCGCGAAGCCATGGTGCACCTCGCAGAGTCCCTGGCCGTGACACGCCGTGCGATCGGCAACCGCGACCATCCCGACCTGGCGAGGACGCTGAGCCAGTTCGCCGTCGCCGTCCATGTCGCCGGCGACTGCGACGAAGCCTGCGCCCGTCACGAAGAGGCGCTCGCGATGCGTTGGCGGATGCTCGCGGGCAGAGACGACCGCGATCTCGCCGCCAATCTCACGAACCTCGGTTTGTGTCTGCGGGACCTGGGTCGTTTCGACGAGGCTCTGCCCATGTTCGAGGCCGCGATTGCGATGTACCGCCGCCTGGGTGGAGCCAATGTGCGCGGGATCTGCAGCAACCTCTCCAATCTCGCCCTCTGCCTGAGGGACCTCGGGCGGCTGCCGGAAGCGCTGCACAGCGCGGAAGAAGCCCTCCGAGTCGCGCGAACCGCGCCCGGCTCGGGGGCAAACTTGTTTCGACTGCAGCACAACGTCGCTTTGCTGCTGGGCGACCTCGATCGCGACGACGAAGCCCTCGCGGCCACCGAGGCCGCGACGGGGGCGATCCGGCAGCGGCACGCCGGCGCCGACCACCCCGACCTGATTGCGGCCGAGCTCAACCTCGCCGTTCGCCGCGCGAGGGTCGGGCGTGTCGTGGACGCTCTGACAGCGTGTGAATCGGCGTCGGAAACGGCCTCGCGCCTGTTCGGCGACAGCGACCATCCACTGCGCCCCGAACTGGCGTTGGTCCACGGCGAATGCCTGCAGATCAGCGGCCGGAGCGCCGAAGCGGTCCCGCACTACGAGGACGCGATCGCGATGCAGCGAAGGTTGTTCGGGCCAGACCACCCGCTGCTACCGGACCTGCTCGGCAACCTCGCGGTGGCCCATCAGGATCTCGGGCGTCACGACGACGCGCGACGATGCTGCGAAGAGGCATGCGCGATCATCGAGCGCTTGCGCGAGCGAAGTCGCGTGTCGACGGATCTGCGCCAGGCCGCCTTCGACCGCTTCAAGCGCGTCGAGGTGTTCGAGCGCCTGCAGATGCTGTACCTGCGAGCGAAGATGCCTGCCGCCGCCTGGGATGCAGCCGAACGCAGCCGCGGCCGCAGCCTGCTCGACTTGATGGAGCAGCAGCGCTTCGACGTGATCGAGGCGGCGCTCGTGAACGCGAGGCGCCGCGGCGACGCCTCGACCGCCGAACGCCTGCCGAAGCTGCGCCATGACCTCGCGGCCGTCGACCTGGAACTCGATCGGGCTCTGCACGACCTGACTCTACTCGACGACGCGCCGGCCGATGACAGGCACGAACGCCGCGAAGCGGTCCTGGCGCGCTTCCGTGACTCTTCGCAGCGTCGACGCCAGCTGCTCGACGAGTGCGCGCGCCGGACCGGTGACGTGTCGCCCGTCGGCCGAACGCGCTCCGCGGTGGACGTGAAGGGTCTGCTGCGCGACGGCGAGATCCTGCTGCAGTACACGTGCACGCCGTCGGCCGGACTGTTGTACGTGCTCACCTCCACGGGCGACGTCGAAGCACTCGAACTTCCACATGCCCACGCGACATTGACCGCGGCGATGGCATCGGTCCGCGCGGAGGCCACGGGCTCGGTGACGCCGGCATCCGCTAGAGGACGCGATCCCGCCGCGTCGACGGTCGACGGACGGGCGGTCGCCTCGGCGACGCTGTTCGCCTCCCTGATTCCCGAGCCACTCTGGCCGAGGTTGCGCAACGCGCGCCGGGTCTTCATCGCCGCTCACCGCGCCCTGCACGCAATACCGTTCGAGGCTCTGGTCGTGGGTCACAGGGCAGGCGAACCTGTCCGTTGGATCGACGAGGGGCCGCCGATCAGCTACGTGCCGACGGCCAGCATGTTGTGCTGGTTGCGCCAGCGCGGCAAGGATGCGAGCGACGACGCGACGAGCCTCGACCTGCTCGCGGTCGGCGACCCCAGCGTGCTCGAGGCTACGCCCGCAGTGCCGCAGGCCGGCGCATTCGTCCTGGCCGCCGAGGACGGAGGTGAAGGTGCACGCATCGGCCTGCTGCCCGGTGACGTGATCGTCTCCTATGACGGGCAGCCGGTCGCCGACGACAAGGCACTGCGTGACCTGATCGACCAGACGCACGCTGCCGTCGAGGACGGCAAGCGGCAAGGCGCGCCCGTGTTCCTCCGCGTGTGGCGCCGAGGCGAGACAACCGACCTCGCCGCAGCGCCCGATCGCCTGGACATCGAAGTCGCCACGGGATCTGCCGGTTCGGTTGCAGAGGCACGACTCGACGGTGAGGAACGCATCCGTCGGGTCATGCGGGCAGGCGAGATCGAACGCATTCGACGTCTGCCGCCGCTGACGGGAGCACGCGTCGAGACAGAGGCGATCGCCCGCGTGTTCGCGGATCGACAGGCATCATTGCACAGCCTGCTCGGGGTCGATGCGACGGAACCGGCGGTGTTCGACCTCGCCGCCAGGGCCAAGTACGTGCACTTCGCGTGTCACGGCATCGCCGAGGAATGCGCCGGCCAGAGTCTCAGCATGCTGGTGCTGAGTCAGGCGCCGAACGTGATGCCCGGCGACGATGGGCTGCTGAAGTTGTCCGATCTGTTCGGCCCCTGGCGCGGGCGACTCTCTTCCTGCCGGCTCGTCGTGTTGTCGGCCTGCCGCACCAACGTCGGCCCGACGCTACGCGACGAAGCACCGCAGGCTCTGCCGATCGGTTTCCTGTTCGCCGGCGCGTCTGCGGTCGTCTCGTCGCTCTGGGCGGTCGACGACACGTCGACCAAGGACCTGATGACGGACTTCTACGGACGTCTGCTCGCTGGCGAGACCGACCGCCTGAAGGCGTTCACGGACGCCAAGAAGGCGCTGCGACAGAAGCACCCTGACCCGTTCCGCTGGGCGCCGTTCCTCTTCATGGGCAGCCCCGACTGAAGCACGCGTGGGCGACGTGCGATGCCCCGCCGGCGCCGCGGCGCTAGGCTGCCGGGGCATGACGCAGAGCTCCGACGTCGAGGACCTGTTGGCGCAGGCGCTGGCGGCCCACGACGAAGGCCCCGAGGCGCTCGCCGCGTTCCTCGCGCGTCATGCAGCGCATCGCCCGGTGCTCGAACGCGGGCTCGAGCGCTGCCGCCAGATGGGGCTGCTGGGCGGGACCGCGTCGGCAGTCACCACGCTCGAGTTCCCCGAGCGACTCGGACCGTTCCGGTTGCTGCGCCGCCTCGGCGCGGGCGGCATGGGCACCGTCTTCGAAGCGCTGCAGGAGGATCCGCAGCGCCGCGTCGCACTGAAGGTCATCCGCCCCGAACTGCTCTGGGTCAGCGGCGCGCGCGAACGCTTCCGCCGCGAGATCGAGGCGATCGGCCGGCTCGACCATCCCGCGATCGTCTCGATCCTGCTCGCCGGCGAACACGAGGGCATCCCGTACTTCGCGATGCCGCTGCTGCTCGGGGCCAGCCTCGGCGAGGCGACGAACATGCTGCGCGGGCGTCCGCTCGCGGACCTGCGTGGCGTCGACCTGTACGCGGCGATCCTCGCCTGCCTGGGCCGGACGCCGTCGCGCGACGAGACGACACCCGCGAACTTCGCCGGCGCCTATTGGGAGGCGGCGCTGCGCGCCGGCATCCAGGTCGGCGACGGCGTGGCGCACGCGCACGCGCACGGCATCGTGCACCGCGACATCAAGCCGGGGAACGTGATGCTGATGCCCGACGGTCGCGCCCTGGTGCTCGACTTCGGCGTCGCGCGCGTACGCGGCTCGCGCGAACTGACGCGCAGCTCGGAGCCGGGCTCGCCGGCCTTCATGTCGCCGGAGCAGCTGGGGTCCGAGCCGACCGACGAACGCACCGACGTCTACTCGCTCGGCCTCACGCTCCGGCAGCTGTTGACCCGCGAGCCGCCGTTCTCGCCGCGCTGCTCCGAAGCCGACGTCGTGCGCGGCGAACTGCCGGCGCTGCACCTCGGGCGCGGCGTGCCACGCGACCTCACGATCGTGCTGGGCAAGGCGACCGATCGCGATCGCCGGCACCGCTACGTGTCGATGGCCGCGTTCGTCGCCGACCTGCAGGCCGTGCTCGCGCGCGCGCCGATCCGCGGCCGGCGGCTGCCGTGGACCCGCCGCGCGGCGCGCTTCGTGCAGCGCCATCGCGTCGCGACCGCCGTCGCGGCCACGCTGCTGTGCGGCGCGATCGCGTGGCCGCTCGCGCTGCGCGCGGAGCGGCTCGCCGCCGAACGCTCGCTCGCGGAAGCGGCGCAGCGCGCGGAACAGAGCCTGCTCGCGACGCTCGACACGCTCGCCGCCGCCGAGGAGCGCATGGGCGGCACCAACCTGCCCGACATAGCCGAGGTCGATCCGCTCGCGCGCGAGCTGCTCGCCGACTCGCTGGCGCGCTACCGCGAACTGCTCGCGACCCACGGCGCGCAGCCGCGGCTCGCGCGGCAGGCGGCGGCGGCGATGTACCGCTCGGGACAGGTGTCGGCGCGCGCCGGCGACACGAAGGTGGCGGCGGCGTTGTTCGACGAAGCGCTGCGCACGCTCGGCGATCTGCCGCCGGGCGCCTCCGACTCGACCTTCGAACTGCGCGGCGAGGTCCGGCTCGCGCTGGCTTCGCTCGCGTTCCGCGCGTCGGACTTCGCCGCTGCCGGGGCGGCATGTGAGCAGGCGAAGCGGGACGCCGAGGTGCTGCAGGCACGTTCGCCGGGGGCGGTCGCGACGCTGCGCCTCTGCGGCGAACTCGCGATCAACCTCGCCAAGCTGTTCCCCGAACGCGAGCAGGTCGCCGACGCCGAACGCCACCTGCAGGCGGCGCTGGCGCTCGCCGAGCAGTGGACGCGTGTGCAGCCGGACAGCGTCGACGCGCAGATCGCGCTGGTGCGACGCCACAGCAGCCTCGGCGTGCTGCTGCGGCGCGCCGGCGAACCCGCGCGCGCGGCGCCGCACCTGCTGGCCGCGGTCGAACGTGCGCGCGCGCTGCCCGACAACAACCGCCTGTGGCCGCCGCCGCGCGCATTGCAGAGCATGGCGCTCGAGAGCTACGCCAACCTGTTGATCGATCGCGGCGACGCCGCGGCGCGCGCGTTCCTCGAGGAGAGCATCGCGCTGCGCGAGGCGCTGGTCGAGCGGCTGCCGGAGCAGACGGTGTTCCGCGTGCACCTCGGCAACGCGTACCAGAACCTCGGGCGCTGCTTCCTGATGACCGGGGACGTGGTGGCGGCCGAACGGTGGATCCGCCGCGCCTGCGACACGCAACTCGCGGTGCTCGCTGCGAAGCCGGGCTTCGCCGACGCGCAGGAGCGGCTCGACCACCATCGCTACTCGCTCGCGAAGTGTCTGTCCGAACAGGGCAAGGCCGACGAACTGATCGCCAACGCCGAAGCGCTCGCCGAACGCACCGGCAACGCCGTCGCGCAGCACACGGCGGCGTGGTCCCTGCTGCGCGCGATCGCGCTGGCGGCGCCCGAGCAGGCCGAGGTGCTGCGCGCGCGCCACTCGGCGCGGGCGATGGCGTTGCTCGAGGCGACGGCGTCGCTCGGCTGGGATCCGGTGTGGCAGCTCGACGATCCGGTCTATGAGCCGCTGCACGGCATGCCCGCGTTCGCGGCGCTGCGGCAGCGCGTCACGGCTGCGAAGTAGTGGCCGGGGCCGGGCGCCGCCGATGCGAGCGTGTCTGTCCGCCCCGACTCCAGGGACCGGGCCGGGCCAGGAACGATGCACCGCATGGTGCTGCGGAATACGTAGGACCAGGTCTGAGTGTCAGAAGCCCACAGCGGCTCGTCCAGCATTCGAGACCGTGAACCCGAAAGCCGTGGCGCCCGGGTCATGAACAGCCGCTTGTGCGAAGAACACGAGACCCAACAGCCCCATGTCGTCGGGGATCGCCCAAGCCCAGGTCACCTGTCCTACCCCGATGAGGCCAACCTGGATGTCCATGGAAACAAGGAGGTTGCAACCAGGCATCCCCACGACCGAGAGAGGGATCGGCAGCGGCATGCCGGCGAAGTGGGTATCCGAGAATCCGATGAACAGCAGCACGAGGTTCGCTGGTTGGGCCAACGGAAGCTGCGCAACGTCGATCGAGAATGACTGCCCGATGACAGGCGAGTGCGTTGAGCTCAGTGTCGGCGTACCACTGCTGCCCGGGCAACCGGCGCCGAAGTCGGCGAAAGATGCCAATGGCTCCAACCTCCAAGTGTCGGCATGAGGTCCGAAGGTGCTGACCCGGTCCGGAACGAAGAGGGACTGACCCCGAAGGCTGTCGTAGACCATGATCCCCGTGGCGCTGGGACCCGACACGGCCATCTGGGTCCAGGCACTGCCGTTCCATGTCCACGTATCGCCTGCGAGCGTCCCACTCAGCGCATTGATCGTGCCTCCATGCAAGACCGTTCGCCGCGCCATGCTGTCGTACGACAGCGTCGTCGAGCGCGGACCAGGACCGGTGCTCGCCGCCAGCGTCCAGCTGCTGCCATCCCACTCCCATGTGTCACCCAGCAGCTGACTGCCCGTGAAGCCGCCGAACATGACGACCTTGCCACGGGCGCTGTCATAGGCAGCAGTGTAGGAGTAGCGCGCCGGTGGACCGCCGGAGGCGACCATCGTCCATGAGGTGCCGTCCCACTCCCACGTGTCGCTGAGCGCCACCCCGGCAATCTGACCGCCGAAGAGCACGGTGCGCTGGCGCGACGAGTCGTACGCCATCGTGAATCGGTCTCGAGCACAAGGTCCCGTGGTCGCTCGCAGGGCCCACGTCGTGCCGTCCCACTCCCAGGTATCCCCCAGACTGCCCCAGGGGATGCCGGACTCACCGCCGAACAGCACGGTCACGCCGCGTCCCGAGTCGTACGCGAGGCCGGGATACCAACGCCCCGTCGGCCCGCTGGTCGAGGCCAGCGACCAGTTGGCGCCATCCCACTCCCATGTCTCGCCCAGGAATGGCCCAGTCTGCGCGGGGTTCGACTGACCGCCGAAGACCACGGCGCGTCCTCTGGAACTATCGAAGGCCATCGCATGTCCCATGCGCGGCGAGAGGGCCGACGGTCCTGCCAAAGTCCAGGCAGGAGCCTGCGCGCGGACACTGCCGGTCACGACCGGTAGCAAGATGGGCATGAGGGCCGAGAGCTTCTTGAGCGACTTGAGCGTGTGCATGCAGACCTCATCGCAATCCGCATCCGAGACGTTCGTTCCTCGGCCTCGATACGCTCCAGTTGCTTGCGCGCGTCGAAGGGGAACCGAACGCCTCCGCCCTGTCCTTCGATTCCGCGGGGTCAACACGCCTGCTTGGTCCAGGCCGAGCAGCCACTGCTCGGGCTGCAGATGGCACGCGGGGCCCTCTGTCGATCCAATCGCCTGACCAACTCGCACTCGCCCGATGCACGACCACACGAACCTCATCCATAGAGTCCTGGCCGCCCACGACGCGGGAACCCCGCTCGAAATGGCCGCGATGGCACAGGTCGTGCGGGAGAACCCCGAGGAACTCGCTGCGGCTCTCGCCGCGGTGGTGAACTACTATCAGAGACTGGCGGCCGATCGCGCCGACACCCCGCGGCCGCCCGACTCCACCCACCTCCAAGCCGTCCCGATCGGCACCCGCATCGGTGACTTCGTCATCGAGGGCGTGCTGGGCCAGGGCGGCATGGGCGTCGTCTACCGCGCCCGTCAGACCTCGCTGGGCAACCGCGTCGTCGCACTGAAGGTACTGCCGCGCTCGCTCGCGAATCGCGACGCCCGCTTCGTCGGACGTTTCAAGCGCGAGGCGGCGCTTGCGGCGACGATCCACCACCCGAACGTCGCCGAACTGTACGGCTTCGAGTCGACCGGGGACACGCTGTGCTTCGCCATGCGGCTGGTCGAAGGCCCGACGTTGCACGACGTGCTCGTCAACCTCGCTCATTGCGTGCAGGGCCCGGTGCGCCCGACCTCCCCCGAGCACGTACGCGATTGCGTGCGCATCACCCGGACGATCGCCGATGCCCTCGCCGAGGTCCACGCCCGCGGCCTCGTGCACCGCGATGTGAAACCGTCCAACATCATTCTCGAGCACAACGGTACGAACGAGCGCCCCTTCGAGGGCCGCCCCGTGCTAGTAGACTTCGGCCTCCTACGTCCGGTCGGAGACACCGACCTGACCGGATCGCACACGCAGCTCGGCACACCTGCGTACGCGTCGTACGACGCCATGCTCGGCCGAGACGTCGACGCACGCGCCGACGTGTTCTCTCTTGCCGCGACCCTGCACGACCTTCTGACGTTGACGTCGCCCGAGACGCGCGGTCCCGCCACCGCAGGGCTGGTCAACGCACGCTCGATCAACCCCACCGTCGATGCGAGGCTCTCCGCGATCCTGTCGATGGCGCTCCAGGAGAAGAAGGAACTGCGATACGAGCACGGCGGCGCCTTCCGGGACGAACTTGACTGCTACCTGCGTTCGGACTCAGTGCGGGCACTGCCGAGCAGCGCCATGGCGCGCCTGCGCCTTTGGGTACGCCGGGACACCGTCCGGGCATTCCGAGTCGGAGTGTTCGGCCTTGCGGCCGTGTTGCTCTCGAGCGTCGCTCTGTGGACGATCGGCTGGGCTGCCTATGCGACCGGAACCGCGCGCGCGGCCGCACGCCTCGAGGAGAGGGGGGATCTGTACGGCGCGGCACTCGCGTATCGTGAACTGGCGCGTGAATCAAAGGCGCGATTCCTGCCTTGGTTGCGTCGCGACCTGCGCCACCTCGAGGAGTGCTGGACAGAGGACAGCCCAATACGCAAGGCTACTGACCTCGTCGTCGGCGCGATGGCGTCCCTCGCGGATCCGCGCGCCGGGGCGATCGTTGCCGAAACGGCAATGGAACGGGCCAACGACCGCCTGCTCGAGTTGCTGTTCGAACCGGCCCAGGCGGTACTGGCAACGCCGATCCAACGGTTCTTCGTACGGGAAGCAAGAGAGGGCGTGCCCGAGTTTCGTGCGCGCATCGCGTTCGAGTCGTTGACCGACTACCTGATCGTACAGCAGTATCCGCAGTCGATCCCCGAGGGTCTGCCCGAGCTACTGCACGAGAGGCTATTCGGCACCAAGCGCCTGGAGCCCGCAACGATCGAAGCCGCCATCACCGCGCTTGGCGCCTTGCGCACGCGCCACGCATTCGAGGAACTGGTCGAAGCGCTAGATCGGGATCTGCACGAAGCCGCAGCCGAACTCGCGAGGAGTTGCATCGCGTTCCAGTGGCGGTGGCTGCATCGCGACGACCCTGCCGAGTTCAGTCGCATCACCCGCGCCACGTACGAGGCATGGGCGCGTGGAGCGGCGCGACAAGCGACGCGCTTCCCCAGCAAGTCCGCCACGTTCCTCGACAGTGTCGACAAGCCGCTCGCGTGGTGGGTCGACAACCCGGAGGACGGACTCGACGCGCGCGAACTAGACCTGCCCCCGGGGCTGGCTCAGCCCGTCGCGGACGCGCTCGAGTGGCTGCACGACTCCTGGCGGCAACATCGCGCCGCGATCGTAGCGACGACGCCTGCTGACCCCGGTTCCGACGTCGCCCGGTACCGGCAGTTCTCGGGGCGCGAGGTCACCGAATGTGAGTCGGGCGTGTGGCGACGACGACCAGACGAAGACACGGATGCGCCACTTGCAGCACGACGTGACGACGCCGCTGGTTGGAACGGCATCTGGTTTGAGAAGGCAGACCCCGTCACTCCGATTCTGTCAGGCACGGTGACCAAGGCGTTCTTCCGGGCTGGCCTGCTCGAACCCTGGGAGAACCCCACGCGACCGGGTTTTCTCCGGCTCGATCGGCCGGGCCACTCGCTGCTGCGGCTCCACACCTTGGTGCCCGAGAACGCCCGGACCCTCGAGATCCGGATCGAGCACATGGTCGGCTCCCGCTCGATGGTACGAAACAACGGCACCGTGGCGTTCCGCGTGCGACTGGCCGGGATGCCGTGGGAAGTGTCTTCGATCGCCTGGAACGGCAACCCGCACGGCCGGCAGTTCTCCGACGACCGCACGGGGGAGACCACTGAGGCGCACGTGCGTGCCCACGTGCTCGGGCAAGCCAAAGAGCTCGAGATCGTGCTCGAGTACCTGTACGGCAATACCACCTACCGTGTGGTGAAAGTGGAGCTGGTATGGGACCTCGCGAAGTGATCCGGTCGGAGCCCGTGACGCCAACGAGGTATCGCAGTAGCCTCCACGCCTCTCTTACGGGTAGAGGTGATGCCGCACGTCCACAACGCTCCCGACGACCCAGTCGGCGACACTTCTGGGAATCGTCTTCCCCCTCCCACCGCCAAGCTGCTCGCACGCTGGCGCTCGGGCGACGAGCAGGCGTTCGGAGAACTAGCAGAACGCCTTTCGCCGCTCTTGGAATCGCGCATCCGCCGCCAACCAGGGTGGCGGTCCCTCCAAGGCCACTTCCAGATCAACGACGTGCTGCAGGACGTCTGGGCCCGAGCTCTGCCGGCTGTACGAGGGAAGTTCGATTGTGTCGGCCGTGGTGCGTTGCTCGGGTTCCTATGCACGGTCGCTGATCGGACAATAGTCGACCTTGAGCGAGCGCGCCGTTCTCAGAAGCGCGGCGGCGGCGACGTCTCGCGGATGCCCACCGGTTACGAACCTGCCGCGGCGATGCCGGGCGCGCCCGCACCCGAGTCCCCGACCAGCCGGTCGCGCTTCAGCGAGCTCGCCTGCATCGCGCGTGAGGTGCTCACGGAGCGCGAGCACGAGGCGTGGGAGCTCGTGGAAGTGCACGGCTTCACCGCCGAAGAAGCCGCAGTCCCGATGAACTGCAGCAGCTCCTCGGTGCGCGGACTACTGCTGCGGTCCCGCGCGAAGATCATCCGGCGGCTCGGCGACTGCGGTCCCGGCAGCTGATGTCGCGCCGGCCTGCTTCTGTCCGGAATGGGAGGGCCATGCTGCAGTCCAGGCCACCGACGACACGAACGCGCGTCCCCGTCGAACCCGCGGCAGCCGTGGGGGCGCCGGCGAACGCTGCTGCCGCGTCGCGCCGTCGAACAGCACCGTGCCGGTCGGGGGCGGCCACGACGAGCCCGGCGTTTGGCCACCGAACGCGACGACGCTGCCGCGTGCTTGGTCGAACGCGCAGCCATAGTGGTCGCGCTGCGGCGCCGTGCCCACGGTCACGACCTGCGTAACACAGCAGGTCGTCGAACACCCACGTGTCCTCGCGTCCCTGGCCGCCGAACATCACGATGCGGTTACGCACCGTATCGGTGACCATGCCACAGCCCTGGCGCGGTGCCGGCGCTTGATCGACGGGCACCCACTGCTTCGCCGCGGCAACGGCGGAGCACAAACCAGCGCAGAGGAGGATGGCGAACTGCACGCGGAGCGGTGGCATGGCGACCGCGGGCTCCCAGCCGCACACGATACCGACCGCCGCGCCGTTGGCGGTTCCTGCACCGACGCTGAAGCCGCGCAGCGTCGCCGGGCGCCTACGGCTCGACGACCACGCGGAAGCCGAACTTGTCGTCGGCACGCTCGGTGTCCTCGCGCGCGACGAAGGCGCTCTTCACCGTGTCCGGCCCCATGCACCACGGCCCGCCGCGCAGGTGCCCCTCGGCTGTCCATTCCCAGATG
The DNA here is from genome assembly GCA_016794425.1 of Planctomycetota bacterium. Lineage (GTDB taxonomy): Bacteria > Planctomycetota > UBA1135 > UBA1135 > UBA2386 > JAEUHS01. Next base: position 67,847 of record JAEUHR010000039.1, read on the forward strand.
TTGCCGGCCAGATCGAGCACACCTTCGGGTGTGGCACCGCGCGGGAACGAGCCGACCGGCGCCGAGCCCGCGAAGCCGTCGTCCGGCGTACCCGAGTTGCAGCGCTGCAGGTCCCACTCGTCGCCCCACGGGAACGTGCGGCCCTCCGGCCCGCGCGCGGCCAGTTCCCATTCGGCGTCGGTCGGCAGCCGCACCGTGCAACCGGTCGTGCGCGACGCCCAGACGCAGAAGGCGCGCGCGTGGTGCACGTTCAGGTAGCAGACCGGATGGTCGAGGCGGTCTGGCGGTGGGGTCGGGTTACCGTTCCAGTCCTGCAGGAAGTCCTCGCTGGGTCGGGAACTCGGGTGGTCGCTGCCGTCGTAGTGGGTGGCTTGGACGAAGGGGGCGAACTGCGCGTAGGTGAGTTCGGTGCGCGCTAGCCAGAAGGGGTTGGTGGTGCCGTGGCCGGGAACGTGGATGAGTTCGATCGGCGGGGCGCCGGGGATGTGCAGGGTATGTGGAGTCGTCGGACGTGGGTTGGCATACGCATTCGCGGCAGTGGCGGTGTGCGAGGTGTCGGCGCGCGGTACCACAGCGGAGCAGGCTGTGGCGAGCAGGGCGAGGCTCACGAGCAACGTTCGCGCGTGCTTCGGGTGCGGGGACCGGTGCGGCGTGTGATGGGTTCGCCTGCAAGTCAGGGCGTGCATGCGGTGCCTGGATTGGGTCCAGCACGCGATGGTAACGCAGGACCGTGCGGACCAAGGCCGCGTGCCGGACGCGGACTGCAGGATCGCAAGGAGTTTCCCGTCCCCCGACACCCCGGCGACGGAGTGGCCCGTTTCCGCCGACCCGTTCGTGGCCGGGCCTCGAGATGGGCAGCGGTCGATTCGCCCGCGCCGTCAGACCGCCGCCATCTCCCAGACCTCCACCTTCTCCCGCGTCCGTCGCCGCAGCGGCTTCACCCTGCGCGTGAGCTTCTCCACCAGCGTGAACCGCCCGCGGTCGAGTTCGGTCTGGATCGGATGCGGCACGTCGGGCTGCGAGAGCTCGATGATGTTCGAGAACACGATCACGACGCGGCCGCCGGGCGCGAGGCGTTGGCGGGCCTGGTCGAAGAAGCGCTCGAAGAAGCCGTCCTGGAAGTACATCGCCAGATCCAGCGTCCGGCCGACCTCGCCCTTCATCCACGGCGGGTTGGACACGATCAGGTCGATCGGACCGCCGAAGGCACCGAGCAGGTCCGCGTGCTCGAGTTCGATCGCGGGTGCTCTCGGGAGCCGCTGCAGCTGCCGCGCGACGCTCTCGATCGCGTTCGGGTTGATGTCCGTGGCGAGGACCTGCCGGAAGCCTGCCTTGGCCATCTGGAGCGCCAGCACGCCGGAGCCGGTGCCGACGTCGATCGCCCGGTCGCGCGCGCCCTGGTACTTCGCGAGCCACGTGCCGAAGAGCTCCAGGTGCTCCATGCGGGCCGGAATGTAGGTGCCGTAGAACGGGTGCACGCGATAGCCCAGCACGGGGAAGTACACGCCCTGCTCGTACCACTCCCACGCGCTGCTGAGGACCTTCGCGTCCTCGACCGGCAGCGCGAAGTCGGCGTGGTCCGGATACAGCTCGGCGAGGAAACCCGCAGCCGGCGCGTCGGCGAGCGCCACCTTGCGGCCGACGATCGGCGCGAGCAGGTGCTTCGACGCGGACTGGAACGCTTCACGGAAGGCGCGCTTCCGGACATACCCCGCGTCCTCGGCCGGCTCGTCCAGCTGCACGCGCAGGGCGGCGAGGATGTCGAGCCCGGTCGGGAAGCGATCGGTCACGATCAGCGAACGCCCCTCACGCAGCCACGCCGCGGCCTGCGCCGTCGGCACGTTCCGGTCGACGGGTTGCGCGCGGTGGCGAAGGACGGGCTCGGGGCGGTGCAGGGCAGCGGGCATCGGGCGGATCCGGACGGGCGTGGGAAGACGCGGCGGGACGGTGTCGGTGTGATACCTCGCGCGACCGCTGGCTACACGCTCCCGTCGCGGTGCATCGCGAGCTCGCGACCGGGACGCGCGCGCCGGCTTCGCCAGCGAAGCGGAGCTGGACACCTTCGAGGGCGCCGCGCGTACGGCGCGTCACGGCTGCGAAGTGGTGGCCGGGGCGGGGCGCAGCCGCGGCCGATCGCGTCAGAAGGAGCCCACGGACGCCGTCACCGCATTGCTGGCGGTGACGCTGACCAGGGCGCCGCCGGCGTCGAACTCGAACGGGACGATCTGGTGGTGGAACACGGTCCCGAGCAGCGCCACGAGCGGCTGGATCGGCATCGTCGAGGTCGCCTGGCCGCCGGCGACGAGCACCAGCTGCAAGATGTCCGGCGTGACGAGCAAGTCGCAGCCGGACGGCGCCTGCGGGAACACGATCGACAGTGGCACGGTCAGCGTCGCGAAACCGTAGGCGGCAGCGGCGAACGCCAAGGCGGGCAGCTCATGGCCGCGCGAACGGAACGTTCCGCCGAGCCACGCGCGCTCCTCCACCTCGAGGCGATTGGCGCCACCCGAACCGGGGCAGCCGTTGCCCGCCGCCAGGAGCTGCGCCGGGCACGTGGTCTGGTGGCTCACGAGGGTCGCGGCCGACGCGACGTAGAGCCTGCCCTCGGGCGTGAACGTGGCACTGCGTCCGGGGCCCGCAGTCGTGCTGAAAGCCGTCCACGCGGCTCCGTCCCAGCGGTGGACACCGATGTGCTCCGCGAACGGCTGGAACATGTACTGGCCTACCGCGACCGGGTCGCCGTTCGGCAGGAACAGGAAGTCGCGGATCTCCGACAACCCCAGCGTGAAGTTCCAGGACGCTCCGAGTGCGGTCCAACCGGTCCCGTTCCACACGGCGAAGTGCAGATTGCCCAATGGCTGCCCGGCCAGCTGTCCCGCGGCCAGCAGGTCGCCGTTCGGCATCGTCGCGAGATTGCGCACGCTCGTCATGCCGGGCGCGTACGGGGCCCAGCTGCTGCCGTTCCAGCGGACGAAGCCGCCTTGGTGGCTCGCCACGATGTCGCCGTTGGCGGCGAACGCCAGCTGGCTGACGTTCGCCGGCACGATCCCGACCGACGTCCAGGTGCTGCCGTCCCAACGCTGCACCGAGCTGCCGGCGATCGCGACCAGGTCGCCGTTCGGCGCCACGTCCATCGCCGAGACACTGCCGCCCGGTCCACTGCCGAGCGGCGCGAACGTCGCCCCGGTCCAGCGCGCGATGTTGGTGCAGGCGACGCCGCCGATGGCGGAGAACGCCCCGCCGACGACGAGTTCGCCGGTGGGCAGGACGACGAGGTGCCGCGCGGCACCTTGCACGATGCCGCTGCCCAACGGTGACCAGGTGCCGGTCGCTGCGTCGAAGGTCGCGATCCCGAGTGCGTTCGGACCACCCGGACCGGCGTTCGCGTCGACGGCCGTGCAGACCAGGCGCGGCACCTGTGGGCCCGTTCCGTCCGGATCGAACATCGCCGTGTCGGTGAACCCGAAGTTCGTACCGGCGAAACCACCGTGGGAAGTGGTCACGAGCCCGCATTGGGCGGAAGCGGACGCGGTCAGGGCGGCGAGTGCGGCGAGAGTTCGCATGGAAGTGAGGCCCACGGGAGTTCGCGTCCTTTGGGCGACGCGTGCCAGGGTCGTCGGTTCGCAGCCGGACGTCAACCCAGGCACGCCGCGATCTGCGCCGTCGGCACGAGACGGGGACGCGCGCGCCGACGTGTGGTCGGGGTGCAGGCAAGAGACGCTGCGGTTCGACGGCGTCGCCGACACGAGCGCTGCCTCCCCTCTCTCACAGGGACCAGTCCGGGCTAGACTCCGCGCCCGATGGGAACGAGCTCCGACATGTGGGTGAACGCGGGGCGCAAGCTCGCTCTCTACACGCTCGGTAGCACTGCGGCCGGCCTGCTGGGTGGCGCCGTGGGATGGCTGACCGGTGGGGCCGCGGGTGGGTTCACCGCCACGGTCTTGGCCGGGCTCGACAAGTTCGTCCCTTCGTTGCTGGCCGACAAGGCGCTGGATGGAATCGCCGGTCGCGTTGCCAAGGCAGGCGAACTCGAACGCGACGTGTTGGCCAACCACGACGTGGCGCGCCTGGTCGGCCGTGCAATCCAGACGTGCCTCAAGGCGATTGCCAAGGAAGCCGCCGGTTCCCGAGGCGACGTACTGCGGAAGATGGCGGCAACCGCACCCGCCACGCTGCCCCGGATGATCCAGGCGCCGGCGCGCGCGCGCCTGACTCGCGAAGAAATCGAAGGGATGACGCAGCGCGGCGTCGTCGACCTGCTGCGACACAGTGCGGAACAGGGCACCGTCGCGGCGATCGATGCCACGGTGTGGAACGATGTACTCCGGTACCTCGCGCTGCACGCGCGCTGCACGAGCGAGTATGAGGACCTCGACGACGCAGCCCGACACGACATCCTCTCGCGCCTTGCGCGCAGCTTCCCGACCGCGGTCATCGAGCACCTGAAGCAGGACGCAGACTCAGGTCGCGCCGCCTACGCCGCAGTGAGCATGGAGGTCTGGGGCCGCATCCTCGAGGCCCAGGACGCGATCCGGCCTGCGCTCGGCGATCTGGCGGAGAAGTTCGACGATTTCATCGCTGCCGCCAGAACCGAGCGGCAGCGGGTCGCCAGCCAGCTCGATCGCATCGAGAAGGCGCTACACCCGGAACTGCCGCTGGACATGCGCCAGCGCCTGTCACACGTCCAGCGCTACCAAACCCTGACGGCGCGCAACCGCCTGATCCCGCTGATCGGGCGCGAACGCCAACTCCACAAACTGTGGTCCTGGGTCCAGACTGGCGGCCCCGTCAGCCTTGCCACCGTCACTGGACCCGGCGGTGTCGGCAAGACGCGACTCGCCCAGCAACTCTGCGACGACGTCCGCGGCTCCCGCTGGCGCGCCGGCTTCGTCAGCGAAACGGACCTGGACACCTTCCAGAGGGCGGTGGGTACGACCTGGGTCTGGGATCGACCGACACTGGTGGTGGTTGACTATGCCGGGACTCGCGTCGCGCAGCTCGAGCAGTTGCTCAGCGGCCTGGCGCGCCGCCACGAAAGTCTCGACGATCTGCCATCCTTGCGCATCCTGCTGATCGACCGGCAGGGCACCGACGGTGCGCGCGGCGCCGGCCTCGGCAAACTGCTGGCACAGCGAACCGACGACGCCGGGGTCGTGTTCACGTCGTGGTGGGATGCTGAACTCGACTCGGTGGAGCTGGAGCCGTTCGCTGCAAGCGACGAAGCGAGTCACGCACGCAAGATCCTCGCCGAGACCCTGCGCATCGAAGCGGGGAGACCGGCAGACGCGCTGCCCGAGTTTGCTGCCACGGCGGCGCGGTTGCACGATCTCACACGCGCGATGCACTTCGCTCCGACCCCGCTGCTGCTGCAGTTGGCGGTGTTGATGCGCACCGAGATCGAAACGGGTCGGGCCAAGTCGAAGCGCGAACTCCTCGCGAGCTTCTGGCGACGCGAACGCAGCCAGCACCTCGTACCGATCGCCGAGGAGCACGGTGTTGCGGTCCGTGACCTCGAGGCACTCGTCGTGGTTGCCTCGTTGCGGCAGGGAATTTCGCGAGACGATCTGGCTGCACTCCATGCCCACGAAGTCGATCCGGCGCCAGCAGTCGGTCGGGTCACTGCGCTAGCGGACGCGCTCGAGAACTACCTCGGTGGCGCGGACGAAGAAGCGGACGCGACGAGCGATGCCGCGACGCACATCTTGCCCGTCGAGCCAGACCTCGTCGCCGAGTTCGTCACGTTCCGCTGGCTCACCGAGGTCCTCGACACGCCGAACCGACGCGCCTCGTGGCTACGGCGACACGTCGCAGAAGCCCCGGATTGCTGCAAGGTGCTCGTTCGCGCCGCACAGGATTTCCCCGATTGGGATGGGGCCTGGAGGGTGTTTGTCGGCCTCGTCGAAGAAGGCAGCGTGCCGGCCGCGGGCATCGAGGTCGCCGTCGCGAGCCTGCCCCAGGATGGGCGGTCGCTGCATGTGCTCGAGTTCGCGATCCGGCGTGCTTGGGTCGAAGCAGCACGATGCGAGGTCGGGCTCGACAGCCCGTCACCTGAGGCGCTGCGAGCTGCCTCCGATCGCAACTTGGATGGCTGCCAGCGCTTGCTGGCGCGCCTCAGCTCCTTGGGGGAGACGCTCTGCAATGCGCAACACGCTGGGCAGGCGATCCCCGTGCACCTCGAGGAGGTGCGCTTGAAGCGCGCGTTGGCGGGGCTGTCCGAAGGCTGCGACGACCTGGCGATCCGCACCGCGGTCACCACCAACGTCACCGCAGTGCTCGAGCTAGGGCGCGGACGCTACTTCCAGGCCATGGCCACAAGGATGGACAACCGCGGCGGAGACTGGTGCAGCATGCTCGTCGAATCCGAGCGCCTCCTCGAGTTTGTCGTGAAAGTGGCGCCTCTGGTGCGAGGCGAACTGGACGTCGTGCAGTCGGTCCGCGCGCGGCTGTGTCCCCCCACCTGACGGGAACCGACCGTCGCGGCACGCACCGCGCACGGGCCGCAGGCCATCGAGACCTACGTGAACCTGTTGATCGATCGCGGGGACGCGAGGCGCGCGTTCCTCGATGGCAGCATCGCGCTGCGCGAGGCACTGGTCGAACGGTTGCCGGAAGAGGCGGTGTTCCGCACGCAGTGGCCGGCAGCCACGCTGGCGTAAGCTCGAGACGATGCCCGCTGCTGCCGAAGACCCGTCGCGCGACCCGCCGTGGCTGGTCTCGGTCGCCACGGCGGCGCAGTTCTTCGCCACACCGCTGCGCGGCGAGCACAACGCGGTGCGCTGGCGACGGTCGCCGGCCGGCGACTTCGCCGAACTCGCGCAGCTCGCGGCGGCGATCGATGCCGCCGACCGCGTGCCGCTCGACGAGACGATCCTGCTGGACCTGCGCCGGCACGCGTCGCTGGCCGGCAGCGCCGCGATCGACCGCGTGCTCGCGGACCTGGCGCTGCTGCGCGACCACGGCCACGAGCCGTCGGTCGAACTGCTGCGTCGGTACGAACGCGACCCCGATCCCGACCTGCCGATCGACGTGCACTCGTTCCACGTCGACACCGCGAACGCGGCGACGGAGACGATCCTGTGCACCTACTTCGGCGCGCCGAGCGAAGTGCTGGCGCGCGCCGACGCACTGCGATGCGTCGACGAGCCGACGCTGCGCGCCCGCCTGTGGCAGAGGTTCGGTGCCGGGGACGACCCGGCGTTCGCAGCCTGGCTCGCCGAACACGCGTTCGACCTGCACTACCGGCCGCGCGAAGGCGCCGCGCCGCCGTTCGCCTTCGGGCGCGGCGAACTGTGTCGGCTGGCGGTCGAGCATCCCTTTGCTGCCGCGCGGGCGTGTGTGCATCGGGCGCCGCCGCACGACGGCGTGCCGCGGCTGCTGCTGATCAGCTGACGGGTCGCGGCGGGGCGCGGCCGCGTCGTTGCCGCTGCGCGGCGCCGGCGGGAGGGAGGCCAGCCCCCTACTGCACGATCACCAGCGCGGCGTCGGAGAACGTGAACCCGTCGCCGGCGGCGCCACCGGGCGGCGCGACGCTGAAGGCGACCGACTGGGCGAAGAAGCCGACCCCGGGCAGCCCGAGTGGCACCATCAGTTGCACCGGCCCCGATCCCGTCGTCAGGAAGATGTCCGGCGCAACGTGCAGCATGCACCCGACGCCGAAGTCGGGCAGCGGGACGGCGACCTGCTGGAAGCCGATCACGACCGCCCGGACCGGCACGACGACACCGCAGGCCTCGAACAGGTTCACGTGCGCGTCGAGCGTGCAGGTCGTGACGTCGAGCGTGTAGGTCGTCGTCGTCGGCACGCCGACCAGTTTGCAGTAGCCGGTGCTGCCGACGTTGCAGCCGGTGCCGACAGTCTGCGTCGTCACCGTCGTGACCAGGCATTGCGCCGGCAACGCGGCCGCAGCCGCAACCAGCCATGCACCCAGCGAGGCGATCGTGTTCATGTTCCTCCGTGGAGTTCGTAGCGCCGTCGCGAGAGTCGCGACGGGCTCGGCACGGTAGCGCCGCGCAACTCGGTTGGGCCGATGCTCAGGCAGGTCTCCCTGCCGCGTTTTTCCGAGCGCCCGTTGGCGGGTGCCCGCGTGTGCAGCCAGCCACTGCCAGACCGCCGAGTCACTCTGAACGGGCCTCGCAGTCGACATCCTCCGCCGGGGCGACGATCGCCAAGGGCGGGTTCACGACCGGCGAACTGCGCACTCATTGACTCGCCTTGTTGCACGAGCAGGCGGCCGCAAGGTGGCGCGAACGGCGCCAGTGTTCGATCACGGCAGCGTGATGCCGCGGCGCTTCAGGCACTGCGACAGGTGCAGCAGTGCCCGCACGAGCAGCTGGCGCACGGCCGCCTCGCTGCGCCCCATCGACTCGGCGATCACCGCGTGTGGCAGCTGCACGATGCGAGCCAACGTGATCACCTCGCGGTGTTCTTCGCTCAGCTCCGCCAGCGCCCCGGCCAATGCCTCAGCGGTTTCGCGGCCGATCGCGTCGATGCTCGGTGTCAGGTAGCTCGCGGCCTGCACGATGGATCCGTCATCGACGTCCTGCTCGCGGGCGACATCGCGCTTGCCGCGGCCGTGGAAGCGCTGCTTGTCGCGGATCTTGTTCAGGGCAGCCGTGAACAGCCAATCGCGGAACCGTTCCTCGCCACGGAACTCGAATCCCGGAGCGGCAGCAAGCAGTTCACGGCAGACCGACTGCACCACGTCCACGGAGGCCTCGCGGGCGCGCACCCGGCCGCCGAGGCGCAGGCGGACGAACGCGTGCAACCGGGGCTGGTAGCGCTCGATCAGTCGCTCGACGGCCCCCTGGTCGCCGGCGCGGGCGGCCTCGAACAGCGCGTGGTCGTCGGGGGTCACGGCGACAGGATACCCAGAAGACAGACCGCCCAAGAGGCATCGTTGCGGGCCCCTGCCGGCCACAGCGGCAGATCAGCGATCCGTCGTTGGCAGCTGCGCTTGCAGCGCGCGACCGTCGCTCAGGACCTGTTCGTCGAAGAGGTCGGCGGGGGTCACGGCGCGCACGGCCTCCAGCCGCGGCAACGCTGCAGCCAACAGTGGCCGCGCCGCCGTTGCATCGGCCGCGGCGACGCTCAGCTCGGCGGCGCGGATGCTCGCCACCGCCCACGGCAGCACGAACCAAGGATCGTCCGGGTGCTGCGCAACGTCCTGCTCCAGCGTCTCCTTGACGCGCCGGTACGAGTCCAACGCCCGATCCCGATAGCCGGCAGCGACCTCTTCGGTGCCCGGCTCGCGGCTGGCACAACGCCACGCGAGGTGCAGGCAATCGGCGGCACGACGTCGGCCGTACCAGGTGGATCGCGCGGCGAGGATGCGTTCGGCGGCGGCAGCACAGGCGGCGTGGTCGGCATGCGCTGCCGCGAGGCGCGCGGTGAGCCAGCCCGCTTCGACGGCGCGCTTGCCGTGTTGCGGCGGGTCACGTGCGATCGTGGCGTCGGCCTTCTGCAGCCAACGCGTCGCCGCTGCCAACCGCCCGTGGTCGAGGTGCCAACGCGCAAGGCTGGCGTAGGTGCCGACCAGTTGATCCAGCTCGCGTCCGGCGACCTCCGGCTCTTCGACCAGCACAGCCTCGACCGCCGGCCAGTACTCGTCGCCGCCGCCGCCGACGCGCGCGTCGGCGATCGCGGCGCGCAGCGCGAGGAACCGCCATCGTCGCTCGGATGGAACGTCGCCGCTCGCCTCCTGCTCCAGGATCACGGCCCGTTCGGCGCACGCCGCGGCGTCGGCCAGGACGCGCCGGTCGAAGCGATCGAGCAGGGTGATCGAGTACTCCTCCAGCATCCGGGTCAGCTCGATGGTGCGCCCCTTGGAGTCGGCCATGCGCGCGGCCACCTCTTCGCCGATCGCGATGGCCTGCCGGTAGGACGCAACGGAGTCGTCGAAGTCTCCCGCGTAGTTCTGGGCGTAGCCGAGCTGCCGCAGTGTTCGCGCATGCAGCACGCGGGGCTCCAGTCGCCTGGGCTGTGCCTGTTCCCACGCGGTCGCGGCGGTGAGCGCCGCCTGATAGTGCTCGAGCGTGCTGTGCCGTTCGCCGCGCTGGAACGCGACGTTCGCGCGCAGCATGCTCACGCGGCAGCTCAGGTGGAGCCGCTCCGCCGCGACCAGGGGCAATCGTTCGGCCGCCTGCCGCAGCACGGCTTCGCTCTCGGCCAGTCGTCCCGAGCCGTGCAGCACCTCACCGAGGTCGCAGGCGGTCAGCACGTATTCGGTCGCGATGTCGGCTGCAGGCGCAACCGACTGCAGCTTCTCGATCACCTGCAGGCTGGCCTGCAGCCACGCGAGTTCGTCGGTTTGCCGAGGGGTTGCGTTCGCGGCGCAGCGCAGCGCGATCGCGTGCAGGAGCCCGAACTGCGCCGGCCGGTCGGCAGCGCAGACGGCCAGGTGATCGATCGCCGCCGTGAACGAGGCGACGGCCCCCGCGACATCGCCTGCCAACGAACGGGCACGGCCGTCCTCGCACAGCGCCTCGCCCAGCAAGCCGCGAAGCACGCTGTCGGACGGCGCCTCCGACCACAGGGCTTCGGCCTCGCGAACGGTCGTCCGCGCGGACTCGTTCGCGCGCGGCGCCTCGCCGAGCAGCACGTGCACGTGCGTCAGGTCCAGCAACGCGCGGCAGCGCCTGGCGCGCACGGCCGGATCGGTCGGGCGTTCCTGCACGAAACGGTCGTAGAACGAGAGCGCGTCCCCCAGCATCGCCTGGCGCGTCGCATCGCCTTCGGGTGCCTCGCGGATCAGAGGATCGTTCGCCCGTTCGAGCAGGCGTTCGACGGCCGCCGTGGCAGTGGCGAAGCTGGCGTCGGCTCGCGCCATGGCGGCGTCGATCTCGGCGCCGACGCTGCGGCGGTCGTGCAGGACGAGCGCCAGGCTGCAGATCGCGACCAGTGTGGCGCTGCCGAGCGCCAACACGGCGGTGCGATGCCGCCGCACGAGCCGCTTCAAGCGGTAGGTCGTCGACGGCGGCAGGGCGTGCACGGGCTCGGCGCGGCGATGGCGCTCGAGGTCGTCGATCAGCTCCTGCACCGACTGGTAGCGCGCGGCCCGTTCGCGGTGCAGGCACTTCAACACGATCCAGTCGAGGTCGCCGCGCAGCCGGCTCGCGAGCCGCCGTGGCTGGGTCGCCCGATCGCGGGCGATCGTCGCCGCCGTACCCGCGCTCGTCGACACGCGTGTGCTCGGCCGTGCCGGATCGGTGTCGGTCGCCGCGGCGCCGACGGACCATGGCAGTTGGCCGCACAGCAGTTCGTAGAGCATCACGCCGAGGCAGAACACGTCGGCGCGCGCATCGACGTCCTCGGACGAGCCCTTCTGCTGTTCGGGACTCATGTATCCCGGCGTGCCGATGACGCGCCCGGCTTCGGTGTCGAACGACCGGGCCACGCCGCTGCCCTGCAGGACCTTGGCGATGCCGAAGTCGATCACCTTCGGCCGCGGCTGGCCGTCGATGTCGACGACCAGCACGTTGGCCGGCTTCAGGTCGCGATGCACGATGCCGCGGTCGTGGGCGTGTTGGACCCCGCGGCACAGCTCACAGAACAGCTCGATGCGCGCCTCGACGCTCGATGCGTGGTCGTCGCACCAGCGATCGATCGGCGTGCCGTCGATGGCGTCCATGACGAAGAACGGACGGCCATCGCCGAGCGCGCCGGCGTCGAACACCTGGGCGATCGCCGGATGCTGCATCGACGCGATCAGCTGCCGCTCCGCCTCGAAGCGCAGCAACGTGGTGCGGTCGCCGGCGCCGGCACGCAGCACCTTGACGGCGACGTTGCGACGCACGGGCTCGACCTGTTCGCACAGGAACACCTCGCCGAACGCACCGCTGCCGAGCTTCCGGAGCACTCGGTAGCGACCGAGTTGCGTCGGCAGTTCCTGGCGCGGACCGTAGCCGCCGTCGAGCAGACGCTCGACGGCGCTCAGTTCGGCGAACAGACGCTGCAGCGTCGCGGCGTGCCCGGGGTGCGTCGCGCAGAGCGTCGCGAACGCGCGACCCCGCTCCGGTTCGGTCGCGGCCATCGCCTCGGTCGCCGCAGCCAGAAGATCGGCGGGCAGTCCGGCAGTGATGTCGAGCGCGTCCTCGGACATTTGGCGTGCGGGAGTCTAGCCCGTCGGGGGTTTGGTCGTCACCGCGCCGTACGGGCGTCGTTCCGCCGGCGGCTGGTCGGTTCGTGGTCGCCGCGAACGATGCGATCACCGCGAAGCGCAGCTCGAACGCGCATTGGCCGGGGATCCGCGCAGCTCGGGTTCCGCGTCACGCGGCGTGCGAAGCGTCGTTTCCATGCGCGAAGTACCGACATGTCACTCCCCACCGCACTGCTCGCGGCCGCGCTCGCGTGGCTCGCCGTTCCGCTCGCCGCCCAATGCACCACCGAATGGTCCTCGGGTGGACCGCAACCGCAGCTGTCCGGCTGGGGCGCGTGTTCGACGCTGTGGGATCCCGACGGCGCCGGGCCGGCGGTGACGCGGCTCGTGGTCGGCGGCGAGTACCTGAAGGGCGGTTCGGCGGGCGTCGATGGCACGGTGATGACGTGGGACGGCAGCCAATGGGAATCGCTCGGCTCGGGACCCGGCACCTCGCCCGTTGGCACCGCCGTGGTGCAGGCGCTCACGGTCTGGAACGGACTGCTCGTCGCCGGCGGCAACTTCACCGGCGGCGGCATGGACCACATCGCCCTGTGGGACGGCGCCGCCTGGCAGGGGCTCGGCTCCGGGTTTCCCATCGGTGTGCAGCAGCTCACCACCTGGAACAACCTGCTGGTCGCCACGAGCCAGACCGGCGGCGTGCCCATGATCCGGACCTGGAACGGCGTGACGTGGACCTCGCTGCCGCAGCCGCCCAACCTCATGTTCCCGCACGCCACGATCACGTACCAGGGTCTCCTGTGCGTCGCCGGTGCCGAGAACACGCCGACCCAGGGCGTGCTCGAACGCTGGAACGGCACCACCTGGCTGCCGACGATCTTCGCCCAGACCTCGATCGAGTGCCTCGCCGTGTGGCCGAGCCTTGCCGTCGGCGGCACGGACAAGCTCTATGCCGGTGGCCTGTTCCAGACCATCGGCGGCGCGGCCTGCGCGAACCTCGCCGTGACGTCGGGCGGCACCGCGTTCGCCTGGAGCTCCGTCGTCACCGGCGGCCTGCCGGCGCGGTGCGACCACCTGCACGTGCGGCGGAGTGGCCTGACGACCGCCGCAATCGTCGCCGTCGTCAACAGCACGACGACGCCGGTGCTGCAGCTGTCGGGCGGTTCGTTCGTGGCGATGGGCAACGCGCCGCTCGCGTCGGTCGCGTACTACAACAGCGCCTACCACGGCACGACCTTCGACACCGCGACCGACGACAACTCGCTGCTGCGCTACGACGGCACGCAGTGGGCCCCCGTGGTCGGCGCAGGCCTCGTCGGCGAAGTGCGCGCGCTGTGCCCGAGCGGCCCCGACATGATCGTCGGTGGCGCGTTCACGACGATCTCGGGCACGGCGATGAACCACGTCGCGCGCTGGGACGGCTCGACGTTCACGCCGCTCGGCTCGGGGCTCGTCGGCGGCAGCGTCGAGGCCCTGCTCGGGCTGCCGAACGGCGACATCGTCGCGGGCGGCCAGTTCCTCGGCGCCGGCTTCGGCTCGCCGTGCATCGCGCGCTGGGACGGCACGGCGTGGTCGGGCTTCGGTCCCGGCATCAACGGTCCGGTGCGTGCCCTCTGCCGGCTGCCGAACGGGGACCTGATCGCCGGCGGCGGCTTCACGACCGCCGGTGGTCTGCCGTGCGCCAACGTCGCGCGCTGGGACGGCACCGCGTGGTCGCCGCTCGGCCTCGGCACCAACGGCGACGTGATGGCGCTCGCGGTGCGCAGCGATGGGTCGCTGTTCGCGGGCGGTGCGTTCACGACCGCCGGCGGCGCCGTGTGCAACCGCGTCGCGCAGTGGAACGGCACCGCGTGGCTACCGGTCGGCGCCGGCACCAACGACACCGTGCAGGCATTCACGCTGCGGCCGAACGGCGACCTGATCGCAGTCGGCGCGTTCACCAGCGCCGGCGGCCTGCCCGCCGCCCGCTGCGCGCGCTGGAACGGCGTGTCCTGGACGAACATGGGCGCCGTCAGCGCCACCAACCGACCGGTGTACGCGGTGTGCACGCTGCCGAACGGCGACGTCGTCGGCGGCCGTTCGTTCGGCCAGGCCGCGGCGGCCAGCGGCGACGACCTCGCGCGCTGGAACGGCGCGTCGTGGAGCGACCTCGGCGGCGACCTGGAGCATTACTTCACCAGCTACCCGGTCGCGATCCGGGCCCTGGCGCCTCGCGCCGACGGCGCCCTGATCGTCGGCGGCACGTTCAGCACGGCCGGCGGCCAGATGAGCAAGAGCCTCGCGGTGCTGGCCTCGACCTGCCCGGCGACGTCGACGCCGTACGGCACCGGTTGCAGCAGCGCCGCCGGTCCGCTGGTGCTCACCGCCGACACGCTGCCTTGGATCGGCAGCACGTTCCGCACCACCACGACCGGCATCGCGCCGCTGACCGTGTGCCTCGGCCTGATCGGCCTGTCGCAGACGTCGATCCCGCTGGGAGCACTGCTCGCCGAAGGCCAGCCGGGCTGCGACCTGCTGGTGTCGCTCGACATCCTGCTGACGCCCGAGCCTGGCGCCGGCACCGTGTCGACGACGTTCGCGCTCGCCAACGACCCGTCGCTGATCGGCGTGCCGTTCTACCAGCAGACGTTCCCGTTCGAGCTCGATCTCAATGGCGCCATCGTCGCGGTCCGCGCCAGCAACGCGCTGTCCCTCGTGATCGGCAGGCTGTGATCGACGCGCACTTCCACCGATCGCGCGCGCGGTTTCGCGTCACGGCGGACGTTCGACCTCGTTCCCGACGCCGAGATGTCCATGTCACCGAACCTCACCCTGCTCGTCCTCCTGCCGCTCTCGCTCGCTCGGGTCCAGGCCCAGTGCCAGCTCGACGAAGCTGGCTCGCCGCAACCCCACCTGTCGGGCTACGCCTTGTGTTCGACGGTTTGGGACCCCGACGGCGCGGGACCACTGCCGCAGCGGCTCGTGGTCGGCGGCGACACTCTGCTCGGCGGCGCGCAGCTGCTCGGCAGTTCCCTGCCGAGCCTGCAGCGTGTGATGACGTGGGACGGCAGCACGTGGGAACCACTCGGCGGCGGGCCGGGGAACAACCACGGCGGCCAGGTCACGACACTGCTCTCGTGGAACGGCGAGCTGATCGCGGGCGGCTCGTTCACGACCCCGGGCGGGCCGAACCACATCGCGCGATGGGACGGGTCGGCCTGGCAGGCGCTCGGGACCGGCGGCCCGACTACCGTCGAAAAGACGACGCTCTGGAACGGCAACCTCGTCGTGGCCGGCCACACCGGTTCCGGTACCAGCACGACGCTGGTTCTCACCACGTGGAACGGCACGACCTGGAGCGCGCTCCCGGCGCCGCCCGCACTCGACACGCCCACGGCGATGGTGTCCTTCGAAGGCGAGTTGATCCTCGCCGGTCTGCAGCACCTGCCCTTGTCGACCCAAGCGGTGATCGAGCGATGGAACGGAACGTCGTGGGCCACCACGATCGTCGCGAACGGCACCATCGCCGCGATGGCCGTGCGCACGAACCTCGCCGTCGGCGGCTCGGACACCCTGATCGTCGGCGGGTTCTTCACGAACCTCGGCGGCACGGCCGTCACCAACGCCGCGCGGACGAACGGCGGGCCGTCCTTCGCATGGAGTTCGATCGGCGGCGGCCTGCCGAGCCCGTGCGCCTCGTTGCTCGTGCAGAACGCCGGCCTCAACTACACGGTCGTCGCCCGCACCACGAATTCGGGAACGCCGGTGATGCGCTACACGACCCAGAGCGGCGTCTGGACGTCGATCGGCGGCTCCCTGTTCACCTCCCTCACGACGTACGCGGGCACCTACCACGGGGTGAGCTTCAGCGGGGCAGGTCCTTGCTGCGAACGCTTCGACGGTTCGCAGTGGGTGCCGGTGCTCGGTCCCGGCATCGACGGCTTCGTCAATGCTGCGACGCGCAGCGGCGACGACATCGTCATCGGCGGCACGTTCCCGTCGATCTCCGGCATCGCGACGAACGGCATTGCGCGTTGGAACGGCAGCACGTTCACGCCGCTCGGCACCGGCATGGTCGGTTCGAGCATCGACGCGCTGGTCACGCTCGACAACGGCGACATCGTCGCGGGCGGCAACTTCGTCGCGGCCGGCGGCGTGGCGGTGAACCACGTCGCACGATGGAACGGCACATCGTGGTCGGCGATGGGCAACGGCTTCGACGCGCCTGTCCATGCGCTGTGCAAGATGCCCAACGGCGACGTGATCGCCGGCGGTGCGTTCACGCAGGAAGTCGGTGCACCGGTGCTCTGCAGCCACGTCGCGCGCTGGAACGGCTCGTCGTGGTCGCCGATGGACTTCGGGATGAACGACGACGTGCTCGCGCTCGTCGTGCGCGCCGACGGCACCCTGATCGCGGGCGGCCGGTTCACGCAGACCATGGGCACGATGTTCTCGATCTACCACGTGGCCCGCTGGACCGGCACGCAATGGGCCGGGCTCGGTGCGGGCATGAACGGCGCGGTGCACGGCCTCGCAGCGCGACCGAACGGCGACGTCGTCGCGGTCGGCGAGTTCACGCAGGCGAGTCTTCAGACCGTGGATCGCATCGCGCGATGGAACGGCACGTCGTGGGTGTCGATGGGCGCGGCCGCCGGCAACCTCGGCCCCGTGCGCGCGGTGCATGCACTGCCGAACGGCGACATCCTCGCGGGCCGCGCCTTCCACCACCCGAGCACCGTTGCGGACGGCGGCATCTCGCGATGGAACGGCTCGACGTGGAGCAGCTTCAGCTACCTCTCGAAGTACACCACGTCGGTGCCGGTCCAGTTGCGCACGATCGTGCAACGGGCCGACGGCGACGTGATCCTCGGCGGCGACTTCCAGGTCGCCGACTTCACCATGGCGAACTCGCTCGCCTCGGTGCAGTCGACCTGCATGCCGACCGCGGCGACCTACGGCTCCGGCTGCAGCAGCGGCGCCGGTCCGCTGGTGATCCACGCCGACACGCTGCCGTGGATCGGTGCGCCGTTCCGCACCACCACCACCGGGGTCGCGGCGAACTCGCTCTGCATCGGCCTCATCGGCCTCACGCAGCTGTCGATCCCGTTGCCCGCACTGCTGCCCGAAGGCCAGCCAGGCTGCTCCCTGCTGACGACACTCGACATCCTGCTCACGCTCACTCCGGGCCCCGGCACCGCGACCTCGTCGTTCGTGCTCGCCGACGACGCAGCTCTGATCGGCGTGCCGTTCTTCCAGCAGACGATCCCGTTCGAGTTCGACCTCACGGGCGCCATCACCGCCATCCGCGGCAGCAACGCGCTGTCGCTGGTGATCGGCACCTTCTGAAGGCGCGGCGCCGCTCGCCCACCGCACTTCGCGAGAACGTGCGTCACACGCCACACGGCCCGTCGTTTCCGCGCGCGAGGTCCGTCATGTCCCAGTCCCGTCTCGCGCGTACGTTCTTCGTCCTGTCCTGCTCACTCGCTCCGTTCGCGGTCGCCCAGTGCGATCCCGCGTGGGTCACGGTGAACCCCCAACCGCAGCTGACCGGCGCCGTCAACACGTCGGCGCTGTGGGATCCCGACGGCGTCGGACCGCTGCCCCTGCGACTGGTCGTCGCCGGCGGCATCCTCACCGGGGGCACACTGCCCGCAGGCTCCAAGGTCGGAACGTGGGACGGCACGCAGTGGCTCGGTCTCGCTTCCGGCCCCGGGACTTCCGGCTCCGTGAACGCACTGACGGTGTGGAACGGGCAGCTCGTGGTCGGTGGCGACTTCACGGGAGGGGGCATGAATCGCCTCGCCCTGTGGAACGGCACCGCGTGGCAGCCGATCGCCAGCACGTTCACGGTGCCGATCGTGCAGCTCACGGTGTGGAACGGCACCCTCATCGCCGTCGGTCAATCCACCGGCCCCGTCATCCGGTCGTGGAACGGTGCGGCGTGGACCACCTTGCCGGCCCCACCGTCCCTGCAAACCGTGCTCGCACTCGCCGTGTACCAGGGCCAGCTCTGCATCGCGGGCCGCCGCACGTCGCCCAACGTCGGTGTGCTCGATCGGTGGAACGGCACGAGCTGGGCGTCGAGCATCTTCGCGTCGGCTTCCTCGACGGGGTCGATCAACTGCCTCGCCGTGCGCTCGAGCATCGCGATCGGCGGCATCGACGTGCTCTACGCGGGCGGCAACTTCACCAGCATCGGCGGTTTCAGCGCGACCTCGATCGCCTCGACCACGGGCGGTTCGTTCGTGTGGTCGCATGTCGGCAACAACTCGTCCCCGACCTGCCAGAGCCTCGTGGCTCGCAACGTCGGCACGACCGGCGGCCACGTCGTGACGGCGACGTTCGAGACCACGCCGCGCCACACCGGCCGCTACACGAGCACGACCGGCGCATGGACGAACATCGGCGCCGACGCGTACCGGATGATCGTGTACGGCGGCAGCTACCACGGCCTGGTCGGCACGACGTGGAATCGGCACGACGGCACGGCGTGGAGTGCGCTGCTCGGCCAGGGCGTGCAGGGCGAAGTGCGCGCCATCGCGCCCGTCGGCAACGACATGATCGTCGGTGGCACGATCCAATCGGTGAACGGCCTGCCGTTGAACGGGATCGCGCGGTGGAACGGGACGACGTTCGAGCCTCTCGGCACCGGCGTGACCGGCACCAGCGTCGATGCCGTCGTGCGGCGAACGAACGGCGACATCGTCGCGGGCGGCGCGTTCTCCGTCGCCAGCGGGATCGCGGCGAACAACATCGCCCGTTGGGACGGCAGCGCGTGGGCCGCATTCGGCACCGGCACGAACCAACCGGTGCTCGCTCTGTGCGAGATGCCGAACGGCGACCTGATCGCGGGCGGCCAGTTCACGTCGGCGGGTGGCGCGAGCTGCAACCGCATCGCGCGATGGAACGGCTCGGCGTGGTCGTCACTGAACTTCGGTTTCAACGGCGACGTGCGCGCGGTGGCCGTGCGCAGCGACGGGACGCTGTTCGCGGCGGGCGCGTTCACGGCCGCGGGCGCCGTGCCGTGCAACCGCATCGCGCGCTGGGACGGCTTCGGCTGGCAGCCACTCGGCACCGGCACGAACGGCGACATCCATGGCATCGCGTTCCGTCCGAACGGCGACGTCGTCGCGGTCGGCACGTTCTCGAACGCCGGCAGCGTGGCGGTCGATCGCTGTGCGATCTGGAACGGCGCGAACTGGTCGTCGACGCACAGCGGCAGCGGCGATGCGACGCCGGCTCGCTGTGTGTGCGTGCTGCCGAACGGCGACGTCGTCGCGGGGCGCGGCTTCCATCAATCCGGCGTCACGGTCGACACGGGCCTCGCGCGCTGGAACGGCACGACGTGGAGCGGCTTCGGCAACGGTCTCGTCGCTCTGAACACGGTCGCCCCGGTCGACGTCCGCGTCGTCACGCAGAGGGCCGACGGCTCGCTGTTCGTCGGCGGCAACTTCGGCTTCGCCAACGGCACGCTGGCTAACGGCGGCGTGCCCGCGCGCGGTCTCGCCGAACTGCGTCCGCCGTGCGCCGCGACGGCGACGAACTTCGGCATTGGCTGCAGCACCGGCGTCGGGCCGCTGGCGATCACCGCGGATACCCTGCCGTGGATCGGCAGCACGCTGCGCACGACGACGACCGGTGTTCCCGCGAACGCGCTGTGCCTCGGCCTCATCGGCCTCACCCAACTGGCGATCCCGTTGCCGTCGTTGCTCCCGGAAGGCCAGCCGGGTTGTTCGCTGCTGTCGTCACTCGACATCCTGCTGCTCGCGCCGAACGGCCCCGGCGACACCGCGACGACGTCGTTCGCCCTCGCGAACGACGGGGCACTCGTCGGAGTGCCATTCGTCCAGCAGACCATCCCATTCGAGTTCGACGCCCTCGGCGCCATCACCGCCATCCGCGGCAGCAACGCGCTGTCGCTGGTGATCGGCTCCTTCTGAGCAATCCGCACGCCGCCTCTGCATCGGCCGACGCGCGTCACACGCCGCCGATCGCGTCGCTTCCGCGAAGGGTGCGCTCCACACGGTTTCGCGCCACCGCCAGGACCAACGACAGCACGCTGACCAGCGGGGCCTTCCCCGGTGGATCATGGGCCTTTTCCTTCGGTCCGACGGTACCGCGCTGCGCAGGCGCGTCGAATCCGCCACCGGCGCCGGCGCCGGTGGCCGCCTGCCGCCCGTCCTCAGTAGAGCCGCAGGTTCGACGGTTCGGTGACGTAGGGGCTGAACAACGCGAAGTCGAACAGCACCGCTGCATGGTGCAGCGTCACGCCTTGGAACATCGGGTAGCCGGCCGGCATCGTGAAGTTGGCGGTGGCCTGACCGTTCGCGTCGGTGAAGAAGAGCGTGTTGCCCCAGACCGGCGAGTTGGCGAGGTTGAACGACAGCGTGAACCAGTCCGGTGATCCACCCACGTTGAGCGGGATGGTCAACCCGAAGTTCAGCGGGTTCGGGACCCCGGGTCGCGAGCCGATGCCGCTGGCCAGCACGATGTAGAAGTTGAAGGCGAGGCCGGGGCCGCAGTCGATGTGGAAGTTCTGCGGCACGCCGCCGGTGATCGGCACCGAAGCGGGCTCGCTGATCATCGAGCCGAGGTGGCAGCGGGCGATCGCGTTCTGCGAACCGTTGAACAGCTTCGCGCAGACGTCGCCGTTGTTGTTGAACTGCAGGCTGCAGCCATCGCCGGAGCTGAAGATGTTCCAGTTGGCGGCGCTGGTCGTCGACCACGGGCTGCCGGCCACCGTGAAGGTGTCACCCTGCACGTAGAAGGCGCGGGCGCCGTGCTGCGGATCCCAGCCGATCGTCGCCGGGATGCCCCAGTTGGGCTGCGTGTTGTCACCGACGCCGGCGACGTTGATCAGCACCGCGTCGCGGTCGTTGAGCATCAGCGTCGTTCCGCTCGACGACATGCCGCCGCCGCTGGTGTTGTCGACGATCCAGCCCGCCGGCAGGCCTGCGACCGGCTGGCCTTCGCGCAGGATCATCTGCACGTCGGTGTTGGCGTTGTAGGGCGGCTTAGCCAGGAACACGGCGACGTCCTGGTGCACGTCGAGGCCGGTCGGGCCGAGCTGCGCGACGAAGACCACCGTGCCGTTCTCGTTGATGGCGGGCTGGCCGCTGGTGAAGATCGCCTGGTAGATCTCGCCGGGGACGCCGGTCGGCGCGGCTTCGCCCTCGCGCGCGATGCGCGTGAAGCTGCCGCCGAGGGTGCCGGCGAAGATGGCCGTGTTGTTGGTCGAGCCGGTGACGTTGCCGTTCTTCAGGTTCTGGGTGAAGACGACCTGGCCCGTCAGGCGCGACATGGCCACCTTCGATTGCGCGCTCGAGCCCACGGTGTCGTAGTCGCAGCCCTCGAGCAGCGGCGGGTTGGCGTCGGGGGCCGAGTCGCCTTCGCGCCACACCAGCGACACACCGGAGCCCGGCGTGTAGAGCATCATCGTCATGTCGTCGGCCGTGGTGGCCGGCGTGGTGCCCAGCGTCGTCGACAGCGGCTGCGTGACCAGCACGCGGCCGAGCAGGTCGATGCTGAAGTTGAACGAGTCCAGCGTGCCGACCGCCTGCGCGCCGCCGTTGATCGGATCGCCTTCGCGGATGCACCAGACCAGCGGGCCGCCGGCGACGCCGTACAGCAGACCGTCGTCGTTGACGCCGGAGATCGCGTCACCCGTGCCGGGCGTCACGTGTGCGCGAACGACGCAGATGCCCGCCGAGTTGATGCCGCTGGAACCCAGAGCGCCGGACAGGTTGTTGGAGATCGTCGCGCCGCCGGGGGCGATGTCGCCCTCGCGAACCAGGATCTGCAGCGGGCTGCTGCCGACCAGGCCCGAGTACACGCAGGTGTCGTTGGTGGTGCCGCCGGTGCCCACCAGCGTCGTGTTGAACAGCATGTAGCCGTTCTCGGGGCTCAGTCGCACGACGTCCCAGCTCACTGCCGAGTAGCTGATCGTGACCCCGGGCATGGTGAGGCTCGGCTCGGGATCCCCCTCGCGCAGGAGGATCTGCAAGTCGGCGCCGTTGCGCCCATAGAAGATCGCCTGGTCGTTGCCGGTGGTGACGGCAGGCGTGCCGCTGCCCACCAACATCGTGCCGCGCCAGACGATGTTGCCGTTCAGATCCATGTTCGGGATGCTGGTCGCCGAGGAAGCGGCGAGCGTCACACCGGTCAGACCTGGAATGGCATCGCCGGAGCCCTGCACGATCTCGCCGTACTGCTGCATGAGGCTCTGGGCCGCCGCGTGCGAGGCGGCGAGGCCGAGTACGAGGGCGCTGAGGAACTGGATTCGCATGGTGGGTCGGTCTTGCTGTACGAGAGGGATCGAGTGGTTCGGGCCACGGGCCCGACCCTTCGGTGGCGGATGAGGCGCCGTTTCCTCGGCACAGGCCGGCGGATTCGGCGAAAGAAGGGACCGCGCCCGGGTCCTTGGCGCCCCCGCCGGCGGGCTGCGGGCCATTCGGTGCCCGAGAAGCCGCATCGAAGGGTCCGCCGGGCGGATTCGTGGCGTTCCATCCGCTGTGCGCGGACCGGAAGCGGCTCGAGCACCCGTGCCGCTGCGGTGGCGCTCGACGGCTGCAGGCGGCGATCACGGCGCCGGAGCCCCTCGCGAGCTGTTGCGGGCGGGTGGGGCTCGCGTCCGCGTTGGCGGCACCGGCGCGAGCGCCGACCGCTCAGGAGTCGTGGCGGCACGCGTAGGATCCGGAACATGCGAGTCCCTCGTCTTCGCCTTCGCTTCCCCGGCGCCGGCTACCGTCGTTGCCCGCACCTCCCGCGCCTCGCCCTCCTCGCCCTCCTCGCCGCCTGTGCCGCGACTCCGAACGCGGAGAACGCCGGACCACGCCTCGTGGCGGAGTGGGAACCTGCGGTCGGCACCCTCGTCGCTTACCCATTCGAGCTCCCGGACGATCTCGTGCGGGATCTCGCCGGGGAGGCGCCCCTCTTCGTGCTCGTCGCGGACACCGACCGAGCCGCGGCCGAAGAACGACTCCGCGCCCTCGGCGTGAACCCGGCGCGCGCGCAACTCGTCACGACCGCGGCGCGGAGTCCCTGGACGCGAGACTGGGGCCCACATCAGGTCGCCGGGCCCGGCGACACCATCGCTCTCGTCGACCACGTGTTCCGCGGCTACCCCTGGGTGCCCGCCGACTGCGCCCCCGAGCACTTCACGTACCGGATGGGACGCATGGAGGGCGAGGACGAAGCCATCCCGACCCTCGCGCGTGCGCTCGGCCTCGCGACCGTGTCGCTACCGGCGATCGCCACCGGCGGCAATCTGCTCACCGACGGCCACGGCCGGGCGTTCTGTACCCGGGCGCAGATCATCGAGAACCACGACCTCGTCGACGAGGCCGCGTACCGCGGTCTGCTGCGCGACACGCTCGGCATCACCGATCTCGTGGTGCTCGAGAACACGGAGTCGTTCGGCATCCAGCACATCGACTGCTGGCTCAAGGTGATCGACCCGGAGACGCTCTTGATCAAAGCAGCCCCCTCGGGGCACCCCGAGCACGCGCCGATCGAACGGAACGTGGCGCTGCTCGCGCAATTGACGACCCCGTCGGGTGGCCGCTACCGGATCGTGCGGATCGACAGCCCGCCGTTCCGGGGCGACCGCCTGCCGGCCTACACGAACTCGCTGCGCCTCGGCAACGTCGTGCACGTGCCGCTGTTCGGTGGGGAGGCGGACGAGCGCGCCCTCGCGACGTATCGCGCCGTGTTGCCGGGCTGCGACGTGCGCGGGTACCGCTACGAGGGTTGGCTGCACTTCGACGCCCTGCACTGCCGCACGCGCGCACTGCACGCCGCTCCGACTCGCGATCCCGCCAAGACCTGACGGCAGGCACCCGCGACGACGTCCGCGCACGGCCCCGCGGCGAGGCACCGGCGACCACGGCCAAGCACACGCCATCAGCCCGTCGCGCCGGTGGCAGGGCAGGCCCGTGCTGCGCGCGACGCGTCGAGGCACGGCGCGCGATCAGCGCGCGAGCCAGCCGTCCTGCGCCATCTGCGTCACGATCGCGTCGACGCTCTGCTGCAGCTCCCCACGCTGCGTCAGCGACTGCACGAGCCCGATCGGGAACAGCGGCAACCAGAGGACGAACGCGCCGGCGGTGCGCACGCGGTAGCTGCGCGCCGTCTTGCCCGGAGCACTCACGTGCGCCGTCAGTTCGTAGTCGGTGCTCTGCAGATCCGGAATCAGCCCGAGGCTCAGGCCGAAGAACATGCCGCCGCAGGCGAGCCCTCCCGACTCGCGCAGCTCGAACGTGCCGTGCAGGCCGCCCGCGGCGTGCGTGCGCTCGATCGCGCCGAAGGCCTGTGTGCCCTCGAGCGCTTCGCGGAAGCGCTCGGTCTCCCGCGCGAGGTCCTCGCCGTCGAGTTCCTGCGCCGACTCGGCAGGCAGCTCGGGCCGCTGCAGACGTGGGTCCCGGGCGAAGCGGAGGTCGAACCCGAAGGCCGGGCGCGTCGACTCCGCGCGGAGCCGTACGAGGTCGGGCGCGGGTTCGACGGTCGTCGACATGCAACCCGCGGCGACGAGCAGGGCGGCAAGCGCGACGAAGCGGCAGCGGAACGAGGCGCTCATCGGGCGCCCCCCGCCGACTCGAGCCAGCCGTCCTTCGCCAGGTGCGAGACCAGCGCGCGTGCGAGTTCGTTCTCGGGACCGCACAGCGAGTACGGTCGCCGCGTCTGCACGTCGTCCGCACTCACGGCGTCGGTCGTGACGCGACCTTCGAACCGGTAGCTGGCAGGCGCGCGTCCCGGCGCCGAGACCACGGCCTCCAGACGCACGATCTCGCGCTGTTCGTGG
The DNA here is from genome assembly GCA_016794425.1 of Planctomycetota bacterium. GTDB lineage: Bacteria > Planctomycetota > UBA1135 > UBA1135 > UBA2386 > JAEUHS01. The sequence continues at coordinate 92,719 of JAEUHR010000039.1, forward strand.
GACAGCTGCCCGAGGGTCAGCAGCAGCGACAGCCAGCGGCGCCCCGGCTGCGCCGGTTCGCGGCCGGACACCACGGTCAGTGCACAGTGCAGACCCTGGCCCGGGCCGCCCAGCGTCACGGCCGCGAACTGCTGCGTGGCGGCCAACGCCTGCCGATACCGTTCGAGATCCTGCCGGCCGAGTTCACGGTCCCGCGGGTACAGGTCGGTGCGCGAAAGATCCCCGTCGACGTACGGCGCATAGGTCGACTGCAGCGAGACGGCGAGTGGCCCACGCGCGTGGGCAGCTCGCGCCGCCAGATCGAAGGGCGGCGGTTCGATCGTGATGCGGTACGACGCGCATCCCGCGGCGACCGAGGCGAACAACAGTGGGGCGAGGGACGGGCGCATACGGGCTGGCCTCCGTTGCGGCGCGAGCGTATCCGCTCCGGACGGTTCGGGGTTGTTGGTCACCGGGATCGGCGCCGATGCGTCGGTCGAGTCCGATGCGCCCGACTTCCGCGACGTCGCGCGGACCTCGCCGATTTCCGCAGGTAGATGTCCGACTGGCGGTCGGCACGGTCACTCGTCGGTGTTCCCGACACGGCTGCCGACCTGTGCCGCAGGGTCCGAGTCGATCGTGTTCCGGTTGATCGTCGGCCGCAGGCAAGCCCGGTGCGTCGACGCGACGGTCTCGACATGGCGCGGTAGCATCCGTGCGACACACGCACCATGCTTGCCGATCGACGAGCGACACTTCGACCGTCGAGAGTCTCGCCCAGTCCGGTGCGGACTGCGGACCGAACCGACCGACACTTCCGCGCTGTGCCAACGCACACCGGCACACCCATGAACGCGTCTCTCCTCTCGTCGGGCATCGCGGTCGGCGCCCGGCTCCCGGTCCTGCTGGCCGCCACGCTGCTCGCGGTCGCGCCGGCGAGTGCGCAGAGCAATGTCCGCGAGTGCAGCATCACGCTCCGGAGCCGACCGGCAGGCAGCGCACCGACCACTGCCTACTCGACGATCTACTCGGTCGGAACGTCGGGCCTCGGCTGGCAGAACTTCCCACCGGCGAACGTGCCCATTGCTCCCTTCGCCGCTTCCGGATCCTGGCAGCTCGCACCGGGGGTGGAGTACCAGGTTGAGTTCCAGGCGGACCTGATGAGCACCGCCTTCCAGGTCGCCAACGCCTCACTCGGCCAGCGTGCAGACTTCCAGTTGATCGCCGACTTCAGCGCTGCCGCCGCAGTCAGCTGGACGTCGATCTCGCACTCGCACAGCACCCGGGCAGGCTACCTGCCGTCCTGGGTGCCCGCCCCGACGACAGGCTATTGGAGCGTCGCCAACGTGCTACCGTGGTCGGACAGCTCCTTCCGATCCGCCTTTGGACAAAACGCCGAAGGCACGACGTCGATCGCGTTCGTGCCGACGTCGGCGGCGGGGGCGGCCTTGACCTACCTCGCCAGCGCCGAGGTGAACTCGGTCCAGGTTCTGTATCCGCCGATCGCCATCGGCACGATGCCCTTCGGCTACTACCGATTCCGCTCCACCCTCGAGTTCCAGGTGGCGCAGCCGATGGCGGTCGATCTGGACGTCGCGGCGAGCGGCGACATCCGCGGCGAGTCGCAGCACTTCCCGCTGCTGCCGATCGCTCTGCCTGGCGAGTTCGCCGGCCACAGCGGCTGGTGGTACGACCCGCCACTCGCGCTCGGCTTCGATTTCCAGCAATCGGGCGGCTCGCTGTTCACCGACATCCTGGAGCTGCCGGTCGGCATCGACGGCGACGGGCTGTTCGAGGTCGAGGTCGGCGGCCAGTCGCTCGGCCAGTTCGCGGCCGGTGCGCGCGTGGACTTCGTGCAACTGCTCGGCCATGGCGTCGCCGCGTTCCGCATCGCCGGCATCGACCCGGCGGTCGACGCGACCGACGCCGCGGTGTTTCCGGTGCGGCTCGCGTTCGACACCCCGACCGCGCGCTTCACGATGACGCCGGTGACGTGGCGCAAGGTCGGCGGCAACTGCACCGACCCGACGGTCTGTCCCCAGTGCCCGGCGCTCGAACTCGCACCGACCGGATCCGCCGTCGAGGGCAACCTCAACTTCGGTCTCGGCATCGACCACGGCCCCGCCGGCGGCCTGGCGGCGTTCTTCGTCGGCCTCGGCTCGGCGTCGACGACACCGGTGCCGCTGTTCTGCGGCTCGGTCGTGCTGCCGCTGCAGAACGCATTCTTCGACGTCGGCGCCGTCGCACTCGTCGGCACGTCGTCGTGCGACGGTGCCGGCTCGGTGCCGCTGCCGCTGGTGCCGGTGCCGAGCCTGCTCGGCCAGTTCCTCACCGTGCAGGCGCTGACGATCTGCCCCGCCGGCGGCCTCGGCCTCACGCACGGCATCGAGTTCGCCATCGGCAGCTGAGCACGCGGGTGCGTCGAAGGCCTGCAGGCCTGCTGCCACGGCATGCCACGCTCGGACTCGGCACGCCGTTCGCGGTGCGGCGCGCCTTCCCGAACCCATCCTGAAACCTCCATGCGTAGCCTGCTCGCCTGCTGTCCGTTCGCCGTCGCCGCCGTCGCCCTGCCGGCACAAGCGACCCACCTCGTCGGCCCCGGCGGCTTCGCGCAGATCCGCGACGCACTCGCCGTCGCCGCCGCAGGCGACCGCATCCACGTGCAGCCGGGCACCTACGCGCACTTCACCGCCACGATCGGCTGCACGATCCGCGCGCTGGTGCCGGGCTCGGTGTCCGTCGCCTACGACGTGGCCTTCCAGCCGCCGGGCTGCACGACGAACCCGGGGTGCTGGTCCGTGGAAGGTCCGACACGGCTGTCGCCGCCGGCCGGCCAGACGATCGACGTGGTCGGCCTGCGGTTCGTCGGCAACGAGAGCCCCGGCGGCTTCCTCTACCCGATCCGGCATCGGGTCGCGGTCGAGAGCGGGCGCGTCACCTTCGACCAGTGCAACCTGCAGGCGAGCAACACGGCGGCGCTCGCGGTGCTCGACGCGAGCGTGCACCTGCAGGCGTGCCAGATCACCGTGCTCCCGGCCGCTTCGACGTCGCCGGCCGGCGGCGTCGGCCTCTACGGCGCGAACTGCAACGTGACGGCGATCGACTGCACGATCACGGGTGGCTTCGGCCCCGGGCTGTCCATCCCGCCCGGCGACGGCATCGTGCTCGACAACGCGACGCTGCACGGCTCGGGCCTCGTGATCCGCAGCGGCACGGTCCTGTTCCCGCCCAGCACGAACGCCGCCTACGCGCTGCGCGGCAGTGGCGCCCTGTTCCTCAGCGATTCGCAACTGATCGGCGGCTGCCCGATCGATTGGGGCGGCACGGCGAGCGAACTGTCGCGCTGCACGCTGACCGGCACGAACACGAACTGCCCGACGGTCGCGCCGTCACCCGCCACGCAGCTCGGCATCGCGCGGTCCGGCCCACTGACGCCCGGCGCAACGTTCACGTTGACCTTCCGCGGTGAGCCGAACGCCTTCGTCGCGATCTTCGCCGCCGCCAGCCTCGGCCGCGTCGATCTGCCGGGCCTGCTGGCCCAACCGTCGTGGCTCGACAGCACGCAGTCGTTCCTGATGTCGATCGTGCTCGCCGATGCGCAGGGCGTCGCCACGGCCAGCTGGCTGATCCCGGCCGGCCCCGGCGTCGCCGACCAGCAGGTGTGGTGGAAGGGCCTCAGCGGCTTCACGCTGCCGTTCCAGGTCAGCCCGCCGGCCGGCGGCATCACGCGCTGACGGCGCGCGGCGCGGCAGAGCACCGACCACCTTCCGATCCGGAGCGCAGCTCGCGCTCGCCGTGCGACCGAGCCTCGGCACCGAGGGCTCCGGGTTCGACCGCGTTGGCGCCTGCTTCGGGCCGCAGGCGGTCAACGCCCGTCGATGCCGACCAACGTGACGACGTAGACCACCGACGCGTCGGGCGGGACGCGACCGGTCCCGCGCGCACCGAACGCGAGCTCCGCGGGAATCGTCAACCGGAACACCGCGCCCGGTTGCATCAGCTGCAGACCTTCCGCGAAGCCCTTCACGACCCACTCCATGCGCAGCGGCTCCGGCTCGCCGCCGACATGGCTCGAGCAGAACATCGTGCCGTCGGTCAACCAGCCCGTGTAGTGCGCGTGGACCACGTCGGTCGCGCGAGGCTTCGCTCCGCGCCCTTCGCGCAGCACTTCGTACACCAACCCCGACCCGGTCCGCACGCCGTTGCCCGCCGCGGTCTCAGCGAACTGCGGCGCACCGTCCGGCAGCCGAACGTCGAACGCGGCCGTCAGGTCGGTGCGCAGACGAATCGGTCCCCACGCCAAGGCGAGGGTGAGGCCGGTCGGCGCCGCTCTGCTCTCCGCGAGCGTGATCTCGAACGCCGCCACCGATTCCGTCTCGCGGGTGAACGCCATCCGTACGCGCACATCCGGTTCCGTCGACACCAGGGTGCGCCAGACGCGCCCCGTCGCATCGGCCTTCGCGGCCGCGAAGAACGCGAGGTCCCACTGCTGCTCCGCATCGCGCCGCGCCCCCACGTACCACCGCCCCGCCGGCAGCCGCCGATCGCCGAACGACAACTCGACGTCGTTCCGCAGCTCGGTCGAGGCGCCCTTGCCGAGCACCAGCGGCTGCAGTTCCTGCGCTGCCAGGTAGCCGTCGTACTCCGCCCGCCACGTCGGCTGGCCGTGGTCGATCGCGACCGTCTGCTCGCCCGAGCGACCGAGCCATGTCACGCGCGTCGTACGCCGCGACTCGGCGCCGATCGACTGGAAGAACTGCGCCGGCAGCAGAGCCGCCGTCAGCAGGAGGACGAGACAGGCGCGCGATCGGAAGACCATGCGCCGGACGCTACCCGGCGCCACACGCTCGCTCGGTAAGCGGCTCGTCACCAGCCATGCCGGCTTCCCGCCGCACGCCGGACTGGAGCCGACGAATCGGAGTTCGCGTCCGGACGGCTCGGGATGAACGTCCTCGGTGGCCTCGTGTTCGTCGCGAATGGCGCCGCGCCCTACTCGATCATCCCCCGCATCGTCTCGAGCCCGCAGCCACGTCTCCTGCACGGCATCGTCGACGTCCGACGAATCGCGCAGCAGATCGAACGCGAGGCGCCGAAGCGCGGTGCCGTGCCGCTGCAGCTGCAGTTCGATGTCGAGGGGCGGAGCGATGCCGTTCGCAGGCTACCAATCCCTGTCGTTCGCGAATCGGATGCAGCGACGCCGCTGTTTCGGCGCGTCGGCAGAGCGACCGTGACCTCGGCTTCCGCGCGGTCCGATGGCATCTGCACCGGCTGACTCCATGGTGAAGCCGAGTAGGGACCTCCATGTGCGGTCCGGAGCTCATCGAATTCCACCGCGGCGCCCTGCCCCGGCGCATGCGGGACCAACCGCCCCCGCAACCGCAACGCACCGATCTCAGGCACCGCCTCCGGTGGCGCTCCGGCGCCGCGCCCGCGACCGGCACCTCAGCGTCCTCCTCCCACCGTGGCACAACCCGCGATCGCAGCCCCGGGCGCGCACCCGCACGGTTCGCTCACCGGTTCTTCTTCTGTTCCGCGATCTTGCGGAACTGGGCAACAGCGGCGGCCAGCATGCCCCGCATCATCGTCGTCGTCTCCGGACCAGCGGTTTCCGGCGTACCGGCCTGGAAACGCGGTGCGGGGGCATACTCTGCGAGCAGCTGCATGCCCTTCGCGTATGCCTCGTCGCGCTGGCGGGCGACGATCTCGAGCCCGAAGTCGAGCCCGGCCGTCACGCCCGCACCGGTGATGCGGTTGCGGTCGACGACGACCCGCGCATCCACCGGCTCGGCGCCGAACTCCTTCAGGATGTCGCGCGTCGCCCAGTGCGATGTCGCCCTGTAACCATCGAGCAGACCGGCAGCACCGAGCAGCATCGAACCGGTGCAGACGCTCGTGACGTACTTCGCTCGCTTGCCGCGTTCCTGCAGGAACGCGATCGTCGCCGCATCTTGCATTGCGCTGGCCGTTCCCCTGGTGCCGCCCGGGACACAGAGGATGTCGAGATCCTCGGGGCATTCCGCGAATGTCGACGTCGCCGCGATCGCCAGTTGCAGATCACTCTCCACCGGCCCGGCTGTTTTCGCGACGAGCCAGACCTTCGCCCCCATGAGACTCGCCAGCATGTAGTGCGGACCGACGACGTCGAGCGCGGTGAAGCCGGGGTAGAGCAGGAACGCGATCTTCTCGGATCCCACCATCGACGCCGATCCGGGCCCCTGCGGGGGCGGTGCGTCGACCAGGCGGTTGTCGTTCGCCGGCCCGCCGCGATACCTGGCCACGGGAAGGGACAGAGCGGCCAGAGCGAGAGCGAAGTCGCGGCGAGTGGTGTCCATGGATTCCGGTTTGTGGCGAGAAGCGGATGACACGGATCATCGCACGGTGCAGCCGAGGCGCCGCGCGAGTTCCTTCTCGGGCGGCTTTCGCGATCCGTGATCGAGACCCGGATCCCACAATCGCGCCATCGACCCGCGAAATTGCCGCCAGCCGCTGTCGTTCCCCCTCCGTGCCACGCGTGCGTACCGTCATCTCGCTCGTGGGCGCGCTCGGCGTCGCTGCCTGCGCAACACACCCCGACGCACGAATCGCGGCCGACGGCACCCTGCTCTCGAGCGAGGCCTTCTGCATCCGCACGCCGTACGACGAACAGAGCGAGCTGACCCGGTTCCGCTTCCCGCGCGAAGTCTACGAACGCGCCGCCAACGACCCGCGTTTCGTGAGCACGCGGATCACGTATGCAAGCGACGGCCTGCGCATCACTGGCGTGCTGGTGCAGCCGCGCGAGACCCCCTCGCACCCGTTGCCGACCATCCTCTACTGCCGTGGCGGCACCGCCGACTTCGGCGCGCTCGACGAGAGCGACCTCGTCACGTTCCACGAATGGGCGAACCTCGGATTCGTCGTGCTCGCCAGCAATTACCGCGGCGGCGGTGGCAGCGACGGCGTCGACACCTGGTGCGGCGACGATGTACACGACGTGCTCGCGCTGGTGCCGCTCGCGCGCTCGTTCCCCGCGGTCGACGCGGACAACCTGTTCCTCGTCGGCCTGTCACGCGGTGGGCCGATGGTGTACGGCGCTCTGCGTGACGGTATCCGGGTGCGGGCCGCCGCGGTGATGGCGGGAGTCAGCGATCTCATGGCCGAGGACATGCTGGAACGCGAACCCGAATTCGCCGACGGGGACGACGATGTGTTCCGCGCCATGGGCTGGCGAGGTTGGCGCAGCGTCTGGCCGGACTACGACCATCGTGCCGAGGAGCACAAGCGTGCTCGCTCGGCGATCTGCTGGCCGGAGAAGTTGCGCGTGCCGTTGCTGCTGCTGCATGCGAAGGACGATCCCCGCGTGCCCGCGACGCACTCCGAACGACTCGCCGCCGCGCTGCAGCGAATCGGCGCAGCCCACGAGTTGGTGCTCTACGACCACGACGGCCACTCCTTGCCGTTGCATCGCGAAGACCGCGACCAGCGGATCGCCGCGTGGTTCCGCCGTCACCTGACACCAGTGCAGCACTGACGCGCCGACTCACCGCCCCCGGGTCTTCACGAACGGCTCCGCCCGGCTGCCCGGCCCACGCGCAGCTCGACCAGGTGATGGCGACGCTCGTCCGCTGATCAGAGCGCGGCCGCGTGCCGCCAGTACTCCTCCGGCACGACGCGGTCGTGCACGTGCCGGCGATGCGTCTGCAAGCGTCGCGTCAGCAGCGTGCCGGCCTCGATCTGCAGCGAGCCGGATCGCACTGGTTCGGCCAGCAGCTCGCCACTGCGCAGCACGCGCACCGACGCGCCGACGTCGACGAGGTGCGAGTCGCCGGCAGCGCGCAGGTTGCTGAGCATGCCGCACAGGCAGAACTCGCGGGTCGTGACGAACACCTTGCAGCGACTGCGCGACTGCAGCAGGCGCGCCAGGGCTTCGACCTTCACGATGGCACCCCCGTGGTCGCCGGCAGGTTGCGTGCGTGCTTCATCGCGGCACCACCTGGCGCCAGGGCTCGGTCGAGGCCGCGGCGGTGCCGGCCTGCAGCTCGCGCAGCAAGCGGGCCAGGACTTCGGCGCCAGCGGCCACACCGGGGCCGGGCGTCGAGAAGTGTCGTTCGCCGTCCATCAAGAACACGCGCTGCTTCTGCACCGCGGGCAGCTGGCGCCACGCGTCGGAGCCCACCAGCGCCGGCAGTTCGCGCTCGGCGCGTTCGATCGACATCGAACAACCCGCCAGCACCACGACGTCGGGCGCGGCCGCGGTCAGCTCGGCCCAATCGAGGCGCCGCGAGGGCTGGTCCTTGCCGACCAGCACCGGCTCGCCGCCGGCGACTTCGACCATCTCGGCGATCCACTCCCCCGAGGCCCACAACGGATCGAACCACTCCAACACGGCGACTCGCGGGCGCTGCGGCAACGGCGGCAGGGCACGAACGGCATCCAGTCGGCGTTCGAACGCGCGCGCCGCGACCTTGCCGGCGTGCGTTCGGCCGAGGGTGGCGCCGACCGTTCGGATGTCGTTGGCGATGTCGGCGAGCGAACGCGGCGACAGCACGACGAGCTGCGCGCAGCGTTCCGCGTCCCTCGCGAGCATTGCTCCCACCTGCTCCGGCGTCACCGCGCACACCGGGCACAGTCCCTGGCTCAACACGTGCGTCGGCCGCAGGGCGCGGATCGCTGCTTCGTCGAGTTCGTAGAGCGGCGTGCCGGCGCGGCCCGCTTTGCGCAGTTCGTCGTCGATGCGGCCCATCGACCATGTGTCGCTGTCGATGCGGGTGCGCATCACGCGCGGCAGGTTGGCGCGGTCCGGCTGGCGGCACAGATGCGACAGCGCTACCAGGCTCGCTTCGCCGCCGACGGCGATGGCGATCTCGGTGGCCGCCGGCAACAACGACACGACGCGCACGCTGCCGCGGTTCGGCAAGGTTCCTCCTCCGTACTTCCAGACGACGGTCTCGCCGCCCTGCAGCCGATGGCGGGCCGGCAGGTCGGGGCCGGGCGCACAGCCGAGGCGCCAGCTCCAGTAGCGATCGAGCCGCGGATCGGGGCCGATGCCGTCGATCGACCAGACGTCCTGCGGCGAGCAGCACAGCCAGTCCTGCTCGACGGGCAGGGCCGCGCGCGTCGCGGTGACGACGTCGGCGCCGCGTTCGATGGCCACCTTGCGCACGACGCGCGGGCGATCGCCGAAGTCGACGTCGACGGTGACCTCCACGCGCTGCGCGCGCAGCGGTGCGGCCGCGACGGCAACGAGTGAAGCCAGGGCCAGCGCCTGGCGGGGATGAGAGAAGACGCGAGAACGGCCCGACCGCGCGCTACGGTCGTGCCTGGGCACGAAGTTCGACAACGGAAGTCTCCTGTCCGCGAGAGACCGACCCAGCTGCATCCGGGCCGTCTTCTGACTCGCGCTTCGTCCTCGGCCTGCCCTTCCCGGTCCTCGGACCAGTGGTGACGCAGGCGTCGTCAGCGCTCACAGCGGCGGGACCGTGCGGGATTCACACCACGCTTCCGATACCCGGACGAACGCACGCTACGCAGGCCGAGCAGGAACTTCAATCTGCGGTCCGGAGCGCCCGAACCACCGCCGCGACGATCCCCTGCCTTCGCACCCCGGTCCACCGTTCGCCATACCCCGCGACATCGGGGCGTGCTGGCCGAAATCACCATCCCGGTCCGGACGATCCTCGTTCAGCTCGCCGCCGTCGAGGCGACATCGCGCAGATGCACGTGGTCGAGCTCGGCCAGCAGGCTGCTGTATGCCTGATCGTCGATGGCGCCGGCGTCGCGCAGTCGCACGAGCGCCCGTTCCTGCGCCTCGGCAACGGCGACGCGGACGTCGCGGGAGACGGCAAGACGTTGCGCTGCCCGCGTCCGTTCGGCTTCGTCGTCGGCGCGCAACGACGCCAGCTCCTCGACCATCGCCTCGCGGAACCGATGCACCGCGACCGGACAACTCTGTTCGGAACAGAACGCATCGAGCCGCGCGATGCCGGACTCGAGCAGCCGTTCGCGCGCGGCCCGCAGTTCGGCCGCCGTGGTGCCGTCGTCGCGCAAGCCCAGCAGCCGAACCAGCGGGAACAGCGTGCCGCCCTGCAACACCAGCGTCGCCAGGATCACGGCCAGCGTGCAGGCGATGATCTGGTCGCGCCCGGGAAACGGTGCGTCGCCCGCCATGGTCGGCAGCGACAGCGCGGCGGCGAGCGACACGGCGCCGCGCACGCCGCACCACGACACCAGCAGCACTCCCTTCGGCGACGGATAGCCACCCTCGCGCGCCTTCAGCGCCGGCCACAGCCACAGCGGCAGATAGGCGTTCGGCCAGCACCAGGCGATCCGCGTCAAGACGACGGCCGCCGTCACCGCGAGCCCCGCTTGCCACAGCTGCGCACCGCCCTGCGCGGCGCGTGCGAGCAGGCACGGCGATTGGATGCCGATGTAGAGGAAGCACAGCCCGTTCAACAAGAACGTCAGCTGCCCCCACGTCGCCCGCAGCTGCACGCGCGTCGATGGCGCGATGTAGTGCACGCGCCAGGCGACGACGGCGCCGGCGACGACGACGGCGAGCACGCCGGACACCTGGGCCACCGTCGCCAACGCGAACGCGAGATAGGGAGCGAGCAACGACACCGTGAACGCAACCGCCGGATCGCGCACGAGGCGATTCGCGAGCGCGAACACGATGCCGATGCCGACCCCGATCACCACACCGAGGCCGGCGACCCACGCGAACTGAACCGTGGCGCCGCCCCAGGTGAACACACCCTGCAAGGCGACGACGACGGCGATCTGCACGCCGACGAGGCCGGTCGCGTCGTTCACCAGGCTCTCACCGCCGACGATCGCCGTCATCCGCCGCGGCACGCGCAACCGTTCGATCACCGCTTGCACGGCGACGGTGTCGGTCGGCGACACGACCGCGCCGAGCAGGAAGCACGCGACCCACGGCAGCTCCGGCAGGCACCACTTCGCGACCAGGCCGACGGTCAGGATCGTCAACGCGACGAGCCCGATCGCGAGCATCAGGATCGGCCGCAGCCAGCGATGGAAGTCGCGCCACGACGTCTGCCACGCATCGGCGTAGAGCAGCGGCGGCAGGAACCCGAGCAGGATCAGGTTCGGATCGAGACCGCCAGCAACGGCGCGCGCCTGCGGCACGAACGCGAGACCGACGCCGGCCAACGCCAGCGCCAGTGGCTGCGGCAGCCGGAGCCGCGGCGCCAGCAGCGTGACGACGCCCAAGGTCGCCAGCACGAGCGTCAGGAAGTTCAGCGTCTCGGACACGCGGGCAGTGAAGCGAGCGGGTGCGAGGCGAACCAGCGGCTTTCGCCTACTCCGACTGCCGACGCTGCTTCCCCTGCGCGCCGCCGGTTCGCGAGGCGAGATCGTGCACCACCTGCAGGGGGCAGCGGCGCACCTTGGCCAGCGCTCCGACCAAGGGGCACGACGCCGGCGTCGGGGACACGTGCAGCAGCGCCGCGCGCACTGCAGTCGTCACGCGGCCTCTCGATCACGCTGCAGCCGTGACGTTCCGCCGCCGCCCGCGGTAGAACGACGGCATGGACGACGCTGCACGGCGGATCGGCGAATGGATCGCGGCTGGCAAGAAGATCGACGCGATCAAGGAACTGCGCGAGGCGTCGGGGCTCGGGCTCGCGGAGGCGAAGGCGATCGTCGATGCGGTCGAGGCCGGGCGGCCGGTGCCGGCCGAGCTGGTCGCGCGTTTGCAGGCCGCGCGCGAGGCGAAAGCGCGCGGCAACGTGCCCGACGCGGTGCGCGCCGCGGTCGAGCGCGGCAACCGCATCGAAGCAATCAGGCTGCTGCGCGAGCACACCGGGTTCGGGCTGAAGGAGGCGAAGGACCTGCTCGACCGCGAGATGCCGGTGCCGGCCGGCGCCAGGCGCGGCTGCTTGCTGCCGCTGCTGTTCGGCTGCCTCGTCGGCGCAGCGGCGGGCGCCGCGTTCGTCTGATCACGCCGATCGCGACGACCGTTCCCGGAGGATTCCACGGTCGATCGTGATCTCCTGCGGCACCGACTGCGGCACCCCAGCGCCCCCACCGACGAGCAGTAGCGAGACGAACGGCGCCAGGCCTCGGCTCGCCATCGCGCCGATCCACCCGGCTGGAAGCCGGGATCGCGCGGATTCCGAACCGTTCCGGTGTGGTTTGCCGCCGGCCGCCGCTGGCGAAGGCATGAGCTCGATGCGAACCTCCCTGCGGCTCCTGGCCCTCGCGACGGCCGCCACCGCGGTGCTGCCGGCCCAATCCCTGTTGGCGGACATCCGACCGGGCGCCGGCAGCTCGAACCCCGGCAACCTGACGCGGATGGGCGGCGCCGTCTACTTCATCGCGGAGACGCCGGCGACCGGCTTCGAACTCTGGCGAACCGACGGCACCACGGCCGGCACGACGATGGTCGCCGACATCAATCCCACCCCGGGCGCGGGAGCGCTCGCGACGGTCAACCGCGTGCCGGAACTGTTCGCGTTCGGGTCGACCCTGCTGTTCTGGGCCAATGACGGCACGCACGGGCAGGAGCTCTGGCGCAGCGACGGCACCGCGGCGGGCACGCAGCTGGTGCTCGACATCGAACCGGGTCCGAACGGCAGCGACCCGTTCGACTTCACGGCCTCGGGCAACCGCGTCTTCTTCTACGCCGCGGCCTCCGCCACCGGACGAGAGTTGTGGGTCACTGACGGCACCACCGGCGGCACGCACCTCGTGGCCGACTTCTACCCTGGCGCGCCGGGCGGCAGCAGCACGGTGCTGCAAGGCAGTGGCAGCATCGCCGCGTTCGGCACCGGCGTGCTGTTCAGCGGTCGCACCGGCTTCGCCAGCAATCAGGTGTTGTGCTTCAGCGACGGCAGCGCCGGCGGGACCAACGTCGTCGATGCGGGAGCCTTCGATCCGCGGGGCCTCACGCCGCTCGGCTCCGGATTCACGTGCAGCGTCTTCTCCCCGGCGACTGGCGTCGAACCGTGGTTCACGAACGGCTCCGACGCCGGCACCTTCCCGCTCGGCGATCTCGCTGTCGGCAGCACGTCCTCACTCGGCACCAATCTGCTGACGGTCTTCCGCCCGCAGCTGCTCGGCGGCCGCCACTGGTTCGTCGCGTCGGCATCCACGTTCGGCCTCTCACTGTGGAGCACGGACGGCACACCCAGCGGCACCAGCGTGTTCTTCGCGCCGCAGGTCAGCGACCCATTGGCACAGGTGCGCACCGTGCGCGTCGCCGGCGACCGCCTCTACCTCGAGGTCAGCTCGACGACCCTCGGCTCCGAGCTCCACGTCACCGACGGCATCGCGACGCCGAGCCTCGTCGTCGACCTGAATCCCGGCACTGGCACGGGCTGGCCTTCGTTCGGCAGCTTCCTCGCTCCGGGCCAAGGGCGACTCGCGATCACGACGATGCGACCGACCGACGTCATCGCGGACGAGCCGGCGGTGACCGACGGCACCCCGGCCGGCACGCACGTGCTGGCCAACCTCGCAACCGGCAACTTCGCCGGATCGAACCCGCGCGAGTACACGCGGCTCGGCGACAAGGTCCTGTTCGTCGCTCAAGACGACGGTTTCACCGGCCGCGAGCTCTACGTGCTGGACATCGCGGCGCTCGGCGTGGCCGACGCCGTCGGGTATGGGACCGGGTGCGCGGGAACGGGCGGCCTCGTGCCCGACCTGACCGCGGTGGGTGCGCCGCGGCTCGGCAATTCGTCGTTCGCGGTGCGGCTCACGGATGGACTCCCGAACGCGCTCGCGGTGCAGTTCTTCGACTTCGCGCCGGCGGCGGTCCCGCTCGGCCCGTGCACGCTCCTGATCCAGAACCTCACGATCGAGATGGTCGGCGTCACCGATGCCAGCGGCGTGTTCCAGCTCCCGCTACCGCTGGTCGGCAGCCCGATCTTCCTCGGCCTCGAGTTCTGGGGTCAGGGGCTCGTGCTGGATGGCAACGGTCTCCTGTTCGGCGGCCTCGGCAGCCTCACCGACGGGTTGCGCGTTCGCGTGGGTCGCTGAGCGCGGTCGCCGACCCTTCTGCAGCAGCGCGTCGAGCGCGTGCTGGAACGCGGCGAGCGTCTTGCCTGATCCGCTCGGCGCCCCGATCAGGCCGTTCTCGCCATTTCGCGATCCGCGGCCATCCCGCGGCCTGCGGTGGCGAGAGCTCACCGAGTCGCTCGCGGAACCAGCGGGCGACGGTGGGATGGAAGCTGTCGAGCACGCGCAGAGGCCAACGATCGGGCGCGATCATGGGGCGGCGGAGGCGGCGTCGCGCGTGGGAATCGCGGACTCGCCGCGCGGCCTCACTGCAGGTCGAACTCCACGGAGCGCACCGTGTAGGGCGTCACGGGGGCGAACGCTTCGACCTGCGTGTAGACCGCCAAGAACCTCCCTGCAGTAGAGGCGATGAGTCGCGGGAGAGAGACGCCTCCGACCAGCGATGGGATGACTCCGATCGCGTTGAGGTCGACCGGTGCGCTCCATGGCTTCTGGTGCTTCCGGCCGATCGCCACGATGCTTTCGGTCGGATGCCAAAGCGTGGCCATCGCATCACCGTCCGCGGTGATGGCAACGTCGGCCAACCAGATCGCGGGGACCGGGGCAGCGGCGTGCCAGGCTCCGGCGGCATCGCGGACGGCCACCATCGCGTCGGCGCCTCCAGGTTCACACTGCGCCAGGACGGCGGCGCCACCCGCGGCAAGGCGGACGATGTGCTGGTTGTCGAGCGGGCCGCCGCCAGCTCTTGCCCAGACGTTCGTGAACGACCCCCAGCCTTGTCCCGGCGCGTAGTCGATGACGCCGAGGCTCGTGCCAATGGGCGTCGGTTGCAGGACGGCCACCATGCCGCGCCCGTCGCTGGCACTGGCCAGGACGATGCTGCTGCCGACCAGGAATCGACCGATCACGGTCGGTGCCGCCTCGACGCCGAACCGATCGCAGGGAATCGCGACGAGGTCCCGGAGCGTCGGGATGCCTGCCACCGGTTGCATGACGACTCGTTGGGCGCGGGTGTCGTCGAACGGCAACATGCCGACGAGGTCCGTGTTCCCGGTGGATCGCGACACGGTGGCGAAGTTGGGGATCCAGGATCGTGAGGCCGGGTCCCAGTCGAAACTCGACGGCGTGACTCCCGCGATCAGGGTCTCGCCGCTCCACGCCGTGGTGGGACCGTTCCCGGTGCGCAGCAGCGTCGAGAGCTCCACGCCCAGGAGGTGGGGCGGCTCGATCGCACTGAGGTCGCGCGAGTGGTGGATGCCGATCGTCAGATCGTTTCGCATGACCAGGAGTCCACCAGCACCGTCGGCGGCAGTCTGTGCTTCCTGGCCCGGCCACGACCAGACGGAGAAGGTCGTCGACAGCGGCGTCCATGCGCGTGACCCCTCGGACCAGAAGGCGGCCAAGTGTGCGAGCGGGGACGCGTCGGTACGAAACGCGAGGGCGAGTTCGTCCGGACTCGTGCGAGTCAACGGGGCCAGCGTCGGTTCGGCGGCGCCCGTCCAGATCGAGATGGGAGCTGCCACGTCGATCTGCGTGGCGCCGTCCGCCGTGGTGGTGAACGACCAGTTGTGTGGCGACCCCAGCAACCGTCCATCCGTTCCTCGCACCGAGGCTGCGACCAGCACGTCGATGACGACTCCGGAAGGCATGCCGCCGCTCGGCAGGAAGCCCAGCGTGTCGCTCGCCGCGAGGACGACTGTCCCAGCCAGAGGTGCTCCGTCGACGGAAACCTGCATCCAGGACTGCTCGAGGCTGCCGCCGTCGATGTCGAAGTCGAAGAACGCGAGGGGATTGCCC
This sequence comes from Planctomycetota bacterium, assembly GCA_016794425.1. Classification (GTDB taxonomy): domain Bacteria; phylum Planctomycetota; class UBA1135; order UBA1135; family UBA2386; genus JAEUHS01. Next base: position 108,457 of record JAEUHR010000039.1, read on the forward strand.
TGGGATGCAGGCACGACGCTCGCTGGAGCCGGAACGACCTCCGCGATGTGCAGGTCCGGCGGCAGCCTCGGACCGTGTCGTCCCGGACACGCGATGCAAAGCAGTGCGATGGCCAAGGTGGCGCACGCAGCCACTCGGCCGAGGGCACGACGTGTGAGGCTCGGTGAGGGTGGGGTGCCGTGGCGAAGGACGTACGTCGTGGAGACCAGGGGCATGGTACGAGAGTGGGTTCGGTGGTTGGTTGCGCGAGCCGTCGGTCCGCGTCGGGGTGGGGAATTCGCGACAGCCGTTCGCGCGCGTTTCACCGCGTCAGTGACATGCGCCCCTCGATCCGCGAGATCTCGAGCGCGTTGTTCTCGATCGTCCAGAAGAACTCCGACGTCGCGGGGTCCTGTTCCTCGACGAGTTGGGCGCCCGAGTAGAGCGTCGCCGTGAAGTCCATCGCGACGACGGCACCGTTCTGCAGGGTGCCGGCGGCCTCGAGCTCCACCGAGACATCGAGGTCGGGGACGTAGTAGTAGCCGCCGAGATGGACCGAGGTTTCCGCGCCGGACCGTCCCACGATGGCCATCGCGAGCGGCGGCACTGCCACCGCGTCGGTCTGCGCTTCGAACGCGGCGAGCCCGGAACCGGCGGACTCCTCGATCCAGTCAGCGCGAAGGACCGCGGCTTCGATCCCGAGCGGCAGCGGCATGCCCGAGATCGTCGTCGCTTCGTCGATCGAGACGACCCAGTCGCCTTCGAGGCTCTCGATCAGCCCGGTTTCGGGCGAAGGGCTCGATCGGTGGTGACCACACGCGAGGGCGAGAAGGGGCAAGCAGAGGGCGAGAGAGGACGCGCGAACGCGCGAAAGGCGGGGCATGGGAACTCCTGGTTGCGAAGACCAGCGTTCCGCGGCGCCCGTGACCGCAAGGAAGGAGCAGCTTTCGTGGACGGCGCCCCACGAGCCAGATTCGACCGATTCCTTGCGGTCCCTGGTGGTCCGGTGCGCTGGGTCGGAGAACCCGTGTCGTCGACCGACCAGAACCCGGATCCCTGCAGGGACCAGTCGCTACCCGATCTCGCTGGCTTCGCCGCCGAGATCGCGTCGGCCTGGCTGCCGTTGGTGGTCGAGCCGACCCTGCAGCGGCACGTGATCGTCACGTTCGCCCGCACGCTGCGTGAGGCGTTGGCGAGGGACGCGGAAGGTGTGTCCGGCGTTCGCAATCCGCGGTTGGTCCGTGAGCTGGCGCGTGCCGTCGGTGCGCTGGCGATCCACAACCGGCCCGCGGCCTTGCTCGCCGACCTCCGGCTGTTCGCGCGGCTGTCGATCGGCGAATGCACGGACCTGCTGCAGAGTCCGCGGGCCCTGCTCCTGCAGGTGTGGCGTTCGGCGCGGCGTTCGGTGTTCGACGCTGCACGCAAGGGCGTGGACTCGGCTTCAGACGTTCCGCGGCGCCGGCCCGAAGGCTAGTCTTCACCAATGGCCACGACCACTCAGACGCCAGACGACGATGATCCGTTCGAAGAGGATCTCGAGCGCGCCGCAAATGGCGAACCCGGCGGCTGGCAGCGGCTCTGGGCGAACCACTACGAGAAGCTGCACCGGTTCGCTACGGACTGGCTCGCGAACCAGAGGCGGCACGGCAAGCACAAGGACGTGAGTCTTGGTGGCACCGACATCGCCGCTCTGGCCTATGAACGGATGCACGACCGCATCGCGGCGACAGCGAAAGGTCGAGACTACTTCTTCGCGTCGCTCCGCTACGAGTGCCTGCGCATAGTCGTCGACCATTTCCGCAAGACGAAGAAACACAAGGGGCGCGGCCCCCTGAAGCGGATCGATTTCGAGCCGCATGCATTGGAGGGCCAGGCCGCGCATGTCGACCCCGACGTGATCTTCGATCTCGTCGACTCGCTCGGGAAGTACGGCTCGCGTGTCCGCGATATCGCGATGCTCAAGGTTTTCACGTCGCGCCCCGTCGAAGGCACGCCCGGTGCCACCCGTGAACTCACGAATCTGGAGGTTGCCGAGGAGCTCGGCATCTCCCAGCGCACCGTCGAAGCAGAGTGGCCGTTCGCGAGGGCGATCGTGAACAAAGAACTCGGCAAGTCCTGATCGTGCGCGATCGGCGACGTCAGCGGGTCGTTGCTGCGCCAGGGCGGAGCCGCGGACACTGCTGGCAGGCTTCGCGGGCATCCACACGCCATCGGGTAGGCGGCGGGGCTGAAATGTTCGCGGTCCGGGGACTCGCTCCGTCGCTGGATGGTCTGCAGGGCAACCACCCATCGCATCCAAGGAGCTACATGAAGTCCCTTCTTCGTCGCGCGTCGCGCCTCACACGTGAATCCAAGTCCGCTGCCATCACTACCGCCGACGTGGAGCGCGCGGGACGGTCTCTACGAGACGGGTGTTGGCAATCTCAGCGCCTCACACAAATGAAGAGCCTCGCATCGCAGGTCCTTCTTGTCCTTCTCGCCCCAGCGCTCATCGCCCAGGGTGGTGAGCAGCCGACCCCGCGACAGCCGGCCGATGCAGCTCATCAGAAGCGGCCTGCAGAGGCGCCGCTGGCCGTGGTGACCCGACTCGTCGACATGGAGATTGCGGCTTCCATGGCGCGCGTCGTCGATGGCACGAGAGTGCAGACGATAGTCGGCTACGTGGTCAACTCGGAAGAGCGTTTCAAGAAGCTCGCAGTGCTCAACCCGCAGGAGCGTGAGCAGGCTTCAATCGACCAAGTCGCCAACCTGAAGTGGTTGATCGGCGCCTCGCAGAATGACGACGTGCTGCAGCTGCTGCTCGTCTGGCTCGCCTCGGCTCCCTTTCCTGGCTTCATACAAGAGAATCATGCTTGGGAGGAGCTGATGAATCGACCCTACATGTGGGGATGTCGCAATCTCTGGCAGAGGCTCGCGATGGAGCCCACTTTGCTGGCCAAACTCTTCCGTCGCGCCGAGCAGGATCCACTATGGCTGTTGGTTGCCAGCCGGAGGTTGCAGAACGACGGTGTGCTGGTCGGGCCTGGACACGACTGGGACTGGCTCGTCAGCTTTCTGACCTTGTACCTGCGGGCTGGTGGTACGAACCGGCTGTTGACACAGGTCGTTCTCAGCTGGGCACCTCAGTTCTTCTCCGAGGAGACGATCACGTTGTTGCGGCGTGACCCCAACGCCGCGGCCGTGCTGACCACATTGACGAGGATCTGCCTCGCGCTGGATCCAGGTCAGGCCGACGTCAAAGCCTTGGCGGAGTCGCACGGCTTTGCGCCGGAATCGTTCACGGACGACCTCTGGCTACACTTGTTGGAGATTCCCGCACTGGTGCCGGAGGTGCGCGCGCGCGCGGCGACGAGCGCAGAGTCGATTCAACAAGCAACGCTCGAACGGCTTGCGGTGGCCGACCTTTGTCTTGCGGTTCTCCTCGCCGGAGCCGGTGAGCGCAGTACGTGTCGCGCAGCACTTCTGGACAGAGCCAAGCAACAGCTTCGCGACGTTCCGGAAGACCCGGCAAGTGGCAGTGGGCAATGGCTGGCTCGGTCTCGCAGCCTGCTAGCCTCGCTCGCTGGGGGAGAGCCCGCGGACGGCAAGCGGTTGGACGAGTGGTTCGCGTACTACCGCCAGCAAGCGACGCAGGTTCGCACCGGATTGGCTGAGACGACTCCCCGGGACAAGAACTACTTCGGGACGACCTATTTCGGCAGCCGGCTCTCGATCACCATGCTCTCAAAGCAGTGATATGCGGGTGCGCATCAGCCGTGTGTGCCTACGGTGGATGGTGTCGCGGCCGGTGACGAAGAGCGCCATTCGCCGGCACGGTGTCCTTGCCTCCAGGGAGGCTCGGCTCCACGGGCTGCCAGCTCCCGGTCCTCGACGTGCTGCCAAACCGGTGGATCCTCACCGAGTTCAGGGCGCGATTGCCGGCTCTCTTCTCGCCTATCCGAGTCCGGATCGACGCGTCAGCAGGGTGTCGCCCGCGCTGAGAAGTTCGCGGTCCTGCGACCCGGCCACCGCTGAATGGTCTGCGGGTGACCATACCCTGCATCCCAGTAGTCACACGCGGTCCCGCGCCAACGCGCGTCGCGTTACTTCCTTGAGAAGGTCCGCTCCGATTGCCGACGCACTGGTGCGCGCGGGAGGCGGGCCGGTCTCTACGAAGCGAGTGTGTCGCGATGCCCCGACTTCGGTGTCTCCCGATGGCGGTGTTGCACCGCCGCAAGAGGCTTCGCATGCTTCGTTAGAGAGCAGGACCAGCCATGACGACCCCCGCTTCGTCCCGAAATCCCGATCCGCGGCCGCGCCGAGTTCTCGAGATCTTCCTCGCAGCTCGGGCCCTGCCCGTCGATCGCAGCGAAGCATTCGTCCGGCAACAGGCTGGCGCCGACACCTCCCTGGCCGAGGAGGTCCTCGCGTTGCTCCGCGGTGCGGACGCCGCAGGCTCCTCGAAGGTGTTCGCTGCCGGCCAGGCCGCGATGGCGAACCTGGCCGACGACCTGGAGGCGGAGAACGATGACTTCGGCCCTCCGACGGAGGCGGTCCAGTCGACGGCAACGGGCGAGCTGCTGCGGCGTCTGGCGGAGGCGCCCAAGCTGGACACGAGGCGCTACGAGCTGCAAGGCGAAGTGGGCAAGGGCGCGATGGGCGTGGTCCTGCGGATCTTCGACCGTCATCTCCACCGTCGGCTCGCAATGAAGGTGATGCAGCACCACCACAAGCGTGGCGCCGAAGCGCAAGGGCGGCTCGGGCACTTCCTCGAGGAAGCGCAGGTGACGAGCCAGCTGGACCATCCTGGCGTCGTGCCAGTGCACGAGCTCGGCTTGGACGAGAACGGCAAGGTCTATTTCACGATGCGACTCGTGAAGGGGCGGACGGCCGCGGAGATCTTCGAGTTGGCGAGGGCGCAGAAGGAGGAGTGGACGACCACGCGCGCCCTGGAGGTGATCCTCAAGGTCTGCGACACGATGGCCTACGCGCACGCGCGGGGCGTGCTCCACCGTGACTTGAAGCCGAGCAACGTGATGGTCGGCAAGTTCGGTGAGGTCTACGTGATGGACTGGGGACTCGCCAAAGTGCTCGGGAGCGGCGGTGCCGAGGAGGGTGGCGAAGCGGTCGACGAGGAGGTGCAGGTCGAAACGGTGCGTCGGAGCGACGCAGAGCACGACCGTGATGGGCCGATGGCCTCTGTGGCCGGGCAGGTGAAGGGCACCAAGGAGTACATGCCGCCTGAACAGTTGCGCGGTGAGAGTCTGGATCGGCGCGCGGACGTCTACTCGATCGGGGCGATGCTCTACGAGCTGTTGGCTGGAAGGCCGCCTTACACGCGTGCCGAGATCGAGAGGGGTGCCTTGGCTGGACCGCCCCAACGCGTCGAGGCGGTGCATCCTGGGGTCCCCGCGGAACTGGCCGCCATCGTCGAGAGAGCGATGCAGAGAGATCGCGAGCAGCGATATGGCGGCGTGCTGGAGCTGGCTGCGGATCTGCGCGCCTTCTTGGACCTGCGGTCGGTCAAGGCGTATCGCACGGGTGCGTTGGTGGAGCTGCAGCTGTGGGTGCGCAGGAACAGGTCGCTCGCGGCGAGCCTGGCGGCAGCGGTGTTGATCTTGGTTGCGGGGATTGCAGCTGCTTGGACGTTCGCTAAGCAGGCTGAAGAGAAGCAGCGTGTTGCAGCCCAGAAGGCGCGCGAGTTTGACCAGCTGTCGGGAATGGTCATGTACGAGCGTGCAGTCGCGAACGAGGAGTGCTTATACCCGGCCTGGCCGGAGAAGGCCGAGGCAATGGAACGCTGGTTGCGGGAGGATGCAGGCGACTTGTTAGAGATGCGGTCGGATATTGAGCGTACTATTCGCAATCTGGAAGAACTTGCGCTACCGCCGACTCCCGAGGAGCAAGAGTCAGATCGCAGACAGCACCCGCGCTTCGTGGACTTGCAGGCGCTGACGGACAGGGTTGCGTCCTTGCGACATGCAAAGAGACTAAGAGCGGGCGCAGATCTGACGGTGCCGGACTTGAATCAAACTGAGCGGGACCTTGACGCCAATACGCTGAACAACCTCGCCATGGCTCGCGTGGCGCCAAATCCTACGCAGCGCTTGGTGTATGGCGAAGAGCCCTTGGGGCTCGCATACGCACGCCTCGCGACCAAGAAGGCTGAGGGTAAGTCGGGATCACACTACGTTAAACTTACGTTGGCCCTGGCCTTGGCTGCCAATGGTCAAGATGACAGCGCTTTGGATGCTTGCGAGGAAGCCTGGGAAATGGCGCCGGACGACCAGAAAGACAAGTATTCAACGTACATACGAGCGATCCGATCCGAGATCGCCTACGCCCCGGACACACTGGCGGCGGCGGAAATGCAGTTGACTCAACTTGAAGTCATCCTGAACCAGCGCCGCACATGGCGATTCGGTGACACGCCGGAGGAGCAGGCGCGCAGCTTCTTGCACAAGGCGCTCCTAGGCGTCAGCGAACAAATTGAGAGGCTAGAGCAGAGGGTCACCCGCGTCAGGGGGCGCTTGAATTGGGCATCCAGTATACAAGAACTGTCCCTGCATCACCCCAATGCGCGGAGAACCTGGCAAGAAGTGCGGGAATCATTGGCTAACCATGAGTTGTACGCACGAGTACACATTGAGATGCGCGACCGAGACATACTAGACTTGGTTCCGATCGGTCAGAATCCCGAGACAGGCCTCTGGGAGTTCTATCATCTGCCAAGTGCGTGGGATGGAAAATGCGACCCGAGTCAGATTGAGATTCCTGATCATGGGCCAGGCGGATCGATCAAGGTTACCAACGGTACAGGTATCGTCTTCGTCCTGGTGCCCGGTGGCAGAGTCTTGGTGGGGGCGCAAGCGCTGAGCGAAGATCGACCCAACTTTGATCCTGCGGCTGCTCACGACGAAACTCTTCAGGAAGTGAGGCTCGGGCCGTTCTTCATTGCGCGACACGAGCTGACGCAGGGGCAGTGGATGCGTCTGTGTGATAGTGAGCGAGACCATGGTCAGCCGAGTCGGTTTCCGGCAGGAGCGAATGAAGGAGATGTGGAGATTACATTGGCCAACCCAGTCGAGAATGTCAGCTGGGACGCGTGCCATAAGCAGATGCAACGTTATGGACTGGTACTGCCGACCGAGGCGCAATGGGAGTATTCTTGCCGGGCCGGAACCTCTACCCCGTGGTCCTGTTTACCGGATACTCTGAGATTGCATGCGAACTTGCGGGATTCGACCCGAAGCAAGCTCGTGCAGGTGGACCAGCCTGAACCTTGGAGTGACGGTCATGCCGTCCACGCACCTGTTGGTTCCTTCCTGCCCAATTCTATTGGCCTCTATGACACTCATGGCAATGTGAGCGAGTGGTGTGGAGACAACTACGTGGTGTACGGCAGCATGCGTGATGGAGACGGGCGCCGACGCGCGACATCCAGCATGCACTGTTGCAGAGGCGGTCACTTCGATAGTCGCTCCGATGCCGCGCGCTCAGCTGCCAGGATTGGAAGCTTGGCATCGTCCTTCAGCGCAGCCGCAATTGGCTTGAGACCGGCTAGGCTGCTACGACCGTGATTTCGGGCGCATGGAGCACAGTGGATCTGCTGGGTATCTCGTCTTCCTCTGCGGTTCACCAGGGACCCGAACGCTGGTGTCTCGTGCCCCGGCGTTGGAGAGGCCAACCCTCGCCACGCCGGCATCCCCAAAGCGGCCACCGCCGCAGGAATGCCACGATGCACGACACCAAACCCAGCCCCTCCTCCATCTCCCTCCTCACCGTCCTTTCCCGCTCGACCACACTCCTGCTCCTCACCCTGCCGGCCATCGCCCAGGCGAACGTCGAACCGGACTTCCGTCTCACGGCTGCGCCACTCAACAGCTACACGAACGGAACCTCCATCGCGGGCGGCAAGGACGTGAACGGCGACGGCATTCCCGATGTCGTCATCGGTGCCGCCGACAACTACTCGGCCGCCTCCACGAGCATTCGCCCCGGCGCTGTCTACGTGTTCTCCGGCGCGAGCCAGGCCCTGCTCGACATCGCGTACGGCGCCGCCGACGGCGATCGCTTCGGTTGGTCGGTCGACCTCATCGACGACGTCAATGGCGACGGTTGCGCGGACATCCTGGTCGGCGCCCCGGGCTTCAATCCGACGGCCGCTCGCGCCGACGCCGGCGCCTTCTACCTGCTCTCCGGCCTGACGCGGCAGATCCTCCATCGCCTCGACGGCAACCTCGCCGGGGACCAGTTCGGGTTCTGCGTCGCCAACACCCGCGACATCGACGGCAACGGCATGCAGGACTTCGTCGTCGGTTCGCCCTACGGCGACGTGAACGGCGCCGTCGACAAGGGCCAGGTCCACTTCTTCAACGTGCTGCCCGGTGGGACCAACAGCGGCATCCTGTCGTGGGGAGCGGGGAATGCGGCCGGCGACCTGTTCGGCTGGAAGGTCGCTGCCGTCGGGGACGTGAACGGTGATGGTCTGAAGGACTGGGCCGCTTCCTCCCCGATGGAGGACTACCCCTTCACGAACTGTGGCCAGTTCCACGTCTACTTCGGCCCGATCGGTGTTGGCGGGGCGTCGCACATCGCGGGCGCGATGGCGGATGCCCGGTTCGGGACCAGCTTCGCTGCCGTGGACGTCGACGGCGATGGCGACAGCGAAGTGGTGGTCGGTGCGCCGGGTCACCTCGGGGGTCGTGGCCGCATCAGTGTCCTGCAGGGAACTGCGCTGGCGGAGACGCCGGTCGCGCTCGGCGCAGCGACCACGGATTCTCTCGGGTATCAGGTCGGCAACGTCGGCGACTCCAACGGCGATGGCCTCGAGGACTTCGCTTACACGCGGGGCGGCGTCGGCCAGGCACAGTTGGTCCAGGTCGTCGGCGGTTCGACTGCGGGCGTCTTCGTCACGTCGTGCACCCTGTTCAACAGCGTGTCGTTCACGGGGAACCTGATGTTCTCCGGCGTGCGTGGCATCACGCACGCGGGGGACATCGACGGGGACGGCCTCGTCGAGATCCTGGTCGGGACGCCCCACTTCGCTGCCGTGCTGTCCAACTCGAACCTCCAGAGCCCGCCCCAGGTCGCGTCGACGAGCGCTTCCGACACCTTGTGCGACCGTGTGCTGGTGACGTGGCCGCGGGTCCCCGGCAACGTGCGGTATCGCATCTCCCGGTCAGGTGTCGTCATCGGGGAGACTCCGGTGAATGCGAGCCAGTTCGTGGACTCGAACCCATCCGTGGGTGCCCGCCCGTACTCGGTCATGGCCTTCGTCGGCCCGAGCAGCGGGGGGCCGAGCACCATGAACACCGGAACGGCGTTCCGCTGCTTCCAACCGTTCGGGGCGCCCTGCGTCGGCACGGCCGGTTGGCCGACGATCTCGCGGGTGCACGATCCGGAGATCGGCAATCCGTTCCAGCAGCGAGCGGGCAGCCTCCTGCCTGGCCAGATCGTCGTGTGGATCCTGGGCATGTCGCAGACCTCCGCGGGCGGTCAGAGTCTGCCCTTGTCGCTCAGTGGGCTCGGCTTCACCGGCTGCCAGCTTCTGGTCAGCCTCGATGCGCTCACTGCGGCTGTCATCGGCGGGGACGGTACGCACACGTTCCAGATGCAACTCGCGAACGACCCTGGCTTGCTCGGCCTGCACTTCTTCACGCAGGCGATGGCTGTCGACCCGCAGGCGAATCCCGGTGGTCTCGTGTTCAGCGCCGCGGCCGACAACGTCGTGTCCAGTCCCTGGTAGGTGCTACGATCCCTGCCGGTGGCTCAGTCGGCACGTTGCACCACCAGTTCGCGGACCGTGAACGGCACCGCGACCGTCGCGGCGACGTGGCAGACGAGGTCGCATTCCTGCTCGGTGCCGCTCCCGGAAACGTGCCACCGGCCGCCGTCCAACGGCAACTCGTGGCCGTCGCGGTCACGCAGGGTCAGATCCACTCCGGCCGGCAGGCCCGGCGCGGACAGCGAATACCAGCCGTCGCCGAGCAGGAGTCCCGGGACCGAGTGCGAGCCGGGCTGCCGGACCTCGGCGACCACTCCGGCCACGTCGTCGCGGTAGATCCCGACCACCGGCGGGTCGGACCACCACCGGAATGCGGCCGCGAAGTCGCGTTTCCACGTGGCGGCGTCCGGGTCGCCTTCCGCAGGCGGGGTGTAGGCGCGAAACGGATACGGCTGGCGGTAGCACCCGAGCCAGTAGCCGGGGATCCGCAGCGTCGCTGCCGCGCGTCGGTAGCCCAATCGCCCGTTCGTGTGGAGCCACGTGCTGAGGCGCAGGTGTTCGTGGTTGCCGTTGCGCAGCACCACGTCGCCGGCATCCATCACCACGAGTCGGTAGTCGCGCAGAAACCGCGGATCCGTCTCCATCTGACGCCCGCTGATCCAGTTCGGTTGCGGCAGTCCGTTCGGATACCCGAACAGCACCAGATCCGGTCGGCGGTCCAGGACGTAGGCGCCGTTGCCGCGGTTGTGGCCGGCCCAGAAACCGACCATCGGCGACGGCGGCGACTTCGCGATCGTGCGGTCGCACAGCCCCAGCAAGTCGAGGCACGGCAGTCGGCTGAAGTACGGTGCGCCGCCGGCTGCGTCGACCGCCACGAGCGGCCGCTCGGCACCGAAGGCGCGTTGCAGCCAGTTGCCGACCGGCTCGCCGATCCACTCCCAGGTCGGCACTTGCTGGCGCTGATCACCGTGGCGATCGACGAAGTCCCAGCGCGCGAGGCCGACCGAGCCCAACGCCAGGCCCCAGGCCAGCGCAGGCCCGACACGGGCCAGCCGGTGCAGCTGGTCGATGCCGTGCGCCGCGAGCACGGCCAGAGGCGCGAACAGCGGCAGCATCATGCGGTTGCGCGGGAAGTGGTCGCCGCCGATCGGCACGAGGTAGGCCGACCACACCACGACGCTGAGCAGCCCGAACTGCACGGCCGCATCGCCGCGGCGGCCCGATGCGAACACGACCGCGCCCAGCGCCGCGGGCACGAACAGCGCGCGCAGCGACAGACCCGCCGACAGCAGGTAGTGCCAGCCGGCGAGCCAGCTGCTGGCGTTGCCGGCGGCCTTGGCGTGGGCCGTGTTGGGCAGCCAGTCGCCGTAGTAGGCGAGGCGGAACGCCAACTGCGCGGCCACGGCGACGACGACCGGTACCAGCACGGGAACGAGCAGGCGCAGCAGTTCGCGTGGCGAGTGCCTGCCGCCGCGCACTGCGTGCAGCGTGATCACGGCACCTGCCAACATCGCCCACAGCGGTCCTTCGGGTCGGGTCCACGACAGCAGGGCGAGCGAGATGCCGAGGCCTGCGCGCCAACCTCGCTGGTGGCGCTCGCCATGTCCGTCCGCGAGTGCCCGTCGCAGCGCGACGATCGTCGCCGCGACGAGCATCATCACCAGTGGTCCTTCCAGGCCGCCGATCGCCCACAGACCGGTCGACGACAGTGAGCCCAACGTGACCACGACGATCGCCGCCGGCAGACGGGGAGGCACCAGGCCGCCGAACAACAGGAGTGCGAAGGTACCGACCGTGCTCGCGATGCCCAGCAGTCGAGCGTTGAGCACCAGATCGCCAGTGATCGGTCCGCCGATCGCGGTGAGCAGGATCCAGAGCAGATTCGAGTATCCCTCGACACGTTCACCGTCGGTCCAGGTGAGGCCTTGGCCCTGCAGCAGCCGCTCTGCGTACCGCAGCGAGATGAACGCGTCGTCGGCCATGTAGGGCCACGCGGAAGTGATGCCGTACGCCAGCATCCCGCAGGCGCACAGGAGCAACGTGGTCCGGATGGTGGTCGACGACAGCGGTTGCATGCGCGGCGATTGCGGATGGCGCGGATGCTACCCGCGCGCCGCCGTCGCACCGCCGCGTCCAACCGCGCGACACCGAAGCCGGTGCCGCGGTCGCCGCGGAACGCGGGGAACGCGGGGAACGCGGGGAACGCGGGGAACGCGAGGCCGACGTGGCCCCAGCGGACCTTGGTGCCGTCGAGGTGCCAGTGCACGAACTCCGCCGCGCAGCTGAGCGCAGAACGAAACGGAGCACCGCACGGTGCTGCACCTCGAGCACCGGTTCGGCTGGGCACAGGCGTTCGGCGGCAGCGACGACGTGTTCCTGACCGAGCGCTTCTACATGGGCGGCTTCAACCTGCGCGGCCTCGACGACCGGCGCGCCGGCCCGAGCCAGTTCGGCCGGCCGATCGGCGGTGAAGCGCTCTACACCGGCAGCGTCGGAGTGTTCTTCCCGGCAGCCCGGACTGACTGCGACCCCAGGCGCCGCGCTACGGTCCGACGCAGCGGCTCGCGCTGTCGACCGTGCCGTCAGTTCCAGCGGGCGTTGCGACCGAACAGGACCATCGCCGCGACGAACAGCAGGTAGACCCCGCCGACCCCCAGGGTCGGCCCCGCGGCGACCAGCAGCGCCGGCATGCCGAATCCGTTGAGGTGCAGCACGATGCTGCCGACCAGCAGCAGGGCCAGGACCCCGACGACCTTGACGAGGCTGCGGTTGGAGGTGACGCCCGGCGCCCAGTTCTTGATCAACACCGACACGGTGTAGAGCAGGCACGCGCCGTTCAGGATCCACGCCGCCACCAGCCACCACGAGACCCCTGCCGCACCAGCCACCGGCTGCGCGGGACTCGGGGCAGCGGGTGCTGGCGCATGGCCGAGCAGGACCACTCCCGCGAGCGCCGTCCAGACGAGGGAAGAGCCGACCACCATGCCCGGCAGGCCGGCGCGGCAGAACAGGAACCCCCACGGCAGCAACATGCCGGCCGCCCGGTTGCGCCAGGTCACCTCCCCGACCCTGGCCGTCCGCAGCAGCAGGGCGCCGAGCCCGGCCAGCGCCAGGCCGACGACCGCCGCCACCAGCAGTGCCAGCCATGGGTTCAGGACCGAACGCAGCCCGAGCGTGAGCCCGATCACGGCAGCGAACGGCAGCGAGCGATAGAACAGGTACCGGACCCAGAACATGCCCCTACGATCCGGAGCAGCCCCCGGACGTGGCACGCGCCGAACGGAATCCTCGGCCGGTGAACCGCCGGCGGTCCCTCGCATTCCCCGGAGCAGCCCTCCATCCTGTCGGTATGTCGAAGATCGACTACAAGCAGGCCGGCGTCGACTACGGCAAGATCGACCCGCTGAAGATCCTGGCCCAGCAGGCGGCCGCGGCGACCGCCGGCAACCTCGCCCGGCACGGCCTGACCGAGGTGGCGGCTTCGCGCGGCGAATCGGCCTACCTGATCGACTGTGGCGACTTCTACCTCGCGTCGATCACCGAGTGCCTCGGCACCAAGGCGCTGGTCGCCGACGCCATGCGCGCGATCACCGGCAAGACCTACTACGACCGGATCGCCCAGGACACGCTGGCGATGGCGATCAACGACCTGATCACGGTCGGCGCCACGCCGGTCTCGGTGCACGCCTACTGGGCGGCCGGCGGCAGCGGCTGGTTCGACGACGCGCAGCGCGCGCTCGACCTCGTCACCGGCTGGCGTGCGGCCTGCGATCGCTGCGGCGTCGCGTGGGGCGGCGGCGAGACCCCGGCACTCGCCGGCGTCGTCGCCGACGACCGCATCGACCTGGCGGCGTCGTGCGTCGGTCTCGTTCGCCCGAAGGCACGCCTGACGCTCGGCGAACGGCTCGGCCCTGGCGATGCGATCGTGCTGCTCGCTTCGTCGGGCATCCACGCGAACGGTGTCTCGCTGGCACGCAAGCTCGCCGAACGGCTGCCCGCGGGCTACGGCACGACGCTGCCGAGCGGGGCCCTGTTCGGCGAAGCCCTGCTGGCACCGACCGTGCTCTACAGCCCGGTGACCGAAGCGCTCGCTGCAGCCGGCATCGTGCCGCACTACCAGGCGAACATCACCGGCCACGGCTGGCGCAAGGTGATGCGGCACGGCAAGGCGCTCACCTACCACTTCCATGCGCTGCCCGAAGTGCCCGAGGTGCTCCGGTTCCTGCAGCGCGAGACCGGCAGCGACGACCGCGCGGCCTACGGCAACCTGAACATGGGGGCCGGCTACGCGCTGTTCGTCGCCGCGGCCGATGCACCGCGCGTGGTGCAGATCGCCGAGCAGCTCGGCGTGCGGGCGCTGCACGCGGGCACCGTGCGCGCGGGCGAGAAGCAGGTGGTGCTGGAGCCGCTCGGGCTCACGTTCGGCGGTGACGACCTGCACGTGCGCGCGTGACCGCATCGGTCAGGGGAGCACGCCGTCCATCGGACCTGTTCCTTCGGACTCGGACGTCGGCGACTCCTGCGGTGCCAGAATCGGGCATCGCCGTCCTTCTGGCGCATGGGAAGCGCATGGGAAAAGGAAGCTGCGGTTCGCAGGCCCCGAACCCCACCACCGGCCGGCCACCGATGGCGATCTCCGCCGCAGCTCCGCCCACCCGTGGCGCGGTCCTCCACCGCGGCGCCGCGGTCCAGGTGCATGCGGCACGGACCGCCGGCGCCATCGGCCGCGAGGTCGCCGACGCGGGCTCGCCGAGCCTCGCCAGAGGGGTGTGGACACGATTTCTCGGGATCGATCGGCCGCGGCAGCGAGGAACCGTGTGGAGGGGGCAGAACTCCTTCCCAGGACCGACCTCATGCTGCCATCCCTTCGCCGTCTCCTCGTTCCCGCTCTCGCTGCGACCACGTTCGCGGCGGCCCTCGCCGCCCAGTGCCAGAGCGTGACCACCGCCCTCAACCCGACCTTCGCGCAGAGCGGGATCATGTTCGACGTCGTGAACGTCTCCGCCGACCCGATCCAAGTCACCGGCATGGATCAGATGGCATCCGACTTCGGGGTGACGCACGTCCACGTCTACACGAAGGTCGGGACCTGGAACGGTTCGCAGGCGACGCCGGCGGCCTGGACGCTGGTCGGCTCGAATCCGCTGTGGGGGCACTGGCCGTACCCGCTGCTGTCGTCGCTGAACATCCCGATGAACGTGGTGATCCCGCCCGGAGGCACGCAGGGGTTCTACGTCGGCGCGACCTACATCGACCCGACCGACATGCTCGCGTTCCGCAGCGGTGTCAACCAGCTCGGTGCGTCGCAGGGCAACGACGGCACGCTGGACGTTCGCATCGGTGCAGTCGTCTACTACCCGTTCTCGACGACCGTGGGGCTGTCCAACGGCGACGGCGTCTACTCACTCGGCAGGGTGCACTACTGCAAGGCCGCGACGAACACCGTGATCGGCACCGGCTGCGGCGCCAACGCGAACTCGTTCTACGGCTCCTACCCCGATGCGGCCGCCGCGCAGCAGGCCTTGGACGGCAACGTGCTGCGCCTCGCTCCGAACGCGACCGGCTACACGGGGACGTGGGAGAACGGCACCGCGGCCGCTTCGTACATTCCGCCATCGGGCGCGATCCCGCTGCCCGTCGGTGACGACAACTTCGTGCCGCTCACGCCGAGCACACCGCTGCCGACGCCATACGGCGCGCAGCCGGTGCTCGCGGTCAGTGGCAACGGCATCGTCGCGTTCGGTCCGTTCGTCGACACGCCGGGAACGAACGCGTGGCTGCCGACGACGGACGCGTTCCTGCAGGGCACGAGCGGCGGCGTCTACGCGTGGCACGACTACAACTCGATCGAGCCGGGCAGCGGTGCCGTCACCTACCACTACGCGGGCAACCTGCTCTGCGTGACGTTCGCGGACGTCGAGAACTACCCCATGGGGTTGCCGAACCGCAGCACGCTGCAGTTCCAGTTCGATCTGTCGACCGGCGCCATCGCGATCGTGTTCGTGCAGATCGACGGCAGTGTGGCGAGTCCCTACGGCTCGAGCCACGTCGTCGGCGTCACGGCGCCGGGCGGGTCGATGGATCCGGGCGCCGTCGATCTCGCCACCGCGCCGCTGCTGACGACGAGTCCGGAAGGTGGCCAGCGGCTGGCGCTGCAGGGAACGTCGACGCCGGTGACCGGCACGACGTGGCAGCTGCGGACCACGGACCTGCCGGCGGCGACGTTGTTCGGGATCACGGTGATCGGTCTGTCGGATCCCGCGGTGGACGACCTCACGATCGTCGGCATGCCGGCCTGCGGCCTGCGCGCGTCGCTCGACATCCTGACTGCGTTCACGGTCGCGCCGGGCACGCCGTTCCACGACTGGGGCATCGGGATCCCGGCGAACACGCCGCTCGGCCTGCCGGTCTTCGCGACGACGATCGTGGCGCCGGATCCGGCGACGAACGCGTTCGGCCTCATCACGAGCAACGGCGTCCGTGGGCTCGTGAACGGCTTCTAGGGCGGCGGGGGCCCGATGTCCGGGCCGGCTCGCTACTGTTCGCCGCCACTCCTCCCATGCCGACGCGCAGCGAATCCGTCCACCGCATCTTCGCGCTCGCGTGCGACTTGACCGGTGCCGAGCGCGATGCGCTGCTCTGCCGCGAGTGTGGTGGTGACGACGCGCTGCGTGCGGAAGTCGAAGAGCTGCTGCGCCACGACGAGAACGCGTCGTTCCTCGGCGAAGCGCGGCTCGCGGCCGTGCGCGGCCAGCTCGTTCGCGACGACGAGCCGATGCCCGGACGCATCGGTGCGTTCCGCATCACCGGCGTGCTCGGGCGCGGCGGGATGGGCGTCGTGTATCGCGCGGTGCAGGATCGGCCGGTGCGCGACGTCGCGCTGAAGGTGCTGGCGCCGGGCTTCGGCGGCGCCGAGGCGCGCGCGCGGTTCGCGGTGGAGGCGGAAGCGCTCGGTCGGCTGCAGCATCCGGGCATCGCGCAGATCTTCGAGGCGGGCAGTTTTGCTGGAACCGCCGATCGTCCGTACCTCGCGATGGAGCTCGTCGAAGGCGAGCCGCTGCATGCGTGGGCCAAGCGCCAGTCGTCGATCGAAGCGCGCGTTCGCATGGTCGTGCAGATTGCCGAGGCCGTGCACCACGCGCACCAGAAGGGCCTCGTGCATCGCGACCTGAAGCCGAGCAACGTGCTCGTGTCGACCGACGGCCGCGCGAAGGTCCTCGACTTCGGCATCGCGCGTCTCGTCGACGACGACCGCGGCCGCACGCTGCACACGCACACCGGGCAGATGCTGGGCACGCTCGCGTACATGAGCCCGGAGCAGGCGAACGGGCAGAGCGAACGCGTGGACATCCGCGCCGACGTCTACGCGCTCGGCGTGATCGCGTATGAACTGTTCGCCGGTGCGCTGCCGATCGACGTTCGCGGCGGTGCGGTGACGCAGGTCCTGCTCCGCATCGTCGAGCAGGAGCCGGTGCCGCTCGGCGCTCACGACCGTCGCTTGCGCAGTGACCTCCAGACCATCGTCGGCAAGGCGCTGCAGAAGGAGCCCGAGCGCCGTTACGACTCGGCGCAGGCGTTGGCGGACGACCTGCAGCGCTTCCTGCAGAACGAACCCATCCGCGCGCGGCCGGCGACGGCGGCCTATCTCCTGCGCCGCTTCGCGCGCCGCCATCGTGGTCTGGTCGCGGGCGCCGTGCTCGCGGTGGTGGCACTGCTCGTGGGTTCCGGGCTCGCGGTCGCGTGGGCCGTGCGCGCCGAGGCCGCCGAGACGACGGCCCGTGAGGAAGCGCGCATCGCGAACCAGACCACGGACATCCTGCGATGGTTGCTGGTGGGCGCCAATCCCGAGTTCGCGGCCGGGCGCGACCTGACGGCGCGGGAGATCCTGTTCGCGGGCCGCGGCGTCGTCGAGCGAGCGCTTGCCGCCGAGCCGGTGGCGGGGGCGCGGGTCGCGTTGATCATGGGCGAGGTGTTCGTGACGCTCGGCGAATTCGCGACGGCCGAAGGGCTCTACCAGCGTGCGTACGACACGCTGCGGGGCACGATCCACGGCGACGATGCCCGCCTCGTCGAGGCCCTGCACCAACGCGCATGGGCGCTCTTGCGCGCGCAGCGCTTCGACGAAGCGGAGCCGTTGTTCGCCGAGGCGCTCGCCATGCATCGCCGGCTCGGCGACGCGAACAGCATCGCGCCCGCGAAGTGCTTCGAAGGCCTCGCCCAGATCGTCTCGCAGCGCGGCGATTGCGATGCAGCGCTGCGCCTGCTCGGCGAAGCACTGCCGTTGCGCGAACGCGAAGGCGACCCGTTGCGCCTCGCCTACCACTGGCAGTCCGTCGCCACCACGAACATGCTGGCGGGCCGCCTCGACGCCGCCGACGCGGCCTACGGAAAGGCGCAGGCGCTGCTGCCGACCGCGGGCAACGAGGCCTACCTCGCGAGTCTCGCCACCAATCTCGGCAACCTGCGGGTTCGCCAGCGGCGGTTGCCCGATGCCGAGACGTTCTTCCGTCAAGCACTCGAACTGTCCGAGACGTGCTACGGCGCAACGAGCCCACGCCTCGTGTCGATGCTGCTGAATGTCGGGACGATCTGCGCGCAGACGAACCGTTTCGCCGAGAGCGAACCGTTCCTGCGCCGCGCCATCGCGGTGGGCGGCGACGAGACGAAATCGACCGATCGGGCGCTCGCGAGCGCGCTCGCCAATCTCGCGAAGCTGTGCGCGCTGCAGGATCGCTTGGAAGAGGCAGTGGGCCTGTGGAACCGCGCGGACGCGATGGAACAGCGGTTGCGGCCCGGCTCGCCGGGTCACCTCGAGCTGCTCCACGAACTGGCGTCGGCCCACGAGCGGCTCGGCGACGAACTGACGGCGGCCGGAATCCGCGATCGGATCGACGCGATGCAGAAGCCGGCGAAGTGACCGGGGGGACGGCGCCCCGGGTCCCGCTGGCGGCGTCACTCGTTCGCGGAGCGAATCCGTTCGGCGGCGGCTACGCTTCCGGCCCGCCCTCTCCATGTCGGCCAGCCCGCACGCGATCACCCTCTGCCTGCAGCGCCTGCGCTCCGGTGAAGCGGCGGCGGCGAACGAGATGCTGCCGCTGGTCTATCAGGAGCTGCGTGGCCTCGCGGGTCATCTGATGCGCGGCGATCGCGCGCACACCCTGCAGCCCACGGCGCTAGTGCACGAGGCGTGGCTGAAGATCGCGCCGGCACTCGACGGCGGCGCTTCGCCGCGCGATCGCCAGCACTTCCTCGCCGTCGCCGCGACCGCGATGCGGCAGGTGCTGATCAACCACGCGCGCGATCGTGCCGCGCAGAAGCGCGGCGGCGCCGGGGTCGCGCGGGTGCCGCTCGACGAGTGCGTCGACGCGATCCAGGCCGAGACCGGCGATCTCGTCGCACTGAACGACCTGCTCGAACGCTTCGCCAAGGACCACCCACGGCCCGCGCAGATCGTCGAGCTGCGCGTGTTCGGCGGCATGCTCGTCGAAGAAGTCGCCGCAGCGCTCGACCTCGCCGAGAGCACCGTCAAGGCCGACTGGCGCTTCGCGCGCGCCTGGCTGCAACAAGCGATGCCGGGAACACCTGATCGGCGCCAGCGACGCTGATGACCTCGTGCAGGACGCGGCCGTGCAGTGGCTGCGGACCCGCACCCTCGTCCACGCACCGCTGGCCTACCTCAGGACGGCAATCCGCGGCCTCGCGCCGAGCACGCACAGTGCGAGCACCGTTCGCCGCACGCTGCCGAGGCCGTGGCGCAAGCGTGCGTTCGGCGAGCGGAAGCCGCGAGCGCTGGCCGCCCGGCATTCAGGCACAGGGGTGCTCCAGCCGACGGCGGTCCCCCGCCGCGACCCGCAACCCGGCATGCAACGAGAAGCCGTCACAGTCCGCGCGCGTGGGACGGGTCTGCCGGCGACCGCGCTGGGCGTCGAGGCCATGTCGCGGTTCACGCCAGCAACCATCGCCACGCGGGGACGATCTCGATGGAGCGACCGTCGCGCTCCACGTTCGCGGACTCGTCGAGGGTCACCACCGTGCCGCGGTCGCAGTCCAGCTCGCCCATGGCCTCGGCGAGTGCCCCGAGCTTCGCTGCACGCCCCCCGTACCGTGACGCGCCTCGCCGGCGACGCGGACCACGTTCGTCACGGCTCGCCGAAGGTCTTCCGCGTCAGGGGGAACGAGTCGCGGTTTCAGCGCCGCCCCGGTGGTTCCGGCCGCTCGGCGCGTAGAGTCGGAAGCCCGCTCCCCACGCCCTCCATGACTCGACGACCTGCACAGGCCGCACCTGATGCGCGCCTCGCACTTGTGTTCGCCTCCACTCTCACCGTGAGCCTCGGCACGGCCGCGTGCTCTCGCGCAACCGCGCCGACCAAGCCGCCGACCGCGTACGTCCTGCGCGTGCCGAAGGGCAAGGAGCTCAAGCTCTCGCGCGGCGTGATGTCGTGGACCGAACCCGCCGCGGATTCGGACGCATGGGTGATTGAGTGCGTCTGGAGCGAACTCTCCAACGCCCCGGCCGCGATCGCGGCGACGAGCAGCGAGGCGAAGCTCGTCTGGGCCTCGGGGGCCACGGCATCGCTCGACGTGCGTTCGCATTCGAAGGTCACGACCGAGCACCATCCGGGCAACGAAGGCCCGAGTGCGGAGAGTTGGCTGCTCGCGACCACTTCGTCGGCGTTGCCGGAAGACGGGGTCCCGAGCCACGTGCAGCACGGAGAGTTGCGCCTTCCCTGCGTGCTCGCGACCGACGCCGACTTGCGCTGCACCCTGCGCTAGCCTCCGCCTCCAACAGCGGCTGCGACGGCGCGTTCGGCCGGTCTTGCTGCAAGCCCACGCGCCCGGCACGACGCGCTAGCGCACCGACGCCCCCGGCCGGCGGCGCCGCCAAGTTCCGCCACCCGCGTCGCGCACCAGGTGCTGCCGTTCGCGAACGACCCGGCGCTGATCGGCGCAGCGTTCCAGCACTGCCTGCACGGCCGGTTCCGCCGGCACCGCCACAGCACCTTCGTCCGCCGCCACCTCGTCCTCCTCCACCCGCGGCACCACCCGCGAACGCAGCCCCGCCGCCGGCGCCAGGACGCCGTGATACGTCACCAGGTGACGACCCGGCCGCGGCACCAGCGCAAACAGCCGCTCGACCAGCACCTCCGGCTCCATCACCACCTGCGTCAGCCGTCCTTCCATCGCCGCTTCAGCGCGTACGCGACCCGCCCATCCGGCAGCAGCGACAACCGCGACTCCGCGATCGCTGCGTCCGTTGCCGGTCTCCATGGCGCGATCGTGGCCGGTGGTGGGGCGTCGCACCAGTTCGGGCGGGAGGCTACGGTGTCGGCGCGCGACGACGACGCCCAGCGGACGCGCGGGAAGGAACCGAGCCGATGCGTCCACCACCGATCTCCGCCGACCACCTGCGGCGCGCCGTCGCGGCGCCACCGCTCGAACGGCCCACGCTGCTGGCGGCCGCCGAAGCGGTGTCGTGCCGGGTGAGCGACTGGCTCGCGATCGCCGAAGCGTGGCTCGAACTCGATCGGCCGGACGACGCGGCGCGGTGCCTCGTCGCGGCGGAGCCACTGCTGGGACCCGGCTGGGACATGCGCCGCGCGGCGAACGCCTGGCTGCGCATCGGGGATGCCGATCGGGCGGTCGGAGTCGTCGAGGCCGTCGAAGCGCGCGCTGCTGCGGAGACCTGCGGGCTGACCTGGCGCCTGCTCGCCGCGGCGTTCGATGCGCTACAGGATCCCGACGGCGTCGCGCGCTGCCTCGCGACCGGACGCGCTCGCGCGCGAGACGCCGACGACCTCTGCGAGATGGCCGAGGGTCATGTCGAGTTGCTCGGCGACACCACCACCGCCCGCGCGCTGCTCGAAGACGGACTGTCCCGTTCGGCCGACGTGCGCAGCTGTCTCACGATCGCGGATGCCCGAGCCGCATGGCGCGACGGCCGGCACCGGCGCACGCCGGCGACCGACGCCTGCCTCGCCGCGGCGCGGCGGCTGGCGGCGACGTTCCAGGACTGGCACGAGATCGCGGCGCAGATGCACGAACTCGGCCACGACCCGGAAGAGATCCGCGTCGCGTTGCTGCATGCGCAGGAGTTCGCGACGCGGGACGAACGGCTCTCGCTGGCGCGGCGCATGCGCGACTGGGTGCAGGATCCGGAGGCGGCGGCAGCGCTCGGTCCGATGGGTCTGCGACCGGCGCAGCTGGCTGCGCCCGGGCCCTCGCCGCTCGGCTGGCAACGTGACGCCGGCGCCCTCTTCGACTGGCTGCGCGAACGCGTCACCGACGCGGCGCTCGAGGTCGTCGCCTCCGGCGACTACCAGACCGACGAGCAGCAGCACCTCGCGGCGCTGCGCGAAATCCGCGACACCGGCCTCGTGCCGTTACCGCTCGCCTGGCACCCGCTCGAGGTCGTCTCGCTCTACCAATGGAGCGAAGGCGAGGACGTGGACCACGCCGCGCGTGCGTTCGGCTGCACGGTGATCTGCCTGCCCGAACTCGTGCACGCCGGCCAAGGCCGCGGCGGCCTCGAGGACACGTTCGCCGTGCTGCTCGAGAGCTGCTGTGTGCTCGGTGAGGACGCCGAGTCGCGTGCGATGGGTCTGCTGGTCGCGTTCGCCGACGGGCCCCAACACGTGGAGCCGGTCGTGGTCGCGTTCGCGACACTGGGGCTGCTGCTGGTCGCCGCGCGGCGCGACTCCGCGGATCCACGGCTGGACACCGTCGCCGCCCGCCTGCTCGCGCTCGAAGCCGAACTGACGCGCGACGGCTACCGCCGAGAGCGCCGCGGCTTCGTCCTCGGCGCGACCTACTTCGACCAACGCGTCGACGTCTGGAGCCGGCTCGTGCGCGAGGTCCTGCTGCCGCTGGACGTCGCCGTCGACATGCCGTCCCTGGCCGAGGTCGTGCACCGGTTCGCCGCCAAACCCTGACGCGACGCGCGGCTTGCCTCCCCGCCGCACCGGCGCATAGGAAGAAGCAGCTGCGGTGCGCAGCCCCCCAACCCCACCGGCGTGGTGGTGTTCGATCCGGAGCGTTACACCGACCGCGCCACCTGGCTCGAGCCGCAGCGCTACGCGGAGGGCGTGCGGTTCCTGCTGGTGAACGGGGCGCTGGCGGTCGACGACGGCGTGCCGACCGTGGCGCTGGCGGGCAGGGTGGTGCGGCGGCTCGGCTAGTGCCGGAGTCGCGTGGCTCCGTGCTTGCGAGCGACGCGGGAGCCTCTTCGAATGGCCCGAAGCTGCGTCCGCGGGAGAGTCCCGGGACCGTCGAAACCGTGCCATGTGCCAAGCTCCCGTCGTTGTCTTCGCACTCGCTGCGGCGCTCGCGCTGCCTGCTCGGGCCCAGAACGTCACCTTGCCGGCGCAGATGCAGCTCCGTGTGGATCTGGACTCGCTTGCGGGTCGTGGTGAGGCTGGTTGGTCGGCGGCGTGGGCCGTGCCGGAATTCGCAGCGATGGGGCGGGCCCTCGCCGTACGCGGCTTTGAGACCCTGGTCGCGCTGTGGCGCTGCGCTGCGATCCGCGACCTCACGCGGGTGCAGCTGCCGTGGGGCGAGATCGATGCGGCGCAGGTCCGCACGGTCTGGTACGGCATGGACGGGGAACGGCCCGGGCTCTGCATGGTCGTCGAGTTCCGGGCCGAAGCCGCGGGACGCGCGGCGGCGTTGTTCGACGCGGAGGCCGCACGGCTCGAACGGGCGGGTGCCCGCTTGCTGCGCACGACGGACGGAGATGCCTGGCGGCGCTTCGCGGTCGAGGGACAGCCTGGGCTGTGGCTTGCCCAGCGCGGCGCGTGCCTCGCCGAGGGTTCGGGCGAGCTGGCAGTACCGCCCCTGGAGCCGGCTGATCGTGGGGGTGGCGGCTCGCTCACGATGACAAGCATGCCGGTGGCCGCATGGGCGAACGGCGATCGGGATCGAGCCATCCTGACCGCCAGCGGCTTCGACGACAGCGCGCGGGCTCATTGGGAGATCGCCGTCGACGGTGCGGGCTTCCGGGAATCGTTCGTCGTGCGTGGGGCCCTGAGCGCGTCGCCGAGGCCAAGGGCACCGGTCGCAGGCAAGCCGATGCCCTGCCTCGCCGAGCCATGGCTCTGCGCCCGCTTCGCGTTCGAGCCCGCGTGGCTCGCCGGGGTGTTGCGCGTCTACCTGGCGCAGTACCTGCCGTCCTTCGACGCGTCCGTGCTGACGCCTCTGCTCGAACGCCTGGACGGCCGCGTCGGTCTGTCGATCGGCCCGCCGGCGATCGGTCGCTTCGTGCCGCGCTGCGGGCTCGTGCTCGGTGTTCGAGACGGCGAGGCGCTGGCGCGCGAGCTGCCGGAGCGGGCGCGCTCGGCTGTCGATCGAGGCTTCGACGTCGAGTCCGACGCGGCAGGCCTGTTCGTCATGTGGGGCAAGCGCTCGTTGCCACCCACGCTGCGGCCGTGCCTGGCGGTCGAAGGCGGAATGGTGTTGCTCTCCGAGACCCCGTCGACCTTGCGGTCGCTGCGCGCCAGCGAGGGGACCTGCGACGATCCGTTCGCCGGCACGACCGGGAAGGTGGCGGGAGTCCCCGAAGGCTCGCACCAGCTGGGCGAATGCTGGTTCGATGGCGCGGCCATCTATCGAGGGGCCGCGGCGGCCTGGGGCACGCAACTGGTGATGGCAGCCCTGCTGCCGAACCTCGACTCCCCCTTGCACCAGGTCGCGTCGATCGTCGAACCGGGTGACCTGCCGGACCCCGACGACATGGCTCCGGCCTTCGGCAAGGGACTGGCAGTGTTCTACGTCGGCGCCGACGAACTGGGCATGCGTGTCGACGCCCCGGCCCTCGGCCCGGTGCTGACGGCGGCCTGGGCCACGGCGACCGCCATGGTGCCGCGCATCGTGGCGATGGCCCTCGAGCAGCGGGTGCGTTCGGCCAAGGTCGAGGCGACGGTGGCGCGGGCGCAACGGCTCGGCGAGGCCCTGGTCCGCCACGAGGAACGGAACAATCGCCTGCCTGACGCGATCGGCGACCTCGTGCCGCTGCTGCCACCGGGCGACGACGAACCGCTGCTCGCGGTGCACGACCCAGCGTCCTTGCCGATGTCGGTCCCCGGTCCAGACGGGAAGCAGAGGGAGGTGCTGAGTTCGTTCCAGCATGCGCCCGCCGGCATGGCCTTCGCTCCGGTCGCCAGGGGCCGGGAGCCGGTGCGGCTGTTGCGGGCTCCCGATCGACGCGAACTGCCGGTGTTCGCGTTCTGCGGCGGCGGCTACCAGGGCCATCACCTGGTGATCCGCACCAATGGGGACGTCGCCTGGATCCCCTCGGAGCGCTTGCTGAAGGCGATCCTCGGCGAACAGAAGTGACCTGACGCAGCCCGATCCGCTGGCATGATGAACGCACGGTCATGCCCTCTCCGTCCGCGCGCGAACTGATCTTCGCCTGCCTCGACCGAGGCCGGAATCTCGGGCGGAACGCCACGCCGCGGAGGAGCCGGCGGGGGCTTTGACGCGGGGCGGGCGACGAGGATCGTGGAGGAGTGGGTTCCGGGTGGTCCGGGACGCAGGTTGTTCTTCCTATCCGCGGAGCAAGTCCGGCGTGCGCGGCGAGGCGCATGGCGCCGTTCTACGGCCTCTTGCCGGTGCGACTCCAGCGCGTCCCGGAGGTCAGAAGCTGCCCGCCACCAGCTGCAGCGCGTTGGTGCTGGTGATCGCGACCCAGTTGCCCAGCATGTCCAGTTCGATGGGAACCATCTGGTGGAAGAACGTCACGCCGACGAGCGGCGGTGTGTTCGGCAGGAACAGCGACGATGTCGCGGTGCCCGTCAGCGTGACCATCGCATCGATGATGTCGGGTAGCACCAGCAGGTCGCAGCCAGGCACTCCCTGCGGCGGCAGCAGCGCCGCGAGCGGCGCGGCGCCCTGAGGGATCGCCGTCACGCTGGTCGCTGCGATCACGATCGCGAGCGGCGGCAGACCCGTGCCCGTCGCCCGGAACGTCGCGTCGACCCATGGCAGGGTCGCCGCGGCGAGCGTGTTGCTGCCGCCGCTGCTCGGGCAGCCGGTGCCGGCGATGGCCGCGGTCGCCGGGCAGGTCGTGGCCAGGGTCGCGAAGAAGGCGGAGATGCTGCCGTCGACGACGGCGAAGGTCCCGCCGGTCACGAGGCGGCCATCCGGCGTGAACGAGAGGGAGGTGACGGACGCATCGGCGCCGGTGCCGAACGGCGTCCACGTCGAGCCATCCCATCGGGCGATGCGGGCCGCTGGCGCGCCCCCGGCCGTCGTGAAGTTGCCCGCAGCGACAAGTTCGCCATCGGGCAGCGCCGCGAGCGCGCGCACTCCGCCGTTCGTACCCGTGCCGAGGGCGCTCCATGTCGTGCCGTCCCACCGGGCTGCGCGGTTCGCTGCCGCACCGCCGGCCGTCGTGAACTGGCCGCCTGCGACGAGGTCGCCGCTGGGCATCACGGCGAGCGCGAAGACCGTGTTGTTCAGGCCGGAGCCCAGCGCCGTCCACGTGGATCCGTCCCAGCGGGCGATGCGCGCGGCGGGCGCTCCGCCGGCCGTCGTGAAGCCACCGCCCGCGACGACATCGCCGTTGGGCATCACGGCGAGCGCGCTGACGGTGGAGTTCATGCCGGAGCCCAATGCCGTCCACGCCGAACCGTCCCAGCGCGCGATGTTGTTCGCCGGCGCCCCGCCGGCCGTCGTGAAGGTGCCGCCCGCCACGACGTCGCCGTTGGGCATCACGGCGAGCGCGTTGACGGTGCCGCTCAGGCCCGAACCCAAGGCCGTCCACGTCGAGCCATCCCACCTTGCCGCACGATTCGCCGGCGCCCCGCCGGCCGTCGTGAAGGTGCCGCCCGCGACGACGTCGCCGTTGGGCATCACGGCGACCGCGAGGGCGAGGTTGTTGAGACCCGAACCCAGCGCGGTCCACGCGGAGCCGTCCCAGCGGGCGATGCGGTTCGCCAGCGAGCCACCCGCCGTAAGGAAGTCGCCGCCGGCGAACACGTCCCCGTTCGGGCTGGCAGCCAGCGCCTGCACGAAGGAGTTCATGCCGGAACCGAGGTGGTTCCAGGCGGCGCCGTCCCAGCGGGCAAGGCACGCCACGGCGGAACCGCCCGCGCTGCGGAACGTGCCGCCGGCGACCAGATCGCCGCTGGGGAGCACGGTCAAGGTGGCAACACTCGGCGGCGAGGGTGGTCCGCCGATCCCCGAGCCCAGGGGCAGCCAGGTCGAGCCGTCCCACGCGGCGATCGAACTCGCGGCGATGCCGCCGGCAACCGCGAAGGGGCCGCACGCCACGAGGTTGCCGTTCGGCAGGACGGCGAGCGCCTGCACGGCAAGGTCCGTGCCGGTGCCGAGGGAGGCCCACGCGGCGCCGTCCCATCTGGCGATGTTGCTGGCTGCCGCTCCGCCGGCCGTGGAGAACCAGCCGCCGGCCACGAGGTCGCCGCCCGGCAGGACGTGCAGGGCGAACACCTGGCCGTCCATGCCGGTTCCGAACGGCGCCCAGTTGGTGCCATCCCAGCGGGCGATGCGATCGGCCGCCACGCCGCCGGCGAGCGTGAACGAGCCTCCCACGGCGAGGTCCCCGCTCGGGAGGACACGCAGTGCGGAGACCGTGTTGTTGGTGCCCGCACCGATGGGCGCCCACACAGAGCCATCCCAGCGGGCGATGCGGCTGGCGGGGGAGCCGCCGGCATTCGCAAAGAGGCCGCCGGCGACCAGATCGCCGCTCGGCAGCACGCAGAGGGCCAGTACCGTGCCGTCCACGCCGGCCCCCGCGGGGCTCCACGCCGTGCCGTTCCAGATGGCGACACGGCTGGCCGTCCCGCCGCCCGCGGACGTGAAGCTGCCGCCTGCGACCAGTTCGCCGGTCGCCAGCACGCAGAGGGAGCTGATGAAGCCGTTGGTGCCCACGCCCAGTGCGGCCCAGGTCGCGGTCGCGGGATCCCATGTCGCGATGTTGTTGGCGAGAACGTCGCCCGCGTAGGAGAAGCTGCCCGCCACCACGAGCCGCACGTTTTGCGGGCCCGCGCCGTCCGGATCCCACAGGGTGCTCGCCGACACGGAGACATCGACGCCGGGATGCCCGTCACCGGGCAGCCATTGCGTCGGGCATTGGGCCCTCACCAGCGCGGTGACGGCGAGCAGGACGGACGAGACGACGCTGAGCAGGCGGCGGGCATGCATGGTGGGTCACCGTGGTGGGGGCAATCGTGCCCACTCCTTCCCGAAGTCAGCATCACCGCACCGAGTGGAGGCGTCAATCGGCCGCGACGTGTTCGCAGGCCGGGCCCTCGGGTCAGCGCGCTTGTCCGGCCGCCAGCCACCGCGCGACGGCCACCGCATTGCCGGGCCGCGCGCCGGCGCGGCCGCGGCAGGTCACGGGGACCGGCGTCAGGCCCTCGCGGGCGACGACGTCCTCGAGAGAAGCCTCACCCGGCACCTGGCTGGGGTTCGGCCCGACTTGGACCGACCCGTTCACCCATCGCGCCGTGCTGCAGGCCGTGCTCCAGCCCGGCACCTATGCCGTTGCCGTCAGCGCCAGCTTGGGCGGCGGCGGCGTCGGCCCGTGGGCCACCTCTGGGGTCGGGCGATACTCGCTGCGCACCGAACTGGTCGGAGCGACTCCGCCTACCGACGTGCTCAGCACGACGAGCGAGGGCCCTTCGTCGAACGCCTGTGTCGGTAGCAACGGGCTCCGTCCGCGGCTTGGACACGTGCGAGGCGAAACCCCGGTGTTCGACTCGACGTTCGTGACCCGTATCGAGAGCGCCATTCCGTCCTCGTTCGCGGCCGTCATGCTTGGCCTTTCGAACGCCGCGGCGGTCGGCGGCACCGTGCCGCTTCCGGTGTTGCTCGACAACGGCGCCCAGGGCACCCAGTGCCTGGTCCGCGTCGACCCGGTCGTGCTGGTGGCGGTGCTCACCGATGCCAGCGGCAATGGCGAGTTCGCCAACCGGTTCCCGTTCGTCGCCACACTGCTCGGTACCCAGGTGTTCGAGCAGGCCTTGTGCTTCGATCCGACGTTGAACGGCATCGGTTTTTCGGTGAGCAACGACGGCTCCTTCGTCCTCGGCGAGTCGTTCTGAACCTGCTCGCCTGCCAGGCGACCCGGCTCAGGCCTCGCTCGGACGCCGCAACGCTGGACCAATGGGACTGTGGGCCTGGTCGCTCGGGACCTGCTTCTTCGAGCTGAGCCAGAAACCAGCTGCATTCATGCGCGTCCACGCCCTCGTCCTGTTCGCTGCCGTCGACCTGGTCGCCCAGACACCGGCTTTGGCGCCAAAGCCCCTGTGGAACGGCCGCGACCTCGCCGGCTGGCACGGCCAGCGGCACTTCGATCCGTACAAACTGGCGGCAATGACGCCGGATAAGCGTGCAGCGATGCGCGCCGAGGACGATGCCACAATGCGCCAGCACTGGCGCGTCGACGGCGCGGAGCTGGTCAACGACGGGGATGGCGCCTACCTGACCAGCGACGTCGACTTCGGCGACGCCGAGTTCCAGCTGTCGTACAAGACCGTGGCCCTCGCCGACTCGGGCATCTACCTGCGCGGCTGCCCGCAGGTGCAGATCTGGGATACGACCGAAGCCGGCGGCAAGTGGAAGCTCGGTGCCGACAAGGGCAGCGGTGGCTTGTGGAACAACGAGAAGCACCCGCGCATGCCGCTGGTGCTCGCCGACCGGCCGTTCGGCGAGTGGAACGAGCTGCGCATCGTGCACGTCGGCGAGCGCGTCTGGGTGTGGCTCCACGGCAAGCAGACGGTCGACGGCGCCGTCATGGAGAACTACTGGGACCGCCAGCGGCCGCTGCCGGCGACTGGGCCGCTGCAGCTGCAGACGCACGGCGGTGCATAGGAATTAGAAGCTGCGGTTCGCAGCCCCCCAACCCCACCGCCGGCCGTCCACCGCCTGCGATCCACTTCGTTGCCGCAAGTCCTCGCGCCAGGCGATTCGGGCGTTCCACCTGGAGTCTGCTCCTCGCGACAGACCCCACCCCGACCGCGACCTCCTGATCGCCGCCCACCCGCCTGATCACGCGCCCCGCCAGTCTTCATCACCCGGCGGCGCGCGGGCCGGAGCCAGCTCCGGCACTGCGTACGGAAGCCCCATCGCGCGCAGCACCTTCTCGATCGCGTCGGGCGCCGTGATCGCGGCCAGCAGCCGGCGAACGCCGTCGCAGTGGAGACAGACGAACACGTCGCTCTCGAACACCCGCCGCAACAGCTCCGCCCACCGATAGCGGCGCCGACCCACAGCCGACCGATCCTGCCGACCGCCGCTCGGCGCGTGCGGAACCGCCCTGTCGCCGGCGCAGCGGCAGCACTGCCTGCACGGCCGGTTCCGCCGGCACCGCCACAGCACCCTCGTTCGCCGCCACCTCGTCCTCCGCCACCCGCGGCACCACCCGCGAACGCAGCCCCGCCGCCGGCGCCAGGACGCCGTGATACGTCACCAGGTGACGACCCGGCCGCGGCACCAGCGCCAAGAGCTGCTCGACCAGCACCTCCGGCTCCATCACCACCTGCGTCGTGCCGTCCTTCCATCGCCGCTTCAGCGCGTACGCCACCCGCCCATCTGGCAGCAGCGACAAACGCGACTCCGCGATCGCTGCACGACCCGCGTAGCGCAGCAGGTGCTCGAGGCGCTTGCGATCTCCCGCCCCGAGTGTGCGAGCGCGAAGGCGAGCGAGCTGAAAAAGACGTTCACTCACTACACGCCCCGCAATCACTGGCTGCACGTGCAGCGGCAACTGCCGAAGGAAGACGCGATCGGGATGGGGGCGGAGGCGGAGGCGTGGGTCAGGACGTCCTTGCTGGCGCTGCTGGCGATCTACAAGTTCACTCTGTGGGAGCCGGCGGAGTGACCGACCTCAGCTTGCGCCACGCCGCGATGCGCGGGCTGCGCGAAGCCCAAGATTCTCTTGGCGAGACGTGGGTGAGAAGACGAGGTAGTTGACGACACCAAAATCGCGGTGGACGCCGAAGAGGGCGCCGCGGATGCAGCGGAAGCCGACGTCGTCGGAGTCAGCCCGGCGACCGTCTCCGTTTCGCTCTGTGCCGTAGTACGACCGCAGCTTGCCTTCCACTACGGCGTTCCGAGGAACTTCGTCGGCACACCACTCCAGCACATTCCCGCGCATGTCGAAGACTCCGAAGCCGTTGGCGATCCTCGATCCCACCCGCAGCAGGGGGCGGTCGGCCCCGACGTGATGCTCGTCGCCCCCGTCCTCGAACGCTTCACTGATGTTGGTGGCGGCGCGAACGCCGTACTCCCACTGCAATTCGCTGGGGATGGCGAGCCCCTGTGCGCATAGTACCTGGTCGGCGTCGAGCCAGCTCACTCTTTCAACGGGCAGCGCGAGGTCGTGCAGTGTGCCGGTCTCGCTGGGATTCAGGTCCGTCCACCGCAGCCATTGGCCCTGCGTCACCTCGTGCTTGCCAAGAAAGAACGGGTCGAGCCGCACCGCGAGTCGCTTCTTCGCTCCCTCGTCTTCGGCTGGCGTGCCAGGCGGGAGCGTGCCACCTGGCAGAAGCACGAACACGATGCCTGTCTCGCCGGTGATCGTGAGCCGACCGTTCGCGCCGTACTGGGGGATCGGCAGCGTCGCCGGATCCTGCACGCCATCCCACGCGCTGCGCAGATCATAGAACTCCCACAGCTTCGATTCGGCGTTCATGCCGATTGGCACGAGGCCCCACACACTTTCGTCGCTCAACGGGATGTCCTGGCCCTTGTAAAGCTCACTGGCAACGACGCCATCCGCCTTCGCGATCGCCGCTCGCGCCTCGGCCCACGTGTGCTTCGCGTTCGGATGCGCCAGCGTCAGCGGCCCGATGCAGTTCGACCAGCGTTGCCGCTTCTCCATCTCCGGCAACAGCGCTTCGAGCTTCGGTAGCTTGGCGAGGATATCGTCGAGCGACTTCGCCAGGAACTGCGCCGCGGTCGCGGCCGCTGGATCCGCAGGCAACAACTGCCGAGCCGCCGTCTCGGCCAGTTCGATGCGTTGCGCGAGCAGCGACCGCGCGTCGCGCAACCATGCGTCGATCGCTTCGACCTGGTCCGGCCAGCCTGGCGACAGCGTCGGCCCCGCAGCGATCAGCCGCTCGTAGGTGACGACCTGTGCGAGTTGGTCGAAGTCCTTCACCTTGGCGGTGAGTTCGGTTCTGGCGGTCGCCTCTGCGAGAGCCCTCTGGTCCGCCTCGCGCGCGTAGACCGTCGTGCCGGCGATGCCGAGCACGAGGATCACGGCTGCCGCCGCGAGCGAACTGGCGAGCGCCTTGTTGCGCCGCATCCAGAGTTTCATCTCGACGAGAGCGCCCGTGCGGTACGCCTTCACCGTGCGCTGGGCGAGGAACGCGCGCAGGTCGACCGCGAGTTCCATGACGTTCGCGAAGCGCTGCGCGCGATCGCGCGCCATCGCCTTCTCGACGATCGCCACCAGCTCCGCCGGCACGCCCTTCTGGATCTCCTCGATGCGCTTGCACGGTCGCTCGACCACATCCTGCAGGATGCGATACGCCGGCTGTCGCAGGCCGGGCGTCTCGTATGGCGCGCGCCCGGTCAGCAGTTCGTACAGCATCGCGCCGATCGCGTAGACGTCGGCGCGCGCATCGAGATCTTCGCTTCGCGCCTGTTCCGGCGGCATGTAGCTCGGCGTGCCGAGCTGCTGCCCGTCCATCGACACCACCGACGACGCCGTGTCGGTCTCGGCGTCGCGCTTCCGCGCGGACTCGATCCGCGACACGCCGGTGCCCGTGTCCTTCGCGATGCGCAGGTCGTGTCGGTCCGCTTGGCCCAGCACCTTCGCCAAGCCCCAGTCCATCACGTAGACCTCGCCAAAGCGCCCAACCATCACGTTGCTCGGCTTCAGGTCGCGATGCAGCACGCCCTTGTCGTGCGCATACGCCATCGTGTCGCACACCTTCAGGACGACTTCGAGCGCGCGCGTCAGGTTCCACTCGCCGACTCCCGCGAACGCATCTGCGAACACCTCGCTCGCCGTCCGCCCCTTCACCAATCGCATCGTGAACCACACCTTGCCGTTCGCATCGAGCCCGAGTTCGTGCACCGGCACGACACCGGGATGATCGAGCTGGCTCGTCACCTGCGCCTCTTCGAGGAAGCGGCCGAGCAGTTGGTGTGCGAGATTCTTCTCGTCGTCGTCGCGCGGCGTCGGTCGCTCCAGCAGCACCTTCATCGCGAGCCGACGATTGAGATAGCGGTCGTGGATCTCCAGCACCGCACCCATGCCACCCTTGCCGACCTCGCCTTCGAGCGAGAAGCGCTGCTCGTCGAGCTTCGGCGCCTTGGCGAGCTTCTCGAGCAGTTCGCCGGTCGCCGTCGACTGCACGCGGTCGCCGGGCGGGGGCGGCGGGGTAGGGGCTCCGTTGGCGGTATCGATGGCTTCCTCCGGATCGGCGGTGGCTGAGTCTGCCGCGCCAACCGGTCGCTTGCCACGACCACGCGCGTCGATGGCTCCGGCGGGGCGGGCAGCCCCACGTCGGCCGGCCTGGTTTGGGCTCGTGCTCCCTCTGATGCCCAAGTCCCACCAGCAGAGCGAACGTCACCGCACGGGGACCGGATCGGCTGGGCGCATAGGAAAAAGAAGCTGCGGTTCGCAGCCCCCCCAACCCCACCGCCGGCCGTCCACCGCCTGCGATCCCGTTCGTTGCCGCAAGTCCTCGCGCCAAGCGACTCGCGCGTTCCACCCGGAGTCTGCTCCTCGAGACAGCCCCCACCCCGACCGCGACCTCCTGATCGCCGCCCACCCGCCTCGTCACGCGTCCCACCGGTCTTCATCACCCGGCGGCGCGCGGGCCGGGGCCAGCTCCGGCACTGCGTACGGAAGCCCCATCGCGCGCAGCACCTTCTCGATCGCGTCGGGCGCCGTGATCGCGGCCAGCAGCCGGCGAGCGCCGTCGCAGTGGGGACAGACGAACACGTCGATCTCGAACACCCGCCGCAACAGCTCCGCCCACCGATAGCGG
>JAEUHR010000041.1 GCA_016794425.1 Planctomycetota bacterium
CTACCACAGCCAGTCGAGCGAGGCCTACTTCTGCCACACGCCGGGCCTCAAGGTCGTGATCCCGAGCACGCCGGCCGACGCCAAGGGCCTGCTGATCGCGTCGATCCGCGACGAGGACCCGGTGATGTTCCTCGAGCCCAAACGCATCTACCGCCACGGCAAGGGCGAGGTGCCGATCGGCGAACACGTGGTGCCGCTCGGCAAGGCGCGGATCGCGCGTGAGGGCACCGACGTCACCGTGCTGTGCTACGGCGCGATGGTGCCGGTCTGCGAAGCCGCCGCCGAGGAAGCCGCGCAGAACGGCCGCAGCGTCGAAGTGATCGACCTGCGCACGCTGGTGCCACTCGACGAAGCGACCGTGCTCGCGTCGGTCAAGAAGACCGGCCGCTGCGTCGTCGTCTACGAGGCGCCGAAGACCTGCGGCTACGGCGCCGAGCTGTCGGCGATCCTCGCCGAGAAGTGCATCGAGTACCTCGAGGGCCCGATCGTGCGCGTTGCCGGCTTCGACACGCCGTTCCCGTACACGCTCGAGCACCTCTACATGCCGGATCAGAAGCGCGTGCTCGCCGGCATCGAGAAGACCTTCGTCTGGTGAGGCGGCACGTCCGCCCCACCTGATCCCGGGCACGGCGACCGCCGGCCGTCCGACCGACCCACCCTCACCGCACACGCAAAGGAACCCACCATGGCCCTCAAGGAATTCAAACTGCCCGACATCGGCGAAGGCATCGCCGAGGGCGAGATCGTCAGCTGGAAGGTCAAGGCCGGCCAGGCCGTGAAGGAAGAGGACGAGTTCGTCGAGGTGATGACCGACAAGGCGACCGTGACGATCACGGTGCCGTTCACCGGCGTCATCGCCGAACTGCGCTGCAAGGAAGGCGACGTCGTGCCGGTAGGCTCGGTGATCGCGGTGATCGACGCCGGTGCCGCCGGCGGCGCCGCCGCGACCCCGGCGCCCGCGCCCGCGAAGGCCGCACCGGTCGCCCCGCCGCCGGCGCCGGCCAAGGCCGCGCCCGCCCCGACAGCCCCGCCGCCGGCGCCGAAGCCGGTCGTGATCCCGCCGACCGCGCCGGCACCGGCCCCGGTCGCGGCCCCGGCCGCGAAGGCGTTCGCGCAGGCGAGCCCGGGCAAGGTGCTCGCGGCGCCGGCCACGCGCCGCCGCGCGCGCGAGCTCGGCATCGACCTCGCCGCCGTCGCCGCCACCGGCCCGCGCGGCCGCGTCACCAACGACGACCTGGCCCAGGCGCAGCCGGGCCGCGCCGCCGCACCGGCCGCCGCTGCCGCGGGCGCCGCTGCCGGCAGCCGCTTCGCGCCGATCGCGATCCCGCCGGCACCGGCTGGCCGTACCGAGGAGCGCATGCCGTTCCGCGGCCTGCGCCGCAAGATCGCCGAGGCGATGACGCGGTCGAAGTACACCGCGACGCACTTCACCTACGTCGACGACATCGACGTCACCGAGCTGGTGCAGATCCGCGGCGAAGCGAAGAAGGCGTTCGCCGACAAGGGCATCAACATCACCTACCTGCCGTTCGTCATGAAGGCGATCGTGCAGGCGATGCGCGAGTTCCCGGCGATGAACAGCTCGCTCGACGAGGTGACGAACGAGCTCGTGATCAAGAAGTACTACAACTTCGGCATCGCGACCGACACCGACAACGGCCTGATCGTGCCGGTGGTGAAGGACGTCGACCGCAAGTCGATCGGCGAACTCGCGAAGGACATCCAGGACCTCGCTGCGCGCACGCGCGACGGCAAGGTCACGGTCGACGACCTGACCGGCGGCACGTTCACGATCACGAACGCGGGCAACATCGGCGGCCTGTTCGCGACGCCGGTCATCAACTTCCCCGAGGTCGCGATCCTGGGCGTGCATGCGATCAAGGACACGCCGGTGATCCGCAACGGCGCCTGCGTGCCCGGCAAGAAGATGTACCTGTCGGTGTCGATCGACCACCGCCTCGTCGACGGCGCCACCGGCGCGCGCTGGATGAACGTGGTCAAGGAGCACCTCGAGCAGCCCTACCGGCTGCTGCTGGCGTGACCCGCGTGGCGAAGCGCAGCGTGAAACCGCCGGCGCGGCCGGCCGCCAAGAAGCCGGCGCCGCGCGCCAAGGCGCCCGCAGCCGCGGCGCCGGCCGCGGCGCCCAGCTCGGCCGGCCTCGTGCAGCTGCTCGACGCCGACGGCACCGTAGCGCGCGGCAAGGACCCGAACCTGCCGACGCCGACGCTGCTGTTCCTGTACGAACAGATGGTGCAGGTGCGCGAGTTCGACCGCCGCATGCTGATGCTGCAGCGGCAGGGCCGCATCGGCTTCTACGGCCCGATCCTCGGCCAGGAAGCGGCGACCGTCGGCTCGATCGCGGCGCTCGAGCCGCGCGACTGGATCTTCCCGGCGCTGCGCGAGGGCGCGGCCGCGATGATGCGCGGTCTGTCGCTGACCGAGGCGATCAACCAGCTGATCGGCAACGGCAAGGACCGGTGCAAGGGCCGCCAGATGCCGTGCCACTACACGTTCAAGGAAGGGCACTACTACGGCATGTCGTCGGTGATCGGCACGCAGATCAGCCACGCGGTCGGTGCTTCGATGGCGGCGCGCATCCGCGGCGACGACACGGTCGTGCTCGGCTACATGGGCGACGGCGCGACCAGCGCGAACGACTTCCACTGCGGCATGAACTTCGCCGCCGTCTACGGCAGCCCGTGCGTGCTGTTCTGCCAGAACAACCAGTGGGCGATCTCGGTGCCGATCAGCAAGCAGAGCGCATCCGAGACGCTGGCGCAGAAGGGCAAGGCGTACGGCATCCCGTACGCGCGCGTCGACGGCAACGACGTGCTGGCGGTCTACTCGGTGACCAAGGCCGCGGTCGAACGCGCACGCAGCGGCCTCGGCCCGACGTTCATCGAGGCGGTCACCTACCGCCGGCTCGGCCACAGCAGCAGCGACGACCCGACGCGCTACCGCGACGAGGCCGAGGTCAAGGCGTGGGAGAAGAAGGACCCGGTCGACCGGTTCCGCGCCTACCTGGTGCGGCGCGGCCTCTGGGACGATGCCAAGGAGAGCGCGTTCAAGGAGCAGATCGCGCAGCGCGTCAACGCCGCGATCGCGGCCGCCGAGGCGAACGGCCCGCCCGCCGACGAGACGCTGGTCACCGACGTCTACGCCGACGTGCCGGCGCAGCTGAAGGAACAGCTGGCCGACGTGCTCGCGCTCGAAGGCCGCGGCGTCAACGAGGGCGCGTTCCCGCTGTAGGCGGGTCGACCGACCGGTGCGCGCACCAGGTGTGCGGCCGGCGACGTGCACGCCAGTCGGGGCGCCGGCCGGAGACGGATCCGGATCCGGATCCGGATCCGGATCCGCGCGGGGATCCCCTCTGTGACCAATGAGCCTTCCCGCGATCGTGTCCGTTCCGTCCCTGCTCGCCTGCCTGGTCACCGGCCCGCTGGCCGCCCAGTTCGAACCGACCCCACCCCGACCCGGCGGGCCGCTGCCGCAGGTCCTGGCCATCCCGGGCGCCGGCTGGTCGCTGCGCTACCCGGCGGGCTGGGTCGTGCAGGCCAACGGCCCGGCCGCCGTGTTGATGCCCGATCCCACGCGCCAGCCCGGCGCTGCCGCCCAGGCCGTGTCCGTCGCCGCCTGTGCGTGGCAACCGAACGCGCCGGTCGGCGCGCGCCCGTTCGGCGACCAACTCGCCAACCGGATCCAGAACGGCATGCCGGGGCTGCGCCTGCTGGACATCGCCGCACTCGGGCAGATGGCGGACGGCATCCGCATCCGCTTCGCCGCGCCGACAACCCCCGGCGGGGAGGTGCACGTCTACGCCAAGAACGACGACCGCACCCTCGTCACCCTGCTGGCGGGCGGGGACGCCGCTGCCCTGGCGCAACGGACGCCGCTGCTGGTCGAGATGATGGCCTCGCTGTCGTTCGCGGGCGCCGGCGCGGTGCCGATGCAGCCGGGCCGCCCGGCCGGCGTGCCGGCCGGCCCCCCGCCCGGCGCCGTCGATCCGGCGGTCGTCGGCAGGTGGGTCTGCGACTCGGTGCAGTCCTCGGCGCCGAGCTGGGGGCAGCAGGACCAGGGTGGCACGAGCTTCGTCACCCGCACGATCCTCGAGTTGCGGCGCGACGGCACCTTCGTCCGCGGCTCCGAGTTCGCGGGCGGCAACAACCACATCCGCAGCGAGGGCGCGTTCCAGGTCACCGCCGCCGGTCGCTGGGGCGTGGCGCAGCAGCGCGACCGCACCGGCAAGACCGCCAACTACCTCGTGCTGCACTACGCCGACGGAACGAGCGCGACGATCCGCTACCTGTTCGGCCTCTACGAGCAGCTGGTGCTCGGCGAACCGAACGCGCGGACCTTCTGGAACCGCGCTGGTTAGCCCGGACTGCTCACCAGCGACCGCCCGAGTGCGTCGAGGTCCATGCTGGCAAGGGTCTCTCCCGGGTTCATGCCGCCGACCCACGCCCGATTCTCGGCCTCCCACCTCCCGCCCTGGATTGCTGCGGCCTGGGGGCGAGCACGGTCGTCAGGCCGACGTTGAGCACGGCTGCAGGGCCGCAGACGCCATCACGTCATCGGGTCACTGGATCGTCGTCGACGCGGCGTTCGTGAAGCGCCCGTCCGCGCCGTCGATGATCAGGGCCTGCACGTGCAGCGGCAGCCCCACGTACGCCGGTTGCGCCGGCACCGGGATGGTCACCGTCTGCGGACCGTCGCCCGGCAGGAACACGACCGTGAAGGCCTCGACCGGGCCGGCGACGTCGAGCCGCAGCAGCCCCAACGGCGGCAGGTCTACCGGGGTCGACAGCAGGAGCCCGGCGAGCACGAGCAGGCCGACGCGCACCGAGGTGCCATAGTTCGGCTCGCTCCAGACCTCGACGTCCCAGCTGGTGCCGATGCTCGGCGGCTGCGGGATCACGACCTGCCGGTGCCGGTTCCACAGCACCGAAGGCACGACCGCGAGGCCGCCCAGCAGCAGGTCCGGATCGCCATCGCCGTCGACGTCGGCGGCGGCGCACTGCGAGGCGAAGGCCGACAGCTGCGGCAGCCGCTGCGATGCACTGGTGAAGCCGGCCAGGCCGTCGTTGAGGAACAGCGACGGCGTCGGGAAGTTGAGGTTGCCGCGCCAGACGTCGAGGTCGCCGTCGCAGTCGACGTCCACCAGAGCCGAGTTCGAGGTCGAGCCGGGTGCCGGCCCCAGCGCCGCGGTCGCCGCGAAATGACCGGTGCCGTCGTTGGTCAGGAAGATGTCGCTGCCACCCACGAACACATCGGTCGCGCCGTCGCCGTTCACGTCGCCGGCAACGACGTACGTCGTCGACGGCGCCAGCGGCGGCATCTGCGACGCCGTCACGTTGGTGAAGGTGCCGAGCCCGTCGTTGAGCCACAGCTGCAGCCCCGACCGCGCAAACAGCAGATCGAGGTCGCCGTCGGCGTCGACGTCGCGCGCGATCACCTGGAACGAGTAGCCGAGGAACACCGTCTCCAGCGTGAACACCCCGGTGCCGTCGTTGCGCAGCAGCTGGTTCTGCCCGAAGTCGAGCCAGCTCCCGGCACAGGCCAGATCCTCGTCGCCGTCGCCGTCGATGTCGACCGCTGCCGCGCCGTGGATCGTGGCGATGCCCGACGGCAGGTTCGCCGACCGGTCGATCCAGACGCCGCCCTGCCGCTGGAACAGCCGCGCCCCGCCTGTCCAGGTCAGCAGCAGTTCACGCACGCCGTTGTTGTCGATGTCGACGAACGCGGCCGTCCGCTGGTTCTGCAGCGCGGGCAGGCCCGCCGAAGCGTCGACCAGCACGCCACCGCCGACGTTTTCGAGCGCGACCGGCCCGAGCGGCGTCACCGACACCAGGTCGAGATCGCCGTCACCGTCGAAGTCGCCGGCCACGAAGTCGTTGGCGAGTTGCGAAGGGAAACCCGGCAGCGGTATGGGGGCGAACTGCGGTAGCTGCGCTGACGCAACGGACAAGGTGCAGAGACACGCCGGCATCAGGATCCTGTTCATGGAAGTCGCCATGGTAGCCGAGTTCGCCGACCGCCGGCGGGGCCGTCGAAGAGGATCGCTTTGCCATCGGGTGCCGTCACGCGACAGCAGGGGAAGTGGCGGCGGACGGCGATCGGGCCGAGCGGGCACGGCCCCTGCGCGGAACGGACCGCGGCCATGGGTGACGCGCGTCGGTCCGGGCTATCGTGGCGTCGATGCGCCACCTCGCGACGTTGCTCGTTCTCGCTGTTCCGCAGTCCGTCCACGCTCAGGACGCGACGAAGGCCGATCCGCATCGCGAGACCGTTCGCGGCGCGATCGCGTGGATTGCGCGGCAGGCCGTGCCGGTCGCTGGCGTCGACGGTGCGGTCGCGTTCCCCGGCAGCGAAGGCAGCAAGCAGGAGCCGCAGACGATCGTCTACGGCGGCGGCGCCGGGATCCTGATCTTCCTCGAGAACGCGGCGTCGGTGCTCGACGACGCGACCGCGCGCGACCTCGCCGACCGCACTGCCAAGGGCCTGCGCGCTGCGCGCCGCACCGACAGCAGTGATCAGGTGACCTGGTCCAACGGCGGCATGGGCAGTGCCGGGCTCTACACCGGCGATGCCGGCATCGGGCAAGCGTTCCTC
Organism: Planctomycetota bacterium; assembly: GCA_016794425.1. GTDB lineage: Bacteria > Planctomycetota > UBA1135 > UBA1135 > UBA2386 > JAEUHS01. The sequence goes on from JAEUHR010000041.1 coordinate 6,610, forward strand.
GTTCGCCACGTCCTGCGCAAGGACGCCGAAGCGCTCGCCGTCGCGGTCGAGATCGGCGAGTCGCTGCTGCAGCGCGCCCGCAACGACGATGGGGCGCTGTCGTGGGACGAGATCCCCGACATCATCTACGGCAACGCCGGCACCGCGCTGTTCCTGCTCGAGCTCGGGCTCGTGAGCGAACAGCAGCGGTTCGTCGACGCGGCGCGCAACGTCGGCCGCGGCCTCCTGCAGGACGCGGTACGCGTGGCGTCGAAAGCCGATCCGGCGCGCCAGCTGTCGACGTGGGTCCTGACGATGCGGGGCCGCTCGATCCACATGCCGAACTTCAGCCACGGCACCGCCGGCGTCGCCTACGCGCTCGCTCGCGTCGCTGCCGCGACCGGCGATGCGGCGCTGCTGCAAGGCGCGAAGGACGGTGCGGAGTGGTTGCTCGAGAACGCGGTGATCGACGGCGAAGGTCTCAAGTGGATGCACTCCGACCGCGGCCGCCCGATCTACATGGGCGGCTGGTGCCACGGCCCGGCCGGGACCGGTCGCTTGTTCCTGCTGCTGCACGCGACGACCGGCGAAGCGCGTTACCTCGACGCGGCGACGAAAGGAGCGCGCTTCACGATCGACTACGCGGCGAACGCCGAGAAGGCGGCGCCCGACGGCACGCGGCCGTACGTGCCGCCGAGCCTCTGCTGCGGCGTCGCCGGCGTCGTCGACTTCTTCTGCGATCTGACGCGCGTCACCAAGGATCCGGCACACGCGGCGTTCGCCAAGAAGGCCGGGGACTACCTGGTCGAAGCGGCGATCGTCGACGGCGACGGATGCAAATGGAAGAACGGGCAGAGCGCGCCCGGTGGCCCCGTGGCCGCGGACAGCAAGGGCTGCAACGTCGATCTGATGCTCGGTGCCGCCGGGGAAGCGCTGGCGTTGCTGCGACTGGCGACGCTCGATCGCGATGTCGATCCGGTCCGCAGCCTGCCGGATCGTCCGGTCACGGCGTCCGCCGTCAAGAAGTGAGTCGGCCGCGCGGTGCAGCGCGGGTCGTCAGCCGCGCAGCGCCGGCGCCGTCGGCAACGGCAAGGACCGCTGCAAGGGCCGCCAAGATGCCGTGCCACTACACGTTCGAGGAAGGGCACTACCGCCGGCTCGGCCACAGCAGCAGCGACGATCCGACGCGCTACCGCGACGAGGCCGAGGTCCATGCGTGGAGGAGAAGGACCCGATCGACCGCTTCCGCACTTGCCTGGTGCGGCGCAGCGCTCGAGTACCGCGGGGTCAACGAGGGCGCGTTCCCGCTGTAGGCGGGTCGACGCCGGGGTCGGCGGCAGGCGGACCCGCCGCGCCGGCCGCCGCCTCCAGCCGCGCGACGCGCTCGCGCAGCCCACGCAGCAGCACTTCGTCGCTGCGCGCGAGCAGCACGCGGAATGCGACCGCGACGGCGCTGGCGGCGATCCCGAGCACGGCGACGAAGGCGACGAACACGTCGGTGCGCATCAATACGTTGTCGCCGACGGTCGCCATCGCGTTGCAGAACACGAAGAACACGGTGAGTCCGGCGGTCACGCCGGCGGCGAGGACGACGAGGAAGGTTCGCATGGCCCGGAGGGTGCGCGGCAGTGCGCGTACCCGAGCAGACTATCCGCGAAACGGCGCCCGTTCGCTCACCTTGCCGGCGCCCGCAGCGCCGCGCGTGCCATCGCACCCTGTTCCTGGACTGGCCGCGCGGGGTCCGTATCCTGCTCGCCCCCGCCATGACCTACGACGTCCTCGTGATCGGTGCCGGCCCGGCCGGCTACGTCTGCGCGATCCGCTGCGCCCAGCTCGGCCTCAAGACCGCGGTCGTCGAGAAGGAGAACCTCGGCGGCGTGTGCCTCAACGTCGGCTGCATCCCGAGCAAGGCGCTGATCGCCGCCAGCAAGCTGGTCGACAAGATCCAGCACGCCGACCTGATGGGCATCCGCGCGAAGTTCGAAGGCCTCGACGTCGACAAGCTGGTCGCCTGGAAGGCCGGCATCGTGCACAAGCTGACGTCGGGCGTCGGCGGCCTGCTGAAGAACCACAAGGTCGACGTGTTCAGCGGCGACGCGCGCGTGGTGGCGAAGAACAAGGTCGAGGTGACCGGCAAGGACGGCAAGAAGACCGTCGAGGCGAAGAACCTCGTCGTCGCGGTCGGCAGCACGCCGATCGAGGTGCCCGGGTTCGCGTTCGACGGCCAGAGCGTCTGGTCGTCGACGCACGCGCTGGCACCGGCCAAGCTGCCCAAGCGCATGATCGTGATCGGCGGCGGCTACATCGGCCTCGAACTCGGCCTCGTCTACCACAAGCTCGGCACCGAGGTCCGCGTGCTCGAGTTCCTGGACCGCGTGCTGCCGGGCATGGAGGAGGAGCTGGCCAAGGAGATGGGCCGCTCGCTGAAGAAGAAGAAGATCGAGGTCCACCTGAAGACCAAGGCCACGGGCTTCAAGAAGGGCAAGAACGGCCTCGAGGTCACCGCCGAGGTCGAAGGCAAGCCGACGACGTTCGAGTGCGACGTGGTGCTGTCGTGCGTCGGCCGGCGGCCGAACGGCAAGGGCCTCGGGCTCGAAGGCATCGGCGTCAAGGTCGACGAGCGCGGCTTCGTGCCGGTCGACCACCGCCGCATGACCAACGTGCCGGGCGTCTACGCGATCGGCGACGTCGCCGGCCAGCCGATGCTGGCGCACAAGGGCTCGCACGAGGGCCTCGTGGCGGCGGCCGCGATCGCCGGCGACAAGGGCGCGGCCTACGACCCGGCCTGCATCCCGGCGGTGATCTTCACCGACCCCGAGATCGCGTCGGTCGGCCTGTCGGTCGCCGAGGCCAAGGCCGCCGGTTTCGAGCCGGTCGAAGGCAAGTTCCCGTTCGGCGCGTCCGGCCGCGCGATGTCGCTGAACGAAACCGAGGGCTGGGTCAAGGTCGTCGGCGATGCCAAGACCGACAAGCTGCTCGGCGTGCACATGATCGGGCCCGAAGTCACCGAACTGGTCGCCGAAGCGGCGCTGGCGATCGAGATGGGCGCCACGGTCGGCGACCTCGCGGCGACGATCCACGCGCACCCGACGCTGCCCGAGGCGATGATGGAAGCGGCCGAAGCCGTGCACAACCTGGCCGTGCACATCTTCCAGGCGCCGAAGAAGGCGCACTGAGCCACTCGACGGCGGCGCCGCCGGCAGCCTGCGTCAGCCGTCGAGCCGGAACTCGACTTCGACGTCGGTCTCGCTCGGCACCGGGCGGCCGTGGCGCAGGGCCGGCGCGAACCGCCAGCGCCACACCGCCCGCACGGCTTCGCGGTCGAGCCCCGGGTGCGGCGACGGCGTCTGCACGTCGACGCGCTTCACGACGCCGTCGGCATCGACCAGCACGCGCAGCACCACGGTGCCTTCGTTGCCGAGCCGGCGGTCGCGGTCCGGGTAGTTCGGCGGCGGGTTGTCGGCGCAGCGCTGCGCCGGCACCGTCGCGGCGGGGTCGGCGGCGGCCTCGGCGGCGGGCGGCGGGGCTTCGGCAGGCGGTGGCGGCGCCGTGACGACGACGCGTTCGAGGGTCGGCGCCGGGGGCTCCGGCAGGTACGGCACCGGCGCCGGTGCCGGCCGGGCCGGCGGCTCGATCGCGCGTACCAGCGGCGGATCGGGCGGCAGCGGCTCGTCCTGCGGCGGCTCTTCGGCCAACGGCGGCACCGGCCGCGGCTGTGGCGCCGGCGGCGGACTGGCGGTCGTCGGCTGCAGTTCGACGTGCGGCGCGCGCGGCCGCAGCTCGGCGCTGGCGTAGGCGCCGACGCCCACGGCCACACCGAGCGCGGTGGCATGGGCAGCCATCGACAGCAGCAGCCAGGACGAGCGCATGGGCGGGCGGCGAACGATACCGCACGCAGGCCGGTTCACGGCAGCCCGGGAGTTCCCTGGCTCCGGTCGCCGGCGTCGGCCAAGATCGCCGCCATGCTCCGCCTGACCGGCTTGCGCAAGGCCTACGGCAGCTTCGTCGCGCTGCACGGCCTCGACCTCGCGATCGGGGCCGGCGAGATCCTGGCCCTGCTGGGCCCCAACGGCGCCGGCAAGTCGACGGCGGTGAAGTGCCTGGTCGGCGTGCTGCAACCCGATGCCGGCGGCATCGAGGTCGGTGGCATCGACGCCCTGCGCGAACCGGCCCGCGCCCGGGCCTGCATCGGCTACCTGCCCGAGGTCGCGCGGCTCTACGAGGCGCTGACGCCCTGGGAGTACCTGCTGCTGAAGGGCCGCCTGTTCGACCTCGACGACGCGGCGATCCGCCGCGCCGGCGAACGGCTGCTCGGCGGTTTCGGCCTGCTCGAGCGCGGCGACGAGCCGATGGTCGGCTTCAGCAAGGGCATGCTGCAGAAGGTGTCGATCGCGGCGGCGCTGCTGACCGACCCGAAGCTGCTGGTGTTCGACGAGCCGCTCAGCGGCCTCGACGTCACCACGACGCTGGTCGTCAAGGAGCTGATGCGCGAGTTCGCGCGCCGCGGCGGCGCCGTGCTGCACTGCAGCCACCTGCTCGACGTCGTCGAGACCACCGCCGACCGGATCGCGGTGCTCGACCACGGTCGCCTGCTGGCCTGCGGCACCGCCGCCCAGCTGCGGCAGCAGGCCGGCTCCGGCGCCGGCGAACACCTCGACGCGGTATTCCGCACGCTGGTGAAAGCCAGCGACCCGGCGATCGCCGCCCGCGCGATCCTCGGCTGACGCCGCCCGGACTGGTGCTTTGCGTGGACCGGCCCCGTCGGGTGCCGCAAGTGGCTGCGCCAACCGGCGGTTCGGGCAGCAGCGCCACCCGTTCCACGGAAGGCACCAGTCGCCGGTCAGTGCGCCGACGCCGCGACGCCGCGGCTGCGGCCGCCGCGCCGGCGACCAGCGGCCCCACCACCGCCGCCGCCCTCGCGCCGCTTGGGCATGCCGTAGCCGCGGCCGGGCGCCTTCGGCGCGTCCTTGACCTCCCTGCCCTGCAGGTGCGCCTGCACGACCGCGAACAGGCGCTTCTCGCTCGGCGCGACCAGCGACAACGCGCGGCCCGCCTTGCCGGCGCGGCCGGTGCGGCCGCTGCGGTGCACGTAGTCCTCGAGCGCGAGCGGGAAGTCGTAGTTGACGACCAGTTCGATGTCGTCGACGTCGATGCCGCGCGCGGCGACGTCGGTCGCGACCAGGAAGCGGGTCTTGCCGCGCGCGAACGCCTGCAGGCAGCCGTGCCGCGCCTCGGCGCTCTTGTCGCCGTGGATCGCGTCGGCCGGCAGGCCGTGGCGCTTCAGCGCGTTGCCGAGCTTCTCGCAGCCGATCTTCTTGTTGACGAACACCAGCACGCGGCCGCGTTCCTTCGCCAGCAGTCGCTCGAGCGCGTCCTGCTTGTCGTGCGAGTTCACCGCGACGAACCGATGCGTGATCGTCTGCGCGGTCTGGCTGCGCGTGCCGATCTGGACGCGCTCGGCGCCGGGCAGGAAGTCGTTCACCAGCGACTCGACTTCCTTCGGCATCGTCGCCGAGAACAGCAGGTTCTGCCGTTCCTGCGGCAGGCGCAGGAAGATGCGCCGGATCTGCGGCATGAAGCCCATGTCCAGCATGCGGTCGGCTTCGTCGAGCACGACCATCTGCACCTTCTCGAGCGTCAGGTTGCGCCGCTCGAGGTGGTCGATCAGGCGGCCGGGGCAGGCGACCACGACGTCGATGCCGCGCTTGAACGCGGACTCCTGGATCGACATGTCGACGCCGCCGAACGCGGTGCAGACGTGCAGCCCGGCGAACTGCGCGTAGGTGCGCAGGTTCTCGGCGACCTGCACACACAGCTCGCGCGTCGGCACGACGATCAGGCCGCGCAGGCCCGGCGGGCCGCCGCACAGCCGATCGAGCATCGGCAGGCCGAACGCGGCCGTCTTGCCGCTGCCGGTCTGGCCGAGGCCGATCAGTTCGACGCCGGCGAGGATCTTGGGGATGGCCTGGGCCTGGATGTCCGTTGGCGTTTCGTAGCCGGCAGCCTGCACGCCACGGAGGATGGGCTCCTTGAGCCCGAGGGAACGAAAACTCACGTAGTGGTCACTCTGGAGCGCCGCCCGGTCGATGCCGCCGCGGCGCGGATGGCCGGGCACCCTCGCAGGCCCCCGGTAGTTCGGGAAGCGGGACCGCACCGAGCGGCCCCGGCGACGGACACTGTCGCGCTTCTGCACGACGGTGCCGTTGCATCGGCGAAGGAACGCCTCGACTTGAGACGGGCCACGAGGGGCCCGGATCCAGCGGGGCGTCTGCCGGGGCCACGCTGGCCGCGGCGTCCTTCCGCCGGCGCAGAGGATACGGTCGCGGCGGCCTTTCTCAAGCCGGCGGTGTGTGGCGGGCCACCGTGGCCCCCCCGGCGCGCGCCGGGCCGACCAGGCCGACCAGCGCCTCGAGCAGCCGCTGCATGCGGAACGGCTTCGGCAGGACGAGGTCCATGCCAGCGGCCGTGTAGGCCTCGATGCGGTCGCGCGTGACGTCGGCCGTGGTGCCGAGGATCGGCACGCGCCGGTCGCGGACCGGCGACCGCGGCGCGCGGATCCGCCGCGCCACCTGGTCGCCGTTCATGCCCGGCATCTGGCCGTCGAGCAGCACGACGTCGAAGTCCTGCTGTTCGAGCAGCGCCAGCGCGATCTCGCCGCCGTCGGCGGTCGTCACGCGGCAGCCGGCCCGGCTCAGCATGCGGCTGGCGACCACGCGGTTCTGCACGTTGTCGTCGACCACCAGCACGCGCAGGCCCTGCAGCACCGACGTGTCGACCGCGGCCACCGGCGTCGCCGCGGCCGTGTCGGCGGCCAGCGCCAGCAGCGCGAACGTGAACGTCGACCCGACGCCGACCTCGCTGGTCAGCGTGATGTCGCCGCCCATCAGCTGGGCGAGGCGCCGCGAGATGCTGAGCCCGAGGCCGGTGCCGCCGAGGTTGCGCTCGCGCGACGACTGCACCTGCTGGAACTCGTCGAACACGCGCTCCTGGTCCTGCGGCGCGATGCCGATGCCGGAGTCGACCACCTGCAGCGTCACCGCGGTGCGATCGTCGGGCATCTTCTGCGTCGCCAGTTCGATCGCGATGCGGCCGATCGGCGTGAACTTCACCGCGTTGCCGACCAGGTTGTGCAGGATCTGCCGGATGCGCACGCCGTCGCCGAGCACGACCGGCGCCGCATCGCCGCCGAACGACGTCGTCAGCACGACGCCCTGCTGGCTGGCCCGGCCCGCGAAGATCGCGGCGGCTTCCTCGACGATGCGGCGCAGATCGCACGGTTCGCTGGCGAGTTCGACGTGGCCGGCTTCGATCTTCGCGGTGTCGAGCACCGACTGGATCAGCTCGAGCAGCGTGTCGGCACACAGCAGCACCGTGTCGACCAGCTCCGACTGGCCGTGATCGAGGCCGCCGTCGCGCAGCAGTTCGAGTGAGCCGATCGCGCCGCTGAGCGGCGTGCGGATCTCGTGGCTGAGGCTGGCGAGGAACTGGCTCTTGCGGCGGTTGGCCTCTTCCGCCTGTTCCTTCGCGGCCAGCAGCTCGCGCGTGCGTTCGGCGACGCGGCGCTCGAGTTCTTCGTTGGCTTCCGCCAGCCGCCGATCGGCCGCGTACAGCGCGCGGCTCTTCTGCTCGAGCAGATCCTCGGCCTGCCGGCGCGCCCGCCGTTCGCGTGCGGCCTTGCGCTGCCAGGCGCTCAGCGACCCGTCGGACACATGGCCTCCCGGAGTTCGGTGATCTCGAACCGGCGCTGGTGCGCGTCGCCGTCCGCGCGGATCGCGACCGGCACCGCGTAGTGCGCGAAGCACGCCTCGACGAGCCCGGCGGCGAGATCGGCCAGCGGTCGCATCGACCGGTACTCGAGCACGAGGCCGCTCCCGGTCAGCGTGAACGAGAACCGCGGCAGCTGCGGCTCGCTGTAGAGCTTCGCCACCTCCTGCTCGATGCGCGCCCCGATGCCGGCCAGCAGGTCGTACGGCGTCGCGGCCGCACCGACGACGTCGGCGAACCGGCCGGCGAACACGCGGAACAAGTGACGGCCGTAGGCGTGCAGGATCGCGGCGCGCTCGCCGCCGGTGCGCGCCGCGAGCACGTCGACGATCGCGGTCAGCTCGCGCCAGTCGTAGGTCGCCGCCGACGTGTAGGCGCCGCCGCACGGCAGCTCGGCCGCGAGCAACACCTCGTCGAGCACCTCCACGCCGTGGCACTGCTCGATCCAGTCGAGCAGTTCGCTGAACACGACACCCTTCATCGCCTCGGACATCGGCCACGGCCGCGGCGCGACTGGAGCGCCACCCGGCCCTGGCAGCGGGTGTTCAGACGCCGAGGCGCCGCGACAGGTCGGTCTGCAGGATCCGGTCCGGATCGCAGCGCTGCTTCAGCGCGCGGAAGCGGGCCGCCGCCGGTTCGCCGTGCACGCGGCCGAACGACGACTGCAGCAGCACCGCGTCCTTGGCGTAGTAGAAGCGGCCACCGGCCTCGAGCACGAGGTCGGCCAGCTCCTGGCAGAACCGCCACAACGCCTGCCGCCGCTTCTGGTTGGCGCTGACCGCGAAGTCCATCGCCAGCGAGTAGCCGTCGACCGCGTGGGTCATCAGGAACGGGTCCGGCCGGTGCCGCTTCAGCACGCCGAGGTAGGGCACGAAACCGGTCTGCTGGCAGCGCTCGATCAGCGTGCGCAGCACCCGTTCGCCCTGCGCGGCCGGCACGAACGGCTGGAACTGGATCAGGCCGCCGGGCCTGGTCATCCAGTGCCATCGCGGCACGTAGTCGAGCAGGAAGTGGAACGCGCCGTGGGTCTGCAGGTACGGCGACTGCCGTTCTTCGCGATAGCCGGCGCGGAACTTCAGCCAGTTGACCAGCGCGACCTGGCGCATGTGCACCGCGCACCACATGCCGGGCCACAGCCAGCCCTTGGGCACGACGCCGAACAGCGTCGTCGGCACGTCCTGCAGCGCCGGCTCGAAGAAGCGCAGGCCTTCCGGATCCTCGCCCGGCTGCATCTGGTCGGCGCGGTGCATCAGGCCGCGGCCGAGCCCGGCCCCCTTGCCGTGCAGGTCCAGCCACGACACCAGGTAGTCGGCCTTGCCGCGCAGGTCCTCGAGGATCTGCAGGTTGTGCGCCAGGTCCTTGGCGACGATGCCCCAGACCCGCAGCCGGCCCGAGTGCACGCGCTTGGTGCGGATCGCCAGCCGCGTGAAGCAGCCGAGCATGCCGAAGCCCGAGATCGCGGCGTGGAACAGCTCGGGGTCGGACTCGCGCGAGCAGCGCACCGATTCGCCGCGCGGCAGCATCAGGTCGAACCACTCGACGCACTCGCCGAACGAGCCGAGCGCGAAGTTGTTCTTGCCGTGGATGTTCATCGACGCGGCCCCGCCCATCGACACCGCCATCGTGCCGCTGACGACCTTGGGCCAGTAGCCGTAGCCGATGCTGCGCCGCCACAGGTCGCGCACCGTGACGCCGGGCTCGCAGACGGCGATGCCGGTCGCCGGATCGAAGTCGTGGATCCGGTTCATCGCCGACAGGTCCAGCACGCTGCCGCCGACCGCGGTCGCGGCATCGCCGTAGCTGCAGCCGGCGCCGCGCAGCGCGATCGACCCGCCGGCCGCCCGCACTTCGGCGAACGCCGCCGCGACCTGTTCGGAGTTCGTCGGCCGCAGCACGCGAGCGCGGCCGCCGACCGCCATGCCGAAGCCGCGCACGTCCTCGTCGCGCCAGACCGGAGCCTCCATCGTCGTCATCTCGCTACCTCGGATCGCTGGCTCAGATCGACAGCCGCCGGAACAGGAACGAAGGCAGGCTGCGGATCACGAACATGATCGGCCGCCACTTCCACGGCACATAGGCGATCGCCTTCTCGGCGTCGCGCGCGCGCAGGATCTTCGCGGCGGCCTGGTCGGCGCTGATCGCGCCCTTGAGCTGCAGACCGGCGGTCATCGGCGTCTCGACGAAGCCCGGCCGGATCGTGGTCACGCGCACGCCGTGGCGCCAGAGGCGGTTGCGCAGCGCTTCCAGGTAGGTGTCCATGCCGGCCTTGCTGGCGTTGTAGACCGGCCGGCCGACGCGGCCGCGGTCCTGCGCCACCGACGACACGCCGACGATGCAGCCGGCCTTGCGCTGCAGGAACCGCCGCGCGGCGGCGTTGCCCCAGGCGATGCAGCCCAGCAGGTTGACCTGCACCTGCAGGCGGTCCTTGGCGAGGTCGAACTCGTCGAGCGCGACGTCCGGCATCACGCCGGCCACGAAGTGCAGTTCGTCGACCGGACCCAGCTCCTGCTCGATGCGCGCGAACAGCGGTTCGGCGTCGTCGGCCGCCGCGACGTCGTGCACGTAGGCCACGGCCGCCGGGCGGCCGAGCGCGTCGTCGATCTGCGCCGCCATCGCGGCGAGCTCGCGCTCGCGCCGCGCGACCAGCGCGACCTTGCGGCCCGCGATCGCCAGCCGGCGCGCCAAGGCCAGGCCGATGCCCGACGAGGCGCCGACGACGATGCAGGTACCGGTCCGGGAAACCATGCCGAGAGGAGACGGGGCACCGGCGGCGAATGCAACGTCCGCACCGCCGTCGTTGCCAGACCACCGCCGCGGCCGCATCATGCGGCGCATCGTGCGACGTCTCCTGTCCGTCGTCCTGGGCGCCATGGCATCGGCTGCCGCGCAGACCGAACCGGCGCCCCCACCGCCGCCGATCCGCGTCGACACCGTCGTCGCGACCGTCAACGACAGTGCGATCCTGCTGAGTTCGCTGCAGACCAACGCGGTCGGCCCGCTGCGCACGCTGGAGGCCCGGTTCGGCCGCGTGCGCCCCGAGGACCTGCGGCGGGTGCTCGACGACGAGCTGCAGAAGCTGATCGACCGGCACACGATGGCGCAGGCCGCGAAGACGTTCGGCACGTTCACGCCCGAACAGGTCGAGACGCTGCTGAAGCGCGAGTTCGAGCGCGACGAGCAGCAGCAGATCCGCGACTTCGGCAGCCACCAGGCGTGGAGCCAGGCGCTGCAGAACCAGGGGCGCACCTGGCAGACGTTCGTCAGCGAGCAGCGCGTCGACAAGCTGGCGCGCTACGCCGAGGAGTTCGCGGTGCACATGCGGCTGCAGCGCCAGTCGAACCTCTACCTGACGCCGCGCATGATGCGCGAGACCTACGAACGCGAGAACGGCCGCTTCGTGCGGCCGGCCGAGGCGCGCGTGGCGCTGGTCGTGTTCCAGGGCGCGGACGCCGCCGCGAACGCCGCGGCTGCCGCCGAGTCGTGGCGCACGCAGGAGCTGACCAGCCGTGCGCTCGCGGCGCGCTTCCCGGGCGCCACCGCGGTCGACGACGCCAACGCCAGCGCGATGGTCGCCGCGGTCTCGCAGTGGGCGCTCAGCGGCCCGCAGGGCAAGGTGTCGGATCCGATCGCCGCCGGCAGCGCGTGGCAGGTCGCGAAGGTGCTGGCCTATCTGCCGGCCCGCAACGGCCGGTTCGAGGACCCGGACGTGCAGGAAGAGCTGCGCGCGATCTGCCGCAAGGGCGTGGTCGAGGAGTTCGAGAAGCAGGCGCTCGAGCGGGCCCGGCAGCGCAGCGAGGTCTGGGTCGCCCCCTGGCACCGGTGAGCCGGACAGCCCCGGGCGCGGCGCCCCGGATTCGGCCAGCCGGCGGTTGCCGCCCACCCGGGCGGCCGCTCTACTGCCCGGCCCCCTCTCCCTGAACCGAACGGGCGCCGCCGCCGTTGCATGCGTCGTCCCTTCGGTCCGGACCCGGACCGGCCGCCACCGTGGCAGCCACCGGTTCCGTCCTGCTCGTTCCGCGCCAGCCCAGAAAGGAGCCGTCATGGCCCATCTCGATCCGACCAAGATCCACGTCGAGTCCAATGCCCAGCCCGTCTGGGAAACGGAGGTGTCGTTCCAGGACATGATGGCCGAGCAGCTCCGGCATGCGCCGTGGCTGGTGCTGTCGGCCGGTCTGCACGTGGTCGTCGGCCTGTTGCTCTACGTGCTGATGCCCGCGAAGGAGGAGCGCAAGGTCGAGAAGAAGGTCGAGATGGCGCAGGAGCAGGTGCAGCAGGTCGAGGAACCGCCGCCGCCCCCGCCGCCGGAGACCAAGCCGGAAGAGGTCGTCGAAGAGGTCGTGGTCACCGAAACGCAGGTCACCGAGACCGAGCAGGCGTTCGACAACACCGAGAGCGAAGTCACGTCGAAGGAGTCGGCGTTCGACAGCAACCAGTGGAACTCCGCCGTCGGCCTCGGCGGCGGCGCCGGCGGCCGCTACGGCGGTCGTGGCGGTGGCAAGGGCGGCAAGGGCGGCGGCAAGTCGTTCGCGGAGTCGATCGACGCCGGCCTGCGGTGGCTGAAGAACCACCAGGACGAGGACGGCAAGTGGGACTGCGACGGCTTCATGAAGCACGACGTCGAGGGCGAGGTCTGCGACGGCCCCGGCAACGCCGTGCACGACGTCGGCGTG